>CAZUAR010000003.1:56517-200383 GCA_964617845.1 uncultured Kofleriaceae bacterium | reverse complement strand
TGGGCCCCGACGCGAGTCTGTCCCGCCCTTTTTCCACCTCGTCGTGCCGGGCGAATCGATCTTCTGTGGTGGGAGATCGCTTCGCGACTGCACGACGCATGGCCCTCGTTTCTGGCGGGAACATCGAGACGTGGTGACTCGATGGAGGTTCGCTTCGGAATGGGCCCCGACGCGAATCGGCCCCGCCCTTTTTCTGGCAGGAACGTCGAGACGTGGTGACTCGACGGCGATCCGAAACGGATTGGGCCACGGCTCGGATCTGTCCTGCCCTTTTTCTGGCGAGAACGTCGAGACGTGGTGACTCGACGGCGATTCGAAACGGATTGGGCCCCGGCTCGGATCTGTCTCGCCCTTTCTCCAACGGCACCGCTTTCCTCCTCGGGAAGCGGTGCTGTTTCTTTTTCGGCTAGTCCTCGTCGGACAGCGGCAGGCCGAGCTGCGGCGGCGCGGCGCTGCCGGTGTCGGCTTCGAAGCGAATGGCGCCGCTCTCGTCGCGATAGTCGGCTTCCATGCGGCGCGCGCTCACGGCGTCGAGCCCGTGCAGGCGCGCGACCGCGAGCGTGACGATGTCACTCCACGGGACGGACTTGCGCCCGCTGTCGACGAGCGTGGCCTCGATGTCGCGCGCGAGGCGACGCAGGTCGTCCGGCGTGACCGCCGTGCGGTGCGCGGCGACGCGCTCGAGCGCGCGATAGAGCTTCTCGCCGTCGAAGGCCTCGATCGAGCCATCGCGCTTGTGGACCTTGAGCGGCGGTGCGCCGAGCGTCTCGTACGTCGTGAACCGGCGCTTGCAGCTGTTGCACACGCGCCGGCGCCGCAGGCCATCGGCCGTGACGCGGGTCTCCGTCACGTTCGAGTCGCCGCGGCAATACGGGCACTGCACGAGGCGATCGTAGCGCCTCCGGCGAGAACGGCGAAGTTTCGGCGATCCCGGCGCCGCGGCCTCGTCGAGCGACGCGGCTACTTCGGACAGCGATGGCGAGCCTGCGGCACCCTCGTCGAACGACGCGGCTACTTCGGGCAGCGATAGCGAGCCATGAGGCTCGGTGCGCCGCCGGTATCGGACATGCGCCACACCAGATCGCCGCGCGCCGCGATCACCTCGGGGAAGCCGACGCCGATCGGCGCGAGCTCGCGCACCTTCGCGCTCGCCGGATCGGCCCAGCCGTCGACGACGACGACCTCGTCGGTGCCGAACAGGTTCGCGCCGACGAGCAGCCGATCGTCGTCGGAGAACGCGCAGTCCGCGAGCGTGCCGGACCTGCCGATCTCGATCGACTTGTCGTGGATCACGCGCAGCTTGTCGCCGCTCTGCTCGAGGCAGTACAGGTGGCCATCCGCGCGCGACGCGACGAAGCCGACGCACGCGTGCTCGCCCGCGGGCGGCTTGTTCGCGAGGCACAGGCCCTCGTAGTCGCGGCCGCAGTTGGCGACCTTCGCGCCGCACACCATGCCGTCTCCGTCGGGAGCGGAGAGCTTGCTCTTCTTGTCGGGCAGATCGACGGGCCCGAGCGGATACGCGTCCTGCGCGAGCTCGAAGCCCTTGGCGGCGCGCTTCCACACGCGCATCCACCCCGACGACGTCACGCCGTAGAGGAGGCCGTCCTTCGCGGCAACGCCCTCGATATCCGCGCCCGCCCTGCCGAGCGGCAGCTTGCCTTCCTCGCGCGTCGCGCCACTGTCCGGATCGACGATGCCGTACGCGCCGTCGTTGCCGCTGTCGCTGACGACGACGAGCGCGAGCGCGCCGTCGATCTCCATCCAGCCCGCGCCCGATGCTTCGGGCACCGGCGTCGACTCCGCGAACGAAAGCTTCTCGCACTCGGTCGCCATCGCGACGACCGCCTTGGCCGACGGTGCCGGGGGCTCCACCGCAGTGGGCGCGGCGGGCGCGACGGGCAGGGCGGGCGCCGGCGGCTCCTTCGACGAGGGCGCGGGCTGGCTCTTCCCACACGCGACCAGGGCGACGATCAGTGGGACGCAGCGCACCTTCGGGCTATAGCATCTCGCGTCGATCGATGTCGGAGCGCCGCTACCTCGTGAAGGAGATGTTCGGACCCACGCTGCAAGGCGAGGGTGCGCACGCGGGCCGCGCCGTGGTCTTCCTGCGCTTCGCCGCGTGCAACCTGGACTGCCCCGGTTGCGACACGGACTTCTCGCCCGATGGCGCGGTGCGCATGACCGCGAGCGAGATCGTCACGCGCCTGCGCGAGCTCGACACCGGCAACGCCGCGCGCGTCGTCGTCACGGGCGGTGAGCCGACGCTGCAGTGGGACGCAGAGCTGTCATCTGCGATCCGCGGGGCCGGCTTCCGCGTTCACATGGAGTCCAACGGTACGCGTCCGCTCGGCGGTCCCGTCGACTGGCTCACGATCTCGCCCAAGCCGCAGCACCATCCCGCGAGCATCGTGCTCGCCGACGCGCTACCGCTCGACGAGCTCAAGGTCGTCGTCGACGACGCGACCGACGCGGCGCTACTCGATCGGCACGTGGCGCGCTATCGCTGCGAGCACTACTTCCTCCAGCCGTGGATGGACGCGCGCTACGAGCAGCATCTACAGAGAGCGATCGCGCTGATCCACGCGCGTCCGCGATGGCGTCTGTCACTTCAGACCCACAAGATCATCAACGTTCCTTAGGCCTGCGCGTACTGCGTCGACGGCCCGGCCTTGATCGCCGCCGGCGCCGCGCTCGGTGCCTGCGGAAGGCCGAGCTCGGCAGGCGCTCCGCCACCGCCGCCGCGGCGACGGCTCAGCGAGAACAGGATCGCCAGCGGCAACGCGTCGTTCGGCGCGTCGTTGCGGGCGAGGTCCGCGATGCCGGACTTCAGGCGGTCCAGCGCGGCCGTGAGCTCGAGCTGCGCTGCTTGGGACTTTCCGCCGGTAACGCCAAACAGGACGGTGAGGTCGAGGGAGGTGAACTTCGGGGTCGGCATCGCCCCAGGTGTTCAGCACGCGTCGTTCCAGATCCGCGCGCCAGCGCATCCGCGCAGTTAGGCCGCTCGACGCGCCGCGCGATCGACTACCGCGGGCGACGGATCGCGAACCGCGGTCACTGCGACGACATCATCAGCTGCATGTCCGTCGGCATCTCGCACGCGATCCACTCGCCGAGCTTCTTGCGCTCCTCGAGCGTCGGCTTGGGCTCGCCGTCGGGCGGCATCGAGTCGTTGACGATGCCCGTCGGCCCGGCCGCCGTCGTGAAGTCGATGTGCTCGTAGACCGCGCGAATGCCGTAGATCGTGTCGAAGTCGTGGAACGAGGTCGCGCCCTGCCGCTCCTCGCCGCGCTTGTGACTGTCGTGGCACTCGGTGCAGTAGCTCTCCATGAACGGCTTGCCGAAGTTCTCGTACGACAGCGTCTGCGTCGGCGGACACACGGACTCGGTCGGAGGACCGAACAGCGGCTCGTCGGGACACCCCGCGAGCGCGACGAGGGAGAGAAGCGCGAGTGCCTTCATTCCCACTCCCACATCATCTCTCCGTAGATCTCGACCTTGACCTCGACCTCTTGTGCGATCTGCCCGTCGTTGCGAACGAGCAGGTACCACTTCGCTTGCGACGTCGGTTTGAACAGGTAGTCGACATCCATCTTGTCGAACTCCTCGTACACGACCTGCGTGCCGCCGCCGGCGTGGCCGTGGATGTTGAACGACACGTTGGGGAACTGTCCGTGTAGCAAGATGCGCGCGGCGTCGCCGGGGCCGGACGTCATGATGCCTTCGACGATCTCGCCCGGCTGCAACGCGCGTGTCTCCATCACGACCTCGCGCGGTGGTGCATCGGGCGCGACATCGACGGTGGGATCCGCATCAACGACGCCGGCGCCGCCGTCGTCGCCGCATGCGGCGAGGAGAGCGACGAGTCCGAGGACGGGACGGATCATGGCGACACCGTGAAGCCGGGTGGGAGCATCTCGCAGGGCAGGGCGCCCGACGGTGCGTTCAGCTCGGCGGGGAGCGCGCCGGGACGATCGAGGCAGTGCCCCGTCGCTTGCGGTGGAGTGTCGATCCCCGAGTCCGCGATGGCATCGCTACCGGCGTCGCGGCCGGCGGGATGCAGGTTGTCGCCGCACGCAGAGAGCGCGACGAGCAAGAACAGCGCGCGCATGATCAGTACCTGACCCAGATCACGTCGCCGGCGGCGAGCGCTTCTGCGAGGAGCGTCACGCCGGTCGTCGCGTGGATCTGCTCGACGGTGTTCGGGTTGGTGCTGAACGCGGCGCTGCCCTTCCAGATGATCAACGCGTCACCGAAGTACGCGGCGAGGTCGGTGGCCGCGACCGTCGTGTTGGCCGGGATCGTGATCTTGTTCCAGCCGATCGTGTTCACGCGCTGCGGGGCGATCGTGAGGCGCGGCGCGGGCTCGGCGCTGTTCGAGTCGTCCCAGTGCACGGGCGTCGTCGTGTTACCGGCGGCATCGACACACGTCTGCGTGATGTCGAGCTTCACCTTGGTGAACGGGGTGTTCGGCATCGTCGCCTTGAACACGAGCTCGTAGTAGCTGTCGTCGGCCATGCGCTTGTCGGCGACGGGCTTGGTCCATTCGATCCCCGTGATCGCCTGGTTGCCATCCTTGACGAACATGTACGAGCCGAAGTCCGAGCGCATGGGACGGATATTCGAGAACGTCCCCGCGGGGAACGAGACGAGGATCTTGAACGTGTCCTCGCTGCTGCTGTTGCAGCCGTGGTTGATCGCGAGCGCGACCTTCGCGGACTTGCCGGCCTGCGCCGGGCCGCTGGCGACGGTGATGTGAGCGAATGCGGTGGAGCTGGACACGCAGAGCCCAGCAAGGACCAAGAACTGCTTCGAGAACATGAAGAAAGCCTCCGATGGATCACGGCGGATCCATCACCGGCCCGAGGCCGGGTAGTTGGTGTTCGAACGAAATGCGGCTGTGGATCGACCGCGATCGCTAGAACGGAGGCTTCTCTGGCTCGGTGACGAACTGATCGGGAACGAGGGTGGAGGCGTGCTCGATCTCGACCTCGGCCATCAGGGCCACCGTCTCGATCGGCTCGGGGATCACCGTGACCTGGAGCACGGGCGTCACCTTCACGGCGTCACCCGAGCACCGCCGGAGCTGCTCGTCGTGCTTCGGCTTGTCGTGATCGTGGCACTTGCAGACCTTGGGGCTCGGGCAGCAGCACTTGCTGTGACCGAACGTGCCCGCCGCCGCGAACGCAGCCGCCGCATTGCCGAGCAATGCGATCGCGGCGACGATCGGGAGCAGCCAGCGCAACAACACGTGCGACTACTAGAGCGCGGCTTGAAAATGCTGTCAATCCTCGGCTGGAGCTCGGGGCGGTGCAGCGGCTGACAGGCTGATGACTACTCGCCGCCGGCGCAGGGATCCGCCGACTTCGACGGCTTCTTCTGTGCTCCACGCGTCTTCGGCGCGGGAGCCGGCTCGGGGGCGGGCGCGGGCGCTGCCGGCGCGATCGCCGCGGCGGGCTCGGGCGCGGGCTCCGCGGGCGCGGCCTCGGGCACTGCTTCCACGGGTGCCGGCTCGGTCGCGGTTGCGGGCTCCGGCGTGACGGGAGTCATCGCAGCCGGCTTGGAACCACCACCACACGCGAACAGGGCGAGCGAGAGAGCGACGGCGAGTCTCATCGGCGCCATGTTACCACTGTCGGCGATGCGCCTCGCCCTCGTGCTCCTCCTCGTCGGCTTGTTTGCTCGCACTGCTCACGCGCAGATCGCCCCGAAGCCACCGAGCCTGAAGGTGCAAGCGGAGCTCTCGAAGCTCGAGAAGGAGCTGCTCGATCTCCAGGTGAAGCAAGCGCCGTTCAAGGCGGTGAAGGTCGCGAAGAAGCTCTTCGACCTGCGCACGAAGGAGCAGGGGCCGGACGCGCAGGAGACCAAGAACATCGCGATGCAGTACGGCGGCCTGCTGATGCAGACCGGCGACTACGCGGCCGCGTACACCTTGTACAAGGCACAGCTCGTCGCGCTGGAGAAGAAGCACGGCCCCGAGTCCAAGGAAGTGCTGCAGGGCCTGATGATGCTGATCGGTCCGCTGTGGTCGCAGAACCGGCTCGACGAGCTCGACCCCGTCTACCAGCGACAGATCGCGATCACGAAGAAGATCCACGGCGAGCAGTCGCAGGACTACGCGTCGGCGCTCACCCAGTACGGCACGCTGCTCAACGCGCGCAACGAGTACACCGCGGCGATCCGCATGTACGAGCAGTCGCTGAAGATCACCGAAGCGATCGCGAAGGACGACATGAGCCTCGTCGGCTCGCTGCAGGTCGTCGCGAGCACGTACTGGCAGCTGAACCAGAAGAACAAGGCGCAGGCGCTGTTCGATCGCATCGTGAAGATCGCGAACAAGATGGCGGCGACGAACATCGCGTACGCCGCCGCGACGCTGTGGTCCGTGGCCGCGCAGTACAGCTACGGCGGTCGCCCCGATCTCGCGAAGCCGCTGCAGCAGCAGATCACGGACATGTACGCGAAGGAGATCGCGCGCATGGAGAAGGCGAACCCCGACGATCCGATGCTGCCGAGCATGATCGGCCAGCTCGGCTTCGCGTATCGCCAGACCAACGACTTCGCGAACGCGGAGAAGTGGATCGAGCGCGCGATCGCGATCCAGAAGAAGAAGGGCGGCTACGTCGGCTACGGCCCGTCGCTCGCCGAGATCAAGCGCGCGCAGGGGAAGCTGCCCGAGGCGTTGAAGCTGTACGAGGAAGGGGCGAAGGAGCTCGCGGCGCTGAACCCGCTGTCGGCGAACGTCTACGACAGCACGATCGCCGAGACGCTGCGCGAGATGGGCCAGTTCAAGCGCGCCGAGGCGCTGCTGCTCAGGGCGCTAACTACGACGGAGAAGCAGTACGGGAAGAACCACCCGATGTACGGCTACACGCAGCTCGCGCTCGCGAAGGTCTACATGGGCGCGAAGCAGATCGACAAGGCGCAGAAAGCGCTGACCGTCGCGCTCGACCTCGCGGAGCGCGATCTCGCGAACGTCCTCAAGACCGGCACCGAGGCAGATCACGCGATCTACTTCGCTCGCAACTCGTACCAGCTCGACACGGCGATCAACTTCGAGGTGATCTACGCGCCGAAGAGCGCGGGGGCCGCGCGGCTCGGCCTGACGACGCTGCTCCGCCGCAAGGGCCGCACGCTCGACGCCGCCGCCGCGAGCATGTCGACGATTCGCTCGAAGCTCTCGCCCGACGACAAGAAGCTGCTCGACGGGCTGGCGAGCGCGCGCGCGCAGCTCGCGAAGCTGACGGTCGCGGGACCGACGGCGACGGGCGCCGAGAGCTACGCGAAGGAGGTCGCGGCCCTCGAGGATCAGGTGCAGAAGCTCGAGCTCGCCGTCGGCAAGAAGAGCGCGGCGTATCGCGCGGCCTCGCAGTCGATCACGCTCGCCGCGGTGCAGAAGCAGATCCCCGCGAACGCGAAGCTCGTCGAGATCGTGAACTACCAGCCGTACGATCCGAACGACAAGTACTCGAACATCGTGAACCCGGTGATGAAGGCGCGGCGCTACGCGGCGTATGTCGTCGGCGCGAAGGGCGACCCGACGTTGATCGAGCTCGGCGACGCGAAGCCGATCGAGGAGGCGATCGAGAAGTTCCGCAAGTCCGTCGCCGATCCCAACAACAAGCAGGTGACCGCGCTCGGTCGCGCGCTGTTCGATCTGACGATGGCGAAGATCGCGCCCGCGCTTGGCACCACGACCGAGATCCTGATCGCACCCGACGGTGCGCTCAACGTCGTGCCGTTCAGCGCGCTCGTCGACGCGAAGGGCGACTTCCTCCTGAAGACGTACAACTTCACGTACCTCACGTCCGGCCGCGACCTCATGCGGCTCGCCGTTCGCACCAAGGCGCAAGGCGGCGGCGTGATGTTCGCGGATCCGGCGTTCGACGCGACGCAGAAGGCGCAGAAGGCCGATGGCGCGACGCGCGGTCGGCGCTCGTCGGATCTCGCCTCGCTGATGTGGCCGCCGCTGCCCGGCACCGGCAAGGAAGCCGACGAGGTCGAGAAGAAGATGAAGCTCAAGGTCTTCCGCAAGGAGCAGGCGACCGAGACCGCGCTCAAGCAGGTGCACGGCCCGCGCGTCCTGCACCTGGCGACGCACGGCTTCTTCCTGCCCGACGAGCCGCCGCCCGCGGTGAAGGACGGCGATGCGCGCGCGGCCGTTCCCACGCAAGGGGCGGCACCGACGCAGGAGAACCCGCTGCTCCGCTCGGGCCTCGCGTTCGCGGGTGCGAACAAGCTCGAGTCCGGCAACGACGACGGCATCCTCACGGCGATGGAAGCGACCGGCCTCGATCTGTGGGGCACCAAGCTCGTCGTGCTCTCCGCGTGCGAGACCGGCGTCGGCAAGGTCACGAACGGCGACGGCGTCTACGGCCTGCGCCGCGCGCTCGTGATCGCGGGTGCCGAGAGCCTCGTCATGTCGCTATGGCAAGTCGACGACGAAGCGACCAAGGAGCTCATGGTCGGCTACTACACGAAGCTCGGCGCGAACAAGCCGCGCTCGACGGCGCTGCGCGAGACGCAGCTCGACATCGCATCGCGCAAGGGCTACGCGCACCCGTTCTACTGGGCGAGCTTCGTCCCGGCGGGCGCGAACGAGCCGCTCGGCAACTAGCTCGGGTCAGCTCTTCGGCTGCGGGACGACGCGGAGGTACGGCTTCAGCGTCTTCCATCCGTCCGGGAACGCCTTCTGCGCGTCCTCGTTCGAGACGGACGGGACGATGATCACGTCGCCGCCTTGCTTCCAGTCCGACGGCGTCGCGACCTTGTGCTTCGCCGTGAGCTGCAGCGAATCGATCACGCGCAGGATCTCGTCGAAGTTGCGGCCGGTGCTCGCCGGATACGTGAGCGACAGCTTCAGCTTCTTGTCGGGGCCGATGATGAACACCGAGCGCACCGTGAGCGTGTCGCTCGCGTTCGGATGGATCATGCCGTAGAGGTTCGCGACCTTCTTGTCCGCGTCGGCAACGAGCGGGAAGTTGAGCGCGTGTCCCTGCGTCTCCTTGATGTCGTTCGCCCACTCCTTGTGCGAGCCGAGCGGATCGACGGAGAGGCCGACCACCTTGACGTTGCGCTTGTCGAACTCCGGCTTGAGCGCGGAGACGCGACCGAGCTCGGTCGTGCACACGGGCGTGAAGTCTTTGGGGTGCGAGAACAGCACGCCCCAGCCGTTGCCGAGGTACTCGTGGAAGTTGATCGTGCCCTCGGTCGTCTCAGCGGTGAAATCCGGTACGTCGTCTCCAAGCTGCAGTGCCATGGCGGCCTCCGTGATCGTGAAAGTACGTCCGTTCTAGCGGATGCCCCGCACGCCGGCAAGCACGATCGGCCCGGATTCCGCCGTCAGCGGTCTGCGGGTTCCGCGTAGTCGTCGGCGAGGTTGATCAACATCACCGTCGCGACGATGAGGATGCCCGGCAGGATCAGCGCGTAGTACAGACTGACATCGGTGGCGTTGCGGATCTTCGTCGCACCGAACAGCGTCACGAGCGCACCGACGGCGCACGTCGCGACCAGGAACGACCAGGCGGGGCGCGACTTGCTCTGGAGCGAGAGGTAGATCAGCACGATCAGCAACACGCCGATCAGGCCGAGCGCGACGCCGAGCACCGGGTGGTAGTCCTTGTTGAAGGCAGCGCCCGCACCGACGAGCGCGGCGATGGCGACGATGCCGGCGAGGGCGTGCGCGAGCAGGCGCGGCGCGAACTGCGTGATGATCGCGGTGACGCCGACGACGCCGGACATCACGCCGAACGCGACGCGCGTGGCCTTGATCGCCTCGGGCGACGCCATGCCGTAGGTGGCGGCGCGGTCCTCGAAGTACATCTGCGACAGGAAGTAGAACGCGGCATTCAGCGCCGCCGTCGCGATGACGATGATGATGCTGATCTGCTTCGCCTGGCCGAAGTCGACGTCAGTTTTCGCCATCGTCGTGATGGTACCACCGCCGGCGAGGCGCGCATTCCCGCGTCAGCGGCGCTTCTTGAACAGCGAGCCCCAGAACCCCCTGGGCTTCTCGCCCTCGGGGTCGGGCGGCGGGGTGGTCGGGTCGGTGACCTCGATCTGGACCGACGGCGGCTGCACCACGCGAGGCTCGGTCGGCGTGCCGGTCGGTGGCGACGTCGGGAGGCGGCTGTCTCCCAGCGTCATGGACATCGACAGGCCGGGCTCGGTCTCGAGCGACATCTGCGTGTCCTCGAGCTCCTTCGCGTACTCCTTGCGGAACAGCTGGCGCATGAACTGCCGCAGCTCCTTGGGGTCGAAGCGATAGCCCTCGATCAGCGAGTCGAGGTCGGCCGCGAGCTGCGCGGCGGTCTGGTATCGATCCGCGACGTCGCGCGCGAGCGCCTTGAGCGAGATCGCGTCGAGCTCCGGCGTGACGCGGCGATTGAAGTTCGAGGGCGGCGGCACCTCGGCCTTGCGCACCTTCTCCATCAGCGCGAACTCGGTGTCACTGCGGAACAGCTTCTCCGTGGTCAGCATCTCGTGAAGGATGATGCCGGCGCTGAACACGTCGGTCCGGGCGTCGAGCGGCATGCCGCGGATCTGCTCCGGAGACATGTAGCTGAACTTGCCCTTGAGGATGCCGATCTCGCTCGTGAACTTCATCAGCGCCTGGGCGATGCCGAAGTCGAGCAGCTTGACGTCACCGTCGTACGAGAGCCGCACGTTCGATGGCGACACGTCGCGGTTCACGATGTTGAGCGGGCGCCCGTCGGGGCCGGTCAGGGTGTGGGCGAAGTGCAGGCCCTCCGCGATCCGCGCCGCGATGTACACCGCGTGCGGAACCGGTATGCGCTGTTGCGTCTCCTGACAGCGGCGGAGGACCTGTGTCAGATCCCGGCCGGCGACATATTCCATCGTGATGAAGTGGCGGCCGTCGTGCTGGCCCACCTCGATGGTCTCCACGATGCAGCGGTTCTTGAGCACCATCGCGAGCTTTCCTTCGCGATGGAACATGTCGATGAACCGCGCCTCGCGCGCGAGCTGCGGTCGCATTACTTTGACCGCATACAGTCTTCGCGTACCGACCTGGGGCCTGGCCCTGTAGACCTCGGCCATTCCGCCGCGCGCGATCAAGCCGAGAAGAAAATAGTGTCCAAACGGCACCGGATCATTCGGTGCACCCGCTGACAACTTCCCTTCCTGCGACGGGCGCTCGGACACCAATCTTCGCGACCTTACCACTTATCTAGGCGAGGTCTAAAAAGGCGGCCGATCGACGGGTAACTGATCCTCACCAGGTGACGACGAGCTTCTGCCCGGGCTCGATCTTCACGCTGCGCTCCTCGACTCGCGCACCCGAATCATCCTTGAGGATCATCTTCAGCTTGCGGCCGTCGGCGGGCGCCGCTACGCCGATCTCCGACGAGGTGATGCCGAGATCTATCATCAAGCCCGGGGACTTCGGGTTCTCGAGCGCGATCCGGCCGAACGGCTTCTCGAGCTTGTTCTGCACGATGGCCCACGTGAACGTCATCAATGCCGGCTTGCCCGCCTCGACGTTCGCGTACTCGAACAGCGCCATCTCGTACTTCGGGTTGAAGCAGAGTCCCTTGTAGTTGCCGGGCGCGACGACGATCCCCTTGCCGGGCGGCTTGCCGGTGATCCGCTGCCGGTTCACCCACAGCTCCACGCACGGCAAGCTCGACGTGATCATCAGCGTGCCGAGCTGCTTCTTGTCCTCGGGGTTCTTCGATAGCTCCGCCCGGACGACATCGGCGTTCGCGCCGATCGGCCGCTGCACGAGATAGCGCAGGTAGAACTCGCGCTTCTGCGCCTGCGCACCGAGCTTGTCGTAGGTGCTCCCGAGCTCGCGCAAGAAGCCGGGCAGATCGGGCGCGAGCACCATCCCCATGTGGAACTGGACGATCGCGTCCGCGTACTGCTTGGCCGCGTATGCCTTTCGGCCCGCCGCGAACGCCTTCTTCGCCTCGGCGGTCATCGACGCGAGCGCGAGCTTGTCGGCGAACGGGTCTTCGTTGGCGCTCAGCCGCAGCGCCTCGGCGGTCGCCGCCTCGCGTTCCTTGTCGTCCTTCACCGCCTCCGCGTAGGACGTCCACGCCTCGGCCGCGCGCTGGTTCTGACCGGCGAGCGTCCACAGCGTCGCGAGTTGCTTCGCTTCGGGCGAGCCCGCGCCGCGCGCGACGGTGAGCGCCTGATACAGCGGGATCGCCTTCGACCAGTCGCGGGCCTTCGCCGCCTTCTTCGCCGGTGCGACGAGGGACTCGGACAGCTTCGCGCGCGAGGTGCCGGTCTTGACCGTGTGGAACAGCTCGGGCGTCGGGGCCGCCGATGCGCCCTGCACCAGCAACACGAGCGCGAGCATGGCTCCGCCGAAGAACCTCACCGGCCCACGGTAGCACGCGCGTTTCGGCGCCGACATTTCTCACCGATCGACGCGGCGGGTCGCCGAATGTTCAATCGCAGCTACCCGAGAATCTCGTGCGGGCGAAAGCCCCGCTAGATGTCCGAGCGGAAGCCGATCTTCGCGTGCGTTCCGTCGCAGAACGGCTTTGTCGCCGACCCGCCGCATCGGCACAGCCGGGCGGTCGTGACCCGATCGACGGTGCGGCCGGTGCCGGCGCAGATCTCGAGGTTGCCGGTCACCTGCAACGGGCCGTTGTCGGTCGGGCGCACCTCGAGCTCGCCGCCGCGGATCGCGAGTGGCTCCGACGCGCGAGTCTCGGGCTCGCCGGTCGCGCGGAACTCGATCACGTTGTGCGAGCCATCGCAGAACGGCTTGTTCGCCGACGCGCCGCAGCGGCACAGCGTCGCACGCAGCAGCGTGCCCGTGCCGACGAGCCTGACGTCGGCGTGGATCGCGTACGGGCCGTTCTCGCGAAGGCGCAGCTGGTTGACCGCGGGCGGCTTCTCTTCGGGGCCGCCGTCGTGGCGCTCGTAGGTGATCGCGCCCGAGGGGCAGGTCTGCGCGACGTGCGCGAGGTGCTCCGCGTCGACGGTGTCCGGGTAGAGCCACGGGCCCTTCACGTTCGCCAGGAACACCGTTGGCGCGTCGAGCACGCAGTGGCGCGAGTGAATGCAGCGCTTCGCTTCGAAGTGGATCGTGACCTTCTCGCCTCGCGCCGTCTCGATCGCGCCCGCCGTGTACTCGAGCGGCGCTCTTCGCGCGGTCGCCACCGTCGAGGCGACGCCGGTGTCACCGAAGTGCGGAGCGGGCGCAGCATCTGCGGTGGCGGCGAGCTCTTCGGCGAGGCGCTCGAGCGCCGCGATCGCGGGCTCGATGCTCGCCGCGAGCGGCAACACGTGCGCGCGCAGTCCGCCGACGATGCCGCGCGCACCCTCGGACAGCGCACGAAACGCGCCGCGCGGCTCGGGCATCGCGTTGACCGAGCGAGACATGGTGAACGTCAGACCGGCGTGGATGTCGGGGTGCGCGTCCGATGCCGGCAACGTCGTGAGGAGCTCGGCGACCGGCGTCAGCGTGCGCATCGACAGCGTCGTCGCGTCGAGAGCGAGCGATCGCGCGCCGGGTGCGAGCGAGACCGGCGAGCAGACCGTGTTGAGCGCGCGCAGCATGAACGCGTAGATCGCGTTCCCCACGTCGAGGACGCTCGCCGCTGGCTCGGCGTCGATCCACACGAGGTTTCCCGGCGACGGAGGCTTGCGCATCACCGGGTTCGTCGCGACGTGGCTCGCCGGCGCGAACGATGGATCGGCCTCGCGGATCGCGTGGAGCTCGTCGCGGATCTTGCAGAACCGCGCGTAGTGCGAGTCATCGCCGTGCTCGGGCGCGCCTTCGCCCTGCGCGACGATCGCCTCGAGCGCGGCGCGCGCGCTCGCGAGGTCGGTGATCGCCGTGATGCCGGGCAGGCCGACGATCGAGGATGTGAGCTGCAGTCGCGGATCGCCGTCGAACAGGTTCTGTTCACCGAGCAGCTCCGTCAGGCGCTCGAGTCCGCGCTCGATGCCGCGATAGAGGTGACCGACCGTCCGATAGTCGTGCGCACCCGGAACGAGGCGACCTTCGCGCGCGGCACGCGTGTACGTGCCCGGCGTGAAGCCGGCGCCATCGGGCGCGTCGACGCCCTCGGGTCGCTCGAGGAACACGAAGTGATCGATCGTCGCCGGGCAGAACGGCGCGAGCTGCACCACCACGCCCGCGGGGTGATAGCCCGGTCCGACGGGAAAGTTCGAGCGCTGGAAGTGCGGCGTCGCACCGATCGCGTTGATGAGGTTGGCCACCAGCGCGAGGTGGACCATCTCGTCGCGCGCGATCGCGAGGATCTCGGAGCGCCAGCGCTCGATCGCCTCGGCGTGAGGACGCTCGAGGCCGCGCGGTCCCAGACTCCACGCGGCGTAGAGATAGCAATCCATGAGGCCGTGCTCGATCTCGGCAGCCTCCGTCAGCAGATACGCGAGCGCCTCGCGGTGATCGATGCGGATCTCGGGCTCGGCCTCGCTCGAACGCGTGTCCATCGCGCGTGACACTACACGCCCTCGCGGTGCCAATGCCGCTCGCCGATCGCCCGGGAACCTGCCGGCGTCCCTCGACACTCGTGCAGGTCGATGCACGTTCTCGCTCGAAATCGCACGGGACCATCACACACGCACCACACACGCACCGACTCCCAAAGTACGACGGCACACGGTCATTACGAACCATCGTCGGGTCGTCGACGGGTAGCCCAACATATGGGTTTCCCGTCGGAATCTCCGTGGTACCGTGTGATCGTTCGCCGGGGTCTTGGAACGCGAACCCTCGCCCATCGATGCACGCCGTCATCTTCGATCGCAACAAGCTCGTCGCTCGCCGCGTCGCACGCATGTTTCTCGCGACCGGTGCGAGCGCCGAGGCGATCGACGAACCCGCGCAGGTCGCCGCCGCGATCGAGAACGCGGACGTGCTGTGCGCCGACACGTTCGATGCCGACCTCGTCGCCGAGCGCTTGCGCGGCAGGCCGAACATGCGCGGCGTGCTGTGGACCGCCGAGCCGCTGCGCCGCTCGCTGAAGTACATGATCGAGTCGACCACGATCGATCACGTCCTGGGTCGCAAGGACTTCGAGTCGACGCCGCGCCCGTGGGAGGTGCTGATGGTCGCGCGGCGCCTCGCATCGCCGTCCTCGTCGGCGCCGGCGCTCGCCGCGTACCTCGACTGGGGCTTCTCCGCCGTCGAGCTCGACGTGCGCACGACGACGGATCGCGATCTCGCGGTCGCGCGCCTCGCCGAGCTCGTCAACGGCCTCGGCGTGCCCCGGCGCATCGGCGAGATGTTCGGCGAGCTCGCGCACGAGCTGCTCATGAACGCGATGTACGACGCGCCCGTCGATTCGCAGGGGCGCCCGCGCTACGCCGGCGATCGCAAGGCCGACATCGTCCTCGAGGTGCACGAGCGCCCGACGGTGCGGTTCGGCACCGACGGCACGCGTCTCGTGCTGCAAGTTCGCGATCCGTTCGGCAGGCTCGAGCGCTGGCACGTCGTCGACGGCCTCGCGCGCGGGCTCGCAGGAGGCGAGATGGATCAGACACACGGTGGCGCGGGGCTCGGGATGATGGTGTGTCACAACGCGTCGTCGGCGATGTTCTTCGACGTCGTGCCGCAGAAGCACACGGAGGTCACCGCGTTGTTCGAGCTCGACATGAACCTCCGAGAGTTCCGCACGCAGGCGAAGTCGCTGCACTTCTGGAGTCATCACTGATGCAAGCTGTTCCGCATCGTCCGTCCCAACCGGTCTACCCCGCCGACGGAGCGCCGAAGCTCTCCGTCGAGAAGTTCGCCGACGGCGGCATCGCGTGCTTGAAGTTCTCCGGCACGATCGACGAAGGCTTCGAGGGCAAGAAGCTCGGCGCCACCGCCGGCTGCGACACGCTCGTCCTCGATCTCGGCGGCGTGAAGAAGATCTCGTCGTTCGGTATCCGCGAGTGGGTCGACTTCGTGACGACAGCGAACAAGCTGTGCCGCTCGATGATCCTCGTCGAGTGCACGCCCAAGGTCGTCGACCAGCTCAACATGGTCGCGAACTTCACGGGCGGCGGCCGCGTGTTCAGCTTCTACGCGCCGTTCAAGTGTGACTACTGCGACTCGGAGCATCGCGTCCTTCTCCAGGTCGACAAGGACTTCGAGACGATCAAGACGATGAAGCTCGCGGAGCGGCCGTGCCCCTCGTGCAAAGAAGCGATGTACTTCGACGAGGACGGCGCGACGTTCTTCTCGTACCTGATCAGCCAGTCGAAGTTCGAGCTCGAGCCCGAGGTCGCGGCCTTCCTCGGCGCGAAGCTCAACTACGCGGTCAGCGATCTCAATCGCAAGCTGCGCGTCGACAAGATCATCGAAGGGCGCACGACGTACCTCAAGCTCACCGGCGATCTCGATCGCACGTTCCCGCGCGAGAAGCTCGCCGAGGGCCTCGAGGGCAGCGTGATCGTCGACCTGTCGTCGATCGGACGCATCGAGCCCGCGGGCGCCGCCGAGTGGCGCGGCTTCGTGAAGATGGTCGCGCCGCTCGTCGACGCGATCTACCTCGCGAGCGTCCCGCCGGCCTTCCTCGAGAAGCTGTGTAGCCCGGAGGATCTCGCGCCCAAGGGCCAGGTCGTCACGCTGACGCTGCCGTACGGTTGCACCAGCTGCGGCACCACGACCGGCGAGCTGATCGACGTCGCGGAGCACTACGACGTGCTCAAGTTCGCGACCGCGCCCGAGCTGCGCTGCTCCACGTGTCGTCACGCGATGCAGTGTCAGGCCGGCGAGATCGTGATGACGCTCTTGCCGCTGCTGCCGAAGCCGACCGCGTCGGCCGATCTCGTGAAGTCGATCGGCATCCTGCGCGAGCGCGCGCTGCAAGTGCATCGCGATCGCAAGCCGAGCGCGAAGCAGGTCGCATCGTCGCCGCAGATCCCCGTCGAGCAGCCGCGCTCGAGCCTCCTCGTTCCGGTGCTCGCGGCGCTGATCGCCGTCGTGCTCGCCGCCGGCGGCTACCTCGCGTACCAGCGCGTGACGGGCAAGGGCGGCGCCGAGACCGAGTTCGGCAAGGTGACGAGCAAGAGCGCCGAAACGCGCCCCGCGTGGATCGTCGCCGACGCACCGAACAGCGTGACGTGCACCGAGACCGCGGCGAAGGGCATCTCGTGCGTCGGTGTCTCGTCGATGTCGTCGCGCCAGGACGACGCCGAGGACGAAGCGTTCGACGCGGCGCTCGACGCCGCCGCGAACGCGATCGCGGTGCGCATCGACGACGCCGTGTGGAAGCGCGCGGTGGTGCCGATCTACCAGGCCACGCGCGACGCGAAGCTCGCCGCATTCGATCGCGATCCGTCGAACACGAGCGCGCGCCGCGACGTGCGCGAGGCGCGCAACGCCGTCGGCCGCATCCTGCGCGCGACGAGCGGCGGCGCGGTTCCGTCGGCGCCGACGGCCCGCTACTGGGAGGAGTACGCGAGCGCCGATGGCAAGCGTGTGGTCGCGTTCGCCCAGGTCTCGCTCGGCGCGACCGAGCTCGCGAAGCTCGCCGCGGCGTACGCGAAGCAGGACACGGCGCTCGGCGCCACCACCGTCGGCTTGTTCCCGCTCGTCGGCTGGCGCTATCCCAAGCTCGAGTCGGGCGCGATCCTGACCAAGCTCGACACGGGCCCGCTGCAGAAGCTCGGCATCGCCACGCAGTACATCGTGCTCGCGGTCTCGGGCCGAGACGTCACCGACGCGCAGACGTTCGCCAAGGTCGCGACCGACGAGCACGCGGCGCTCACGAGTCGCGGGGGCACGCTGCGCTTCAAGGTGCAGACGCTCGACGGTCCGCCGCGCGAGTTCGCGCTCGAGCTCGTCGCCGCGAAGTCGTCGGATCCGACGCAGAGCGGCTCCAGCCGTCCGTCGGGCAAGCACGACGGCAGCGGGACCACGACCAACGGCGGCGTCAACGTGTGGGACCGCTACGGCGGTGGTCGCGGCTCGAATCGCGATGATCCGACGCAGTGAGTCGATCACCCACGGCTCGGCTTAGTGAAGCTCGCACATTCGAATGTGAAAGTTTTTTCAGCTTGGCCCCGTCGGGACATCGTCGTAGCGTCGGCTTCATGAACCGAGTGGGGCTCGTCGTTGTTGCGTTGCTCGCGGCGTGTGGTGACAACCTCGACGGAGAGGAAGCGATCCAGAATCCCGCTCGCGACGCGTACGACCAGTGGATCAAGATCGAGCCGCCGGGCATCGTTTGCGGCAACGGCACCCAGTACAAGTTCTGGGTCAACTTCTCGAACAAGAGTGACAACCTCGCGGTCGTGTTCGAGCCCGGCGGTGCGTGCTGGGACTACGACTCGTGCGCGGGGCGCAACGGCATCCGCGGCGCGGCGCACCCCGATGGCCTCGAAGACACCGACTACGACCTCGCGTCGTTCATCTCGCCGTTCCTCTCCCGCGTCGACGACACGAGCCCGTCGATGAACTGGAACTACGTCTGGGTGCCGTACTGCACCGGCGACGTCCACACCGGCGCGACCACGGTGGTCTACGAGAGCGGCGACGAGATGGATCCCGATCTCGAGTTCCATCACGACGGTCACGCCGCCGTCCAGGAGGTCGTGAAGTGGATCGACGCGAACTTCACGCACGTGCCGAAGCTGCTCTCGACGGGCTGCTCTGCCGGCGGTGTCGGTTCGATCGTCAACTACCGCTTCCTTCGCAACGGCGTCAGCGCCGTCGAGAAGGCGTACCTGATCAACGACTCGGGGCCGATCTTCCCGTCGTCGGGGTTCTCCAAGCCGCTGCACGAGAAGATCCGCTCGGCGTGGAACCTCGACTCGCTCACGCCGCTGATGCCCGAGGGCTTCACGCTCGACGACATGGGCACGATCAACACGGCGCTCGCCGACGAGTTCCCGAACGATCGCCTCGGTACGACGTACTTCCGCCGCGACTACAACTTCTCGCTGTACTCGTACGAGCGCTTCTACAACCTCGACGAGGACACCGACAAGGAAGAGATCCTGTCGCACTGGAACGACGACACGCTGCTCCTCGTCGACGAGTTCAACACGCGCGACAACCTCTACTACTTCATCCCCTACTACCGCCCGATCAACGACAGCCACTGCACCACGCTCTTCAACTTCGTCGACTCCGATGTCGAAGCGCAGAACATGACGCTCGCGCAGTGGGTCGATGACTTCGTCAACGATCGCCCGGTGTCGTCGTACCTCGAAGAGCCGGTGCCGGGCGAAGACGACTAGCGCCGATCAGCGCGCGCCGGCCGATGCGCTGACCGACGCGGAGACCTCGATCGAGACCGAGAGGCGCGCCTGGATGTTCGCGCTCGCGGCTGCCACGGCAACCAGCTGACCCGCGACGCACACGCCGTGCTCGCCGAGATCGGCGACGAGCTTGCCCGACGACGCGACCAGGTCCGCGCCGGTCTTCACCCAGTTCGCGACCGCTTCGCCCGCGAGCTCGAGCTTCTTCGACGCCCGCAGGATCGCCGGCATGCCCGCGTTGATCGCGGCGACCGCCTTCTGGAACTTCGAGTCGTCGACGACGGTGACGTTCTCGCGAACGACTTCGACCTTCGGCTCGGTGCACTCGGTGCGCGTGGTCGCGCGGATCCCGGCGGACGCCCGGCACTCGGCGGACGCGCTGGCGCCCGCGTTGTTCGCGACGGCGCGGCCTTCACACTCGGCGATGAAGCCGGCCTCGAGGTCGACCTTCGTCTCGCAGACGGCGGGCGTGTGCTTCGTGACGAGGCGCGACTCGGTCTTCACGCTGACCTTCAGGTTCGCGTCGAGCTCGTTGGCCGCGCGCGTGCACACCGTCTTGGTGTCGCCGCTTTGATCGACGCCGAGCTCGGCCGCCATGCGCCGGCACGCGCCCGCGATCGAGGCCTCGAGCGCGAGGCTCGCCTTGTCGAGCTCCGCGGACGCGACGAGGAACGAGTACAGCTTGCGACCCGTATCGTTCGTGTCGATCTTCCCGCACGAGTCGGGGCTGATGCCACCGCCGCCCCGACCACGGCCACCGCCGCCACCGGTGGTGTTTCCTGGAGGAGGACACGCGGCCAGGAGCGCGACACACGCCAACGCGAAGAGCTTCATCGGCGCATCCTCGCTCACATCCGCGCGTGCGCCAAGCCGGGCCAGCGTCAGCTCGCCATCGCGTTACCGGGTGGTCGCCCGCGTGGCTCGATCATCCACGGCTTCCGCGCGAGCTCGTCCACGACGGTCTCCGCGCTCGCGCTCTCGGTGATGCGAACCATGTCGTCGCTCGACAGCGGCAGGGCTTCGCTCGGCGCCGCGATCAACACGATCGGGATCGCGATGCCGAGATCGCGCAGCCCCGCGGCGATCGTCGTGCCCGCACAGCCGCGTGCGTACGCGTCGATGACGATGAGACCGGGCCGGAGCCACGCGCGGTTGTCGATCACGTCCGCGATCGCCGACAGAACGTGAAACCCGGTTGGCTGCGGGAACACCATCCAGCCCGCGCGTTCGAGCGTGCTGACCACGCGCGTCCGCGTGATCGTGTCTTGCAGTGCGACGTAGGCGATCGGTCTCCAGATATCCGAGGTCGTCTTCATCTCCGTGTGTCCATCCGAAAAGGGGCGCGCATGGCGGAAGACCCGTACGACGGCCTCGACGTGGCCAGCTGGATCAGGTCCCAGACCTTGCCGTCGTGGTTCTTCCGCCATGCGCGGTGGTTCATGCCGCCTGTTCCTGTTTCTCCTTGTCCTTCTCCTTCTCGACGCCGAGGAGTCCCTTCACCTTCTGCGCGAGGCTGCTGCCGAGCTTGATCTTCCGCGGCTTGGCCCTGGCCGCCTTGACCAAGCGGATCGTCAGCTCGCCGTTTACGAGGTTGGCGTCGACATGATCGAGGTCGTACTGCTCACCGAGTTGGAACGTGCGTTCGAACGAACCACAGAATCGTGCGCGGCGCAGATAGCGTCCTTCTTTCGCTCTGCGCTGACCGCGGATCGTGAGGTACGAGCCGGCAACGGTGATGTCGATGTCATCGTTGGACATGCCCGGCATGTCCGCGGTGAGAATGGTTTCGTCTTCCGTGTCTTCGATGTCGAATTGCGGCCAGCTCGGCGAGCTCGTCGCGAACATCGAACGCTCGAGCTCGTCGAAGACCGACCATGGATTCCAGAGATAGCTCTGCATGGGTTGTCTCCTTCGATCTATGAACTTCAGGTACGCAAAGCGGTCTCACGCTCGGGCAGGATCGGCGCGAGGAACGGACGCATCAGCTCGTTGATGAGGGGGAGTCTGCTCCACGTGTCTGCCCGGTCGTCTTTCATCGTGGCCTGGACGGTGATCGGCTTCTTGTCGCGCAGTAGACCGATCGACACCGACTGATTCTTCCCGATCGGTGCGAGAGAGGTCACGAGATCGCGCGTCGTGTCGACAGCGCGCCCCTTCACCTCGACGATCAAGTCGCCGACCTGGATCCCCGCGACCGCGGCCGGCGTACCCGGCTCTACACGTGCGACGAGCAGGCCGCGGTCGCGGGTCGATCCCATGTGTAGCCGGAGCTCCGGCGTGGGGCTCATCACGAGGACGCCGAGTCGGCCCTTGTCCTGGGTGGTCTGTGCGGCGGGCGGTGGACCGTTGGTGTCCGGGGTCCCGGCGGCCGCGCTCGTAGGCGCCGCCACCAAGCCCGCTGTGAACAGCAAAGCTTGTAAACGTCGCATCGAACCTCCTTACGAAGTCGGAGCTAAGTCCGGACCATTTTGCGCGCAAGCCCCCTCGGGTCACGCGGTCGCGAGCTCGAACCAAAACGTCGTAATTCCTTCGGAACAGTCGACGCCGACGGTGCCCCCATGTGCGAGCGCGACCGAGCGAACGATCGCGAGGCCGAGGCCCGAGCCGCCCTCGGCGTGACGCGTCGAGTAGAACCGATCCCAGACCTTCGTATGCGCGGCGGCGGACAGAGCAGGGCCGTGGTTGGACACGGAGACGCGGGCGCGATCGCCGTCCCGCGTGATCGCGATCGCGACGCGCGAGCCGGCGTCCGCGTGCTGGGTCGCGTTCGCGACGAGGTTGTCGATCGCGGAGGCGAGTGCGGCCGAGCGGCCCGCGACCACGCAGCTGTCGGCGGCGACATCGACGGGCACGGGCCACGGTCGTGCGGTCGCGCTCTGGCGCGCGAGATCCGCGAGATCGACCGGTAGCTGCGTCGTGCGATCGTCGTCGACGCGCGCGAGCTCGAGCAGGCGCGAGACGAGACGATCGAGGCGCTCGGTGTCGTCGACGATCATCGCGAGGAAGCGATCGCGCGCCTCGGGGTCCTCGGCGGCGCCGTCGCGGAGGAGCTCGGCCGCGCCGCGGATGCCGGTCAGCGGTGTCTTGAACTCGTGCGAGATGTCGGCGGCGAGCGTGCGTGCGTCGTGGGCGCGGCGCTCGAGCTCGGCGGTCATCGTCGCGACCGCGCGCGCGAGCTCGCCGATCTCGTCGCGGCGTCGCGTCAAGCGCTCGGTTGGCTCGACGGGCTGACGCGCGGCGATACGCTTCGCGCGACGGGTGAGGCGTCCGAGCGGGCGCGCGATCGTCGTCGCGAGGATCAGGGTGAGGAGCGCGGTGCCGGCGATCGATGCGACGAGCAGGCGCACGAGCCACGTGCGCAGCGCGTAGAGCTGGAGCTTCACGTCGTGCGTCGAGCGCGTGACGTAGACGACCGCGGTGACCTTCTTGCCGATCACCACCGGCAACGCGGAGAACAGGTACACGCGATCCTGGTTGTCCCAGAGCCGCGTCGCGGAGCCGTAGCGACCGGCGAGCGCTGCCTGGATCTCGGTCCGCGACGCGAGGTCGATCGGCCGCGGCACCTCGGGCGGATGCGTCGGCGATTCGCCAAACAGCTGCGGCACGGCTCGCTCGGCACCCTCGGGCGGACCACCGCGATGCGAGTCCGCGCGGACCGCGCCGGTCGTGTCGACGATGCGGATGCGCGTACGCGTCGAGCGCGCGGCGACGACGAGCGTCGACTGGTGGGATTCGAGCGCGCGGGCGGGATCCGTCGTGATCTGCGCGCGGACGAGCTGCGCTTGATGGATCATGTCCTGCTCGAGCGCGGCGAGGAGCTGGCGCTCGTGCATGTTCGCGAACGAGATGCCGACGATCGGCACCGCGGCGACGATCAGGTTGATCAGCAGCAGCCGATAGCGAATGCGCGCGAGGTGCCGTGCGAGGCGCCTAGCTGCAGCGATAGCCGACGCCATGGACCGTTTCGATCACGGGCGCCCCTGCGGCGGCGAGCTTCGCGCGCAGGTTGCGGACATGGGTGTCGATCGTGCGCTCGCTGATGTGATGATCGTCGCCGTACACCGTCGCGATCAGCTGGCCGCGCGACAGCACGCGCCCGCGATGCGAGGCGAGCGTCGCGAGGAGGCGAAGCTCCGTCGCGGTGACATCGAGCTGCGAGCCGCCGACGGTGACCTCGTGGCGATCGCGATCGATCGCGACCTCGCCGACCGCGAGCAGCGGCAGGGCCGCGGGAACGGCCGCCGCGATGGTGTCGGACGTGCGGCGCAGGACCGCGGCCACGCGCGCGACGAGCTCGCGCGGCGAGAACGGCTTGGTCAAATAGTCGTCTGCGCCGAGATCGAGGCCGAGCACGCGGTCCGCTTCCTCGGTGCGCGATGACAGGAACACGATCGGCACGCGGTGAGACTGCGTGCGCAGGCGGCGGCACAGCGCGAGACCATCGAGCTCGGGCATGAGCACGTCGAGGACGACGAGGTCGGGCGCGCGCTGCTCGATCCGCGCGAGCGCGGCGGCGCCGTCCGTCGCGAGCTCGACCGCGTGTCCGGCGCGCGCCAGGGCGAACCGCGCGACCTCGCGGATGTGCGCGTCATCATCGACGACGAGGATGGTCGCCATGGCCTAGCTCGAACGCTCCGCCGCCGTCGAGTATTCCGCGCCATCGAGGTTTGCCTGGATCGCGAACAGGTCGTCGAGCCCTTCGACGCGTGTGACCAACTCTCGCACCAGCTCGCTCGACGCCTGCGCGATCGACGGCTGCAAGCGCACGAGCTCCGCTTGCGTGACGAGCTGCGCGATCAGCTCGCGCACCTCCTCGAGCTCTGCGCGGTAGCGCTCGCGCAGCGCGCGGAGCTGCCCGAGCGTGCGCACCCGAAGCTGCGCCGTCGTCGCGGCGGCGACCGCACCGCGCGATGCGAGCTCGCCCGCGCGGCGCTCGGCGGCGGCGGGATCGAAGTCGGGTCGCGCGAGCAGCTCGTCGAGCTCGACGAGCCGCGTCGCCGCTTCGCGCACGCGAGACTGCAGCACGCGTCCGGTCTCCGCGTCCGGGAGCACCGAGGCGAGCGGTGATGCGGAAGCGCGCGCGAGCGCGGCGACGAGCTCGCCGCTCTCGGCATCGTCGGAGCGCGACGCGAGCACGAGCGGCAACGCGATCGGCCATACGATCAACAGCAGGATCACGTCGCCCACGCTCGCGCGTCGCATCGCGGCACACCCGACCGCGAGCACCGCACCGATCGCGGCGTAGCCGGCGCCGAGGAGACCGAGGCTCATCGGTAGTACTCCTCGTCGGGCACCGGCGCCTCGTCGCGCTCGAAGTGACCACGCGCGGACTCGAGCGTCGTGGTGATCGCGTCGAACAGCGAGCCCTCGACCGAGCGCACGAACACGACCTCCGGCGCGCGCGGGCGCACCAGGTACGGGCGCAGCGCCCACGACAGCTGACCACCGACGAGCGCGAACACGATGCACAGACCGAGGACCGCACTCGTGCATCCGCGCGGCGACTCCGCCGCCTCGAGGCGCACCCCTTGCACGATCATCCGCAGCGAGGCGATGCCCGCGAGCGAGAACAGCCCGACCGTCACGAGGATCATGTCGTGGTACTCGCGCTTCATCGCGATGCACAGCAGGAACAGCGGCGTGCACGCGGTGAGCAAGAGCGATCCGAACGCGAGCGCGCTCACGACGAGCACGAGGTCCGCGGTCAGCCGCACGCGCCGCCCGGCCGCCGCGCCGATCGCCGTCAACGCCGGCGCCGCCAGCGCCGCGGTCCCGAGCAGGACGAGCGGGAGCTTGAGCGCGGCGTAGCCGATCTGCACGCCGCCGCGATAGCTGCCGAGCGCAGCGCCGACGATCGCCATGCACACCGCGATCGTCGCGACCATCACCTTCATCGTCGCGACGAGGTCCTTGCCGGTGATGATGCGCGCGAGGATCCCGTCGCGATCGCGCAGCAGCTGATCGATCGCGGCGAACGGGCCCGAGGGTCGCGGCGTCGCGACGGGGACCGCGGGGGCCGTTGGCAGTGTTCCGAGCTCGTCGAACACGCGTCCGGTGCCGATCACGACAGCACCTCCTGCGCGAGGTCCCACCACATGCGGCCGGCGATGCCGGCGGTCGCGCTCGCCCAGATCCAGAACACGACGTCGCCGCTGAACGACATCGGTCGCGCCGCGTGCATCTCGTCCTTGAGGCGCCGGAGCCCGAGCAGCCCGGCGCCCGCGATCGCCGCCGATGCGACGAAGAACGTCGTCGATCCGGAGACGGCCGAGAGCGACAGGAACGCGACGGGCAAGAGCAGGCCCGCGAGCGCGATCCCGAACGCGCCGATCGCGACACCGAACGCGCGCACGACCGCGGCGAGGGGCGGCGCCGCGCCGGTGGCCGCGGTCGCGATGTAGAGCGCGGGGCTCGTCGCCGCGGTCACGCCGAACACGACGGCGGGCACCGCGAACAGCGGCGAGATCGACGTCCCGTGCATCGCGACGAGCCCGCCGATCGCGATCGGCGTCGTCGCCGCCATCAAGAGAGGAAGGACCCGCGGGCTCGCGAGAGCCGGCGCCGCGGGTGCTGTCAGAGATATCTGCCCGACCATCATCGTGACCTCCAGTGACGAATCAACCACCCCGAGGCCAAGGGCATACGCAGCAGCCGTGGAGGCGGCGTCGAGCGATCGTGGAGATTTCGCGCAGACGCGCGTACGCTTGTCGCGTGCGATCGGTTGTCGTCGCGTTCGCGCTCCTCCTGACCGTCCGCATCGCGGGCGCGGACGACAAGCTCACACGCGAGTTCGAAGCGGGCGTCGATGCGTACCGCCTCGGCAAGCTCGACGAGGCGCGCGCGCGCCTCGAGAAGGCAGCGTCGATGAACCCCGCGCTGCCCGGGCCGCATCGCTTCCTCGCCGCGGTCGCGCAGGCGCAGGGCAGGTTCGAGGACTGCATCGCGGAGGCGCGCAACGCGATCGAGCTGAACCCGCGCTCCGGCGAGCTCGCGGACACGCGCAAGCTCCACGACACGTGTCGCTCGTCCGCGGGCCGCGCGGTGTTTCGCGACGAGCTCGGCGAGGGCGCGGCGATCGCCGTGGTCACGAGCGTGCCCGGTGCGACCGTCACGATCGACAGCCTCGCGTACGGCGGCACGCCGCTCGCGCCCCGGCGGATCAAGCCCGGCACTCACGAGGTCGTGGTGGAGAAGTCAGGCTATCGCCCGGCGCGCGCGTCGGTGAACGCCCTACCCGGGATCGTGACCGATGCGATCTTCGAGCTCGTCGAGGATCCGAGCTTTCGTCCCGACGTGACGCCGGCCGAGACCAGCGCGTGGCTCACCATCCAGAGCGGCGATACGCTCGTCCTCGACGGGGCGACCGTGCCGTTTCGCGCGAACGAGCCGATCTCGCTCGCGCCCGGCGAGCACCTCGTCGAGGTCCGTCGCGACGGGATGGAGCCGTGGCGACGGCGCGTGCGACTCGACGCGCGCCAGCAGCGAACGATCGTCCCCGACTTCGAGACATCGCACGCACATGTCCGCACGCGTGGCTGGTTGTTCATCGGCGCCGGCGTCGGCTTCGCCGCGGTCGGCGGCGTCACGGCTGCAATCGCCGCAGATGCCACGGGAAGCAGCAGAACGGCCCTGTACGGCGTGATGGGGATTTCCTTCGCGGCGACCGCCGTGGGGCTCGGCGCGGGTCTCTACTGGGTCATCACGGGCCGGCCCGTCGACCGTGACGCGCCGCCTCCGTTCGCGCTCGCACCTATAGAAGGAGGCGCCGTGGCCAGCACTGGATTCGCGTGGTGATGGTCGTTGTGTAGACTTTTAGGTCGCCTTCGTTATGATTCGTGTTGAGGGGAGTCGCACCAACCGTGCGCCGTAGGGAACGTTTGCTTATCCAATCGTTGTTCGTGGCAGCCGCGCTCGCGGGCTGTGTCGAGGGCTTTCGCGGCTCCAACGTGCAGATCGATCTGCCGCCGAGCACGCCACGCCAAGCGTCCGCCGGAATGACACCGACGGCGACGCAGATCCCGTCCGGTGCACACTTCACGCTCTGGGGCATCCAGGAAGGCCCTGAACGCGAAAGTTTGTTTGAGCTCCAACGATTCGAGATCCACCCGATCGTCGATGTGAGCTCGCCGTGCTTCATCGATGTCGGCGAGCACGTCCCGTATCCCGGCATCCACGTCTCGCAGTTCGGCGCGCAGGTCGCGATGGACACCGGCATCACGGACCTCGCGAACCCACCGCCGGGCGCGACGGAGGAACAGAAGATCGACGCCGCGACGGCGCAGCAGCGCATGAACAACATCACGGCGCTCGGTGGTGCGATGGGCATCAAGGTCGTGACGTCGGCGACACCGAGCAACTATCCCGCCGTCGCGCCGGACTGCACGCGCGTCGACGGCATGATCCCGCCGCCGACGTGCACCGACGCGGACTCCAACGCGCAGCGCCTCGCGCTGTGCCAGGCCGCGTGGGACGACGACGACAAGCTGTGGGAAGGCACCGATCGCATCCTCACGCTGCCGCTCAACGGCACCACGTTCGGAATGGTCGACGGTCGCAATCCGGTGAACCAGGGACCCGTCGGCGGCGCGCAGTGGTTCGTCGACGAGGATCTCGACACCATGGACGCCTTCGCGATCTACTGGCAGATGGACTTCGTCGACGGTCCCGGCACGCTGCTCCTGTACGGCACGCCACATGTCTCGACGCGCGGCGTTCGCCACGTCGAGCTCGTTTCGCCCGCCAACCCGCTGTTCACCGCAGACCTCGTGATCTTCTCGGATCTCGACGAGGACTCGGTCCACTTCTAAGGAGAGTCATGCTGAGATGGACGCTTCTTCTCGCTGTACTGGCCTCCGCGGAAGTCGGCTGCAAGACGACCGACTGCGCGGAAGGCACGATCGAACGCAACGGTTCGTGCGAGCCCGCCGAGCTCGTGGTCGATCCGGCCGAGTGCGGTCCGTTCACCGAGCTGCAGGGTGATCAGTGCGTGCCGATGTTCCCACCGACGGAGTGCGATCTGTCGACGTCGACCCCGGAGGTCGATCCCGACACCGGCGTCACGACGTGCGTCGGGATCGCCGGCGGCGGCGGCTGCACGGCACCACTCGCATGCCCGGCCCCGAGCCCCGGCAAGCAGACGCTCTGCGGGCGCATGTACAAGTTCGAGGACGGCGAGATCTTCCAGGCGGAGAACGCGACCGGCGCTCGCTGCACGTACATGCCTCCCGCCGCGGAGGGGCCCTGCGCCGTCGGCATTCGCGCGTACGACGCGATCGCGTTCGCGACCGATCCGATGAACGCGACGCCGCGGCCGACCGCGGACTTCTACATGGACGACTGCGGTCGGTTCCGCCTGACCGATATCGATGATCCGCCGCCGCCCGGCTACGTCGGCCTCGGCATCGACGACGCGAACCCGGCGAGCATGGGCCCGGCCGGCGTCACCAACGCTGTCGGTATCGCCACCGCGATCACGACCAACGGCACCTCGATCAACAACCTCGAGGGCTACATCGTCCCGGTGTCGACGACGACGAAGTGGCAGACCACCGGTGGGCCGGCGCTCACGGGTGGCTACTACGCGCCGGTGTTCCGCCAGCGCCGCACCGGCTTCTTGACGCAAGCGGGTGTCACCGTGCTGAAGCTCCCCGGCGGCACGCCGACTCCGGTGCCGGGGAACGACTTCTACTTCAAGGCGACCGACGTCACGCGCGAGGCGATCGACAACGCCACGCCGCAGAACGCGACCGGCGCGAACGGCACCGCGCTCGTCTCCGGCGCCAGCCTCGCCGACATGGCCTACACGGGCACGGGCGGATTGCCGCCCGAGTGCAGGTACATCCCCGCGCCGGGCGTGACGCTGCCGGGCATCGTCTTCATCTCGATCTTCCGTCCCACCGATGCCCCGGGCATGACGTGTCCTCGGTGAAGACGACGATCGCTCTTCTGGGGCTCCTCGCCTCGGCGGGCATCGCGTCCGCCGATCCGACGAGCGGTGTCGACGGGGCGCTGTTCCGCAGCGCGTACGACTCGAACGGAATCTTCAGCCTCGAGGGCGCGCGCTTGCTTCCCAAGCGCGATCTCTCGCTGCGCGTCCTGACCGGCTGGTCGAAGTCGCCGCTCGACTTCGCGATCCCGGGCATCGGCGACGGCGGAGACGATCGCGTCCTCGACTACATGATCACGCTCGACATGGCGTTCGGTATGACGCTCACCGAGCGCCTCGCGATCGGCCTCGACTTCGGCGCGTATCGCACGGCGACCGGTGACGGCTACGGCGTTCGCGGTCGCTATCGGTCCGGCGGCGACGTCGCGGAGCCCTCGACGGGCCTGATCGCGCTGCGGCCGCTGTCGAACATCGATCCGTCCGCGAGCCCGAGCGATAACACGTCGTACCTGGGCGACGGCCTCGCCGGTCCGCTCGACGCGCGCGTCGGCCTCAAGCTCAACCTCGTCACGACGCAGAAGATGGCGTTGACGCTCGTCGGCTCGATGTTCCTCCCGTTCGGCGAGGATCAGATGCTGCTCGGCGATCGCGGTCTCGTGTGGGAGCCCAAGCTCGCGTTCGAGATGCGCAAGGATCGCATCCGCGCGACGCGCTTCATCGCGAACGTCGGAGCGCGCTTCCGCGAGCGCAGCATGCTCGAAGCGTACGACCCGGCGATGGAGACGGTGGACGACGCGAAGGTCGTGCTCGACGTCGGCAGCGAGATGGTCGTCGGCGCCGGCGCGATGATCGAGATGACGCCGCGCACCGCGCTCGCGATCGAAGCGCAGGTGTTGGTCCCGCTCCCCGAGAGCACCAACATCGGCGCGTGCAAGCGGTACAGCGGCGCGCAGTGCAGCTCGGTCACCGACACCGACTACTTCGGCGACGCGAAGCGCGGCGACCTCACGCTCGTCGCGACCGCAGGCGCGCAGTTCCGCGTCAGCGCGGACGTCACGGCGCAGCTCATGGTCGGCACCGGCCAGCTCGGTGCGCGCGGCGACGATATCCGCACGACGATCGGCATCCTGTGGGCGCCGCAGCCCCTCGGCGCCGCGGCGCCGGGTCGCAACGATCGCGATGGCGACGGTGTGCCGGACGGCGTCGATGGCTGCCCCCAGGAGACCGAGGACAAGGACGGCTTCCAGGATGAAGACGGCTGTCCCGATGGCGACAACGACGGCGACGGCATTCCGGACGCCGGCGATCAGTGTCCCGACGAGCCCGAGGACAAGGACGGCTTCAAGGACGACGATGGTTGCCGCGAGCAGGACAACGACAACGACGGCATCCTCGATAGCGCCGACAAGTGCCCCGATCAGGCCGAGGATCAGGACGGCTTCGAGGACGACGACGGCTGCCTCGATCAGGACAACGACGGCGACGGCTTCGCCGACGCGCAGGACAAGTGCCCCAACGACGCGGAGACGGTCAACGGCGTCGACGACGACGACGGTTGCCCCGACGTTCGCATCACGACGGGCCCCGAGGAGCGCGCGGACCGCATCGATCTGAAGGGCCAGCAGGTCACGTTCAACCGCAACGGCACGCTGTCGCCGGCGGCGCGCCAGCTGCTCGGTCAGGTCGCCACGTTGATCAAGGGGCGCAAGCTCTCGATTCGCATCGAGGTGCACGTGCCGCTGGGCACGAAGTCCAAGAACAAGGCGGCGATCGCGGCGCGCAAGCGCGTCGACAAGCAGCAGGCGCAGCAGCGCGCGAAGACGATCGCCGACTACCTCGTCGGCCAGGGCGTCGCCGCGCAACAGCTGCAGGCGGTCGGTATCGGTTCCGATCGTCCGCTGGGCACGAACGCACCGACGGATCCCGCGAACGAGCGCGTCGACTTCATCAAGTCGCAGCAGGGAGGCACGCCATGAAGAAGCTCGCGCTGCTCCTTCTCGCATTGTCGCCGGCGGTGGCCGCGGCACAGCCCACAGGTGCCGTCATCGACGTCGAGGTCCCGACGATCGTCCTCGATCAGGACATCGCGGCGGCCGCCGAGGACGAAGCGCTCGACCTCGCCAACATCGTGCAGTCCGCCGCGAAGGGCGTGACCACGGTGCAGGAAGCGCCGGCGATCGTCACGGTCGTCACGCCCGACGAGATCCGCGATCGCCAGTTCCAGGACATCACGCAGCTGTACGACTCGGTCCCGGGCTGGAACCGCAGCGGCCTCGCCTACAACGTCTTCCCGACGCCGATGGTGCGCGGGCAGGTGCAATCCGTGCAGTTCCTGCACGACGGCCTCTCGTTGTTCGATCCGTTCGCGAACGTCCCGACGATCTCGCGCGTGCAGCCGATGGAGCTGATCAAGCGTGTCGAGATGATCACCGGCCCGGGCGGCGTGCTCTGGGGCTCGAACTCGCTGCTCGGAATTCTCAACGTCATCACCAAGGACGCCGAAGACATCGAAGGCGTCGAGGTCGGCGGATCGCTCGGCCACGGCGACGGTGATCGCCAGGTCGCGCGCGCGTACGCGATGGCCGGCAAGAGCGGTCTGCTCGGCGGCAAGCTCAAGGTGTTCGCGCACGGCAGCGTCGAGACCTACAAGGGTCCCGAGAAGCGGATGCCGCTGCTCTTGTTCCACGGCGCGCTCCCGCAGCCCAACTCCGCCAACATCTATGGTCCTCTCGTCGACAGCGATCAGCCGACGTCGATGTTCGCGACCGTCGACGGCAAGATCACGTACGGCGACCTCCAGCTGCGCGTGTTCTATCCGTTCGGCGAGATGTACAACCCGCTCGCGCTGTCCGGTAACCCGAACCGCGAGACGCTCCCCGAGGACGCGCGGTGTCCCGACGATCTCAGCGATCCGAGCTGCGTCGATCCGCTGAAGAAGAGCCGCTCGAACCGCGAGGATCAGTTCGATCGCTACGCGGTGCTCGAGTACCGCACGCGGCTCGCGAAGGGCAAGGCGGGCGTCGCCGTCCGCGGCTACATGCAGGAGTTCGTGCGCACGTTCGCGCCGCTGCAGGTGCTCACGCCGTCGGCGCTCGTTCCCGGCGGCCTCGCGTTCGCCGTGGATCTCAAGGCGTACCGCGCCGGTGGTGCGCTCGACGGTGACATCGAGGTCAACCCGAAGACGCGCGTGCTGTACGGCGCCGAGGCGTTCCGCGAGTGGAACCCGATCAACACCACGGAGTCGCGCCAGGGCGAGGGCACGCAGTCGACCATCCCCGCGCCGTACGATCTGACGCGCCTGCCGCTGCTCTGCCCGCGCATCTACGACGAGGCGACGATGGCGATCCGGCCGATCGCGAACTGTCCGCTGACGTTCGGCTTCCCCGCGACGCGCACCGTGATGGGTGCATACGTGAACCCGCAGTGGCGTCCGAGCAAGACGCTGATCCTCGACGCCGGTGCTCGCGTGCAGTTCGCGCCGGACACGCTCGGCTCGCTGTCGTACGCGGTCAACCCGTCGTTCGGCGGATCGATCGTCTGGAACTTCGTCAAGAACTGGCACCTCAAGCTGAACTACGCCGAAGGCTTCCGTCCGCCCGTGTTCAACAACACGACGACGAACGGTGAAGCGGTCAACATCGCCGGTGATCCGAACCTCCGCGTCGAGGAGAGCCGCGCGGCGCAGGCCGAGCTCAACGCACGTATCTGGAAGGGCGAGCGCCGCATCCGCGAGCTCTCGTTCCGTGTCGACGGCAGCTACACGACGATCAAGGACTTCATCCAGATCTCGTCGGGCGCCTACCAGAACGCGAAGGACCGCGGCATCGCCTCGGTCGAGTTCCTCGGCAAGCTCTACGTGCAGGGCGGGCATCGCCTCGAGCTCGGCTACACCTGGCTGCGCGTGGACGCGGCGGATCGCGGCGTGTTCCGCACGCTACCGGAGCACTGGTTCAACCTCGCGACCGTGTTCAACCTCGTGTCGGACAAGCTCTCCGCCACGACGAACCTCAAGGTCGTGGGTGCCTCCGAGGATGCGAACCGCCTGATCGAGTACCGCGGGACGACGTTCGACGATCTCGGAAACCCGATGACCCCGGTGACCGTGGAGGCAACCGATCTCGTCCTCGATCGCCTGCCCCCCGTCGCCGAGCTCGCGGTCGGACTTCAGTACACACCGACGAGCAAGCTCCTGATCCGTGCGACCGCCTACAACGCTTTCGCAGGCCACTTCTACGAGTCCGACCCGCTGGCCGACTACGAGCCCCACCTCGAGTACTTGCCCAGTCCTCTCCAGGGTTTTCGCGCCTACCTGACCGCGCTCTATCAGTACTGATTGCGGTATCATCCACGGCGGGAACATCGTGTCGAAACGACGCGTCCTCGCTATATCGGGTGACCTCGACCAGCTCCGTCGCATCGTGTCCACGCTCGAAAAAGCGGGGGCCGAGGTCGACGCGGTGCGCAGTGTCGAGGCGATCGCCGGTGACGTCATTCCGCACCGGTACATCTTTTACAGCGCGATGGATGGCAACGTCGCGGCGCTCCAGCATCTCGTACCGAAGCTTCGCGACCGCGCGCACGTCACCATCGTGACCCCGAAGGCGACGCTGTCCGACCTCACCGCGTACCTGCACGATGATCGCGTGAACCACGTCGTGGTGGGCGAGGAGCTCGACCACGGCGTGTTCGTCACCGCCCAGAAGCTGCTGACCGGGGACATCTTCGGCATCGAGAAGTACCTGCCGCCGGGCACGCCGGTGCACTACGCGCGACTGCGCGACTTCGAGGGCCGCGGTCGCGCGATCGACACGGTGCTGCAGTTCGCCGAGGACGCGAAGATGCGCCGCCAGGTTCGCAGCGCCATCGGTCAGGTCTGCGAAGAGCTGCTGATGAACGCGCTCTACGACGCGCCCGTCGACGACAAGGGCAGGCCGATCTTCGCGAACGTCGATCCGCACGACCGCAAGGACCTCGCGACGCCGCGCCCGGTGTCGATCCGCTACGCGGCGACGGACAACCAGTTCGCGGTCGCGGTGCGCGATCGCTTCGGGCGCCTCGCGAAGAACACGATCCTCGCGTACATCGAGAAGTGCATCACGTCGCCGAACCAGATCGATCGCAAGACGTACGGCGCGGGCCTCGGCCTCTACCTCGTCGCGAACGCGGCGGCGAGCTACGTCGTGAACGTCGCGCACGGCATCGCGACCGAGGTGGTGTGCACGTTCGACCGCGGCGCGAAGACGCCCCTGCGTCTCGTCGGTGTCTTCGTTCATCCCGGTGGCGCCGAGTCGCTGCGCGTCGGACCGACGCCGGAGACCGCGGCGGGACAAGATCGCCCCGACACGTTCGACCGTCCGATGACGGGAACGGATGGCGATGGCTGAACGGCAGTTCGGGCCGTATCGACTCGTCAGACAGATCGCCGTGGGCGGGATGGCCGAGATCCACCTCGCCAAGACGAAGGGCATCGCCGGCTTCGAGAAGTACGTCGCCCTGAAAATGATCCACCCGAACTTCGCGGAGGACGAGGCATTCATCCAGATGCTCGTCGACGAGGCGAAGATCGCGGTGCAGCTCGCGCACGGCAACATCGCGCAGACGTTCGACCTCGGTCGCGTCGGCGACACGTACTACATCACGATGGAGTACGTCGACGGCGCGGATCTCTACAAGATCCTGCGCAAGGGCTCCGAGATGGATCTCGAGATGCCGCTCGACTGCTGCGCGTTCATCGCGAAGGAGATCGCGAGCGCGCTCGATCACGCGCACCGCAAGAAGGATCACACCGGCAAGCCGCTCGGCATCGTGCACCGCGACGTCTCTCCGCAGAACGTGCTCGTCTCCTATTCCGGAGAGGTCAAGCTCGTCGATTTCGGCATCGCGAAGGCGACGATGAAGGCGCGCCAGACCGCGGTCGGCGTGATCAAGGGCAAGTACTACTACATGAGCCCCGAGCAGGCCTGGGGCGATCCGATCGACTTCCGCTCGGACATCTTCAGCGCTGGCATCGTGCTCTACGAGATGATCACGGGGCAGATGCTCTACCTCGAGGAGGATCTGCATCGGCTGCTCGACATGGCGCGCAAGGCCGACATCGCGCCGCCGAGCAAGCTGCGCAAGGGCGTGCCGCCGCAGCTCGAGAAGATCGTGATGCACGCGCTGCAGAAGGTGCCGGGCGAGCGCTATCAGAGCGCGGGCGACCTCGCGTCCGACCTCGAGCGCTTCCTGCACGCGTACTCGCCGGTGTTCACGGCGGCGAAGGTCTCGGGGCTGCTACGCCAGATCGTCGGCGATCCGGTCGTCATCAACAACGATAACGACTTCCCCGATATCGAGGTGCACGATGGCGCGAACGCGACGTTCACGCTCGACACCAACGACCTCGTGCACGCGGGCGACGAGCTGCGCGACGAGAACAGCGTCATCTTCAACGTCGACGAGCTGAAGCCGAACAGCAAGCCGACGATGCAGCCGCGATCGGGCCCCGCGCAGCCGCGGCAGTCGATCAAACCTCAGGCGGGCGCGCCCGATGCTCCCCAGCAGCGCGCCCCGACGGCGCCGACCAAGCAGGTCGTCGGCGTGAAGCCGGCGCCCGGGGCGCGTGCGCCGGGCAACATGACGCGCGCGCATGCGCCGACGGAGCCGCCGCCGCCGGTCGGGCCCGACAAGGTGCAGCGTCCGCCGACGGGAAACCTCGGCGCGTCGGCGGCGCCGATCCCGTCGCTCAAGGCCGCGAAGGTCGCGCCGGCGCGTCCCGCGCAGCCGAGAAAGCCGACCGACGAGACGCGGCAGCTCGACTACGCGGCGCCCGCGTCTCCGGACTCCGAGGACAGCGGGCCGATCCAGCCGGGAAGCTCCGCGGATCCGTCGACGTGGGAGCACGGAGATCCGGCGGACGACGAGCTCGCGAACATCGGCGAGAGCACGATGATCACGACGCCGGCGCAGATGCGCAACTTCATGCGCGACGCGGGCGAAGAGGTCGAAGCGACGATGGTCAGCGAGGGACCGCCGGTCGCGCCCGATCCCGAGGATACGTCCGACGATGAGATGGACACGCAGACCGGCGAGCCCGAGGAGGAAGGCGTCGAGGATCCGACGATCGCGCGCGACATTCGTCCGAAGAAGCCGTCGGTGTCGAAGCGTCCGGCGCAACCACCGCCCGCCGCGCTCGCCGCGAAGATTCACGCGCCGGCGGTGAGCGAGCTGCGCAAGCCGCGTCCGTCGAAGCGCACCCCGCAGGGCGGCGTTCCGCAGGCGAACGTGCTGCAGGCGATCGTCGCGAAGCAAGCGAGCGAGCCGATGCCGGTGCCGCGGGCGCCATCGATCGAGCAACCGCCCGCGCCGCCGCCGCCACCACCGCAGTTCCCGCACGCGACGCCCGGCGCGCAACAAGCAGCGCCGCCGTTTCCACCGCAGGTGCCGTCGACCGGCTACGCGACCGATGCATCGGGATTGCCGCTCGCGATCCCGACGCCGCCCGGACTTCCCGCCGCGCCCGCGCCGCAACCGCAGTACGGCTACCAACAGCCGCCGCAGTACCAGCAGCCGTATCCGCAGCAGCAGCAACCGTATGCGCAGCCGCAGTACTACCCGCCGGGGCATCCGGGGTATGCGGTGCAGCCCGGATACCCGCAGCATCCACAGCAGCAGGGATATCCGCAGCAGCAGCAGTATCCCGGACAGCCGGTGACGCCGAACGCGCTGTACTCGATGCAGCCCGCGCAGAAGCCGATGACGCTGACGGGTCAGCTCCGCCTCTTCGAGGTGGACGAGATGCCGTCGCAGTACCAGCTCGGCGCCGCACGCAAGCGGTGGTTCACCTACATCGTCGCTGGCCTCGTCGCCATCTCGGTGGCCGCCGCGGCAACGTTTCTGATCATCCGATCGACGCGCGAGACGGCGCCGACCGTCGGCTCGATCCATGTCGAATCCATCCCCTCGGGGGCGGAAGTTGTCTTCGACGACGTGCGACTCGCAGGTACGACGCCCCTCACGATCCCATCGATCCCCGTCAACACCCGTCACACGATCAAGGTCGAGCTGAAGCGCCACGAGCGTTATTCGGAGACCGTCGACATTCCGACTCGCGGCGGCGAGCTGAGCATCAAGGCCGTGCTCAACCCCATGACAGGAAAGCTGATCATCCTCAGTCAGCCCGAAGGTGCCGAGGTCTGGATCAACGGCGAAGTCCGCGGCCGCACCCCGACGACGATCAAGGGCGTCGACATGTCGTCCGCGAAAAAGCTGGAGCTCCGCCTGAAGGACTACCAGCCGTACGTTCAGGATCTCGTCTGGCCGGACAACGGCTCGATCCAGATCGACGCCAAGCTCAAGCCGTAGTCCGCCGGGGACAACTGTCCTCGGCGATGACCACGCACGACCACCTTCACGTCGGCGGTGATCGGTCGGTTCTCGTGACGTGGATCGTCTGCGTGACGGAGCCACGCGAGTGAATGCACCAAGCGATGAGGGGACTGTTATGATTTATTTTATGCAGCGCCGTTGTATCGCTCAGCTGTTTCTCGTCGGTGTCGTCGCGCTCGCAGCGCTCGCTGCGTGCGGAAAGCGCAACGACGGCGATGACGCTGACGACGACGGCGGGATCGTCGACGGGCCGCCGTGCACCGAGCTCGGCTGCTTCATCGTCGACTGCGCGAGCAAGGGACTGCCGCCGACGACGATCACCGGCACCGTCTACGCACCGAACGGAACGCTGCCGCTCTACGGCGTGAACGTGTACATTCCCGCCTCCGATCCGGGGCCGCTCGTCGAGGGCGCGATCTGCGATCGCTGCGCGAACGGCTTGCCCGGCGGCTCGTGGGTGTCGACGCGCACCGACGAAGCGGGACACTTCCAGCTCGTCGACGTTCCCGCGACCACCGATGTTCCGCTCGTCATCCAGACCGGCAAGTGGCGCAAGCAGCTCAAGCTGCCCAACGTCGCCGCGTGTCAGGACGTGCCGCTCACGACGGCGGAGACGTCGCTGCCCAAGAACGCATCGGAAGGCGACATGCCGAGGATCGCGATCACGACCGGCAACGCGGACGCGCTCGAGTGTCTCCCGCGCAAGCTCGGCATCGACGACAGCGAGTTCACCACGGACGCCGGCACCGGCCACGTGCACCTGTACGCGGGCAACGGCACCAACAAGTTCGCGGCGACCCACCCCACGGGCGCGATCAACTTCCCGAACGCGACGACGCTCTGGGATGACGTCAACAAGCTGAAGAACTACGACATGGTCTTCCTGTCCTGCGAAGGCTCTCAACGAGCGACGACCAAGCCGCAGACGTCGGTCGACGCGATGGTCGCGTACGCCGATCTCGGCGGTCGCGTCTTCGCCTCGCACTGGCACAACATCTGGCTGTCCGGCAACCAGGTGAACCACGACGCGAACGCGACCAACGACGCCGACCCGCGCAACGATACATGGTCGCCGCTCGCGACGTTCGACTTCGGCGCCGCGCAGCCCGACTCCACGCAGCTCGCGATCGTCGACGAGACCGTCCCCAAGGGAACGAGCTTCGCGACCTGGCTCGAGAACGTCGGCGCGTCCACGGTCCGCGCGCAGATTCCAGTGCAGGACCCGCGCTACATCATCCAGACGATCGACAACACCAAGGCCGAGCGCTGGGTCTACATCGATCCGACGCTGTCGACGCCGCTCGGACGCACCGGCATCCAGGACTTCCTGTTCACGACGCCGGTCGACGTCGCCGCCGATCAGCGCTGCGGCAAGGTCGTGTTCAGCGACATGCACGTGTCGAAAGGATCGACCTCGAGCTCGAGCGTGTCGTTCCCCGGCACGGGCGTCAACAACGGCTGCTCCACGACCGACCTGACGCCACAAGAGAAGGCGCTCGCCTTCATCTTCTTCGACATCGCGTCCTGTGTCGGCGTGATCCAGTAATCAGCCGTGTTACCGTGCTCGACGCATGGTGGCAGCAAAACAGCAGGCGATGGGTGAGATCACGACGCTGCTCGGTCGCGGCGCGACCTTCGAGGGCAAGCTCACCTTCGACGGCACCGTCCGCATCGACGGTCGCTTCAAGGGCGAGGTCTTCTCCGACGACACGCTCGTCATCGGCGAAGGCGCGATCGTCGAAGCCGAGATCGAGATCGGCGAGATCATCATTCAAGGCACCGTGGTCGGGAACATCAAGGCGATGCGCTCGATCGAGATCCACGCGCCCGGTCGCGTGAAGGGCGACCTGCACACGCCGACGCTGCAGATCGACAAGGGCGTCATCTTCGAGGGCCGCTCGTTCATGGAGGCAGCGAACGGCGGGCTCAAGCCGCCCGCGCCCAAGCCGGCGCCCAGCACTCCGACGCCCGTGAAGTAGCCCGGATCGCGCCACTCTCGAAGCGCCGCTCTCAGCGCTGATCGATCCCGCCACTCGCGGTGAACGATCGTTGCACACATCGCGCGTCTCACATCGCGAGCGCGGGTCAGCCGATTCGAATGGAATCGCGACGCGAACGGTGATGACCTCGGGGCGTGAAGCGCCTCGTCGCCGTGATCGCACTCGCTGGAAGTGGATGCTCGTGGATGATGGTCGCGGGACCGCCGAGCGCGCAGATGTCGAGTGCACCGCCGGGGATGACGCACGCGGAGGCGCCGCTCGATTGCACGCGCGAGAAGCTCGCGCCGATCGTCGACACGGTGTTCGCGTCGATCTTCGGCGCCGGCACGCTGGTCGCGATTCCGGGCGTGTACCTGGCGGCGACGGAGGAGGACGACTGGAATCAGATGTTCGGCGGCATGCTGATCGGCGCGGCGGTGCTGTATGCCGGGCTGGCGGTGCCGTTCTACTTCTCGGCGAAGAGCGGCTATCGCAACGTCGATGCATGTCGCGCGGCGCACGAGAGGCGCGGCTACATGCTCGGCGTTCGCTGAGTCCGAATCTCGGCCGGACACGCGTCCGAGATCCGGACGGCCCGGACAGGCGAGCGTGCGGTTTCACGTGATTGCGGTGGCACGATGTTCGCTCCGAGGCGGAGCGGTGCACGGTGCTACCTTCGAAGTCATGGATCGGGACGCGCTCCCTCTTCGCCGAATCACGCGAGTCGAGTTCGACCGGCTCGGGGAGTTGGGCATGTTCGAGAACGAGCGGATCGAGCTCTTGCGTGGAGTGCTCGTTCCGATGAGCCCGGAGGGACTGCCGCACGTCAGTGTCAGCCTCTGGTTCACTCGACGATTGATGCGAACGCTGGAAGACGAATATGTCGTTCGACCGGACAAGCCGTTTGCTGCGAACGAGGATTCGGAGCCGGTACCGGATCTCGTGATCACACGAGAGGATCCGCGTGTGGCCCATCCATCAACGGCCTTGTTGATGATCGAGATCTCGGACTCGTCGCTGCGCAAAGACCGCGGCATCAAGCGCGAGCTCTATGGCGAGTGCGGCGTGCCCGAGTACTGGGTCGTCGACGTTTCGAAGGAAGGCGCGGTCTCGGTCGAGGTGTACACGGAGCCGACGGCGGATGGGTACGCGCGCATGGTGACGATGCGCGATGGCGACGTGCTCAGGCCGTTGCACGTGCCGATCGAGATCGCGGTTGCCGACATTCCACGATAGTCGAAGCCGCGCTTTTTAGAAGATCGGCGACGACACGCAGGATGCGATGTCGAAGAACATGAACGCGAGCGCCTTCTCCTGCGGAGTGAGCGGGTTCGTCGAGCAGCCGCCCGGATACGCGCCGTTACCGACGGAGTCCGCCGACACGTGCATGTCGGAGAACACGACCTTGCCGCAGCGATCGTTGGCAGGTGCCTCGTTCGGCGTCGTGAACTGGAACGTCTGCGGGAACTCGGTGTTGTTCCTCGGGAGGTAGACCCAGCGCTCGGCCTTGGTGAGGTCGAGGTCACTGGCGGTGGTGCGGGGCTGCGTCACGGGGATCTCGCCGCGCACCGTCGAGCCCATCACGTTGAGCATCCAGGTGGCGAACGACGTGCCCTTCGGGTTGTTCATCTCGTCGATCAGGTCCGTCGCGTTGTTGAGGTTCTCGTTCGCGTCCCACTCGGCGATCGTGTTCCACACCGCGGGCGTCTGGCCCGTGCCGCCGGCCTCGTTGTTGAAGTCGCCGCCGATCCAGATGTTGTGCCAGTGCGAGGCGAACACGCGGCCGCCGGCGTCGGCGTAGGCCTTCATCGCGTCGAGCGCGCCCTGCGGCTTGGTGTCCGGGTTTTGTTCGCCCTCGCAGGACAGGAAGACGATGTCGTACGGCTTGAGGTTGTTGACGTCGGACCAGAACGGCGTCGCGGAGGGGATCATGCCCGTGCCGCCGGCGTGGCCCGCGGCGAAGGACGAGCGGCCGTTGCCCGCGTAGAGGTGGAGGCGAGCGGCGCTGCCGGGCGGACCGATCTCGGAGTCTTCGATGCCGAGCTTGCGGGGGAGGCACTCGAGCGCGTCGGCGCCGCCGGTCGTGATCGCGATCTTGGGCATCGAGCCCTCGGACTTGTTCTTCGGCAGGCGCGTGTCGGCGGCGGGGAGCGCGGTGTCGGTGCACTCGGCGACGGTGGAGACCATGATCGTGCGGCGCCACTTGCCGCTCGAGATGATGACGGGGACGTTCATGCCCGAGGGCACGTTGATCAGCGTGAACTTGCCCGCTTCGTCGGTGGTCGCCTTCGAGAGCGGAAAGCCGGGGATCGAGTCGGTGCAGCGATCGCAGATCGCGCCCTCCGGCGGATCGGCGATCGCCTGGTTCGGGACGTAGACGTTGATGCCGTAGAGAGGGAGCGTGCCGTTCGGCGCGTACACGGTGCCCGAGATCGTCGTGAGCGGCATGCCCATGCCGTCGCAGTCGACGATGTTGCACTCGAGGCCAACGCACTCGTCCTCGCCGACGCAGCGTCCGTCGGGCGTGCAGCGGTACCCGTCGCCGCACTCCATGCCGCCTTGCGTGCAGAACGCGTTGCACGTTCCGTCGGGCGTGCAGTGGAAGCCGCCGGGACAGGAGGCCGGCGCGCTGGGGCTGGGATCGCACATCGTCATGCACGCGGCCGGCGGCGGCACGACGTTGGCGCATTGATCGACGCCGCTGCCGGCGTCGTCGCCACACCCGACCAATGCTGCGACCACGACGAATGACAGGAGAGTTCCCCGCATGGCGCAAATGGTACCCCCGCCGCGAAGCGCCTTGCCAGTATCAGGACATAGCAGCCAGTGACCGTCGCTTCCGCCGACATGTCCCCACCCGGTCGGGACGGTGGGGAGGGTCACACCTCCGGGTCACGAAGGGCTCACGTGGATCACACCGGACGCGGTCGGATCCGCCAGGGATGCAGCGCGGGCGCGGAGATATTCGTGTGCGATCGCGGGCTCGTCGACCAGCGCGATCACGCGCCGATCGTCGTCGACGATCGGCAGCACGCGCAGGCCGTTGGCGCTCATGATGGACAGCGCGACGCCGAGGGTATCGACGCGCTTGACCGCGATGGGGGGACGCATGACGTCCGCGGCTCGGACGAGCAGCTCGAGGTGGTCCTCGGCGGCCAAGAACGTCAGGTCCTCGAGCGTGACGATGCCCACGAGGACACGATTGGCATCGAGCACGGGAAACAGCAGCTGGTTCGTGGTGCTGTCGATCGCCTGGAGCATCCGGTCTGCCGACTCGTCCGGCGAGAATGTCGTGAACGTCGCGTCGGTGACGGCGATCCGCTCCACGGTGAGGAGCTCCAGGGAGTCGACCGACTTCTTCTTTTCGTGCAGGTCGATTCCATCCTGCACGAGCAACGCCTCGTAGATCGGGAGCGGGCGGAGGCGGCGCGCGAGGCCGTACGCCGACATGTTCGCGATCATCAGCGGCAGCGCGAGGCTGTAGCCGTTCGTCATCTCGATGATGATCAGCACCGAGGTGATCGGTGCGCGGATCACGCCGGCGAAGACAGCGCCCATGCCGACGAGCGCGAACGAGCCGTACTCGACGTGGCTGTGATCGAACACCTCGATATCGAGCGCACCGAACGCGCCGCCGAGCATCGCGCCGAGGAACAGCGACGGCGCGAAGATGCCGCCGGCACCGCCGCTCGAATACGACATCACCGTGGCGACGAGCTTGGCGACGCAGAGGACGATCAGCACGTCGACGGCGAAGCGACCGTGCAGCGCATCGACGAGCGACGAGTATCCGCCGCCGGTCACACCGCCGACGCGCACGGTGAGCATCACGGCGACGGCGATCCCACCGGTGAACAGCCCGCCGATCGCGGGACGGAACCAGCCCGGCAGGCGCGACGTCTGGAACCACGCGCGCACGCGGAGCAGGCCATCGGTGAACACGACGGAGAGCAGGGCGGCGGCCACGCCCATCGCCGCGTAGAGGAGCAGCGACTCCGCGTGATCGAGCCCGTAGCCCGGAGGGACTCCCATCACCGGGTTCTCGCCGAGGATCGACCGCTCGACGACGGCGGCGAGCGCCGCGGCCACGATCACACCCGACAGCAGCGTCTGGTCGAGCTTACCGACGACCTCCTCGATCGTGAACGTCACCGCGGCGATCGGTGCGTTGAACGCCGCCGCGATACCCGCCGCGACGCCGACGGGAAGCAGGAGCTTCACGTTGTGCGCGGCGACGCCGCCGATCCGCGCCATGAGCTTCGCGATCCCGGAGCAGATCTGCACGGTCGGGCCTTCGCGACCGAGCGACGAGCCGGTCCCGATCTGCACCGCGCCGATCGCGAACTTCGCGAACGAGTCGCGAATGCGCAGCTTCATCGCCTTGCTCGCATACGCGACCTTGACCTGCGGTACGCCGCTGCCGCGTGCGCCGGGGATGTAATAGAGAGCGATGCCCGCGCACAAGGCACCGAGCGTCGGGACCACGATCACCCACGGGATCCATCCGTGACCGCTGACCTCGAACGCACGCTCGATCGTCGCGCGTTCGAGCCAGCGGATCACCATATGGAACGCGACCGCGACGAGGCCGCAGACCCCTCCGATCAGGATCGTGAGCCCGAACAGCCGCTGCTGCTCGGTCGGGTTGAACCGCGTCTTCGCGGCGAGCCATAGCTCCTGGCCTCGCTCGAAGCGAACGAGCTGCGCGAAGCGGCGGATCACGACTTGTCCTCGACGAGCTCCGTCGCGAGGCGCTGCATGACCTGCGCGGCGTGCTCGATCATCGCGGTGGTCGAGCGCTGTAGCGTGCGGCGCACCGCGGCTTCGACCGTACCGCGTCGTGTCGCGTTGATCGCGCGACCGCGCGCCGTGAGCCGACAGCGAACTCGACGGCCGTCCTTCGGATCGGACGCGCGGGCGAGGAAGCCTTCTCGCTCGAGGCGGCGAACGATGCCGGTCAGCGTGCTCGGATGCAACATCAGGTTCGACGCGATCTCGCCGGGGGTGATCCCCGGTCGCTCGCCGACAGCGCGTAGCACGAGCCGCTGCGGTCCGGTGACCCCGAGCTCGTCGAGCATGCGGCGCGACGCGACCTCGAGCGCGTGACCGAGGGCCCACACATCGCGCATGAGCGACAGCGTGCCGTCGTCTCGATCACGCGCCACATCACTCCTTGGGTGTCGAGGTGTTCTTGCCAACGATCGCGGCGATGATCATCAAGAACCCGGCGAGCCGCACGACGAACACGAAGTGCGTGTGCTCGCCTCCCACGCCGAATCCGATCAGCACCCAGTTCACGGCGAACGTCACGAACGCGGCCGCGAACCAGAGGAAGAACCGGTCGCGCGTCGTCGACCAGTAGCGCAGGAAGTACACGCCCGCGATCACGCACGAGAGCGTGAGCGCCCCGAGCTCCATGCTCAGGATGCGACTCATCGTGTCTCCCACGCGAGCCCGACCATCAGCAGGAGCATCGCGACGAGGGCGATCGAGGTTCGAACCAACGACAGGTCGGCGGTGGTTCCGATCAGGAAGTCGACGACGAGGACGATGTTATTGACGGCGAGCCCGACAAAGCACAGCGAGCTCCACAGCAGGAGCTTCGTTCGCCGAGCGAAGTAGGCGCGCACCAGGAGACCGGCGCAGAACAGACTCGTGAGGGCACAGAGTCCGTAGACGAGCTCAGGCATCGTCGTCTCCCTTCTTGCGCCGCGGACGGAGCAGGAACGCGTCCGCGAACGTGCTCGCCGCCATGTTGCGAATGCGCTCCATCGCGATCCTCGTCGCCGTATTGACCACGAGAATACGGTCCTCGGTGTAGTGCTTCATCAACGTTTCGAAATCCGGCGATTTCGCACGTGGTCCGGGGACGAGCTGGCCCAGCGGCGGCTCGTTCGCGACAAGCACGCCCGCGGAGACGAGATCCGTGATCGCGTCGCGAAGCGTCTGGACATCGAGGTAGGTACGCTGCGCCAGATCGTCGATCGTCAGCGGCTTCGTGGCGGTCATGACGTGCCACGCGATATCGACCTTCTCGAGACCGTCGACAACAGTTTCGAGCAGCCTGATCAGCTCGGGAGAGAGCCGGGCCATGCGCGGCTACTCTGCCACCGATCAGGTCGTATGTACACCAACTAGATTTCGTTATCGGTGGGCGTCAATCGACAGAACGCAGCGAGGAGACGATGGATGCCTCGACGCGAACTTCGAAGTCGCGGATCGCTGCCTCGCGTGCACGATCGAGTCCAGAGAAGCCGCTGAGCGTGCCGATCTGGCTGGAGACCGCGCGTACCGTTCCAGCGCAGCGCAGCGCGCCGCTCGCGGGGTCGAACGCGTACGCCGTGCCCACGAGCACACCGGGCGCGAGCGCATCATTCGCGCGGTCGAGCTCCGGCATGCGCAATTCGTCGACGCGAACGACGACGAACGCACCGCCGACCGCGTGGAGGATGTGATCGCGCCCGGCGACGGTCTGGAACCGCCCGCGCTCGGCCGCATCGATCAACTGATCGATCTCGGGTCGCGCGAGCGCGGCGAGGTCCCCGAGGGACTCGTCCGGCAGCACCACGTGGCGGAGCGAGACATCGAGATCGCGATCGTCCCACGACGGCGCTTCGGCGTCGGAGACGAGCGCGGCGCGCGCGACCTCGTCCGCGCTGCGGCTCACGTCGAGCGTGCACGCACCGACGCCCTTGAGCGTCGCGAGGTCCGGCGCATCGAACGTCGCGAGCGTCGCGAGCAACCGGTCGCGGCCCTGGCTCCAGCGCGCGGCGCCGCTCTCGAGTTGCGCCTGCTGCGCGGCGGTCGCCGCGATCGGATACCGGACCTCGAGCTCGCGTCGCGCCTCGCGCTTCGCGTACATCGCGTAGCCACCGAGCGCTGCCGCCGCGACGGCGAGCCCCGCGGCGACGAACGGCCACGCGCGACGCGGTGCGGGTCGATACCGGATCGCGACCGGCGCGGTCCCTTCCGCGAGCACCGGGATCGGCGAGCTATCGGACGGCGAGGGACCGGGAGCCGGAGGTGGCTCGACGACGGTCGCAGGAACAGAACGAAGCTCGGACATGGGCCAACGCGCGACTCATACCGAGAGGTCGGGCCACTTGCAACCCGTTCCGCGGTAGCGGTGGGGAGTCAGGTGCTCGCGACGCTCTCGACGGCGGCGATCACGTCGTCGAGCTGGAACGGCTTGGCGAGCAGCGGGTTGGGGGTGTTCGCCAAGAACTCGTCCAGCTCGGGCGAGAACGTGCCGCCCGTGATGAAGACGATGCGTCGCTCGAGGCCGGGATGGTCGCACGCGATCCGCCGGTGGACTTCCTGTCCGTTCATGCCGGGCATCATCACGTCGCACACGATCACGTCGAACGGACCGCGCGCGATCGCGGCGAGCCCCTCGGCACCGGAGCTCGCGGTCGTGATCTCGTGATCGGCGCCGAGCAAGCGGGTCAGCGCGTCGCGCAGCAGTGGTTCGTCGTCGATGATGAGCACGCGCTTGCGGCTCGTGCTCGTCGGTGCCGCGGGCGGCACGATGCTGGGATGCGAGCCGCGATGGATCGGCAGCGCGACCGTCATCGTCGTGCCTTGGCCTTCCGTCGATGCGACCTCGATCGTCCCGCCGAAACCCTCGACGATCGTGCGGCACACCGAGAGGCCGAGCCCCATGCCCTCGCCGACGGCGCGCGTCGTGAAGAACGGCTCGAAGATGCGATCTCGCAGCAGCGCGGGGATGCCGCGACCGGTATCGCGGATCGTCAGCACGACGTTCGCGCCGCGCTGGAGCAGCACCAGCTCGATCTCGTTCTGGGGCCGCTCCGGCCGCAGCGACTGGATCGCGTTGAGGAGCAGGTTCACCACGACCTGCTCGAGGCGCGACGCGTTGCCGGTGACCGGTGGAACGTCGAGGATCGTGCGGACGAGCTGCGCGCGGTGGCGCAGGTCGTTCTCGACCATGCGCAGCGAGCGCTCGACCACCTCCGTCAGCGAGACAGGGCCGGGAGGTCCGTCGTCGGGGCGCGCGAACGTGCGTAGCCCCCGCGTGATCGACGCGACGCGCGAGATGCCGTGCTCGATCTCGCGGATCTGCACGCGCACCTGCGCGAGCGTCGCCGGTGGCAGGTCGGCCCCCATCAACGTGCGCTCGATGCGCTGCAGTCCGAGCGTCGCGTAGGTGAGCGGGTTGTTGATCTCGTGCGCCACACCGGCGGACAGCGTGCCGAGCGCGGCGAGCCGGTCGTGCTCGACCAGCTTGTGCTGCAACCGCTTGCGCTCGGTGACATCGCGCGCGAACGCCAGCACCGCCGGCGTGCCTTCCCAGTCGCAGATGATCGACTTGATCTCGACGACGCGCTCGGGATCGACAAGCACCCCGTACTCGTTGGGCGGCATCTCGGTGCCCGTCGCGAACATCCGTCCGATGCGCTCGGCCGCGGCCGCCGCGTCGTCGGGCGGCAGGAACGCTCCGATCGGGCGGCCCATCACCTCGTCGATCGTCGCGTTCGCGATCAGCTCCGCGCCGCGGCGATTGATGAACACGATCTGCCCGCGGCTGACGATCACCACGCCGTCCGGCGCCGCCTCGACGAGGAAGCGGAACCGCGCCTCCGATCGGCGTAGCGCCTCGACCGCATCCCGCTCCGGCGACACGTCGCGGAAGTAGCCGAACGAGAACACCTGGTCCGAGATCGCGAGTCGGGTGCGGCCCAGGCGGATCGGAATGCGCGTGCCGTCGGGACGCTCGACGGTCAGATCGATCGACGAGGGCGGCAAGTCCGCGGTCGGAAGCGCGATCATCTGCTGGATCCGGACCTGATCCTCGGCTGCCAGGATCCCCCACGGCGTCGCGCCGATCAGTGATTCGCGCGGCCGTCCGAGGATCTCCGCCGCGAGCTGGCTCGCGTAGAGGATCGCGGGAGGATCCGTATCGATCCGCGCGACATAGATGGCGATCGAGGACTGTTCAGCCGCGGCTTCGAGTGCTCCCCACAGGGACGCGAGATCCACACCCGGAAGCATCGGGGACCAATCTAGCCGACGAGATCTCCGACGGTCATTACCTCGCGGCGGATTGTCGCAACACCGTCGACAAACTACGGGCATCCCACCGTTGACACCCTCGGTAGCGCCGACTATAAGCAGCCGGCCCCGAGCCAGTCGCTAGGCTACTGAAGGTAAAGGCATTTCCATGGAACAGACCACACTCGTAACGGTCGCATCCGGCGGCCAACCGCTGATCGATATCGATCTCACCGCGGTCATTCAGTTCGGTCTGTTCGTCGTCATCTATCTCGTCGCCAACAAGCTCCTGTTCCAGCCGTACCTGCAGCTGCGCGAGCGACGCAAGGCCGGCATCGAGGGTGCGCGCGCCGAGGCAGAGCGCATGACCGCGCAGGCCGACGCGAAGCTCGCCGACTACAACAAGCAGCTCGCCGCCGCGCGTGACCGCGCCGGTGAAGAAGGTCGCAAGGTCCGCGCGGAAGCCGCCGCGCACGAGAAGGACGTCACCGACAAGGCGCGCGCCTCCGCGCAAAAGGCGATCGACGAGGCACAGGCCAAGATGCGCGCCGAGACGGACGCGGCCCGCGCGCAGCTCATGCCGCAAGCGGATGCACTCGCGAAGGCGATGGCGAGCAAGCTCCTCGGACGGGAGGTCGCCTAGATGATGCCAACCGCGCGCAGCAAGATCGTTTCGATGGTCACCGTGCCGGCGTTCTTCGTCGGCGCGTTCCTCCTCGCGTTCCTCGCGATGAGCGCGGCGGACGCCGTCGCGCAGCCGGCCGAGAATCCCGAGCCGACGCAGGTCGACGAGTCGGCCGCTGGCTCGGGCATGCCCGACCACGGCTTCGCGCCGCCCTCCGACGAGCCCCCGCCGGACGTGAACACGACGGGCGACGAGAGCCATGTCGACGAGCACACGGGCGTCGGCACCGGCGCCAACACCGCACTGCACGGCGAGCAGGAGGCCCACAAAGGCCACGGCGATCCGAGCAAGCACTTCAACTTCTTCGACTTCGGTTGGCGCGGCAAGGACGCGTACGGCGGCAAGTTCGGCGACGGCCAGATGGTCGATTCGCACACGGGCGAGGTCGTCAACGGTGAAGAGCCGATGTCGGCGCCCTTCATCTTCATGGTGCTGAACTTCCTCCTGCTGTTCGGCATCCTCGCGTGGAAGGGTGGACCGATCGCTCGCAAGGCGGCCGAGGAGCGCCACGATCAGATCAAGAACGCGCTCGAAGAGGCCGCGAAGCTCCGCGAGCAAGCGCAGACCAAGCTGTCAGAGCTCGAGTCCAAGCTGAAGTCCGCCGACGACGAGATCAAGGCGATGGTCGAGGGCATCCGCAAGGATGCGGAGGCCGACAAGGCACGCATCCTCGAGAATGCCGACAAGCTCGCCGCGCAGATGAAGCGCGACGCCGAGAGCCGGATCGCCGCCGAGATCGAGAGCGCGCGTGCGTCGCTGACCCGCGAGGTCACCGACGCTGCCACGGCGGCGACCGAGAAGATCCTCCGCGACAAGCTCCAGCCCACGGACCAGAGCAAGCTCGTGAGCTCGTTCATCTCCGACCTCGGCAGCAATAAGGGAGGCAGCGATGCCCGCCGGTAGTCTCGCTCGTCGTTATGCGAAGGCCGTGTTCGAGATCGGCGGTGCCAGCGTCGACAAGCTCGGTACGGATCTGAAGAGCCTCGCGGCCGCGATGAAGGGCTCGCAGGAGCTGCAGTCACTGCTCTCGAACCCCGCGATCCGCCGCGCCGACCGCCGCAAGGTGATCGACGCGCTGCTCACGCGCATCGTCGCCGCGCCGACGACCAAGAACCTCGTGTACCTGCTGCTCGACGGCGAGCGACTGTCCGCACTGCCGGACATCTCGCGCGAGCTCGCGGCGATGATCGAGGCAAAGGGCGGTCGCATCACCGCCGAGGTCACCTCGGCCAAGCCGCTCGATGCATCTCAGCTCACGCAGATCACGCTCGCGCTCGAGAAGCTCTCGGGCAAGAAGGTCGACGTGGTCAAGCGCGAGGACGCCAGCCTGCTCGGTGGTGTCGTCGCGAAGGTTGGCGACACGGTGTACGACGGAAGCCTCAAGACCCAGCTTCGCGCGATCCGCGACGAGCTGACGAAGTAACGCGCAAAGGGAACGACCATGGACATTCGCGCCGCAGAGATCAGCGACATCATCCGCAAGCAGATCGAGAACTACGACAAGAAGGTCTCGGTCACCGAAACCGGCACCGTGCTCACCGCCGGTGACGGCATCGCCCGCGTCTACGGCCTGTCCGGCGCGATGGCCGGCGAGCTCCTCGAGTTCGAGGGCGCCGGTGGCGAGAAGGTCAGCGGCATGGTGCTGAACCTCGAAGAGGACAACGTCGGCGTCGCGCTCCTCGGCAAGTTCGAGAGCGTCCGCGAAGGCGACGTCGTCAAGCGCACGCAGCGCATCGTCGAAGTCCCCGTCGGCGAGGAGCTCCTCGGCCGCGTCGTCAACGCGATCGGCATCCCGGTCGACGGCGGCAAGCCGATCGTCGGCAAGACGAAGCGCCAGGTCGAGATCAAGGCGCCCGGCATCATCGCCCGCAAGTCGGTGCACGAGCCGATGCAGACCGGCATGAAGGCGATCGACTCGATGATTCCGATCGGCCGCGGTCAGCGCGAGCTCATCATCGGCGACCGCGGTACCGGCAAGACGGCGATCGCGATCGACACGATCATCAATCAGAAGGGGCAGAACATGTTCTGCTTCTACGTCGCGATCGGCCAGAAGCAGTCGACGGTCGCCACGGTCGTCGATCGCCTCACCAAGGCGGGCGCGATGGAGTACACGACGGTCGTCATCGCCGGCGCGTCGGAGCCCGCCCCGCTGCAGTTCATCGCGCCGTACACCGGCGTCACGATGGCCGAGTACTTCCGCGACTCCGGCCGCCACGCGCTCATCATCTACGATGATCTCTCGAAGCAGGCGGTCGCCTACCGCCAGCTCTCGCTGCTCCTCCGCCGCCCGCCGGGCCGCGAGGCGTATCCGGGCGACGTCTTCTACATCCACTCGCGCTTGCTCGAGCGCGCGGCGAAGATGTCCGACGACAAGGGCGCGGGCTCGCTGACGGCGCTGCCGATCATCGAGACGCAGGCAGGTGACGTCTCGGCGTACATCCCGACGAACGTCATCTCGATCACCGACGGCCAGATCTTCCTCGAGGCCGACCTGTTCTACTCGGGCGTTCGTCCCGCCGTGAACGTCGGCATCTCGGTGTCTCGCGTCGGTGGCGCCGCACAGACCAAGGCGATGAAGAAGATCGCCGGTCGCCTCCGCCTCGAGCTCGCGAGCTATCGCGAGAAGGCCGCGTTCGCGCAGTTCGGCTCCGACCTCGACAAGGCGACGCTCGCGCAGCTCAACCGCGGCGAGCGCATGGTCGAGCTGCTCAAGCAGCCGCAGTTCCAGCCGATGCCGATGGAAGAGCAGGTCGTCGTCATCTACGCCGGCACGAACGGCTTCGTCGATGACTACCCGGTCGCGGTGCTCCAGCGCTACGAGAGCGAGCTGCTCTCGTTCATGAAGTCGCGCAAGGCCGAGCTCGTGTCGTCGATCAAGGCGAGCGGCAAGCTCGAGGGCGACACCGAGAAGCAGCTGCGCGACGCGCTCACCGAGTTCGCGAAGCAGTTCAGCGTGGAGAAGAAGGCGTAAGCCATGCCGTCGCTGAAGGCCATCCGCACGCGCATCACGAGCGTCAAGAACACGCGCAAGATCACGCGTGCGATGAAGCTCGTGTCGACGGCGAAGCTGCGGCGCGCCCAGGATGCGTTGATCGCGGCGCGGCCGTACTCCAGCGCGATCACCAAGGTGGTGTCGGAGCTGTCGGCGGTCGCCGGCGCCGACTCGCACAAGCTGTTCGAGGAACGTCCGCTCGAGAAGGCGTCGATCGTCGTCATGACGAGCGATCGCGGTCAGGCGGGCGCGTTCAACGCGAACGTCATCAAGGCCGTCGAGCGCTACGCCGCGAACGAGCTCTCGGGCACGAGCGAGCTGTCGCTGCGCATCATCGGCCGCAAGGGCAACCAGTACTTCTCGCGCCGTCGCACGACGATCACGAGCTTCGACGCCGCGCCGACGGGAGCCACCGCGCTCGACGTCGCGCGCGAGATGGCGAACCGGATCATCGACGACTTCACGAGCGGCCGCGTCGACCGCGTGTTCATCGTCTACAACGAGTTCAAGAGCGCGATCAGCCAGGTCACCCGCGTGAAGCAGGTCCTGCCGGTCGTCCCCGAGAAGGCGGCCGTCGAGCCGATGAAGGTCGGAGAGGGCCACGATGTCGGGAGCGGCGACTTCCTGTACGAGCCGGACAAGCAGGTCCTGCTCGATCGGCTCGTCCCGCTGTACGTGCAGATCCAGATCTACCGCGCTGCTCTCGAGTCGGTCGCCGCGTTCTTCGCAGCGCAGATGACCGCGATGGAGAACGCGACCAAGAACGCCGGCGAGATGATCAGCCGGCTCACGCTTCAGTACAACCGCGCCCGTCAGGCGTCGATCACCAAGGAGCTGCTCGAGATCATCGGCGGCGCCGAGGCTCTCAAGGGGTAATGCAATATGGCTACTGACTTCTCTCCCAACAGCATGGGCCGCGTGGTCCAGGTCATCGGTCCCGTCGTCGACGTCGCGTTCGATAGCGCCGAGCTCCCCGAGATCAACACCGCGCTCCTTCTCTCCAACCCCTCGATCGACAAGCGCGAAGACAACCTCACCGTCGAGGTCGCTCAGCACCTCGGCGAGCACATGGTTCGCTGCGTCGCGATGGACACGACGGACGGCCTCATCCGCGGCCAGTCGGTGAAGAACACCGGCCGCGCGATCGCGGTGCCGGTCGGCACGGGCGTCCTCGGTCGCATCCTCAACGTCGTCGGCGAGCCGATCGACGAAGCGGGTCCGGTCAAGGGCGAGAAGAAGCTCCCGATCCACCGCAGCGCGCCGCCGTTCGTCGATCAGTCGGTGAACGTCGAGATGTTCGAGACGGGCATCAAGGTCATCGACCTCCTCGCTCCGTATCGCCGCGGTGGAAAGATCGGCCTCTTCGGTGGTGCAGGCGTCGGCAAGACGGTGCTCATTCAGGAGCTGATCAACAACGTCGCGAAGAAGTCGGGCTCGTACTCGGTGTTCGCCGGCGTCGGCGAGCGCACGCGCGAAGGCAACGACCTCTATCACGAGCTCGCGGACGCGAAGCTGTTCGACGGCTCGTCGGTGCTCTCGAAGACGGCGATGGTGTTCGGCCAGATGAACGAGCCGCCGGGTGCACGCGCTCGCGTCGCGCTGTCGGCCCTCACGATGGCCGAGTACTTCCGCGACGTCGAGAAGCAGGACCTGCTGCTGTTCATCGACAACATCTTCCGCTTCACGCAGGCGGGCTCCGAGATGTCGGCGCTCCTCGGCCGCATCCCGAGCGCCGTCGGTTATCAGCCGACGCTGTCGACCGAGATGGGCGGTCTCCAGGAGCGCATCACGTCGACCAAGGACGGCTCGATCACCTCGGTGCAGGCGATCTACGTGCCCGCCGACGACTTGACGGACCCGGCGCCGGCGACGGCGTTCGCCCACCTCGATGCGACGACGGTGCTCAACCGCGCCATCACCGAGAAGGGCATCTACCCGGCCGTCGATCCGCTCGACTCCACGTCGACGATTCTGTCGGCGGCGGTCGTCGGCGAGCGCCACTACAAGGTCGCTCGTGAAGTGCAGCGCATCCTGCAGCGCTACAAGGACCTGCAGGACATCATCGCGATTCTCGGCATGGACGAGCTGTCGGAAGACGACAAGCAGACCGTGTCTCGCGCGCGCAAGATCGAGAAGTTCATGGGCCAGCCGTTCCACGTCGCCGAGACGTTCACGGGTCTCAAGGGCATCTTCGTCTCGCGCGAGGATACGGTTCGCTCGTTCGAGGAAGTGCTCCAGGGCAAGGCGGATGACCTCCCCGAGCAGGCCTTCGAGATGACCGGAACGATCGACGACGTCCGCGCCAAGGCGGCCGAGCTGGCGAAGCGAGGCTAACGTGGCAGGCGGGCTCAACACGATCCTCGGCGTCAACCTGGTCACCCCGCGTGGCGTCATCGCGCACACCGAGGCGGACAGCGTCCAGGCGCCGGGCGAGCTCGGCGAGTTCGAGCTGCTGCCGGGACACATCCCGCTCCTCACCGCGCTCAAGCCGGGCGTGCTGACGATCGGCGCCAAGACCCGCGCGAAGTACGCGGTCGGCAGCGGCTACCTCCGCGTCGATCCATCGGGCGCGGTCGAGATCCTCGTCGAGCAAGCGCAAGCCGCCGCCGACGTGGACACCGAAGCTGCAAAGAAGGACCTCGCCGCCGCCGAGAAGGATCTCGCGTCGTGGGGCGACAAGGCGATGGACGGCGAGTACATCAACGTCCGCGCCCGCGCTGACTGGGCGCGCGCTCGCCTCGCCGCCGCCAGCGCGTCGCACTGATCGGTGCGGCTCGAGACCGAGCGCCTCGTTCTCCGCGAATTCGTCGAGGACGACTGGCGCGCGCTGTTCGCGATCGAGTCGCAGCCCGATGTCGTTCGCTACCAGGCCAACGACGTTCACGACGAGGCGCGCTCGCGCGAGTACGTGCAGGGGATCATGGTCTGCGCGCGCGAGGCGCCACGCCTCGTGTTCGATCTCGCGATCACGCGCCCGGGTGACGACACGTACATCGGTCGCGTCGGCATGCGACGCGCCGACGCCGATCCACGCCTCGGCGAGCTGTGGTTCGTGATCGCGCCCGAGCATCAGGGCCACGGCTACGTCACCGAAGCCGCGCGTGCTCTCGTCACGTACGCGTTCGCCGAGCTCGGCATGCATCGCATCCACGGCGACTGCGATCCGCGGAACCCCGCCTCGGCGCGCGTCATGGAGCGCCTCGGCATGCGCCGGGAAGGGCACCTCGTCCAGAACGTCTTCCTCAAGGGCGAGTGGTGCGACTCGCTGATCTACGCGGTGCTCGCGAGTGAGTGGGGCCACCCTCCTCGATAGAGGTGTGAGCTCGCACGCGCGTACAACACGTGCGCGGCCTGACAGTGCAATCCCGCGGACTTGAAGCGCGCTCGGGTCGGCCTTCTCGTTGCAGCACCAGCGGTGTGCCCTCGAAGTTCCCGCGCGCCCGCCGTGTGCTCGATGAGGCGAGCCCCAGGGCCGAGACCGACGACGCACCGAGTCGTGTCTTCTTCTGGGACTCGACGATGGAGACGCTGCCGGGCATCACGCGCCTGAGCACCGCGCGGATCCGAGGTCCGATGCCCACGTTCGACGGCACGTTCGCCGAGGGCACGAACCCACCGCGCGATCCGACCCGGCGTAGCTCGACACGCGACGAAACCGCGCCGATCGAGTAGCGACGCGAGCGGCGGGCGTAGCATCCCAGGAGCGTGAGTGGCCTGACGACAGCGCTCGCTGTCATCGCGATCGTTCCGGCGATCGCGAGCGTCTATTTCTTCGTCTTCTGGACGTGGTTCGGATTCTGGCGCCGCCACGCCGCGCTGACGTATCTGATGCTGCTCGGCTCGTTCGTCGGCTTTGCGATCGTCGTCGCGATCCTGCGCGACCACGCGCTCGCTTGTCGCCTCGAGATGCCGGGGCCGGTCCGTGTCGCGGGATGGGGCCTCACCGTCGCCGTCGTCGTCGCCGGCACGATCGCCGATCGCCAGATCGGGTTCCGCGTCCGGTCGTTCGCGCCGTTCTTCGAGACGAACGGATCGATCGATCTCGTCACGACGGGCGCGTACGCGATCGTGCGTCACCCGATCTACGCGGCGGGCATCGCGTTCCAGCTCGGCGTGTTCCTCGCGACCGGGTACGTCGCGATCGCGGTCGCGTGTGCCGTGTTCGCGCTCGGCGCGCAGTGGTTCACGCGACGCGAAGAAGAGCGCCTCGTCGAGCTGCTCGCAGATCCGAACGCGTACGCGGAGTACAAGCAACGCGTGCCGCGCCTGTTACCATGGCCACGATGAGGCTCTTCGTCGTGGTGGTCGCGCTGGTCGCGTGTGGTGGCAAGGAACCTCCGCCGCCCACGCCGGTATCGAACGTCGTCATCGTCCCGGACGCCGGCCCGCCCGATGCTCGCCTCGACGACGTCGAGGTGGTGCTGGCGACGATGGCCTCGTTCAAGAACGACATGTGCAAGTGCCCCGACAAGGCGTGCGCCGATCAGGTGCAGGAGCGCATGACGAAGTGGGCGACAGAGATGGCGCAGGCCGCCGGCGATCGCGTGCCGCCGAGGATGTCCGACGACGCCGCCGAGCGAATGACCGCGATCGGGCAGGAGTATGGCGAGTGCATGGTCAAGGCGATGACCCCGCAGACCGGGTCGGGGGCGACGCCGTGATCGCGGCGCGATGACGCAGCGACGGCGTGCCGCACGAAACGGACGCCGACCTGGTGCATCACAAGGCCATGGATGTGGTGGTCCTCGGTGGAACCGGCGGGCTCGGGAAGCTCGTCGTCGACGAGCTGCGCAAGCGCGGCGACAACGTTCGCGCTCTCGGGCGCAAGGATGGCGACGCGCGCGACCCAGACGTCGTGAAGCGGCTGTGCGACGGCGCGGGAGCGATCGTCAACTGCGCGGGCGCCGCGGTCGGCTTCGGCAAGGGCTGGCGCGGCTACGGCGGTGTCGACACGCCGATCGGCCTGGCGGCGGTCGCCGCGGCGAAGAGCACCGGCGCGCGGCTCGTGTACACCGCGGTGTTCGCGCCGCCGTTTCTCCGCGGCTGCGCGTACGTCGAAGCGCACGAGCGCGTCGTCGACGCGATGGCGGAGATCGACGGAGTCGTCGTGCGTCCACTCGGGTTCTTCAGCGCGTTCGCGTCCCTGTTACCGCTCGCGAAGAAGGGGATGCTGTTCGACATCGGTGATGGCAAGGCGCGCACGAATCCGATCGACGAGCGGGACCTCGCGACGATCGTGGCGGAGGCGACCAAAGGCGATGGTCCGCGCGACGTGCCATGCGGCGGGCCCGACGTGATGACGCGCGAGGAGCTGTTCCTGCGCGTGGGACGACTGGCGCGTCCCGACATCAAGCTGCGCCGCGTGCCGGTGTGGCTGGCGAAGATCAACGCGACGCTCGCGTATCCGTTCTCGCCGCGGCTCGCGCAGTTCATGCGGTTCGCGGTGCTCCTCGCCCAGCACGATGCGATCGCGCCCGCGCTCGGCACGCGACGCTTCGACGCCTACTGCGCGGAGCTCACTCGAACATCGCCCCTACTTCGCGAACGAGCACCTGCGGCGTGAACGGTTTGGGCAAGAGCACGCTGTTCGAGACGCGGGGCAGGCCTTCCGTGCGCGCGTCGTCGGGGTAGCCCGAGATGTACAGCACGCGGACGCTGGGCTGGAGCTCGCGAAGGCGTTGCGCGAGGACATCGCCGCCCATGATCGGCATCACGACGTCGGTGACGAGCAGATCGATCGTGCGCGTGCGCGCGAGCTCGAGCGCGTGCGGCGGATCGTTCGCGACGAGCACCTCGTAGCCGGCGGTGCGCAGGTAGCGCTCGACGAGGTCGCGGACGGTCGGCTCGTCCTCGACGACGAGCACCGTCGTGGTCGCCGACGGCGCGTGCGCGGGAGGTGCGGGCGGCGTCTCCACCGGTATCGGCAGCGCCGTCGAGGGGAGGTACACGCGGAACCTCGTGCCGCGCCCGACCTCGCTCTCGACGAGGATGCCACCACCGCTCTGCTTGACGATGCCGTACACCGTCGAGAGACCGAGGCCGGTGCCCTTGCCGACGCGCTTGGTCGTGAAGAACGGCTCGAAGATGCGCGCGCGCGTCTGCGCGTCCATGCCCTCGCCATCGTCGGCGGCGGTGATCGCGACGTAGCGTCCGGCGGGCAGGTCGGCGTGCTTTGCCTGCATCTCGTCGAGCGTGACGAGCTCGGTGCCGAGCGTCAGCGTGCCACCCGCGCCGAGCGCGTCGCGCGCGTTGACCGCGAGGTTCATGATCACCTGCTCGATGCCGCTGCGATCCGCCTTCGCGCCGCCGGCGCGCATGTCGAGATCGAGGCGCACGTCGATGTGCTCGCCGATCAGCGGGCGCAGCATGCGGCCCATGTTCGCGACGACGGCGTTGACGTCGAGCACCTCGGGGACGAGCAAGCGACGTCGCGCGTAGTCGAGGAGCTGGCTCGTCAGGCGCGTCGCGCGCTCCGATGCCTGGCGGATTCGCACGGCGTGGCGATGGTTCGGGTCGTCGTCATCGAGCGCGTCGAGCAACAGCTCGCTGTATCCGGTGATCGTCGTCAGGATGTTGTTGAAGTCGTGCGCGATGCCGCCCGCGAGCTGGCCGATCGCTTCCATCTTCTGGGCCTGACGGAGCTGTTCCTCGAGCTCCTTGTGCGCCGTCACGTCGCGCACGAGGCAGACCACGCCCGCGCGATCCGGCGCGAGCACGAGGTCGGCGACGAACCAGCGATGCCCGCTCTGCACGTCCAGCTCGTAGTCCATCGCCTCGGGCTGGCCGGTGTCGTAGACGCGCGCGATCGATGCGTGCCATCGCTCGCCGTCCTCGCCGAGTACCTCGCGAAGGGTGCGGCCGATCAGCTGTTCGCGCGGGAGCGCGAGGAGCATCTCGTCGTGCGTCCATGCGTTGAGGTAGCGACCCTCGCGATCGAGCTCGAAGACGATGCCCTTCGTACACCCGAGCAACATCTGCAAGCGGTGCTCGCTGGCGAGCAGCTCGTCGTCACCCATCGAGCAGCATCGTACTCCTAGTCGAACACTCCTTCGCCCGTCGTCTCGATCGTTCCCGTGAGAACGCAGATCGAGGAGCCCGTACAGCTGCGTAACGGTAACGAGGCGAACGTTGCTTTCACCACTCCATCGTTCGGATGGTACTCGGTGACGGTCACGCTCCCACCTGCAGGCGAGGTGTTCATCCAGCAGTGATTGCCGTGGAGCTCGTAGCTCGGCGTGGTCATCGCGACGATCTTGCGCTGATCCGGGTTGTAGACCTCGGGGTTCGGAATCGCGCCGACGAAGCCGTCGGGCAGCTCGAACTGGACCGAGCCGAGGAACGTGTACGGCGAGTCGTCCTCGGTGAACGCGATGCCGAGGTTGCCGTTGAAGTTGACGATCGCACGACCTTGCAGCGTCGCGCCGCAGTTCGATGTCAGCGTCGAGTGGATGCGATTGCTCGATCCACCGTCGGTGTTGTTCATGCCGCCGCCGTCGGTGTTCTGATTCGAGCCCGCATCGCTTCCGCCGCCGCCACCATCGACACCTGGATCCGAGGTGCCGCCGGAGTCACAGGCAGCGAGAAGCGCGAGGGAGAGGACGATGCGCATGCGCGAGGCGTATCGCGAAGCTGCGATCGGGCGTCCGGTAGTTTCGGCCAATCGCCCGACGGCGATTTATTTCGTCGCCGACTTCATCTGCCCCTGGAACACGTTCAGATCGACGTGGCCCTTGATGCCGGGGACGCGGCCCGTCTTGCTGTACTGCCAGTAGGTCCAGCGCGTCCACGGAGCGGGCACGCGCGGGCAGCCGCTCGTGTAGTGCGCGACCCACAGCGGTTGCGACGACAGGTCCGCGCCGCCGACCTCGTCGCGCCAGAAGTCCGGCGACGTGTACACGATGGGCTCGACGCCGAGGCGCGCGCGCACGCGATCGATCCACAGCGTCACTTGCTTCGCGATCTGCGCGGGGCGCAGGCCGCCGGTCGCTTCGACGTCGATCACGGGTGCGAGCTCGCCCTTGTCGTCGGCGATCGCCGCGATCAGCTTGTCCGCCTGCGCGATCGCGTTCTGCTCGGGGCGGAAGTACTGATAGGCGCCGCGTGCGATCCGGGCCTCGCGTGCATTGGCCCAGTTCCGCACGAACTCCGGATCGGTGACGGTGAGTCCGTCGGAGACGCGGATGAACGCGAACCGGATGCCGGCGCGGCGCACCTTGGACCATTCGATCCGGCCCTGGTGATACGAGACGTCGATGCCGGGCGTGGTGGGCCCCTCGGAGCAGCTCGGCGCGTCGAGATCGAGCCGCTCGTCCTGCGGCCAGAACCGAACGACGAGCAGCGCGGTGACGACCGTCGCCAGCCCGAGGATCCACAGTCGCTTGCGCATGCTTCGCTTCAACGCTCGACCCGCGCGAGATGTTCTCACACGCGCTACGCTCCGGCATGGCCCTGCGGCTCGGCGGACTGTCCGACCTCGATCCCCAGACGGTGCCTCTTCCTGCCGGGACCGAGGTGACGACGCGCGTCGACCGCAGCGTCGGTGACTGGGTGATCCCGCAGGGGGCGAGTGCGCGCGTGACCTCCGTCGACGGCGATCGCGTCGAGGTCGTGTTCCTCGACGGGAAGCGCGCGACGTATCTGCGCGCCGAGGTGACGCCGCGAAAGCTCGGCGTCGCCAAGTACGCCCAGCGCCGGGCAGCCGCGTGGGAGCAGCTGCACGCGTGCATCGTGATCGATACGGTCGTCGGCTCGCGCGCGTGGGGCGTCGCCGACGCGGGCTCCGACGAGGATCGCAAGGGCGTGTTCGTGTTGCCCACACCGTGGACGACGGGGCTCGTCGATCCACCGCTCGACCTGTCGTCGCTCGACGGATCGCAGAGCTACTGGGAGATCGGAAAAGCGATCCGCCAGGCGCTGCGTGCGGATCCGAACACGCTCGAGATGCTGTTCGCGGATCCGATCGTCGTCGATCCGATGGGCGAGGCGCTCGTCGCGATGCGCACGAGCTTCATCTCGCAGGAGATCTACGGGAGCTTCGGTCGCTACGCGCTCTCGCAGCTCGATCGGCTGGAGCACAACCAGCGGCTCGCCGATCACCGCGTCACCGTCATCGGCTGGCTGCGCGACGATCCCTCGCTCGAGCTCGACGCCGCGGCCGAGCGCCTCGCGGACAGTGCGCGCATCGCGGCACCGTCGAGATCCGACGCGATCGCACGCGCGCGCGACTACATCAAGCAGCTGTATCGCTCGCTCTACGATCAGGGCGTCATCGCGGCGAACGACTGGGCATCACTGCGCGCCGTCGCGAAGACGGAGATGGAGCTCCCTCGCGACCTGCGGCCCAAGAACGCCTACAACCTGATCCGCTTGCTCGACAGCGCGATCCGCTGGCTCTCGGGCGAACCGCCGACTGTCCGCGTTTCGGACAGCCTGCGTCCGACGCTCGTGGCGATCAAGCGCGGCGAGGTGCCGATGGCCGACGTGATGGCGCTCGCGCGGGAGCTCACACCGAAGCTCGAGATGGCGCGTCAGGGGTCGCCGCTGCCTCGTCATCCAGACGTCGCGCAGGCCGAGCGCGTGCTTCGCGGAACGCGCGATGCCGCTGCGCGTCGATGGCTTCTCCAGGAATCGGGCCCTTGGGGCGCGAGCGCGCCGCCGGCTCCCGAAGCGCGCTTCGACGACGACTGATTTGCGCAACGAAATGCACATTTTGGAGACGTGACGTAGGCGTTTGCGCACACCAAGTTGATAGCGATCCACGTGTGGGCGCGTGCAATAATCGATGACTCATGACACCGGCGTCGCTGACGGCACCGCTCGGCGTCCAGTTCGCACCAGGCACGATGCTAGGGCGCTACGAGCTCCTGGCAACGATTGGTACGGGCGGGATGGCGAGCGTGATCCTTGCGCGCCAGCGTGGTCCGCACGGATTCGAAAAGCTGGTCGTCATCAAGGTCGTGCATCCGCATCTCGCGCAGGACCCTGCGGCGATCAACATGCTGCTCGACGAAGCAAAGGTCGCCGCGCAGATCGATCACCCGAACGTCGTACACACGTACGAGCTCGGCGAGGCGTACGGCACGTTCTACATCGTCATGGAGTACCTCGCGGGGGAGTCGCTCCATCAGGTGCTCAAGGTAGCGCGCACCTCGCATCGGCCGATGACGCCGTTCATGGTCGCGAAGATCGTCGCCGATGCCGCCGACGGTCTCTATCACGCGCACACGCTCAACGACCTCAGCGGCCGGCCGCTCGGCATCGTCCACCGCGACGTGTCTCCGTCGAACATCGTCGTCCAGTACAACGGCACCGTGAAGGTCGTCGACTTCGGCATCGCCAAGGCCGAGGGCCGCGTGACGTCGACGCGCGAGGGCGAGCTCAAGGGCAAGTACGGCTACATGCCGCCCGAGCAGATCAAGAACGAGGAGATGGACGCGCGCAGCGATGTCTTCTCTCTCGGCGTTGTCCTGTGGGAGGCGCTGGCACAGCGCCGGCTGTTCAACGCGAACAACGTCGCCGCGACGCTGATGCAGGTGCTCACCGCCGACCGCGTTCCGCCGTCGAGCTACTACCCGCAGATCCCGCACGCGCTCGACATCGCGTGTCTCCGCGCGCTCGCACCGGATCCCGCCGATCGGTACCAGACGATGGGCGAGCTGAAGCAGGCGATCGACGACGCGATCTGGCAGGCGCGCATCGGCACCAAGGACATCGAGAACTACATGCTCGCGCTGTTCGCCGATCGCATGCAGATGCGCAGCGCGATGGCGCGCCGTGCGACCGTCGAGTTCGCGGCGGTCAACGAGCTCAGCGGCGACGCGCTCAGCGTGTTCAGCGAGCCCGTCAGCCACCACCAGCGCCCGCACTCCGGCGAGATCAACACGCCAGAGCGAGGCAGCGCCTTCGTTCCCGCGGCTCCACGCGTCGGCTCGATGCCGCACATCGGCGCCGTGGCGCGCGCGACCCCACTGCCGCCGCACCTCCAGGAGCAACGCGGGCACGACGGCACGCTGAATCCGCAGCACGGCATGCCGATGCAGCGACCGTCGGTGCGCGATCTCCCGTATCAGATGCACCCGGTGATGCTCGAGGGGCCGCCGGGGCTGTCGCCGACGGAGCGCAGCAGCAAGATGCTCGCGATGATGATCGCGGGCGCGATCTTCGGCGTCGCGGCGGCGCTGTTCTTGACGCTCGGGGGATCGAAGTCGGCGCCGAAACAGCAGCCGACCGCGGACAAGACGATCCCTGTCCTCGATCCGAACGCGCTGCCGGAGGCGCCGACCAAGCGGCAGACGGTGCCCCCGCCCGTACAGACGCCGCCTGCGGTCGCGCAGACGCAGCAGCAACCAGCGCCGGTACCCGTGGTGACGGAGAAGACGGTCGCGCGTACGGAACCAGCGACCACGAGCAAGCAGACGAAGACCACGCGCAAGACCACCACGAAGATCGCGAAGGCCGAGAAGGTCGAGAAGACCGAGAAGACCGAGAAGGCCGAGAAGACCGAGACATCGCCGCCCGACGACGAAGACGAGAGCTCCGACGCGTCCGATGGCGCGGATGCGAAGTCGCTGTACGAGGAGGGCTCGCAGGCTCACATGAGCGGCAACCTCAAGGCCGCCGAAGCTGCCTACAAGCGCGCGATCAAGGTGAACAAGAGCTACGCGCCCGCGCATCGCGGCCTCGGAATTCTCTATCAGGGCACGGGTAATACGAAGAAGGCGATCGAGGCGTTCAAGACGTATTTGCGTCTCGTGCCGAATGCGAAGGACAGTGGGAGCGTGCGGAACAGGCTCGAGCAGTTGCAGGGAGGATCATGAAACGTAGGCTGTTGATCGCGACGATGCTGTGCCTCGGAGTGTCCACTGCGCTCGCGAAACCGTCGACGACCGTCTTCCCGCTCACGGCACCGAACCTTCCGCTGAAGATCGCGGCGGCGCCCGAGCAGCTCTCGAAAGCTCTCGCCGACGAGCTCGGCGGCCAGGTCGCTCCGCTCCCGATCGACGACGCGGCCGGACTCGCGGGTTGCGATCCCGATTCCGTGTCGTGCCTCGAGACCGTCGCGAAGAACTACAAGTCGAAGCGGATCGTGTTCGGCACGATCGCGATGCTCGACGACGATCGGCTCAAGGTCACGCTCACCCGCTACGATCCCGGTCCCGATCGCCAGCAGCGCGCATTCACCGTCGAAGGAACCGTCGACGAGATGGCCGACGAGCTGATCAAGCTCTCGTGCTCGCTGTTCGAAGGCGAGACCTGCGACTCCACCGAAGAACCGGATGATCCCATCAAGCCCGACCCCGACAAGGACAAGGTCCTCCGGCCCAGAGCCACGGGCGAGGTGAGCGGCACGACGTGGGTGTTCCTCGTCGGTGGCGGCGCCGCGACCGCGGCCGGCGTGGGCTTCCTCTACTCCGCGATCCAGATCAGCAAGCAAGTGGAAGAGTTCAAGCCCAAGACCGATGCCGACTTCCGCGAGCTCGTTCCTCTCGAGAACAAGGGCGCACAGCGCCAGACGATCGGGACCGCGTTGACCGCGGTCGGTGTCGTCGCGCTCGGCTACGGGATCATTCGCATGGTGATGGAGCGCAGCGAGCGGCCGGCCGACAGCGACTCGATCACGAGCCGCAGGCTGACACCTGTTCCGATCGAGGGCGGTGCAGCCTTGGTCTTTTCCACGGAGTTGCCATGAACATCATGACGATCGGTCTTCGCTCAGCCTTCGCGATGTCGCTTCTCGCGGGCTGCTTCACGAGGCCGTCGGACCGCTACGCGTGCATCGAGGACAGCGAGTGCAACGGCGGCCGTACCTGCGGTCCGTCGGGGTTCTGCGTGCTTCCCGAGGACGGTGGTGACGGCGATGCCACGCCGATGGACGACGGGGATCCGTGCACGAGCTTCGGCTCGCGTCACTTCGATGCGTGCAGCATCCCCGATCCGATGGGCCCGATGTCGATGCCGGGCCCCGGCACGTACATCTACAACACGAGCGACGGCACGCTGCTGGATCTCGCGAACAACCCGTCGACGCCACCGAACATGCTCGTCGGCACCGCCGGTAGCGAGATGCGCGTCGTGTCGGTCGAGTCGTTCTCGCTGCCCGATGGAGCGATCCTCCGCGTGAAGGGCAACTATCCGCTCGTCATCGCGTCGTGGAGCACGATCGATCTCGGCGGCCGCATCGAGGCGAACAGCACGAGCCTCGAGCGTGGCCCCGGCGCGATGCCGATCGAGACCCCGACGACGTTCTGTACGGCGCACGCGCCCGCGACACAGCCGGATCCGGGTGGCCAAGGTGGCGGCGGCGGTGCCGGTGGAACGATGCAGAGCGCGGGCGGGGCCGGCGGCGAAGGCGCCGACGGCAGCACCAACGAACCCGGCGGAACGCCCGGCACGCCGGCAGGCGCGACGCCGCCGCTGCTCGCCGCGGGTTGCCCGGGACAGACGGGCGGCAACGGTCGCAACGCGCAGCCGGCCGGCGCCGGAGGCCTGGGCGGCGGCGCGGTCCAGCTCACCGCGAAGACGTCGATCTCGCTCGTGTCGACGGCTCGCATCAACGTCAGCGGCGCCGGCGGACGGCCCGGCACGAACGACAGCGCCGGAGCAGGCGGCGGAGGATCGGGCGGCATGATCGGATTCGAAGCACCGATGTTGACGATCCTGCCGGGCGCACTCCTCGCCGCGAACGGTGGCGGCGGAGCGCAAGGCGGCGGCAGCAACGGAAACCCGGGTGCCGGACAGGATGGGCAGCTCTCGGTGACGCCGGCGAACGGAGGCACCGGTGGCTCGGGTGGTGAAGGCGGCACCGGCAGCACGAGTCCCACGGCCGCGGGCAATGGCTCGCCCGATGGCGCCGGCGGTGGCGGCGGTGGCGGCGGCGCGGGCTACATCACGATCAAAGCGGCGACGCAAACCACGACCGGCGCGACGTTCTCTCCGCCGCTTCCGACAATCGTCAATTGAGCACCGATCCGTGGCGCGTCCTGACCGAGAAGCAGCGCACCGTCGCGCGCGCGTTCCTCGCCGCGCGCGATGCCGAGCGCACGCACCTCGTCGTGTACCTGTCCGGCGCGCACGCGTACGGGTTTCCGTCGCCGGATAGCGATCTCGATCTCAAGTGCGTGCACGTCGCGCCGACGCGCGACCTCGTCGGTCTGACGCCGCCGCCCGACAGCGCGGGCGATCGCATCGAGGTCATCGACGGTGTCGAGCTCGACTACGGCTCGAACGAGCTCGGCCCGGTGCTGCGCGGCGCGATCAAGGGCAACGGCAACTTCCTCGAGCGGATCCTCGGCGAGCTCGCTCTCGGCGCGAGTGATCTGCTCGCGAGCGCGCGCGAGGTCGTGAAGCCGCTGCTGTCGCGTCGCTGCGCGAAGCACTACGGAGGCTTCGCGACGAGTCAGCTGAAGCTGTTCGACGAGAAGCCGAGCGCGAAGCGTGCGCTCTACGTGCTGCGCACCGCGGCGACCGGGCGCTGCGTGCTCGCGCGCGGCGAGGTGATCACCGACGTGGCGGCGCTGCGCGACTTCGTGCCGCCCGAGATCGACGAGCTGATCGCGATCAAGCAGCAAGGCGAGCGCACGCAGCTCGATGCCGCGCAGGTCGCGACGTGGCGCGAGCGGCTCGTCGCCGCGATCGCCGCGATCGACGCAGCGTGGCCCACGTCGGTGTTGCCGCCCGATGCGCCGGACTCGGCGATCGCGGCGGTCGATGCGTGGCTGCGCGAGGTGCGCCGCGCGCACTGGTAGTCACGACGGTTTGTAGCTGAAGCGCGCGCTGATGGTTGCCTTCGCGCCGATGCCGATCTTCACCGTCATCGACTTCGCGCCGAGCGTCGGGTGCCATGCCTCGAGCGTGTACGTGCCCGGCGCCAGGCCCTTGATCTCGAAGGTCCCGTCCTCGCCGGTGACGGCGAAGTACGGATGGTCCTGCACGAGCGCGTAGGAGTGCATCCAGGGGTGCACGTTGCACACGATGTCGATGACGTCGCCGGCGCCCGCCTTCGCGTCGAGCGAGAGGTCCGCGCCCTTGGGCTCGTGCGGCTTGTTGAACAGCGACTTGCCGCCCTGCACCTGGCCATTGACGTTGTGGAACGTCCCGTCGCTGTTCTTCACGACGAGCTTCTGGCCGGGCATGACGCCGACGACGCGCGGGACGTACGTGCAGTCCTTCTGATCGAGGACGACGGGCGCGCCGGGCGTCGGGTGGGTGCCCATCGTTCCGTTCTTGATGCGGACCAGGACGTCCTTGAGCTTGCCCTTCGTGACGATGACGTCCTCGTCGAGCTTCGGCGTCTTTGCACAGTATGGATCTGCGTCGCGGCGGAGCGGGGCGCGCGTCGGAGCCTCGCCCTCGAAGATGACGGTGCCCTTGATCGAGCCCTTCCGCGGCTGGGCGAGGACGGGACTCCCGAACGCCCAGAACGTGACCGTGGCCAGGATGGCGGCGCGCATGCTCTCGCTAGTATGCTCCCACAGTGGCCGAACTGCCCGTGAAGCTGGGGGGCTTGGACGGAGTGCCGCCGGCATTGCGTTACCGGTTGCGCGACGCGCTCCAGCTGTTGCCGCGCGATGGCGGGCCGCTCGAAGGGCTCGCGGCGGAGCGGCTCGCGCGGGTGATCACCGACGGCGAAGGCTGGCTCGGCGCCGATCCCTCGCTCGCGGAGGTCGGCTACTGGATGATCGACAGCAAGCACTCCGTCGAGATGCGGCGGCAGGGCTGCGTGTGGTTGACGAGGTTTCCCTCGGTCGAGACGGTCAAGCGGCTGTCGCGCGTGCTCGCGGATCCGCAGACGCCGGAGCCGGTGCGCGAGCAAGCGACGTGGACGCTCGGGTATCGCCAGCTGCGCGGGATGCATCCGTCGACGCAGTGGCCCGCCGATGCGGTGCAGATCGCCGACGAGGCGCTCGCGAAGCTCGCGGATGCGGCGACGGCCGCGGGCAAGGTCGCGAGCGAGCGCTTGCCGCACGCGCTTCGCCACGTGCAGTCGGACATGACGGCGGCGATCTTCGCGAAGGCGCCGGGGCTGTGGGGCGACGCGCTCGAGTGCTTCGCGACGCCGCCGCTCGCGCGCGTGCTGTTCGTGTCGATCGGCGATATCCCGTCGCAGCATCGCATTCGCATCCTGCGGTTGATCGCGGCGACGCTCGGCGAGGAGGCCGTGCCGTTGCTCGTCTCTCGCTCGGCCGATGTCGCGATCGACGAGCAGCTCGAGATGCTGTTCCTCGCGATCACGTTCGGCGGCGAGAAGCACCTGCCGCGCCTCGAGGCGGCGCTGAAGGGGATGAAGTACATCGATCTCCTGCGGCAGCGCGCGAAGTGGCACCTGCAGCATCCCAAGGTCGTGCCGACGGTGCGCGGGCTACGCGTCGCGCGTACCACCGCGGTGACCGCGCCGGCGGATCGCGCGCCGCGGTGCCGGCAAGCGGCGGATGACCTCGGCGCGCTGACGAAGTTCGCGCGGCACAGCGAGGCGTACCTCTACACGATGTGGGGATGGGCCGTGCGGGGCTCGGGCGATCCGGCCCGCGCGCGCGAGCTCGTCACCGCGCATCCCGAGTCGCAGCACCTCGTGCGCGAGCTGTACATGGAGGACCTCGCGCGCCGCGGTCGCGTGAAGCAACTCGCCGCGGCCGCGCAGGCGCTACAGGGCGCGGACGCGGGTGCGTTGCAGCTCGCGATCTGGGGCCGGCCGTTCGCGGCGCTCGAGCTCGCGTCGACCGCGCGGCTGCATACGCCGGAGCTCGTCTGCGCGCGTGCGCTCGCGTGTTATCGCGCGGGGCGTCCGGACCTCGCGACGCGCATCCTCGCCGAGGATCTGCCCGCGGCGGAGATCGTCGACGACGAGTCGGTCAAGCCGTTCCCCGGCCCGCACGAGCAGTGGATGATCGAGCGTGTGCCCGACGCGCGGCCGGCGATCGGCGCGCTCGCGAAAGGGCTCGCCGGCGTGCTCGAGCTGTCGGAGCCCGCGCCGATCGATGCCGAGCCCGACCTCGCATCGCTCGAGCCGTTGCAAGCGGTGATGCGCCGGCTCGGCCGCGGGTTCGCCGGTGCGACGGTGTACCTCGCCGGCGAGTTCAAGCACCTCGACAAGGCCGCGATCACGGCGGCGATCGAGAAGGCGGGCGCGCGCATTGTCTCGGGCCCGTTCCCCGGCACCGACTACTACGTCCACGGTGACTGGTGCCTGGTGCAGACGATCGCGCAGCTCGAGCGGCAAGGCGCTCGGCGCGTGAAGCCCGGAGAGCTCGAGGGCGTCTGATGCCGGCCCTTCGCAAACCACATCGCGTGGGCTTCCTGTTGCCCTCGGTGACGATCACGGGATCCGACGTCGGTCTCGCGCACGAGGTCGCGCTCGTGTTGTGGGTCGCGTGCATCGAGGCGTGTCAGCGTCATCCAGGGCTCGCGATCTACGACGCGGAGTCGACGCCGCTGTTTCCGCACGACGCGCACTTCACGCCGCAACACGCGGTGATCGGCGCGACGCCGACGGACTCGTTCTACGCGACGACGCGCCGCGACGAGCTCGTGTGGCTCGAGGTCGCGTTGCCCAAGCACCACGACACGAAGCTGCACGTCCTCGGTCGCGACGGGAAGCGCGAGGCGTTCACCGCGACGGGCGCGGCGAACCTCGGCGATCAGATCAACCATCTGTTCACCACGTGGCTCGCGTCGCGGGGTCTCCCGCCGCTGACGCGCCGGCATCCCGCGCACGAGTGGACGGACCTGATCGCGATCGTGCGGCCGATCGCACCGGTCCTCGTCGAGCAAGCGCGCGCCTGGGCGCTGCCGACGGCGCCGACGTGGTCGCTCGTCGTCGACAACAGCGCCGATGACAGCGCGCCCGGCATCGAGGATGCGCACGCGGACGTGTCGCTGGAGATCGAGATCGATGCGGTCGAAGGCGAGCCGGCGAAGCCCAAGGTGCACTCGCTGCTCGGCCGTCCGGTGGCGAACAAGCTGCCGCAGAACCCGCTCAAGGTCGTCGCGCTTCGGGTGCTGCAGCTCGCGCTGCGCGAGGACCTCGACGACCTGATCCTCGCGATCGATCCCGAGCAACCCCAGGCGCTGTTCACGCAGTTCCGCGAGGGCGCGCCCGACTTCACGCTGCTCCGTCGAGTGATCGCTGCAGCGCCGTGCTGGGCGAAGCCGTACGCGGAGCTCGGTCGCGCGACGAGCAGCGAGCTCGAGATCGTGGCAGGCGCGGGCATCGCCGCGCTGTGCCGGCCGCAGCACCTCGACGTGATCGAGCGCGTGGCGTCGCTGCTCGAAGGATCGGGTCTCGTCGACGAGGGCATCCGCTTGCTGCAACGCGCGCAGACGGTGCACGCCGAGCAGTCGCGCGCGCACCTCGCGCTCCTCGGTCTGTATCCGTTGACCGGGAGGGTCGGTGCGTGGCTGTGGCAGGCGCAGCGCAGCGCGCGCGTGCACGGCTGTCCGATGGACATGCACTTGCCGTGGTACCCGGATCAGATCCAGGTCGACCTCTCGGTCGCGGACGCGCTGATGAACGTCGGGCGGCTCGACGAGGCGATCGCACTGCGCGCGAATCGACTCGAGGGGCGGGAAGCGACGTGGCCGCGCCACACGCGGATCCTCCAGCGCTGGCGGAAGGACCCGCGGTTCGTCGCGTGGTGCTACGCGCTCGAGGGCTACTTCCGCGGCGACCCGGCGCGCACCGTCGAGGGGTTCGGTCGCATCCAGCCCGCCGACGACGTCGATGTCGCCGCGCTCCTCGACGCCCTCGTCGCCACCGGGCGCGAGGACGAGGTCACGCTCGCGTGGGCGGAGTTCGGGCTCGGTCGCGACAACACGGGGCCGGTCGCGCGGCTCGCGGCGGCGCGGGCTCTGCTCTCCGCGGGCGAGTGGCGGCGCGGCATGGAAGAGATGTGGCGCGTGGAGCTCGGCGAGCCGGGGCGCGACGAGCACGTGGCGATCGCGCGGTGCGGGCAGCTGCTGTCGTGCGCGCCGATCGATGTCGCCGAGGCTGCGCTGGGGGAGCGCGTCGCGATCGGAGCTACGTCCATCGCACGGCGCATGGCGCGAGATATCGCCGATTTCATCCCGGGCGCCGCGAAGAGCTCCGTCGTCACGCGCGCTCTCGGCCAGGGGAAGACGATGGCGACGATCGAGGTCGACCCCTCGACGTTCGGCGGTTTCTCGCCGGACACGCGCAGCAAGAAGGCGATCGACAAGTTCTTCGACGGCATCACCGTGAAGCGCGATCCCGAGAAGGACATCGACGACGCGCGACTCGTCCAGCAGGCCGACCAGCTCGTGTCGCGCTGGCTCGAGACGACCTACGCCGAAGCGGGAGAGGACGACGTCCGCGCGCTCGCGCAAGCCGCGACGTACATGGCCGCGCACTCGCTCGCTCGCTACCTCGCCGCGACCACGATGCCGGCGACCCCGATCACCGGCGCGCTGCGCACGATCGCCGCGGAGTCGCTCGCGCTCGTGCGCACGCACCGCGAGTCGGTCACCGATCGCGACGCTCGCGCGCTGCTACGCATGGTCGAGCCGCTGCTCCGCCGCGTCGACCGCTGGATCGGCAGCGCGTGGCTCGGCACCGTCGAGCGCAGCCTCGGCATCGACGAGCGTGCGGCGGGCGACGTCGCCGGCTTCGCGCGCGATCAAGCGACGATCGCGGCGCGCGTCCTCGGGCCCGAGGAGTCCGCGGTGCTGGCCGCGTCGATCGCGCGCCTCCATCGCGAGCAGCCGAAGAACTGGGCCGCCGCCGTCGTCTCGCAGGCGACCCAGCTCGCGCTCCACACCGGGTACCTCGGTGCCGAGGAGTGGGCCGACGCGATCGTCGCGCAGCTCGCGGCGAAGGAGATCGAGCTCGAGGACGCGATCGACGAGCTGCACACGACCTGCTACCTGACGCAGGGGCTGTCGGCGCGTCCGGCGATGCACGCCGCGCGCGTGCTCCTCGGCGCCAACCGCGGTCCCGCAGCCGTGGCCGTGCTGGTCGCCGGGCTCCCCGCGGCCGAGCCCGCGTGGCGCGACGAGCAGTTCGCGACGCTCGAGGAGAAGTGGAACAAGCTGTCGATCGACATCCCGTTCGACTTCGCGAAGGTCGCGACGCAGATGTTCGAGGCCCTGCAGAAAGGCGACTCCGCGCGCGCCGAGAAGCTCGGACGCTGGGCCGTCGCGTTCGACCCGACGAACGCCGAGGCGCATCGCAACCTCGGGCTCGCCCTCGCACAGCAGGGCAAGATCGCCGACGCGCTCGTCCACCTCGTGCGCGCGACGCCCGATCAAGCGACGCAGATCCTGTCGGGCGTGCTCTATCAGGCCGGAAAGCTCCCCGACGCGATGGCGGTCCTCGACTACGCGAGCCGCTGGTACGTCCGCGCCGATCAGTGGCTCACCTACGGCGGCATCGCGTATGCGGCGATGGACAACCCGCGCACGGTTCGCGCGTACGCGCTCGCGTACCAGCTCGATCTCGACGCATTCGACGCGACCCAGCTCAACGCGTACGCCGGCGTCCTCGACGAGGTCGGCGACTACGACACGTGCGAGACGATCGCGAACCACCTGCTGCGCGTCGCCAAGGACGACATCATGTGGATCACGAACGCGTGGAACCACCTCGCGTGCGCGCGGATCGGGCAGGGCAGGTTCGACGAGGCCGAGAAGCTCGCGGCCGACGCGGTCGCGAAGAACCCGCTGCCCGACAACACCGCCGGCTTCGAAGCGACGCTCGACCGCGCGAAGAAGAAGACGAAGACCGCGCCCGCGGTCGCCACACCGCCGGGCAAGCAGCGCGATCCGATCTACGCGCTGATCGACGCGAGCGATCTCGCGGCCGCGGCCAACGCACCCGACAAGGACAAGAGCTGGCGCGTGAAGCGCGCCGCGATCGAGGCCGTGCGCTTCCGCTTCTCGTCGGAGAACGCGGTCGCGGTCACCCCGCGCGCACGTGCCGCGGCCGCGGCCCTCCTCGCCGAGACTCCGCAGTACCGCGATCGCGACGTCGCGATCGCGCGCTGCACCGCGATGCAGATCCGCGAGCAGTCCGCGTTCGCGCGCGATCCGATTCCCGCGCTCGGCGATCGCATGACGCGCGAGGCGTTCTATCAGGAGTTCCGCGCCCGCGGCGGCGTGGTCCTCGGCGAGGACGCGCCTCCTCCGCCGCCGTTCAAGGACCGCGTCGTCGTTCCCGGGAGCCCGATCGCGCGTGCGAGCGACTACATCGCGCTGCTGCGCGACCTCGCCGCGATCGATCCGCGCGAGGCGATCAAGCAGTTCGGTCTCGACGATGCGTCGTACCTCGAGGTCGCGCGGGCGTGGACCGCGGCGATGGACGCCGATCCGACGATCGCGGAGACGATCGCCGCGGGCCTCGCGAAGCGCTAGGGGGCCGAGCCCGGCGGGAGGAACCGCACGCCGAGCTTCTTTGGCATCTGATCGAACGTCACGTTCGTCTTGACGATCGTCGTCTTCCGGTCGACCCGGACGATCGTGACCTTCGCCGTCTCGAACACCTTGTCGTTCACGAGCAGCTGCGGGATCCAGTCCTTCGTGATCCCGCGATCGGCGCCCTTGTCCACGGTGATCAGCTGGTCGGCGCGCTGGATGACGAGGTTGATCGCCCGCGCGTCGATGTAGCCGGGCCGCTTCGCGTCGGCGTGGCTCGACACGACGAGTGCGACGAGCAGCACCAGGATGCGCGTCATACCGCCGTGAACCCGCCGTCGAGGACGATCGTGGTGCCGGTCGTGAACGACGAGGCATCGGAGAGCAGGTACGTCACCGCGCCCGAGATCTCGTCGGGCGTTCCGTACCGCGCGAGCGGCGCGCGCTTCGTGAAGTGATCGAGCAGCATCGGATTCTGCACGATCGCCGATGCGAACTTCGTGTCGACAACGCCGGGAGCGATCGCGTTCACGCGGATCTTCGAGCCACCGAGCTCGAACGCCAGCGTCTGCGTCATGCTGATCACCGCCGCCTTCGTCGCGCCGTAGAAGCCTTGCATCGGCGCCGCGCGCATCCCCGCGATGCTCGCGACGTTCACGATCGAGCCGCCGCCGTCGCGCGTGCGCGCGTGCTTGACGAAGGCGCGGGCCCCGTACAGGTAGCCGCGCACGTTCACCTCGAACGTCTTCTCCATCGCCGCATCGGGGATGTCGACCAGCGGGCCGAAGTACGGGTTCGTCGCCGCGTTGTTGACCCAGCCGTCGACGCGGCCGAAGCGTTCGACGGCCTTGGCCATCAGCGCGTCGACCTCGTCGGCCTTGCCCGTGTGACACGCGACCGCGATGGCGTGCTCGCCGAGCGCGGTGGCGACCTTGTCGAGGTCCGCCTGCTTGCGCGACGCGAGCACGACGCGCGCGCCATCCTGTACGCATGCGCGTGCGATCGCCTCGCCGATGCCGCGACTCGCGCCCGTGATGACGATGACCTTGTCCTTCAGCATGGCTGGGACGCTATCACTGCTCGCCGGGCCGGCCGGGTGGTTCAGCGCTTGAACACGACGATGTAGTTCACCTGGTAGCTGATGCCCTCGGACCGGATGCCCGCGTTGCCGGGAGCGAGCGAGTCCGCCGGCAGCGTGCCCGTGCTCACGGTGCCGCGCGTGTCGGTCATGGTGCAATCGATCTCGTCCGCCATCGCGTTGCCGTGGAGCTGGATCGTGAACGGCCCCATGAGGCGCGCGGCGTTGAAGTGATCGTACGCGTCGTAGAACTCCCAGTCGAAGTTGATGCCGTACCCCCAGACTCCGCGGTGATAGTCGGGAGCGCCGTCGTTCTCGTCCTCGTAGCCGCAGTGGTAGTAGCCGCCCGCGGACTCACCGACGGTGGCGGCGATCCACACGAAAGGCACGATGTTCGCGAGCTGCGCTCCGCTGATCACGATCGTCGTGTTCGTCCACGGACCGCCCTGCACGATCAGCGACGCGTCCATGTTGTTGCCGTGGACATAGGCGTCGCCGACGATGCTCCACCCACCGCTGGTCGTCACCATCGGCGGCACGACGTGCATCGGGAGGAAGCGCGCGATCGAGTCGCCGCCCAGCGTCGGGTTCGGATCGCACACGTCGCCGACCGAGTCGTTGTCCATCGCGTTGGCCTGGTTCGCGTTCGCGACGTGCGGGCAGTTGTCGCAGACATCGCCGATCGAGTCGTTGTCCTCGTCGTGCTGATCCGCGTTGGCCATCGCCGCGCAGTTGTCCTGCATGTTCGCGACGCCGTCGCCGTCCGTGTCCGCCGGCGTCGTCATCGCATCGATCATCGCGTCGATGTCCGCGTCGGGGGCGGCGTCGACGACGGCGCTGTCGATCGGCGCGTCCGGGTCTGCGCCGCCGGCGCGCTCGCAGTAGCCGTCCACGCAGACGAGCGAGCCCGGGCACGCGCCGTTCGACGCGCACGGGGCACCGGGCTGCACGCTCGGGTCGAAGCAACCCGTCGCCAGCCCGAGGACGATTGCCGCCCATCGCATGGAGCCAGGATCGCCGGTTCGCGTGGACAGCGCAACCGCCGGCCGCACGCCCACATGTCGCTATTTCGCGTTGTCGTCGTCGGGGACTGGCACCTTACGGGCCGCGAGTGTCTTGCGGACGAGGGCCCAGACGGCACCCGCGTCCGTGGTGACGTCATCCCAGCGACCGGGGAACCGCCCGCAGAACGACGTCTTCAGGATCTCGGGGAGCGAGCGCTTGCCGTCGTCGGCGAACAGCGGGTGCTCGAGGTACACGCAGGCCTCGTCGGTCGCGCGCACGCTCAGGCTGCCCGGCAAGTCGGGCGCGTTGCGGATCGCGTCGGCGACCTCGATGATCGTCTCGATGTTGATCGCCGCGATCGAGGGATGACGCTTGGTGAGGATGTCGAGCTCGGCCTTGGGCGGCGGATAGTCCATCTGGAGCGGCGCGAAGCGATCGAGCTGCGCGGCATCGATGCCGAACGTGCCCGTGAACTCGCGACCGCGATTGACGGCGGCGATGAACTGCACGTTGTCCGGGATCGGGATGAACGTGTTCTCGATCGGATGGAACACGCGGCGCGTGGCGTCGAGCGCCGGCATGAGTGCGTTGCGCGCGCTCTCCTGGCAGCGGTTCAGCTCGTCGAGGAACACGAGGTAGCGGCGCTCCGGATTCTCCGCCGCTTCTTCGAGCGCCGTGAGGATGTCGGTCTTCACGAAGTCCGTGACCGGGGAGCCCGATGCCGATGCGCGGACCTGGATCGACACGAAGAAGTCGCTCGCCTCGACGACGGCGCCGCAGTTGAAGAACACGAACACCATGCCGAGGCTCTCGGCGATCGAGCGCGCGAGCACCGTCTTGCCACAGCCCTGGGGCCCGTCGAGCAGGATGTTGAGTCCGCTCTCGAGCAGGACCTGCAGCTTCTTCGAGACGATCGGGTCGAGGTACACGCCCTCGATCCGGAACGGTGCGCGGCCCGTGTACTCGACCTCGATGCGGCCGCGGTCCTCGCGATCGGGCTTGTGCACGGCGACGATGCGCACGATGCACGGGATGCCGGCGACGATCCGCTCGTCGTTCGAGAGCACGACCTTGGGAGCGCGGCGGCCGTCGAGGTGCGTCGCGCGGAACTTGAACTCCGAGTCTTCGAGGGTGTTCGGGAAGAACGTCGCCTCGACCGTGCGGCCGGGCGTCAGCTCCTCGAGGGTCCACTTCGCGGGCATGGCCGAACCTACCAATCCCGTATGTGAGGCACTCGTAAGGCGGCGATCAATCGACGAGCGAACCCCTCATCGGCGTTAGAGTTCCGCATGTCCGGAAGCAGCCCGCGCGCAGTCGTCCTCGCGGTCCGGCCGGAGGTCGACGGTGGTCGCTATCCCGCGAAGCGGGTCCTCGGCGAGACCCTCGCGATCGAGGCGGACATCGTCACCGACGGGCATGACGTGCTCCGCGCGATGGCGCTCGTACAAGCACCGGGGGCGGCGTGGCGCGAGCTCGAGCTGGTCCACGCCGGCAACGACGCGTGGCGGGCCGAGGTCGCGCTCGCGCAACTCGGCCGCCATCGGTTCACGGCGATCGCGTGGGTCGACGCGTTCGCGACCTGGAAGCGTGGCCTCGAGCGCAAGCTCGCCGCCGGCGTCGACGTTCGCGTCGAGCTCCTCGAAGGCGCGATCCTCGTCGACGAAGCGCTCGCACGAGGCGGCGATCCGGCGCTGCGCGCCCACGCGGCGAGGTTGCGCGGCTCCGAGTCGCCCGCGGATCGGGCGGCGATCGCGCTCTCGCCCGAGCTCGCGGCGCTGATGGCGCTCGCTCCCGATCGCTCCGCGGCGGCGCGCTATCGGCACGACCTCGAGGTGCTCGTCGAGCGTCCGCTCGCGGTGTGCTCGGCGTGGTACGAGCTGTTCCCGCGCTCGGCGCGCGGCGATGGCACGCACGGGACCTTGCGCGATGTCGAGGCGCGCCTGCCGTACGTGCGCGAGCTCGGTTTCGACATCCTCTACCTGCCGCCGATCCATCCGATCGGCCACGCGTTCCGCAAGGGCCCCGACAACTCGCCGACGGCGGGGCCGGATGATCCGGGCAGCCCGTGGGCCGTCGGCGATCGCACGGGCGGTCACACCGCGGTGCATCCCGCGCTCGGGACGATCGCCGACTTCGATCACCTCGTCGCCGCGGCGCGCGCGCACGGTCTCGAGATCGCGCTCGACATCGCGTTCCAGGCGTCGCCCGATCACCCGTGGGTCAAGGATCACCCGAGCTGGTTCAAGCAGCGCCCCGACGGGACGATCCAGTACGCCGAGAATCCGCCGAAGAAGTACCAGGACGTCTATCCCTTCGACTTCGACACGGCCGATCGCGAGGCCCTGTGGGCCGCGCTGCGCGACGTATTCCTGTTCTGGTGCGAGCACGGCGTGCGCGCGTTTCGCGTCGACAATCCGCACACCAAGCCCATTCCGTTCTGGGAGTGGTGCCTGCGCGAGATCCACGATCGCTTCCCCGACGCGATCTTTCTGTCCGAGGCGTTCACGCGACCGAAGCTCATGTACGCGCTCGCCAAGTCGGGCTTCTCGCAGTCGTACACGTACTTCACGTGGCGCGTGTCGAAGTACGAGCTGCAGCACTACGCGAGCGAGCTCGCCGAGGTCACCGACTTCTTCCGCCCGAACTTCTGGCCGACGACTCCGGACATCTTCCCCGAGCACCTCGTGCACGGGGGGCGCCCTGCGTTCGCGCTCCGCTTCGTGCTGGCGGCGACGATGTCGGCGAGCTACGGCATCTACGGTCCGTCGTACGAGCTGTGCGAGGCGGTTCCGCGCGCCGGCGTCGAGGAGCTCGCGCGCAACGAGAAGTACCAGATCCGCGCGTGGAACCTCGACGACGAGGGATCGCTGCGCCACTTGATCGCGCGCACGAACCAGATCCGCCGCGCGCACCCGGCCCTGCAAGGACACGAGCTGCGCTTCCACGAGACCGACAACGACTTCGTCCTCTGCTACTCGAAGCGCGCGGGCGAGGACACGATCCTCGTCGTCGTGAACCTCGACCCGCACCACACGCACCGCGCGTGGCTCACGCTCGATCTTGTCGCGCTCGGAATCGGCCCCGACGAGGGCTTTCAGGTACATGATCTCCTCGGCGGCGCGCATTACGCGTGGCGCGGAGCTCGCAGCTTCATCGAGCTCGCCCCCGACCAAACCCCTGCACACCTGTTCGAGGTGCGGCGCTTCCTCCGCAGCGAGAACCAGTTCGAGTACTTCCTATGAACGAAACACCCATGCTTCCGGATGATCCGCTCTGGTTCAAGGACGCGATCATCTACGAGATCCACATCCGCGCGTTCCAGGACTCCACGAACGACGGCATCGGCGACATCAGGGGCCTGATCAGCCGCCTCGATTATCTGTGCGACCTCGGCATCACGGCGATCTGGCTGTTGCCGTTCTATCCGTCACCGCTCAAGGACGGCGGCTACGACATCGCGGACTACACGAACGTCCATCCCCACTACGGGACGCGCGATGACATCCGCGAGCTGCTCGACGAGGCGCATCGCCGCGGCCTCCGCGTGATCACCGAGCTCGTTCTCAATCACACGTCGTCGGAGCACCCGTGGTTTCAGGCGGCGCGACGCGCTCCGCCGGGCAGCCCGCAGCGCGACTTCTACGTGTGGAGCGATACGCCCGCACGCTACGAAGACACGCGCATCATCTTCCAGGACTACGAGACCTCGAACTGGGCGTGGGACCCGGTCGCGAAGGCGTACTACTGGCACCGCTTCTACACGCATCAGCCCGATCTCAACTTCGAGAACCCGGCGGTGCACGAGGCGCTGTTTCGCGTGATCGACTTCTGGATGGAGATGGGCGTCGACGGTGTTCGCCTCGATGCCGTGCCTTACCTCTACGAGCGCGAGGGCACGAGCTGCGAGAACCTGCCCGAGACGCACGACTTCCTGAAGAAGCTGCGCGCGTACATCGACGGCAAGTTCAAGAACCGCATGCTCCTCGCCGAGGCGAACCAGTGGCCCGCCGACGCCGCCGCGTACTTCGGTGAAGGCGACGAGTGCCACATGAACTTCCACTTCCCGCTGATGCCGCGGATGTTCATGGCGCTCGAGACCGAGGACAGCTTCCCGATCGTCAACATCCTCAAGCGCACGCCGCAGATCCCCGAGACCTGTCAGTGGGCGACGTTCTTGCGCAACCACGACGAGCTCACGCTGGAGATGGTCACGGAGGACGATCGCGACATGATGTACCGCGGCTACGCGGCCGAGCGCGCCGCGCGCGTCAACCTCGGCATCCGCCGCCGGCTCGCGCCGCTCCTCGGCGTGCGCCGCAAGATCGAGCTGATGAACGCGCTGCTCGTCTCGCTCCCCGGGACGCCGGTCCTCTACTACGGCGACGAGATCGGGATGGGCGACAACGTGTACCTCGGCGATCGCGACGGCGTGCGCACGCCGATGCAATGGTCGAGCGATCGCAACGGCGGCTTCTCTCGCGCGAACCCGCAGAAGCTGTATCTGCCGACGATCATCGATCCCGAGTATCACTACGAGGCGATCAACGTCGAAGCGCAGCAGGCGAACCCGTCGTCGCTGTTGTGGTGGACGAAGCGCCTGATCGCGAAGCGCAAGGAGCACCGCCTGTTCGGGCGCGGCAGCATCGAGTTCATGACGGGCGACAATCCGCGCGTGCTCGCGTTCGTGCGCGAGTACGAGGGTGAAGCCGTGCTCGTGCTCGCGAACCTGTCGCGGTTCGTGCAGTGCGCGCGACTCAACCTCGAGCAGCTCAAGGGAGCAGTCCCGACGGAGCTGTTCGGTCGCATGACCTTCCCGGAGATCACCGACGCGCCGTACTTCATCTCGCTCGGTCCGCACGACTTCTACTGGCTGCAGCTCGTGCGAGCGCACCAGACGGAGACCGCGGCAGAGCGACCTCCACTGCGCGCGAAGACGACGTGGAACGAGGTGCTCGCGCCGTCGCGGCGCAAGGAGCTCGCGAGTGTGCTCCTCGCGTACGCGATGCAACGCCGCTGGTTCCGCGGGAAGGCGCGCAAGCGCAAGCACGTGGCGGTCAGGGACGTGATCTCGTTCGAGGGGCCACATCGGTTCGCGATCGCGCTGCTTCACGTCGAGTACGATCACGGCCCCGCGGAGACGTACGTCCTGCCGCTCGCGTGGGGAGAGGATTCCGATCCGGCGGAGACGACGCGCGTGCCCTCGATGGTGATCGCGCGGGTCGAGGTGACGGACGTACCGGATCGCGGCATCGTCGGCGGTGTGCTGTACGACGCGCTGTGCTCGGAGGCATTCAACACCAAGCTGATGCGAGCGATGGCCGGTGGCTTCCGCGGCACCGGCGAGCACGGACGCCTGAGCGGCGACGCGTTCGCTGCGCTGCGCGAGGTCGACTCCGAGTCGGCGCTCGTTCCGCGCGCGACCTCGGCCGATCAGAGCAACAGCGGTGTCGTGTACGGCGACCGCTTCATGCTCAAGCTGTTCCGCGTGATCGAGGAGGGACCGAACGCGGAGCTCGAGATGGGGCGCTACCTCGCGACGCACGATCCGAGCTATCGCGGCGTGCCGCGGATCGCGGGATCGATCGAGTACTCGCAGCCGGATCGCGAGCCGAGCACGCTCGGTACGCTGTTCGAGTATGTCCCCAATCAGGGCGATGCCTGGCAGCTCGCGCTCGACTCGCTCGGCCGGTTCTTCGATCGCGTGCTCGCCGACGCGAAGCGTCCGGAGGTCCCGCCCATCGAGTCGGGCTCGTTGCTCGAGCGCGCGCGCCGGCCGCCGTCGGACATGGTCGTCGACTGGATCGGACCGTTCCTCGACCGCGTGCGCCTCCTCGGCGTGCGCACCGCCGAGCTCCACCGGCAGTTCGTCGACGCGCCGCCGGACGATCCGCTGTTCGCGCCCGATCCGTACGACATCATGCATCAGCAGTCGATGTACGGCTCGGTGATCGCGCACACGGCACGTACGTTCGACCTCGTGCGCGCGCGTCTGCGCGACATGACGCCCGAGCAACGAGCGCTCGCGGAGCAAGTGCTGGCCCGCGAGGGAGAGCTCGACGGCGTGTTCGGACGGATCACGAAGCGCCGCATCGACGGCACGCGCATTCGTTCGCACGGTGACTATCACCTCGCTCAGGTGCTGTGGACCGGCGAGGACTTCAAGATCATCGACTTCGAGGGAGAGCCGGGCCGACCGCTGTCGCAGCGCCGCGTGAAGCGCCAGCCGCTGCGCGACGTGAGCGGCATGCTGCGGTCGCTGCGCTACGCGAGTGCAGCGGCGCTGCGCAGCAGCCAGCGTCCCGAGGACATCCCCCGCATGGAGCCGTGGGCACATGCGTGGACGCACTGGGTCACGGCCTCGTTCCTCGGCGGCTACCTCGAGAAGGCGCAGGGCACGCGACTCCTGCCGCGCACGGACTCCGACCTCGCGCTGCTCCTCGAGTTCTTCCTCCTCGAGAAGTGCATCTACGAGATCGGGTACGAGCTCAACAATCGACCGGACTGGGTCGAGATCCCGCTGCGCGGGCTCCTCGAGCTGATGGCGGGCGGTGCATGACGGCGACGTTCGGCGAGCTCGACGCGCACCTCATGCGCGAGGGAACGCACCCGCGCCTGTTCGACAAGCTCGGCTCCCATCCGACGGCCGGCGGCGTGCGGTTCTCGGTGTGGGCACCGCACGCCAGGTCGGTCAGCGTGATCGGCGACTTCAATAGCTGGCAGTCGGGCGCGACGCCGATGCGCGCGTTGCCCGACACCAACGGCGTGTGGACCGTCGACGTTCCTGGCGTGCAGCGCGGCGCGCTCTACAAGTACGCGATCACGACGCCCGACGGCGGCGAGGTGCTCAAGGCGGATCCGTTCGCGATCCGCCACGAGCGCGAACCGAACACCGCGTCGATCGTGTGGACGTCGTCGCACGAGTGGACCGACGCGAGGTGGATGGCGGAGCGCACGCAGCGCTCGCGGCTCGACGCGCCGATCGCGATCTACGAGGTGCACCTCGGCTCGTGGATGCGGGTCCCCGAGGAGGACAATCGCTCGCTGACGTATCGCGAGATCGCGCCGAAGCTCGTCGAGTACGTCACCAAGCTCGGCTTCACGCACGTCGAGCTGATGCCGCTGACCGAGCATCCGTTCTTCGGCTCGTGGGGCTACGAGACCACCGGCTACTTCGCGGCGACCGCGCGCTACGGCACGCCCGAGGATCTGATGGCGCTCGTCGACGCGCTCCACGGCGCGAACATCGCCGTGATCCTCGACTGGGTGCCCGCGCACTTCCCGACGGATCCACACGGCCTCGCGAACTTCGATGGCGCGGCCGTGTTCGAGCATCCCGATCCGCGCCTCGGATTCCACCCGGAGTGGAACACCGCCGTGTTCGATTTCGGGCGCCAGGAAGTTCGTAGCTTCCTTCTATCGAGCGCGCTGTTCTGGCTCGAGAAATTTCACGTCGACGGCCTGCGCGTCGATGGCGTCGCGTCGATGCTCTATCGCGACTACAGCCGCGCGCCCGGTCAGTGGATCCCGAACTCGCGCGGCGGCAACGAGTACTTCGAGGCGGTCGAGCTGCTGCAGCGCCTCAACGACGCGATCGCGCGCGAGCAGCCCGCGACGATCACGGTCGCCGAGGAGTCGACCGCGTGGCCGGGCGTGACGCGCTCATCGAAGGAAGGTGGCCTCGGCTTCTCGTTCAAGTGGGACATGGGCTGGATGCACGACACGCTCGCGTACTTCGCGCACGACCCGGTGCACCGCAAGTTCCACCACAACCTGCTCACGATGCGCGGTCTCTACGCGTGGGCCGAGCACTTCGTGCTGCCGCTCTCGCACGACGAGGTCGTTCACGGTAAAGGCTCGCTGCTCGGCAAGATGCCCGGCGATCGCTGGCAACGGTTCGCGTCCCTGCGCCTCCTCCTCGCGTACATGTACAGCCTTCCCGGCAAGAAGCTCTTGTTCATGGGCAGCGAGCTCGGCCAGGAGCGCGAGTGGAACCACGACGGCTCGCTCGACTGGCACCTCCTCGACGATCCGGCGCATCGCCAGATCCACATCCTCGTCGGTACGCTCAATCATCTGTACCGCTCGATCCCGGCGCTCCACGAGCTCGACGCCGAGCCCGCCGGCTATCACTGGCTCGAGCCGAACGACACGGAGCGCTCGGTCCTCGTCTACGAGCGCATCTCCCGCGCGGGCGATCACGTCGTGTGCGCGCTGAACTTCACGCCGGTGCCGCGTCACAACTATCGCCTCGGCGTGCCGTCGCCCGGGTCGTGGCGCGAGATCCTCAACACCGACGCCATCGATCTCGGCGGGAGCGGGCAGGGCAACTTCGGCGCGGCCGAGACCACGCCCGTTCGCGCGCACGGTCGCGGCCTCTCGCTCAACGTGACCATCCCGCCGCTCGGCGCGGTGTTCTTCCAGCGATGATCGAGTTTCGCACGTACCTGATCGACGTCGACGGGACGCTCGTCGACAGCAACGACGTCCACGCCGCCGCGTGGTCCGAGGTGCTGACCGCCCACGGCCACGCGATCGAGCCCGCCCGCGTACGGCCGTACATCGGCATGGGCGGTGACCGCTTGATCGAGGAGCTGACGGGCATCGCGCGCGGGTCCGCGCAGAACAAGGCGATCGGCGAGGAGCGCGGCCGGCGGTTCCTCGACACGTACGTCTCGCGCGTTCGGCCCATCCCCGGCGCACGCGAGCTCCTGCTCGCCCTCCGCGAGCGCGGCCACGCCTACGCGATCGCCAGCGCTGCGAAGGACGAGGAGCTCGAGCCGCTGCTCGGCATCGCAGGCATCAAGGATCTCGTCACCGTTCGCACGAGCTCGAGCGACGTCGACGAGAGCAAGCCCGATCCCGAGATCATCGAGGCCGCGCTGACCAAGCTCGGCGCACCGACCGACGGCGCCGTGATGGTCGGAGACACGCCCTACGACGTCCAGGCCGCTCGCCGCGCCGGCATCGCGTGCATCGGCGTCACGAGCGGCGGCTGGACCACGAGGGAGCTCGCGGGCTGCACCGCGGTGTTCTCGTCGATCGCCGAGCTCACCCGGAAGCTGTGAGCGCGAGCTCGACGGCGAGCTCGAGATCCAGCGCCGCTCCGCGCGCGCGCCGCTCCGCGTACATGACGTCGAAGTCCGCCGGCAGCCGCAGCGACCAGTTCGCCTCGTCGACGAGCCCCGGCACGTTGAAGCGCTCCTCGAGGCCGAACAGGTCGGCGAAGAAGATCGACACGTTCTGGGCGCGCGACACGAACAGCTCGGCCAGCATCGCGCTCGCGAAGAACCCGTCGCTCGCCAGCCGCTCGGGGCGCTCCAACCGCAGTCGCGCCGCGAGGTGCCGCGCCCACTGCTCGCGCTTCGCCGCCGGCCAGCTCTTCAGCAGCGCGAAGATCGGCGCGGTGTCGTGGTTGCCGAGCATGACCCAGTCCTGCCGCTGGGCGTTCTCCGCGCGATACACGTCGCTCGGGTCGTCGAGGTTCGCCTTCTGCGTGATGCGCCATCGCCCGAGGTCGTACCGTGCCAGCACCGCCTCCAGCGGCGTCGGCATCGTCGACAGCACCTCGCACGACAGGTCGCTCGCATCGCGTCCGTGTCGACGCGCGCACTCGACGAGCGCATCGAACAGCGTCGCGTAGCGCTCGACCTGCGCGGCATCGAGCGCGCGAACCCAGCGGTCCGCATAGCGCGGCTGCGCGCGATCGATCTGATCGGCGCGCGCGATCGCGAGCTGCGCGAGGGCAGGGTGGTCCGCCAGGTCGGGCGACTCGAACAGGCGCGCGCCCGCTCGCACCGCCGTCGCGGGATCCGGGTCGTCGGCGCGATACACCCACGGGCACACCAGCCCGTGCGGATGGTCGATGCGGATGCTGTCGTACTCGGCGAACATCTTCTCGGCGCGCGCGATCACGAGGTCCCGCGCGGCGCCGCCGTACTGCGCGGGATCGAGCACGGGATAGCCCCACGGTTGACCCTCGGGGTTCGTGCGGCTCGGAGGCGCGCCCATCGCGTAGTCGCGTCGAAACACCGGCGCGTACGCCCACGCGTCCGCGTCCGCGTAGCCGACCTGCAGGTCGCCATACAGCGCGAGGCCGACGCGCTCGGCCTCGACACACACGCGTCGGTGCTCCTCGTGCACGAGGAACTGACCGAAGGCGTGACGATCGATCGTGTCGGCGTATCGCCGGCGATCGAGATCGGTGACGGCGTCTGTGCGCAGCCAGAGGTCACGCTCGTAGGCGGGCCAGCTGCGAAAGCCGTGACCATCGTGCGCGGCGCACAACGCGAGATAGAGCGCTTCGCGTTCGATCCAGCTCGCGTTCGTGGCGCGAAAGTCACGGAGCGGCCGGGCGAGATCGGGACGAGCGCCGTCGCGAAACGCGCGCCACGCGAGGTCGACGAGCGAGTGCATCGCGTCGTGAGCGGCGAGATGGCGGGCCCGCGCGCTGCCGTCGCGCGCGAGCAACGCATCCGCGTTCGTGACATCGCGAACCGGTGGGTCGAGCCCCAGGACGCGATCGATGTCCTCCTCGGAGACGAGACGCTCCAGCGCGCCACCCGATCGCAACGACTGGATCGCGATGTTGCCGACGTGCCGACCGAAGATCGTGCTGTCGTACGGCGATGGGTTCGATCGCGACGTCTGCCCTTGCGGGCCGAGCTGGATGCCGGTGAACCCGAGCGACTTCGCGTACGCGAACAGGCGCGCGGCCGCCTTGGTCGCCGGCGAGCCACGCCCCGTGTCCTCGTCGAGATCCGACGGAAACGACACGTCGTGGATCGCGAGCAGCAACCGGCGCACGCCGAGCCGCGCGAGGCCCTCGGCGATCGACGTGCGCTTCATGCGCGCATTGTAGACGCGCTCAGGAGCAGGTGTACGTGCCGTCGCTGTTCAAGCCGCACGTGCCGCCGGGCTCCGATGCGCAGTACCAGCGTCCACGGCTTCCGAGCTTGCAGCCGTGCCCGCACGTCTGCGTGCCGTCCGAGTTGAGCTTGCACTCGGCCTTTGCGCCGCTGTGGCGCCGATGACCGCGGCGCGAGCGACCCTCGGAGCAATACACGCGACCATCCGCGCCGAGGGCGCACGCGCCGCCCGGATCGCTCGCGCACGCGGCGACACCGTCGGAGCCGAGCTTGCAGTCGTAGCCGCACGCTCGACGACCATCCGAACCGAGCTTGCAGCTCGACGCCGGGTGACCCTCATACACGGGCGTCGCGGGATACGTGCCCGCGCTCGCGGTCACGCCCGCGGAGAGGTAGACGCCGCTCGTCTCGTAGACCTCCGGCTGCGGATAACCGTACGGCGGCGGCGGCGCGCCCGCGGGCGGCAGCTGCGGCGTGCCGTATCCGTACGGCGGCGGTGGCGCAGCGGCCCAGTTCGGCGTGACCTGTTGATCCTGCGCGGCACAACCGACGAGCACGACAGCGAACACCACCGAGCGAGCGATCATGCGCGGGTTGTAGTGAATCCCGTCGGAGGAGGTCAACTCGATTCGAGCGCGTGGCGCGTCGGAACGATCAATTGGCGCGTCGAGGAACGCGCTTCTGGCGGAATAATCTCGCGAGGCGCACGAGCGCTGTGAATCGCCTGACTGGTGCGTCCTCGGAAACGATCTCCGCAGGCGTCGCGGCCCGCGCGATCAGCCGTGCGCCGCCACCGGCTCCGGCGTGTCCGCGTTCGCCGCGCGCTGCTCGCGCTTCGCACGGTCGCGTTGCTCGCGCTCCGTGCCGACGTACGGCTCGCGCGTGCCCATGAGCTCGTCGAACCACGGGTGCGTCACGCACCAGTTCGCGTGCTGGTTCGGCCCCATGTGGTGATCGTAGTGCCACGGCAGGTGCTCGCGCGCCCACGCGGGATCGAGGTGCGCGCGCTTGTGCACGCGGTAGTACTTGATGCCCGAGTAGATCATCGTGCCCACGAAGAACGGCGCGATCGGCGCGAGCGGCATCAGCGCGACGCCGGTGAGCGTGAGGGCGAGCACCTCCTTGCTCTGGCCGTTCCACTTGCGAAGCGGCTCCTTGTAGTCCGCGTCGACGTTGCCGTTGCGTCGCGCATTCCGATGATGGTCGTGCCAGTGGAACGCCCAGAAGCTCTTTCGATCGAGCCCGAGCCCGTGCTCCACGTACTTGTGAAAGGCCCACTCCGTGGCATTGGCGACAACGAGACCGATGGGAATTCCGAGCATGGCGACCTCTTGAAAATCGTGACTAGTTGGTCACATTATTACTCCGTGGCCCGACCGAGGACAAGCCCCAAACTGAAGCCCCCGAAAACGCCCCGGCACCGACCGGGGCCCGAGGGCGGCACGCGTGACACCAACCGCAAGGCGAACCTCGATCGCCTCTGCGAGGCGGGCTTGGCCCTGTTCCTCGCCGAGGGCACCGCCGCGGTCACGATCGACCAGATCGCCGCGCGCGCGGGCATGGCCAAGGGCAGCTTCTACCGCTATGTCGAGGACAAGGCCGAGCTCGTCGCCCGCATCCTCGAGCCGATGGTCGCCGACACGCTCGGCGCGCTCGATCGCTGCGAAGCGGCGCTGCGAAGCGCGAAGCCCGCGCAGGTGACCGCGGTCTACCTGCAGCTCGGCATGGAGCTCTCGCAGGCGATCCCGCGTCACGCCTCTCGCGTGCTGCTCTATCTCCAGGAAGCGCGCTCGCCGCCCGGTGGCACGCGCGCCGCGGTGCACGCGTTCGCCGATCAGGTCGCCGCGCGCGGCGTCGCGCTCACGGAGACCGCGCGCGCGCAGAAGCTGATCCGCAACGTCGATCCGCAGGTGTCGGCGATGGCCGTGATCGGTGCGACCGAAGCGATCCTCTACGCGCACCTGCGCGGCCGCGACGTCTCGCGTGCGCGTGCATCGGTCGTTATTCCCGAGCTCGTCGAGCTCGTGCTGCGCGGCATCCGCGAATAGCTCGCGACGGCGTTGTGATCGCAAACGTGAAGTGAGAATACGTCCGCACGATGCGCCTGCTCGCGACCACCATTGCCTGCACGCTCGTCGCATGCGGCGGCAGTAGATCGACACCCGCGCCGACCGAAACGCAGACCACCACAGAAGCGAGCGCCGCGACCGCGCGGCCCGCGGGTCCGCCGGTGGTCGCGATCGATGCAGGCCGCGTGCTCCTCGACGGCGTGGAGATCGTGAAGGTCGCCGACGTTCCGCCTGGCGCAGAGACGATCGCGCCGCTGCGGGACGCGCTCGGAAATAGCGGTGCCTCGAGCGACCGCGGGCTCGTGCTTCGCGCCGACAAGGACACGTCGGCCATCGTCATCAACGCAGTCCTCGGCACTGCCAACGCCGCCGGCTACTCCACGATCTCGCTGTGCCCGCGGACGAGCGAGCCCGACGAGACCTGCTCGCAGCTCGTTCTCTCCGAGCGTCGTCACCGTGAATAGGCTCGGTCGGCGATCCGTTATGGCAGCGAAATGCACGCTCGCCTCGCGCTCCTGGTCCTCGTCGCTGGCTGCTGGAACGCGGAGCGCCCGACGGCCGAGCCTCCGGCCAATACATCCACGGTGACCGCGGTGGTCGGCGTGGTGCCGTCCGTCGAGATCTTCAGCGACGCGGAGTGGGCGGTCTGCCCCGACTGCGAGGATCAACTGCGCGAGGGCGCCGCTCCGCTGCGCTTCCTCCAGCTGCCCGCGGTCACGCAGGACGGAGAGCTCGTCGCGGTCGCCGAGGAGCGCGATGGATGGGGACACGTCCCGGTCCCCGGCGTGCGGCTGCTCGATCGAACGGGCACGAGCGTGCGGTGGCTCCCGATCGCCGGCGCCGGGGCGGACGCGAGGGTCGCGGCGATCACCGTCAATCGCGAGCTGGCGAAGCACGCGTGGTCGAGGCTCGAGCCGCCGATCCGCAACGTACGCGAGCTCTCCGATATCAGCTCCGAGACGGAGCTCACGTTCGGCACGTATACCGCGCGCTACAAGCGGCGCAGCGACGGCAACACGTGGCTGCCGCCGTCCCAGATCCGCGTGGAGGATGCCTCGGGGCGCGTCCTCGTCGAGCGCACGGATACGGAGGCCGCGTGGAGTGCGCCGCCTCGGTGCAACCTGCCCGCGTTCGAGCTCGTCGGCGCGAGCGCATCGGGACGCGTGATCTTGTTCAAGACAGGGCTCGGGATGGGCGGGCACGACTGCGACGGTGTCGAGCAGCGACCGAGCTGGCACGTGCTGGCGTTCTGATCGCGGTCACGCGTGTGGGTCGTAGATGCAGCACGTGCCGGTACGGATCCGTGCTGCGAGATGCTCGCCGAGCGGCGGGGCGGAGCTCTTGATCTGCTGGATCGCGTAGGCGATCCGACGCTGCACGTTGATCCGCGCGCGCTCGGCAGCGGCCCCGACGCGGCGGTCGCGTCCACCGAGCCCGACGGCGCGCGATAGCTCGCGCGCGAGCGCGTCGATCTCCAGACGCACTCGCTCCGCACGCTCGGCATCGCGCCAGGCCTCGGCCTCCTCGAGGTCCTGCGTCAGCTCTGCGAGTCGCTTGCGGTAGGCCGCCTTGGCCTTCGGATCGAGCATCTCGCCGGCGTCGCCGCCGTCGGCGGTCCCGCCATCTCCGTCGAGATCGATCGCGTGCACCTCGCATCCGGGCTCGCCGATCAGGCGCGCGAGCATCTGCATGCCGCGCGAATCGCGGACACGCGCGATCGTGCCGCGCCCGCGGATGACCCAGAGCGCACCATCGCGGGAGATGGAGAGCTCCTCGGTGGCAGGGACATCGATGCTGGTGGGCGGGACGTGCGGCGCCGTCGCTTCGGTGTGACCCGCGCGGGCTGCGCGACAGCGCGCGGCCAGACCCGGCATGTCGAGTCGTTCGGCCACCGCGCGCGCCGCATCCCAGAGCTCGTCGGCGCGAGCGCGATCGCCTCGCGCATCGAGCGCGGTGGCCCAGTCGGCCTGGATCCGCGCGATCCACGGAACAGCGTCGAGCCTGCGCGCTAGCTCGAGCGCGATGCGAGCATGCTGATCGACCGCGTCCCACCGCTCGAGGACGGTGGCGAGCACGAGCAAGCAACGATCGGCGAAGTCCTGGAGAGCGAAGCCGGTCATGGTCGCGACCCAGATCCGGCAGGACTGCTGCGCGATCAGGTCGTAGCACCGGTGCGCCAGCTCGCGATCACGATACATCGCGATCGCGTCGGCGAGGGCGGTCGCCGAGAACGCGTCGTGCTCCACGAGCGGGGTAGCGGCGGCGATCGCGGAATGCAGGGTCGCGTGATCCTGTTCGTCGAGCGCGGCGACGATCGACATCACCGGGCGCGCGTACGCGTAGCACTCGCCGACACGCCGCGCGAGCGTCGCGCTCGGTCGCGTCGCGATCCACGCGGTTGCCCAGCGGTGATAGGTGAACGTGCGTTCGCCCTGCGGATCACCGGCACCGATCGTTTCGGCTTCACTCGTGAGGGCGGCGGCCTCGGCGAATCGGCCCTCGAACGTGGCCTGCATCGAGGCGATCAGCTTGACCGGCCAGAGCCAGCGCGGCATGCCGATGCTCTCGGCCAGCTCGGCATGGGCGAACGCGGCCGCCTCGAACGCGGTGCGATCGCCGAGCTCGAGCGCGACGAAGCAATGGCGCAACCGGTTGCGCAGGGCGATCAGGCGATCGCCGGGGCTGGAGGCCAGCACGAACAGCTCGCGGAGGAGCACGTCGAGCTCTTGCGGTGGCACGTACTCGATCAACGCCGCGAACGCGACGTGAAGTACGTCGAGCCGCGTCCGGCGCTCGCCGATCCGGCGCGCCATCGCGATCGCATCGCGCGCGGCTTCGATCGGGATCCGCGAGTCGGTGGCGGGCTGCTCGGCGGCGGCGAGACGTGCGAGGCATCGGGCACGCAGGCTCGAGTCCCCGGGCGGCATCGCGGCGAGCGCCTCTCGCAAGAGCTCGACGAGGCCGCGATCCGTCGAGCCGAAGTGGAACTCGATCCCGCGCGCGAGCGCGATGCGTGCGAGCAAGACACCGTCTCCAGTCTCGCGAGCGAGCTCGGCGGCGCGATCGCAGAGCTCGCGCGCGGTCGTGTGCTCGCCGGCGTGCTGGAGGGCCTCGGCGCGTGCGCAGATCAGGGCGGCGCGTTGCTTGCGGGTCGCGGGAGCATCGGGGAGAGCGCCGATCGCGCGGTCGAGCAGGGCCGCCGCGTCCTCGAACGCGAGGTGTGCGAGCGCGACGCGGGCCGCACGCTCGGCAGACGTCGCGGCGGCGATCGGATCGAGGTGCGCGATCGCGAGGCGGTGATGTGCGATCGCGGAGGCGCCGTCGTCACCCTCGAGCCGCTCGAGTGCGTCGGCGAGTCGCGCGTGCAGAACGTGCCCCTGCTCCGCCAGCGATTCCGCGACGAGGCCATGCGAGAACCGGTACCGATCGGGTCCGGCGCGCGTGATCACGCCGAGCCGCAACGCCGGTGCGAGGTGCGCGTCGAGGTCGCGAGGCGCGATATCGAGCGCGTCCGCGACCACGACGCCACGAAACTCGCGACCGGCGAGCGCGCCGGCTCCGAGGATGGTCGCGGACACCTCGGGAAGTCGCGCGATGCGATCGCGGATCACCGCGCGGACCCCGGTGATCTGCCCGACGCGATCGAGATCGCCATGCGCTTCGATGCAGGCGACCAGCTCCTCGACGAACAGCGGGTTGCCATCCGACAGCTCGTACACCCTGGCGATCATCGCGGCGTCCGCGCGCTCGCCGACGAAGCGCGCGACATCCTCGGCAGCGAGGCGCCCGACGACGATCCGCCGGGCGTCGCGCCGGATCCGCGCGAGCGCGGCCTCGCTCTCGGGCGGCGCCTCGCCATCGCGCGCCGTGATCGCGATCAGGAGTCGCGCCGCGCGCACCTGCCGGGCGAGGTACTCGACGAGCAGCAGCGACGATGGATCCGCCGCGTGCATGTCGTCGAACAGCAGCGCGAGCGGTCGGTGCGCGGCTCGGCGAGTCAGGAACACGGCGACGGCGTCGAACCGCGCGAGGCGCGTGGCGGCGTCGGCGCGGTCGTCGAGCCCGACCAGCTCGGGGGCGGGATCGTCCGGCGTGGCCAGCAGCGCGAGCAGCTGTGTCCACGGCCAGAACGCCGGGGTCATCCCGACCTCCCACGTGCGGCCCCATGCTGCCGTCCCGCCCTCCTGCTCGATCGTCGCGGCGATCTCCTCCAGGAGACGTGTCTTTCCGATCCCCGGCTCGCCGCTGATCATCACGATCGCCCGCTGGCCGGCGCTCGCGATCCGCGCCGCCTCGACGAGCTGCGCGAGCTCGCGGTCTCGACCGACCAGCGCATCCATGTGCTCGAAACTACCGCGGAACGGTTGTTCCACGCCGTGGAACGCCAGGGAGGAAAGCACTCAGGAGGATGTCATGACGAAGAATCTCGATACCCGCGGCGCTCCGATCTCGCTCGACGACAAACCCACCCTCGATCTGTTCGAGCAGGCGCTCCGGCAGTTCCAGTCGTACGTCGGCGATCCGGTCGCGACGCTCGATCGCGCGCTCGAAGCGCAGCCCGACTTCGCGATGGGACACGCGCTCCGCGCTGCCGCGCTGATCTCGTTGGCCGAGGCTCGGTTCTTCGAGATGGCTCGGGTCAACGTCGGCGCGCTCGAGGCCCTGGTCGAGCGCAACGTCGCGAACGATCGCGAGGCCGCGCTCGCCATCGCACTGCGCAAGCTGGTCGACGGCGACTGGCACGGCGCGAACGTCGCGCTCGATCGCGCGCTGGTCGCGAACCCGCGTGATGTGGTCGCGATCCAGATCGCCCACCTGTTCGACTTCGCCCGCGGCGACGCGATCAACCTGCGCAACCGGATCTCGCGCGTGCTGCCATCGTGGTCGCCGCGAATCCCCGGATACAGCTACGTGCTCGGGTTCCACGCGTTCGGTCTCGAGGAGTGCAACCAATATGACGAGGCGCTCGAGACCGCGAGCCGCGCGCTCGAGATCGAGCCAACCGATGCGTGGGCGATCCATGCCGGCCTGCACTGCTTCGAGATGCAGGGGAAGATCGCCGAAGGGATGACGTGGCTCGAGTCGCGGATGCCGCAGTGGACCGGCAACGGCTTCGCGTTCCACAACCACTGGCATCGCGCGCTCCTCTATCTCGACCGTGGAGACGACGCGAAGGTGCTGGAGATCTACGATCGCGACATCTTCCCCGAGGACATCGACATCGCGCTCGTGTTGGTGGACGCCTCGTCGCTTCTGTGGCGCATGCACCTGCTCGGCATCGACGTGCGCTCGCGTGCGGAGCGCGTCGCGAAGGCGTGGGAATCCAAGCTCGATGGCGAGCGGGGGTTCTACGCGTTCAACGACGTCCACGCCATGCTGGCCTTCGCGATGACCGATCGCGAAGAGCTGACGAGCCGCGTGGTGCACGACCTGGAGTCCGCCGCGGTCGGTGCGACCACCAACGCCGGCATGGCGCGCGAGGTCGGTCTGCCGCTGGCGCGGGGCTTCGCGGCGTTCGCGCGCGGGGACGACAGACGAGCGCTCGTCCAGCTCGAGGCGGTTCGCGACATCGCGCATCGCTTCGGAGGCAGCCATGCGCAGCGCGATCTCATCACGCTGACGATCGCCGAGTCAGCGCGGCGCAGCGGCCGGCGCGACCTCGCCCGTCACTACCTGAACGAGCGCTTCGTGCATCGCCCGGGCTCGAACCTCGGGCACCGTTTGCTCGCGAGGGCGTGACATGACGATCGGATCGCGAGCTGAAGAAGCTCGTCTGGATCCGCGTGGAAGGTCGGGCGGCCGGTGCGAGCGCATCCGGAGGGCGATCACGAGCGCACGGCGTCGAAGTCGAGGTCGAAGCGCGCGAGGTACTTGCGCAGCCGGTCGGCGTCGTTCTTCGTCGTGCGCGTGGCGAGCGAGTGTGCGAACAGCGTGCGGCCCGCCGCGGAGAGCGAGGGTGACGCGCGACACACCGCGATGACGTCGGCGAGCTGCACGCGATCGAAGCGATCGATCGGCGTGTCCCCGAGCAGTGCGGCGAGATCGTCGTGCGTGCGGGTCGCCGCGCCGAGCCGCGCGATCTCGAGCTCGACGTCCTCGGTCGCGATGCGCCCACCGTCGGCGAGCGTGCCCATGCGGCGGATCGCGGCGCCGAAGTCGCGGAAATTCGCGGGCCACGGCGCGGACTGCGCGTAGCGAACGAACGCGTCGCGCGCGGGCTTGGCGAACGATACGCGCTGGCCGAGCTCCGCGGAGACGCGCTCGAGCTCGTAGTCGAGGTTCGGCACGATGTCCTCGGGCCGCTCGCGCAGCGCGGGGATGTGGAACGTCCATAGCGCGAGGCGCGCGAGCAGGTCCTCGCGGAAGCGGCCGGCGCGCACGTCGGCGGCGAGATCGCGGTTGGTGCCGGCGACGAGCTGGAAGTCGCTCGTGACCTGCTTGTCGGCGCCGAGCGGGTAGAAGCGGCGCTCCTCGATCGCGGTGAGGAGCATCGCTTGCTCGTCGCTGCCGAGCTCGCCGATCTCGTCGAGGAACAGGAGCCCCTTGTCGGCCTTGCGCAGCAGGCCGCCGCGCGCTTCGGCGGCGCCGGTGAACGCGCCCTTGCCGTGGCCGAAGAGGACGGACATCGCGATGTCGCCGCGCAGCGTGGCGCAGTTGACGCTCACGAGCTCGCCGGCGAGGTGCTGCCGCGCTCGCTTCAGCTCGTAGAGGCGCTGGCACAGCACGGTCTTGCCGGTGCCGGTCTCTCCCGTGAGGAGCAGTGGATCGCGCGAGCGCGAGGCGACCTGCTCGAGCTCCTCGATCATCGCGTTGAACCGCGCGTTCCTGGTCTCGATGCCCGCCTTGAGCAGCGACGCGCCGCGCGCCTGCCGTGCCTTGAAGCGCGCGGCGAGGCGATCGAACTTCGCGACCTCGAGATCGATGATCTCGATCCGGCCGGCCGGGTTCTCGCGGATCGCGGCGCGACCGCCGAGCGTCGGCGAAGACTGGAGGAGGACGCCGGGCATCGCGCGCGTCTCGCAGAGGAGGAACAGGCAGATCTGCACGACGTGCGTGCCGGTCGTGATGTGCAGGTAGTAGTCCTCGTTCGCGCGCCACGGATAGCTCTCCGCGAACGCGTCGAGCGCGGCGTACACCTCTTCGAAGTCCCACGGGTTCGCGAGCGGCAACGCGCTGACCACGACGTCGGTGTGCGGTGCGACCTTGTGGATGTCTTCGAGGATCTGCTTCGCGAGGACCTCGCTCTTGGGCTGGATCAACAGCTCGAGGCGATCGATCGGAAAGTCCGGCTGCAGGCAGATGCCCACGGTCGGACGCCACCGCAGCCAGCGCTGCTCGGTGTGGCCGCTGTCGAGCTGCGTGCCCAGCAGCCCGATGACGACCTTCTTCCGGGACATATCCAAAAGGATAATACGCTATCGCCTTCGATATCGACAGACATCGCAACCGTTGGCAATCACACAGCGAGCAGGTTGGTTCGCGAGCTGCACAGGGCCGGCTCGCCATGACGAACTACCACCTCATCAACACCGACTTCGCTCCGATCAAGGCGTGGACGCAGGGCGTCCCGTTCGAGCCGGAGGCGGAGGCGCAGCTGCGCCGCGTGGCAGCGCTCCCGTTCGTTCACCAGTGGATCGCGGTCATGCCGGACGTGCACGCGGGCATCGGTGCAACGGTCGGCTCGGTGATCGCGTGCAAGCGCGCGGTCATCCCGGCGGCGGTCGGCGTCGACATCGGCTGCGGCATGATGGCGGTGAAGACGTCGCTTCGCGCGGACCAGCTCCCGGATGACCTCCGCGCGCTGCGCCTCGCGATCGAGTCGGCGGTTCCGCACGGCCGCACCGACAAGGGCGGCGCGAACGACCGCGGTGCGTACGGCACGCCGCCGGCGCGCACGATCGCCGCGTGGGACGAGCTCGCTCCGGGCTACGCGCAGATCCTGTCGAAGCACGCTTCGGCGGGTAACGCGCAGCGCGTGAACCAGCTCGGTACGCTCGGCACGGGCAACCACTTCATCGAGCTGTGCCTCGACGAGGCAGGCGCGGTGTGGGTGATGCTGCACTCGGGTTCGCGCGGTGTGGGTAACCGCATCGGCTCGTACTTCATCGAGCGCGCGAAGGCAGAGATGCGTCGCTGGTTCGTGAACCTGCCGGACGAGGACCTCGCGTACCTGCCGCAGGGCTCGGAGCTGTTCGACGACTACGTGCACGCGGTCGAGTGGGCGCAGCAGTACGCGCGCACCAACCGCGAGCTGATGATGGCGGCCACGATCGAGGCGCTTCGCAACACGGGCCTGCTGCCGGCGTTCACCGCTCACCTCGAAGCCGTCAACTGCCACCACAACTACGTGTCGTTCGAGCATCACTACGGCGCGAACGTGATCGTGACCCGCAAGGGCGCGGTGCGTGCGCGCGAGGGTGAGCTCGGCATCATCCCGGGCTCGATGGGCGCGAAGTCGTTCATCGTTCGCGGGAAGGGTAACCCCGAGTCGTTCACGTCGTGCTCGCACGGCGCGGGCCGCTCGATGTCGCGCACGAAGGCAAAGAAGCTGTTCACGCTCGAGGATCACGCCGCAGCGACGGCGGGTGTCGAGTGCCGCAAGGACGCAGACGTCATCGACGAGACGCCTGCTGCATACAAGTCGATCGACGACGTGATGGCGGCGCAGGCCGACCTCGTCGACGTCGTTTACACCCTGAAGCAGATCGTCTGCGTGAAGGGCTAGGAGAGGAGAATGGCAATGTCAGAAGTACAGAAGCGGGACCTCGTACTGCCGCCCGGCAGCTACGCGTACATGCAGGACGTGACCAAGGGCGTCGTGAAGACGTACTCGGGTCCGACCGTGATCAACCCGACCGCGCAGGAGCGGCCGGTGATCTACGACGCGGAGAAGAACACGTTCCGCACGGCGTCCTCACTCGAGGAGGCGATGCGTATCTCGCCGATCGCAGCGGAAGGTCACTACATCATCCTTCGCAACCCGGCGAAGGGGAACAAGCATCCCGACGAGGGAAGCGCGCAGCCGAGCGCCGAACAGGAGATCGGTCGCACGATCATCGTGCCGGGCCCCGCCACGTTTGCACTGTGGCCGGGTCAGGCAGCCGAGGTCGTCGAGGGTCATCACCTGCGCTCGAACCAGTACCTGCTCGTCCGCGTCTACAACGAAGACGAGGCGCGCAAGAACTGGAGCAAGGCGGTCGTGAAGCCCGCGGCTGTCGACGGCGAGGTTGTTGCTCCGGCAACGGCCGTGTCGTCGGCGCCGCAGGACCTCACGGTCGGCAAGCAGCTCATCATCCGCGGCACCGAAGTCTCGTTCTACATCCCGCCGACGGGAATCGAGGTCGTTCGCGACGGCGAGTGGTACGCGCGTGAAGCGCTGACCCTCGAGCGTCTCGAGTACGCGATCCTCGTCGACGAGAACGGCAAGAAGCGCTACGAGGTCGGTCCGCAGGTCGTGTTTCCGCTGCCCACCGAGCGGTTCGTCGAAGCTCGCGACGACGGAGGTCGTCCGAGCAAGAAGTTCCGTGCGGTCGAGCTCAACGAGATCCAGGGCCTTCACATCAAGGTGATCGCGGACTACACGGAGAACGGCGTCGCGCACCGCGCCGGCGATGAGCTCTTCATCACCGGCAAGGACACGGCGATCTACTTCCCGCGCGAGGAGCACTCGGCGATCAAGTACGACGGCAAGGCGAAGCACTTCGCGACGGCCATCCCCGCGGGCGAAGCCCGCTACGTGATGGACCGCCTCACGGGTGCGATCCGGACGGTGCGGGGCCCCGCCATGCTCCTGCCGGACCCGCGTCACGAAGTGATCGTCCGCCGCGTGCTCACCGATCGCGAGTGCGCGCTCTGGTACCCCGGCAACGCCGAGGCGCTCGCCTACAACCAGTCGCTGCGTCAGCTGATCCACAACGTTCCCACCACGCGCCAGGGCGTCCTCTCCGAGGGCGACGTGGAGCGCGGCGGCAAGCGTGTGGCGAAGGCCGCGGCCGGCATGGTGATGGAGTCGTCTCGCGTCTCGGGTGACCAGGCGCTCGTCGCCGACGAGTTCTCTCGCGCGTCGACGTACTCGCAGCCGCGCATGGCGCTGCTCGACAACAAGTACCAGGGTGCCCCGCAGCTCGCGGTGTGGACCGGCTACGCAGTCCTCGTGACGGCGAAGACGGGCCGCCGCCGCGTCGAGGTGGGTCCCACCACGGTGCTGCTCGACTACGACGAGACCATCGAGGCGCTGACGCTCTCCACGGGCAAGCCGAAGACGACGGACAAGCTCCTCGAGACTCCGTTCCTTCGCGTCGAGAACAACCAGGTCACGGACATCGTCGAGGTCGAGACCTTCGACCACGTCTATGTCCAGCTGCGCATGTCCTACCGCGTGAGCTTCGCCGGCGACCCGCTCAAGTGGTTCGCCGTCGAGAACTACGTGAAGTACCTGTGCGACCACGTTCGCTCGACGCTGAAGGGCGCCGTCCGCAAGCTGACCGTCGAGCAGTTCTACTCGACCTCGACGGACACGATCCGTTCCCTGATCGCCGGCATGGAGTTCCCCGCCAACGGCATGCGCATCCAGGATGTCGACGTCCTCCAGGTAGCCCTGAAGGACGACAAGATCCGCGCGCTGCTGGAGGCGGCACAGCATGACGTCGTGAAGTCGAACATCGACGTGTCCAACCTGAGCCGCGAGCTCTCGGTCACCAAGCAGCGCGAGGCGATCATGCGCGAAACGGCGGAGGTCAAGGCCCTCACCAAGATGCGCACCGACGACCTCGCGCGCGAGCTGGCAACGAGCGAGCTGGCAACGGCTCTCGCTCGCATCGCCAACACGCTGCGCGAGACCGACGAGCGCAAGAAGCTGGTGGAGGCGGAGCAGTCGATCGAGTCGTTCAAGCTGGGGCAGCGCATCGAGCGCGTGAAGCGCGAGCGCGAGCAGGAGCTGCACTTCTTCGCGCGCGAGCAGGAGAAGCGCATCGAGCTGCTGCGCGCCGAGGCCGAGACCGCCGTGCAGCGGTTCACGGCTGCGTCGGGCAACTTCAGCGAGGCGCTCATGCAGCTGTCGCGTCACGAGACGCTGGTCAAGGTGGCGGAGGCGTGGGGTGTGCAGCGCGTGGTCGAGGGCGAGTCGCTCGGAGACACGCTGTCGCGCCTGTTCCACAACACGCCGCTCAAGCCGCTGGTCGACAAGCTCACGCTGACGAACGGCAACGGTGACTAGAAGAAGCCCGCGGGGATCGACGAGGTCCTCGCGGGCATTTGTTTTGGTGTTGATCACATCGACCTGACGACGTCACGGGACTCTTCACGGCCGCGACCTCGGTTTTGCCAACGCGATGGTCGCAGCGAAGTGTTGGTCGACACTATTCGCCGTCTGTGAATGGCGCGGAAGATTCAGAACGGCGAGCGCGTAGCGCCTCCGCATGAGCCGCAGCGATCATTGCGGGATCGTCCCCGGGGCCTCGCAGCTCAGCTTGAGGAACAAAGACGTTGGCGCGAATGGAAGAGTTTCGAAATCGCCGTCGCGGCGTGATCAGCAACTTGGCCTGACCACTTCCCCGCCGGAAATCAAGATCAGACTCGTGTGCGAGATCGGTTGTGTGCGTCGTCGACGATCACCACAACTGACATTCGATGACGCACGCGTTCCGTCTGGGCACGGTGGCTGGCGTCCTGGCGCCGGCCGACCGCGTGGCAAGTCGCGGGTCGGCCATGAAGCGCGCGAATCGATCCCCGCATCGGTTCTTCCGCAGCACGTCACGTTGCGGCTGCTCGAAGGGCTGCCCTCGTTGCGACAGCGTCGATTCGTGATCGCGATTCGCGACGCGATCGCGCGCTCGCATCGCGCGGACTTCCGCATCGTTCACTTCAACGTCGAGTCGAACCACCTGCACCTCATCACCGAATCAGCGCACGACCTGGCGCGGAGCTCGGGGATCGCCGCGTTCGAGGTGCGCGTCGCGAGAGCGATCAATCGAATCGTAGGTCGGCGTGGATCCGTGTTTGGTGATCGTTATCACTGCCGTCCGTTGCGGACGCCGACCGAGGTGCGGAACGCGTTGCGCTACGTGCTGAACAACGCGCTTCATCACGCGCCGAGCTCGTTCGATGATCCGACGTGGTTCGATCCGTGCTCGAGCGCCGCGTGGTTCGACGGGTGGGCACAGCCACTCGTGATCGATTCGTGGTGGAAGCGCGAGCTCGTGTCGATGCTGAACCCGTGCGCGCCGGCGACGGTGTGGTTGCTGCGCGTCGGATGGCGCCGTCACGGCTTGCTCCGGCTCGGAGAAGCTCCGGCGGTCAGGCCACTACCCCGCCGGAAATCAAAGCGTCGATGATGAACGAAGGCGTCAATTGCGGAGCGTCGACTCCAGCAACGAGAGGAGCTCTTCGGGGAAGGGTTGGTTCCACGCGTGGCGATTCTCGCTGCGCGCTTGGACGAACTCCGCGCTCGCGCTTCTGAGGCAGCGCGCGATCTCCGCGCCGCATGTCCTTCGAGGTAGACGCATGCGCGTCACGTCGATCGGATCGTCGAGCCGCGGATATGCGTTCTTCGCATACCGAAGACGAAGCTCGGTGGGATCTTCCTCGGAGGCCAGCAGCTCGTACCCGGCCGGTTCGAGCCAGAACCTGACGGATGGCCGAGCGACGTCTGGTGGCTGCATGAGCAACAAGCCGAACCCCGCCAGCTCCTCGACCGGATCGTTCAGGACGTGCGACGCGGCGAAATGGACGCGATGCGCGCCGAGGGTGAGATCGACGTCGACCCAACCAGACCGAGGGCGCAGGAGGTGAATCGCGAACGTCGTCGTCATAGCGTGCCCTTGACAGTATCGGCCATCTCGCGCGGAGCGGCTGGCGGTCGGGAACGATCGAGTGACGGCCCTGGTGGCCACGCGTGGCAATCGAGGTCGCGCTCGATCGCGTGCGCTTGGTGCTGCTATCGACGAGCTGGTCGGCGAACGGGGCAGGTGCGATCCGGCGCCGAGTGGGTTCGTCTGGCGCTCGCGCGCGCTGACGATCGCGGTGCGTGGCGGGCAGACGCACGTGAAGCTCGTGCGATCGCTGTGCGGGCATCCAGCGAAGTCGTACGCGACGATCACGAGCGGGTTCGGGCCGAGGATGGACGATGTGTTCTCGCGAGGCGCCTACGAGATAGATCACGACCTCGTCCGCTAGAATCGCTGCATGGTGAATGCAGTCGTCAGCGTGTCGGATCACGGCGGTTGGGCCGTGCTGGTGACGGTCGCGGACGGCGCGCTCGTGGATCGCCGTCGCGTCACGTTGGTGGAGGACGGCTTGCCCGCGATCCCGCATCACACCGAGGCGCAGCTGTTGCCGCTCGACGAGGGCGTGGCGCTCGTCGAGCGTGTGCGCGTGTCGGCGGAGAAATGTTCGCTCGCGGCGTTGAAGGAACTCGCGGGCGACGTGAAGATTTCGACGATCGCGCTCCGCGTGTGTCCCGAGCTGCCCGCGACGATCGAGGAGCGCATCACGGACTACTGGGCGCAGAACAACGCGGACTGGATCATGTATCGCCAGGCGCTGGCGAAGGCCGCGCGCGAGCTCGGGTGGAGGATTGTGTGGTTCGACGCAAAGACGGTGCTGTCCGCGCCGGGCGTCGACAAGGTGGTGCGCGAGACCGGCAAGAAGCTCGGCCCGCCGTGGAACGCCGATCACCGCCTCGCGATGGCCGCTGCGATCACGGCTGTTGCGGCTCCTGCGGTGGGGCGTCGGGTGCATCGACGCTCGCGTCGAACAGCGGCGTCAGGCAGGACTCCGGCCCGGTCAGCACCTCGCAGCCGTGCTCGTCGATCCTGATCGAGGTGTTCGTGGGCGCGAGATCGCAGATGGCGGGGCAGGTGTCGGCGCGGTCGGCGATCCAGCCGCCGTTGCGGAAGCAGTCGCACGAGCCGGGATCGATCGGGCAGCAGAAGCCGCCGCCCGGTGCGGGCGTGACTCCTTCTTCGAGCCCGTCACCGCTCTTGCCTCCTTCGCAGGCCACGAGGGTGCTGGAGCCAACCAGCAGACAGAGGGCGACGGCAACGCGAATCATGCGATCGCACCGAGCAATGCACGTGCCCGCGCTCGGTGCGGGGAGGTGCGTGGACGGACAACGCGGGGGCGCCTGCGATGTACGAGCGGTGCACAGCCAGCGGCGTTGGCGTCCATGGATGTCACGTCTGCAGACTGCAGAGCGGGTGCAGTGCTCGCCGAGGCCGTGGTGACTCGAGGCGGTGCGTCCAGCCCAGCAGCGGCAGCGAGAGGCGCGCGGCGACGCGTTGCGACGAGAGGTTGTCGTGAGTGGTCGAGTAGAACAGGTGGCGCGCGCCGAAGTCGATGTGTGACCACGCAGCGACGGTGGCGCTCGCGAGGCCTCGGCCGCGGAAGTCCGCGTGCGTCCACACGCCGGCTTCGGCGATGTCGCGTGTCGGCGCGTAGGGCGTGTGACAGATCGAGGCGACGCGATCGTCGACGGTGGCGATGGTGACGGGACCAAGCTTGCCGTCGAGGAGCTCGCGCCACTCGACCGGGTGCCAGTTGCCGGGGTTCGCGTCGGCGAGGCGCGCGAGGTCGCGCTCGATGTGTGCCGAGGGATCGAGCGGTAGCGACGGTGGAATCGCGTAGACGGGTCCCGCGCGGTAGTCGAGATCGAGCATCGGGGCGAATCGATCGAGGACGTGTGGGCGCTCCGGTGGCGGACGGCGGGGCAGCTCGAGGAACGCGAAGCGAATCGACGACAGGACATGCGACGGGAAGTCCGCGCCGGTGCGGATCGCGTGGCTCGTATCGGTGACGAGGATCGCGAGCCCGTACGGATCGAGGTCGACCTGGCGCGACAGCAGCTCGATGTTCGAGAGCGCCATCAGGCGGAGAGCGCCTTGCGGGTGAGGTCGCCGATCATGCGGCCGAACTTGGCGACCGCGGTCTCGATGGCCGCGTCGTCGAGGACGACGTAGTTCGGGAAGCACTCTTCTTCGAGGGCGCGGACCGCGACCTGCGCGCAGACGATGCCCTTGCGCTTGGTCAGCGTGGTGACGAGTCCGCGCAGCGCAGCGACGGAGCACTCGGTCGGGAGGCCGTCGCTGATCATCACGAGGACGCGCGCGCGCTTGCGCGAGGAGAGCGCGACGTTCGCGGCGTGGAAGAGCGCGGCGGCGTCGTTGTTGCCACCCTCGGAGCGGAGCGCGGTCACGTTGCAATTCGCGGAGTCGCCGGCGTCGTAGATCGTCGAGTCGGTGAAGCCGAAGAACCGGGCTTCGACGCCGGGAAGCGGACGAACGGCTTCCGCGATCAGGACGGCGAACTTGCGCGCGCGCTCGAGGTTGTTGCCGGCGGACATCGAGCCCGAGCAGTCGATGATGGTGCCGAGGAAGAGGTCGGTGCGGCGCGTCGGCGTGCGCGCTTGCAGGATCCGCGGATCGCCGTGCGTGATCAGCGAGCGAAGGCGACCGCGGTCGAGGGCGTGGCCCTTCGTGCGCGCCTTCACGGGGAGCCAGCGCAGGCCGAGCTCGTCGAGGTGCGTGCGCAGGCGAATGGAGTGGCGGTTGACCTCGGCGACGAGCCGGCGATGGTCCTCGGGCGAGCCCTTGATCTTGCGCACGTTCGTGATGCGCTCGAAGTCTTCGTCGGGGTTGACGTTGATCTGCAGGCGATCGATCTCGCCGGGCTTGCGCGGGCCCTTGCCGCGCTTCGGATCGAGGATGCGCTCGACCTCGCGCTGCAGGACGTCGTCGTCGATGCCACCGGCGAACACGTCCTCGTCGCGCTCTCCGAAGCCGAGGCCCTCGGGCCCACCGAAGACCTTGGCGACGGAGACCGCGCCTCCGAACATCGCGGCGACCTGCTTCGTCAGGTTGTAGAGGCCCTGCATGTCGTGCTTGCGCAGATCGCGGCCGCACAGATCGAGCGCGGCGCCGACGAGCGGATCGCCATGGCGATTGCCGAGCCCCATGCGGAGCGCGCGCGCGAAGCGAGCGAGCGGGTGGCCCGATTTCTCGAGCTGCGTGAGGATCGCGCCGCGGCGGAGGCGGACGCACAGCTCGTCGAAGGCGACGCCGAGCTCGGTGCCGGTGAGCGCGCTCGCCGCGGAGCCGCGCAGCGTCTCGAGCAGCGCGTGGAGCCTCAGCTCCTGGGGCGCGTGCTGGAACGCGTACGCGTCGAGGCGCTTCAGGCGATCGCCGTACGACGCATCGAGCGCGCGCAGGTTTCGCTCGAGGTGCTCGTCGGCGATCAGGTTCAGCAGGTGGCCGATGCCCTCGGCGTGCGCTTGCTTCCACAGCGCCTGCGCCTGCTCGCCGCGGTGGTACGCGTGGTGCCCGAGCTCGTGGAGCACGAGGCCCTCGACGACGTCGACGCCGTGCGGTTCGCCGCGCAGCATCGGCAGCGCGGACACGAACACCTGGTTGCCGTCGAGGTACGTGTGGCCGAGGTCCTTCTCCTTGCTCGTGAGGTGGAACCGCATGAGGCGCCCGGTCAGCTCGATGCCGCGCCGCACGCCCCAGGCGAAGACCTCGGCGACCGCGAGCAAGCGCGAGTGGGCGAGCGTCGAACCGATCGCGTGCTGCGCGGCCAGGTTGCGGAGCTGCGATGTCATCGCCTCGTCGAGCATCAGCGCGTAGAGCTCGGCGGCGACCTCTTGCTCGAGCAGCTTCGCGTGATCCAGCTTCGCGAGGATCTCCCACAGCCGCTTCTCGGCGCACACGCCGTGACCGCCGACGAGCGCGGCCTCGACGACGCCGCGCGCGATCTGCTCGCCGGCTCTGCGCGACAGGGCGTCCATCCAGCTCGAGCCGCCCGGGCCGATGTCGATCAGCTCGTCGACGAGGATCGGGATGCCGAGCAGATCGTCGATGTCGACCGCGAGGCGGCGCGCGACGGTGCGGCGCAGGTGCGTCGGTCGCGCGGAGCTGACCTCGAGGAAGCGATGGAGCGCGGAGCGCAGGTCCGGGTTGTTCGTGTGCGGATCTTCGAGGAGCACCTCGACGGAGCGCGCGTAGGCGTGGTGATGCGGCGCATCGACGAGCGCGAGCGCCGCTTCGCGGAGCGTGATCTGCTTGGTCAGCGCGTCCCAGTCGGTGCGGCGGAACCAGCTCGTACCGGGCACGTGAATCGCCGCGATCGCGCGCTGGATGTCGCCGAGACCGAGGCACAGATGGAACTGCCACTCCGCGGGAAGGTTCGCGTTTGCGGCGAGCGTGCGCGCGATGTCGAGCGCCGCGGGGGAGTCCCACAGCGCGATGCTCGCGAGCAGCGGCACCGGCGCGGGCAGCTCCCCGAGGCGCGCGAGCAGGTGCGCGAGGCGAAGCTGTCCGTGCTCGCCCATCGTGAGCATCATCAGCACCGCTTCCTGCACGACCGCGAACCGCGCGTCGGCGCAGTACCGCTCGAGCGCGTCGAGATCCTTCGTGGAGCGAATCTTCTCGATCAGCGATGCCGACGTGATGCCGATCTCGATCGTGCGCGGCGGCGTCGGCATGCCGTCGAGGCGGATCAAGCGCGCGAGCTGATCGCGCGTTTCCGCGTCGGCGTCGGGCGTGCGGTCGAGGATGATCGAGCGGATCGACGTGATCGGCACGGCGCCACCCTCGACGAGCGCGACGCACACGCGTGCCGCCTGCAGCCCGAAGTGCTGGTCGACTCGCTCCGCCGCGTACTTCGCGAGCGCTTCGGTGCCCTCGGCGAAGAAGCGCGTGCGATCGCGATAGCGCGCGAACACGAGCACCTCCGCGATGCCGCGCCACATCGTCGAGACGGCGAGCCAGCCCTCGAGCCCGGCGATCGCCGTCAGCGCGCCGTGCGCACTGCCGAAGCGCGCGATCCACTTCGCGAGCTGCTCGGTGTGCGCTTCCCAGCGCCAGAGTCTCGCGTGCACGAGCGCCGGGAGCTGCGAGTCCTCGAATAGCGGCAGGTTCGACAGGGCAGGGCGGCCGGTGCCCCACGCGGCCGCGGCCGCGTTGTCGAGCGCGGACTCGAACTTCGCGGTGCGCTCGGCGAAGCGGTCGAGCTGGACGGCGACCTCCGGCATCGGATCGACGCACCCGAGCAGCGCCGCGCACGCAGCGACGCTCGGATGCGCCGCGCGCCGCGACAGCGCGTCGACGAGCCCCGCCGTCGGCGAGCCGAGCGCGGGTGCGAGCGCTTCCTCGAGCTTGGCGAGCGGCGCGGCGATGATCTCCCTCTGCTCGTCCTCGGTCAGCGTTCGCTTCGCGCGCACCGGCGGCACCACGACGGTGGGTGCCGACGTCGCGGGCGCGAGGATCTTCGCGGACCACAGGAGCAGCGCGGGGTCCTTGCGCAGCGACGCGGCCTCGGCGAGCGCGACCTCGCGACTGCGCGGCAGCGCGTCCTCGCCGTCGACGGTGTCCACGATCTCGACGACGCGCAGGAGCGCGGCATCCGACAGCGCCGTCGCGACGGTCTTGACCATGTTGTCGGCGAGCGCGCGGATCACGATGATCGCGACGAGGAGCTCGCGCTGCGGCGTGCCCGGCTCGAGCAGCGCCGCGAGCACCTCGGTCCACCCGGCGCGATCGATCCGCGTCGACATCATCGCCGCCGCCGTCAGGATGCGCGGATCGTCGGCCTCGAGCGCGGTGCGCCGCACGAGCGCGATGAACGCGAGCGGGCGCGTGCGGCGTTGAAGTTGATCGATGAACGCCTCGAGCCGCTTCCCGCTGAAGATGCCGAGCGCGATGCCCGCCAGCTCCGCGGTTCGCGCGGGCCGCGTGCGCTCGATCTGTGCGAGCCAGCGTTGATCGTGCGGCGGCTTCTCCTGCGGCAGGTGACAGATCTGGACCCATCCGCGATCGTCCGCGACGAGCGCGTCGAGGAGCGCGGGCTCGCCGAAGGCCTCCGCGAGCCGGTGCAGGCGCTTCGCGGGCAACAGGCCGGCGATCGCCGCGGCGAGCGCGAGGTCGCGTTTCACCCACGCGAGGTTCAACAGCCGCAGCGCTTGCGCGGCGAGCGGGCGCACGGGCCACTTGAAGCGAATCAGCGCGGCGGCGACCGCGTCCGCCTGCGTGCGATCGAAGCACGCCCAGTCGAGCGAGCGCGGCTCCAGCGTCGCGAGCGCGCCCCACAGCTCGGGCCTCGGATCGCGCGCGAGGTGCGAGAGCAGCGACGCCACCATGCGCCGCCCGATCGGGTTCTTCTTCTTCGCCAGGGTCGCGGTGACGATCACCATCTCGAGCTCGCGCTCGTACGCGCCTGCCTCCGCGATCGCGCGCCACAGCTGATCGATCGCATCCGCGCGCGGCGCGGGCACGAGCACCGGATCGCGCGCGCACTGCTCGAGGTACGCGTCGACCTCCGACTCCATGCGTCCGTGCTCGCGCTCGAGGAACGACCTCATCTCGTGCGGAGGCGACCACGCGACGATGCGGATCATCTCCGCCGAGCCGAGCATTGCCGTCGCGTGCAGGTCGAACACGAGCGGCAGCCTCGGATCGGGCCACGGCACGTCCTTGATCAGATCCGCGCACTCGGGATCCGCGCGCAGGTACGACGCGACCTCCGCGATCCCCGACGGCACCTGGTGCAGCGCCATCCGCCGCACGTCGACGCGCGGGTGAAACAGCGCGTGCGCGTAGCGATGCGGCGCCTCGCGGGCGGTCACGCGCAGCGCGTCGACCGCCGCTGCTCGCACCCTCTCGTCGGCGTCATCGAGCCGCGCGACGATGGCGCGCACAGCTCGCATTCCGCGCGCACCCGCCAGGCACGCGAGCGCCGCCGTGCGCAGCGCCGCATCCTCGTGCGCCGCGAGCGCCGCGAGCCGGCCGAGGAACACGCCGCGACCACCGAGCGGGGTCATCGCCAGCGGCGCGAGATCGTCGGGCGTGACGATGCCGTCGTCGATCCGCCGCGAGAGCTCGAGGTCGCGCATCCTGTGTAGTCGAGTGTCCACAAAATCGGGTTGCGCGGCGATAGCCGCGCGTAAATGTGCGTCGAGGAGCCCGCTGCGCTCTCGATCATCACCATGGCCTCTCGGGTGGCAGCGCGCGCAAGAGCCGCGAGCACCGCTCGTCAGAGGCAACGTAGATGACCGGTAGCGCGCCTGGTCCGGAGACGATCTGCTCGGATCGAGCTACAAGCTGACCTTGCGATCAGCGGCACTCTCGATCCGACGCGAGACCGAAGTCGACGGCGTGAGACGATCCAATCAGCTCGAAGGCACCACTTGCGGAAGGGGGCGCAGTGCCGGGCGACACGCCTCAACTGCTCCCACCAGAGAAGTTGTCACGCAGGCGTGCGTCGTTACGTCAGACTCCGGACCGGGATGCGGACGCTCCGCGACGCCCGGGTACGAAGGTATGTACTCACTGGTTGATGCATGGAGTCACGGAAGCCCTCCCGGTCGGAGGAAAAAACAATGGCGCCCTTTGTAAGGTCCTCGTGGCGCCGCGGCAAGTAGAAACTCATCTACGGCCGACCGCCCCCGAAGTTCTATCCGCAAGAGCGCGCCTGTCTCCGTCGGAGCAGACGCCTCCATGATCCACGCGGCGTAAGTCGTCGTATCGACGGCTCGGTCACGAAGAACGCGCGGACGCGATGATGTTGTACACGCGCGTCGGAGGAAGCTGATCGAACACCCGCGCGTGCGGGCTCAGCGCCATCGAGGGCCGCGTGTCGACGTCGAACGTGAAGCCAGCGCGGATCTGGGTGAGGGCCGCGATCACCTCGATCGGATCGCGACCGAGGCGGTTCGCGACCTTCGGGTGCGCCTCGAACGCGACGATCACCTCGCGAGCACGGCGGATCGTCTCCGCGGCGCCCGCGACGACGGACGCTTCCGTTCCTTCGACGTCGATCTTGATCACGCACGAACCCGTGTCCCGCACCCCGAGGTCGTCAACGCGTTGAACGCCGATGCCGCCCGCCGGATCGGGGACGATGTACATCGCGTGCGCGCTGCGGTCCTGCGATGCGCGCATCAAGCGACCGCGACCGCAGAAGTCACCGACCGCCATGTTTCGCGCATCTGTCTCCAGACTCATCGCCGACAGGTTTCGGCGGAGCACGCTGAACGCGGCGGCGTTCGGTTCGAACGCGAAGATGCGCTTGACGTTCTTGCAGCGGGCGACGAGGTGCGCCGACACGGTGCCGATATCCGCGCCGCAGTCGATCAGCGTGACCTCCCCCGACATGCGGCAGACCGCCGCCGCGAGCTCGCGCATGAACGCCGCCTCGTAGTCGCGGACGTCGTCTTCGAGCCACTCGTTGCACGGCCGCCACAGCGGCACGCGAAACTCGACGTCGCCGAGCGAGTAGATCGCGAGCTGGTCGAGCATCCCGCGGCGTCTCGCTTCCGCCAGCAAGCGATCGCCCCCGCGAATCCGTCGCTTCGACAGGTACCGACCGAGCCGGAAGTACCAGGGGACCTCTGCGATCTTCGCGTCGGTCAGCTCGCGCAGGTCGAAATCCTCGTCCATTGGCCCTCCGCGCCGGAGGGCTACAAGACACGGACCACGAAGGGCGAGCTCGAGTGATCCGGTTCGGCCAATGAAATCGCAGCCGCTCCCATGCCGGCTGTTCGACGGAGTGAGGCAGCTTGCCGCACCGAGCGGTCGCGAAACGGGGCGATGCTCACCACCCAGACCCGCAATCCTTCCAATGACATCGATCGTGAGATGCTCCTCGCGGAGCTTCGAGCGATGCTCGCGATGTCTCCCCTGTTCACCTCTACGAAGAACGCTACACGTGATTCATGGAGGTAGGAGAGATGATCGGAACACGAACCATTGTCGTAGATGATCATCCGTTGTTTCGCGCAGGAATCGCTCAGCTCCTCGAGACGCAGCAGTGCGAGGTGGTCGCGGCGGTTGGCACGGCGGGCGAGGCGCTCGAGATCGCGCGATCGCGACCGATCGACCTGGCGATCGTGGATGTCGTACTGCCCACGACGGGCGGCGTGTCGCTGACGAAGCGGCTCAAGGACATCGCGCCGGCGTGCAAGGTCCTCGGCCTGTCGGCGCACGACGCGCCCGTGCGAGTCGCGGCCATGATCCGCGCCGGCGCCGATGGGTACGCGCTGAAGTCGCAGTCCTCCTCGGCGATCCTCGACGCGATCCGCACCGTCATCGAGTCGAAGTCGTATCTGCCGCCGACCATCGACGAGACTCAGATCCGCCATCTGGCGGAGAGCGACGACGTCAACCCTGTCGAGCGACTCACCGACCGCGAGAAGCAGGTGTTCCAGCGCCTCGTCCTCGGCGAGTCCAACGAGACGATCGCGACCGCATTGTCGATCTCGCGGCGCACTGTCGAGACGCACCGGCAGAACCTGATGCGCAAGCTCGGCGTCGGCTCGTTCCCGCAGTTGCTCGTCCTCGCGCACTCGCTGGGCCTGTGACCATGGACGAGCTCGACCTCGCGGCGTGCGTCGACCTCGTTCTCCACGATCTGGCGACACCGCTCGGCGCGCAGCAGATGTGGCTCTCGGTGCTTCGAGAGCGCAGCGATGATCCCGAAATGCGTGCGCGTGCTCTCGACGCCATCGAACGCTGCGTGCAGCACGAGACGCGTCTCGTGCAGGATCTCCGCGATCTGTCGCGCCTGCTTCGAGGCGACATCGAGGCACCCGCGGCGGTCCTCTCGCTATCGCGCCTGCTCGCCGCGGCGATCGATCGCGCGCAGCCTCTCGCGGCCGAGCATGGATGCGCGGTCGATACGCAGCTCGCGCCCGGTGTCGAGATGCGCGCGCACGCGGACAAGCTCGTCCGCACTGTGGACCTGCTCCTCGAGCATCTCGTGACGCGCGCGCGCGGCGGGCGACTCGCGATCACCCTCGACGCCGGCGGAGGCGCGATCACCTGCACGCTCGCGCGCACGCCCGTCGGCGGGCTCGGCAGGCGATCGCTGGCGCTGGTCTACGCGCGCGCGATGGTTCGCTTGCACGAGGGGACGTTGGTGATGCGCGACGACGCGATCGAGCTGCGCTTCGCTACGTGATCACCACGGACGCTTCTTCGCGGGCGGCGGCGGCGCTTCGTTGCGGGCGATCTTGCCGACGCTGGTCAACAGCGCCGTACGCGGAGGCCAGAGCACGAGCGGCGCGAAGTCCGACGAGTCGGCGTCGCTGATCGGCTCCTTCCAGCCTGCGAACGCGAGCGCGGACGAGTACGGATCGAGCGCCTTGGGCGCCGCTTTCTCGAACTTGCGCCACGCGTTGAGCACGTAGACGAGCGCGTCGCGAACCGCACGCGGTGTCTCGAGGACGAACGACTCGTAGCGGTCGGTGAAGATCTGGCCGCGACGACGCTTCCTCGTCGACGAGCTGACCGCGCGATTGATCCGCTTCGCGAGCGAGATCTGGAACGCTCGCATGCCGCGCGACAACGCCTCGCGGTCATCGGCCTCGACGAGGAGATGGATGTGATCGCGCTGGATCGAGAGGTGAACGACGCGGCAGTCCTCGTGCTTGCCGATCGTCGTCAACGCGCTGCGCACCGCCTCGTGGATCGCGGGTCGCCGGAGGTTTCCGGCCACCGGGAGCGTGCGCATCACGACGTGCACGGGGTGCTTCGCGCGAAATGCTTCGCGGCCCTTGTGGGGATGCCCGGCGAACTCGCCCTTGGGCGGGCGACCTGCACCGGGACGCGCGCCGCCGTGGTTGTTCGACGTTCGTCGCCGGGGCTTTCTGCGCGCGGGGCTCACTCGATGACTCGTTCCGAGATGTAGATATCGTAAGTCACGTTTCCGAGCACCTCCTCCGCCGAAAAGATCAGCGTGCTTCCATCGTGACTCAGCTCGGGATCTCCGACGCCGGCGACATCGAGCGCGCCGAACGAGAGCCGCTCCTCGGGACCGAACGCGACGCCGATCGACGCGCGCGTGCGGCGCATGATCGCGACGGACGGCATGCCGGCGATCGTGACCGCGCCTTCGTAGAGCAGCTCGAGCCCGTCGCGGCGCATGCACGGAACGTCGCCGGTGATGCCGAGCGAGACCGGTGCGCCCCACGGCGACGTCGACGACGGACGCGTCGCTTCCCAGATCATCCCGTCCTTCGTCAGCACCATGTGTCGATCGGCAGAGAAGTCAGGCGAATGAAATCCGGCGAGGTTCGGATGGATCGTGTCGACGAGCACCGGCGCGGTCCAATCGGTCACGGTGACACTCGAGCGCGTGCTCACGAAGATCCGATCGGGCGCGTACCTGTTGAACCACAGCTCGAGCCCATCGTCGGACAGCGATGGCTCGCCTTCCTCCGAGCCGCCGGAGACGTTGATGGCGGCGATCGCGGTCTTGTTTCCGAACGCGCTCGCGGCATCCGCACGCGTGAAGCGGAAGATCTCCGCGTCACCGGTGAACCGCTGAGACACGTACACCTCGCTCGCGTCGGGCGAGAACGTCGGACCGAAGTCCATCGAGGTGGTGTTCATCACGGCGACCTCGGTCGGCGTCAGCCACGGACCGAACGCCAGCGGTGCGTCGATCGAGGTGTCGGGCCCACCGTCGCCCGGCGCATCGATCGACGAGCCGGTATCGAACCCGATGCGACCGCAGCCGAGCAGGAGCGCGATGAACGCGCATCCACTCGCAGGGAGACATCGCGGTTCGCGAGGCCGGACCACGTCCCAGCATCCCATGACGGAATCTCCCGACGGTGGTTGACGCGACGCGTAAGTGTGGCCATAAACTGAATGACGGTTCATTCAGCGCCCACGCGGCCGACCTTCGTAGAGGAGCTTCCCGATGTCGAACCAGAACTACTACAAGGCCAACCTTCGCGATCTGTCGTTCCTGTTGTTCGAGCAGTTCAAGCTCGATGACCTGCTCGGCAAGGAGCCCTATGCGAACTGGGGCAAGGACGAAGTGATCGCCGTGCTCGAAGAAGCGTACGGCTGGGTGCAGAAGCACATGGGTCCGTACAACGCATCGGGTGATGCGGAAGGCTGTCGCCTCGAGAACGGTCAGGTCCGCGTACCCGCCGGCTTCAAGGAGACGTGGAAGGCGTTGTTCGAAGCGGGGTGGCGCACGCTCGCCGTCGAGGAGAAGCACGGCGGCCAGGCCGGTCCGTTCACGCTCGCGATGATGGTCGAGGAGTTCATGTGCGGCTCGAACACGAGCTTCAACATGTATCCCGCGCTCACGCAGGGCGCCGCCGACGTGATCCTCGCGTTCGGCACCGAGAAGGAGATCGAGACCTACGTGCCGAACATGTACAACGGCAAGTGGGCCGGCACGATGTGCCTCACCGAGCCGCAAGCCGGCTCCGACGTCGGCAGCGCGACGACGACCGCGACGAAGCGCCCCGACGGTCAGTACAACATCAAGGGCACGAAGATCTTCATCTCGGGCGGCGATCAGGACATGTCCGAGAACATCATCCACATGGTGCTCGCGCGCACGCCCGACGCACCTCCGGGGACGAAGGGGCTCTCGCTGTTCATCGTCCCGAAGTACCGCCCCGACGGTACGTCGAACGACGTCACGACCGCGGGCATCGAGCACAAGATGGGCATCAAGGCGTCGTCGACGGCGCAGCTCGTGTTCGGCGACAACGACAACTGCATCGGCGAGCTGATCGGTGAGGTCGAGAACAAGGGCATGTCCCAGATGTTCCACCTCATGAACTACGCGCGCATCGGCGTCGGTCTGCAGGGCCTCGCGCTCGCGAGCTCCGCGTACCTGAACGCGCTCGAGTACGCGAAGGATCGCAAGCAGGGCAGCTCGATCAAGCAGTGGAAGGACGCGACCGCGCCGCGCGTGCCGATCATCGAGCACCCCGACGTTCGCCGCATGCTGCTCGACATGAAGTCGCGCGTCGAAGGCATTCGCGCGCTCGCGGTGAAGCTGACGATGCACATCGATCGCGCGAACGCGCTGGCGAAGACCGGAGGCGACTCCGCGCAGCAGGAGTACCACCAGGGCCAGGTCGACCTGCTCGTGCCGCTGCTCAAGGCGTACGGCAGCGACCAGGCGTTCTCGATCTGCGCGACCGCGATCCAGGTGTACGGCGGCGCCGGCTACCTCAAGGACTGGCCCGTCGAGCAGTACGCGCGCGACTCGAAGATCTTCTCGATCTACGAGGGCACGAACCACATCCAGGCGATGGACCTCGTCGGTCGCAAGCTGATGCAGCGCGGTGGCGCGAACGTGCAAGCGTTCGGCAAGGACGTCGCCGCGTTCGTCGCCGCGAACAAGGATCACGCGACGCTGAAGGATGGCGTCGTCGTCCTCGGCCAGGCGATGGAAGCGCTGACCGCGACCGGCGGCAAGTTCATGCAGTGGTTCGGCGGCGGCAAGATGGAGATGGTGCCGACCGTCGCGAACCGCTTCCTCGAGATGATGAGCGAGACCGTCGTCGGTTGGCTGCTCCTCGAGCAGGCGGTGATCGCCGAGGCGGCGAGCGCGAAGGTCGCCGCGGATCATCCCGACAAGGCGTTCTACGAGGGCAAGAAGTATGCGGCGCTGTACTTCGCCTACAACGTGCTGCCGGGAGTCGCGGCGAAGGCGCAACTGATCGCGCGCGAGGATCGCACGGCGCTCGATATTCCCGCCGCGGCGTTCGCGCCCGCGTAGCGGACAGCGCCGGTCGTGACATCATCGAGGCGTGCGCCTCGTCCTCGCGTGTCTGCTCGCCGGTGCATGCTCGACGCCGTCGACGCCGCCCGCGAAGCCACCGAGTCAGCGGGCGGTGCGAACGCCGGTGAGCTCGGTGCCGACGTGCGCCGACATGGGCCCGCTCCTGCGCGGACCGATCGATGATGAGGACGTCGAGGGACCGAAGAAGGAAGCGCTGATCATCGCGTCGTGCGAGCGCGATCACTGGCCACCGGCGGTGCTCGCGTGCGCGGCGAGCGCGACCGAGCCGACGGTGCAGGGCTGCCTCGACCAGCTCTCGCCCGCGTTGCGCGCGAGCTACGACAAGGCGCTCGAGACGTACGGCGCGAGCGCCGGGGACGCCGACGGCGATCGTGCGGGAGCGGACGCGGTGGCGGACACGACGTGCACCGAGGCGCTCGCGGCGACGTCCGTCGACGCGTGGCCGCCGTTCGTGACCGTGGAGGCGGAGCGATCGCTCGCGTGGAGGTTGCGAGGCGCAGCGCTTCGGGCGTCGTGCGAGAGCGAGCGCTGGAGCGCCGAGGTCCGGAGCTGCATCGCCACGACGCCGGCGAGCGGCATCACGGCGTGCATCGATCAGCTCGGTGACGCGGGGCGCAAGCAGGTCGACGAGACGATCGCGCAGGCCGACGGTCTGCGGATCCGGATCGTGAAGGCGAAGGCGCGGCCCGCGAACGTCACGTGTCCGAAGGTCGTGGCCGCGCACTACGGGACGGCGAGGTGGACGGGGCAGGCGCCCGCGCTGACGGGCTCGAACCGGACGAAGGCGATCGCGGCGTCGAGGACCGCGATGCTCGCGGCGTGCAAGGAGTGGACGGTCGACGCGCGCGCCTGCATCGTGAGCGACGATCGCGACGAGTGCTACGTCCTCGCGGGAGTGCCGGCGAGCCGGTGGGGCTTTCCGGCGGCCATCACGACCTCCAAGATGAAGCTGACCGGGATCGCGGAGTGCGACGAGTACGCGCTCGCGGTCGAGGCGCTCCAGACGTGCGCGTCGCTGTCCGTGGCGACCCGAGACGCGATGAAGGACGCGTACGACGAGGCGATCGAGGAGTGGTCGGGCTTGACCGGGGAGGCGCTCGAGGCGGCCAGGGCGGCCTGCAAGGTCTCCGCGGACGCCACGCGGCAGGCTGCAGCCGGATGCACATCACGAGCAATTCGCTAGGGTCTACAGGCCGTTTGCCGGCCAGAAGAAACGCGTCACGCCAGCTACCCGAGTTGCCGGCCAGGCCCATGATCGTGTGATCACTACTGTGCACGGTTGGCGCCAACGTTGCTCTTACCGCACAGCATGCGGACTAGCGCGGCCACTCGAGTTGCCATCCTCGCCTCGCTCACGCTCGGAGTCACGGCATGTGACGAAGAGCTGCAGGTGACCCCCCTCTATAACCATGCGAACAGCCGCATCGTTATCGAGCTCAACCAGAGCGTGGACGGAGCGATCTACACACGCGCTCGCCGCGGCAGCTTCGGGACGCTCGACTGCGCCCAGCTGGTCAACGAGGTGGAGTCCATCTCCGCGAACGAGGGCCGCAACGACGGCCCGATCGTCGACCAGGACCTGACGAAGCCCTTCTACCAGGGTGACCAGTGGCTCAACCCGACGCCGGAGATGATCGAGCAGGCCAAGAAGGGCACCGACTCCATCATCGACGTCTGCATCATGGACGGCAGCGAGGTCATCTTCTCGCAGGAGCGCGACCTGTTCGCGGCGTGGGACAAGGCGCGCAGCAAGGGCATCGGCGGCAAGGCCGACGACCCGAGCGGCGAGCAGCGCCTCAACAGCCCCGAAGCGTACGCGGAGCGTTGCGTCGACCAGCTCGGCGAGATTCCGTTCTTCGAGAAGCTCGGCGAAGGCGACTACGGCACGTACAACTGCCTCGACTCGACGCCGATCCCGATGACGGTCACCGCCGATAACGGCACCGTCAACGCGCCGCAGATGGGCAACGAGTCCAAGTGCGACAACCCGCAGTACATCTACTCGCTGTGCGAGTCCGGCCCGCGCGTCGCGACCCGCATCAACGAGCAAGGCACGCGCTGGGTGCTGCTCTGCCGCAAGAGCGTCGCCGAGTCGGGCACGGGTGGCAGCTACTCGTCGTCCAAGTTCAACGACATCGCGATGATCGGTACGAACCCGTTCACCGGTAAGACCTGCTTCTTCCAGAACGCGCTCTATCAGAAGACCGACGGCGCGCACGTCCCGCACCCCGGCGACAAGGTGAAGTCGTCGAACCTGTGGGCCGGCGTGCACGGCGGCCTCGGCTCGGGCATCGAGTGCGCGAGCTGCCACGACGCCGACGCGTTCATCCACAGCCCATGGATCGACGGCGCGAAGGATCAGAACGGCCGCCCCGTGATCCCGAAGATGGGCATCGACCCGGACTTCGCGATCGGCGCGAACGACACGCCGTACGCTCTCGTCAACCGCAAGGGCCAGGGCTGGACGATGCCGAAGCACATCACGGGTGACGCGGCGAACGCGTGCACCAAGTGCCACCGCATGGGCGACGGTCGCTGGGCCGACCAGTGGCTCACGCGCCTCGAGGGCACGGACACCGCGTGGAACAACATCACGACGAACCACGGCCTCAAGCCGGAGAACAAGTACTGGATGCCGACCGACCACGTGTTCGCCTCGCAAGAGGAGTGGGACGCGTCGGAGCAGAAGAAGGCGCTCGACTTCATCCAGGCGTGCAACACGAACCCGTCCGGCGCTGGCTGCGACTGGAAGCCGGTCCCCGAGACGCTCGGTGGTGCTGACGCCGGTGGCCGCCTCCGCAACCCCGTCAACCTCTCGGACGACGAGCTCGCGAAGCAGGCGACCACGCTGCTCGGCATGAACAAGAACGCGCTCAAGAACAACTGCACGGACTGCCACGTCGGCAACATCGCGACGCTCGAGGACTGGAAAGAGAAGACGGACCACGCGGTCATGACCGCGTTCCGCGATGCGGACGCGCAGGGCGAGGCCGTGAACAGCACGTCCGCCGGCATCCGCGTCGAGAACAACGAGTTCAAGGAGGTCGGCGAGTACGAGGTGGCCGCGGGCTCGCAGATCGAGATCTCGATCGCTGGCACCGGTGACATCGACCTCTACGTCCGCCGCGGTGCGGAGGTCTCGCAGACGCAGTACGACTGCCGCCCGTTCGCGCAGACGTCGACGGAGAAGTGCGACAAGACGATCTTCAACGCGGCCGGCCCGGCGACGTTCTACGTCGGTCTGTTCGGCTCGGACGACGGCACGGTCAAGGTCACGACGAAGTACGTCAAGCCGCTCGCGAACGCGATGCCCGCCAAGGACCGCGTCGCGCAGTTCCGCCTCGACCCCGACCAGGACGACTCGCCGTTCAACCCGGGCAAGCTCGGCATCTACGCCGCGGGCTCGCACCTCGGTTGGTTCCAGGACGTCTTCAAGCAGGCGTACCCGGATGGCCAGGACGGCAACAACGCCGACACGTGGGCGCTCGAGTACGGCAAGTTCAAGAACCGCGTGTCGATGCCGAAGGGCAACCACCCGCGCTTCACGCAGCCGGAGTTCGACATCATCGCCGAGTGGTTCGCTCGTGGCATCCCGCGCGCGTCCATCTACCTGCCGGCCGACACGGGCCCGACCTCGTGCACGCAGTCGGTGAAGCCGGAGATGTCGACGCACGTGAACGCGATGGCGACCAGCGGCTGGGGCGCGGTCAACCGCCAGGCCAACATCAACATGTTCGGCTGCGCGGCCGGCACGACCGACCCGAAGCAGTGCCTCCAGTCGTCGCCGAACGCCACCAGCAAGCCGTACGCGAACGGCTGGACGAAGGTCGGAACGCTGCGCGTGATTCGCGAGCTCGCGTTCAACACCTTCTACTGGATGCGCTCCTCGGCGGACGGTCGCTTCGTGGCGAACGGCTCGCGCTCGGGTGGTGACGGCGCGGTCATCTCCGACCTCCAGACCAACAAGGACATGAACGTCGACGCGGCGTACGACCCCGGCTTCTTCCCGGATAACCGCGGCTGGATGTTCCAGGGCACCCCGATCGGCGCGGCGTTCTGCAAGATGTCGCTGCTCACGTCGAACCCCGACAGCATCAACTTCTCCGAGTCGGCGTGCTCGTCGGTCGGAACGGTCAGCCTCTACCAGCACCTCGGTGCGGGCCTCGCGGGCGCCGACTACTTCGCGGTCAACAGCCAGTTCACGTCGGATAACCCGAGCGCGGGCGAGACCGGTGACCCGGCGGCGGCGTTCGGTGCGGATGCCGAGATGAAGTTCACGCCGATGGTGTTCGACGGCGCGCACTACGTCGGCAAGCCGGAGGTTCGCGTGAAGGTCCCGTACGAGGGTGACACCGTCCTCTCGCCGTCGACCAAGCTCGTCATCTCGCGCATCGGTAACGCGAGCGGTCACCTCGGCTACGTCGTTCGCAAGCTGAACACGGTCCCGAACGGCCAGAGCTACACGATCACGACGACGGAAGTCGGTCGCTACTGCACGCAGGGTGCGAAGCCGAGCATCTCCTTCGACGAGAAGTACTTCGTGACGCACCACTACATCACGGAGGCGGACTACGCCGACCTCGGCTACTCGTCGGCGAACGACCCGGCGTTCAGGACGCTCCTCGAGAAGGGCACCGCGAACATCATCCTCGTCAACATGCTCACGGGTGCTCGCACTCGCGTCACGACGATGCAGGCCGGCCAGTTCGCGCTGTTCCCGCACTTCCGCTCGGACGGCTGGTTCTACTTCCTCGTCCGCGACACGAACTCGGGCAAGGAGTACGCGGTGGCGAGCGACGCCGCGCTGACCAACCCCTGATCGAGGACGGATAGGCAGTTCCCCGACGGGAGACTGGTCACACCAGTCTCCCTTTTTGCGTCTACACTTGTCGTCACTCTTCCCCATGCGTCGTATCGCTCTCCTCGTTCTCGTCGCGGCCTGCGGGCCGGACGACAAGACCGCCGACTGCGATCTCGAGTCGATGGGCGAGGTGTCGAGCGCGTCGCTGATTCAAGACCGGCGCGTCGTCGGTGAAGCAGCGCCGTACACGCCCGACCTCGGGCTCGCGGCGCGCGATGAAGAGCTGCGCACGTCGATCGCGTCGCGTCGCGCGGCGGCGTGGGATGTCGTGCAGAAGGTTCTCGCACCGGTCCCCCTCGGGGACCCGCGGCTCGCGAGCAGCTTCGGCGGCACGCAGCCGACGGTGCCCGCGTGGGCGACGTGGTACGCGCGCGATGACTTCGAGCGCATCTTCAAGCACCTCTACGAGGGACTCGGCCCGGCGGGGCGCGCCGCTCGCGCGGCGATCGATCCGGCGAGCGGCTTCGCGTGGAATGCGGTCGCGCTCGATGATGTCCCCGAGTGGCCCGAGCAGCGATACCTCGACTACCTCGCGGCGATCGATTCGCCGGAGCTCGCGCAGGGGCTGACCAACGCGACGCGGGTCGGCTACTCGCCGGGCGCGCTCAAACACCTGCTCTCCAGCTACGAGCGGCTGCATCAGTGCCGCTTGAACCCGGCGCCCGAGCCGTTCGACGCGAGCGAGATGCGCGAGGGTCAGGCGACGACGGCGAGCGAGCAGCTCGCGCTCGACAAGTGCGCGTGGCGCGTGCTCGGTCCGTTTCAAGCCGGCGACGCGCGCGTGAAGGTGACGTCGCGCGGCTCCGGCGACGCCGACATCTACGTGCGTCGCGGAGAGGCACCGGATGCCGCGACGTACGACTGCAAGTCCGACGGCGACTCGTCGAGCGAGAGCTGCGAGGTCGACGGTGGCGGGCCCGTGTGGGTCGCGGTGTTCGCGGCGAGCGACGCCGACGTCGACGTCGATGTCGCCTACACGACGGCGGACGTGCGGCTGCCGACCTGCCTCGATGGAGAGATGCCTCGCGACGCGGTGGTCGTGAAGGCGGACTGGCGGCGGCAGTTCCAGCTGAACGACCTCCTGCCCGTGTTCAACACGTCGGCGGATCGCATGGCCGCGCGCTTCGAGAGCGAGTCGACGTGGAACGAGGATGGCCAGATGGGGCCGGGGCCGGCGGACATCTACACGATGATCGTTCCATCGACGGGCGCGAAGTTCCGGCTGCCGGCGCTGCACATCATGTCGAAGGAGCTCGACCACTGGATGTGGATCACGCTGTGGTACTCGCCGTTCCCCGACACCGACTTCGGAGCAGATCGTCCGGCGGCGCTCGCGAACGCGGGGCCGTGGCGCAACTACAAGATGTGCGTCGCGACGCAGTACCTCGAGGGGGATCCGGATCCGCGCGGCGGGTTCTCGGGGACGCTCGGCGACGCGCTCGCGGTGGTGAACCGCGGGACGAACGAGCCGTCGTGGTGCAGTAACCCGTACCTCGAGCTCGGGCCGGGCAACGCGGCGACGAACTGCATCGGTTGCCACCAGCACGGCGGAACGGATCTGACCGCGGAGGCGATCCTCGCGGACCAGCCGCACTTCGGCGTGACGCGCGTACGCAACAACTTCTTCACGGACTATCTGTGGGCCGTGAAGGGCGGCGGCGGCGAGGATCTCTCGGCCGCCGTGCAAGCCGAAGTCGACTACTGGGACGCGACGGACTAGCGCCGCAATTCGCTGCACTCCGGACGCTCGCGATCCATCGGTTCGGGCAGAATCGGCGCGCGATGATCGGGGAGCTCGAGCTGACGATATTGCAGGCGGCGGCGGGGGATCGGGGCTTCATCAGCGCGTTCGCCGTGACCGACCAGATGGTCGTCGCGTCGGGCGGATCGGGATCGCACGCGACGATCATGGCGTCGTCGAACGCGCGTCGCTACGAGCTGCGCTCCACGCCGCGCGCCCTCGGGCTGCGCGACGCGCTCGCAGTCGGTGACGCGATCTGGGTGTGCGGCGAATACGGTCAGCTCGCGACGTCGCGCGACCACGGCGAGACCTGGACGCTGATCGACGTCGATACCCAGCTGTGTCTGTTCGGTCTCGCGCTGGGAACCGACGGGGCGATCTGGTGCGTCGGCGACAACGGCTTCGCGGTGCGCATCCTCGGCGAGAGGCCGGTGCGCGTGGACTTCGACACGACGGCGCGGCTGTCGGCGGTGTACGCGGTGCGCGACGAGATCTGCGTGCTCGGCTTCGACGGCAAGCTGCGCCGCTGGGTCGACGGCAAGGTGACCGTGCTCAACACGGGCACGACCAAGCCGCTGACCGCGCTCGCGTGCACGAAGTCCGCGTGGATCGTGACGGGCGACGGCGGCTTCATCGGGCGCTCGCCGGACGGCACGTGGTTCTCGCGGGTGAAGGTCGACAGCGAGGTCGATCTCGAAGGCATCGCGACGCTGCGCGATGGACGCGTCGTCGTCGTCGGTGATCGCGGGACGGTGCTCGTGTCGTCGGACGAGGGGCGCTCGTGGGCGAGCGTGCCGAACAAGCTCGGCCTCGTGCACCTCTGGGGCGTCGAGCGGTTCGGCGGCGGCGTGCTGATCGGCGGCGACGACGGGCTCGTCGTGAAGCTCGCGCCGCCCGGTGACCTGACGTGGGCCGAGAGAGTCGACGTGTTCGGCGGCCCGCGCGATCTCGACGTGCTGTTCGCGGCGGGGCCGACCGGGTTCATCGAGCGCGGGCTGTCGCTGTACCTCGCGTCTCTCGACGAGGTCGACGAGGACGAGGACGACGCGGGCGACGACGAGGATGACGACGACGGCGAGGACGACGGCGAAGAAGACGACGACGAGGACGACGACGACGACGACGACGAGGAAGGCGACGAGCAGGGCACGCAGGAAGTAGACGACGACGGCAACCCCGTCGACGAGGAGGCGTTCTCGGTCCTCGCGCAGCCCGGCGACGCCGACGACTTCGCCGACATCTACGGCGTGCCGATGCCGCCGGAGGCCGTCGCGTTCTGGTCGAAGATCGAGGGGGCCAACTCGTGGTCGACGTTCGAGGAGCTACGGCTCGACAACGACATCCGGCCCGATGTCGGCGAGAAGAACCTGTTCGAGCTGATGGTCCGCCGCAACCAGCAGGCGTATCTCGGGACGGATCTCGTCGAGGCGTTCTGCGGCGTGTTCGGGATCGGCTCGCAGGGAAACGGCGACACCTATCACATGGAGATCTACGAGTGGGACGGCCCTCGTCAGATCATCCACTTCGATCACGAGACCGCGTCGTTCAGCGGCGTGTTCGCCGATTCGCTCGACAGCCTCGTCTACCTCGCGTCGATCGTGAAGCTCGGCGAGGCGAAGAAGATCTCGCAGGAGGCGTACGACCGCGGCATTCAGGCGCTGCGCGGGAAGGTCTCGCCGACGTGGCACTTCTCGATCGACGACAAGGACTCCGCGTTCGTGCACCTCGAGGCGAAGCGTCGCGAGTCGGAGTTCTTCTTCTACCGCTCGCGCTGGATCTGCGCGCTGCTCAAGAACGACGGCGTCGTCGACATCGAGGACATCCCGGACCTGTTCCAGCCCGAGCTCAATCAGGTCGTGCCGGCGGAGCAGCTGCCCGCACGCTACGAGGCGTGCGAGAAGTTCATCCCGACGGCGCTCTACGCGATGTGGCGCGCGTACCTGTTCGACGAGCCGGAGCTCGATCGCTACCTCGAGATCGCGCGCGTTCATGCAGCGCGGCTCGTGCGCGATGCTGCGAAGCTGATCGACGAGCTGCGCGGCGGGCGCAACACGCTCGGCACGATCAAGGACGTGCGTGCATGGCTCGCCGAGTTCCGCGCGCTCGATCTCGACCCGCGCGGTGAAGCGCTGCGGGCGGAGCGCGCCGCCGCGAAAGCCGCGCAGGATGCCAAGCGAGCGGCGGAGGTCGCCGCGGAGCTCGAACGGGCGGGCCGCAGCGCGTGGCCCGAGCTCGCGTGGAAGTGGATCGACGACGGCGTCGCGCATCGCACGCTGCTCGCGAAGCTGAACGCGGAGGATCCCGCGCCCATCGTCGCGCTCGACGAGCTGGAGACGCTCGACGATGCACAGCGCGCGGTCGTGGTGCCGCGGATCGCCGCCGAGCTGTCGCCCGAGATGGAGGCGGTGCTCGTCGGGAGCCTGCTGCGCGATGACGCGCTCGGCGGCGTCGTGATGAAGCCCGAGCCCGGCGGCTCGACACCGGCGATCGGCGCAGACGACGACGCCGACGCCGACGACGATCGCGATGACGACGCGATGCCGGGCTGGGACGCGATCGATCGCGCGCTCGCGAAGATCTATCCCGACCAGCGGCCGCAGCACTGGGGCACGGTGATGCCGTACGGCCTCGGCGGCGACGATCCGCTACCCGGACTGTCGGCCTACGAGCGCGTCGAGCCGGTGCCGCACTGGCACTTCGTCACGTATGGCTTCACGGACCTCCATCACAAGGAGACCGATGATCCGGAGGAGAGCGGCTTCGGCTTCGAGCTGACGCTGCGCATCGCGCGCGCGCTCGACGATCACGAGCCGCCGACGTGGGCGCTCAACTTCCTGCAGAACCTCGCGCGCTACGTCTTCAACTCGGGCAACGCGTTCGCCGCGGGGCACAAGATGGGCCTCAACGGGCCGATCGCGCTCGATCACGACACGAAGATCACGGCCGTGTGCTTCGCCGATGATCCCGAGCTCGGCGAGATCGAGTCGCCGTTCGGTGCCGCGCGCTTCGTGCAGATCGTCGGGATCACCGACGACGAGTACCGCCTGATCCAGGAGTGGACGACGACGGGCCTCGTCGACATCTTGCGCACGAAGCTGCCGGTGCTCGTCACCGATCTCGCACGCTCGTCGGTGCTCGACGATCCGATCGTCGCGCGCGAGGTCGAGCAGCGAGTCGCCGCCGAGGGATCGTCCGAGGACCTTTCGTTTGCGGGAGAGATGAAGCTCGATGTCGACGACGGGCGCGTGCGGATCGAGCTCGGCGCCCTGTACGCACCAGCGCTGCCGCGTGCGATGCGCGGGCGCTTGCGACACGACCGTCCCTACGAGCTACGCGGGCGCGGCCAGGTGCTCGAGCTGCAACCCGCCGGCGCCGTCGGCTACACGCTCGCCGACAATCAGCTGACGCTGCTCGTCACGCAGGAGCTCGCGCGCGAGATCGAGGTGCAACTCCGCGAGGCACAGGCCGGTGCCTACGACTTCGAGGCGTGGCCCGCTCTCGAGATCGAGGTGACGCCGAGCTACATCACGGCGCGCGACGGAGCCGTCGTCGACGTCAAGGGCATCGCGGATCCGGCGCGCGCGAAGGCGATGATCGACGAGGAGAACGCGCGCCGCGCCGCGAAGGCGGCGAGCCAGCCCGACGCGGACGACGATGACGGCGACGACGACGACGACGACGACGGTGCCGACGATGCCGAGCCGCGGCAGACACGACCCGAGCGAGTCGCGGCCGCGCTGAGGGTCAGTGCGCGCGCGCTTCGCCTCGCGCCGTCGGACCCCGACATCCAGTTCACGCACGCGATCCTCCTCGTGGACGGCGACGACGCCGGCCTGCCGGGGACGATCGACGAGCTGCTCGGCCGCCTCTCCGCGTTCGAGCCCGGGACTCGGATCAACGTCGCCGTTCGCCTCGGCCAGCGCGGGCACGCCCGGTTCGTCGACGCCGTCGACACGGTCCTCTCGACGACGATGGTCTCGTTCGGCGACATCTCGCCCGAGCTGTTCGGCGAGCTCGGCGAGCTGATCCTCGAGCACGCGCCCGATCGCATGCGTGCGTTCGTGCCGATGCTGCCGGATAGCGTCGATCTGCTATCCGCGCTCGCCTACAAGGCGATCAGGCACGAGCAGCCCGAGGCGGCGATGGCGCTCTACGATCGCGTGCTCGCCGAACCGATCCCCGAGAGCGGCACCGACCGCGCGAACTACCTGCGCGCGCTCAACAACGCCTGCGTCCAGGCCCACGCCGCCAAGGCCTTCGCCGCGGCGGTCAAGATCGCGGACCGCGCACAGTCCGTCGCCCACGAGAACCCGTACATCTATCACTCGGCCGCGTGCGCCTACGCCGCCGTCGGCGACTACGCCCGAGCATTGCAGCAGGTGAAGCTCGCGATCGAGCACGAGTACGATCATGTCCAGAAGGTCGAGGTCGACACCGACCTCGGCGCGCTCCTCGAGTGGCCGGAGTTCAAGGCGCTGTTCCGCGAGTGGCACGCGCGTCAGGAAGGCAACTGATGCGCATCCACGGCCTCGAGCCGCGACAAGGCGAGACCGCGTTCGCGTTCCTCGTGCTCCGCTTCGCGCAGCCCGCCGATCACGCCGCGCTCGTCACCGTCGTCCGGCAGTTCGCGCCGATCATGCCCGACGTCGACGCCTTCCTCGACGAGCTGTCCTCCCGCGACGACGATCAGCCCTTCCACCTCCTGGGCATGCCGTGGGTGCCGCCCGAGGCCGGCTCCGACGTCGAGCTGCAACGCCGCCTCGTCGAAGCGTCCGCGACCAACGGCGTCGAGGAGGCGTGGTTCTTCCAGACCGGCACGAGCCTGCCGATCATCGGAGGCGACGACGGCAATCCCTTCGACGAGGACGACGCGGGCACCGGCATCGACGGCGAAGCCTTCATCGTGGAGCAGACGGTCGACGCCGACGGCTATACCGACGACGGGAGCGAAGGCACGCAGCCCGTGCAGATCTTTCCCGCGCCGTCCGACGATGACGACGAGGACGACGAGGACGACGACTACGGCGACGACGAGGACGACGACGACGCCACCTGGTCGCACGGACCGCCGCCGATGGTCGCCAACGTGCGCTTCCCCGTCGACGGCTATCCGCAGATCCTCGAGGAGCTCGACTGGGAGGACGTGGGCATCGCGTTCAAGCTCGCGGGCCCCGCGCTCGGCGGCGAGAGCACGGTCCTCGCGTGCTTCCACACGCTGTGGCTGACGCCCTACGGCGGGCGCCACCGCAACGCTGCGGTGACGATCGATCGCGTGCGCCACGCGGCGCACCTCTGGGTCGATCGCTTCGCGGTGCCCTCCTCGCCCGAGGAGCAGGTCGGCCACCTCCTCTGGATCCTGAGCAAGCTCGACGAGATCGTGCCGGTGATCCACGCGCGGTTCGGCGGCGCCACGATGCAGCAGAAGTACGGCGGCCTGATGGGCGACACCAGCGAGCCGTTCGTCCTCGGCGGCAACCCGCTGCTCGCGGTCCACGCGCAGGGCGGCGACGACGCGATCGATGCATGGATCGCCGCGCAGAGTGACTGGTCGCCCGAGGAGGTCGCGCAGATGCTGCGCGAGCTGGCGATCGACATCGTCACGAGTGGTGCCGACGACGACGACGACGACGATGACGATGACGATGACGCGGACGAGGAGATCGGCGTCGAGGACATCGAGGAGGCCGTCGACGCGCTGTTCGACGACGCGGACGACGCGGCCGACGCGGACGATGCGGACGATGCGGACGATGCGGACGATGCGGACGACGACGATCGCGACGAGGACGATGCGAGGCGTACGACGCGCATGCCCGCCTTGCGGGCGACGAATGACGAGCCCGCCGACGCCGCCCAGGACCACGACGCCGCCGACGACGACGAGGAGGAGGACGAGGACGTCGCCGCCGACGACGAGGGCGCCGATGACGATGGCGATGTCGATGATGGCGATGTCGACGATGTCGACGATGGCGATGTCGACGATGGCGATGTCGACGATGGCGATGTCGACGATGGCGATGTCGACGATGGCGATGTCCACGATGGCGATGTCGACGATGGCGATGTCGACGATGGCGATGTCGACGATGGTGATGTCGACGATGACGGCGACGACGACCGCAGCCGATACGTCGCCCGCCACGCGACCGATGTCCTGGTCGCACGCGCGCACGCCGGGCTCCTCGATGCGCGTGTCGCCGACACGCTGCGTCCGATCCTCGCGACCTCCGAGCGCTACGAGCATCGCCGCACGCGGGTGATCCGGATCCTCGGCGCACTTCGCGACCGCGCGAGCGTCCCCGCGCTGATCCGCGTGCTCGAGACGTCGCCGATCAAGTCGATGTCCGACTCGATCACCAAGGAAGACTTGTTGACCGAGACCTCGAACGCGCTCGCGGCGATCGGCGACCCGTCCGCGGTCCCCGCGCTGGCCCGCGTGATCGCGCAACCCACCTCGCACGCCGATGATCCGCGCGCGCCCGCCGCCCACGCGCTCGCTGCTTGTCTCGCCGCCGCACCCGAGCCGCGCGACGTTCCCGACGCGGTGATCGACGCGATGCTGAAGACGATCGCTCTCCGCAACGACGGCGAGCTCAACGCCGAGCTCCACTTCGCCTACGGCAAGCTCGCGCGCACCGTCACGCCCGCTCGCCGCGAGCACATGCGGACCTGCCTCGCCGAGGGGATCACGAGCCGCTCCGACAGCACGCCGACCTTCGCCCGCGCCGTCGCCCTCACCATGGCCGGCGACGCGAAGCACGACGAGCTTCGCGCCGGGCTCCATCGCGCGCTCTCGGAGGTCGACTACAACCACGAGTACACCGTCCGCAACATCCGCTTCGCGCTGCGCATCGCCGATCACTTCCCCGAGCTCGTCGACGCCGCAGACCTCGCGTGGCTCGTGCGCTTCGAGGAGCCCGACATCCGCGCCGGCGCGCACGCGCTCCTCGACAAGCTCGGTGCTCCGATCGCCGCCGCGCCCATCTTCGACCCGACGATCGTCGGTGGCCTCTCCGACGACGCTCTCGTGGCCTTGCTCTCCGAGCCGCACCTCGTCGGCCGCGCGTCGCTCGTCGCCGAAGCGGGCAGGCGCGATCTCGCCAGCGCGCGCGCGGCGATCGTGAACGCCGCGCACGGCGCGATCGATCGCGCGCGTCCACAGGGCGAGCTCCTCGATCCCGATGGCAAGCTCCTCGAAGCGGCGGTCCACGCGCTGCGCACCGGGCCACTCGACGCCGACGCGTTCGCGCTGTTCGATCGAATGCTGCGGCACTCGAACCACCACGTGAAGTGGGAGCTGCTGCAAGAGCCGCCCGACGACGATCGCCTCATCGGGGGCATGTTCGTGGTGCTCGCCGCGAAGTGGGGCTGGCAACACTCGACGGCCAAGGAATGGCTATCCGCACGTCAAGGGACCGAAGCGTTCGAAGAAGAGCGCAAGCGTGCCGGTGTCGCGACGATCGCCGAAGATGACGACGACGACGACGACGACGAGGACGACGACGAGGACGACGACGAGGACGAGGACGAGGACGACGAGGACGACGACGAGCTCCTCGACGACGAGGACGAAACGAACTAGGCGCCGTCCGCCGACCGGACGAAGCTCTCCAAGCTACGTGTCGCTCGCGGACGACGAGTACGACGTCGGCGTGGCGAGCCGAAGCGCGACGAGCTACGCGATGATGTTCGGCGGCGGGTCATCGGTCGCCGGCGGATCCTCGACCGGCACCGGCTGGCGCGTGTCCGGCAACCCGGGGTTCGGCGGCTCGATCTCGGGCGGTGTCTTGTGCGGTGCCTCGTCCGGAGGGACGTGCGGTGCCGGCGGTGGGTCCTGCTTGGGCGGCTCCGTCGGAGGCGGATCCTGCTTGGGCGGATCGGGGAGCGGTGGCTCCTTCTTCGGCGGGTCGGGCTGCGGGTCCTTCACGGGTGCGTTCGGTTCGTCGGCCATGGACAAGCGTGCCGGGTCGATCGCACAGCGGCGAGCCCGTGCAGCGTGAGGCGACGAGGAGAATGCTAGGCTCGCCCGAACGCTCGATGCAGCTGGATCCGGAACGCGACTACACGGTCGAGCTCGGGCTCGACGAGCCGGATGATGCAGCAGCGCTCGGTGCGCGGTTGGCCCGGCAGCTCGAGGTGAGCGTATCGGCATTACCGGAGCTCGAGCTGCGGAAGCGGTCGATCGACGCACGGCGAGGGCGCGTGCGGTTCCACCTCGTGGTCGGTGCCAAGCGCGAGGAGGGGGTCGGCGGCGCGGCGCTGCGCGAGACGAGCGGGGAGCCGGTCGTCATCGTCGGCGGTGGGCCGGCGGGGCTCTTCTGCGCGTACGAGCTCGCGCGCGCGGGCGTGCGAGCGGTGATCGTGGATCGCGGAAAGCCCGTGCAGGCCCGGCGGCGCGACCTCAAGGGGCTCACGCAGCACGGGCGCGTGGATCCCGATAGCAACTACTGCTTCGGCGAGGGCGGCGCGGGCACGTACAGCGACGGCAAGCTGTACACGCGGAGCCACAAGCGCGGCGACGTGCGCGACGTGATCGAGGTGCTCGCGTTGCACGGCGCACCGAGGGATATCCTGGTCGACGCGCGGCCGCACATCGGCAGCAACAAGCTGCCGAAGGTGATCACCGCGATGCGCGAGTCGCTCGAGCGCGTCGGCAGCGAGGTTCGGTTCGGTGCGCGCGTGGTGGACCTGGTGGTGCACGAGGGCAGGGCGGTCGGCGTGCGATTGGCCGATGGCGGCGAGGTCCTGGGCCGCGCGGTCGTGATGGCGACGGGGCACTCCGCGCGCGACGTGCATGCGCTGCTGGCGCGAGCGGGCGTGCGGTTGGAGGCAAAGCCGTTCGCGATGGGCGTGCGCATCGAGCATCCGCAGCCGCTGATCGATCGCATCCAGTACGGGCGCGTGGCCGGGCATCCGAAGCTGCCGGCGGCGCCGTATCGGCTGGCGTTCACGCCGAGCGATGGGCGCGGGGCGTTCTCGTTCTGCATGTGTCCCGGCGGCTGGATCGTGCCGGCGTCGACGGAAGCGGACGGCGTGGTGGTGAACGGCATGAGCCTGTCGCGGCGCGATTCGCCGTACGCGAACTCGGGGCTGGTCGTGGCGGTGGAGCTCGCGGATCTCGATCGCCTGGGCCTCGCGCGCCCGATGGGCGGCGTAGAGCTGCAGGCGAAGCTCGAGCGCGCGGCGGCGAGCGCGGGCGGTGGCGAGCTGCGCGCGCCGGCGACGAGGGCGACCGACTTCGTGCGCGGCAAGGCGTCGTCGACGGTGCCCGGCACGAGCTATCAGCCCGGGCTGTTCGCCACCGATGTCGGCGAGGTGCTCGACACGATCGGTGTCCCGCTCGCGGCGCGGCTGCGCGAAGCGCTCGTGCACTTCGACAAGCAGATGCGCGGCTACCTGACGGAGGAGGCGGTCCTCGTCGGCGTGGAGTCGCGAACGAGCTCGCCGGTGCGCGTGCCTCGCGATCCCGAGCGGCTCGTGTCGCCGGACATCGCGGGGCTGTATCCGTGCGCGGAGGGCGCGGGCTACGCGGGCGGCATCGTGTCGGCGGCCGTCGACGGTGCCCGCGTGGCGCGCGCGATCCTCGTCGCCGCGGGGCTCGCCGAGCCTACTGCACGAACTTGAGACCGAACGCGACGCTCACCGCGGGCGACTGCGATGCGTTGAGCTGCGAGAACAGCTTCAGCTTCCACAGGTTCAGCTGCAGCCCGACGAGCGCGCGCAGCGTCGCGGGCGATCCGTTCGCGTAGCCCTCGCCGGTGATGGCGACCGTGCCGAGCTCGCGGCCGTCGTCGGCGCGCGCGATGCCGTTCATGTTCGCGGTGACGTCGGCGTTGCCGAGCGTGAAGTCGACACCGACGCCGGCGTAGAGCGTCGCGAGCCACATGACGCGCAGGCCGGTGGTCGCTTCGAGCGGCACCGTGATCGCCTGCGAGCGCAGATCGAGCTGTCCTGTCGAGTCGACGTCGACGTGCGCGGTGTTGTTGCCGCTGCCGACGTCGAAGTCCGTGGACAGCGTGTCGGAGCCCGTGCCGAGCGACCAGCGCGTGAGCTCGAGGCCGCTCGTCGCCGCGAGGCCGATCCAGCGCACGAACGTCCCGGTGCCGCCGTCCGCGGGCGCGGGGATGATCGTGTACTGCACGTGAGCGCCCGCGCTGAGGATCGTGCCGTCGAGGCGCTCGAGCTCCGCGTTGCGATAGAACCCGTTCGCGAAGATCGTCCAACGCGACAGCTTCCACTCGGCGAGGTTCATCCCGACGAGCACCGAGACGTTCGCGGCGAGGCCCGCCGTCGGGCGCTCGTCGGCGCGCAGCTCCTGGTCGCCCGCGGCGGCGAGGTTGACCGCGAAGCCCGCGATGAAGCCCGTCGGCTGCGAGGCGTAGTCGACACCGATGCCGCGCGACGAGAACGACGTCGCGTCGACGAACGACTCGAGGAACTCCTCGATGTTCGCCGTCTGGTACGCGTCGTCGACCGCGCGCGTCACCTGCGCGGCGAGCTGCTCGGGCGTGACGCCGAGCTGCTGCGCGAGCTGCTGGCCGTCCGGCGACAGCTGCACGGTGACGATCGTGTCGGCCCGCGCGGCCGCCGCGCATGCGAGCGCGGCGAGGATCACGGCGCCGCGCAGCACGCGCGACGCGAGGACCTCGTCACGCATCGCCGCGCGCATCAAGGCGCCGCGACGCGCAGTGGGGGTGTCGCGCTGCCGCGTGGCGCCGCCCCGGTCACGCGCCGAATGCCCTCGCGAACACCGACGCGCGGCGCCCAGCCGAGGACGTTCTTGGCGACGTCGCTGCCGTAGTGCATGCGCGAGAGGGCCGACTGCAGGCGGTACAGCGCGATCGGGCTCGGCTTGCCGAGCGCACCGAGCGGCAGCTCGCTGAGCTTGCCGAGCGCGAACACGACGGAGCGCGGCACCTTGAGCTGCGGCTTGTTCTCGCCGGCGAGCGCGAGCACGTCGGCCTGCGTGAGCTTCTCGGGATCGATCAGCTGGATCACCTCGCCGCTGACGAGACGCAGCTGCACCGAGCGCATGATCGCGTCGACGACATCGTCGATATAGATCAACGGTAGCTCGATCGTTCCGTCGCCCAGGACGAGCCAGCGTCCGCCGGCGTTGCGCGCGACCGCGCCGTTGATCAGCGGGATCCCGCCGCCGAAGATCTGCCCGGGGCGCAGGATCACCGCGGGGAAGCCGCCCGCCGCTGCCTCGCGCACGAGCTTCTCGGCCTCGAGCTTCGCGCGGGTGTACGCGCCGCGCTCGTCGGGGCGAGGCTCGAGCGCCGCGCCTTCGCCGACGGTGGTCCCGGCGCTGCCGGCCCAATCGACGACCGACATCGACGAGATGTGCACGAGCTGCCGCACCTCGTGCTTCTTGCACGCATCGATCACGTTCTGCGTGCCGACGACGGTGCCGCCCTTGTGCTCCGGCCAGCCGCCCTTCATCGCCGCGCCGCAATGGATGACGACCTCGGCGCCGCGGATCGCCTTGTCGACCGCCTTCGGATCGCCGAGGTTGCCGAACACGTACTCGACGCCCTCGCGCGCCTGCGCGGGGATCTTGCGCTGGAACACGCGCACGCGATGTCCGTCGGCGAGCAAGCGGTTCACGACCGCCTTGCCCAGCGACCCCGACGCACCGGTCACGACGAACGGGATCCGATCCGACGTCTGGAACCGCGACAGGTTCCGCGCGTGATCCGCGTCGGCCGCGCGCGCGACCTTCTCGACCCACGCGACGACGTTGGCCGCGTCGTCGACGGAGACCGCCGGCTCCTTGTTGCCGAGCAGCCGCGCGTAGAAGTCGGCGACGAGGTCGCGCAGGCCCTGATACGACTGCACCTGCTTGCGCACGAACTTCACGACGTTCACCGGAACGTCGACGAGCGGCTGCAGCGAATCGGTGAACGCGTTGATCAAGCGCTCGGCCGCCTTGGGCAGCGGCGTCGACGCGCGCTTGCCGTGGAACATCGCGAACAGATCGACGCGCAGCACGCCCTTGGTGCCGTGGATGATCAGCTGCGACTGCATCGGCTTCGTGTTGTAGGTGATCTGCAGCTGCCCGAGGCCGCGCTTGCACGCGACGAGCGCGCGCCACTCGTCGAACGCGAGGTTCGGATCGCCGCCGAGCGAGCGCCACTTCGCGTCGACGTTGGTGATCGGCCCGAGCAGCTCCTGGATCAGATAGAGGCAGTGCACGCCGATGTCGCGGAACGGATAGCCCGCGTCGCGGTACCACGGCGGCAGCGGCCCGCCCTCGTACGGCGGGTACTCGCTTCCGCGCAGGATGTCGACGCCGACGATCTCGCCGAGCTTGCCAGCCTTGACCATGTCGAGCGCACGCACGATCTGCGGGTCGAACAGCAGCGAGTGGTTGCAGCTGATCGTCAGCCCCTTCTTCGCCGCCAGCTCGCCGAGTGCGTGTGCTTCTTCGGCGTCCTCGGTGATCGGCTTCTCGACGAGCACGTGGCATCTACGCTCGAGCGCCGCGCGCGCGATCGCCGCGTGCGACGAGGGTGGCGTGAGCACGTGGATCACGTTGGCGCCCGCCGCGACGAGCGCGTCCAGATCCGCATACGCCCGCGTGCCCCACTTCTCGGCGTTCGCCGCGGCACGCTCCGCGTCGAGGTCTGCGACGCCGATCAGCTCGACCTCGCTCTGGGGCGCGCTCGCCAGCTTCTGGATGGCAGCGACGTGGAACTCGCAGATGTTTCCTGCGCCGACCATGCCGGCGCGCAGCTTCTTGGTGCTCATGTTCCCTTCATTCCCTTGGTCTGTTTGCTCTGGCTGATCTCGTCGACAGTTCGCATCACGTCGGCGACGCGCGCCGACCACGTCTCGTTCTTCATCGCGGCGCTTCGCGCGGCGCGCGTCGCCGGTTTGCACTCGGCGAGCGCCGCTTCGATCGCCTCGACGAACTCCGGTGGCGTCGCCGCGATCCGGCACCACTCGCGGTACCGCGCGACCTCGGGCACCGGCGTCGACACGACCGGCAACCCCGCCGACAGGTACTCGCGCAGCTTCAGCGGATTGACGAACGTCATCCGGTCATCGATCCGGTACGGAATGATGCCGACGTCGAACGCCTTGCAGTACGCGGGCAGCTCGTCGTGCCGCTTCTGCCCGAGGAGGTGAACGTTCGGCAGCCCGGCGATCGCACTCGCATCGCACAGCACCTGGCCGAGCAACACGATCGACCACGCGGGTCGCGCCTTCGCGACATGGGCGACGAGCTCGAGGTCGACCCAGTCGCGGATCGTCCCGTAGAACCCGATCCGCGGGCCCGAGATCGCGGCGATGTCTGCCGGCACCACGGTCGCCTCGTCGAGCGCGCTCGCGAACAGGGCGTGATCCACGCCGTGCGGGCTCACGAACGTCGACGCGTTCACGCCTCGCTTCGCCTCTGCCAGCGCGTGGTTGATCGCGAACACCGCATCGACCTTGCCGAGCAGCGCCTTCTCGGCCGCGACCGTCTGCTCGCGATCCAGATACGAGAACAGCGACCACTCGTCGACGCAGTAGTAGACGCTCGACTCCTCGCCGAGCATCCCGACGTAGTCCGCGCTGTTCGGGAGGAACGTCCACAGCTGGAACCTGTCGATCCCGAGCTTCCAGCGCAGGCCACGGATCGTCGCGCGTAGCACCTGCTTGTTGATCGATCGCGCCCACGCCTCGTGCGGCAGCGGAAGCACGAGCGGCGAGAACACCCACAGGTCGTTCTCGACGTTCACCGGACCCTTCGAGAACTCGACGAGCTTGCGCTTGATCTTGCCGAGGTCGCGACCGCTCGCGAGGCTCGGCGTCCTCGTCGCGAGCGAGTTGAGCCACAGCACGCGCCGCGTCTTCGCGAGCTCGCGCAGCACGTGATGGTTCGACGTGGGATCCTCGTGCCAGTCCTTCGCGAACGCGATGATCGGCAGCGATTCGACGGGAGCGACGACCCTCGCGTGCTGCGCGGCCACACGTGCGCCCGCGCGCGCGTCGCTCTGCGCTCGCTCGCTCGACGGATCGCCCTCCGTCGGCGAGATCCGAGTCTCTACGCGGGTTGGCGTTGCCATCGGCGTGTGGCTCTGCGATTTGCGGGCCGGCTCGGGCTTTGCTGCGCCTGGGACGATGTCGCGCGTCCTCGCCTGTGCCCTGGCGCTCGCTGCTTGCGATCCCGCCGGGGCGACCGATCCAGGGCCATCGATCGCGGTGCTCGGCGAGTCGACGCGCTACCGGATCGGCGATCCGCTCCCGCGTGTCACGCCGTGGTTCGACGGCGAGCGGCTATCGCTGGTCGCGGCGCGCGGCGAGACGATCGGCCTTCAGGTCGTCACATCGAACGACGCGCCCATCGTCTTCGAGCTCGAAGGTGTCGACGTGCGGGTGTTCGATGTGGAGGCCATCGAGGTCGCTCGCCCCTCGACGCCCGGGCTGTACGGCGCGAGCGCGGGGAAGGGGCGGTACGCGGACGGCCTCATCCCGCGCCCATCGCCATCGAGCCCATCGCACGTGCGGTACGTCGAGGTTCGCGTTCCACGCGAGATGGCCATCGGGAGCTTGCAGGGCGCGCTGATCGTCGGAGACACGCGATACCCGGTCGAGCTCGCCGTCGCGGACGTCACGATCCCGACCCGTCCGCCGCGCGTGTGGGCCTACGAAGACCCTCGCGAGCTCGCATGGGCCTCGAAGGGCGCGATGCCCTCGCGCGCGGTTCCCAGCGCCGCCGAACGCGCGTGCATGTCGATGTTCCGCGATCACGGCGTGCTGCTCACCCCCGACATCCACATCGACTGGTGGCCCAGCCGCAAGGCCGACTTCGCGGGCATCCGCGACGTGCCGGTGGTCATCTCCGCCGATCCGGCGAAGGCCGGCGACGAGGTGCGTGCCTGGATCGCCGCCACGAGGGGCACGGGACACGTGCCGTTCGCGATTCCGATCGACGAGCCCCGGACCGCGAAGCGCATCCAGGACGTCGTCGCGCTCGGCACGGTGATCCGCGCCGCGGGCGGTGGACCGAACACGTTCCGCTTCGCGGTCACTGCACCGCCCAGACCGGAGTGGCTCGGGCTCGTCGATCAATTCATCCAGCTCCGACCCGCGCCCCGGAGCGGCGCGTGGGCCTACAACGGACTTCCTCCGTACTCGGGCGCGATGATCCTCGACGCCGAGACCCCAGGTCCGAGGACATGGGGCTGGCTCATGCATCGCGATGGCATCCCGCAGTGGTACGTGTGGGACGCGCTGTACTGGCACGACCGCCACAACCGCAAGGGCGCGCCGCTGCCGGGCCGCGCGCTCGACCTCCGCGACCCCGTCAGCTTCGACGACGGCGAGGATCACGGCAACCTCGACGGCGTCCTCGCGCTACCGGCCGACGGCGGATGCCGTCCGACGCTTCGACTCGCGGCCCTGCGGCGCGGGCAGCAGGATCGCGAGCTGCTCGAGCTCGCGAAGGCGTGCGATCCGATGGCGACCGCGATGGTCGTCGCTCGCACGATGCCCGTCGCTGGTTGGCCGACCGACGAGCGCGTGTGGGAGCGGAGCCGGCGCGAGCTGATCGAGATCGCGACCTGTCGCCGCTAGGGACTCGGGCCGCTCGCTACTCCTCGACCAGGACCGTGCCGCCGACCTTGCGCTCGCCGATCTGATCGATCGCCGCGCGGAGGTCGCGCGCGGTCGAGCGGCGCGCGCGGAGAGCGAGCAGCACCGTGTCGGCCGCGTCGGCCATCAGGTTCACGTCGGCGGAGCCGAGGACGGGCGGCGCGTCGATGACGATGTGGTCGTAGCCGGCGACGCGCAGGCGCTCCATCGCGATGGAGAACGCGGGGCCGTCGAGGAGCTGGCCGCGCTCGAACTTCGGGTTGATCGCGCCGACGTGCAGGTGCAGCTCGGGGATCTCGACGAGCGTCCACGGCGACAGCGGATCCTTGCGATGCAGGAGCAGCTGATCCGCGAAGCAGCGAGGCGGCACGAACTCGAACACGCCGGCGAGCTGCGGGCGGCGCAGGTGCGCTTCGACGAGGAGCACCCTCGCACGGCCGCACTCGGACAGTGCGCACGCGAGGTTGATCGCGGTCGTCGTCTTGCCGTCGCCGCGTTGCGGGCTGGTCACGACGACGCACTGCGGCTTGCCGAGCTCGAGCAGGTGGTGGCGCAGCACGCGGAACGCGGCGGCGCGCGCCGAGTCGGGCGCGAGGGCGACGGCGAGGCGCCGGTCGGAGCGTGCGTGGCGTGGCAGCTGGTGCTGCATCACCTGCACCTCGCACGCGGCCGCGCTGGGGGGACGCGCCTCGGTCGGAGCGAGTGCCACGGTGGCGCGTGGATCGACGGCCGACATCGAGCCACGCGTGAGCGTGGTGCGCGGGTTGTGGTTGCCGAGACCGATCGCGGTCATCGTCAGGCTGGGTCGCGACGTGGTCACTTGCGCTGCTCCTTCTTCGGCGCCGGCTTCAGTCCCTTGAGGGACTGCGCGGGCGGAATCACGGCGAGAACCCCGATACCGAGGTTGTCGAGGTCGATGCGGTGGTAGATGCGGTCGTCGATCATCGCGAGGCCGAGCGCGAGCCCCGTGCCGAGCGTCAGGAACAGCATCATGCCGGCGAGGAGAAAGATCGTCTTGCCGGGGCCGGTGGGCTTCACGGGCTTGAACGCCGGATCGACGACGGAGAGCCGGCCGCCCTGCTCGGCGAGCTTCTGGCTCGCGTCGATCTGCGCGCGGAACACCGACGCGGCGAGCGAGCCGACGCGCTCGCGTTGCTCGGAGACCTCGCGGCGAAGGATCGCGTGCTCCGTCTCGAGCTTCACGACCCAGTTCGTCGTCTTGTCGGTCTGCGACGCGTCCTTCTTGTCGCCGGACGACTGCGCGTTCGCGATCTGCTCCTCGAGCTGCGCCAGCTGCTTCTCGAGCTTCTCGCGGTCCTGCTTGGACGTCGGGGCGACGGCGGTCTCGACGAGCGGCGGCACCGCGGCCTGCGCGGTGCGGTAGCGCTGTTGCGCGGCCGCGACGTTCGCCTGCGCCTTGATCACCTCGGGGTGCTTCTCCGTGTACCGGCTGAGTGCACCGTCGAGCTCGCGCTGCGCCGCGGTGAGCTGGCGCTGTGCCTCGTTGGCCGCGGCCTCGGCGGCGACGCGCTCGGGGCTCGGCGGCGCGATGATGCGCACCGGAGGACCGTCGGGGCTCGCGTCGAGGCGCGCCTGGATGCGCTGGCGCTGGCGCTCGAGCGCGTAGAGGCGGCTGTTACCGGTCTTCTTGGTCTTGGGCTCGCGGATGGCGCGGATCGACGCGCCCTCGGAGTTGCCCTGGCTCGTCTCCTCGGCGAACTCGGGGTGCGCGGCGAGGAAGGTGGCGAGGGCCTGTTCGCTCTTCGCGAGCTCCTTGGCCGCCGCCTCCTTCTGGGTGGTCGCGAAGTTCACCGTGCGCGTCGCCTGATCGTTGCGGAGCTCCTCGTCCTTGGCCTGCAGCATCGAGGTCAGCTTCTCGGTCACTCGCTTCGCGCGCGCCGGATCCGTGTCGCGGAAGTTGATACGGAAGGCGTTCGCGCCACGCGCTTCGAACTTGATGACCTTGCGCAGCTCGTCGATCTTCACCTCGACATCGTCCTCGTCGGGAAACGGATCGAGCGCCGGGTCGGTCACGATCTGCATCAGCTGCGAGCGCGCGAGCAACAGCTCGCGGTAGCGATCGCCGATGTTGCGCTGGACCATCTCCTCGCGGTTCGGCGACATCAGGCTCGACTGGATTCGCTCCTGATAGAACAGCGTGGACCACGACTGGTAGTTCTTCGGCTTGAACACCGCGAACGCGAGCGAGAGCGCGCCGCCGACGAGGGCGAACAGAGCGATCATCCACCAGTACCGCGCCGTCTTGCGAGCGAGGTCGGTGATGCGTTGCAGCTTGTCGCGAGGAGTTATCGGTGCGAGTGCCATAGTCTTGCCCCTGAGCTACTGCGGCGTGCGCCGCGCTTGCGTAACGAACCGACGCGATCGCCGGTGAAAGCGGGAACGTGACCGAGGACAGGAAGCCCGAGCCGGGCGACGTCGTCGGCGTGATGCACGCGCGGATCGAACGTGCTGACGACCATCGCCGACGCGATCAGCGCGCCTGTCGCGACGACGCACATGACGAGCACGAGCGCGAACGTCGACGTGACAGGGCGATCCGGTCGCTTCTCGGCGACGACCTCGAGCGTGATGTCGAGGCCGGCCGCGGAGATCTGGTCGGCGACGGCGTCGCGGCTCGTGGCGATCTGCGAGAGCTGAGTCTCGAGGTCCTTGTGGCGCGCGTCGAGATCCGCGAGGTCGACCATCAGCGCCGCCGCGACGCCGTTCTTGCCGTCCTTGTACGCGATGCCGATCGCCGCCTGCTTCTCGCTGATCCGGTGGGCGAGCTTCTCCAGCTCCGACTCGACCGTCTCGCGCATCAGCTGCACTTGTGCGGCGAGCGCACTCGTGAGCTTCAAGCGCTCGGCGTCGTGCGTGCGGATCATGATGTCAGCCAGTGCGCGCGCGATGCCATATGCCTTGTCGGGGTCGGTGTCGATCACCGTGAGGCCGATGCGCGCGGACTTGCGCGCGTTGGACTCGGAGTCGCGGTAGTAGACGAACGTGTTCTTCCACACGTCGACCTCGAGTTGCTCCCGCAGCTCGGTGATGGCGTAGGCCATGCCCATGCGCTCGCGGATGCGATAGAGGTCCTGATCCACGATCACCTCGGCGACGTTCTTGTCGGACAACAGGACCGACGAGACGTATTCGCGCAGCTCCTGCGCCGCGAGACCGGAGTGGTCGCTCGAGAGCGTGCCCTCGGTGAGCGCGAGGACGACCTCGGCCTCGAGCTTGCGGTGCTTGGTCACGATCACGATCGCGAGCGCCGAGGTGAGGAGTGCCGCGAGAAAGAGCGTCAAGAACGGCCGAGCCGCCGCGCGCCTGCGCACGCGTTGCAGCTCCGTGATCATCGCGGCGGTGATGCGCTCCTCGGACGAGTACCAGCGGTCTCCGAGCTGGGAGAGGGAGGGGCGCTCCATGACGTCCCCGGTTGCGAAGCACTCGCCGCGCCAAGCAGCACCTGGTGCAGGGCGGAGGCACTTGCGTCCCAACCACCCCGTGCGCCGAGAGCAGCGACCGTGGCGGGGATGTACGGTGTGCGCAGCGCGAGCGCGAGCGCACGGGCGAGTGCGTCGGGATCGCGCGGCGGTACCAGCGCGCCGAGCTCGCCTCGCGTGATGAGATCCGGGATGCCGCCGACACGGGTAGCGACCACGCGCCTACCCGACGCGAGCGCCTCGAGCACGACGTTGGGCGTGCCCTCCGCGTGGCTCGGCAGCGTGACGACATCGGCCGCGGCCATCCACAGCGGAACCTCCGCGAGCGGCCGCGGGCCGAGGAGCAGCACGCGATCATCCTTCGCACAGCGCGCTCGACCTTCGCCGAGCTTGCCGCCGAACCGCTCGACGGCGGCCGCGAGCTCGTCCTTGGCGGGACCACCGCCGACGATCGCGAGCCGCGCATCGGGCATCTGCGCGGCGACGCGCTCCCACGCCTTCGCGAGGTCGAGGACGCCCTTGTCCGCCTTGAGGTTGCCGACGTACAGGACGAGCGGCCTCTCGTCGAGCCCGAGCTCCACGCGCGCACCCGCGCGATCGCGCGGATGGAACAGCGACGCATCGACGCCGTTCATGACGATCGCGATCTTGTCGCGCGGCACGCCGAGCGTCGCGACCTCGTCGGCGAGCGCGCGGCTCACCGCGACGACGCGCGCGGCCCTCGGCAACGCCCACCCGAGCAGCTTGCGAGGACCCGGCAGCTTCGCGATCTGGTTGATGTCGCTCCCGTGCAGCTTCACGACGCACGGCACACCGAGCATGCGCGCCGCGATCACGGCCGCGAACCCGTCGGGGTATGCCCACGAGCCGAGCACGACGTCGACGCGTCCCCGATAGCGCATCACCGCACGCGCGATCGACGCCGCGTACAGCGGCCCCCACGTCGCGTGGGCGAGGCGCGGCACGAAGAGCGTGCGCGGATGGGTGACGGTGATGCCGTCGATCGTCTCCTCGCCGGGAACACCGACGAGCTTTCCCGCGCTCGAGCCGTGGACGAGGCTCGCACCCGGGAACCACGGGATCGTGGCCATCACCTCGAGGGAGCAGTGCCGCGCGAGCGCTGCGAACTGCTGCCGATTGAACGGGGCAGACAGCGGCTCGGCGGCGTTGGGGAAGATCTTCGTGATCGCGAGAACGCGCAGCATGGCGTTCTAGAGGTCGAAGACCTTGTCCATGCGCAGCAGCTTGAAGATCGCGAGCGGCTGATCGCGCGCGCCCGAGATCGCGATGCGGCCGCCGGCGCTGCGAATGCCCTTGTACAGCTTCACGAGCGCCGCGACGCCCGAGCTGTCGATGAGATCGAGCGGCGTCAGATCGACGTCGACCTTCGTCGGCTTCGCTTCGATGATCTTGTCGATCTCCTCGGCGAGCGCCGGCGCGGTGTTGATGTCGAGCGAGCCGCGCACCACGAGCCGCGTCGCATCGGTCGACCGAGAAACTTCATACGGTGTCATCATCAGGTCCTCACTTTCGACAGTCGCCACTTGTTCGGTGGGCCGGGCTGATACGAGACGTCGTCGAGCATCGTTCGCGCGATGTGGATGCCCATGCCGCCCTCGGGGAGCGATGCATCGTCCAGCTCCGACGGCAGCGCCGGCACCTTGGACGGATCGAACGGCCTGCCGTGATCGAGAACCTCGATCACGATCTCGCGATCTCCGGCGGTGATCGAGATCTCGATGCGGCCGGTCGCTTCGCGCCGGTACGCGTGAATCGCGACGTTGTTGAAGATCTCCATGAACGCGCTGACCACCGCCGTATCGAACGGGTCGCGCACGTCGCTCGCGAGCAGATCGTTCTCGTCGCGGCGTGGCGATCCCGAGACCAACCGCGCCGCCTCCGCGACGACGCGCACGGCGAGCGCGCGATAGCGCAACGCGCCGGGGACGGTCAGCCAGATCTTGTCGGCCATCGCGCCGGACACACATCAACACTCGTGCCACGCGTCGACGCGAACCTTCGAGGCACTCGCGCACGTCGTCCCGTGCGATTCGATCGCAACGTGCGCTTCTGCATCGGCATGACCTGCGGAGCTCCTGCGAATTGCGCTTGGTCTCGCGTCTGCATGAAGACCACTTCGTGCGAAGACCCGTTCAAATCGCGAAGCGTGCGATCGACATCCTCGGAGCCACCGTCGGCATGGTGCTCACCGCGCCGCTCCTGCCAATCATCGCGGCTGCGATCTACATCGACTCCCCCGGCCCGGTGATGTTCAAGCAGCGCCGCGCGGGGTCACTCAAGAAGGTCACGCGCGCGAACGGCGTGCGCACCTACGAGTTCGACGAGTTCGAGATGCACAAGTTTCGCACGATGATCCCGGACGCGGAGAAGTTCACGGGCGTCGTCGTCGCGGGCGCCGATGATCCTCGCATCACGCGCGTCGGCAAGTTCCTCCGCAAGTCGCGGCTCGACGAGCTGCCGCAGTTCTGGGACGTGTTGCGCGGAAAGATGTCGCTCGTCGGCCCGCGCCCCGAGCGCCCCGAGCTGCTCCAGCAGCTCTCCTACGCGATCCCGCTGTTCGAGGAGCGCATGCGCGACGTGAAGCCCGGCATCACGGGCCTCGCGCAGATCTCGCTCGGCTACACGGGCTCGATCCCCGAGGGATCGGAGATCGGAAAGCTCGCGTCGACGCTGCAGAACCCGTGGCAGCTCGACGAGACCAAGGGCTCGCTCGCCGACGACATGCGGATCAAGCTGCTCTACGACCTCGCGTACACCGCGTCGCTGGAGAACCTGGGTACGTTCCTGCGCACCGAGCTCGGCATCATCGCGAAGACGCCGCTCGTGATGCTGAAGATGACGCAAGGCCGCTAACGCTCAGACCACTTGATCCGAGCATTGCGTTAGCTCTCGTCGAGAACACCCAGGCTTACCCGAAACGCTCACCCGTGACTCACGGTGAGCACGATGGATACGCGACGCCGATCTCCCGTTTACTGGTGACGGGGGAACAACACATGGGCATCTCGCGCCTTGGTCTGATCGCGTTCTGTTCGCTTACCGCCGGCTCCGCTCTCGCGCAGGCGCCGGCTCCACAGCCTCAACCGCAGCCGGCGCCGACGCCGCAGACGCCGACGATGCCGCAGACGCCGACGATGCCGCAGACGCCGACGATGCCGCAGACGCCGACGATG
>CAZUAR010000003.1:0-56417 GCA_964617845.1 uncultured Kofleriaceae bacterium | reverse complement strand
CCGACGCAGCCGGGCATGCCGACGATGCCGACGCAGCCGGGCATGCCGACGATGCAGCCGGCGTCCGCACCCGCACCTACAACCGATCCGATGGCCGCCTCCGCGACAGCGCCGGCGCCCGAGAAGAAGGGCCCGAAGGAGCCCAAGCGCGGCGACTTCGACGCGGGCGGCAAGTTCCGCTTTCCGAGCGGTCCCGATGAAGCCGGCGCGTTCGATTCGTTCAACTGGGTCGCGCTCGACGCGAACGGTCGCTACTACCTGCTCGACTCGGTGTTCGTCGCCGGTGAGATGCCGTTCGCGGTGAAGAAGCCCGACACGCTGATGGATGGTCGCGATCCGAGCCTCATCGGCGGCATGAACCTGCGCCTCGAGGGCAAGTGGGCCGTGCCGAAGATGCCGATGATCAAGTACGACACCGAGATGGGCATCGAGCTCGACGCCGCGTACATGCGTGAGGGCGCGATGCTGTTGTCCGACAAGGACTACCCGCTGTTCGTCGGCGACTTCCAGCCGGGCCTCGCCGGCGGTCTGATCATGAAGATCAAGCTGTCGAGCCTGGTCGACTTCTCGCTCCTCCCCAAGTTCGTGTTCCAGACGGGCGAGATGGAGAACCTCACGGCCGTGCAGGTGCCGATGTCACTGATCCTCAAGCTCGGCTCGCTGGTGAAGCTGTCGACGGACGTCGGCGTGTTCACCGGCGATGACATCTCGCTGCGCGCGAAGAACGGCGGCCGCGTCTACCTCGGCGCCGCGCTCGACGTGAAGCTCGGGCCGATCGTCGCGCACGCGGGCGCCGGCTTCGCGAGCCTGATCACGGACGCGATGGGTGCGTATCCGACGATCAAGGACTCGGTCTACGTCGACCTCAACGTCAAGTACGCGAAGTAGAGCTACTCCATGCGCGCGCCGGGCGTGCGCAGGAAGAGATGGCGCACGTCGGCCGAGGCGGTGTCCTTGAGCGTCGCCGGTTCGGACAGCACGTCCTTCGCGTCGATGCGCACGAGCTCCGGCGCGACGAGCACGCCTTGCTTCGTGACCCGGCCGAGGCGACTCGCGAGGCCGCGGTAGGCGCCGACGTCGCCTCTCTGCCAGCTGGAGATCGCGCCGCCACCGCCGTAGCCGAGCACCGCGGACGACACCTTGTCGACGGTGCCGGCGGGCAGCTTGCCGCCCATGTCGACGAACGCGGGGTTCGGAACGCTGCCGGTGTCGAACAGCTTCGTCAGGCCCTTCGCTGAACCCGACGGAGCGAACACCGCTTGCGCCGTCTTGTACGAAGCGACCTCGGCGATCGCCGCGCTGATGTCGGGCTTGCCGACGCGCGAGCCGAAGTGCGACGGATCGACCTCCGATTCGAGCATCGCGTTGTCGACGAAGCCCGCGTCGTTGCAGCCCGTGTTCATGATCGCGAGCTTCTTGCCCTTGAGTGCGGGCAGGTCGCCGCTGTTCGAGTACAGCGCCCACGCGCGCGACGTCCCGCCGCCGATGTTCGCCGACGCGAGCAGCTTGTACGACAGGTTCGTCGCGTAGCACTGCCCGTCGATGATCGCGAAGTCGACACCGTCCTTCTTCAGCGCGCCGAGGCTCGCGTACGACTGCGCGTTGGTCTCGATGCCGGTGTTCTGCTCGATCGCTTTCGCGAGGCCTTGCACGTAGGCGAGGCGCGCTTGCGCGGTGCCGAACTCGACGGAGGGTGCGTAGATGCCGATGGTGATCTTCCGCGAAGCGGGCTGCGCGGAGGCAGTTCCCGCGATCCCGAACGACAAGGCCACGGCTGCGAGGAGCGTCTTAGTAGCCATAGATCCTCTTCTTCGCGTCGATCCACTTCTGGAGGTCGCGCGACTGGACGCCGCGCGCCTTGGCTCGCACCCACGCGTCGTACGCGTCCTTGGGTCTGTTCGCCCGGTCGTAGAGGATGCCGAGGTTGACGAGCGCCTCGGGTGGGTTGCCGTTCATGCCCTCGAGCGTCGCGAGGTCACCCTTGTCGAGCGACAGCGCCGCCTTGTCGAGCTGGATGCGTCGCTTCGCTTCGCCGGTCGCGTACCTCTCTGCGGTCGTCAACGACTTCGCCGCGGCGCCGATCTGACCCGCGCGCCACTGGTCGTAGGCGATCAGCTCCCACACCGACGCGAGAAGCTCGTCGAGCTTTCCGCCGAGGCCCTCGCCGCCGAGGCGCGCGAGATCCGCGGCGGCCTGCTGGCGCGCCGAGAGCGGACCGTTGCGGTAGTTCGCATACGCACCGAAGAACTGCGCGCCGACCTTCGCGTACGGGCCGCGCAGATAGGTCGACTGGCTGCCCTTGCCCGCGAGCTGCTTGAACAGCTTCGCGGCCTCCTGCGCGCGTCCCGAGTCGAGCAGCGACAGCGCGTACGAGAACTCGAACGCGAGCGGCTCGGTTCCCTTCAGCACGCTCGGATCGCGCAGCGCGCGCTCGAAGTCGTTCGACGCGTCGGAGGCCTTGCCCTCGCGCATCGACTTCCAGCCATGGCGATACAGCGCGAGCGCGAGGTTGCGCTTGGCGGCGCCTGCCTGTTGCTTCAGCTCGGGGCTCGTCGACGTCGCGCTCACCGCGATCTCGAGCTTGTCGACGGCACCCTCGATGTCCTGGTCCCAGGTAAGCGGCGCCCACTCGGTGTAGACCTCGGCGAGCGCGACGGCCGCGTTCGCCTTCTTCGCCTCGCGCTCCGCGTTCGCGTACGCCTCGGCCGCCTTGCGCGTGTCCGGCCGCGGGATGCACATGTACGTCTTCGCGAGCAGGCGCGTGCGCACGACCTCGTCGCGGCCGCGGATGTCGGCGAGCTTGAGGAGCTGCTTCTGGGCGCCGTCGCAGTCGCCACGATCGATCGCGAGGATCGCGAGGTTCGTCAGCGTGACCGGCGACGACGGGTCGATCGGCAGCGCTTGCTCGAGGATCTCGCGCGCCGTCTTCGGATCCTTCGCACCCTCGACGAACGCCTGCTCGTTGATCGTGAGGATCAGATCGCGCTGGATCGAGACGTCGTTCGGCTTGAGCTGCTGGGCCGACTCGAACCGTTGCCGCGCCTCGCGCAGCTTCTTCTGGTTGAACAGCGCCTTGCCGCCGATCACCATCACCGCCGCGCGAGTCTCCGGCGGCGACTTCTCGAGCACCTTGCCCGACAGAAGCTTGTCCATGAGCGTCGCCGCCTTCGCGTCCTGCCGGGCCTCGAGGTACGCGCGCGCGAGCTCGATCGCGAGCTCCGTCGACGCGGGGTTCGCCGAGTACGCCGCGTCGAGCTTCTCGATCGCGAGCGGCAGGTTGTTGGTCCCCGGCATGCGGCGATACGTCTTGCCAAGCTGGATCGACAGCAGCACCTGCTCGTGGCCCTGGTTGGGCTTCAGGAGCTTCTCGGCCTTCAGGTAGAACTCGAGCGCCTTGCCCCAGTCGCGATCCGCGAAGTACGTGTCGCCGATCAGCCGGTAGCCGCGCGCCTCGTTCTTGCGCACGTTCGTGAACTCGGTCGCCGCGGTGCGCGCCTTCTTGGTCTGCCTGCGCGCGAGATACGCGGTGCCGAGGTTGAACCACACGGCCCCGGCGGAATCGATGCGCTTGGGATCGTCGACGATGCGCTCGCACACGGTCAGCGCCTTGTCGAAGCGACCGAGGCCCGTGTACGCGGCGCACAGGCCGTTGTCCGCGTTGACCTGCGCGTTGGGGCGCTTGCCAAGGCGGCGCGACAGCGTCTCGAACTGCTCGACGGCCTTCGCGTACATCTTCTGCGCGGTGGCGTCGTCTCCCTCGGAGATCGCGGTGCGCGCGGTCGAGAGGTGCGCGAAGCCGAGGCGAATACGCGGGAGCACGTCGCCTTGCTCGAGCTCGCTCGGGCGGCTCGATAGATACGCCTCGTACGCGGTGGCGCTCTTCGCCGGGTCACGGTTCGCGTAGTACTCGCCGATCAACTTCTGGTTCGTGAACGTGCCGGGCTTCGCCGCGACGACCTTCTCGGCGACGGCGATCGCCTTGTCCTTCTCGCCGGTCTCCCACAGCATCAGCGCTTCTTGCTCGCCGAGCTCGGGAGCGTTCACGAGCGCGCTCGAGCGGCTCTTCGCCTTCGCGATGAACGCGAGGCCGCCCTTGTAGTCCTTGAGGATGATGAAGATCGCGGCGCGCTTGCCGTAGGCCTCGGCGGCGACCTGACCGGGCGCCTTGTCGATCGCTCGGTCGTACGCGGCGGCGGCCTTCTGCCAGTTGCCGTCCTCGAAGTATCTATCGCCGTCGCGGAGGTCGTCTTCGACGGCTCCGTACGCCACAGACACCACGGCCACGCTCGCTATCAGTGCTGCCCCAAGTGTCCTCAATGGATCCTCCCCACGATCATGGTGATGTCATCTTTGCGTGGCGCTTCACCGAAGAAGCCGGTCGCGTCGGCGACGATCGAGTCGCGCATCTCGCCCGCGTCGAGCATCGCCGCGCGCTTCACGCTCGCGCGGAAGCGCTTCTCGCCGTACTCCTCGCCGGCCTCGCTCTCGCACTCGACGATGCCGTCCGTGTACCAGACGAGGACGTCGCCCGCGACGAGCTCCGTGGTCTTCGCCTCGTACTTCGACGCGCGATCGTCGCCGAGGCGGTTGCCGCGGATCATCAGCGAGCCGAACTCGCCCTTACCTTCGCCGGCGCGATAGAGGTACGGGAAGTTGTGGCCCGCGTTCGCGTACGTGATCGTGCGCTGCTTCGTATCGATGATCGACGCGAAGCACGTCATCACGAACCGGCGTTGCGCGCTCTCGAAGATCGCGTGGTTCATGATCTCGAGCAGGCGCGTCACGGTGACGTCGTCGTTGTGAACGTGGCGCGCGACGTCGCACGCCGCCTTCGCCGCGGCGGTGATCATCGCGGAGGGAACACCGTGGCCCGTGACGTCGCCGATCACGAGCAGGTACTTGCCGCCCACGAGCTCGTGCCACGTCCACCAATCGCCGCCGGTCTGCGCCGCCGGCTGGTAGAAGCCCGCGAACTTCAGGATGCCCTTGTCGACGGGATCCATCGACGGCACGAGGGTCTCCTGGATCGTCTTCGCGACCTCGAGCTCTTGCTCCAGACGCGCCTTCTCGGCGGTCTGCACCATGAGGATCGCGATCTGCTCGGCCATGAAGTTGAAGTTCTCGCCGAGGAAGCCGATCTCGTCGCCGGACGTGATCTCCACGCGCGCATCGAGGTCGCCGCGGGCGATCTGGTCTGCCTTCCATGCGAGCGCCTTGATCGGCCGCGTGATCGACAGGCCCTGGAGGATCGCGAGCACCGTTCCGATCAGCACGAACAGACCACCGACCGCTCCGGTGTAGAGCGCCGCGCGTGCCGACGCGGCCGCCTTGTTCTCCTCGGCGGTGGACGCGAACCACTCGATCGGCGCGAGGTCGTACCCGAGCACCACGTAGCCGAGCCGCGCGTCGGGCGCGTCTGCCGCGAGCGCGCCCTCCGCCGTCGCGGGCGCACCGATGAACACCGGGAACGCGAACACGCGATGCTGCGATCCGACGGACGCGAGGTCGAAGCGAACGAGCGCCTCGCCTTTGCCCTTCGCCGCGGTCTTCCACGCGTCCTCTGCCTGACGCCACGAGTCGACCGCGAGCTGTCCGATCGCCGGAGTGATCGGCTCGTGGTTTCCCGCCGCGCACTCGAGCTTCGCGGCCTCGGTGCAATACGCGACGACCTTCTGGTGCGGGTCGAGGACGTAGGCGAGCTTGAGGCCGTAGTCCTTCTTGCCGGACGGGCCGTCCTTGGTGTCCTGCTCGACGGTCTTCTTGACCAGCGAGAGGATGTCGGCGTCGCGACCGCGATCGATCAGCAGCTGACTCACCGCGCTCGCGAACAGCGGCGTGCCGAACTCGCCGAGCGTTTCTCGACCGCTGCGGAAGACTTCGATCTGCCGCTGCGTCGAATCGTCGAATGCTTTGCGAACGTTGATAACGTTCAACACACCACTGCCGACCACGGTCACGACGATCAGTAGCGTCGTGGTCAAGATCATCTTGACCGACAGGCTTGCCCCTCGTTTGGCCATCCCGTCGACGAGTTTATGACAGCACCGCTAGAACTGCTACCATTCGGCCGTGGACCAGGTTCCGGCCGCTCTGACGCAGTTCTTGACGGAATTCAAGCGCACGGCCAATGCCATCGTGGACAGCTACTTCGTCGTCGATCGCGACCGCCGGATCGTCGACTTCAACAGGGCGTTTTTCGCACTTCTCCCTCGACAACTCGCCCGCGGCCTCAAGGGCAAGCACTGCTACGACGTCCTCGAGCTGAACATCTGCAAGACCGAGTGCATCGCCCAGCAGTGCTGGAACGATAACCGGCACGTCCGCCTCGACGAGATCAGCGGTTCCATCGTCGGAGAGGTGCAAAAGCTCCGCTTCATCCTCTCCGCGGTGCCGATCACCGACGAACAGGGGAACCACGTCGGTGCCCTCGAGATCCAGCGCAACGTGACCGACGAGGCCGTCGTCCAGGTCAAGTACCAGGAGATGCTCGAGAAGGAAGCCCGCGAGCGCGAGCGCCTGGCCAATCAGGTCCGCGCCCGTACCAAGGAGCTCCTCGAGACGAACCAGCTCCTGCTGAAGACGCAGAAGGAGCTGCTCGCGTACAAGAAGGGGCTCACCGTCTGACGGTGTTCGTCCTACGCCCACATCTATAAGGGGGCTCCGGTGTGGGCGGTTGGCGGAGGAGCACGCTGGTATCGGAGCGATCACATCCAGGTCGAGGCGTCGTAGGCTCGGCGGGGTGAGGTTGCTCGCGTGCACGATGGTCGTCTGCGGGTGCTTCCATCCAGCACCACCCGCGGGCATTCCATGCGGCACGAACGGCGAGTGCCCGGGCGATCAGATCTGCGACATGCAGCTCTCGCCGCCGACGTGTGTCGACTCGCTGACGCCCGGCGACGGTGGGGCCGGGGACATGGGGCCACCAGGTGATTCGCCGAGCGGCGTCGACGCGCCGCCTCCGGGGGCGTGCATCGCCGACGCGGATTGCAGCAACGGCATCTGCCACGAGCTGACGGGCGCGTGCATTCCGGATGCCGAGGTGCTGTTCGTCTCGCCGAGCGGGAGCGGCAGCGCGTGCTCGCGCATGGCGCCGTGCGGAGCGTTGCAGACGGCGATCGACGAGCGGACACAGAACCGCTTCACGATCGCGCTCGCCGCCGGGACGTACTCGACGTCGTTCGACACGTCGATGATGCCCGGCGGCGTGAACCAGATGATCGTATCGGGCCCGACCCGCGCGTGGGACGGTGCGGTGATCACGAGCAGCGCGATGAACCGCGTGCATCAACAGCTGACCGCGGTGTTCGAGGGGCTGACCATCCGCGGCGGCAGCAGCACGAGCGGTGACGGGATCAACAGCCGGGGCACGACGACGCTGTCGCGCGTGCACATCGACCTCGCCGGCGACGACGGCGTGGTCTGCGCCGACGGCACGACGAAGATCTCCGACTCGCTGGTCACCAAGAGCGCGAACACGGGCATCTTCGCGAGCAGCGGCAAGCTCGTCGTCGAGCGCACGCAGGTCGTGTCGAACGAGGCCTACGGCATTCACGTCGACAATGCGGCGTACTCGATCACCAACACGATCATCGCGAGCAACGGAAAGGCGCTGATGCAGACCGGCGGCGTGCGCCTGCGCGGGGCTGGCAGCGCCGGCGACACCGCGGTGTTTCGCTTCAACACGACGGCGCGGAATCAAGGTCTGTCCTTCGCGGCGATCCAGTGCGATGACCCGACGGCGATCTCGAACACGATCGTCGGCGAGCAGTCGGTGGTCTCGCCGCTCGTCAGTCCGGCGTGCACTGCCACGTACTCGTTGTTCAACGCGGGCTTCGGTGGGCCGCCGCCGGGGACGGGCAACATCACGGGCGATCCCATGTTCGTGAGCACCACCGACTTCCACCTGCAGAGCGGATCGCCCGCGATCGACAAGGCCGACCCCAATGCGCCCGAGCCGATCGACATCGACGGCCAGCAGCGAAGCTCTCCACCGGACATCGGCGCGGACGAGCGTCAGTGAAGCGCGCGCTCGTCCTCGCCCTGATCGCCGGGTGCGCGCATACGCCGGATCTCGGCGTTCGCCCCGTCGAGCCGATACCCGCGGGCGCGCGCAGCGAGGTGATCGAGGCGCGCGACGGCACGAAGCTCTCGGTGCTTCACTGGTCCGCGGAGAGTTCGCGCGCGACCGTCGTGATCGTCCACGGTCTCAAGGACTACGCCGCGCGCTACGCGGACTTCGCGGCCACGCTCGTCGCTCGCCGCTACAGCGTCGTCGCGTTCGATCTGCGTGGCCACGGTCACTCCGCGGGCCCTCGCGTGTCGCCGCGGACGTGGCGCGACTACGTCGACGACGCGGTCCAGATCATCGATGCCGAGCGCAGCACACAGCAGCCCGTGTTCGTGCTCGGCCACAGCATGGGAGGTGCGATCGCGACGCTCGCGGCTCTCGAGGTGAGGTCTCGCATGGTGGGCGAGAGGACCCACGCGGTCTTGCCGGGTGGCCTCGTCGGCTTGATCCTCTCCGCACCCGCGCTCGCCGTTGACGCCTCACCGCTGCTCCTCGCCGCGACGCGCATGGCGGGCGCTCTCACCCCCGGCGCGAAGGCGCTCGATCTTCCCAACGCGGACTTCTCGTCGGATCCCGCCGTTGGCAAGGCGATGGACAAGGATCCGCTGATCGAACAGGGCCCCGGACCCGCGCGCACCGCCGCCGGGCTGATCGAGGGCATGCGCGAGATCTGGGAGCGCACCGGCGAGCTGGAGCTGCCGATCCTCGCGCTGCACGGGACACGCGACGCGCTGACGGCACCGTCGGGCAGCCGCGAGCTGATCCGCGCGGCGCCGAGCACGGACAAGACGCTGAAGATCTACGAGGGCCTCTATCACGACCTGCTGCACGAGCCCAAGGCGGCGCAGGTCACCGAGGACATCCTCGCGTGGCTCGACGCGCACACCGGCGGCGATGCACTCGTTGCGACTCCCGTCTTCTCGGGCCGCCTGCGGGGAGATCCGAGCGAATGGCTGCAGACGATCTCGTTCTCCGGCGGCGTGCACGGACTCGAGAACAACGCGAGCAGCGATTTCGGCTTCGCCGGCCTCGCGTCGATCCACCTCGGCAAGCTGCGCCCTCTCGGGTGGCACGGCAGCATCACGGGACAGCTGATCGGCGAGTTCCGCGCGGTCTCGTTGCGCCCGCTCGGCGTGATGGGTCGGCTCGGCGCGGCGGCGCTCGGTGTCTCCGGCGGCATCGCGGCGATCACCGACACGAAGATCGCGCTCTCGTTCGGCGCGTTCGCGGAGCTGCCGCTCGGCCCGGCGCACGTCTCGCTGCTCGCCGAGCGCGCACGGGGGATCACGAACACCGGCGATCACGGTCCGCTCGCGTCCGACCTGTTCCTCACGGCCGCATCGATCCGCTACGGCGGTGATCGGCACTACTGGCCGCACGCGGTCGCCGGTGTCGGGCCCGTGATCACCGGCGGCATCGACTGGGTCGGCTCCGCGCCGGCCGACTGGTTCCTGACGCTCGGTCTACAGCTGTACGGTGTGGACTAGGTCGCGGGATCTCGCGTGGTACGCGAGAGACCGGCGGTCAGCACGTACAGCGCGGGCAGCAGCACCAGCGTGACGAGGCACGAGACCACCATTCCACCGAGGACGACGCGCGCCAGTGGTGCCTGGATCTCGGCACCCTCGCCGATCGCCATGGCGATGGGGAGCATGCCGAGGCAGGTGGTCGCCGTGGTCATCAGGATCGGACGCAGGCGACGGCGGCCGGCTTCGACGATCGCCGCGATCGGATCGAGCCCCTGTTCGCTTCGCATCTGATTCGCGCAGTCGACGAGCACGATCGCGTTGTTGACCGAGATCCCGACGAGGATGATCGATCCGAGGAACGCGTTGAGGCTGAACGTCGTGCCGGTCACGACGAGCGTGATCACCACTCCGACGAAGCCGAACGGAACCGCCGACATCACGAGCAACGGATGCAGCAAGGACTCGAACTGCACCGCCATCACGGCGAACACGAGGAGGATCGCGAGGATGATGCCGATCTGGAGGCCCGCGAACGACTCCTCCTGCTCGCGTGCCTCGCCGGCGACCTCGACCGAGAACCCGACCGGCATCTCGATCTGACCGATCGCGGTCTCCAGATCGTGGACGACGTCGCCGAGCGCTCGGTCGCCGAGACCACCCGTGATCGACACGATGCGCTCCTGTCCTTCGCGCTCGATCGATCCGGGACCGCGACGCACGCCGATCTTCGCGACCGACGACAGCGGCGCCACACCGCGCGCGGTGAGGATGGGGAGCTCGCCGAGCTGCGCGGTCTGTGCTCGATCTTCCTCGCGCAGCATCACGCGGATGTCGTACTCGTCGCCGGCGTCGCGCAGGCGCGTCGCGACCCGGCCGAGCACGTACGTCTCGAGCGTGCGCGCGATCTCGCTCCGCGTGAGGCCGAGATCGGCGGCGCGTGCGGTGTCGACGGAGACAGTGCGCTCCTCGAGGCCTTCCTCGCGGCCGATGCGAACGTCGGCGATGCCGTCGACCTGCTTCATCATCGCCTCGATGCGCTTCGCGAGCGACGCCGCGACGTCGAGCTCGTGCCCGCGGATCTCGACCACGAGGCGCTCGCCTTGACTGCCGCGCATGAAGCGCTGGAGCGGGTTCGTGGTCCGCTGGCGGATGCGGATCTTGATGTCCGGAATCCCGAGCGCGACCTCGCGTATCGCGGCCACGATCTCCGCGCTGCCGCGGTCGCGATCCGACACCGGCACGAGCGTGACCTCGATCTCGCCTTCGTGACCTCCGCCGGGGCGATACGGGTTGTCGGGGCCCGCGGAGCTCACGATGTTCGCGATCTCCTCGGGCTTCACGACGCCGTGGATGCGACGCGTGAGGTCGAACACGACCTCGCGGGTGCGCTCGACGGGCGTGCCCACGGGGAGCTCGAAGTCGAGATCGACGACGCCCTCGTCGGTCTCCGGCATCAGCTCGACGTCGACGGCCGACACGAGGCGATATGCGCCGGCGAGCATGACGAGCGAGGCCGCGATGGGAAGCCACCGCGCAGCGAGCGTGGCTCGGAGGAAGCGTGCATACGCGTTGTCGAGGCGTGCGAAGCCGCGCTCGAACCACGCCGCGATCCGCCCGAAGACCCCGCCCTGCGGATGACGTGCCCCGAGCATGCGCGCGGCGAGGGTAGGGACGAGCGTGATCGCGACGAGCAGCGAGCAGATCTGGGAGAACACGACGACCATCGCCATCTCGGCGAAGAACACGCCCGCAAAGCCGGCGAGGAAGACGACCGGCGCGAACACCGCGATCGTCGTCAGCGTCCCGGACACCATCGGTGCGGTGACCTCTTGCGCACCGACGATCGCCGCTTCACGCGGTGGCATGCCGGCCTCGTGCTTCTGATAGATGTTCTCGAGGATCACGATCGCGTTGTCGACCAGCATGCCGACGCCGAGGGCGAGGCCGCCGAACGAGATCAGGTTGAGCGAGTACCCGGCGAAGTACATCAACGCGAACGTCGCCACGATCGAGAATGGAATGACGAGCGCGATCACCGCCGTCGCACGCACGTCGCGAAGGAACAGCAGCAACACGAGGATCGCCAGCGCCGCACCGACGAGCGCGCTCGTGCGGACGTTCGTGATCGACCCCTCGATGTACTGGCCGGTATCGTGGATGACGATGACGCGCGCCCGGCCCTCGTACTCGGCGTTGATCTTCTCGAGCTCTCGCTCGAGACCCTCGACCACCTCGAGCGTGTTCGCGTCGGACTGCTTGGAGACGCGCATCACGATGCCCGGCTGTTCGTCGACCCACTGCTCGCTCTTGATCTCCTGAAAGCTGTCGGTGACGACGGCGACGTCACGCACGTAGACCGGCCGGCCCGCCGCGTTGGGTAGATCCTGCGGCGTGGTCGAGCGACCGCTGCGGCGCGTGACGAGGACGTTGCGGATATCCTCGACGTTCTCGAGCTCGCCGATCGTGCGTATCAGCACCTCGCGACCGGACTCGCCCATGTCACCCGCGGCGACGTTGCGGTTGTCGCTCGCGAGCGCCTGCACGACCTGGTCGCCCGTCACGCCGAGCGCGACGAGGCTCGCGAGGTTCAGCTCGACGCGGATCTCGCGCACGCGTCCGCCGTTGACCTGCACCGACGCGATGCCGGGCAAGCGCTCGAGGCGCCGCGTCAACAGCTCGTCGGCGAGGTAGCGCAGCCGCCGAGGATCGCCTCTGCCGCTGAGGCCGAGCGTCGCGATCGGCGTCGCCGAGATATCGAACTTGAGCACGACCGGCTGGTCCGCATCCTCGGGGAGCCGCGCGCGCAACCGATCGAGCTGCGCGCGCACGTCGTTCACCGCGGTGTCGAGGTTCGTTCCCCAGTTGAATTGCAGCTGGACGCGCGACAACCCTTCAGCGGACTCCGCGGTGATCTCCGTGACGCCGTCGATCGTCGACACGGCCTGCTCGATCGGACGCGTCAGGAGGTTCTCGATCTCCTCGGGGCCGACGCCCTCGTAGTTCGTGATGATCGAGATCCGCGGGAAGTCGACCTCGGGGAGCAGATCCACCGGCAGTCGCGTGACGGAGATCCAGCCCAGGATGCAGATGGCGATGCACACGACCGCCACACCGATCGGGCGTCGTACGGAGAGCGCCGTCAGGCCCGATCGCGGATCCCTCATCTCGCGTCCGCCGCGCCGACCTTGATGCGAGCTCCGTCGGAGAGATCGACGTGACCTGACACGAGGACCTTCGCGCCCGCCGGCAGCTCGCCCTCGACGGCGATGCGATCGGCGTCGCGTGCGATCTCGGTGATCGGCACCCAGCGCGCCGTCGCTTCCGGGGTGACGACAAACACGCCGCTCACCACCGCGCCATCCGGCTGGAGCCGCGACAGCACCGCCGATGCGGGCACGAGCGTCGCCTGGTCGATCGTGCGGAGATCGACCACGGCCTCGGCGTACATGCCGGGCAGCCAGCCCGCCGGCGGGTTCTCGATCAAGCCCTCGACGATCGCGATGCGTCGATCGCGGCTGACCTCGCTCGCGATGCCCGTGATCTTCGCGGGCATGCCTTCCTTGTCGCCCGTCGTGATCACGCGGAGCGCGGTCCCCACGGCGAGCCGCGGGATGTCCGCCTCGGGCACCTCGAACCGCACGCGCAACGGCGCCACCGCGACGATGCGCGCGAGTCGCGTGCCGGCGTTCACGATCACACCGGGGTCCACGTAGCGCTCGGCGACGCGACCCGCGAACGGCGCCCGCACGAGGCTCTCGACGACGCGCTTCTCGAGCAGCTTCACGCGCGCCTGCGCCTCGGCCTCTCCCGCCGCCGCACTCTCCACGGTGGCGCCGAGCGCGTTCGCGCGCGCGCGCTGGCGATCGATCTCGAGCGTGCTGATCAGCTTGTCGCGTGCGAGCGGCTCGAGCCGCGCGACCTCGGCGCGCGCGTGGTCGCGCTCGACGATCGCTCGCTGGCGCTCGGCGGCGGCGGCCTTGGCCTGCGCGCGCGCCTGTGCGATCTGCTCGCGCGCGTCGATCGGGTCCAGCTCGGCGATCACGTCTCCGGCCTTCACCGTGTCACCCACCCGAACCCGGATCTCCACGAGCCGGCCCGCATAGAACGCGGCGATATCGGCCGCATCCGCGTCGAGCTCGCCGGGGTAGCGCCCGCGTTGCGTGATCGGCCCGCGAACGACATCGCCGGCCGTCACCGGCGTCGCGACCTTGCTCTTCGGCGACTTCGCCGCGGCCTGGTCGTCACCGTTGATCAGAAACGAGGCGCCGATGAGCGCACCGGCCACCCCGACGACGAGCCACGCGATCCATGCGCGAGGACGTCTGACCGGCAGGTTCTCGTGCATGGCGAGGCAAGTATGGCCCAGCCTGCCAGGCAGGATCGCCGCGTTTCACATCTCGCAACATGGGCAACCAGCGAGTTTCACGGACTAGATCACGTCGAGCAGCACGCGCACCCCGAGCGAGACCGTCATGGGGTTCGGACCGCGAACACTGACCTCTCCGCGCGCGAAGACGTCGAACACCGGCGTGCGATGCTTGCCGATCGGCGTGAGGCGCATGCTCAGCTCCGGCCCGAGGAGCAGCGTGTTCGGAGCCGTGTCCGGGAAGCTGCCTGCGATCGAGAGTCCGACGTTCAGCTTCGAGACGCCGTAGCCGAACATCGCGCGCACGAGCCAGCCGTCGGCGTCACCGAGCGCCTTCTCGCCTTCGACGAGGACCGTGACCGCCGGCTTCGGAAAGCTCTGCGAGCCGTACGCGCCGTCGAGAACGTCGCGGATCACCTTCTCGATGATGTCGTGCACGAGCTTGTCACCGTCGACCTCACCGCGCGCGATCGCGGAGCGCAGCTCGGCCTTCACGCGCTCCTCGACCACCTCGCGCAGGTTCAGGCCCGTCGGCACCCTGAACGTGTACAGGCCGAGGCCGAACGAGACGGCGCCGCCCGACGCCGCATCCTTCGCGTCGATGATGCCGGCGCCGCCGACGTGCGGGCCGATCGCGATCGCGCGGCGCGTGCGACCGATCGCGGCGCGCGCGAGCGCCTCGGCGATCTTGCGATCGATGCCCCACTTGTCGAGCTTGTCCGCTGCACCCACGGCGAGGTCGGCGATCCTCGACGCGGTGTCGGCCGAGGCCGGTCGCGCGGCGAGCGAGAGGACGCATAACGAGACGACGAGACTTCGCTTCATATGCTCCCTAGGTACCGCCCGAACCGTCGCGGCTTACGGCGATCACGCGAAGTTCACTTTTCCGTGAACGCCCGGATACGCACACCATGACGGTGCCGTCCGGAACCGGCGCTGCGCGCTACTTGGTGAGCACGAGGTACGCGAGCACGGCGATCGCTCCGACGAGGATCGCGATCAGCACGAACACGAGCGCGTTCGACTTCGACGGCGCGGCGATCCGCGGATCCATCGGCGCCTGCGCGGCGAAGCCGAAGCTGTTGCTCGACGGCGACGAGTGCGGGCCGGAGAAACCCGGCGGACGCGAGCCGCCGGGGCTCGATGGTGGCTTGGACCCGAGCTGCGGGCGGCTCGGCGGCTTGCCGAGGTTGGGGCCGCTGCCGGTGCCGGGGCTCGAGCCTGGGCCGCTACCGTGCTTCGCGAGCACCGACGCGGGCTGCGTGCTCGTGCGCTGGATCGAGGGCAGCGACGGCACGCTCGGCTTCGATCCACCCGAGAGGTTCGGCTGGCTCGCGCGCGAGCGGACCTTCTTGCCACCGTTGGAGTCGGCGTTCGAGCCGCGACCGAGGTCGCGCATCGCGCCGTTGATCTTGTCGGGCTCGGCGAGCTTCTTCTGGTTCGAGAGGAACGCGAAGTAGCTGTCGGGCATATCGTCGAAGTCCATGACGAGATCGCACTCGTCACAGCGACACGTCGGCGGCTCGTGCGGAGGCGGACCCATGTCCGTCGCCTCGACGAGAAGGACCTTCTCCTCGTCGCACTCCGGGCAGAAGTACGGAACGTAGAAGCTCTTGACGACGCCGTTACCGGTGAAGTTGTTGACGAGGTTGATCTGCGCGACGATCGCCGGCGAGCACTCGACGAGGACCGAGCGCGTGCCGTTGGTCTCGAGCTTCGAGAGCCAGTTCACCCAGTCGCGAACACCGCACGAGTTGATGCGCTCGATCTCGCCGAGATCGATCACGGCTGTTCCCGTCGGAATCTTGTCGACGAGATCCGCGAGCTCGTTGTCCTCGTCGATGACGCCGCCGAGCTTCACGTAGCTCACATCACCACGGTGTTGCACCGATGCTTGGAACTTCTGGCTCATCGTTCCGCCACGTAACGACCGTAGTATTGATTACACCGCACCCTCATAAGCGCCACGCACAACTCTACTCCGCGGGAACAGACTGATCCAGGAGGCCTAAGTAGTTTGTGTGCCTACACCGTTCCGGCAAGGGAGTCACGTAGCTGCTGGTAGTCGTCGGACAGGTAAAACCGCACGAGATCAGGACCACCGAGCACGGATCCGAGTGCGACGGTGGCGTCGTGGCTCGCGAGCTGCTCCCCGGATAGGCGGGCAACCGCCCAGATGGCGGCGGTGAAATCGTCGCAGGCGAGGAGGCCGGCGCGCTTGGCGCAGGCGTGCATGCCGTCGATCCACGCACCCGCGTCGACATCGCGCGTGCCCGCGTGCGCCTCGAGGATCTTGTGTGCCTCGGCGCTCGCGTTGTTGATCAGATCGGCGGCGGGGCCGGTGAGATCGACGTCGGCAGCGAGCAGCGCGCGAAGCAGCGCGGCGAGCTCGCGGCGCTGGCGCGCGCCGAGCTGGAGGATCGAGGCGTAGCCGCCGCGGATCGCCTCGAACGCGTAGCCGAGAATGAAGCGAAGCGCGAGATCGCTCTCGACGAGCAGCGTGCGATCGATGACGAGGAGGCGCGTCGGATACGCCGTGATCGCGATCAAGCCGGGCACGCGCTCGCCGACGAAGATCTCGGCCTCGACCTGGTAGAGGTAGCCGAGCTCTTGCGCGAGCGCCTCGAGGCGCGGCTCGTTGCCCTGCGCGGGCATGAGGTTCTCGCCGAGCGAGGGCTGCGCGAGCATCGACGACAGCTCCTCGGCGAAGGCGGTGAACACCTCGCCGAGCGGCTCGCGTGCGGCAGGCGTGATCAGCCACCGCTCGCGGTTCTCGTCGTCGATCGGACGGCGCAGCTTCTCGCTGCGTCGTGTCGCGCGCAGGCGCTGCGCGGCGGAGCGATCGGAGTCCTCCGCGAAGCCGAGGAGGTCGAGCGCGGTGAGCACGCGGGTCGCGCGCTCGTTGTCGCCCATGCGCGAGTAGAACGACGCGAGCAAGCGATACGCGGGGGCGTGGTGGATGTCGCGATCGAGCACCTTGCGGAGCTCGCCGATCGCGCGGCGCGGATCGTCGACGGCGTAGATCTCGGCGAGCGCGACGCGATCGCTCGGCGAGTCTGGCTCGACGTTCAAGATCCCGCGATAGGCCTCGATCGCGGCGGGGCGATCGCCCGACGCGAGAAGGATGCGTGCGAGGCCGCGCTGCAACGGAACCGCGGCGCGCTGACCGCCTTGCGCCATCGCGGCGTGCGCGGCATCGAGGAGCAACGTCTCTGCCTGGCGTTGATCGCCGGCATCGGCGGCGCGGCGCGCGAGGACGAGCGCGGGAGGCGCGTAGCCCGGGTCGTACTCGATCGCGCGGCGGTACTGCGGCGCGGCGGCGCGCGTGTCGCCCGAGGCGTCGAGGATGCGGCCCTTGTAGTAGTAGTAGCGCGCGAGCGCGGCGGCGCTCAGCGGCTGGCCCGGAGCGGTCGCGAGCTCGATCACGCGATCGATCGCACCGCGCGCCTCGGCGTGGCGACCGACGAGGTAGTACTGCTGCGCGAGCATGTAGTACGCGTCCTGATGCGACGGCTCGGTCTTGATGACATCGCGCAGGACGTTGATCGCCCGCGTCGCATCCATCTCACCGTCCGCGTGGATCGCGGCCATGCGCATGCGCGCGCGCAGGCGATCCGCCGGCGACGCGGCGTTCGTGTTGACGAAGCGCTCGATCGCGGTGATTGCCTGAGTCCAGTGGCGCGTGTCGGTGTGGAAGTCGACGAGCGCGGACAGCACGGTGAAGTCGCCGGGCGCGAGATCGACGGCCTCGCGATACAGCTCGGCAGCGCCGTCGAGATCGCCGTCGCGCTCGATGATCGACGCGCGACCGACGTGCACCCGCGCGAGGAGCGGGCCCGCGTCCTCGCGCTTGCGATACAGCTTGTCGAGCTCGCGATAGGTGACATCGAAGTCCCACGCGTCGGGTCGTTCGCGCGCGAGCCCGCCCAGATCGTCGAGCGCCTCCGGGTTGAGCGGCTTGATCTCGAGCGCGACGATGAAGCTCTCGGCGGCCGATCGCGGATCGCCGGTCTTCCACGCGACGACACCGCGGCGGCGGTAGAAGTCCGAGCGCGTCGACGGATCGCCCTCGCGCATCGCCTTCTGTGCGAGGGCGTTCGCGAGTGGTTGCGCCTTCTCCCAATCGCCGTGGTCGTAGTAGTGCTCGAACAGCGCCTGATTCGCCGGCAAGCAGTCGGGATCGACGGTGAGCGCGCTCTCGTAGAACTGCATCGCGCGCTCGCTGTCGCCGAGCTGCTTCTCGTAGATGCGGCCGATCTGCGCGAACACGCCGGCGCGCTCCTTGTCGTCCTGCCAGAGCTTCACCTCGAGCTCGAGCGATTCGATCACGCGCGGCCACTCCTCGCGGCGGCGATACAGATCGCGGAGCCCGTGCACGGCGGGCAAGCACGCCGACGACGTCTTGATCGCTGCGTCGTAGTAGCGAATCGCGTCCTGCTCGCGGCCGAACTTCGCTTCCATCACCGAGCCGCAGCGGAAGTAGAGCAGGGCCTTCGTGTTGCGATCGCTCGTGACCTTGATCAGCTTGCGCGTGACGTCGATGAACTCGGCCCACTGCTCCGTCGATTCGTAGATGCGGCCGAGCGCGTCGAGTGCGTCGCGGTTCTCGGGCTGGAGCTCGAGCACCTTCAGGTAGTGCTCGGTCGCGGAGTCGACGTCGCGCGCGCCTTCCTCGGACACGCGGGCGATGCGCTTGAGCAGCTCGACGGACTCCATCTTGTCGCGCGCCTGCGCGAGCCGCATCTTCAGCACGTCGATCAGGCCGCTCTTGTCCTGCTCGTCGTCGTAGTGCTGCTCGAGGCTCGACATCGCCTCGGCGTCGTTGGGATCGATCGTCAGCAGCTTGCGCTGGAGGCGGAGCGACTGGCGGCGATCTCCCGCGTTCTTCTGCGCGAGCTGCGCGGCGACACGGAGCGCGTCGGCCTTGCGCAACGGATCCTTCTGCGTTTCGGCGCGCTTCTCGAACGCGTCGATCAGCGGCTGCCAGTCACCGCGGCGCTCCGCGAGCTCCTCGAGCACCTTGATGGCGGCCTGCGGCTGCGAGTCCACCTCGACGACCTTGAGGTACGACTGCATCGCCTCGTCGACTTGCCCGAGGAAGTTGAGCTGCACGTTGCCGCGCCGCGAGTACAGATCGCCGAGGCGATACGCGCGCGAGGCGCCGCTCTCGACATGGGCGATCGCGCTCTCGTAGAGCTGCATCGCGGCGGCCCAGCGCTCGGCCTTGTAGCAGACGCGCTCCATCGCCGTGAACACGTCGCGGTTCGTCGGATCCGCGGCGAACGCGGCGGTGTATGCGGCGAGCGCGCCCTCGATGTCGCCGCGGTTCGAGCGCAGCGTCGCGACACGAGCAAACAGCCCGGCGCGGGTCTGCGGATCGAGCGTGGCCTCGGCCTTGCCCTCGAGGATGCGCGCGAGCTCGCGATCCTTGCCGGTCTTCTCGTACAGGTTCTCGAGCGCGCCGAGCGCGATCACGTTCTCGGACTGACGCTCGAGCACGCTCTCGTAGGCGGTGACCGCTTCGTTCGGACGGTTGAGCTTGTTCGCGCGGATCTCCGCGAGCTCGAGGAGGATCTCGAGCTGACGCTGCGTGTCCGTCGACTTGACGTTCGGTAGCTCGCGCTCGAGCACGACGGCGACCTCGGCCCACCGCTGCGTGCGGCGCAGCAGCTCGAGCAGCTTCGCGTTGCGCTTGTCGTCGGGATGCGCCGCCTGCGCGATCAGCAGCATCCGAACAGCGCCCTCGATGTCGCCGAGCTGCTCTTCGTAGAGCTCCGCGAGCTCGGCGGCGCGACGTGCCTTCTCCTGGGTGGTCTCCGCCGCTTCGAGCTGCTTGCGGCGGACCTCGACGAGCTCGGGCCACTCCGCGATCTTCGCGAGCGCCTCCGCGAGCACCTCGACGTTGCGCGGTGTCTGCGGAGCGCCGCGGAATGCGCGCGCGAGCTCGTCCCACAGGCCGAGGCGGCGCGCGGGCTCCTCGATCCCGGCGAGCGCTTCGGTCTGATCCGGCTCGAAGCCGAGCACGTCGAGATAGGCGGCGACGACGGCCTCGGGTTCGCGGCCGAGCTCGGTGAGCAGCTGCGCGAGCTCGTTCTGCAGGACCATGCGGCGATCGATCGGCGGATCGGTCGCTAGCTCCGCGCGCACCGTCTCGAGCGCCGTCTCCGTCTGGCCCGAGGCGCGCAGCATGCGGATCTGCTGCGTACGGGCCCCGGCGTGGCCGTTCTCCGCCGCCTTCTGGAGCGCAGCGATCGCGGCCTTCACGTCGCCGCGGCGGTCCTCGGCGCGCGAGATGTCCATCCAGATCTCGCCGCGCTTCGCGGGAGTCTGCGCGAGCTCCGCAGCCTTCGTGCGCAGCTCGATCGCGCGCGGCCACAGCTCGTCGCGCTCGCACAGCTTCGCGAGCGCGAGCATCGCTTCGGCGTCCTCGGGCCGCTCGCCGATCATGCGCTCGAGGGCGGCCCGCGCGCCCGCGCGATCGCCGAGGTGCTCGTCGAGGAGCTCCGCGTGCTCGCGCCCGGCCTGGGCGCGTCCATCGCGGCTCGTGAGAGAGGTCGACAGCTCCGCGAGCACCTGCGCGAGCGCGTCGTACCGCTTGCCCGCGCGATACACCGCGGCGAGCGCGGCGCGTGCGAACGGGTCGCTCGGACCGAGCTGGCGTGCCTTCTCGAGCGACTCCTCGGCCTCGACGAAGTCGCCGCGCGCGAGATCGACGATGCCGCGCGCACACCACAGCGCGGCCGCGTTGCGTTGATCCGCCTCGGCGCGCGCACACTCGGCGTAGACCTCGGCGAGGCGATCCTCGTCGGCGCCGCGGTACAGCCGCACGAGGTGGTCGCGTGTCGTCGGCAGCTCCGCTTCCGAGGCCGCGCGCGCCCACAGCGCGAGCGCCTTCGCGAGATCGCCGCGGCGCTCGGCGATCGCCGCCGCCCAGCGAACGAAGAGACCGCCACGCTCCTCGAACCGCTGCTGCGTCGCCGCGTTGGGCGCGAGCAACTCGATGCGATCGAGCCAGCGCTCCGCGATGATGCTGTCGACGGAGTCGACGACCGCGACCGCGAGCTCGCCGAGCGTCGGATCGTTCGTCAGCGCCGCGAGCTCGAGTGCGCGCCACGCGTGCGAGGCGGCGACCTCGATGCACGTCGTGTCGGCCGCGAGCCAGCGATGTGCGGCGAGTGCGATCGCGTGCTCCTTCGCGCCGGCCGCGGACCACGCGAGGCGCAGCTGTGCGATCCGCTTCGCCGCGTTCGGCAGCGCCGACGTCGGATCCTCGATCAGCTGCTGCCACACGATCGTGACCTGCGCGTGCTCGCGATCGCGCTCGAGCTCGGCCGCGAGCGCGTGTCGTGTCGCGAGCGCCTCGACGCCACCACCGGCCAGCGTCGACAGCAGCTCGGCGCGCTTGTCGAGCAGCTCGAACTTGCGCTCGTCGTCGAGGATCGTCGCCGCGGTGATCGCGATGTCGAAGCAGCGCAGCCACCCGAGCACCGTGCCCGTCGCCGTCGTGCCCGGGCGCGTGCCGGGCCCCGGATAGAACTCGAGCTTCGCCCAGCACACGCCGAGCGCGTTCGCCGGATCGTTGGCGCGATCGAGCATCAGCGCCGCGGTGGCCGCGACCTCCTCGGGCTCGCTGTCCGTCGTCAGCGCGCTCTTCCGCAGCTCGACGACACGCGTCCAGTTGCCGACGGCGGCGTGCGTGAGCGCCGCGAGCTCGATCGCGTGCTTCGCGAGCGCGGGCCCGGGCGACGCGGCGAGTGCGAGCTCGACCGCCTCCACCGCGCGCGCGGCCTTGCTGTGCCGCCATAGCCACGCCTCGGCGGCTTCGATCAGCAGCTCGGCGTTGCCGGTGATCCGCGTCATCACGGCATCGAGCGACGCTTCTTCGCTTCCGACGAGCGACGCCGAGAACCGCAACCGCGGCGCGAGCGGATGGCGATCCGCGAGCTCGAGGAACCGCATCGCCTCGTCGGTTTGATGCAGCGCGTCCCAGCTCGCGAGCGCCGTACGAACGTTCAGGTCGGCGAGCCGGCCATCCGCATCGTCGCCCGACAGCAGCGCCTCGCCCTCCGACGCGACCATCTCGAGCATGCGCTCGACGAGGACCTCCGCGTCGGCTACCTCGAGGTTGCGCGTGTCCTCGGCGAGATCCTGATCGTCGACGATTGCCTGCACGGGCACGACGTCCGTTCGCCCCGGTCCCGGAGCAACCGGGACGCGCGGCAACGGCGGCGGCTTGGTCCCCGGCCGTCGGATCGGTGGCGGATCCGCCATGCGACTGAAGATCGTATCATGGTGTATTCTCCTCCACGATGAGGCTCGGCCGAGCAATCTGCGTCAGCCTCGACGAGGGAGTTCGTCAGGTGGTCGCCGACGCCCTCGCCGGCGCCGGCCTCGCCGTCGAACACGCCACTTCTATACCTGCCGATGTCACGGGTGCCGTCGCTGTCATCGTCGACCGAGCGACCCGTCTGGCCTCCCCGGACGCCCTGAAGGCCCTGACCGTTCCCGTAGTTGTCGTCGGCGACAACCTCGACGACGACGGCCTGATCACCCTCATGCTCGAAGGTGGGCCCGTGAGCCACCTCGTCCAGGACCCGACCGACAAGCAGCTCGGCATCACGTCCGAAAAGCTCGCGACCGGCGACGTGTTCGGCCTCGAGAAGTACGTCTCGCCGGGCGTCCCCGTCGGCGAGCGCCTGGTCAAGACCGACCTCGACAAGCGCCACGCGATCGACGAGGTCTGCGCGTGGGCCGAAGCCGTAGGCGCCCGCCGCCCCGTCGTCGCCCGCATCTCCTCGGTCGTCGACGAGCTGGTCATGAACGCCCTCCGCGAGTCCGACGGCGACCTCCGCCGACGGGCGCGGGGCGCGGTCCTCCGCTGGGCCAAGGACGACTGCACGATCGCGATCTCCGTCGGCGATCGCTTCGGCACCCTTCGCCAGCACGACGTCATCGATCACGTCCGGCGCGCGCGCTCCGAGAAGGGCCGCCCGCAGTCGATCACCGAGTCGCAGGGCGCGGGCCTGGGCCTCTACCTCGTCCTCGCGAACGTCGCGTCGCTGATCGTCAACGTCTCGCCCGGCGAGCAGACCGAGGTGGTCTGCCTGTTCGATCTCGCCAAGCCGGGCCACCGCAGCGCGGTCGGCGGCGTTCGCTCGCTACACGTGTTCCAGATGGTCGGCACCTAACCGGGGAGGGTCTCGTGCGCATCGCGCTGGCGTTGGTGATGGTGGCTGTTCTGTCGAGCGTGGCGCGCGCCGATGGCGCTCTGGTCGTCCTCGTCGATCGCACGATGTCCGCCGACAAGATCGCGACCGTCACGCACGCGCTCACCGAGAACCTCGACACGTTCGGCACGAGCGATCAGATCGCGATCGTGTCGTACGCGAAGACCGCGCGCGTCGATCTCGCGCTGCAGTCGATCAAGCATCGCGACCGCATCTCCCGTGCCGTCGCGCGCATCACGACCGCCGCCGAGTCCAACCTCGACGCCGGTCTGCGCACCGCGATCGACATCCTCGCGCCCACGAAGCACCGCAGGTTCGTCCTGGTCGTCACCGACTCCGACTCGGCGATGCCCTCGGCCGCGACGATGCGCGAGGTCTCGAAGCAGCGCATCCAGATCTCGGCGCTGGGATATCAATCGTCCAACGGGCACCGGCTCTCGTCGATCGCGTCCAACGGCGGCCGCGCGTACCCCATCAAGCGCGCGAGCGACCTGGCGCGGGTGTTCGCGCGAGCGGCGACCGATCGGCCTCCGCCGCCAACCCTGGCGGTCGTGTTCGTGATCGATCGCTCCTGGTCGATGGAGGGACCCAAGCTCGACGTCGCGAAGGAGGTGACGCGCGCCGGTGTCGAAGCGCTCGCACCCGAGTCCGTGGTCGCCGTGGTCACCTTCGACACCGCGGCGCAGGTCTTCGTGCAGCCGCAGCGCGCGAACGATCCGACGCGGATCTCCGCGGAGGTCTCGCGGCTGACCCGCGGTGGAGGCTCCAACGTCTACGCGGGTCTGAAGGAGGCACACGGGCTGCTCACCGCCATCAACGCCGACCAGAAGATGGTCATCCTCGTCGGCGACGGCGACGCCGCGATGGACGGTGTTCCGGGTCTGCTCCAGGACATGCGGGCGTCCGAGATCAGCGTGTCCGCCGTCGGAGTGCCGGGGGCCGATCGCACCGTCCTCTCCATGATCGCCGACGGCGGCGATGGTCGGCTGTTCACGGCGGAGGATCTCGGGTCGCTCCCGCGCATCTTCATGCGTGCCTCGGAGCTCTGATCGACGCGAGCTCTCAGGACGCTCGCTGCTTCGCGATCTCGTCGGCGACGAGGCCCGGAAACGCGCGGGTGTCGATCGGCTTCGTCACGTACGCGTTGCAGCCCGCCGCGAGCGCGGCCTCCTTGTCGCCCTTCATCGCGTTCGCCGTGACGGCGATGATGACGAGGCCGGCCTGCGCTGGATCGCGGCGCAGCTGGCGCGCGAAGGACAGGCCATCCTGGCCGGGCAGGCTGAGATCGAGGAGCACGCAGTCGAAGCGTCTCGACGCGAGGAGCGGCGCGGCTTCCTCGGCCGAGGCCGCGCTATGGACGCTGTAGCCGCGCGCGGCGAGCAGCACCGTCAGCAGCTTGATGTTCATCTCGGTGTCGTCGACGACGAGGACGGTCTCCTGGGCCATCAGGCTCGCTCCTTGCGGGCTTCGAGGAGAAACGCGAGCTCGCGCGCGACGCGATTGTTACCGTCGCTCCCCTTGGAGACGACGGCGTGCGCGGAGGTGCGGAGGCGGGCGAGCTCGTCGCGGTCGAGGTCCTTGCTCGTCCAGACGATCACGGGAGCGTGACGCGTGGTGCTGGAGGCGCGGTAGCGATCGAGGAACTCGAAGCCGGTCATGTTGGGCATGAGGAGATCGAGGACGATCGCGCCGGGCGGCTCCTCGGTGGCCATGCGCAGGCCGCGGATGGGATCTTGCTCGCAGACGGGCTCGTAGCCGAGCTGGGTGAGCGTCGCCGCCATCACCTTGAGGGAGGCGGCATCGTCGTCGACGACGAGGACGATCGTGTCGGTGTTCGGCGTGACGCCCGCGCGGCGCAGCGAGTGAAGGAGTGCGGTCTCGGACAGCGGCTTCGAGAGGAGATCGTGGACGGCGAAGCCGGCGACCGCGCCCGCTTCGGCGACGACGGTGACGACGATGACCGGGCAGGACTGGTTGTCGCCCTCGCGCAGCTTCTCGAGGACCTCGAGGCCGGGCAGGTCCGGAAGCATGAGATCGAGGGTGATGGCGTCGTAGCGGCGCTCGCGGCAGCGCGCGAGAGCTTCGGCGCCGGTGCCGACGGCCTCGACGGAGAAGCCCGCGTTCGCGAGGGTGGCGACGAGGTGCGTGCGATCGGCCTGGTCGTCCTCGATGACGAGGATCGTGGGGGCGCCGGGTCGGGCGATCGCGATCGGCGCGACGGCGAGCGTCGCGGAGTCGGTGCGGAGCTCGCGCGGCAGGACGACGTGGAACGTGCTGCCGGCGTCGATCGCGCTGCGCACGCCGACGGTGCCGCCCTGCGCTTCGACCAGGCGCTTGGTGAGCGCGAGGCCGAGGCCGGTGCCGCCCGCTTTCTTCGCGCCTTCGGCGACCTGCTGGAAGTCGGTGAACAATCGCGCGAGGTCGGCGGCGCTGATGCCGGGGCCGTGATCTTCGACCTCGATGCGGACGTGATCGGCGCCCTCGGCGATCGCGCGGAGGTGAACGGTGGCGCGCGGTGGGGAGAACTTGATCGCGTTGGAGAGGTAGTTGTAGAGGACCTGCTTGAGGCGCGCGGGATCGAGGACGAGCGCGTCGACCTCGGGTGCGATCGCGGTCTCGATCGTGACGTGTTGCTTCGCGGTGGCGGTCTTGAGGACCGCGAGCACCTCGGCGGCCAGCGCGGTGAGGCGGACCGGAGCGGGGTGGAACTCGAGCTTGCCGGCTTCGATCTTGGAGAGATCGAGGACGTCGTTGATCAGCTGGAGGAGGTGGCGGCCGCTCGACAGGATGTCGCCGACGAACTCCCTGGTCGTCGCGGAGTCGAGCGGGACGGCGCCGTCGTACATCAGCTCGGAGAAGCCGATGATCGCGTTGAGCGGCGTGCGCAGCTCGTGCGACATGCTCGCGAGGAACTGCGACTTGTAGGAGCTCGCGCGTGCGAGCTCGGCGGCCTTGGCTTCGAGGTTGGCGCGTGCGCGCTCGAGCTCGGTCGCTTGATGGCGCGTTTGATCGAGGAGCGCTTCGGTCGAGGCGCGTACGAGCGCGACCTCGAGGGTGATGGCGATCGTCGGGCCCGCGCGCTCGAGGAGCTCGCGCTCGCGCTCGGTGAAGGCGCGCAGCGAGGCGAGCTCGAGGATGCCGCGCACCTTCTCCGCGTGGACGAGCGGCACGAGCGCGAGCGCGCGGGGCTTGGTGGCGACGAGGCCGGAGCGCAGCTCGAGCGTGTCGTCACCAGCGTCGGCGATCGTGAGCTGCGTGCGGGTCGCGGCCTGGCCGAGGAGTCCCTCGCCGACACGGAACGAGCGCTCGAGGTGCGCGCTCTCGACGGCGTAGCGGCCGAGGATGTTGAACGGACCGCCGGCGTGGCCGAAGTAGAGCGCGCCGATCGGCACGTCCATGTAGCGCGCGAGGTACGTGACCGCACGATCCGCGACCTCGGATGGCTTGAGGGTGCCGGCGAGCTCGCCGTGGAGACCGGCGATCCCGGCGTCGAGCCACGCGGCGGCCGCGCGCTCGTCGTCGAAGCGCTGCAGCTGGGCGGCCATGTTGTTCGCCTGCGCGGCGAGCGCGCCGAGCTCGTCGTTGCTCGTGGTGGCGATCGGGGTCTTGAAGTCGTTGCCGCCGAAGCGCTGGAGGCCCGCGCCGAGGCGCGACAGCTGGCGACCGAGCCCGAGCCCGATCCACAGCGTGAGCGCGAACAGCACGACGAGACACGACGTCGTGATCACGAGGCGGATCGTGTGCGCGCGACTCTGCAGCTCGCTGGCCAGGGCGAACGCCTTCGATAGCTTCGCATCGTCGAACTGCGTGGTCTCGTCGATGAGCGACGCCGTTCGCGCGCGCTTCGCCTGCATCTCGGCCATCGTCGCGAGCGCCGCCTCGTCGCTCGGTCCGGCGATGAGCTTGCGCGCTGTCTCGCTCGCCGCGGAGTAGTAGTCGGCGATCGCGAAGCGCAGCGCGGCGATCTGGCCCATCGTCAGCGCATCCCTGGCGACCGACACGTCGGCGAGGAGCTGGGTGTGCTCCTCGTCGGCGGTGCCGAGCAGGTCGGCGTCGCTCGCTTCGACCGCGTTCTGCAGCGTGCGCGCGAGTCGCTCGAAGCCCGCTTGTAGCTGCGGGCGCAAGCGGATCTTGGGCAGGTATGTCTCGCGGATGCTGTCGACCTGATCGATCACGCGCTGCTCGTAGACCGATGACGCGATCGTCACGACGAGCAGCGATGCGATCGCGATCGCGACGAGGATGAACAGCTTGAGTCGAAGAGCGATGCGCATGTCAGTCGACCACCACGGCCTTGACGCCGCTCAGCGTCGCACTCGCCGACACGTAGCCGATCGCGCCGGAGTTCTTTGCAACGTACTCGATCACCGCGTCCTCGTCGGGAACCTCGGGCGGAGGAACACCGCGGCCCGAGAACACGAGCTGCGCCCAGTAGCGCCGCACGGCGGCGACATCGCGATCGAGCATCGACCGCGAGAACCTCGCGCGCACCGAGTGCTTTTGCACGAGGTCGACGGGCTGGATCGCCGCGTCGCCTCGCCAGCGAGTGCGCTTCTTGAGGAATGCATCGGCGACGAACTGCTTCGAGACCCTCGTCGTCGGATTCTTCGCGTTGACGATCACGCGCACGCGGTCGCCATCGGCCGCTGCTTCGACGCAGCCGGCGGCGAACACGACGAGCAGGGCGATCGCCGCGCGCATCAGAAGTACACCGTGGTCTTCGCGGCCAGCAGGTACCACCGGTTCGCGAGCGAGGAAGGATCGTTGAGCGTCGCCTGCAGCAAGGCGGCGCCGCGCATGCTGTGCGCTTCGAGCTTGAGGATCCAGTTCGGCGTGAGATCGAAGCGCAGCGAGACGGCCGCGTCGTGCTGGCGACCATCGCGCCCGCCGCGCTTCGCGATGTCGGGATACCCGAGCGAGTAGTACATCGCGGGCTGGATCCAGCTCGCGAGCCGATACGTGGCCATCAAGAAGCCAGACTCCGTCGTGATCGGTACCTCCATGTCCGGCGTCATCGGCATCGAGAGCGTGTTCTTCGTGTAGCCACGTCCGTACTCGGCAGAGAAGACGAGCGCGTCGGCCGTGTATTCGACGGATGCGAGGAAGACCTTCTGACGGGTGGTCAGGCCGACGGGCATGCCGTACTGGAGGAACTCGCCGTCGATCTGTCCGGTGAGGAGACTCGCGCCGATGCGAAGACCTTCGATCGGCATCTCCCACATCAGGCGGCCGCCCGCCACGTAGGGAACGTCGATCCCGAGGATCTGTACCGAGGGCGTTTCCTCGAGGTCCAGGTTGATGCTTCCGAGGTACGCGCGATAGTCGAGCGCGCCCGCGCGGCCGAGTGGATAGTAGCCATAGAGCTCGATCCCGGTCTGCGCGAGCAGGAAGTCGCGATTCGTCATCGAGTAGACGGATTGCGGTAGCAGCACCACCGCGTGCGCGGCATCGATGTCGACAACCTCGTTGTAGAGCCCGAACGGAAGCTTCGTGCGACCCGCGCGGATCCCGAGCCAGTCTCGCCATCGATAGTCGAGGTTGAACCAGTCGAGCTTCGCGGCGTAGTTGCCCGACGGACCGAGGTCGCGCGTGAACAGCTGGAACCCGATGCGCAGGCGCGAGTCGAGCTGCTTCGACAGCGCGATGCCGGCCTCGGTGAACTCGAGGCTGCCGCGCTCGGTCTTTGCGAGATAGTTGTTATCGGTGGACCAGAGAGCACCCTGACTCACGAACCCGTGGATCTGGACGGCAGCCTCCTCGGCCGTGAGCTCGTCGGCGCGCGCGTTTGTCGCGACCGCCCACGACGTCACGACGATCAGCAGCCACCGCATCGAAGAAGCATCGCGCGTTGGCGTGATCGTGGGTGACGCCTCACCGGAAGTTCACACTCATTTACGCGGCTGCCGCATTATGCTGCACCCGATCACGATCACCGTGGCGCCGCCGACGAGCGCGAGGCCCTCGACGGGTGACGACTGGCGAAGCGCGGCGAACAGTCCAGGCGCGAGCACGAAGATCGTCCACCAGCCGGCGATCCACGCGAGCTTCGCGCGGCGTCGCGCGGCCTCGGTGATCGGCAGCGATTGCGAGAGGCGAACGAGCTCGATCGGCGGGCGATACAAGCGTCCACCGACGGCGACACCGTACGCGGTCATCGCGGCCAGCGTGGCGACGAGCCACGGCATCGGATCGAGCGGTTGCTTGATGCCGATGATGCCGAGCACGAGGAACGCGAGCGCACCGAGCGCGAACGCCATCGGGTAACGGCGCCGCATCAGCCGCGCGTCCTTCGAGTAGGCGAGCGCGCCGTCGCCGATCATCCTGGCGATCGCCTTCTCGATCGCCGTGGGCGGGCGGATCTCGAGCGTCGCGAGCCGCTGGCGGTCGAGCGCGGACACGTCGCGGAGGATCGTGCCCATCACGCGGGGTGTGCCGCTGCGCGTGCCGAGGATCGCGAGGATCGAGACACCGCCGAGGATCCCGAGCGTGATCGCGGGTGGCGCCGATGGCGTGCCGCCCGTGAGCCACGACGTCAATAACAGGATTGCGACGAACACGCCGGTCGACGCGAAGCCGGGCAGGGCACCGAGGAGCGCGGTGTTCGGCGTCGGCGGTTTCACAGTAGCGTCGACCCCGGTCGCGGACCGGAGCTGAGCGACCGCGTCCGAGGCGCTGAGCGCGACGAGCTGCGCGGCGAACAGCGCGACCGCGGGCAGGAACAGCGCCGCCGTGACGCCGAGCGTTCCAGCGAGCGCGAGGTGGCGGAGCGCGAGGTCGGTGTTCTGGTCGAACAGGGGCGCGGCTCCGATCGCGACGATCACCGTGGTCGCGATGGCCGCGCGCACGCAGCGATAGAGCGCGGCGGCGAGCAGCGCGTCGCCTTCGATCGGTAGCTGCGCGAGCAGCGCCGCGTCGCTGCGCCAGTAGAGGTGAAACGGCACGCGCATGAACGCGATCATGAACGCGACGCATGCACCCGCGAGCCACGCGTGGCTGCCCGCCTCGTACGAGAGCTGCGCGCGCCACGCGACCCAGCCGGCGAACGCTGCGCCGAGCGCGGCGATGATCGCGATCGGACGCGAGAGCGCGGAGCTGCTCCGGCGCTCGTACAGGTTCGTCCAGCGGATGAGATCGCGGCCCGCGATCGCCATTACGTCGGACCCTCGTCGGCGATCAGCGAGACGTAGAGATCCTCGACGGCGGTCGGCCCCTTCGCGAGAAGCTCCGCGACCTCATCGCCGCGCTTGTCGGCGACGAGCTTGCCCTTGTCCATGATCAGGATGCGATCGCACATCCGCTCCGCGACGCCGAGGAGGTGCGTCGACATCAGGATGGCGGCGCCGCGATCGGCTGCCGAGCGCAAGGCGGTGCGCGCGGATCGCGAGGCATGCGGATCGAGGCCGTTCAGCGTCTCGTCGAGGAGGATCAGCTCGACGGGGCCGACGAGCGCGGCCGCGAGGCCGACGCGCTGGCGCATGCCGAACGAGAGCTCGCGACACGGGCGCTGCGTGATCTTCGACAGGCCGAGATCGCCGAGGATCGCCGCCGCCGCCGCTTCGTCGCTGCCGCGCGCCTGCGCGACGAACGTGACGTGCTCGAGCACCGTGAAGAACTCGTACAGCGCGGGCGGCTGATCGGCGAAGCCGACCTTCGCGCGGGCGGAGCGCGGCGCGGTCGCGAGGTCCTGTCCGGCGACGGTGATGGTCCCCGTGGTCGGCACGATCGAGCCGGCCATCGCGGACAGTGTGGTGCTCTTGCCCGCACCGTTGGGGCCGAGCACGAGCGCGATCTGTTTCGGCTCGAGCTCGAACGAGAGGTTGTCCACCGCGACGCGCTTGCCGTAGTGGATCGTCAGCCCGGCGACCTTGGCGATCACAACCCCGTGTATACGACGACGTAGAGCACTTTGGCCTCACCGCGCGCCGGCGCGATCGTCCGCAGCGAGATCTGCTGCGGTCCCTCCTTGGTCGGCTCGCTCGCGGTCTGGTAGGCGAGCGTCCAGTTCTGCCCGCGGTACAGGTGCTCGCGCAGCACGACCTCGACGGGATGCGCGCGGGTGTTCTTGATCGAGATCACGAACTCCTCGACGAGGCGCCGGCCGTCCTCGTCGTACGACAGCTCGCGTCGCTCGCGCGACCCGGTCACGCCTTCCGCGGTCCCGAGCGCGATCGTGTCGACCGTCGCGACGCGCGTCGCGGCATCGAACAGGCGCGACTCGCCGAGGACGACGAGGGCACCGTCGGCGCGGCGCTCGAGCAGCCCCACCGGACCCGCGGGCAGCCCTTCGCTGGACGCGCGTGGACGGACGACCTCGAAGCTCTCGGTGACGCGCGTCGAGGCCTTCTCCATACCGAGCGTGGCGTCGAGGATCGGCCGCGCGCTGCTGTTGTCGAGCCGCGTGCCGATCGGATCGTAGACGAGGACGGAGCGCATCGGGCGCGGCGCCTCGTCCGGCAACAGCTCGACGCGCGTCTCGCCCTTCGCGATGACGAGATCACCGATGACGCGCGGGGTCGCGGCCGGGGTCGTGCTCCCGGCCGCATCGCCGGTCAGCGCACCGCCGACTTGCTCCGCGATCTGGCCGCGCCACGCTCCGAGCTCGGCGTCGACGACCTGGGTGCGCGCCGCGGGCAACGGCGCCGCGAGCCGGCTGCGGATCGCGATCGCGCCGCGCAGCGATGCGCGCTCGCGCCGCGGCGTCGTCGTCATCGTGTACGCCGCGTTCCAGGTGATGCGATCGGTCACGTACGCGATCGCGATCGAGTAGCGGCCCGCCTTCGGCGCGGTCACGTCGAACGTCACCGTGGTCGGCGTCTCGGGTGGCGCGGGCCTGGGAGCCTCGGCTCGCTCGAGATCTTCCTCGAGATCCCTCTCGCCGTCGAGCTCGTCGGGGAGCGGCTCGGGCTCCGGCTCCGGCTCCTCGACGACAGGCGACCGCAGCTCGGAGATGGTCACCGCTCCGCGATCGACGACGGCGACATCATCGATCGAGACGCCCTCGGGGACGACGTACGACACGGTCGCGTGGCTCGCCTCGGGCACGACCACGTCGATGCGGTGCTTGACGAGCGCGCGATCGCGATAGAGCGTGACCTCGTCGGTCGCGACGGCGGTCCCGCTCGGCAGGGCGTGCGTGGTGCCGCCGCACGCGCCGATCGCGAGCGCGAGCGCGACAACGCCGGCGCGGATCACCACGAGTACACCAGCGTGTACCCGACAGTGCGCTTGCCGCCGGGCGGCAGTGCGACCCGGTACTCGAACGCCTGCGGTCCACCCTTCACGCTCTTCTGATCTTCAGCGGAGATCTTGAACAGCGTCCATCGCCAGGCGAACTCGCGCACGACGACGTCGAGCGCGCGCTTGCCCTTGTTCTCGACCATGACCTCGACGCGCTCGGTGAGCGTGCGAGCTCTCTCGTCGTTGACGCACGAGGTCGCCTTGCGATCGCCGACGACATCCGAGCTGCGATCGAGGCGGATCCGCGCGGCGCCGGCGCGCGAGCGCAGCGGCTCCTCGGACACGACCTCGACGCGATCGCCGTTGCGCCGGAACATGCGGACGCGTCCGGCCGGAAGCGGGTCCTTCGTCGGGACCTCGACCTCGACGGCGATCTCTGCCGTGCCCGGACCCGTGTTCGCGTTGTACTGCGTGCAGTCGGTGTTCGCGTAGCCCTGAAAGCCCGCGGACAGGTCGGGAATCGCCTCGTAGAGGATCAGCGTCTTTGCGGTCGCCTTGCGCTGCGCGGGAACGAGCGGGACCTGCACCTGCTGTCCCGCGACGAGCTTCACCGGCTGCGCGAGCGAGTAGCGCACCGGCGTTCGCCCACCGTCGACGAGCGTGACGTCGGCGGTGTCGAACGATGTGCCCGTCGCGTTCCTGATCGACGCGAGCGCCGAGAAGTCGAGCGACGTGCCCGCCGCGTCGAGCACCGCGAGGTAGTCCGCCGACCACTGCATGCCGGTCGCGCGGTACGACAGCTCGAGCGCGTGCTTTCCGGGCGTCCTCGTGGCGAGCCGGAGCGCGAGGGTCCCGCGATCGGTGCCGGGACCGGGCGGGAGCCGCAGGTCCTGGATGTAGTCGCGACGAAGGACCTGCAGGCGTCGCTGATCGCCGGCGCCGGTCTCGATCACGATCGCCTGCGCATCGGCGGAGCGGAGCACGCCGGTGACATCGCCCTTCGGCGTCACCGCGGTCACCGTCTCGCCGACGTGGCGTGTGATGACCGCGGTCGGCGTCGCGGCGCCCGGCGTGAAGCGCTGCTCGCCTAGCGTCGTCGCGGAGTCGGTCAGGTCGCGAACCTGCACGCTCGCCGGATCCAGCGTCGACGCGAGCCCGCCGATCCGCACATCTCCGGAGGCCGGGACATCGACCTCGACTCGTTGCGTGACCATCGCGCCCGACGGTGGTGCGAATCCTCCGTAGCTCAGGCCGCCGTAGACCGACGAGGCGGGCCCCGGAGAGGCCCAGATCGTGATCTTCGCGCGTGTACCGCCTCCGGCGGAGGCCACGGCGATGCCCGCGAGCATCACGAGGCCTCCGAGGGCGATCAGCCGCATCCCGCGATCATACGCTGTCGTACTTCGATAAGCCCGCTGGACCGAACAGGCGAGCGGACCACATCTCTGTGTATGATTGCGCCGTGGCGGTCGCGACCTATCCGGGAACGGTGTCGCCGTTGCGAGGGCTGGATCCTTTCGGGGAGGCCGAACGCGACGTGTGGCACGGTCGCGAGACCGAGCGCGACGAGATCGCGAAGATGGTCAGCGCGGACCAGTTCCGCTCGGGGCTCGTCTACGGCGAGCCGGGAGTCGGCAAGACGTCGCTCGTGCGCGCGGGCTTGATCCCGTACCTGCGCGATCACGGCATCGTCGCGCTCGCGTGCGAGGACCTGACCCAGCCCGCGGCGAGCTTCGCGCAGGGGTTATCGGCGTTCGGCATCCAACCGAACGCGAACGAGCAGCCCGCGATGTTCGCGCAGCGCGCGGTGACCAACGCCGTCGCGGGGCAGCAGTTCGTGTTCGTCGTCGACGATATCGATCTGCTGTGTCAGGACGAGCGCGCCGTCGGCGAGCTGAGCGATCTGTATCAGCGCGTGGTCTCGCGCGGCGCGGGTCGCGCGCGGTTCTTGTTCGTGTGCGCGAGCGAGCGCCAGCACCTGCTCGGAGCCCTCGAGCGCCGCACCGGATCGTTGTTCCCGCCGTCATCGCGTTACGAGCTCCAGCGGATCAGCGTCAGCGCGGCGAGCGGCATCTTCGACCGCATGCTGTCGCTGTCGGGTGTCGCCGCGGATCCCGCGCTCGCCGAGGCGGTGGTGCAGGGCATTTCGCGCGGGCAGCCGCTGCTCGCCGCGGATCTGCAGATCGCCGGCATGGCGATGCGCGACCTGCGGATCTCGACGCGCGCCGCGCTCGAGAAGGCCGGCGGTGCCGAGGAGCTCGAGTCCGAGTGGCTGCACGAGGCATGTCGCGCGACCGGCAACGAGCGCTCGGGCCTGCGGCTGTGCGCCGAGATCGCCTCGACGACGGCGCCGCGCACCGCGGAGTCGATCGTCCGCAAGGTAAACCTCGATCCCGCGTACACGAGCCAAGCGCTCGTGGTGCTCGAGCAACGCGGCGTGATCTGCCGCGCCGACGCGACGGGCAACACGTGGATGCTTCGCCACGAGGTGCTGACCCCGCGCGTGCGCGAGCTGACGGCACCAGCGCGCGCGGCCGCGCGACGCGGCTTCGATCTCCTCGGCAGCAAGACCCAGAGCAATCAGCGGCTCAAGCTGCGCGAGCTGCGCGCGCTGCGCACCGAGGGCATCGCGGCGGTCACGCCCGAGGAGCAGGCCGTCGTCGATCGCAGCAAGCGCTACTACATGATGGTCGCGGGCGCGATCGCGGCGGCGCCGATCGTGATCCTGATCGTCATCTGGTTCGCGATGCGCGGGAAGGTCTACTTCGATCTCGAGCCGCACGCGGGCGGCGACCGCATCGTCGTTCGCTACGGACGCGCCGGGCTGTCGAGCTTCCACTGGCTGCCCGGTGGCTTCGGCGACGAGGTCGCGGACACGGGCATCACGAGGCCGATGGCCGCGGCGGAAGCGTGGAAGAAGATCGATAGCCACGATATCGGCGGCGATGCCGACGATTGGGACGCCCAGCTGCGCTCGTTGATGGCGCCGCAGCTCGGCGGGCTCGTCGACTACGCGACGACGGGAAACGAGAAGGCGCTCGACGCGCTCGCGAAAGCAGCGAAGGACCCCGAGGACCTCGCGGAGCTGCTGACCTCGCTGCGGCCGATCGCCCGTGGGACGGCGACGGAGGTGGCGCTCGTCGAGAGCGCGCTCAAGACGCAGTCGCCCGCCGTGCAACGCGCGGCCGTCGCGGTCGCCGGTGCGGCCGCCGGTCGCGGCACCGATGCCTACCAGGACAAGCTCAGCGCCGCGCTGACGTCGTCGGATCCGGAGCTGCGGCGCATCGCGTTCGGTGCGGTGCGCGGGCTCGGCGAGCGAGGTGCCGCGCTGTTCGCGAAGGCGCTCGAGTCGGGGCCCGATCCGGAGATCAAGCGCGAGCTGATGGTCGAGGTCTCCGTCGAGCGCACGGATGCGGACAGCGAGGGACCGTCGGTCGCGAGCATGATCGCGGTGCTCGGCGAGGCCGATGCCACGCCCGCGATGCGCGACCGCGCGAAGACGCAGATCAAGGGCGCGCTCGCGAAGAACGCAGATCTCGTGGCCGAAGAGCTCCTGAAGCTCGTCGCATCCGACAAGGCGCCCGTCGAGGCGCGCGTGTACGCGATCGGTGTGCTCCGCGAGATGGATCCGCTGCCGAAGCTGCCCGATCTCGTCGAGAGTGCGCGCTCGGCGTTCCAGTCGCGATCGCCCGCGGTTCGCGCGGCCGCGCTACCGCTGTACGCGAAGGCGGACCCCGTGCGCGCGGGCGGGGACCTCGGCACGATGCTCGAGGACAAGAAGCTCGAGAAGCCGCTGCGCGTCGCCGCGGCGCTCGCGTGGGGCGAGGTCGCCGGCACGAACAAGCTCGCCGCGCAGAACGCGCTCGATCGCATGCTCGCCGACGAGGACTCCGACGTCCGCGCGGCCGCCGCCGAGGCCGCGGGCAAGGCGGGCCGCACGTATCAAGAGAAGCTCGTGAAGATGGCGAAGGGCGAGAACTACAACGTGCGCATCGGCGCGGCGCGAGGCCTCGCCGTCAGCGCCGAGAGCGGCGGCAGCTCCGGCGTCGCCGTCGGTGGCATCGCACAGCTGTGGCGCGAGAAGGGCCGCCCGCGCCGCGAGGCAGCGCGCGTGTACGCCGAGCTCGCGAAGAAGAAGCCCGCGATCGTGATCGAGTACCTGACGTCCGCGGCGCGCAACCAGGAGGACGACGCGCTCCACCCGATCGGCGTCGAGGGCCTGTGCAACGCGGCGCTCGCCGGCAGCGCGGGGGCACGCACGCAGCTCGCGCGGTCGACCGACGATCCGTCCGTCGAGGTTCGCAAGCTCGTGATGGCGTGTGTCGCCGACGGGCCCGACCCAGCGAAGAACGGCGTGATGATCGCCGGGAAGCTCGTCAACGACGGCAGCGCCGAGATCCGCGCCGACGCCGCGCGCGTGCTCGCGATGTCCGCCGCCAAGGGCAACAAGGCCGTGGGTGACTCGCTCGTGAAGATGCTCGACGACTCCGACCGCGACGTGCGGTTGATCGCGATCCGCGCCGTCGGCGGCCTCGGCGACGATGCACCGAAGACCGCGCAGGCAACGATGTCGAAGATGTTCGAGCGCGGCGACGAAGCCGAGAAGCTCGCGCTCCTCCGCGCCGCGCGGCAGATCGGCGCGAGCGATCTGATCGGACTCGCCGTCGCCGACTCCTCGCCGATCGTGCGCGTCGAGGCGGTCGACGCCGCGCTCGCCTCGGGGCAACGCGCGAAGGAGACGCTGTCGGCGGCGCTCGCGGATCCGGATCCGCAGGTGCGGAAGGCGGCCCTCGAGCGGCTCGCCGCGCAGAAGGACAAGCTCGAGCCGGCGGTCATCGAGCGCACGCTCGCGCTCGCCGTCCGCGATCCGAACCCGGAGCTGAGCCAGCTCGCGCTGACCACCGTCGCTCGCGTCGCGCCGAAGGAAGCGGTCGCGGCTCGGCTCACGCGCGCGCTCGGGTCGCGCGCCGAGCGCGAGCGCGCGCAGGCCGCCGCGGCGGCGATCGGTCTCGTCGATCGCGACGCGGCGATGACGTCGCAGCTCCTCTCGCCGCTGCTCTCCGATCCGTCGCACGACGTTCGCGTCGCGATGCTGCCCGCGCTCGCCGCCGCGTACGCGAAGACGAACGAGCCGGAGAAGCTCGCCGGCATGCTGCGCGACTCGGAGACGAACGCGATGCGCCGGATCGTCGTCGCGGCCGCGTTCGTCACGCTCGCGAAGACGGACGCGGGCCGCGCCGCCACGGAGTCGGCGCTCGGCAAGGTCGCGAAGAACGGGCCGCCGATGGCGCGTCAGATCGCGAGGCTCGTCGGCGGCCTGATCGGCGGCAAGGCCAACGGCATGCACTTCCTCCAGGAACTGATCCCGTAGCAGGCGTGACTAGCCGGCGGTCTGCAGGCCCGCTGCGATCCCGCCGATCGTCGTGAACACGATCCGCGCGAGCCGGTCCGCGTCGCCTCCGTCGCGGCGGCGGCGCATCGCTTCGATCTGCGCGTGCGAGAGGATGTCGAGCGTCGGGTTGCGCCGCTCGATCGAGCCCGCGAGGTACGGGCGCGTCGCGAGCGGTGTCGTGATGCCGAGCGTGTCGGCGAGGGCGGTGCGCGTGCGCGCGTGCTCCGCTTCGATCAGCTCGAAGATCTCGCGCGCGTGATCGTCGGCGAGCCGCGCATACTCGCGCGCGACGTCGATGTCCGAGCGTACGAGCGACAGCTCGCAGTTGCGGATCAGCGCGCGCAGCGCCTTCGAGCGGCCGCACAGCTCGCGCACGCCATCGGCGCCCAGCTCCTTGGCGAGCGACGCGATCGCGGTGCCGACGCCGAACCAGCCGGGGATGCCGTGGCGCGATTGCGTCCACGAGAACACCCACGGAATCGCGCGCAGCGTGTCGAGCGTGATGCCCTTGCCGCGCGACGCGGGGCGCGAGCCGAGCGGGAGGTGCGCGACGTCCTCGATCGGCGTCGCCGCGACGGTGTAGCGAACGAGGCGGTCCTCGTCGCGCGTGAGCTCGAGGTACTTGTCGCGCGCGGCGTCGGCGGCGCGATGGAGCAGGGCCTCGTCGCGGACATCGTCCTCGGTCGGATGCGGATCGCGGCTCGCGGCGAGGACCGCCGAGAGCATCAGCTCGATGTCGCGCTCGGCGATCTCGGGCTGCGCGTAGCGCGCGGTGACCGTCTCGCCTTGCTCGGTGACGCGGAGCCGGCCGCGCACCGCGGCGGTGGGCTGCGCGCGAATCGCCTCGGACTCGGGGCCGCCGCCGCGACCGAGCGCACCGCCGCGGCCGTGGAACACGGTGAGCGTCACGTCGGCGCGGTCCGCCTCGGCGGCGAGCGCGATCTGCGCGTCGCGTAGCGCGATCGTCGACGCGACGTAGCCGACCTGCTTGCCGGAGTCGGAGTAGCCGATCATCACCTCGAAGTCGCCGTCGATCTCGTCGCGCAGCGTCTCCTGCGCGAGGACATCCTTGGCGATCGCGCCCGCGCGCTGCAGATCCTCGAGCTGCTCGAGCAGCGGCACGGGGTGCACCTCGCCCGGCGCGAGGCCGGCCGCGCGCGCGAGGAACACGACCTCGAGCAGGTCGGAGACCTCGCGCGTGAAGCTGATGACGTAGCGCTCGCACGCGCGCGGGCCGAGCTCGCGGCGCGCGCGGCCGACGACCTCGAGCGTCTCGAGGAGCTCCTGGCCCTCGGGCGACACGCCGTCCCAGTCGCGCTCCGGGGTGATCGGGCGCGCGAGGACCTCGCCGAGGAGCGCGCGGCGTCCGGCCTCGTCGCGCTCGAGGTAGCCCGCGCGGCCGCCGCGGGCGAGGAGCTCGGCGACGACGCGATCGTGGACGTTGGAGTGCTGGCGGACATCGAGCGAGGCGAGGTGAAAGCCGAACACGTCGACGCGGCGGATCGCATCGCGCAGCTCCTGATCGGCGATCGAAGAGAAGCCGGCTTCGCGCAGCGTGCGATCGAGGAGCTCGAGCTCGTCCTGGTAGACCTCGGCGTCGATGTAGCCCTCGTCGCGCCGGTCGAGGGTCGCGCGCAGGCGAGCCTGGATGTACCAGAGCTTCTCGCGCCACGGCTCGTGCACGGTTCGCGGGCGCGCGTGCGCGGCGACCTCGGGCAAGCGCGCGCGAGCGGTCTCGATCGATGCCTCGAGCTCGGCGATCGATCCCCGAATGCGCAGCGAGGACAGCGAGAGCGTGCGGCCGAGGACCGCGACGTCGTCGAGGTAGCGATTCAGGATCGTCGCGCGATGGCGTGCGAACGTGCCGCGCGTGACGGCGGCGGTGACGTTCGGGTTGCCGTCGCGATCGCCGCCGACCCAGCTGCCCCAGCGGAAGAACGAGGGCAGCTTCCACGTGCTGTTCGGGAAGCGCATCGCGAGGCGATCTTCGATCGTCCGATAGATCCGCGGCGTCACGTCCAGGAGCGAACGCCGAAACACGTCGACCGTGTTCTCGACCTCGTCGAGCGGCGACGGCCGGCGCGCGCGTGCGTCCTCGGTCGCGTGGAGCGCGAGCACCTCGGCGGCGAGTTTCGTCGTCGGCGTCGAGCCGTTCGCGTGATCGAGCTCGTCGAGGATGCTCGTGATCCGCGCGAGGTGATCCAGCGACGAGCGGCGGCGCGCCTCGGTCGGATGCGCGGTGATCACCGGCATGACGAGCGCGCGATCGAACAGTCCACGCAGATCACCCTCTGTCGCGCCGGCGTCGACGAGCGCGTCGATCGACGCCGCGAGCCCGTCGGGCGCGTCGGTGCCGCGCTCTCGCAGCACGCGCAAGCGGTGCCGCTCCTCCGCGATGTTCATGAGGTGACACCACAGCGCGTAGGCGCGCGCGCACTCTTCGAGCTCGTCCTCGCTCAGCTTGCTGACCTGCTCGCCGAACGCGCGCCTGCCCCCCGCGAAGTCGCCGCTGCGCAGCTCGATCGCGGCCGCGCCGATGCGACTGCACAGCTCGCGCGAGCCCGGACCGCCGAGCGACTTGACCGCGGACCACAGCGCCGACGAGAGCCGCAGGATGTCGTGATCGAGCAACGTCGGATCGTGCACGATGCACTTGTACCGCCCAACGCGCGAGCCGTCACGCCATCAGGCGAACCGACCGCTGGGGAAGAACACCTCGACTGCGCGCTCCGGCACGACCATTCCCGCCGTGCGCCCGCGCTCGTCACCCGCCGCGAGCAGTCGCGCGCCCTCCGCGCCGCCGAGCTCCTCGCCGAGCCTCCGCTCGATGCCGTACATCGCGACGAAGATGTTGGTCTTCGTCGACTCCGCGATCGCGGTGCGCAGCGCCGTGAGACGCGCATCGCGATCGTCGCCGAGCATCGCGATCGCCGCGCGAAGCGTCGTGGCGGCGACCATCGCGCCGGGGAAGTCGAGCCTCGCGAGCTTGTCGGCGGCCGACGCCGCGGCGCGCAAGTGCGCGGGGGCCTCGCTCGGCGCGCCGCGTGCGCGTGCCGCCAGGGCGAGGCCGAGCAGGTACGTGCCGTAGGCGTGCAGCCACTCGACGCGAAGGATCGGGATGCGCCCGACCAGCGAGCGCTGCATGCGATGGCACTCGGCGCCGAGCTCGGCCTCCATGCTCGCAAAGGACCCGCTGTACAGCGCGATCCGGATCCGGCTCCAGAGTCCCCACGCGCGCTGGTTGCCGAACGTGTCGGTGCCCGGCAGCCACGACGCGAGCGCGTCGAGCACGTCCGCGCGTGCCGTGTCCGCGCGATCGGCGATCACGTGGCGCATCGCGAACCGCACCCGGAAGGTCACGTCCTGGAACAGGTCGCCCTTGCGCTTCGCGAGCTGGATCTGCGCGGTCGCGCGCTCGGCGGTCTCGCCGTAGCGGCCGAGCATCTGCAGCGACGAGAGGGCGAAGTGAAGCGCGACGTCCGTCTCCCAACCGGGGCCGCGGCCCGCGCGGTACCACTCCTGCTCGAGACGCGTCGCGCTGTCGAACGCCTGCGCGAAGTTGTTGTCGAGGACGAAGTGATGCGCCAGCTGCGCGAGCTCCGCGTACCAGGCGGACGTCGCGGTGCCGTCGTCGTCGGCGGCACGGCGCGCGGCCGCGAGCAAACGATCCGCGCGCTGGCGCCGGCCGAGCACCGCGGCGCCGATCGTCGCCGATGACAAGGCGCGTGCGATCTGGGCCGGCGTTCCCACCTCGAGCGCGATGCGCGCCGCGCGACCCGAGAAGTACGCGCCGAGGAGCGTGTCGACCATTCCGAGGCCCGCGCCGATCGACCAGCAGATATCGGCGTGCATGGCGCGTGGATCGGTCGCGGTGCGAGGTTTCCAGTCGAGCGCGCGCCGCATGCGCATCTGGTTCCACACGATGCCGAGTGCGGTCCGCACGCGCGTCGTCGGCAGCGTCATGTCGACACGGGCGAGGACGGAGCGTGCGGTCGCGAGCCCGCGATCGAGCCGGCCCGCCATGAGAAAGCGCTCGGCAGCGCGTCGCAACAGATCGAGCTGGCGCGTCTCGTCAGCCGTCTCGAGCTCCGCTGCTTCGAGGTAGCACTCCGCCGCCTCGGCGGTGCGGCCGTCGTTGGCGAGCGCGTCGGCGAGTGGAACGAGCAGGGCGCCGCGTCGCTCGGGCTCGCGCGTCGTCGCGAGGGCGCGCTGGTAGAGCTCCGCCGCTCGGCCGAACGCGAACGCGTCGAGCGCTGCCTTCGCGGCGGCGACCACGTAGTGCGCGGCACGCGCGTGATCGCCGGCCGCCTCGAACCGCTCGAGCAGCGCGGCCGCGGATGCACCGAGCTCCTCGAGGGAGCGCGCGATCAGTCCCTGCAGGCGCCGCTGCACGTCGGCCGGGACGTGAGCGACCACGGCCGAGCGGATGCGATCGTGAAACGGCTCGATCGCATCCTGCGGGCGCGGCCCGTGAGCGCGCACGAAGTGCTCGTCGACGAGCGCGGAGACATGGGTCTCCGCTTCCGCGTCCGGGATCCCCGCCGCCGTGCTCGCGACATGGCGTGGCACCGGCGAGCCCGCGACCGCGATCGCCGCCAGCAGGTCGCGCGCACCAGGAGCGAGCGCGTGCGTGCGCTCCCAGATCACGTCCTCGAGCCGCATCGTGCGCGGACCGCGATGGCGAACGAGCTCGCGAAGGAACAGCGGATGGCCGCGACTCTCGACGACGATCTGCGCGGTCGCAACGTCCGCATCCGCGGCGACGAGGGTGACCAGCTCGGCGGCGGCCGTGGCCGAGAGGCCGCCGAGCTCGAGGGTGCGTGCGCTCTCGGCAGCCGTCGCGATGCGATCCGCGATCTGCGTACCCTCGCGAGACCGTCGCGTCGCGATGATGCAGATCGGTGCGCTGTCGCGCGTGCCGGGGCGCACGAGCTCCTCGAGCAGCGCGACGCTGTCCGCATCGGCCCACTGGACGTCGTCGATCGCGATCACGACCGTGCGCCGCTTGCCGATCCGCCCCAGCAGGTCGCGCAAGGCGGTGAACGCGCGCTCGCGAACGTCGATGCCGAACGCGCCGCCCTCGGCGATATCGCGTTCGGACAGCGCGGGCACGGCGCCGAGCGCGCCGAACACCGCGAGCAGCTCGCTCGTGCTGTCGGGGATCACGCGCTGGACGGAGCTCGAACCGCGCGCGATCAGGTGGCGCGCGAGATCATCGATCACGCCGTCGACGGCATTGAACGGGACGCGCTCGCGTTCGTGGCAGCGTCCGCGCAGCACGACGAGTCGCGGGCGCTCGGCACTCGCGCGCTCGAGCGCACGCTCGACGAGCGCTGTCTTGCCGACGCCGGACTCGCCCTCCACGAGCACGCAGACGGTGCGCTCGCGGCTCGCGGTGATCGCGGCGTCGAGCGCGGCCAGCTCGGTCTCGCGACCCACGAACGGCGGTCGCTGGATCGCGACGACGGCATCGCCGCGATTCGCGGAGAGCGTGTCGAGGATCTCCGCCTCGAGCGGCCGCTGCCTCGGATCGGCGTGCAACAGGTTCGTGCACAACCACTCGAGGTCCGCCGGCACGCCCGCGACCAGCGTGCTCGGGGACGGCGCCGCGAGGTGCTGCTTCATGACGAGGAGCTCGCGGCCCGCGATGTCGCCGAACGGCGAGCGACCGGTCAGCGCCTGGAACAGGAGAACGCCGACCGCGTACCAATCCGCCGCCGGACCGATCGCGTCGCCGCGCGCCTGCTCCGGGGCCATGTACATGATCGTGCCGATCACGGCCTCGTCCTTCGCGGCGGTCGCGTAGAGCTCGGCGACCGCGCCGAAGTCGAGCAGGACGGTGCGTCCACTCGGCTCGACGACGATGTTCGACGGCTTCACGTCGCGATGCACGATGCCGGCGGCGTGCAGCGCGGCGAGGCCTCTCGCGAGTCCGACGAGCGCGACGCGCAGGCGATCGATCTCGCACCGCGGTGCCGGGGCGCGATTGGGCGCGTGGATCGACGCACGCCCGGCCGTCGCGTCGTGCACCGGTTCGATCTTCGTCGTCTCCTCGGCCGTCGCGCCGCGCGGTCGCTCGACAGCGGGCATGCGCTCCGGCGTGTCCGACGGTGGCTCTCCGACGCTCGACGACGCGGAGCCCGTGCTGGCGGTCGAGCGCACCCAATCGACGAAGGTCTCGCCATGGAGACGCTCCATCGTGAAGAACCAGGTGCCGCTTGCCTCGAACAGCTCGCCGAGCTGCACGAGGTTCGGATGCTTCACGTCGCGCAGCATGCGGAACTCGGACTTGAACCGAAGGACCGCGTCGGGGGCGAGCCCGCGCAATGTCTTGAGCGCGACCTCGAGGCCGCGCGCCTTGTCGTACGCGCTGTAGACCACGCCCATCCCACCGCGTCCGAGCACGCCGCGGACCTCGAAGCGATCGTCGATCACGCGACCGAGCACGGGGTCTGTCGGCGACGGAAGTGGTGACGCCCCCTCGTCCACCTGCCCATCATACGCGTCGAAGCTTCACCAGCGCGTGCACGCCGCCATGGGAGTTGGCAGTGGTCGGGCCGTATCGAGCGCGTGGCATGGGCGTTGCCTCGTTCGCGTGCTCATGTCGTCGCGATCGGTTCGATACGTTGCCTGGCTCGCTCGAAACACGCGAGCGATCGTGCTCGCTTCCATCGCGGCCGTCGTCGGCTCCGCGTTGCTCGTACGGTTTCACCTCCCGCTCGAGGCGGACCTTTCCCACCTCTTGCCGGATGATGCTCCGAGCGTCCGCGACGCCGAGACGCTCGCGGCGCGCATGCCCGCGAAGGACACGATGGTCGCGCTCGTCGTCGCGCCGACGCCGGAGCTCCGCGCGGCCGCCGCGGGTCCGCTGCTCGCCGGCATCCGCGGCCTCGATCGCGATCTCGTCGACAGCGTCGAGAGCGATGACGCCGAGCTGCGCGCGTACATCGGCGCGAATCGCCACCTGCTCGCGCCGATGTCCGAGCTCGTCGCTGCGCGCGACGCGCTCGCGAAGCACATCGCCGATGCGAAGGCGAAGGCGAACCCGCTGTTCATCGATCTCGACGAGGCGCCACCGTCGACGGCGGCGCTCGACGACCTGCGCGAGAAGCAGCGCGCCGCCGAGGCCAAGCTCGCGAAGTCCGCGTTCATCAGCGCGGATGCGCGCACGCAGGTGATGGTGATCCGCACGTCGTTTCGCGCGACGGACATCGATCGCGACAAGCGCCTGATGCGACCGCTCACCACGCTCGCCGCGCAGCTCGAGCGCACGTTTCCCGGCGTGAAGATCGGCTTCGCCGGCGGCGCACCAGGGACGCTCGTCGAGCAAGCAGCACTCACACGCGGCATCGCGATCTCGAGCGCGATCACCCTCGTGCTCGTCGCGCTCGTGCTGCTGGTCTATCTGAGGTCCGCGCGCATGCTCGCGATGCTGACCGCGAACATCGTGATCGCGACGCTCGTGGCGTTCGGCTTCGCGGCGCTCACCGTCGGTCACCTCAACGCGGCGACCGCCTTCCTCGGCGCGATCATCGCGGGCAACGGCGTCAACTACGGCATCCTGCTCGTCGCGCGCTTCCTCGAGGAGCGCAAGACGTCGCCTGCGCCGACGGCCCTCGCCCGCGCGATCGCCGGCACACTGCGGCCGACGCTGGTCGCATCGCTCGGCGCCGCGATCGCCTACGCGGCACTCGGCGCGACGCGGTTTCGCGGCTTCGCCGACTTCGCGTGGATCGGCGGCATCGGCATGCTCGTCTGCTGGATCGCCTCGTTCACGCTGCTTCCCGCGCTCGTGCTCCGCTACGCGCGCATGGAGACGCGCGAGCCGTCGCCGGTCTTCGGCCGCATCGTGCTGCGCACGTTCGGCTTCCGGCGTCCCGCTGTCGCGTGCGCGATCGCAGGCGCGCTCACGATCGGCGCGGGCATCGTCACGTACCGCTACGCGACCGACGATCCGTTCGAGTACGACATGACCCAGCTGCGCTCGCAGGCCGACGACGCGCAGCGCATCCACGCGTGGCTCGAGCTGTGCGACGACACGTTCGGTCGCGGGCTCGCGGGGATCGCGGGCCAGACGTTCATCGCCGTCGATCGCGTCGAGGATGTGCCGCTCGCCGTCGCCGAGCTGCGCGCGATCGCGCAGACCGAGCCGATCCTCGGGCCGGTCGCGTCGATCGCGGATGTCATCCCGCCGGACCAGGCGGCGAAGCTCGCGATCCTCGCCGAGCTCCGCGCGCAGATCGACGACGCCGCGACCGTCCTCGAAGGCGACGCTCTCACCGAGCTGCTCGCGCTGCGACCCGCCGACGATCTGCGCGCGCTCACCGCCGGCGATCTCCCGCCCGCGCTGCGCGCCAAGCTGACGGAGCGCGACGGCTCGTTCGGCCGGGTGATCGCGGTCAAGCCGGGCCCGACGTTCGACGAGCGCGACGGCCGCGACCTGATCGCGTTCGCCACCGCGATCCGCGGCGTGCGCGTGGACGGCGAGCCGGTCGCGACCGCGGGCGCCTCGGTGCTGTTCGCCGACGTCCTCGTGCAGATCCGCCGCGATGGTCCGCTCGTCACCGCGATCGCGATCGCCGGCCTCGTCGTCATGGTGCTGCTCGTCGTCGGTCGCTCGCGCCGCGCCTATGCGGTCCTCGCCGCCACCGCCGCCGGTACGCTCGCGATGATCGCCGCCTGCGCGCTCGTGGGCTTGAAGATCAACTTCCTCGACTTCGTCGCGCTGCCGATCACGCTCGGCCTCGGCGTCGACTACGCGATCAACCTCGCGGATCGCGCATCCGCCTCCGATCCCCGCACGGCCCTGCGCTCGACCGGCGGCACCGTCCTCGTCTGCTCGATCACCACGATGATCGGCTACGCCTCCCTGCTGGTCAGCGACAACCTCGCGATCCGCGGCTTCGGGCTCGCGTCACTGTTGGGCGAGATCACGTGTGTCGTGGCCGCGTTCGTGATCGTTCCGGCGTTCGTGGCGCTCCGGATCCGTCAGACCGTCAGGGGTTCGACGTCGAATGAACTGCCTTTCGTCGCCGTCGACCCAGCAAGCTCGATGGGTTAGCGGCTGGCACCGACCTGGCAGAGGTTCGACCACATGACCCAGCGGCACGAAGCACCCACCCCGATCCAGCCGAAGCTCCAGCGCAAGCGCCAGCCGCTGCGCGACGCGAAGATCCTGCTGAAGGTCCTCGCCGCGGCGGCCGACACCAATCGGCCGCTCGTCACCCATGTCGTGATCACGCGCCGCTGCAATCTCTCGTGCGGCTACTGCTTCGAGTACGACAAGGTCAGCCAGCCCGTTCCGCTCGCCGAGCTCAAGGCGCGCATCGATCACCTCGCGAAGCTGAAGTCGGTGTTCGTCACGCTGACCGGCGGCGAGTCGCTGCTCCATCCCGACGCGATCGAGCTCGTTCGCTACGTCAACGAGAAGGGCATGGTCCCGTTCCTCAACACGAACGGCTACCTCCTCACCAGGAAGATCATCGAGGGCCTCAACGACGCGGGCCTCTACGGCATGCAGCTCTCGATCGACAACGCGAAGCCCAACGACGTCAGCAAGAAGTCGCTCAAGCCGCTGATGCCCAAGCTCCGCCTCCTCGCGATTCACGCGAAGTTTCACGTGCGCATCAACACCGTCCTCGGCTCCTCGCCACCCGCCGAAGCGCTCGAGGTCGCGAAGACGGTCGTCAACTTCGGCTTCGACTCGAACTGCTCGCTCGTCCGCGACGAGACGGGCGCGCTGATCGATCCGGACCCCGAGACGCGGGCCGCCTACGATCAGATCCGCGACCTCGGCCGCCGTCTGCCGTCGTTCCTCGACGACGACTACACGCGCAAGCTGCTCGACAACGGCACGATGGAGTGGAAGTGCCGCGCCGGCGCGCGCACGTTCCTCGTCGACGAGCACGGTAAGGTCCACCTGTGTCAGCCGCGGATGGAAGCGGGCGGCGGCATCCCGCTGCTCGACTACACGGTCGAGCACATCCGCGCCGCGTTCAACGCGCCCAAGCCCTGCGCGTCGAAGTGTCCGATCGCGTACGCGCACCACGCATCGAAGCTCGACGGGTGGCGCTCGCAGAAGGGCGCGCCGCTACTGCTGCCGGAGCCGACACCGTCGACGTCGTTGCCCGCGCTCCCGCCCGCGAGCAGGGGCGTGCGCAGCCCGAAGCTGTCCGTGCTCGCGGGCTGATGCCTGCGTCGGGGTTAGCGACGGCCGAGCTTGATCGGCTTGTCCGGGTCGACGGGGCTCGCGAGCTTCGGTCGATCCTCGGCGGTGTCCTTGCACTCGCTGCCCTTGTCGCGCGTGATCTGCGCGCGCAGCGCGTTCGTGTGCTCGATCCACGAGCGTTGCACGTCGGGGTCGACGTCGTGATCGCGCATCGCCTCGCGCAGGATCTGCAAGCGGCGCTCGAAGTGTCCGCCGAAGATCGTGTGGTTCGCGTGCGCCGCGCGGAGCGGGCGGCCCGTGTACTTCACGTCGCGGGCTCCGAGGAAGTTCGCGGCGAACTCCCACTCGCGGTCGATCAGCTGCTGCTTCGACTTGCCCTGGAACATGAAGCCGATCATCACGTCCGCGAAGACGCGATCGTAGAAGTCCGCGATCACCGCTCGGAGCTTGTCGGCGCCGATCTTGTCGTAGAGAGACTCGGTCATCGGGCGCGCACCTCGACGGGCTGACCGGTGAGCGCGCTCGTGCCGCTCAGCTCGTCGATGATCGACGGATCGACGATGTCGTTCACGGACGCGCCGGGCACCGACTCCGCGACGCGGAGGCGCGAGCCCTTTCGCGTGTGACCCCAGCCATGCGGCACGGAGACCACGCCGCGCATCATCGTGTCCGTGACCTCGACGGACAGCTCGATCGCGCCCGTCTTCGTCGACACGCGCGCGACGGCGCCGTCGCCGAGCGAGCGGGCGGCGGCGTCGTCGGGGTGCATCATCACGGTGCAGCGATCGGGGCCCTTCACGAGCCGCTCGCTGTTGTGCATCCACGAGTTGTTGCTGCGGAGGTGGCGGCGGCCGATCAGCACGAGCCCCGACGGTGGCTGTCCCATGCGCTTCTCGAGGCGCGCGAGGTCGGCGAGATAGATCGAGGGCGCCACGTGCACGCGCTTGTCCTTCGTGCCGAGGCGCGCGGGAAGGCGCGACTCGAGCGGTCCGAGGTCGATGCCGTGCGGCTTGTCGCGCAGCTTCGCCAGCGAGAGGCCGCCGCGGAACATCCCGTACGGACCGGCGCGCAGGCCCGCTTCGAGCACCGCTTCGGGGCCGAGCGCGCTCGCGAGCCGCTCGACGAGCTTGGCGCCCGGTCCGAGACGGTTCGGCAGGCCGACGCGCCGCCACAGCGCGAGGCAGATCTCCCAGTCGTGACGGGCGTCGGCGGCGCGCTCGAACGTCGGCGGCGAGTACTTCGCGATGTTGCGCACGGCGAACGCGTTGAGCGCGAGATCGTAGTGCGAGCGCTCGAGGACCGACGTGGGCGGGAGGATCACGTTCGCGAGGCGCGTCGTCTCGTTGAGGTACGGATCGATCGACACCATGAAGTCGAGCGTGGCGAACGCCTTCTCGAGCCGCGGCCCGCCGGGCGCCGAGAGCACCGGGTTCCCCGCGCTCGTGATCAGCGCGCGGATCTGCACCTTGTCCTCGCCGTTGCCGGGCGTCTCGATCTCCTCGGCGAGCGCGGTCATCGGCAGCTCGCCGCCGAACTCGGGCTTGCCGCTGACGCGCGAGCGCCACCGCGCGAAGCCACCGTCGTAGCCGATCATGTTCGCAAGCGGGATCGGGTCGACGGCGGGCGTGGTGAACATGAGGCCGCCCGGCTCGTCGAGGTGCCCGGTCAGCGCGTTGATCGCGTAGCAGAGCCACGCGGCGAGCCCGCCGAACTCCTGCGTGCACACGCCGATGCGGCCGTAGAGCACCGCGCGTTGCGTGGACGCGAGCTTGCGCGCGAGGCCGCGGATGTCACCGGCGTCGATCCCGGTGATCGCGGCGGCGCGCTCCGGTGTCCACGCCTGCGCCGCGAGACGGAGCTCGTCGACGCCCGCGAGCTGCACGCGCGTCGGGCGCAGGCCGTCGGCGAACAGCACGTTCGCCATCGCGAGCAGCAGCACTGCATCGGTGCCCGGACGGATGAACAGGTGGCGATCGGCCTTCTCCGCCGTCTCGGTGCGACGAGGGTCGAGCACGACGACCTGTCCGCCGCGATCGCGGATCGCCTTGAGCCGCGCGCGCATGTCGGGCGCGGTCATGATGCTGCCGTTCGATGCGAGTGGATTCGCGCCGAGGCAGATCATGAAGTCCGTGCGATCGACGTCGGGGACCGGCATCAGGATCTGGTTGCCGAACATCTTCAGCGCCGCGAGCATGTGCGGGAGCTGGTCGAGCGACGTCGCGGAGTAGATGTTCTTCGTACCGAGCGAGCGCAGCAGCAGCTGGCCGTACGTGAGGAGGCCGAGGTTGTGCACCGCCGGGTTGCCCTGATAGACGGCGATCGAGTCGCGGCCATACGCCTTGCGGATCCCGTTCAGCTTCGCGCCGACGAGATCGAACGCTTCTTCCCAGCCCATCTCGACCCACGTCGAGCCGTCGCGGCGCATCGGACGGCGCAGGCGATCCGGGTCCTCGTGCAGATCGGCGAGCGCGGTTCCCTTGGGGCAGATGTACCCCTTGCTGAACGGATCGTCGTCGTCGCCGCGAACGCTGACGACCTTGTTTCCGTCGAGCTCGATGGCGACGCCGCACGTCGCTTCGCAGAGCGGACAGCTGCGATACACTGTCGTGGGCATGGCGACCTCGAAGTCGACCTTAGCAGGGAACGGCGGGCCCGCGCTCACCGTCGAGAGATTGCTGGAGCTGCATCCGTATCCCGCGCAGTACGCGAAGGAGAAGCGGATCGAGCGGCTGTGGACGTTCGACCTGCCATGCACGCCCGAGGCGATCTGGCCGCACATCGCGGACACCTCGCGCATGAACCGCGCCCTCGGGACGGCCGAGATGTTCTTCGAAGAGCGCGACGGCAAGCGCTTCGGCACCGCGAAGCCCGGCGGCGTGAAGCACGAGTGGTGCGAGGTGCCGTGGAACTGGGTCGCGAACCAGTGGCTCACCTGCACGCGGCTCTACGACCGCGGCTTCATGAAGGTGATGTACGCGATCCATCGCGTCGATCCGACGCCGACGGGCTGCCGCCTGTCTCTCTACTTCGGCGCGATCCCGCGCGGTGCGTTTGGCTCGGCGGCGATCCGGCTCGGCTTCCCGACGATCGAGCGCGCGTATCGCCGCGTGATCCCCGCGCTCGCGGAGCAGCTCGATCGACTGCGTCCGGCCGCGTTGATGCTGCCGCCACCGACGCTGACCGAGGACGCGCTGCAGCGCCTCGACGCGCAGCGCAAGGCGCTCGTCGACGAGGGCCTGCCACCGGAGAGCGTCGACGCGTTGATCGACTGGATCAAGACGGGCGACGACGTCGAGCTGCATCGCATCCAGATCCGCGAGCGAGCGCGCGTGTGGAAGCTCCCCGAGGACGACCTGTTGCGCGTGGCGCTCCACGCGACGCGGCAAGGTCTATTGCGCATGTCGTGGGACACGGTGTGCCCGCACTGCCGCGGCGTGCGCGACGAGCTCGACACGCTGTCATCGCTCCAGGCGCACGCGCACTGCGAGGCGTGCAACGTCGACTTCACGACGGACAAGATCGAGACGGTCGAGGTGACGTTCCACGTCCACTCGTCGATCCGCGATGTCCCCGACGTCGTCTACTGCAGCGCGGAGCCCGCGAAGAAGGATCACATCCGCGTGCAGATCGATGTGCCGGCCGGCGAGACCGTCACCGTCGAACCGAACCTCGAGCCCGGTCGCTACGTCGTGTGGCGCGACCACAAGGGCGGTTGGTACCTCGACGTCGGCGACGAGGGCGCCGATGTCGTGCCGTGGAAGATGCTGCCCGAGCGCGAGATCGTGCGCGCGAAGACGAGCGCGAAGATCGAGCTGATCAACGACACGGATCGACCGGCACAGTTCCAGATCGAGACGGCGACGTGGAGCGATCACGCGCTGCGCGCCGGCAAGCTGCTCTCGTTCCAGGACTTCCGCGATCTGTTCAGCGCGGACTACATCGGCGCCGACGTTCGCCTCGGCGTGGGCGAGCAGACGCTCCTGTTCACCGACGTCGTCGGCTCGACGGCGTTCTACGCATCCCGCGGCGATCCGGGCGCGTTCATCGAGATCAAGAAGCACTTCGACGAGGTGTTCGCGATCGTCGCGGAGTGCCGCGGCGCGGTCGTCAAGACGATCGGCGACGCGGTGATGGCGACGTTCTGCTCGCCGGTCGACGCCGTTCGCGCGTCGCACAAGATCCACCAGGCGTTCCATCCCGACCGCGCCGACACGCCGATCCGCCTGCGCATCTCGCTCAACACCGGTCCATGCATCGCGGTGCGCCTCAACGCGAACGCCGACTTCTTCGGCGGCACCGTCAACATCGCCGCGAAGCTGCAGGCGCTGGCCGAGGGCTACCAGATCGCGATGAGCGAGACCACGTATCGCTCCGCCGGCGTGCCCGAGCTGATCGCGTCGCAGAACGCCACCGTCGAGGAGCTCGAGTACACGTCGAAGGCGCTGCCCGACGCGGTCAAGGTGCGCCGCTGGTCGGTCTACTCGGGCGACGCCTGAACGGGGCCCGACTTCATCGGCTCCGGGCGCTTCAGGAGCTGCACTGCCTCCGTGTCCGCCTCGACCTGCATCACCGTACGATTGATCTCCTCGACGAGCCCGCGCTTGCGCCGGTAGTCGATGCGCGGCTGATAGCGCAGCTCGGCGAATGTCCTCAGTGACTGCGTGTACTCCTCGTGCTCGCGCATCTTGCGCTCGCGGATCGCCTCGAGCTCGAGGTCATCCTTGATGATGTACGGCGTGAGCATGATGATGAGGTTCGTCTTCTTCTTCGTCTTCTTCGAGTATCTGAACAGGTGACCGAGCAGCGGGATGTCGCCGAGCACGGGCACCTGCTGCGCGAGGTAGATGTCCTTTTCCTGCATCAGCCCGCCGAGCACGAAGGTCTGCTGATCCTTCACGACCGCGCGCGTCTCGAATCCGCGCGTCGCCCAGCTCGGGCCGAGCGCGAGGTCCTCGCCGAAGTCGTTCGCCTCGTGCGAGATCTCTAGCAGCACCTGATCGCCCGTCGAGATGTGCGGCTTGATCTTCAGCTCGAGCACGAGGTCCTTGCGATCCACGTTCGTGCTCACCGGCGCGTTCTGCGTCACCGTCGTCGTCGGAATGACGCCCCTCGAGTACGGGATGTTGACGCCGACCTTGTACTTCGCCTCCTCGTTGTCGAGCGCGATGATGCTCGGCGCCGAGAGCACGTTGGTGTTCGTGCGATTCGCGAGCGCCTGCACGAGGACGCCGAACGACGGGATGCTCTGACCGAGCAGATCCTTCACGCCGGGGATCGTGCTGCCGATCAAGCCTCCGACGAGCCCGGTCGCGTTGATGATCGAGGACGGGTTTGCGGAGCTCACGTTGCCGAGCTGCGTGCCGCCGAGGCCGATCGCGGACGTCTTGCCGTCGCTGTCCGTGTACGACGTCCCGGTGTGCGCGCTCACGCCGAGCTCCGTGACGTTGCCCATGTTCACCTCGAGGATCAGCGCCTCGATGTAGACCTGGCGTCGCGGTTGATCGAGCTCCTTGATCACCTCCTTGATCGCGAGGAAGTCCCGGCCGCTCGACACCACGATGAGCTTGTTCGTCGGCTTGTCGGCCACGACCTGCGCGCGCCCGTCGATCCCTTCGCCGAGCCCCGCGGCAGGCGATGCCGGCAGCGGCGTGCTCGACCGCGCAGGAGCGGCGGTCCCCGACGGAGATTGCGTCTTCTGGATCGCTTCGTTCAGCGTCTTCGCGACTTCCTCGGCGATCGCGCTGCCGAGCGGGTACACGTGGATCGACATGCCGCCCTCGATGTCGAGCGCGACATCGAGCCGTTGCACCAGCGCCTTCACGCGCTCGTAGGCCGCCGCGCTCGCCGCGACGATCAGCGTGTTCGTCCGCTCGTCGACGAGGATCTTCGACGGCGCGACGCCTTGTGCCGTCATGTCCGTCGACGGTGGAGCGCCGGGCTTGCCGGTGACCGGGGCCGCCCCGCCGTCCATGCCGAGGATCGCCGTGAGCTTGGGCATCAGCTTGGTCGCATCGGCGTGCATCAGCGGGATCGTGTAGACACCCTCGCTGCCGCTCGGCACGTCGATCAGCTTCGCGATCGCCAGCATGTCGCGCACGTGACTGCCGTAGTCGACGATCAGGAGCAGCGAGCCCGCGACCGTGATCTCGCCCGGATCGCTCTTCACGCTGCCGATCGCCTTCGCGAGCGCGTCGGCCTGCATGTACTGCGGCCGCATCACGTAGCGCACGAGCTGATCCGTGTCGTCGGGAGCGCCGTTCTTGTACAGCGGGACCGGCAGGTGCTTGCCCGTGTTCGACTCGACGATCTTCACGATGTTGCCCTGCGGGACCACGGTCAGGTTCAGCGTCGCGAGTGACGCGAGGAACAAGCGATACGCCTCGCCGGCGGTCATCTTCGACGGCGCGACGATCGTGAGCTTGCGTCCCTGCGCGACGATGTGCGGCGCGTAGATGAAGTTCTTGCACGTGAAGCCCATCACCCACGTGACGAGGTCCTTCACTTCGGTCTCGGGCTTGAACGTGACCTCGATCGAGCCCTGGTTCTTCTTGCAGCTGTAGAGCTTCTCGTCCTCACCGGGCGCCTCGAGCTCGCTCGACGTCTCGGCGCTCGCGACCGACGCGAGCCATCCAGCCACTAGCGACGCGGTCACCACAGCCGCAACACGAACACGCATGGCCGCACGCTGTTCCAAGCGGCGCGCCAAGCGCTAACTCCGCGATGCCAGTGGCGAGCGAAGCACCCGCGTGCCAACGAGGCACCGGCGGACCCGGGCGCGGTGTCAGTTACGTCTCTGCCACGCACGCGACGCGAAGATGATCACCTCGATCGAGAGGGTCAGCGCGAACGTCACGGCTGCGCACGCGACGGCGACCTGCACCGCCGGGATCATCACGAGCCACGCGGGGCCGGGCAGGGTGACGTACGGCGGCGGGAACACCGCCCACGCGAGACCGGCGGGGAGGGCCGCGAGCAGCAGGCCGACCCACGCGATGCCGTTCGCGCTCGCGAGGCGATCTGCGAGCGTCGGCTTGTTGCGCAGCGCCCACAGGTTCGCGAGCAGCTGGGCGACCGTCGCCGCGAGGCCATACCGGATCAACGTTCCGGCGAGGTGGCCCTGCGCGGGCAACAGCGACGGCGAGAAGCGCTGACCGAGCAGGCCGATCAACGCGTAGTACACGATGAAGAACGCCGGCACGCTCACGAGCAACACGCGCCCGTCGAAGCTCAGCACGCCGCGCCGGCGCAGTACGATGGCGAGCGCGATCGCGAGGCCCACGCCGCTCGCGACGAGCGCGAAGCGACCCGCGCGATGGGCGAGCACGGCGACCGCGGCGCGCGCCTCGGCCGCGGCGACGATCGCGGTGGTCGCGGTCAAGCGCGCATCGTCGGCGGCGCGGCGCCTCGCGGCGTCCTCGGGAGACAGCGCGAGGATCTCGACGAGCGTGCGGCCGAGGCCGTGCCCCGGCGCCGGGATGCCGAGTAACGCGGACACCGTCGGCGCGACGTCGATCAGTCGAGCGTCACGCGGTGTGGCACCCGGCACGATGCCCGCGCCCGCGGCGATGAACGGAACCGCGACGACCTCGGGCTCGACGCCCCCGTGTCCACCGCGCGCCGTGTGACCGTGATCGGCGACGATGACGATCGCGTCCTCGGCGAGGTCGACGCGTCCGAGCGCGCGGGCGAGCGCGCGGTCGGCGCCTTCAGCGGCGATGCGGTACTCCTCGCTCGCGGCGCCGTGCTGATGGCCGGCGGCGTCGACCGCGCCGACGAGCATGATGACGAGCTCGGCGTTTCCCTCGGCGAGCGCCGCACCTGCCTCGGAGAACCCACCGGGCCACGGCGCGTAGCGCGCGTCGTCGAACGGCGACACGAGGTCGGCATCCGGCACAAGCACGTTCGCCTCCTCGTCGTCCAGCTCGATCGCTTCGACGGGGATCCGCGCGTCGCCGCGCCGGCGCAGGAACAAGCGCGGCAGCACGTCGTAGTCGGTCGCGCTCGCGTCGTGGAGCCCCGCCGCGTGCGCCCGGTCCATCAACGTGTCGAGCGTCACCGGCGTCGCGTGGTGGTTCGTGCGCACGCCGCTCGCCATCGGTGGCACCCCGGTCAGGATCGACACGTAGTTCGGGCGCGACCACGTCGGGTAGTGCGAGCTCGCCTCCGCATCGACGCCACGCCGCCGCAGATCGTCGAGGAACGGGAGCTCGTAGCTGCGATCGAACCCGAGCCCGTCGACGATCACCACGAACACGCGGCGCGCGAGGCGGGGCGTGTGCGGATCCGGCAGCGCGGGCTCGGCGCGCGCGAGCGCGGGGGTGACCTGCTCGAGGTCGAACATGAACGAGGCGCCGGCGCGGGCGGCTTGCACCGCGCCGATCGTGCCGAGGACCAGCAGGCCCAACGCCGCGGCAACAACTCGTCGAGTCGATGCCGTGGTCGTCGCTGCCATTCCACAGTCTAGCGCCCGCCCATGTGGAGGCGATAAGGTCCCGGCATGGAGCGTCGTGACGACGACAGACACCCCGCCGAGGATCACGGCGAGAACCT
>CAZUAR010000002.1:98471-457018 GCA_964617845.1 uncultured Kofleriaceae bacterium | reverse complement strand
CATCGACGACGCGACCATCGACGACGCGACCATCGACGACGCGACCATCGACGACGCGATCCTCGACGACGCGATCCTCGACGACGCGATCCTCGACGACGCGATTATCGACAGCGGGCCATCGGCGACGCGACCATCAGCGACACGATCGGTCGCAACGATCGATGAACGGCGCCCGCACCCACGCGCGAGAGATGAGCGCGTCGATGGACCGCCGACGCGGCAGCCGTCCCCGACATGCGGTGCTCTGCTTGCGAACACTGCACGAGGAACAACAAGACACGGGACGCTGTCCGAAACACGATAGTGTCCACGCGTGCGATCCGATCTGCCCGATGCCGTCGCAGGCGCGATCGCTCGCTGCGAGCGACCGGCGCTCGTCTTCGATCGTGCGCGGCTCGAGGCGAACCTCCGCGCGCTCGCGGCATCCGCGCGCGAGCATCGCATCACGGCGCTGTTCGCGGCGAAGTCGTTTCCGCACCCCGAGGTGTGGGCGATGGCCGCGAAGCACTGCGATGGCTTCGATGCGGCGAGCGCGGGCGAGGTGGCCGCGCTGCCGAGCGTCCGCGTGTTGTCGATCGTGGATCCGACGGGCCGCGCGAGTGCGGAGCGCCGCGAGCGGCTGATCGTCGGTTGCGAGACGGTGGCGCAGGTCGAGCGCGCGCCCGCGAATGCGGAGATCGCGATTCGCGTGTCGGCGTCCATCACGGGTCGAGATCCGGCGATCGGCGCCGTGCTCGACGGGACGGGGCACCGCCGGTCGCGGTTCGGCGTCGAGAGCGCCGACGACGTTCGCGCGATGGCGCGTGCAGCGGACGGCCGCCCGGTGGGCCTGCACGTCCATCACGGTCCGATCACCGCGACGAGCGCCGAGCGGTTCGTCGCGACCGCGCGTGCGGCGCTCGCACTGGCTGACATCGCGCCGCGGTTTCTCGACGTTGGCGGTGCGTGGCACGCGATCGCGGACATCGACGCAGCGTTCGCGAAGCTGCGGGCTGCGGTGCCAGACATCGAGATCATCGTCGAGCCGGGGCGTGCGATCGCGCGCGAGGCGGGGTTCGCGTGCGGGCGCGTGGTGAGTGCGCGCGAGCTCGCGGACCGATCGCTGCGCGTAGTGGACCTGTCGCGCAGCTGCCATCTGCGATGGAGCCAGGTCGAGCTCGTGGGCAACGCGCCGCACCCGGGGACGGGGCGCGACACGCTCGTGGTCGGCGCGACCTGCTACGAGGACGACGTGATCGGCGAGTGGACGGTGGCGCCGGGTGCGCTCGACGAGGGAGCGCGCGTCGTGCTGCGCGGCGTGACCGGGTACGCGGTCGCGTGGAACACGAGCTTTGGCGGCGTGCCGGCGGCGGACGTCGTGCTCGTCTAGCGACCGAGGCGCTTCAGGTACGGAGCCAGCTGCTTCCACTCGCCGACCTTGCTGCGTGCGAGGGTGCAGTAGCGGTCGACGCGCGCGCGATCGACGTTTGCGGCGCCGATCGCTTCGACCGCGAACAACGCATTCTCGACGACGATGGGGTGCGCGGTGGGAAGCGCGACGAGCGCATCGAGGACGGCGAACGCGGTGTCCGCGCATGCCGGCGCATCCTCGATGCACTGGCAGGCGGTGGTCGCGCAGAGCGTGGCGAACGCGGGGCTCTTGGCCGCACGGGCGAGCAGTTGATCGATCGCGTGCTGGCCGTTGGGGCTCGCGTCGTAGATCGCGATCGTGAGGATGTGCGTGTCGATGCGCGACTCGCGGAGCTTGGGTCGGCTATCGAGCACGGCGCGCCGGTGCGCTTCGTTCGTGGGATCGAGCGCGAGCTGGAGCGCCACGTCGTGCTTCCAGATCGACGGGCCGAACGTCTTCGCGTCGCCGGCATCGAGTGCGGTGCGCCATGCCGGCGTGGGATCGAGCTTGCGGGGGATCGCGACGCCGGCGCCGCGCATCATGTCGAGCAGCGTGGACTTCGCCCAGGCGCGCGTCTCGCCGTCGTCGTAGCGCTTCGCGAACGCGGCGAGGAGGTCGACCGACATCGCCATGCTGTCGCGATGCCACTGCGAGAAGGTCGTGGTGGCCTCGCTGTCCTCCGCGCGAAGGGCGAAGTCGATGGGGACGATCGCGTGAGCGGCGAGGAGCCACTTCTCGATCGCCGCGTTGAAGGCGGTGAAGCTCTTCCGGCCGGTGAGCGCGTAGTCATCGGTCGCGACGAACAGCGTGCGCTTCGTCCAGCGCTCGCGCTCGAGCGGCGCCGGAATCCCCGCCTCGATCTTCTTCTTCGCCGACGGAGAGGGCGGAGTCGCGAACACGACGGTCAGCGATGCTTCCTCGAAGTAGCTCGCGTCTCCGGCACCGAAGAAGGCGAACGGGATCACTGGCAGACGTCGGGTAGGACTTCTTTGTCCGCGCGAACGTTGCGCAGCTTCCATCCCTTGGGGTCCGGCAGGAGGCGTGGAGTGAGCGGCATCGCGAGGATCGCGGGGTTGATCTTCGAGCGATCGAGCTCGTAGTTCTCGATCACGTAGTCGGCGATGTCGACGCCCTCGTACTCCTCGGGATCGAACAGAGACTCGGCGTAGAAGGCGCGGTACTCGTGGATGAAGGCGGACGTCGGCAGATCGTCGTAGTAGCCGACCTCGGAGCGATTGAGGACGTGGTTCGTCTCGTGGATCAGCGTGGCCGCGAGGCGCTGGGGCGTCTGTCCGCGCGAGACGTAGATGCGGTTGCTCCACATGTAGCCGTCGAGCTCGTTCTCGATCGCCTTCGCCGCGGCGGAGTTGCGAGCGTGGAGCGTCGCGCGATCGGACGGCTCGAGGTCCGCGTCCGGGAGGTCGGCGCGCACGCGCTCGAAGTCGGCGCACGTTAGGTCGCGAAGCTCGTCGATCTTGACGAAGCCGGACTCGATCGACCACAGCGTCAGCCGCGCGAGCTGCGAGTCGTGCGCGTCGAGCTTGTCGAGCGCCTTGTTGATGTACTCGCGGAACGTCTTGGTCGAGTGCGTCGGGTCGACCTCGTCGAAGCGCGAGCCGCCGCTGCGGTCGCCCTTGCCGTCGCTGACCTCGTCGTCGACGTCGTCGCCCGTGACCGCGCAGGCGGACAGGGCGAGCAAGAGGGCGACGCTGCGCATGGGGCGTGTCGCTGCACTGATCGGGCCGCGCTAACCGCGCGAAGTGGCGGGCGCAGGCAACTCGAGTTGCCGGCTACAGGCCGTGCTCCTGGCGATAGCGGTGACAGAGGTCGTCGCCGGGCTGGACGGTGCGGCACGGCGAGGGACGCACGTGGTAGATGCCGCACGCGACGTGCTCGCCGAGGCTACCGCGGAGCGCGAGGCAGCGACCGTCGGGAGCGAGGCGCAGGTGCGGGACGCCCTCGACGTCGTAGGTGACGTGCTTCTTCGCGAGATCGGGCCGCGCGAGGATCGCGTCGTCGGTCGCGATCTCGACCCACGTGTCGAACCCGATCTCGCGATTGGACGGCAAGTTCACGCAGCACGCGCCGCATGATTGGCAGTCGAAGGCCACGCGCCAGTGTATCGCTACCGGCGATCGTCGTCGCCGTTGCCGCCGTCCTGGAGGTCGGGGATGACCGGCTCGGCCCCGATCGGCATCAGGTCCTTGCGATCGGAGCGCACCGCGTTCTGTCGGCGCTTGGGGACGGAGACCGCGATGTCCTCGGGCCAGCGGATCTTGAACGAGAAGAACAGCGTGTTGCGGAAGAAGCCCGGGACGTAGCCGCCCATCGAATCCTTGCCGCTCGTCTGCAGCATGAACTCGTAGCGCGCGGTCCAGGTGAAGCCGGGGCGGACCTGGTACTGCAGGCCCGCGTCGAGGCGGAAGATTCCGAACGAGTTGTCGACGCTCGACGTGATCGGATCGATCAGCTGCGTTCGCATCGCTTGCACGGCGCCGATCGCGACGAGCTTGGGTTGGCGGCGGCGCGATTCGCCGCGCCACGCGAGGGGAACGGCGCCGCTAACCGTCGCGATGTCGTTGACGGTGTTCTGCGCGACGAGGAGGTTCGGGGTGACATCGCGGCGAAGGCCGAGCGTCGCGACGCCCCACACGTCGACGAGCGCGACCTGTCCGCCGACGATCGGGAAGAAGCCGGGCGTGCGCGTGCGGTCGTCGGGGTTGTACGGATCGGTGCCGTACGGGATCACGTAGACGAGCCCACCGTCGAGCAGCGCACTGAAGCGGCGATCGATGTCGTAGGTCCACGCGGCGCGGACGCGCGGGTTGTACTGCCGATCGAGGCGGCTGCCCATCGGCGCGCCCTCGGGCGCCACGCGCTCCATGCGGACGATCGACGCGCCGGCCTCGATGCCGAGCGTGCTGTTGCGGAAGGTGCGCTCGAAGCCGAGCGTCGCGCCGGCCTCGGCGGAGGTGACGAGGGTCGGATCCTCGAGGTTGTCGTCGGTGGCGCTCGCCCGCGCGAACAGGCGCTGCGAGAGGCGGTACTCGCGCGACAGCACGTAGGACGCGTACTGACTCGCGTCTGCGGTCTGGTAGTCGACCTTGCCGAGCGGGGTGAGCTGGATCGCCGTCTGATCGGGCGTGGTGCGTGCGGTGATCGCGTTGAGGACGCCCGACGACGCGTTCGCGGACACGATGACCTCGGAGCGCGGTCCCGGGATGAACAGGCCTTGCCACCCTCCACGACCGGTGAGGGAGGGGACGGAGCCGTGGAGGGCGTACTGGGTGACCTCGGCCTCGAGCTCGAGGTCATGGATCATCCGAGGCATGCCATACGTGAAGCGCAGTCCAGGGCGGATCTGGGTAAATAGATCGCCGTCCTGCTGACCGCGTTGTTCGGAGAACACGTTGTCGGTGAACGCGACGTCACCGGCAGCGGTGGCGTGGTAGCTCATGCGGTCTGCAGCCGCGGGAGCAGCGCTCGCGAAGAGGATCGCGATCAGCGTTAAACCGCGCGCAGCGAGTTGACACACCTTGCACCACGCATGCTTAGAATCCGAACAAGGACAGCCACCGATGCGCAGTGAACTCCTCGAAGACGCGATGTTTTCTCCATGGGCCGCGGGAGCGCCTCGACGCGCCGACCGCGACGAGGATGACGAAGACGAGGAAGAAGAAGCCGACGACGAGGAGGACGAGGACGAGGAGGGTGGCGAGGAAGAAGTAGACGAGGACATCGACGACGACGAGGAGGGCGCAGTTACGCCTGCGGGTGGGGACGATTGGGGTGACGAGGAGGAGCTCGACGAGGAGAAGGACGTCGAGGAGGAGGAGGAAGAAGAAGTCGGTGGTTGGCGCGACGGGTCCGATCCGCCCTGGGGCAAGGACGAAGAGGAAGACGAGGACGAGGACGAGGACGAAGAGGAAGACGAGGACGAAGACGAGGACGAGGACCGCACGTCCGCGCTCGACGACGACGAGGAAGAGGACGACGACGACGAGGAAGAGGACGACGACGAAGAAGAGGACGACGACGAGGACGAGGACGACGACGACGACGATGACGATGACGACGTGGCGGCATCGTCCGACGACGATGACGAGATCGACCGCGATGACGAGCGGCCGCGCAGGGGTCCGGTGCCCCCTCGTCCGCCCAAGCCGCTCCCGACTGGCAAGCCCGTCGCCAACATCCCCGTGGTCGGTCCTGGCAGCAAGCCGCCGCCCCTCGCCAAGTCCCCGCCGCCCAAGCCGGTAGCACCGCCCAAGCCGGCGCCTGCACCCGCGCCCGCACCTGCAGCGGCCCCGGCAAAGCCAGCACCGGCCAAGCCCGCGCCCGCACCCGCGAAGCCAGCTCCCAAGCCGGCCCCCGCGGCGAAGACGCCGGCGAAGCCGGCAGCCAAGCCCGCCGCGAAGACGCCCGCGAAGGCGGCGCCCGCGAAGAAGCCCGCGGCCGCCAAGAAGGCGCCCGCGAAGCCCGCGAAGAAGAAGTAGCGCCGGGTCACAGGCCCCTCCAGATCACGACGGGGCTCGACGCACCGACCACGATCAGCATCGGGTGATCGGCGCACCGCATGCGTCGCGCCCGCATCACAGCTCTCCCTTGTAACGAAGGAAGACGGGCAAGAAGACGAACGCGTACGTCACGCAGAGCGCGCCGATCGCGATGATGTCTTTCCACCCGCAGCGCACGCGCAGATCGGCGTGATGGCGGATCGCGGAGTACCAGGCGCCGACGAGCGCGAGGAAGATCCACAGCACCGAGTGGTAGGCGAACGACAGCGTGTTGCTCTGGAACACGATGCCGGACAGCGACGCGAGTAGCGCCATGCCCCAGGTCTGCACCGCGGCCGAGCCCGGCACGTACGCGAGCTCGCGCAGTCCGACGAACAGCGTCTTGAACGACATGTACAGCGTTCCGACGAACAGGAACATACCGATGAAGCCCATCTCGGCGAGCGTCAGGACGAACGAGTTGTGCGCGGTGATGTAGTGGTGCTCGGTGAACTGTCGTGCGCCGACGCCGAAGATCGGCGAGTGCTCGAACATCTTGAGCCCGACCGACCACGCCTCGTAGCGCAGCGCCGTCGAGACCGCGGCGTTCTCGCCGCTGCGTCCCGTGAGCATGACGAGCGCGACCGCGAGGATCACCCCGGGGATCAACGCCTTCAAACGATAGCGCCGCACGAGGTAGAGGCCGGGCACCATCAAGCCACCGATCAGGCCACCTCGCGACTTGGTCATCAGGATCGTCGCGACGACGACGCCGATCGCCAGCGTGCAGAACACGACGCTACCGACGGTGCGCTTGCGCAAGGCGAATGCGATCAGCAGTGACAGAGCGCCGGCGCTGATCGTCAGCGAGACCTCGTTGGGATCGTGCAGCTCGCCGCGATAGCGCACGCGCTCCTCGACCGAGTGCGTCCCGACGAGCCCGATGTGCTCGCAGCGGTACTCCTTGCCGGGGATCGCGTCGGGCCCGAGGCAGTCCTCGCTGGTGACGCAAGAGCGCCCGTCGGACTTGCCGTTGGTGCCGAGGCTCCCGACATCGGACTCGACGCACTCGAGCGGCGCGAGCCCTTGATGGAAGCAGATCGCGGTGATGAACAGGCACGTCGCGACGGTCACGCCCGCGACGAACTGGAACGTCCGGAAGCGCTGGATCCCGTGCGCGATCGTCCCGTACAGCGCGAACAGGATCGCGAGCTCGACGCCGATGCCGAGCAGCTTGTCGGGAGCCATCGCCGCGACGCTGATCACGGCCCACGCGAACAGCGCGATGACCCACGGCAGAGTGGGTGCGGCAATCGGCTGCAGTCGGCGCAGGCGCACATCGATCACCCATCCGAACACCGCCAGCGCCGTGAACAGGTGCAGGAGCGGCACGCGCTGGAGGACCTGCAGGAACTCCTGCGGCCTCGCGAGGATGAAGACGATCAGCGCACAGATGCCGGGAACCGCGAACACGTTGGTGGGCTGCGTGCAATGCGATAGCGGTGCCGCACGTAACCGACCATGCGCGAACGAATCGCAGGACTCTTGCACCGAGCGGGTGCGCTACAGGCGCTCATGAGAGTGCGCCCGTTCGCACCAGTGTCGAACTTGTGCATCCTCACCTATCACCACATCGCGGATCCCGGGCCGGCGTATCCGCACGATCCAGATATCGCAGACGCGACGGCAGCTCAGTTCCGCTGGCAGATGGAGACGCTCGCGAAGTACTGCACGCCGATCGGCATCGACGAGCTCCTGCGCGCCCTCGACGGCGCGCCGCTGCCCAAGAACCCCGTGATGGTCACGTTCGACGACGGCTACGCGAGCTGTCATGACGTCGCACTGCCGATCCTGCGCGCGGTCGGGATTCGCGCGACGTTCTTCATCTCGACCGCGCACGTCAGCGAGCGGCGCCTGTTCTGGTGGGAGCGCGTCTCGATGCTCGTCGCCCACGCCACCCGCGCGGGGACGATCACGTATCCGACGCGCATGACGCTCGCCCCGCGCGACGGTGCGACGCGCCGCCGCCTCGACGATGCGATCAAGGACACGCCGAACCTCGACGTCGACCGCTTCCTCGACGAGGTCGCGACGGCGCTCGGCGTCGAGTGGTCGCCCGAGATCGAGGCGAAGCACGCCGACGGTCTCATCATGACGTGGGACCAGATCCGCGCCCTCGCGCGCGCCGGCATGGACGTCGAGTCGCACTCGAAGAGCCACCGCGTGCTGCAGACGCTGTCCGCCGACGAGCTGCAAGCGGAGCTCGTCGGCTCGCGCGCGGAGCTCGAGGCGCAGCTCGGCCGTCCCGTGCGCGCGATCGCGTATCCCGTCGGGAGGCGGCTCGGTCGCGGCGCGAAGTGGATCCGCGACGCGCTGGTCAGGGCGGGCTATCAGCTCGGGCTGACCAACGGGAGCGGCGTCAACCGCCTGTGGCCGAGCTCGCTGCGCGGCCTCGCGCCGTTCGACCGCTACGACGTGCGACGGCTCTCGCTCGACCGGGAGATCTCGAACGCGATGTTCCTGACGCAGATCGCGGTCCCGCGGTTCGCCTATATAGGTAGGCACGAGCCGGACTAAAACTGGCCCCGCGGCAAAGCCTCGCGGGACAATTTTCCAGATGGCGAACCCTGCCCACTGGAGACGCTCCAGCCCCCGTGTTGCTGTCGAGTCGATGTGCTGGGAGATCGTCGACGGCAAAGAGATCACGTCGATGTCGATCGACCTGTCGACGCATGGCGTCCGCATCGAGCGGCCCTACGTCGGCGGCGGCACGCGCAAGGAAGTACAGCTCGAGCTGGAGATCCCCGAGATCGACGAGATGATGTGGGCCAAGGGCGCGGCGACCTACGACGTCCTGGTGCAGGACACGTCGCCGTCGGGCGGGCCGATGGGCCTCGTGCGACGCACGGGTTATCGCCTCGTCGCCGGCGCGCGCCGCGACTTCAATCGGCTCGCGGAATATGTAATGGAACGCGAGAAAGCGGTCCGCCGTCACTGGTATCGAGCCGCACGAGAACTGGTCGATTCGACGCGCTGGGACTCGATCGATCTGCCGGCTCGCTGACCGCGTCGCCCCCGTACAGCGCGAGGTAGTCGTCGACCATGCGCTCGTGCGAGTAGCGCGCGAGCGCCACCTGGCGGGCGCGCGCTCCCATCTCGCGAGCGCGCTCGCGGTCGTTGACCAGCATCGAGAGCGCGGCGCGCAGCTGATCCTCGTCGACATCGACGAGGAAGCCGGTATGCATGTGATCGACCACGCTCGGTAGCCCTCCGACGTTCGTCGCGACGATCGGCAGCGACGCCGACATCGCCTCGGGCACGACGAGCGGGAGCCCCTCCGACTTCGACGGGAGAGCGAACACGTCGAACGCCTGGATCACGCGCGGGACGTCGGAGCGGCGGCCGGTCATCACGACGAGCGACGGATCCGGCAGCTCGCGGATCGCGTCCTCGACCTGCGCGCGGTTGTCGCCGTCGCCGACGATCACGAGGCGGACCTCGGGCGACAGCAGCGGCCCCATCGCGCGCACGAGCAGCGCCTGGTTCTTGAAGTGATCGATCCGACCGACGGTCCCGACGACGAACGCGTCGCCGAGGCCGAGCTCGCTGCGCACCTGTGCGCGGGCGGCGGCGTCCGGAGCGTAGCGATCGAGCCGGATGCCGTTCGGGATCGTCGACAACCGATCGAGCGGTGCATCGTGCTGTGCGCGCGCTTGCTCGCACGTGGTGTCACTGACCGCGACGAACGCGTGTGCGAGCTGCGCGGCCGCGCGCCGCAGGAGGCGATGCGCGAGCGTGCCGGGGTTCACGCCGTGCTTGGTATGGATCGCGCGAGCGCCGATCAGGCGAGCAGCCGGCGCTCCGTAGATGAGCGGCAGCGGGTTGTGCGTGTGCACCACGTTCGCGCCGAGGCGGCGCAGCACGAGCGCGAGCCGCGGCACGAGCGTCGGATCGATGCCGCCGCGCTTGGCCACGCGATGCACGGCGACTCCCGCGGCGGCGAACTCGGCGGCGAGCGGACCATCGGGCGCCGGCGCGAGCGAGATCACGGACACGACGTGGCCGCGCGCGAGCTGGCCAATGGCGAGGTCGAGCGCGACGCGCTCCTGGCCGCCGACTCCGAAGCTCGACAGGACGTGAACGATCGAGAGCCCGGCCGACGCCGGATGCGCAGCGGTGCGGAGGTTTGTAGGGAGCACGCAGCTTGCACAGGCAAGCGCCGAGCCGAATGTCCGAGTCCGAAACCTCCTCCGCCGACGAGCAGTTGCTCGCGAAGCTGGGCCTGGCCCCGAGCGGAGCACTGCGCGCCAACGCACACCGGTCCGGAGGAGCGCACGATCGCGCCGTCGAGGCGTCGTGTGTTCGGATCGCGCGCAGGTTGCGCGACGAAGGCACTCGCGTCGTGGGCTTCATCCCGAGCGATGACGAGGTCGGTGTTCCCGCGCTCCTCGTGCAGCTGGGGCTCGCCCTGTGTGATCTGACGGGCGGAACGGTCGCCGTCGTGGATGCGAACGTGCGCTACCCGGGCTTGCCCGCGATCACGGAAGGCCGCGCGCCCGCGCTCGCGAGCACGGTGTTCTCGACGCGCTGGCTGCGCGGATCGCTCGCGCTGCTCACGCCGCCGCATGCAGAGCGCGCGGGTGACGTCGTTCCGCAGCTGGCGCGCGCGTTGCTCGAGTGCACGGAGTTATTCGGCCACGTACTCGTCGATCTGACCGGCTTCGAGCTCCTCGGCGAGCACGCGACCGCGGCCGCGTGCATGGATGCGGTCGCTCTCGTCGGTCGGGTCGGAACGTCGCGCGAAGCCGACCTCGCACAACTCGCTCGACTCATGCCGCGGGGCCGATTTCTCGGTGTGTTGCTCGTCGGCTGATACCCGCTTGAACGGAGGTTAGAGATCGTGATGTCCTCGTCGAAACAGATGCCCACATCGCCCGAGCAAGAAAAGATCGCCGTCATCGGACTGGGATACGTTGGTCTCCCCGTCGCACTCTCGTTCGGGCGCAAGCTCCCGACGGTCGGCTTCGATATTCGCCAACGCCGCATCGACGAGCTCAAGAAGGGACACGACGAGACGCTCGAGGTCACGAGCGATCAGCTCGCGGCCGCCACGAAGCTCGACATGACGGCCGACCCGGCCAAGCTCGCCGACTGCACGTTCTTCATCGTCGCCGTGCCGACGCCGATCGACGGCAACAATCGTCCGGATCTCGGACCGATGATCAGCGCGAGCAAGACGATCGGCCCGCACATCAAGAAGGGCGACATCGTCGTGTACGAGTCGACCGTCTATCCCGGCGTGACCGAGGAGGTCTGCGGACCGATCCTCGACCAGCTGAGCGGGCTCAAGAACGGCACCGACTACTTCCTCGGCTACTCGCCGGAGCGCATCAACCCGGGCGACAAGGAGCACACGTTCGAGAAGATCATGAAGGTCGTCTCGGGCCAGACGCCCGAAGCGCTCGAGCGCGTGGCCAAGGTCTACGGCTCCGTCGTCACCGCGGGCGTGCACCGCGCGCCGTCGATCAAGGTCGCCGAAGCCGCGAAGGTCATCGAGAACACGCAGCGCGACCTCAACATCGCGCTGATGAACGAGCTCGCGCTGATCTTCGATCGCATGGGCATCCGCACCGCGGACGTGCTCGAGGCCGCGGGGACCAAGTGGAACTTCCTCCGCTTCTCGCCGGGCCTCGTCGGCGGTCACTGCATCGGCGTCGATCCGTACTACCTGACGACGAAGGCGCAGGAGCTCGGCTACCTGCCCGAGGTCATCCTCGCGGGGCGCCGCATCAACAACAACGTCGGCCCGTTCATCGCGCAGAAGTGCGTGAAGATGCTGACCGCGCAGGACGTCTCGCTGCGCCGCGCGAAGGTCGGCATCCTCGGTCTGACGTTCAAGGAGAACGTGCCCGACCTCCGCAACTCGAAGATTCCGGACATCGTCGCCGAGCTGGCGCAGTACGGTATCGATGCGATGGTGCACGATCCGATGGGCGACCCGCGCGAGGCGCACGAGGAGTACAAGATCGAGCTGAGCTCGCTCGACAAGATGCAGCAGCTCGACGCGCTGATCCTCGCCGTCGCGCACAAGGACTACCTCGACAACCTGAACGGTATCTTCGAGCGAGTGAAGGATGGCGGCGCGCTGATCGACGTGAAGAGCGCGATCCCGTCGTCCGTCAAGCTGCCGCGCGGGATCAGGCTCTGGAGCCTATGACACGCACGCGCTACGACGAAGTCTGTGAAGACCTGGTGAACGCTCCGCGTCGCTGGCTCGTCACGGGCGTTGCCGGGTTCATCGGGTCAGCGCTGCTCGAGCGCCTCCTCGATCTCGGGCAGTCCGTCGTCGGCGTGGACAACTTCATCACGGGCCACAAGAAGAACCTCGACGACGTCCTGGCAATCCACCCCGACGAGCGGCTGCAGTTCCGCTTCATCGAGGGCGATCTGCGTGATCCCGAGGTCGCCGCGAAGGCGGTGCGCGACGTCGACATCATCTTGCACCAGGCCGCGCTCGGCTCCGTGCCGCGGTCGATCAAGGATCCGATCGCGACGCACCAGCACAACGTCGACGCGTTCCTGAACGTGCTCGTCGCGGCGAAGGACGCGAACATCGGTCGCGTCGTGTACGCGTCGAGCTCGTCGGTGTACGGCGATCATCCGACGCTGCCGAAGATCGAGGACAAGATCGGCACGCCGCTGTCGCCGTACGCGGTGAGCAAGCGCGTCGACGAGCTGTACGCCCGCGTGTTCCACGACACGTACGGCCAGCAGAACATCGGGCTCCGCTACTTCAACGTGTTCGGTCGCCGTCAGGATCCGAACGGACCGTACGCCGCCGTGATCCCGCGCTGGATCTCGGCGCTGCTCGACGGCAAGCCGGTCGTGATCTTCGGCGACGGCACGAACAGCCGCGACTTCTGCTACATCGACAACGTGGTGCAGGCGAACCTGCTCGCCGGGACGACGCCCGACGCCGATGCGACCGGCACCGTGTACAACACGGGCTGCAACGGACGCACGGACCTCAAGGAGCTGTTCGAGATGATCCGCGATGACCTGGCGAAGGACGACCCGTCGCTCGAGCGCGTCGAGCCGACGTTCGAGCCACCGCGCCCCGGCGACATCGCGCACTCCCAGGCCTCGATCGACAAGATCGTCGCCAAGCTCGGCTACGCGCCGACGCACCAGATCCGGGACGGCATGGAAGAGACGGTCACCTGGTTCGCGCATCGCCTGCGCAAGAAGGCACCGCGCGCGAAAGCCGCGGCAGCGGACTAGCGGTACGATAGCGCCCCCATGGCCGACGACCTTCCGAAGCCCGAGCCGAAAGAGATCGACGAGAAGAACGCTCTCCAGCTCAAGCACATGATCGAGGACAACGTCCTCAAGGGGAAACCCTACGGCGACGAGAAATGTGACAACTGCCTCTTCTACTTGAACCCCGACGAAAACATCTCGTACTGCTGGCACCCAAAGCTGCGAATCCTCGTCGGCGGCGAGTGGTGGTGCCAGTGGTGGGAAAAGATCGAGTAGCCCGCGACTAGGGCCCGGGTGTATCCGTCCGGATCACCGTGAATCTCGACCTGAACCCGAAGCCCAAGAAGGACAACCGCCAGCTCGCGATCGGCCTCGCGATCGCGGCTGCCGCGCTGCTGATCTTCAGCGCGTTCTCTCGCAGCTGGGTCGAGCGTCCGGGCCTGATGGGCAACGGCGTCGGCTTCGGCCCGATGGGGTGCCACGACTGCGGCATGATCGTCGGCGAGTCCGGCAACCTGTCGAACGGCGCGTTCGTCGCCGCGATGCGCACGCAGCTCGGCAGCGAGGCCGACAAGCTGACGTCGAGCGCGTTCGCGCCGATGGGGTGGATCACGTTCGGTCTGTCGATCCTCGCGGGCCTCGCGCTGCTGTGGGGCGCGTTCGTGACGTATCAGAACAAGCGCCCCGAGCTCCCGATCTCGCCGCCGAGCATCGCGCTGCTCGCGCTGATGGTCGGCATGATCACCGCGTGCGTGTTCGTCGCGACCAAGCCCGGTGGTCCCGGCTTCGTCGGCGTGTCGATCGGGTTCTGGGCGTTCGGCGCCGGCCTCGTCGCGGGCATCGTCGGGGCGCAGATGATCGCGAAGCTGATCCGTCCCGTCGACCCGGACCTGCTCGACGGCGCGATGAACCCGGACTCGTACTAGCGCTACCGCGCGTTGCACGCGGCGGCATCGATCGATCGTCGCGTGATCGCTCCGTTCACCACGGCGACCTCGATGCGGCACGCGGCGATCGCCTTCAGCTCGTCGAGCGTTCCCGCGAACGGAGTGATGTCCCAGATCATGCCGGAGCCCAACGTGAGCACCGCGAGTCGATCGCCCTCGGGGCTCATCGAGAGCCCGTAGACCTCGTTCGGCGTCGACGCCGACGTGACCTCGAGGCCGGTCTTCGCGTCCCACACCCGCGCTTGCCGATCCGCGCCACCGCTGATGAGGAAGCGCTCGTCCTTGGTCGCAGCGAGGACCAGCGAATCGAGTCCGCTCTCGAGGACATGACGGATCTTCCCGCTCGGTAGGTCCCACATCGCGACGAACCCCGTTCCCGCGATCGCGACGCTCGATTCGTCGCGACTGAACAGGTAGCTCAACGAGTAGTGCGGGCTGACGATCGCGGGGTCGAGCCGGATATCGGGCTTGCCCGGCACGAGCGAGTAGAGCGTCTCTTGCTCGGTGTCGAACGAAAGCGCGACATACGTGCCGCTCGGGGAGAACGTGACGTCGAGCGCGGTCGACTTCGCCGGCGGGATCGTCCTGATCGGCACGCGCTCGCGCGTCCACACGTCGATCTGGCCTAGCTCGTCGGCCGCGGCGAACTTGGTGCCGTCCGGCGACCAGCGGAGCGCGACCACGGCACCTGGCATGCGCGCCAGCTTGACGGGTGCACCCTTGCCGTCCCAGGTGAAGACCTCGCCATTCGCCGCACCGAGGATGAACTGCGTGCCGTCGGGCGACGCCGTGGAGAACGGGCCGACGTCGGCATGCGCGATCTCTGCACCCGTCGCGAAGTCGCGCAGGTACGTCTTCCCGTCGCGACCCGAGCTCAGCACCTTGGTGCCGCCCACCACCTCGAGGTTCGACACCTTTGCGTCGTGGCGCCCGATCACGCGCATCGACCCTCGATCGAACGCCGCCACGGTGCCGTCTTCGCTGCCGGTGACATATCGATCGCGATCGAGGAACACGAGCTTGCGGACGCGCGCCGGGGTTGGCGCGACCGCCATCGTCGAGATCTGGACCTCCCAGCTCACGACGCCTTCGCCGAGGCGGAGCACGACGAGTCGCTTCCCATCGCTCGACATCTCGATCGCTTGCCCACCGCTGAACCAGCGACCGAGAGGCATGCCGGTCATCGCGTCGAACGCGTGGACACCGCGATAGTTCCCGAGGACCCACATCCGACCGAACCTGTCGACGTGCAGCGTGTTGCCTCGCTCGCCCATCGTGCGGCGCCAGAGCATCCCCTTCGAACGATCGTGTAGCTCGATCGTGCCGTTGGTCATGACGAACGCGAAGTGCTGATGGTCCGGCAGCGCGAGCAGGTCCGCGACATCGCCCGAGGTGCTCGGCGACAGCACCTTCTTCGTGACTCCGTTCCAGTCCGCGATCTTGATCGTCGCGGGGCCCCCCTTGTCCGCGACCTCGGCGAAGATGATCTCGTCGCCGAAGGCTCGCGCGATGGCGCAGTTCCCGCACAGCTCGCGGGTGAACGCCCCGGATCGGTCCGTGATGTACATGCGCGACTGCACCTGGCTCACCGCCGCCACGAGCGCGAACCGCTCCGCGTTGGCGGAGATGAGCGGGCTGTGGTCCACGCGAAACGACGGCAGGTTGGTGACGAACGACCTCGTCGCGAGATCGAACAGCGCGACGGTGCCGCCCTTCTGCGGAGCGGCGAGCCAGCGCCGGGTCGCGTCCATGCCGATCATGCCCTGGAAGGGGACCTTCGGCGTCGCGACGAGGGTCGCCGAGACGGCGCCGGTATCGACGTCGACGATCTCGATGCCGTGCTCTCGCGCCGCGACCGCTGTCTTCGCGTCGAGCATGTAGATATCGCCGGCGAAGTCGCTGGTCTGCTTCCACACGATCTGACCGGTCACGGGGTTCCACCGCGCGAGCCCACTCCCTCCACCGATCAGCGTGTCGACCGAGCCCGGGATCATCGCCATCGACGACAGCGTCCGATCCGCGTGTCGCGAGATCTGGATCTGACTCGCGAGCGCGCGGCCCGCGATGAACCGCAGACGATCGTCGAGCTGTGACGCCTCCGCGGCCGCGATCGTGAACGCGAGGGCGAGCTGATCGTGGCCGGCGGCGAGCTCGGAGCGCGCGCGATCCACGTGCGCTTCGACCAGTCGCGTCTGCGCTTCGTCGCGTGCATCCTCGGCGCGCGCCTGCGATCGCGTGGCCTCGTCGCGCGCCGTCATCACGTTGCGGACGGCGATCGTCCCGCCGACGAGCCCACCGATGACGGCGATCGTACCGATCAGCACCGCGGCGCGATTGCGCGAGACGAAGCGAGCGAGCCGCTGGGTGCGCGTGTACCGATGCGCTCGCACGAGCTGTCCCGTGGTGAAGCGACGCAGATCGGCGGCGAGGTCGTGCGCGGACGAGTAGCGCTCGGCCGGCTCGCGCGCCATCGCGTGCTCGACGATCGCCGCGAGATCCGCGGGGATCGACGGATCGACGGTGGCGAGCCGCTCGAGCTTGCCCGCCTTCACCTTCGCGAGCAGCTCGTCGAGGGTCTTCCCCGTGTATGGAGGTCTGCCGGCGAGCAGATGATAGAGGATCGCGCCGATCGCGTAGACATCCGCTCGCTCGTCGACGCGCACGCCGCGGGCCTGCTCGGGCGGCATGTACGCGGGCGTGCCCATGATCGCGCCGATATACGTCTGCCCCGGCACCGCGCTGATCACGCGGTGCGAGGCGGCGGCGCTGTCACCTTCGTCGAGCCGGCGCGCCAGGCCCCAGTCGATCACGACGGTCTCGCCGTGTGCGCCGACGAGGACGTTGTGCGGCTTGAGGTCGCGATGGATCACGCGCTCGCCGTGCGCGTAGGCGAGTGCGTCGGCGACGGCGAGCACGTGCGAGACGAGCGCGAGGCGATCGTCGATCGTCTTGGTCGCGGCGATGACCTGATCCAGCGGGCGCCCGCTGACGAGCTTCATCGCGTAGAACGGCTGGCCGTTCGTCCAGCGCCCGACCTCGTAGACGGGGACGATCGCGGGGTGCTGCAGGTTCGCGGTGATCATCGCCTCGCGTGCGAAGCGCAGCGCCGCGTCTTCGGTCGAAGACAGCATCTCCTTGATCGCGACGATGCGTCCGCTGCGCGTGTCCCTCGCGCGGATGATGCGGCCCAGGCCGCCGCGCGCGAACTCGTCGAGCTGCACGTAGACCGAGGGCGGGACGATGGTCAGCGATTCGGGCGTGATCTGGCCGAGTGCTTCGAGGCTCCCACCCGCCGACGCGGGGGCGACGGTGGCGCTGTGCGCGAGAGCTTCACGGGCGCTCGACACGGAGGCGACGGTCTCCTCGGTACCTACACCTGAACCCGCGACAGCGGTGCGGGCTGAACCCGCGTCCTCGTCATCCGGCGGCACCACCTGGCTAACGTAGATGATATGACCCGGGCATGTCGCTTCGAGGAAAGACCTTGTTCATCACGGGAGCGAGCCGCGGTATCGGGCTCGCGATCGGTTTGCGTGCGGCGCGCGACGGCGCGAACGTGGCGATCGCTGCCAAGACGGCGGAGCCGAACCCGAAGTTGCCGGGGACGATCTTCACCGCGGCGAAGGAGATCGAGGAAGCGGGTGGCAAGGCCCTCGCGCTCCAGTGTGACATTCGCTTCGAGGAGCAAGTGCAGGCGGCGGTGCAGAAGACCGTCGACACGTTCGGTGGCATCGACATCCTCGTGAACAACGCCTCGGCGATCAACCTGACGACGACCGAAGCGACGGACATGAAGCGCTACGATCTGATGCACGGCATCAACACGCGCGGCACGTTCCTCACGTCGAAGGTCTGTGCGCCGCACCTCCGCAAGGCCGCCGAGACCGGCAACGCGCACGTGCTGAACATCTCGCCGCCGCTGTCGAGCATCACGCAGGAGAAGTGGTTCGCGCCGCACACGGCGTACACCATGGCGAAGTTCGGCATGACCCTTTGCGTCCTCGGGATGGCGGGCGAGTACCGCCGCCACGGCGTCGCGTTCAACGCGCTCTGGCCGCGCACGACGATCGCGACGAGCGCCGTGCAGAACCTGCTCGGCGGCGACGCGGTGATGAAGGGCTCGCGCAGCCCGGCGATCATGGCGGACGCGGCCTACGCGATCTTCAACAAGAGCTCGCGCGAGGTGACGGGTCAGTTCTTCATCGACGACGAAGTGCTGCGCGCCGAGGGCAAGACGGATCTGTCCGAGTACAACATGGTGCCCGGCGCGACGCTGTTCCCCGACTTCTTCGTCGACCAGATCTAGCCGGCCTAGAGGTCGGCCGAGATCTTCGGCTTCGCCTTGAGCTTCTGTAGCTCGGTCGCGGTCGCCGTCGGCAGCCCGCCGACCTTGGTGATCGGCTTGTTGTCACCGCGCCCTCGCGCGCCGAGGAAGCCGAACGCCGCGCCCGACACGCCGCCGAGCAGGTGGGCCATGCGCGACACGTTGTCGTCGCTCGTGACCGCGCGGTAGATCTCGCCGCCGAGATAGATCACCGCGATCGCGATGAACGTCAGCGGGATCTCGCCGGAGCGGATGTTCGCCGTCGACGCGAGCAGGATCATCATGAACACGATACCGCTCGCGCCCATCAGGAACTGGTTCGCGAACGCGACGTTGATGAGGCCGGTCACCAGCGCGGTGATCGCGATCATCATCAAGAGCTTCATCGACCCGTGGCGCTCCTCGAGGATCGGGCCGATCAGCAGGATCAGCATGAAGTTGCCGAGGTAGTGCTCCCAGTTCGCGTGACCGAGCGTGTGGAGGAACAGGCCCGTGTAGCTCGACCACTCGTAGAAGTCGTTGTGCGCGGCGAAGTAGTGCCGGCGAACATCGAGTGGGAGGAACGTGACGACGAGCGCGAGGAGCGCGAACGTCAGGACGACAGGCGCGTTATAGGTGACTCGCAGCTTCGACACGCTGTAACGCTAGCACGCGTGGCTCACCAAAGCGGCCAGTCGTTCGGTCGCAGCAGGACGCGATGGTCCTCGTATTCGTAGCGGTGCGGAGGGACGTACGTGTGATCGTGCGCGGGCACCTCGACGACGTTCATGAGGTCCACTTCGGGGTACGTGCTGGGGCGCGCCACCTCGACGGTGCAATGTGCCTCGCGGACAATTTTCTCCGACGTCGAGCCCAGCACGAGGCGCTCGATGCCCGTGAGGCCGTGGCTGCCAACGATGATGAGCTCGGCGCCGAGCTGGCGCGCGGCCTCGAGGAGCTCCTCCGCGACGTGCTTGTTGATGCGCGCGTGAACGAAGAAGCTCACCCGCGTCGTCACCTGCGCGCGTTCGAGCGCCGCGTGCACGACGGCGGCGAGTGACTCCTGCACCTGCGCCGCGTACAGGTAGTCGATCTCGCCGCTGGCGGGGACCGAGGGCAGCGCGTGCTTCGGGTCAATAACGCACACCACGTGGAGGACGTGCTCGGGCGCCCGGGCGGCGAGCTTGACCGCGCGATCGAGCGCGACCTCGCCCGAATGGCTGAAGTCGAAGCCGACAACTACAGGATGCTGGGTCGCCATGATCCGGAATTCAGCAACGCACGTGCCAGGCGCCCTGCCTGTTCTGCGAGTTGCTCTTGCGGCGTCTCGGCAGCTCGGTCATGGTGCGCGAATGGCGACCGTCGAGATCACCGCGGACAACTTTCAAGAGACGATCGAAAAGGGCGGCATCGTTCTGCTCGATTTCTGGGCGGAGTGGTGCGGCCCGTGCCGCCAGTTCGCGCCGGTCTTCGAGAAGGCGTCCGAGAAGTACAACGATGTCGTGTTCGGCAAGGTCGACACGGAAGCGCAGCAGGAGCTCGCGGGGGCCGCGAACATCAGCGCGATTCCGACGCTGATGCTGTTCCGCGACGGCGTCCTGTTGTTCCGCGAGTCGGGCGCGCTCCCGCCCGCGGCGCTCGACGAGCTCGTCGGCCAGGCAAAGAAGCTCGACATGGCGAAGGTCAAGGAGTCGATGGCGAGCCACGTCCATGGCCCCGACTGCGATCACGGCCATGACCACGGCCATGACCACGACCACGGCCACGATCATGACCACGAGGGTCACGATCACGGCGACGGTCACAAGCACTAGACGCTTCGAGCGCCTACGGACGAGGCGACGACCACCGCGCGAGGTACTTGCGAAGGTGCAGCTTCTTCGTCGTGTTCGTCGACGACATGTAGCGAACGGCGCCGAAGATGGGCCGGATCGGCGCCCAGGGCCGATCGAAGCGACCCAGCGTCCAGAAGATGCCGCTGTACGAGTTGGGGTCGCGCCCGTCGAGCGCATAGCGGTTGTTGAGATCGATCAACGTCGCGAGTGCCCGCTGCGGCGTCGGTGACCACTCGAGGATCTTCTTGCCCCACAGCATGCGCAGGTAATTGTGGATGCGGCCCTCGCCGACGAGCTGGCGCTGCGCCGCGTTCCACACCTCGTCGGCGGTCGCCGCGGCTTCGAGCTGCGCGGGCGTGTAGATCACGGGCCGCACGTCGTGCGCGTGATCGCCGAGCGTCTTCTGCGCCCAGTCGGGCAGCGACGCGTATCGATCGTAGTCCGCGCGGTGAAAGCAGAAGCCGTGACCGAGCTCGCGCCACGTGATCAGCTCGTCGAGGAAGCTCTCGTGCGACGCGGGCAGTCCCCACCACCCTTCGCGCGAACCGGTGACCTTCGCGCCGGCGACGCGCGATGGATCCCAGCTCGCATCGGCCCACACGCGGGCACAGATCTCGTGCGCGGAGATGTGGCCGAAGTGCAGCCACGGCGAGAGCCCGCTCGCCGCGTCGTCGTCGGGATGGTTGTGTCCCTCGCCATACCGCGCGAGCTTGGTCGCGATGAACGCGTCGAGCGCGATGGCGGCCGCCTGCGATCCGCCGGCGATCGGCGCGGGCGGGACCGCGTGATCGATCGACAGTGACGCCAGATCGACATCGGTGGTGAGCTTCCAGCGCTTCGCGACCGTGACGTCGCCATCGCGGAGCACGTGCGGCAGTCGTGCGAGCGGCGCGGCCTTCGGCGCGATCGCGAGGTGCGGAGCGATCGTCTTCTGCAGGTGGCGTCGAAAGAGCGCGGCGGTCGGGAACGCACGCTCGTGCGCACGCAGCGGCAACAGGCCATTGCCGTCGACGATCTCGAGCGCGACCGGCAGCTGCTTCGCCGCCGCAGCGACCATGTGCGGCAGGAAGAAGCCCGGCTGCTCGTCCGTGACCACGAGGCACGCTCGCTTCGCGAGCTCGGCGAGCAGCCCCTTGCCCTCGCCGATCGAGCGCTCGATGTACGGCAGGTACGTCACCCCTGCCCTCTTGAACGCGGCCTCGTTGTCGCGCATGCCCTGGAGCACGAACGCGTGCAGGCGATCGCTCGCCCAGCGATAGCCGATGCGCAGCGGCTCGAACACCACGAGGGGGCGCGCGAGCTCCTTCGCGCGTGCGATCGCGTGATCGAGCGCGAAGCTCCACGTCGTGCGACGCGCCGCGATCATCCAGTACAGGACGTAGGCGCCGCGAGACGCGACCGGCGCTGCGTTGGCACGAGTGACGCGCACGAGTCTTCGATGGTCGCGTTCGTCTGGGGGTTACGCGCCCGTGTTACCGTTCGAACGTGCATCGGATGGCCGCTGTCGTCGTCGCGCTCGCAGCGCTCGGCACGTCGGCGCACGCGGACGATCCGCACGATCTGTTCGGCCTGAAGCCGAAGAAGACCGCCGACGAGGAGAAGCCACCCGATCCCCTCGACAACGTCTCTCCGTACGGGCTCGTCACGCACCTGACCGGCGCGTATCTCCAGCGCCTCCCCGTCGGCGACACGACGGTCGACAGCGTCGCGCACTGGGCGCTCGGCGCGAGCCGCGACGAAACGGGGCCCGTGTTCGGCGGCGCGACGGGCCTCGAGAACCGCTGGACGATCGAGGGCTCGCCCGTGGACTCGATCCGCGCGAACGCGTCGGACATCCGGCTGCCGCTGCTGTTCGTCCGCGGGATCACGATCGCGGCGGGCGGCTGGACCGCGCGCGACCGCGTCGGGCTCGGCGGCACGATCGACGCGCAGCTCGTTCGCGGCGGAGACAAGCACGAGGTGCGCACCGCTGCGTTCGGTGGCCTGTCGACCGACGCGCGCCAGCGGGTGATCGCCGACGGGCGCTACTTCACGCGCCGCGTGTCGACGGACGTCGGTCCCGAGGTCAACGCGACCATCGTCGCGACCGGTCCGCTCGCGAAGCTCGGCGGTGGCAAGGCGTGGTACGCGGCGGGCATCGCGCCGACGTTCGGCGAGTCGACGTTCATCTGGAACGCCGCGCGCATCACCGATCACGATCAAGACGGCTTCCCCGACGGCTATCCAAAGCTCGCGCTCGAGGGCATCTCGCGCGACGAGCAGAGCACCATCGACTGGCTCGTCCCGTTCCTCGCGCGGCTCGGGTGGGATCGCGGACCGCACGCGATCGACCTCACGCTCGTCGGTCACGCCTCGACGACGACACGCGTCCTCGGCAACGCGACGATCCAGGCGGCCGGCGTCGATCGCACCGACGTCGTCGGCACCGGCATCGCGACGTATCGCGGCACGTGGAAGAACACGCGCGCGACGCTGCAGCTGTCGTGGCACCGCAGCGATCGCGACGAGGCCGCGCGCGACCCCGCCGCCGCGAACATCCCGCAGCTCCTGAGCGCGTATGTCCCCGACATGCTCGCCGAGGATCCGACGCTCGCGGCGAAGTGCAACGACAACGCGTATCCGCAGATCAATCAGTGCGCGGTACCGCAGGGCTACTTCGCGAGCGCGGGTGCGGGTCTGCTCACGCGCTCCGTCGGTGATCGCACGACGGCGACCGGCGATGTCGCGCATCGCGTCGACAACCACGTGCTGCGCGCCGGCGCAACGTTCGACGACGCGCGCCTCGTGCTGCGCTCGCGCTACACGGGCGGCTCGCTGATCCGCAGCTTGTTCCCCGGGCACGAGGACGTCGCCCGCTTCTATACCGGCGGCCTCTGCGGCGAGAACCCGTTCGATCCGTGCGACACGCGCGACGTCAGCGAGCTGCGCTATCGCACGCGCTACACGGCCGCCTACGTCGAGGACACGTGGTCGCCCGAGAAGGCGATCCGCGTCGACGGTGGTCTGCGCTGGGAGATGATGTGGGTCGGTCCGCAGCTGCACTTCTCGAAGCAGCTCGCGCCGCGCGGCGGAATCTCGTGGGACTTCCTCGGCAAGGGCCGCTCGAAGCTGTGGACGTCCGCTGCGAGGACCTTCGCGTATCTGCCGACGGGGCTCGGCGCATCGATCATCGCGCGCGACGCGATCGTGCACGAGATCACCACGGGCCTCGGCGGTCACGCCCGCGACCGCGAGCGCGGCGCCGTGTTCGAGGTGCCGAGCTACACGCGGCCGATGTACGCCGACGAGCTGACCGCGGGCGTCGAGGTCGCGCTCGCCAAGGCGTTCCGGCTCACGGCGTGGATCCAGGGGCGCTACCTCCGCTACGGCCTCGAGACCACGAACACCGACTTCGTGAACCCCGGGCACGTCGAGGGCCTGCCGGCGGGCCGCTCGTCGGAGATCCTCGGCATCGAGGTCGCGACCGAGCCGACCGCGCAGCTCACCGTCCGCGTCGGCTACACCGCCGGGCGCACCGTCGGCAACTACCTCGGCCCGTGGGACCCGCAGCAGGGCACGACCCTCTACGACGGCGAGGAGTTCGACACGCCGTTCTCCACGATCACCGACATGGGGCACCTCCCGACGGAGGTCGGCCAGCGCGTCTACCTCGAGGCCGCGCGCCGCGGAAGCGTCGGCTCGGTGACGCTGCACGCCGGCGCGCGGATGACCCTCGCGACCGGTCGTCCGCGCAGCGCGTTCGCCGTCACCGACGTCGGCTACTTCTCGATCGTCGAGCGCGGCAGCCTCGGAACGGCCCCACTCCTGACCCAGGCCAACGTCCGGGTCGGCGCGTCCTGGCGCGGGTTCGACCTCACGCTCGACGTGTTCAACGTGTTCGATCGCGACGAAGGCACGGGTATCGACGAGCTCTATACCGAGAGCTTCGTCCGGCCGATTGTCGGGGGGACCTACGAGGATCTTGTCTTCCTGAAGACCACGAGCGAGCAGCCCGCGGTCCGTCGCTCGGGGTACGGGATGCCGTTCGGCTTCCAGGCGCCACTATCGGCGATGTTGGGCATCCGACGGGCTTTTTAGGCCGCCCCTAACCGGTCACTCCCGCCGGATCGCGTTACCATTTTTACGCTCTCACGCGAGGGGGTGACCGGAAGGTCGATCGCGCGAGAGCTCCAGAGGAGCCATGGCTGATCTGTCTCAGTTTCAGGAAGCCGCTGCCGCCGTCAAGCACTCGCCGCATGCGGTAAGCGCGTGGGAAGAAGTCGAAGGTCTCGCAGCGGATCTCGATAAGCCCGACGACATCGTCACGCTCTACAACGAAGCGTTGGCGGGCAAGGTCGAGCCGCAGGTCGCCGAGATGATCGGCGAGCGCGCCGGTGGATTTTGCGACGAGTGGTTCGGCGATGACCCGTCCGTGCTCGAGAAGATCCTCGTGCGCGTGACCTCGCTCGCGCCGTCATCGGACACCGCGCTGCAGCGGCTCTCGGTGATCTACACGGTCGCCGAGCGATGGACCGATGCGCTCGGTCTCTACGATCGCGCCGTCGAATCGACGAAGGATCGCTCGCGCCGCATTCGCCTGCTCCGCGAAGCCGCGCAGCTCGCGAAGGACGTGGCGAATCAGCCCGACAAGGCGATCGGCTACTACCAGCAGCTCCTGCCGCTCACCCCCGACGACGCGCAGGTCAGCCAGGGTCTCGAACGCTTGCTCGAGCGCCACGAGCGCTGGGCCGACTTGATCGAGCTGTGGGAGAGCCGCCTCGACTCGCAGTCCAAGAAGGATCGCGAGCGCAACCGCGCGCGCATCGCCGCCGTGTGGCTCGACAACCTCGGAGATCCGGGCCGCGCGCTCGCCGCGGCCAAGCCGCTCCTCGCGATCGCCGAGGACGACAAGGAGCCGACGACCCTGCTCGAGCGCATCATCGACGCGCCCAACGCGGCGGGCACGGTACGCGATCAGGCGCTCGATCTTTTGCGCTCGCACTACGACGCGGCCCAGCGCCCGCGCGAGGTGATCCGCGTCCTCGAACGCGCGATCGAGCTCGATCCGACCAAGAGCGGCCCGCTGCACGAGGAGGCCGGTAACCGCCTCGCGGAGCTCGACGATCTCGCGGCCGCGATGAGTCACTACGCAGCGCTGCTCGCGATGCAGCCCGAGTCGAGCGCGACCGAGGAGCGCCTGCGCGGCCTCGCGGATCGCGGCGGCCTCCACGATCGCTATGCGGACGGCGTCGCGAACGCCGCGCGCCAGTCGAAGGATCCCACGCGTCAGGTCGAGCTCCTCGCGGAGTCCGCGCGCACGCGGCTCGATCGACTCAACGACGTCGAGGGCGCGATCAAGCTGCTCGTCGAAGCGAGCGGCATCAACGGCGCGTCGGAGACCGAGCAGCTCTCCGTCGCGCGCAAGCTCGCCGCGCTGTACGCGCAGACCAATCGCCCCAAGGAGCGCCTCGCGGTCCTCGAGCGACAGGCGTACCTCGAGGCGAACGAGGGCGCGCGCAGCTCGATCTTGTCGGAGGCCGCGAAGCTCGCCGAGTCGCTCGGTGACACCGAGCGCGCTCTCTCGCTGTGGGAGCGCCGCATCGACAGCGATCCGAGCGACACGTCGGGTCTCGACGCGCGCATCGGCATCCTCCAGGCGCAGCAGCGCTGGGATGATCTCGTCGCCGCCCTCGAGAGCCGCGCGAACAAGGCGGGCTCGTCGATGCAGCGCCGCGCCGACCTCGTCAGCGTCGCGCTCGTACATCACGCGCAACGCAACGATCTCGACGCCGCGATCGGCGCGTGGCAGCGCGTCGTCGCCGAGCACAAGGACGACGAAGAGGGCATCACCGCGCTCGCGAATTTGCTCTCGCAGACCAACCGGTGGGCCGAGATGGCCGACCTGCTCGAGAGCTCGTCGGGCCGCGCGACCACGCGCACCGTCGGCCGCCTCGTGCGGCTCGGCGACGCGCTGCGCTCGCACCTCGATGCACCGGTCCGCGCGCTCGCCGCGTACCGCAACGCGATCGCGATCGATCCCGCATCGAAGGAAGCCCGCGCCGGCCTGACCGCGTTGCTCGACGATCCGCAGACGCGCCTCGGCGCCGCGGACGCGCTCGCGCAAGCGATGCGCATCAACGGCGACCTCGGCGGCGTGCTCGATCTTCTGCCCGCGCGCCTCGCCGAGGCGAAGGACGACCGCACGCGCCTCGCGCTGTTGCGCGAAGCAGCGCAGCTGCGCCTCGAGCACAAGCACGACGCGAAGGGCGCCCTCGAGGACCTCGCGAAGGCGTTCCCGCTCGCGCCGCGAGATCAGCTGATCGAGAACCAGATCATGTCGCTCGCCAAGTCGACGGGCGACTACCTCAGCGCCGCGTTCGCGTATCGCGAAGCGATCGACGCGCTGAAGGACGACGCGCGCGAGGCCGCGCGACTCAAGCTCGCGTACGCGGATCTCGTCGCCGAGCACCTGAACGATTCGCCCGGCGCCGCCGACGCGTACTCGGAGGTGACGCAGGTCGAGCCCGGCAATCGCCGCGCGGTTCACGCGTTCGCGACGCTCGGCACGCAGCTCGGTCGCTGGGAAGCAGCCGCCGCCGCGGTCGTGCGCTACACGGGCGTACGCGAGGCATTCGACGACGAGCTGCTCGGCATCCTCGAGATGGCCGCAGCCTCGGCGCCCGCGAAGGCCGACGCGTACGACAAGCTCGCCGCCGCGCTCGGCAGCGCGCTCGAGAAGCACAAGCTGCCGTCGTCGGTCAGCGCGATCTTCTACTTCCGCCTCGCGGCGCTCCAGCGCGACCATCTGTCCGACAAGCCGGGCGCGACGAAGTCGTTGCGCAAGGCACTCGAGCTCGGTGGCGAGCGCGCATCCTCGCTGCAGGAGCTCGTCGCCCTAGAACGCGATCAGGGCTCGACGCCCGCGTTGCTCGAGGCGCTGCGCCGGCTGTCCGACGCCGATGGCCGCGATCTCGATTCGCTCGTCGGCGCCGCGGAGGTCGCGACCAAGCTCGGCGATCGCGAGCAGGCGCTGCAGATCCTGTCGGCCGTGCTCGGCCGCGCGACCGCCGCATGGCGCGGCACCGCGAACGTGAAGTCCGCGCGCTCGGTCGACGCCGTGGCGAAGTGGGCGATCGACGCGCTCGTCGATCTGTACCGGACCGGCGGACGCGCGCGCGCTGCCGTCGACACCTTGATCGAGGCGGCGCGCTTGCCGTTCGATCAGAACACGCGGCGCGAGATGCGCCTGCGCGCCGCGCAGCTCGCCACCGTCGAGCTCGGCGATAACGCCGCGGCGATCGACATGTATCGCAGCGTGCTCGCGCAAGCGCCGAACGACCTCGAGGTCATCGAGCGCCTGGCCCACCTGCTCGGCCTCGAGGATCGAGTCCCCGAGCTGCTGACGCTCCGGCAGATCCAGCTCGGCCTCGAGAATGATCCCGAGAAGAAGCTGCACCTCCGCCTCGAGCTCGCGAAGCTCGTCGGCATCGTCGAGGAGCGCGGCGGTCGCCTCGACGCCCTCAAGGCAAACCTCGAGGAGCGTCCGGGTCACGAGGCGTCGATCGACGCCGTCGCCGAGCTGCTCTCGAGCAAGGGCCAGCACCGCGCGCTCGTCGATCTGCTCGACGGCCAAGCCCAGCGCCTCGAAGCCGCGGGTGACACGCCGCGTGCGGCGAAGCTGTGGGCCCGTTACGCGCAGGTCGCCGAGACGGACACCAAGGAGATCGAGCGCGCGATCAGCGGCCACCGCCGCGTCGTCGCCCTCGCACCGACGAGCGACTCGCTGCGCGCGCTCGCACGCTTGAACCTCGAGCGCAGCCAGCCCGGCCAGGCAGTTCCGTGGCTCGAGAGCTTGCTCGGCACCGTGCCGGCGAGCGAGCGCCTGATGGTCGTGAGCCAGCTCGCGAAGGCGCACCTGTCGGCGAACCAGCCCGAACGCGCGATCACCGCGATCGAGGTCAACCTCGACGACAAGGAGTCCGCGATCGAGCTGCGTACGCTGCTGGCGGATCTGTATCGCAAGAGCGAGCAGTGGGAGCCGCTCGCGCGTCACCTCACGCGTTCGCTGCCGTTGCTCAAGGACGACAAGCTCGCGCGCGACTTCGCTCGCGAGGCATCGACGATCTACCTCACGCGCCTCGGCTCGCCGGCGAAGGCGATACCCGCGCTCGAGACCGCGCTCGCGCTCGATCCCACCGACAAGGATCTGCGCACCGCGCTCGCGATCGGCCAGCGCGTCGCGGGCAAGCTGCCCGAAGCGCGCGCCGCACTCGCGGAGCTGATCGAGAGCTTCGGCCGCCGTCGCTCGCCCGAGCGCGCTGCGCTGCACGTCGAGCTCGCTCGCGTCGCGCAGGCCGAGGGCAAGCTCGACGAAGCGATGTCCGAGATGGAGTCGGCGTCGAAGATGGACGTGTCCAACGCGTCGATCCAGAAGGAGCTCGCCGAGATGGCGCGCAGCGCGGGTCAGCTCGACAAGGCGGAGCGCACGTATCGCGCGCTGCTCCTCGTCGTGCGCCGCCAGCCACCGGGCGACGACGAGGCCGCGGTCGGTGCCAGCGAGGTGCTGTTCGAGCTGCACAAGCTCGCGGCGCAGCGAGGAGAAGCGGATCAGTCGAAGGAGCTCCTCGAGTCCGCGATGGAAGCAGCGATCCAGTCCGACGCCGAAGTGCGCCGCCTGCGCCGCTCGCTGATCGCGCACGACGAAGGCGAGCTGCTCCTCAAGGTGCTCGAGAAGCGCCTCGGAACCAACCCCGAGCCGCACTCGCAGGCGCGCTTGCTCAGCGACATGGCCGAGGCGCTCGCGCTCCTCGAGCGCGGCAACGAGGCGCTCGACGCGCTCATCCGCGCGATCAACGTGATGCCGACGCGCATGGATCTCCACGAGCGCGCGCGCGAGCTGTCCAAGAAGCTCGGTCAGACGAAGCGCTTCGTCGACGCCGTCGACGCCGTCGTCGACAGACTGCGCCGCAAGGACGATCCGCCGCTGATCGCCGCGCTGCTCATGCGCGCCGGTGAAGCGCTCGAGCAAGATGCGAACGACCTCAAGGCCGCCGCCGGCCTGTATCGCCGCGTCGAGATCCTCGGCGAGCGACTCGCGGAGGCGTTCTACGCGCAGGCTCGCGTGGCCGCCGCGCTCGGCGACACGACGGAGCAGGCGCGCACGCTCGACAAGATGTTCGAGCTCGCGGGCACCGACGCCGAGCCGACGCCCGCACAGGTCGACGCGCTGTATCGCCTCGCCGAGATCTTCCTCTCGAGCGAAGCGCGACGGAAGCAGGGCTTCGAGCTCCTCGAGCGCGCGTTCCAGGCGGAGCCGCGCTGGGGCCAGGCAGGCCGCTTGCTCAAGCAAGCCGCACAGCACAGCGCCGACGACGAGCGCGTGATGATGATGTACGAGCGCGTCGCGCGCAACGGCGGCGACGGCGAGCTACTGCTCGACTTCCTCGAGCGGCGCGCATCGCTGCCGTCGGCGACGCCGGTGCAGATCCGCGAAGCCGTCGACCTCGCGGTCGAGCAGGGCCAGGACCAGCGGGCGGAGGCGCTGCTCGTGCGAGCGGTGGCCGCTGCACGCGAGACCGTCGACGGCCTCGGCTCCGCGCCGTGGGCCGTGCTCGCCCTCGCAGAGCGCCGGCTCGCCGCGGGCGATCTCAACCAGGCGCGCGACCTCACCTACGAGATCGCGCCGATCGTCGACAACGAACAAGCGGAGCAGATCGCAAGCCCCGGCTCGGCCGGGGCGCGCAGCACTTCCGAAGGAAGTGCGGAGGTTGTAGACGGGCTCGCGATGCGCATCGCGACGCGCGCGCTCGCTCACCGTCGCGTCGATCTCGCCGCCGAGGTCTACGAGTTCCTGCGCGAGCGCAACCCGAGCGATCGCGCGGTGTGGCAGCCGCTGCTCACGATCTATCGCGAGCTCGGCGACGGCGATCGCCTGGGCAGCGTGATCAGCTCGACGCTCCCGAACCTCGTCACGCCGGCCGAGCGCAACGCGCTTCGCCTCGAGCACGCGAAGTTCCTCATCGAGAACCTCAAGCGCTACCACGACGCACTCGACGTGCTGCGCGACGCGCTGTCCGACGATCCGGACAACCTCGAGGCCGCGGAGCTCTACGAGTCCACGCTGCGCAACCTTGGGGACGAGGACGGCATCGCCGAGTTCCTCTGGTCTCGCTTCGAGGACGCCCAGCGCCGCGGGCATCGCGACTCGACCGTCGACGTCGCGCTGCGCCTCGGTGACTTGCTCGAGAAGAACGAGAACCCCGACGCGATCCGCGTCTACCGCGCCGCGCTGATCATCGCGCCGGACGATCGCGAGATCCTCCGTCGCGTCGTCAAGCAGCTCGGCGAGGGCGACAACCCGCGCGAGGGCGCCGTGCTCATGGAGCGCTTGCTCGCGGTGGAGACGCCCGAGCGCGCACCGGAGCTCGCCGGCAAGCTCGCGACGATGTGGGAAGCCGCGGGCGACATGAAGGGTGTACAGCGCACGCTCGAGCTCGCGCACGGCAGCGCGCCGAACGACCAGAACATCCACGATCGTCTCGAGAAGTGGTACCGCGACAACGAGCTGTGGTCCGAGCTCGCGGAGCTCATGACCAAGGATGCCGAGCGTCTTCCCGACGAGGCGGCCGTCCAGCGCCTGCGCGAAGCGGCATCGACGTACTCGGGCTTCCTCGGTCAGCCGCTCAAGGCGGCCGAGGTGCTGCGCAAGGCGCGCCAGCGCGCACCGCACGTGCCCGAGCTCGTCACCGACCACGCGGCCGCACTTGCAGCGGCGGGCGAGCTCGACGCCGCGCAGCGCGCGATCGGCGAGGCCCTCGCGACGGTGACCGGCGAAGGCCGCACCACGCTGCTCTTGCTCCGCGCGAGCTTCCGCCAGCAGCTCGGTGACGACGCGTCGGCGGTCGCGGATCTCGACGAGGCCTACAACCTCGACAAGTCGCGCGTCGCGGAGCTCGTCAACGGTCTCGAGCGGCTGCGCTCGCGCGCCGAGCGCGATGGCGACATGCCGACCGAGCGCAGCGCGACGCTCAAGCTCGCATCCTTGCTCAACGAGCACGGCGAGCTCGAGCGCGGCCGCGGCTTCCTCGTCGCATGGATCGAACGCGATCCGCGCGACATCGAGCCGCTCGTCATGCTGTGCGATCTCGACGAGTCGATCCAGCACTGGGACGGTGTGGCGGCCGCGGCGACGCGCCTCGCGTACATCACCGAGGGTAACGATCAGGTGCAGGCCGCGCTGCGTGCAGCCTCCGCGTCGACGCAAGCGGGCCGCCCTGCCGACGCGGTGCCGGTGCTCGAGGTCGTGCACCAGGCGCAGCCCGACATCGAAGTGCTGCGCGACAAGCTGCGCGAGATGTACGAGGCCGCGGGCGAATTCCGCTTGCTCGCCGGCATCCTCGTCGCGGACGCGGATCACAGCGGCGACGCGACGGTGAAGTACAACAACTACAAGCGCGCCGCCGAGCTGTACCTGTATCACCTCGAGGATGCAGCCGGAGCCCAGGGGCCGGCGGCGAAGGCGCTCGAGCTCCAGCCCGACGATCACGCCGCGCTGATGCTCAACGTCGACGTCCTCATCAGCTCGAACCAGCTCGAGGACGCGGGCCGCACGCTCGAAGCTGCGATCCAGGCGCAGAAGAAGCGCACGCCCGAGCTCGCGGTGCTGCAGCAGCGCATGGGCCGCGTGTCCGCGATGCTCGGCGACAAGGACGGCCAGCTGAACTGGCTGAAGAAAGCGTTCGACGTCGATCGCAAGAACGCCGAGGTCGCCGCGGAGCTCGCACAGCTCGCGACGGAGATCGGCGACTACGAGCTCGCGCTCAAGCCGCTGCGCGCGATCACGCTGATGGACAATCCGTCGCCGGTGACCCGGCCGATGGCGTTGCTCTGGGAGGCGAAGATCGAGCACGCGCGCGGCAACCGGGCGAAGGCCGAGCTGTGGGCCAAGAAGGCGCTGCGCGAGGATCCGGCGTTCGCCGACGCGCAGCAGTTCCTCGACGAGCTCGGCGGCGCGTAGATCCACGCCGGTGCCCTCGTTCGGTGGATTCCGGCTCGATCTCGACGCCGAGCAGCTGTGGAAGGGTGCGAAGCAGGTCGCGCTCCGGCGCAAGCCCATGGCGATCCTGCGATTTCTCGTCGAGAACCCACGCAAGCTCGTCACACACGAGGAGCTGCTGGCGAACGTGTGGTCCGGCAGCGTCGTCAGCGATAGCGCCGTGCGCACGCACCTGCACGAGCTGCGGCACGTGCTCGGCGAGGGCGTGATCGAGACCGTGATCGGTCGCGGCTATCGCTTCGTCGCCGAGATCGCCGGCGACGTCGCCGCCGCGGAGACACGCGCCGTGAGCGAGCGGGTCGTCGTCGGTCGCGAGGCCGAGCTCGGAGCGCTGCGCTCCGCCCTCGCGCGCGCACGCGATCGACAGCGCCAGATCTGCTTCGTGACGGGGGAGCCCGGCATCGGCAAGACGACCCTCGTCGAGGCGTTCTGCGAGGAGCTGCCGCCGGACGTGCTCGTCCTGCGCGGCGCCTATGTCGAGCAGTTCTCGGCGCCCGAGGCGTACGGTGGCGTCATCGGGATGTTCTCGAGCACGCGTGGAACGCGACATGCCGACCGCGTGTCCTCGGCGCTCGTGCGGTTCGCGCCCACGCTGCTCGCGCAGATCCCGCAGCTCATCCCGGAGGCCAAGCACGACGAGGTCATGCGCCGGGCCGTCCCGGCAAACGAAGCGCGCATCGTGCGGGAGCTGCTCGAGGCGATCGAGCTCCTCGCACAGCAGCCTCTCGTGCTGCTACTCGAGGATCTCCAGTGGTCGGACGTGGCCACGCTCGATCTGCTCGGCGCGCTGGGACAGCGGCGCGAGCCCGCGCAGCTCCTCGTGATCGCGACCTCGCGACGCGGCGAGGCCAACACGGTCAGCCATCCGCTCAATCGCGTGATGCGCACCCTCGTCACGCGTCACGCGGCCCACGCGATCTCCGTCGAGCCGATCGGCGACGCCGCGATCCAGCAGCTGGTCGATCGTCGCTTCGGCGCGCACGCTCTACCACCGACCCTGGCCAGCATCCTCGATCGGATCACCGGCGGCACGCCGCTCTTCGTCGTCGCCGCCCTCGACGATCTCGTCAGCCGCGGGATGATCGCGGAGCAGGACGGGAGCTGGCGACTCGTCGCGTCGCTCGACGAAGCCGCCGCGCACCGAGCGGACAGCGTCCTGCAGCTGATCGACATGCAGCTCGATCGGCTCGCGGAGCTGGAGCAGAACGCTCTCGAGGCGGCGAGCATCGTCGGCTTCGAGTTCGCCACCGAGCTGTGCGCAGCCGCGCTCCAGCTCTCACCCGAAGCGATCGACGACGTCTTCGACGCGCTGGTTCGCCGCGACATCTTTCTGCGTCGCGAGGGAACCGAGGAGTGGCCCGACGGAACGATGCAACCTCGGTACGTCTTCCGACACGGCCTCGTGTTCCAGGTCTGCCACGATCGAGTCTCCTCCGCGCGACGACAGAAGTGGCACCGCCTCGTCGCCGAGCGCCTCGAAGCCGCCTTCGGTACCACCACCGACGATGCGTCGCAGCGCCTCGCACTCCACTACGAGCACGCACGCGTGTTCACGAAAGCGATTCGCTACTACGTGATCACCGGCGAGCGTACGGCGCGCCGCTACGCGAGCAACGACGCGCACAACCTGTTCACGCACGCGTTCGAGCTTCTCCGCCGCCTGCCCGAGTCACCCGAACGCGACGCACTCGAGCTCGAGGTCCTCGGAGGCTTGTCACCCTCCGTCCTGCGCACGATCGAGCGCATCTCGAACGACCACACGCAGTTCCAGCGCATGCTCGAGCTCGCTCGCCGCCTCGACAACGGCCCTCGCTCGTACACCGCGCTCGTCGATCTCGCGGTGCGCCACACCCTGCTCGCCGAGTACGAGCGCGCGCTCGCGATCTGCGTCGAGATGGACGAGATCGCGAGCAGGACGTCGCTCGACAGCTCGGTCATCGGCTACGGAGCAGCGATGCGCGCGTGCTCTCACGCGTGGCGCGGGGAGGTCGCCGCCGCCATCGATCTCCTACGTCAGCTCCTCGCGGAGCCTCTCGACGGTGGCGGTCTCGACTACTCGATCCTCGGCCCCACCGATGGATCCGTCATCGGCTTCTCGTACTACGCGACCTGCTTCCTCGTGTCCGGTCTCCCCGACAGCGCCTTTCGCGAAGCACACCGCGGCCTCGCACGCGCGCGCGCCAGCGGCGATCCGTTCGCGATCGGCATGTCGCTCATGACCCTCGCCCGCCTTCACTTCCTCCACCGTGACCCTCCCGAGCTCGCGCACCGCTTCGCGAGCGAGTGCCTCGCGATGAAGGAGGCGGCCGTGTGGCACGGCGGCGCCACGTACCTCGAGCAGTGGTCGCGCAGCGTCGACAACCCGCTCACCGCCGCCGAAGCAGACGACCTGATCCGCTACTTCCACGGCCCGGGCCGCCGCTATCCGATGGCGACCACGATGCACTCGGTCTCGCTGATCGCCGCGCTGCGTGCCTCCAACCACCCCGACAAAGCGCTCGCGATCGTCGAGGATATGCTCGCCTTCGCCGCCGAGCACGAGGAGCGCCTCGTCGAACCCGAGCTCCTTCGCGTGCGCGGCGAGCTCGATCCCGACCCCGCCCCGTGGTTCCGCCGCGCGGTCGACGTCGCCCGCACACTCGCGCTGCACGGACTCGAGCTGCGCGCCGCCACCGATCTCGCGCGCATCGACGCGTCCACCAAGCCCGACGTCGCCGCGCTGCTCGCTCGCCGCGTCGAGGGCCTCTCGTCGCCCGATGTCGTCGCCGCACGCGCAGTCCTGGAAACGCCATGAAGCAACACGCGCCCGCCGCCGCACGCAACCGCGAGCCGATCCGCGAGGTCCTCGCGCGCGAGCTCCCGCCCGCGGGCCTCGTCCTCGAGATCGCCTCCGGTTCCGGCGAGCACGCGGTCTTCCTCGCCGCCGCGTTCCCCGACCTCACGTGGCAGCCGTCCGATCCATCCCCGACCGCGATCGCCTCGATCGCCGCGCACCGCGCCGACGCCGCGTTGCCGAACCTCGCCGCGCCGATCGAGCTCGACGTCACCCAGCCCTGCCCGCTCGATCACGCCGACGCGATCGTGTGCATCAACATGGTCCACATCGCGCCGTGGGAGGCCGCGCTCGCCCTGTTCGCCACCGCCGGCCGCATCCTGCCCTCCGGCGCCCTGCTCTACCTCTACGGCCCCTACTTCTTCGACGGCGAGACCGCCCCGTCCAACCGCGAGTTCGACGCCTCCCTCCGCGCCCGCGATCCACGCTGGGGCGTCCGCGACGTGCGCGACCTCACCGCCGCCGCGTCCGCCTCCAGCCTCGTCCTCCGCGGCGCGGTCTCGATGCCCGCGAACAATCACAGTCTGCTCTTCCGCCGCGCGTGACTGTGGATCGCGTGTCCACACGTTCGCGCGCAACTCCGCCGAACCCACCGTGGATCGAGCGTTGCACTGCGCCTCGCGCATGAAGCATTCGCTCGCCCTGCTCGTCGCCCTGACCGCCTGCGTCACCGACCCCGACCTCGCCACCACCGAGCAACCCCTCACCGATGACGACGTCGGGGCCGAGTGCACGGCCGACCCGGCGGACGCACTCGACCTCATCGAAGAGACCTTCGGCGCGGGCTCGCCCGAGCACGTCGGCGGAGTGAACTGCTGGCGCGAGTTCGACAACGACATGCGCCGCGCGAACGCCGCCTCGAACTGGTGCCTCACCCTTCCGCCGATGCAGCTAGGTGCCTGCTTCAGGATGGTCGCGGACATGCGTCACCAGGCGTACGTCGACTATTTCTCGTGCCTCGTCTGGCGTTCGCGCTGGTGGTGCCCCTGGGACCGAGGCGGTCACACGCAACCCTGGAGCACCGGCGATCACACGCAGGACTGGTGATCAGCTGGCTTCGACCGGGCACTCCCACCCATCGTAGCGTCCGCCATTCGCGACCGCGTGCTCGACGAGGATCATCACCGCCGCATGGATGACCTCGATGCGGGCCGGCCATCGATCTCGCACGCGTAGAAGTCCCACTCGCTCACTGCCGGCGAGCCTACTGCATTCGCGACAGCCGCGCGTCGCCGGTGAGCTCGACGGCCGCGATGAATGCCTTCATCGCGTCGTTCGCCTCGTCGAGCCGCCCGAGCAGCTCGAGGCAACGTGCACGCGCTTCGAGTGCACCGAGATCGCGCGAGCGTGTCGCGAGGAGCGCGTCGACAATGGCGAGCGCCTCGTGAGGCTTGCCGAGGTCGATCAGCGCACGCGCGAGTCCGAGCTGTGCTTCCTCACGATGGGGCCCACCCGTGATCGACGAGAACGCCTCGGCGGCACGCTCGTGCTGATGGTCGAGCGCGAGGAGCCGCGCATGAAGCAGCGGCGCATCGACATCGTTCGCGTACCTCGTGCTCGCCAGCTCCGCGATCGCCTCCGCGATACGTCCCGCGAGGAGGAGCTCGCGGATCTCGCGTAGCGAGGCAGGTACCTCGAGGCGCTGTGTTGTCGCGACGCCCGCAGACGACCGCTCCGTCACACGCATGCGTTCGAGATCGCGACGTAGCAACGTCGCCTCGAGAAACGCTGCGCGGGCGAGGCTCGCGGGAGTCGTCGGATCCACGCGCGTGGGTTGAATCGAAGGCAGCGATTGCAAGGCGCGCCTCTGCGGTGTCTCGATGGGCGAACGTGGGCGGAGCGTTCGCGCGTGCTCGATCCCCCACTCGCTGTAGCGCTCGTAGTACGGGTACGCGAACGCGTGTTGAAAGCTCGCGTGCGCACGCTTGACGTCGCAGACGGCGAGCCACCCGATCCCTTCCTCGACGTGATCCCACGCCTTCCGCCGCTCGCCGACCCGAACAGGTTCGGCAGGCCCGAGCGCACGACATGCTCGCTCGAGCGACGAGAGGTTGCGAAATCGCTTCGACGGTTTCGGTTCGACGCAGCGTTGAATGATCGCGCCGACGGACCGATCCGGCGTCTCGACGAGTGACTGCATCAGCCGGCCGATCACGTACACGACCGATCGCTCGTCGAGCTTCCGATCCGGCCGTCGAGACATCTCGCTCGTCGAGAACGCGACGCGGACCTCGTTGTCCAGATCGAGCCACGCTCGCGGCGATAGGAACCGAGCATGCTCCTCGGGAGATACTGCGTCCAGGATCGCCTCGAACATCGAGACCAGCTGCACGCCCCACCCCGCCACGATCTCACGCGCATGACGCCCTTCGATGTCCAACGTGGGTCGCGTCCAGTTCAGCGCCGCGTAGCGAAGCAACACTCCCTCGCCACACACGTCGATCGCGTCGAGCAGGTTCGGATGCCTCGGAAGATCGAGCCACAGCTCGCGCGTGCGCGGCTCCACATGCACGAGGTACTGCATCGCGACCACCATTCGCCCGTCGTCGTACACGCGCAGCTCGCCGAGCTCCGGCGCGTGCTTGTCCCACGCCGCCGGGGCCGCCCAGTCGATCAGCACGGCCGGCAACGTAACGACCGATCTCCAGCCGCCGAGCTGCACGTTCGGCTAGTGCGGCGATGTGCTCACCACCCTGGCTTGCGTGGCCGTCCGTTGGGTCACGCGTGGCTCGAGCGAATCGAGGAGCTGTCGGTCCGCTCGAAAGCCGAAGCGCTCGTGTGGATCGCGGTCCGACAGCCGGACACGCGAACAGTGCAGACCGATCGCTATCAGCCAACCATCGGCGAAATCATCTCACCGAACGCGTGTCACTCTTCGCTTGGCCTCCGGGAGGCAGCGCGATGCGACGTCGGACCATTCGCGAAGAAACACCTCGACGAGTGCGCTCGATCGGTCGCCCTCGTCGATGGTCGAGCGATCAGGTGCGAGTGCACACGATGTGCAATCGTTCGGCGGCGCCGATCGTCATAGACCGATCGTCGATCGCGGCTCGTTGGACTCCTTCGCCATCCGCTCTCGCTCTGGAGTCCGTCATGTCCCGTCTGCTGGTTATCGCTGGTCTCTTGTTCTCGCTTCACGCGTCCGCGCGTGCCGACTTCGTTCGCTATCACTGCCACGGCCCGACGTCGGGCTCGATCCGCGTGATCGCCGACGATGCGTGCCGTGGTTTTTTCGCCGGCAAGAAGCAACACATGTTCTCGCGCATCGTGAGTGGGACGCTGCTCGCGTCGAAGGACGGCAAGACCGTCGTGCTGATCGAGGATTACCTGTCGGGCTCCGTCGATGCCAAGCGCAAGGTCGTGACGGCGGATATCGATAGCGAGCAGATCGACAACCCGACCGTCGTACAGATCTGGCGCGATGGTGCTCGCGTTGCCTTCTACGACATCGCGCGCCTCGCAAAGGACGTCACCAAGCTGGAAGAGTCGACCTCCCACGTGCAATGGGTCGCAGCGCTGCCCACCAGTGTCGACGGGCCGACGTTCACGCTGACGACGACGTCGGGCCGGCGCATCACGTTCGATGCGAAGACCGGTGCGATCACGGGCGAAGAGGACGCTCCGGCGAAGCGACCCTGAGCTTCGCGTCGCTGGCGACCTCGACGACTGTCGCGACGCAACCAAGCTGGCACTGCCACTACGGGCAGAACACCGTGACGTTGAACGTCATGTCGGCGTTCCAGCTCATCACGACGCCCGGGTCGATGGTGGCCACCGCGACATTGTTGGACGCCGGCGACGCGATCGTCTCGACGGGCCCCAACAACGTTCCGTCAGCGGCGATGCGCCGGTAGCTCGGGCCACCGATATTGTTGCGCCACGCGACGAGAAGCTCGTCGCCGACGCGGTCGACGTCGGGAACGTCGATGCTCGAACCCGAGCCGACGAGGATCGACGGCCCCGTCACCACGCCCTGCGAATCGAGGACGACCACACGAGCCATCGTGCCTCCTTCGGCGTAGCTCGACACGTATCCGCTTCCCGTCCACGCCAGCCCCGAGTCGATCACCCCACCGAGGGCGGAAACGATGGTCGTGTCGGTACCGCGTTGCGCGCCATCGAGAGCTCGACGATGGAACCTGCTCGTCCCGCTGTCCGTGTAGGTCACGAAGGCGAGCTCGTCATCGTGGAACGCCGCTGCGAGGAGCTGGCCGAACGGCGTGGTCGTGAGCGGGACATCGCTGCCGATACGCTGCCCGCCATAGTCGAGCCTCGACATGAACACGCTCTGCTCGAAGGGACTGCTGCCGAGCCGATCATCGGACGTGAGGACGGTGAATCCCGCCCCCGTGTCGAACGCCTCGATCATCGACGTGCCCTCCGCGTCGGCGCTCGGATCCCGCACGCGAAATACGGCGCCGACCGTTCCATCGGGATCGACGAGCACGCCCTCCACGATCGTTCCGTTCCAGAATGCGGCGAACCCGCCGGTCGGACGCGCGACGAGCGTGATGTTCGACTCGGCGGTCCCGGTCGTCGTCGTGAGTCGCGTGGCCGATCCGATCGGAGCGCCCGACAGATCGTGCAGCTGGAGAAACAGGTCGCCGAAGCCACCCATGCGCGTGTCGGGATAGAGCAGACCGATCCGATCGGCATTCACCGCCACCGCGACGGCGGTATGTCCGGCCGAGCCGATGATCAGGCCTGACGTCGTGATTGGCTGTGGCGCGGCCGGCGAGCACGGACGTGCGTCGATCGCGCTATCGCGTGGCCCGTTGCCATCACCGAGCTCGGCGTCACCAGTGGTAGTCCCGAAGGGATCGAAGCCGATACGGCCGCACCCCACCAGGAGGACGAGCAACCACGAGCGCACCACGGGACCATTGTCGCCGATCCCGCTCGACGTTGCTCGACGTACCTTGGCGGCAACGTACTGCGATCACGGGCGAAGAGGACGCTCCGGCGAAGCGATCCTGAGCTTTGCGTCGCTCGCGACCTCGACGGCTGCGACGAGCGCCTTCATCGCTTCGTTCGCTTCGTCGCCGCGCCCGAGCAGCTCGAGGCAGCGGGCGCGCACTTCGAGTACGCCGAGATCGCGCGGATGCGTCGCGACAAGCTCGTCGACGATCGCGAGGGCAACCTCTACGCGTGCGAGACCGAGCTTCGCTTCGTCGCTGTCGATCGATGCGAACGCGGACGACGCGCGGTCGTATTGACCGTCGAGCGCGAGGAGTCGCGCGCCCGATCAGCAATGTGAACCGTCCGTCGCCACCCACCCAGCTCGCCGCATCGAGGAGCATCCGAAAACGATAGTGCCGGCTCCGGGGTTGTCGAGTGACTTGTTGGCGCGACAACGCCGCGGGCGGGCCGCGGCGTCGTCTACGTTCCTGAAAGCTCGCGAGCGCTAGATGCCGAACACCTGGATCGCACTACCGCGGCGCGAGTCGCCCATGACGACGATGCGATCGACGCGGCGCATGCGGCCGTCGAGGTCGATGTTGACCATCGGGTTCCGCGTGCTCAGACGCTGGTTGACGTTGATGACCTGGCGCTCGCCGTTCTCGAAGCGAACGATGACGCGATCGATGCGCGACATGCCATACGACGTCTGCTGCAGGCGCAGCTGCTGGAACGGACGGCGCTGGTTCACGTCGATGACGGTGCGTCCGCGATCGAGCTGCAGCGGTGACGTGAGTGCGACCCACGTGTTGTTGCGCCAGTGCGGGCGGTGGTCGCGCTGATACGTCTGCACGGGCGCCGGTTGGCCCCAGCGTGCTTCGCCGCGAATGGTGATGCCCGGACCCGGGTCCGCAACGGCGGCACCCGAGGCTCCGAGAACGAGAGTTGCGATGATGGCCTTCAACATGACTGCTTCTCCTTTGGGAGCCCACGAGCTCCTTCTGAGGATCGGTTTTGCAGTCAGTGGGCCAGGTGTAAGTCACCGTATTCGCGATGACGCCTGCGAGACCGAACTGCTGGCCTCGCAGGCGTCTGCGCGATCCGCAGCTGCGAGTTTCACGCTGCGGAGATCGAGTACGAAGCGCGACCACCCTTCGCCAGGATCACGATCTTCTTGATCTGGCGCGCGTTGCGTCCATCGAGCTCGATCAGCGCGAAGCTCTGCACACCGTAGCCACCGAGTCGCTTGTCGACCTCGACCGTCTGCGTGCGACCGTTCGCGTACGTGATCATCACCTTGTCGATCGAAGCGACACCGCGCAGCGCTTCGAGCTTCAGCTTGGTGAAGCGCAGCTTCGTGTTGACGTTGACCGTGGTGCGGCCGGCCCACGACGGCTTTGCGGTGTCGAGCAGCATCCACTTCGTGGCATGCGGCAGCGGGCGAACCATCGGCGGCGCGAAGCGCGCGGCGACCTGGCTGTGTTGAACCGCGGGCGCCGAGGGCGCAGCGGCAGCGACCGACGAGATTCCGAGGACGAGCGACGTGACGAGTGCAGAGATCTTCATGACGGGACTCCTTGTGACGAGCTCCAAACCAGAGCTCGAGGAGGCGTAGTGCAGCCGATGGGCCATCGCTCAAGTGCGCGCGAGCATTCATGTGCGGCTCGTGTGTGCTGCGAGTTCCGCAGTCGGTGATAGCGTCCGCCGCATGTCGGATGCAGTTCGCTACGAAGCACGCGATCAGATCGGCGTGATCACGCTCGATCGCCCGAACAATCGCAACAGCATGACGCCCGAGCTCCTCGACGCGTTCGCGCGCGCGAGCGCCAGCGCGCGCACCGATGCGAGCATTCGCGTGCTCGTCGTGACCGGCACCGGCACCTGCTTCTCGGCCGGCGCGGACTTCAAGTCCACCTTGCAACGCGAGGGCGACGACAAGGCGCCGCACGAGAAGAGTTACGCGATGTACGAGCCGTTCCTGTCGCTGCTCGACATCGAGGTGCCGATCATCGGCGCTCTCAACGGACACGCGGTCGGTGGCGGGTTCGGTCTCGCGCTGATGGCGGACATCCGCATCGCGGCGCTCGAGGGAAAGTACGGCGCGAACTTCGTCGCGATCGGCCTCGCGCCCGGGATGGCGATCAGTCATCTCCTGCCGCGCTTGATCGGTGTCGCGCGCGCGTCGGAGCTGCTGCTCACCGGCAAGCTCGTCGACGGTGCGGAGGCGGAGCGGCTCGGCATCGTCAATCGCGCCGTGCCCGCGGCGCAGGTGATGACGGAGGCGATGGCGATGGCGCGCACGATCGCCGACAACGCGCCGTTCGCCGTGCGCGAGACGAAGACCGCGATCTATCGCGGGCTCGGCATGGGCGTGCGCGAGGCGGCGCGCGCCGAGTCACACGTGCAGGCGCGATCCGTGGTGATGGACGACGCGCGCGAAGGCATGTCCGCGCTCCTCGCGAAGCGCAAGCCGACGTTCACGGGGCGCTAGTCGCGGGGACCAGCGTCGACGCGGGCACGCTGTCGGGCGGCGCGCACGCGTCGAGCTCGGTCGCCGTCGGACCGCGCGCCGCGAAGGTGATCGGTCCCCACGGTGTATCGATCGCCAGCGTCCACCAGTTGTTCGTCCCGGGATCGAGCGATACGTCGCGATCGCCGACGATGTAGCCGACCGACTCGCCGCCCGCACGCGTGTACAAGCACGTGCCGCTCGCGACCTTCGCGTTCGGGGCGATCGGAATCGGCATCGTGTTTGGATCTTGCCGTGCGCGATGCGTGCGCCCGGGCGGCGAGTAGCGCTGGTAGAAGCCGTGCACGCGGATGTCGCCGTCCATGTAGTGCACCTCGGTCCACTTCGGATCGACCTCGCGCACGGCGTCGACGAAGTAGCTGTTCGCCGCGAGCGCGATCTGCGCGCCGCTCCACTCCGGCTTCGCGCGGATGATCGAGCCCGGCAACAGCGTGAGCGTCTTCATCCCCGTCGGAATGCGGCCGACGCGCGAGCGCGTCACACCCCGATCGCCGACCACCGCATCGGGGATCCATCCCTCGATCTCGAGCGCACCGACGTAGCGGATCTGGGTGAAGCCGTCCTTGCGCGCGAGCCGCTTCACGCGCGCGCCGGGAAACAGCACGGGCTTCGGATCGCGGGGCATCGCGCCGTCGACGCGCACCTCTTGCTGCTGCTGGATCACGCCGAACAGCCGCGAGCGATCCATCCACAGCGAGAACCGCGCGTGCTCGAGGCGGATCGCCATCCGCACGAGGGTGCCTTGCGCATCGAGGATCGAGCCCGCGACCGGCGGCGCGTTTGGCGATGCCGTCTCGATCGGGCTCGACGCGAGCTCGAGGCGCGCGGATCCCGGCGACAACCACGACAGCTCCGCGTCTGCGGCGGGAGGTGCGAGGCCGACGATCGGATCGATCGGCGCGGCGACCGTGATGTCGGGATCGACGTCCTTCTGCACGACCGGCGGCGCGTCGAGATCGCGCTCCGGTGGCTTCACCGGCGCGGGCGCCGAGCCACAAGCGACGAGCAGCATCGCGATCGCGCTTCGCACACGTCCATTATCGACGATGCGCGTCCTCGCTGCACGTCTCCCACTGCGGGGTCGTCACGTCGTCGCCCTGGTCCTTGATGTACAGCCGCTGCGCGCCCCACACCGTGTCGACGTACACCATCGCCCAGCCCTCGGCGACGCTGCCGCCGACGCGCGGCCGCGCCTCGAGCGTCGTGCCGATCACCTCGCCGTTCACGCGATCGTAGAGACACGTCCCCGCCGGCAACGCGTGCGTGATGGCGTGCGAGACACCGAAGCCGTGGCCGCCACCCGTCGAGAGCGTCAAGCGATCGTCGTCGGGCCGCACGCGATCCGCTTGCACGAACCCGCGCACGCGAACGAACGGGCGATGCAGCTCGATGTCGATCCACTCGCCGTGCTCGGCGACGCGCGTCGCGATCACGTCCTCGGTGCGCAGCTTCGCGACGACATCGCTCTTCAGCGACCGCTCCGCGTAGATCGTCGAGAACTGCGCGACGAGCACGCGGGGCCGCGAGTCTTTCGGCGGCGACCACGAGCGCGTCCTGGGTGGACCGAGCACCGGAGGTGGATCATCCTGCGGGGCGACGAACACGAGCCCGACGCGCTCGGCCGGCAGCGTCGCGCGAATGAGGATCTCGCGATCCATGAACGTCACGTCGCGCCCTCTCGCCGTCTTCTCTCCGAGATCGAGCGGCACGCCCGGCCGAAACGTCACGCCGCCGATCGTCGTCGGCGCGAGCACCGTGGTCTTCGCGGATTCGCGCGCGATCCACACCGCGATGCGCGCGCCGTCGTCTTCGATCGCGATCCGGATCTTTCGCGCCACGTCGATCACCGGGACGACGTCGTGGACGTCGAGACTCGAATCATCGCTGTTGTTCGTGCGACCGATCGGATCGCCGTCGGGAGTCAGGTACGCGACCTCCCATCGCCGGACCACGACGCGCGCCCGCAGTCGCTCGATGATGTTCGCGTCGCCGAGCTCCGCCGGAACGACATCGAAGCGAGGCTCGGGAACCGGCTCGACATCGCTCGTCGCACTCTTGCCGGTCGCTGCCTCGTGCGTCGGTTTCGGCGCGGTCTGGCCCATCGCGCAACCGGTGATCGCGAGCAGACTCAGACACCTCCGCATGCCCGTCTAGCCTACTGGTTCGCGCCTTATCCAGGAGCCGCGTAAGAGGCTACGCAGCCAGCCATTTCTTGCCTCTGTGACGGTCGTGATTCCGGACGGTTACGACGCGGTGCGTCTCGCATCACTCTTGCAACCACGTCCCCTCGATGGAAATCGGCGTTATCACCAACCCGAACAGTCGCAAGAACCGCAATCGCCCGGACCGGGCGGAGCGGCTCCAGCGGATCGTGGGTGACCTCGGCGAAGTCCACAAGACCGAGTCGATCGAGTCGATCAAGCCCGTCCTTCGCGACTTCCTCCGCAAGCGCGCTCGCGTGTGGGTCGCCGACGGCGGTGATGGCGCGCTCCACTGGATGCTGCGCATGGGCATGGAGGTCCTCCAGGAGGACGAGTTCCTCGATACGAACCTCACGCTGCCGATGACGCTCCCCACCAAGGGCGGCACGATCGACTTCGTCGCGAACAACGTCGGCATCCAGGGCGACGCGGAAGGCATCCTCGGCACGCTGCGCCACTCCGTCGAGCGCGGCGCGATCATCGAGGAGCAAGAAGTCGACTCGATGGTGATCGACGGCATCCAGATCATCGACGGCGTCGAGGTTCCGTTCCGCACGTACGGCTTCGCGTCCGCGGCCGGCGGCGTCGGCCAGCGCTTCTACTCGAAGTACTACTCGCACGCGGATCCCAACCCGCGCACGATCGTGAACATCGTCGCGAACACCGTCGCGTCGGCGCCGATCGCGCTGTCGCCTCTCTCGAAGCTCCCGTTCGGCGCATGGAAGACGTACGCGAAGGAAGTGTTCGAGCCGACGTCGTGCAAGGTCGTCCTCGACGGTATGCGCCTCCCCGGCGACTCGTTCACCGGCGTTCACGTCGCGTCGATGTCGATCAACCTCGGCAACGTGCTCCGCTTCTTCGGCAAGGCGGATCAGCCGGGCCTGATGAACGCGATCGTCGGCACGCCGAGCCCGTGGTCGATCATCCGCAACATCCCGCGCATGGCGCGCGGCGAGGAGATGGTCGGTCGCAACATCCTCGACCGTCCGTGCCGCGAGATGAAGATGGAAGCGGTCGGCAACGAGCTGCTCGCGCCGATCATCGACGGCGAGTTCTATCGCAACGTGAAGTCGATCGAGTTCCGCGTCGGCCCGCGCGTTCGCATCCCGCGCGTCATCGCTCGCAAGGCCGCGGCGTAGTCGCTGCCTACTTGCAGCTGACGGTCGCGGGCGCCGCACCCTCGGAGCGGCACTTCGTCGGCTTCTTGCAGCGCGCGCTCGCGCATGCGGCGGCCTCGGTCTTGAAGCACTTCTGGCCGACCCGGAAGTAGCACTCGGCGCGATCGCCCGTGTAGCGCCACTTGCCCCACGACTTCCCTCTCGAATCGACGGGCTTGTCCTTCTTCTTGTCTCGCTTCGCCTCGCGCCGCATCTTCTCGCGCGCCGTCTGGGGCTCGTCGGCGTCCTTGGCCTCGCTCCCACACGCAGCGGTTCCCATGCAGAGGACGAGCGCGAGGCACCACCCCGCTACCGCGGATACGAGCGACATCTGGACGGATCATGCCATAGTCGAAGGCGTGTCCGAAGACGACCGCGCCGTCATGGAGCGGCTAGCGGCGCTCGAAGCAGAGGTCAAGGCCGACGCGGAGGCGCAGCAACGCCGCCGCGAAGCCGCCATGGCAAAGGTGAAGGAGCAGCGCGCCGCGCAACAAGCGGAGCGCGATGCCCTGCGCGAGCGTCAGGCCGCGCTCGTCACCAAGCGAAAGCCCGAGCCGGAGCTGGACGAGGACGAGCCGGCGCCGCGCAAGCGCTCGCGGACGGGAGACCTCGGGAACGCACTCGAGCTCGCCGGCAAGGCGAGCGACATGAAGCAGGAGCTCGCGAAGCCGACCAAGGCCGGCGAGAAGTCGTGGGTCAAGTCGGGACTGTTGTCGACGTTCTTCGGACCGCTCGGATGGCTGTATGCAGGATCGTTCCGCGAAGCAGCGCCGGCCGCCGCGGCGTGGCTCGCCTTCGCGGCGATCGCCTCGAGCTTGCCTACCCTCCTCCTGTTTCCGGTGTTGATGGTCGTGATGCCGCTGTCGGGTATCGCGGGCTTGCTCTACGCCGTGAACTACAACCGCAACGGGCGAAAGCGACAGCGCCTCTTCGGCGACAAGAAGAAGAAGAAGGAACTGCCGCCCGGTAAGTGAGTGGCGGCGCGTGTGGTTGGCCTAACGGCATCCTCACCCGACATGTAAGGTTCGCCGCGTATCCTCGTCGAGGAACTCGATACGATGATCATCGTGACCAAACACGTCCTCGCTCTCGCGGTCCTGATCGGCGCGTCGTCCGCAGCCGCGCAACCGGCGCCAGCCCCGTCGCCGGTTCCGCCGCTCGCCGAAGCGCCGCGGATCAAGGTGGCGATCATCCCCGGCATCGCGGTCAACCTCGACTCCGCGCGCGTCGATGCGCTGAGCCAGGACCTCGCGGACGCGCTCGCCTCCGAGCTCGATGTCGACGCGGTCGGTGGTCTCGAGGTTCGGCGCTCGCTGCCCGCCGACGGCATTCCACCCGACTGCGTCGCGACGCCCGCGTGCTTCAACGATGTCGCGCAGCGCGTCGGCGCGAACCAGCTGCTGTTCGTGGTGATGGTCGACACCGGCACGGGCGGCGCGATCCAGATCGACAGCACGTGGGTCGAGCCCTCGACGGGCAAGAGCGCCTCGCGGCCCGCGATCGACATCGCATCGCTCACCGAAGCGAAGTCGCGCTTCGTGTCGGCGGCACCGACGCTGCTGCCCGATGCGCCGAAGCGCCCCAAGCCGGTCATCGGTGGTCCGGACACCGGCCCGAAGACGCAGATGTCCGACGAGGTGCCGCGTCACTTCACGCTGCCCGCGAAGATCACCGCCGGCGTCGCCGTCGCCGGCCTCGGTGTCGGCGTCGCGTTCGGCCTGATCACGCGCAGCAAGTTCAACTCGTGCGAGGACTCGCCGCAGACGTGCGATACGAGCAAGCGTGATTCGATCCGCGTGACCGGCATCGTCGCCGACGCGGGCTACCTCGTCGCGATCGGCGGCGCGGTGACGACGGTCGTGCTGTTCGCGATGTCGGGCAAGGAATCGCAGCTGATCATCGCGCCGAATGCGGAGGGTGGCGGCGGCACGGTCGGCTGGAGCGGGAGGTTCTAGTGACCGACCGCGCCAGCGATCGCTCGTCCTCGCCTGCCGACGGTGGGAAGGACGCGATCATCGGCGAGGTCCTCGCGAACCGATATCAGATCGAGACGCGCCTCGGCGAAGGTGCGATGGGCGCGGTCTACAAGGCCAAGCACGTCAAGGTCGGTCGCGCGTTCGCGGTGAAGGTGCTGCACTCGAAGTTGCTCGAGGACACCAAGGTCGCGCAGCGCTTCGAGCGCGAAGCCGAGCTCGCCGGTCGCCTGCGGCACCCCAACGTCGTCGGTGTCGTCGACGTGGGCGATACCGCCGACGGTCTGCGCTACATGGTGATGGACTTCGCGAACGGTCCCGACCTCGCGAGCCTCCTCTCGGAGGCACCGATGCCGGGTCCGCGCGTGGTCAACATGACGCGCCAGCTGCTCGAGGGCCTGTACCACGCGCACGAGGCGGGCCTGATCCATCGCGACTTCAAGCCCGAGAACGTGATCGTCGAGAAGGACGCGCACGGGGTCGAGGTGCCGCGCATCGTCGACTTCGGCATCGCGATCCTGCGCGAGGGCGGCTCGGGGCCCGACGGGCAGGGTCGTTTGACCACCAACGGTCTGGTGCTCGGAACGCCGCACTACATGGCTCCCGAGCAAGCCGTGGCGGATCCGATCGATCACCGGATCGATCTGTTCGCGCTCGGCATCGTGATCTACGAGATGCTGTGCGGCAAGCTGCCGTTCGACGGCACCGGCGCCGAGGTCGCGCGCGCGAACTTGCTCCTCGATCCGCCGCTGATCTCGCAGCGCGTCCCGCACCTCGAGGTGGACCCGCTGCTCGAGGCGTTCGCGCGCCGCTTGATGGCGAAGAAGCGCGACGCGCGCCCCCCGACGGCCAAGGCCGCCCGCGAGCTCCTCGATCTGATCGAGAAGGACCGCAACGCGGCGGCCGCCGCCCTCGGCGTTCCGCTCGCGGCCGTGCGCGAGCCCACGGTCACCGCGCCGTCGCGCCCGCAGCAACGCCACGCCGGAAATCCGAACGACACGTTCCCGCCGCCGATGTCCGCGGAGCCCGACGACCAGCGGATGATCCGCACGGATCCGGTTCGCGGCGTCGCGCCCGAGCTCGACGACGAGGTGATCGAGCCGCGCAAGAACCGCACGATGATCTTCGCGGGCGTCGGCGTCGGTGTCGCGGCGGTGATCGCGATCGTGATCCTCGCGACCGGCGGCAACAAGGACGAGCCCGCGAAGACCGTCGAGCCGACCGTCGCGATCGAGCCGAAGGTCGAGCCAAGGGTCGAGCCGAAGGTCGAGCCGACGGTCGAGCCGATCGCCCGGCCCGCGCAGCCCGAGAACGCCGTCACGCAGACCGTCGACGCGGCCGTCGAAGAGGTCGCCGCGATCCCGGACGCGGGTGCCGAGGTCGCGAAGGTCACGCCGAAGGTGACTCCGAAGGTCCCGCCGAAGACGACCCCGAAGACAAAAGATCCAAAGGGCGAGCCCAAGGTGACGACTCACGTCACCCCGAAGGTCGAGACCGCGCCCGCGAAGCTCGACAGCAACAAGGTCGCGGCGCAGTACACCGCGATCGGCAAGCGGCTCGGAGCCATGGGTGTCAACGCGGATCCGAACTGGTGGGTGCTCTATCGCCGCATCAAGATCAACGAGGCGATGAGGAGCCCGGCGCTGCTCGAGGAAGCGGCGACGCTGCTCGCGAAGATCCAGCGCGAGATCGCCGAGCGCGACAAGAAGTAGCTCAGGGCATCTTGAAGATGTGCGCGACGGTCGCGCAGTTGCGCGTGTACGTCGCGGCGGCCGCGCCTTCGACGAGCAAGCAGATCTCGTTGATGCCCTGCGCGAGCGGGTTCTGCAGCGTGATCATCGCGCGACCGTTGCTGCCCATCGTCAGATCCACCGGGCCCTCGATGTCGGAGCCGCGAATCACGATGTAGCGGATGCCCTTGCTCGGCTCTCCCTGCACCTCGAACGTCGGCTTCTCCTCGTTGAAGATCAGCGGCAGGTTCACGAACGTCGGACCGCGATACGCCGTACCCGCGACGGTGCGAACGCCGCCGGCGTCGACGCGAATGCGACCCGCAGGTCCACCCGGGCTCGTCACGTCGAGCGTCGCCGTCGACACGTCGCCGCCACCACGAACCAGGATGATGCCGCCGGAGCCCGCGCCGCCGGGGAATCCACCGCCGCTGCCGGCGGCTCCCTTGGCCGTGATCGCCCCGAGGATCGCGATGTCGCCACCGGCGGTGATCGAGACGGTGCCGCCGCCACCGCCGCCGGGCCCGCCCTTCACGAGCGACGTGGTCGTGACGCCACCACCTGCACCACCGCTGCTCGCGTTCGCGCGCTTCTGCATGACGTCGATCGTCGTGAGCTGATCGTCGCCCTCGTACTCGCCGGCCGGCATCCCCGCGCCGCCCGCGACGCCGACGCCACCTGCCTCGCCCATCCCCATCCCGCCGGGTGCGATGCCGAGACCGGTCGCCGCGCCGGCGCCCCCGCCGAAACCACCGGGCCCCGGTGTCTGGAGGTTCGCGTCGAAGGACGACGTCGATGCCGCGGCGATGTTGATCGACGACGTCGCCTCGATGAGCACGGGCCCCGACGGCGGCGCCGGGAACGAGCCCATCGTCAGGTTCACGCGCGAGAACCGATTGACGCCCGCGATCAGCGCCGGCGTGGTCGTGTCCGTGTTCGTGTACTCGGCGAGCCCCTCGAGCGTCAGGATGCCGCTCAGCGTCTGGCTCACCGGGGTCCCGCCCGCGTCTTGCGTGACCTTCACGTCGAGCGGAATCACGTCGCTCGGACCGAGCGCGGGATCGACCATCGCCGTGATCGGGATCGCGATGTGATGTCCGTACACGTCGACCTGCATGCTCGCGGTGTCGAGCGTGATCATCGGCACCTTCGCGGCGCCGGCCGACGCGACGATCTCGACCGTGACGCCGGTCTGCGAGATGTCGGTCCCTTCGATCACCAAGACGGGCTTGCGACTGTTGCCGTCGCCTTGCCCCTCAAACAGCTTGATCGGACCGACACCCGTGATCGCGAGCGCCGCTGGGTTCGCGTCGACGATCTGCTCCATATCGGGCATGGCGTCGGCCTGCTTCGGAAGATCGTTTGGGTTGTAAAGTAATGAGCAGCCCGCGAGCGCCGTCGAAGCGAAGACAAGGTTTGCCAGCGCATGCCGCATGGCTCGAGTATATGCGCGCAATCGCGCGACTAACGTCCGGCTCACGGACGCTCGCGTTTCACCGGAGGCTAACGTTGGGTTCCTTCGTCCGGCGCCATCGACGATCGACAATGGCGGGATGCGAATGATCACGGTGGTGGTGAGCATGACCGTCGCGGCGTGCTTTCCACGCGCGAATCTCGACAACACGCTCGTCGGCCAGGCTCCGCAGCCACAGCAACAGCCCGCGCCGCTTCCTCCTCCACAGCCAACCCAGCCGCAGCCGCAACCACAGCCGCAGCCGCAACCACAGCCGCAGCCGCAACCACAGCCGCAGCCGCAACCACAGCCGTACTACCCGCAGCAACCGCAGCCGTACTACCCGCCACAGCCGCAGCCGTACTACCCGCCCCAGCAGGTGTACTACCCGCCGCCTCCACCGCCGCCGATGGCTCCGACGAGGAGCCGCGCGCACGATGGCGAAGTGATCGGCAACTTCGCCGCGGTCGGCGTGCTCGCGTCGGTCGATATCCTCGTGCGCCAGGACGTCGACAACGGCGGGCTCGGAACGATGATCCTCATGGGCGGCCTCCTCGGCGGCGGCGCCGGCGGTTGGCTGCTCACGCAGAAGTACGAGGTCGACGCCGGGGCCGCACACGCGACGACGCTCGGTCTGCTCACGGGCGTCGCGAACGCGGCGCTGTTGATCGAGCCGATCGGCTGGACGCGGCCCGAGTCGATCTTGAGCATCCTGTTCGTCGGCTCGGCGCTCGGCGCGGGCGGCGGCTTCATCTACGGTCAGACCGCGGACCTCACGAGTGGACAGGCCGTCTTCGTTGGAAACCTCGCCGCGCTCGGCATCGCGACCGCCGCGTTCGGTGCGATCAGCGGAAGCCAGGACGAGGAGTTCGGCAACTGGGAGAGCGGCACGCTCGCGCTCGGTCTCGACGCGGGTCTCGTCGCGGGCGCGATCATCGCGCCACAGCTCGACTGGTCCCCGCGCCGCGGCAAGGTCGTGTTCGCGGCGACCGGTGTCGGCGCGCTGCTGGGCGGCATGATCGCGGGCCTCACGACGAGCAAGAAGGACGACAGCGGTGACCGCGATCCCAACGGCAACGTCGTCGCCGCGTGCATGACCGCGGGCATGTGGGGTGGCTTCGCCCTCGGCATCGTGATGACGCGCGACTCGGAGCCCGACGCGCGGTACATCAAGAAGCCGCAGCTAAACGCGGCACCACCGGCACCGGCACCGACGGCGACGACCTACGCACCCTGGGTGGGGGACCGAGGTCAGCTCGGAATCATGGCCGGCGGAACCTGGTAGCCCCGCACACTTGCACCTGCCTTGCTCCCGGGTGATCGTACCTGGGCATGACTGCGTGCGTGCTCTGCTCTTCACCTCGATCGATCGGGGTCCTGTGTACGGCTCATGGTGTCGCCATCGCGTCACCGGGCATCACCAGCGAGCAGATCTTCTCGCGCGTCGCGTCGCCAACCGCGGCGTTGATCGATGCGTGGGGCGTCGCTCACGGGATCGTCGACGGCACGAAGGTCGGCCGTGACCCGCGCGTCGATGTCGCGGTGCTGCACGCCTCGGTCTCGAGCGAGCACGCCTCGCTCAAGTCGGGCGAGGGCGGCTGGCACATCATCGACAACTCGAGCCGCAACGGCACCGAGGTCGAGGGCAACCGCATCACGGATGTGGCGCTCGCCGGCGGCAACACGATCCGCCTCGGCGACGTGAAGCTCTACTTCTGGCCCGAGGCGCTCCCCAAGATCGACCCACCGCGTGGCTCGGGCCGCACGGCACCGACGCGACGCGACGAGCTCGTGTTCAGCGCGAAGGTCACGACGCCGCGCGGACACCAGCTCGATCTGCGCCAGCGCGTCGACGGTGGCGTGCTTCGCATCGGCGAATCGTCGATCGAGCTCGCCGCGATGGAGTTCGGCCTGCTGCAGCTCCTCGTCGAGCGCCGCCGCAACGTGACGGACGCGGAGCTCGCGTACGTCGCGTGGCACGAGATCGCAGATGCGCTGTCGTTCCGCTCCGTGCAAGCGGACAGCGAGAACGTGCGCGAGCTCGTTCACCGCGTGCGCCGCAAGCTCGCGAGCGTGGCGGCCGACGACTTGATCGAGAGCAAGCGCGGCGTGGGCTATCGCCTCGCCGGAGAACCCGCCTGAACGCTGCAACGGATCGCGAACTGCACCCTTATAGGTCGAAGGAGACTAGGTAGATGACATCGACGAAGAAGGCGACTCGGAACTGTGTGGCGATCCTGATCATGGGTCTCATGCTCCTCATGACGACCCCGGGCTGCGCGACGCTGTTCGCCGCGGGTCCGGACACGATCCCGGTGCAGACCAATCCGCCGGGCGCGTGGGTGTACGTCAACGGGATGGTCGTGGGCCAGACTCCGACGACGATCTCGCTCGATCGCTCGCGCCCCGGTCAGATCCAGATCTATCTCCCCGGCTATCAGCCCGTGATGATGATCCGGTCGAAGACGCTGAACGGTTGGTTCATCGTCTCGATCCTGTTCTTCCTGATCCCGATCGTGATCGACCTCGCGACCGGTAACTGGCAGCGCTACGACGACGGTCCGATCCTCATCGGCCTCACACCGGCCGGCAACGCACCACCGCCCGCGTGGTTCAACGGACAAGGCCAGGCGCCGATGGGCCCGCAAGGTCCGGCGCCGATGGGCCCGCCTGCTCCGCCCGCGCCCGGCATGGGCGGCGCGCCGCCCCCGCCCGCGCCATGAGCGTGGACGAGGCGGGCGGTCGACGTCTGCGTCGAGGGTCGGCGACCAAGCGGCGTCGCCGTCAGGTCTGGTGGGCCAAGCGCCTGCGCCGGATCGGTCTCGCGTGGCAGAACATTCTCGAGATCCGTCGAGCCGGTCGACTCACGGCGCCGTACGGCGCACCGTTCGAGGTCGTCCACGAAGAGCGCGTCTATCGGCTGCGTCACTACGCGAAGACGCCCGACCCCGGTACGTCGCCGGTCGCTGCGCCGCTCCTCCTCGTACCGCCGCTGATGGTGGCGTCGGAGGTCTACGACATCTCGCCGGATGTCTCGGCGGTCGCGGCGCTCTCGCGCTGGGGCGTCGACGTGTGGCTCGTCGACTTCGGCGCGCCCGAGCGTGAAGAAGGCGGCATGGATCGCACGCTCGACGATCACGTGCGCGCGGTGTCCGAGGCGATCGATCGCGTGCGCTCGGCGACCGGACACGACGTGCACCTCGCCGGGTACTCGCAGGGCGGGATGTTCTGCTACCAGGCGGCCGCCTTCCGCAAGGGCGCGGGGCTCGCGTCGGTGATCGGAATCGGCAGCCCGGTCGATCTGCATCGCACGGTGAAGCTCGGCGAGGACACGACGGAGCGCATCGTGTCGGGGTTGCGCTCTGTGCTCGAGTGGCCGCTCGAGCGCATCGAGGGGCTGCCCGGCTTCTTCACCTCGACGGGCTTCAAGCTCCTGAGCGCGCGCAAAGAGGTGAAGCAGCTCGTCGACTTCGTGAAGAACCTGCACGATCGCTCGGCGCTCGAGAAGCGCGAAGCGAAGCGGTTGTTCCTCGGCGGCGAGGGCTTCGTCGCGTGGCCCGGCCCCGCGTTTCGCAAGTTCGTCGACGAGCTGATCGTCGGCAACCGCATGCAGTCGGGCGGCTTCGTCATCGACGGCCACACCGTCACGCTCGCGGATCTGTCGTGTCCGATCCTCTACTTCGTCGGTAGTCGCGACGAGATGGGCCGCCCCGCGGCGGTGCGTGGCATCCGTCGCGCGGCGCCGAGCGCGGACGTGATGTACGAGGTCATGGTCAAGGCCGGCCACTTCGGTCTGGTCGTGGGCTCGACGGCGCTCACGGTCACGTGGCCGTCGATCGTCGACTGGATGCGCTGGCGCGAAGGCGGGCCACCGATGCCAGCCCACGCGATCGACGTGCGCGCGCCGGAGTCCGCGCCGGTGCACGAACCCGACGACGATCCACACGACGACGACCACGAGCGCGACGCGTTCGATCTCGAGCTGGTCAAGGAGCTCGTCGAGAAGACGGCGAACGCCGCGCTCGAGCGCATCGCCGAGCTGTCCGACGACGTCGGCAGCTACCTCGACAACGCGCGCTGGCAGCTGCCGCGCCTCAACAAGCTGCGCAACCTCCAGGACGACTCGCTGATCTCGTTCGGCCGGTCCCTGGCCGAGCAGGCGCAGAAGATCGGCGACCGCACGTTCTTCTTGTTCCGCGGTCGCGCGTTCACCTACGCGGACGCGAATCGCCGCGTCGACGCGGTCGTGCGCGGCCTGATCGCGTGCGGCGTCAAGCCGGGTCAGAAGGTCGGCGTGATGATGACGTCGCGCCCCTCGCATCTCTCGGTCGTGTGCGCGCTGAACCGGCTCGGCGCGGTCGCGGTGCTGCTCTCGCCGGACACGCCCGATGCCGTCTTGCCGCGCGCGCTCGAGCTCGGCGAGGCCGAGATCCTGATCTGCGATCCGGCGGGCGCCGTCCGCGCGCGTCCCGCGCTGACCGGCAAGCTGCTCGTCCTCGGCGGCGTCGGCGAGGTGCCGTGGCAACCGGGCGAGAAGCGCACGCTGCCCGCCGGCGTGATCGACATGGAGTCGATCGATCCCGACACCGTCACGCTGCCGACCTGGTACAAGCCCGACCCCGGACGCGCGCGCGATCTCGCGATGGTGTTCGTGTCCTCGGGCCGCTTCGAGCCGCCGCGCGCGACGCGCGTCACGAACCGGCGCTGGGCGTTCTCCGCACTCGGTGCCGCCGCGGCCGCGACGCTGACCACGCGCGACACCGTGTACTGCTGCCTCCCGCTCCACCATCCATCGGGCACGCTCGTGTCCGCTGGCTCCGCGCTCGTCGGCGGCGCACGCCTGGCACTCGCTACCAAGTTCGAGGCCGCGACGTTCTGGGACGAGGTGCGCCGCTACGGCGTCAGCGTCGTGTTCTACGCGGGCGAGATGCCGCGCGCGCTCGTCGACGCGCCTCCCGTGCTCGGCGAGAAGAACAACCCTGTGCGCCTGTTCGCGGGCTCGGGTCTGCGCAAGGACGTGTGGCGTCGTCTGATCGATCGGTTCGGCCCCGTCGGCGTGCTCGAGATGTACGCGGCGTCCGAGGCGAACACGGTGCTCGCGAACGCGCGCGGCAAGAAGCTCGGCTCCGTCGGGCGCCCGCTGCCCGGCAGCCCCGACACGATCGTCGCGGGCTGGAACGCGACGGAGAACGACTTCGAGCGCACCGGCGATGGCCACCTCCAGCGTGCGCGCCTCGACGAGCCCGGCATGCTGATCGCGAAGATGTCGGCGAGCAACTCCGACCTCGCGCACGTCGATCCCAAGCGCATCATCCGCGACGCGTTCGAGTCCGGCGACCAGTGGTTCGTCACGGGCGAGATCGCGACCGTCGACACCGAGGGCGACTTCTGGCTCGTCGATCGCGCGAACCAGATGTTGCCGACCCGCATGGGCCCGGTCGCCTCGACCCGCATCGAGGACACGCTGTACGAGGTGCCCGGCATCGCGCTGTGCATCGCGATCCCGCACGAAGGGTCGATCGCGGCGATCGTGCAGCTCCGCGCGAACGCGACGCTGGATCTCGACGCGATCTCCGCCGCGGTCGCCACGCTGCCCGAGTACGCGCGGCCACGGCTCGTGCATCGCGGCGGTCCGATCCCGATGACCGACGGCTTCCGGCCGATCAAGACCGCGCGCGTCGACATCGCCGCGACGTATGCGTGGGATCCGCTCGCGCAGCGCTACGGCGCCACGGAATCTCCGTCGCGTTCATCGCGCGAAGCCGCGAGCCCTTGACTCGCACCTGCACTCCATCGAACGCTAGGCGCTGGGGGGATTCTGATGAGGCTGACGATGGCGCGGTCGCGCATGGCGGCATAGCTCGTGGGGCGTCGCGCTCGCCTTCAAGAGTTCCTCGGTAAGCGGTACACCGACTCGAAGGAACTGCGCGCGTTCGTCGACGACACCTTCGGGCTCGACGCCGTCAACTCGATAGGGTGGGAGGAAGGCGTCAACGACGAGACGAGCGATCTCATTCGCTGGCTCGAGTCGCGAGGCAAGGTGGCCGAGCTGTGGCCCGCGCTGAAGAGCGCGTTCCCGAGCTTCACCGACGACATCGACGCGCTCGCCCACCAGTGGAAGCCGTCGCCGATCGCGAGGTTCGTGCCCGCGGCGCTGTTGCACTCGCGACCCGTGCAGGTCGGCGTGGCGGCGATCGCGTGCGCGTTCGCGCTCGGCGCCTGGTTCCTGTGGTTCCGCACGGCGAGCTACACCGCGGTGATCGTGCTCGATGCCGCGGCACGCGATGCCGCGAGCAAGGGCAAGCGGTTCGACATCGTGGTGGACGGTGTCGTGCAGCCGATGCTCGCGAACGGCGTCTCGATAGGCCGCGGCGAGCTCCTGCCGAGCTCGCTCGAGCGTGCGTATCGCGCGGAGGTGCCGAAGGCGTCGGAGTTTCCGACGAGGATCAGCGTCCGGCTCACCGACAAGCGCGCGGCCAAGATCCGTGTTCGCTATCAAGGCAGGGACTGCGCGACGCAGCCGCAGATCATCGCGGACGGCAACTCGCTGCGCGTGGTGAAGCTCAAGGACTGCGACTCGTTCACGGCGAACACGGCGGCGATGCCGCGGCCGAAGATCGGGGTCGCCATCAAGATCATCGGCAGTGAAGGCTTCAAGACGCAGTTCCAGATCGCGCTCGACAAGATCGGTTCGCGAACGACCATCGAGGAGTTCCTGACGCAGCAGCTGATCGCGCAGTTCAGCGCGATCGAGATGTTCGAGTTCGTGCCGTGGACCGAGGGCATCGACGCGAAGAGAACGCTCGTCGGGACGATCGCGACGTCGTGGCCCACGAGCGGCGGAGTCACGCTGCGGCTCCGCCTGGGCAACGAGGACGATCAGCCGGTGGAGCTGTTCAGCGCCGTCGGCTGCACGAGCGTGGCCCCGTGTGGCCCCGACAGCCTCACGCATCCCGATTGGTACAAGCAGGCGTTCCAGAACCTGGTCCAGCAATGGCCCGAAGGCTTCCTGAAGAGCGTGCCGCTGTCGCGGAGCGCCATCTACGACGAAGGTGGCGTCGTTCGCACCGTCGAGGACCTCGACCACTTCGACCAGGCGCCCGGCGGACCACCGAGGGCGCTGTTCGACATCGCGTACGGAAACGAACGCCAGCGCACGTTCGTCCTGTGTCACGCGCACCCCGACGAGGCACACCAGGCGGCGGGCTTCGACGTGACCGAGAACCTGAGCGCGATGTGCTCCGACCGCGTCCCGCAGGTGAATCAACCCGAGGGCAAGGACGGGATCGTCACGCTCAAGAAGCTGCTGCGGGTGGTGCCGCGATGAGGTCGCTCGTCGTGATCGCGCTCCTCCTCGTCGCCTGCGGTGGGCGCGGCGATGATGACGAGGTCGCGATCCAGGAGTGCGCGCTCGCGCCGGCCGACCTGCTCGCGCCGACCGATGCGAATCGCACGTGCATTCGCAACCTGTTCTACGCCGAGCCCGCGCGCGCCGCCGCGCTGTTGAACCAGCTCGACTGGGCGCGCTGGAAGGACACGACCGAGAAGCTGAAGGCGCTGCCCGTCGAGGATCGCTGGTGGTATCTCGTCGCGCTCGATGCCCAGCTCGTGCCACGCGCGGCGCTCGCGGCGCTGCAGATCGCCGGCGAGCGCACCCAGGACCGCATCTTCGCCGCCGACATCGAGCTGACCGCGCTCCAGATCGCGTTGCGCGCGAACGACGAGAGCACCGCGAACACCGCGCTCGACAAGCTCATGTCCAACACCGAGAAGATCGGCGCGCAGAAGCTCGCGCTGCTCTCGATCCTCGCGAAGCGCCGGCAGCAGAAGCACATCGAGAACATCTGCCGGAACGCGAACGAACCGGCCATCGCGTGGCGCTGCCTCGAGCTCGCGCCCGATCTGCCCGAGGCGCTCGCCGCGTGCGGACGTCTGCCCGTGCTCTCGTATCGCGACATCGCGAAGTTCGAACCGCTGCGCAACAAGCTCGTGGGACTTCGCTGTACGAGAGAAGGCGCGCGCGGCCTCCGATCGATCTTCGAGCGCGTCGAGGCTCGCGAGACGGCGAGGGCCGAGGAGGTCACGCTGTACTCGCGTCTCGCCCTCGACGCGCCTCCCGACGTCGCGAAGTGCCTCCTCGAGGAAGCCGCGCGAGGTTGCCTCTCGCTGATCCGCCAGAACCAGCCGTGTCCCGCACTCGACAGCGTCGCACGCTACGTGGCTGTCGCCGCCGACGAGGATCGCATGGCCGCGTTCCAGGCCGTGTTCGAGGGCAAGAACCGCGAGTACAACGTGCTCTACAACGAGTCCAAGGACGCCGGCGCGAACCTGTTCCACCTGCACGTCGTGCTCGCCGAGCTCCTCGTCGCGCGCGACGAACTGCTGTTCCGATCGCCGACGAGAGCCTACGAGCTGCCCTACTACCACGTGATCCGCGCGCGGAGGTTCTGGGCCGACGTCAAGGAGCCGCGCGTCGCGTTCCACGAGATGCTGTCGCCGAAACTACAGAGGACGTTCTGCGCCGACGCCGACTGCGCGCAGACGTGCAGGCTCCGCTGGTTCGGCGAGCCTTCGGACTGTCGAGGCGCGTGCAAGGCAGTCCGCCAGGCGCTCTCGTGCGACCGGTAACCTCGTCGAGCGCGAGCGTCAGCGGATCTCGACGAGCTTCTCGCCCTCGAAGGTCAACGTCGCGCTCTCGTCGGGCTTGAACTCGCCCGGACCGACCGCGTGGTAGAGCCCCGACATCGTGATCGTGCGGCGTCCGTCCTTCGGCGCGGCGTCGTACGTGTACGTCGTCTTCTCGTGAACGTAGAGGTTGCGATGATTCTCGCGCGGCTCCAGGAGGTCCGCCGGATCGATGCCCTCCACGCCCTCCTCGCGATTGATCACGAGCTCGTACGCCTCCGCGGCGAGCTTCTCGTCCTCGGCCGTGACCGCGGGGATGGGCGTCGCACACGCCTCGTACTGCTTCTTCAGCTGCTTGATGTTCGCCATCGCGAACGCGGGAATGTTCTTCTCGACGAACGCCGGGTTCGGCTTGTACCAGGGCTCCTTCGTGAACCGGTCCTTCCACGCGGCGGTCTTGAACACGTTGCCGTACGCCGCGTAGATGCAGTTGCGCGCGTAGAGGAGGCCCTCGCAATCGTCGGTCGCGTACCACTCGGCGGCGCAGTCGGCGGCATGCTTGGCGATCGCGTCGGCGAGCGGCAGCTCGGCGGCATAGAGGCACGTCGGCTTGCATGCGGATGCGTCGACGGCGAGCGCGGCATCGACGACGGCGACGGCCGAAGCATCGATCGGCGCAGGCGCGACCGGCGCGGGCGCACCCGACGCGGAGCCAGCTGCGCTCGAAGACGTCGACGCGCCACCCTTGCACGCGGCGAGTGCAACGACAGCAGCGACGACGAGCAACCGTTCACACCACGAAGAATGCCGCATGGCGCCGATGATAGATCTACGTGCCGTGTCGGCGAACGACCTCGACGCTGACTTGATGGATCAGCGGTTCGCCGCGCGCGAACGCACTCACGCTGCCGAGCGTCGTGCTCGCGATCGCGGCGAGCGCCTCGCGCGTGAAGAAGCCCTGGTGCGACGTGACGAGCACGTTCGGGAACGTGAGCAGGCGCGCGAGCACATCATCCTGCAGCACCTGACCGGACAGGTCCTCGAAGAACACGCCCTCTTCCTCCTCGTAGACGTCGAGCCCTGCCGCTCCGATCGCGCCGCTCTTGAGCGCCTCGACCAGGGCGCGACTATCGACGAGCGCACCGCGACTCGTGTTGATGAGCATCACGCCCGGCTTCATCCGCGCCAGCGCCCGCGCGTCGATCATGTGCCGCGTCGCCGGAGTGAGCGGCACGTGGAGCGAGATGATGTGAGACTGCGCGTACAGCACCTCGAGCGGGACGTACTCCACGCCGAGCGCCACGAGCGCCGGCTGTGGCTGCGCGTCGTGCGCGAGCACGCGACAGCCGAAGCCGCAAAAGATCCGCGCCGCGACACCGCCGATCCGTCCCGTGCCGATCAGCCCGACGGTCTTGCCGTGAAGATCGGAGCCGAGCAACCCGTCGAGAGAGAAGTTGCCTTCGCGCACGCGCGCATGCGCACGGTGGATCTTGCGGTCGAGGGCGAGCACGAGCGCGACCGCGTGCTCGGCGACCGCGTACGGCGAGTACTCGGGGACGCGGACGACCGGCAGTCCGAGCGCCGCCGCAGCCTCGAGATCGACGTGGTTGAAGCCCGCCGATCGCAGGGCGATCAGCCGGACGCCGCCGGCCTTCAAGAGCTCGAGCGTCTCCCGATCGAGGCGGTCGTTGACGAACGAGCACACGACGTCAAACCCGCTGGCGAGTCGCGCGGTCTGGCTCGTGAGCCGCGGCTCGAAGTACGTCAGCTCGTGACCATGGAGCGCGTTCGCCTCGTCGAGCGACGCGCGGTCGTGCCGGTGGGTATCGAAGACGGCGATCTTCACGACTCGTCAGAGTAGACCACCGTGCGTCGGCGTCGTCGACCAGGGCACGACGTCGCTGGCGCGACGGGTGGGCTACTGCGGGATGAAGTCGAGGTAGAAGAACTGCGATCCCTCCGACTCGAGGAAGATGCCGATGCCACCGGAGTCCGAGCGCTCGGGCGCCGGCACGCTCACCGACTGGCGTGGAGTCGTGCCCGTCGGGCTGTACGACGCGCACGCGAGCGATGCGCTCGTCACGGTGAGCACGATGCGATGCATCACGCCCGGCGTCGCGTTGACCTCCTCCTCGCTCTGCGCGAGGACACGCTCGTTCGTGCCATCGAGGTGGATGATCACGAGCTTCTCGGCGATCGCGGTTGACTGGATCCGGCCGCACAGATAAGCGCCGTCGTCGGAGGCGAGAACGACCACGCCCGAGATCGCGGTCGGGCCGCCTTCGATCGATTGGTCGTGGATCACGGTCTCGATGCGGCCGAAGCCATGTGTCTCGATCGAGCGCAGCATGACGAGCCGGCCGTCGGAGAACGCGGGGTCTTCAGTCGTCGCGCTGCCGTCGAACGACCACCCGGTCGTATCGCGCCAGTGCGCGGCATCCTCGAACCCGAAGAACCAACGCGACGAGCACCTGGCTTTCTCGGTTGGTTCTGGATCGCATGCATCGCCGATCCCGTCACCGTCGGAGTCCGTCATCGCATTCGCGATCTGAGGGCACGGATCGCAGTCGTCCGGCGTGTCGTCGTTGTCCTCGTCGGGATCGCCGAGACCACAGCGCGCTTCCTCGGTGATCGGGCATGGTGATCGGTCGTCGAGGAATACCAGGTCGCACCCCGCCAACAGCACGACCACGACGAGACGCATGGATCGATGATCGTACAAGTCACGGGACTTCGCAGCTGCAACCGCTACGTGCCCTTCGCATGGAACGCGAATTGCGTGAAGTCTGCTCCATGAAGGACGAGCTACTGGCAATCGAGCGAGCGCTCTGGAGCGGCGGCCCCGAAGCCTACCGTCGGCATGTCGACGACGAGTGCCTCGTTGCATTCACCGCGATGGCTGGGGTCAAACGTCGAGACGAAGTCGCGGCGAGTGTCGAGGGTGGACCCCGATGGCGAGACCTCGAGATGGAACTGCAAGGACTCCTGGCCCCGACCGAGACCGTGGCGATCCTGACGTACCGGGCGCGCGCGGTTCGTGGCAACGACGAGCGATACAGCGCGCTCGTGAGCAGCGCCTACGTCAGACGGCAGGACGGGTGGAAGCTGATCTTTCACCAGCAGACACCTCTCGACTGATTCGCGTCGGAACAAACGCCGCTGACGTCGTCAGTGGTGTTGTCGTGAGAGCAGACCGTCACCGCGAGTCACGGCAGTCTGCTCCAGATCACTCGCGTGCATGCATCGGGTCGGTGAGCGCCGTCGCGGTCTCGCGTTCCCAGGCGGCCTGGTCCATCACTTGTTGCTTCCACGTGGCGTGGCACGAGGTGCACGTCTGGAGCGTGGCGCCGAGCTCCGTCAAGACCCGCGCAGAATCGCGTGCCTTTGCGGCCTCCGCGATGCGGTCGGCGGTGTGATGGAAGGCAAGCGCTTGATCGGCGAACCCCGGTGCGCCAGCCCCCATGTGATTGCACATCTGCCCCATCTGGTCGGAGAAGCCGATGCGCGCCACCGCCTTCTCGACCGCCGGATAATCTTTGACGGCGAGCGCTGCGATGATCTCCTGCACGGCCACGAGATGGTCGCGCATGTTCTGCTTCTGGTGGTGCGCCATCATCGGCAGCAGTGGTACCGGCGCGCGCGTGTCCATCTTGTCGAGCGCCTCGTGTGCCGTCGGGACCGAAGGCGCCGGCGATTGCGTCGGCGCGTGCGTCGGCGCCGCCGTTGGTGCCGGTGCCGTCGTGGCGTCGCGCGAACAACTAGCGAGCAGAACGAGGGCGGCGACGAGGTGAGGTCTCGAGCGAGTCATCCAGAGCTCCTTGCGTAGACGGATCTCCAAGCGCGTCGAGCGCGCCCACGAGAGTTTGCAGCGCGACGAGAATGGACGCGCGGCGCGCAGCGGGAAGCTCGCTCAGGAGCGCCCGAAACCGCGCGTTGCTCGAGACATCGACCTCGCGCGCGAGTTGTTCGCCACGCAGCGTGAGCGACACGCGGCGGCCGCGGCCGTCTCGCTCGCACACGCGTTGGACCGCGTGGCCTTCCTCGACCAGCTTCGCGCAGAGCCGCGCGACGTTGCTCTTGTCGATGCACAGCTCCGCGGCGAGCTCCTGCTGCGAGAGCTCGCCGCTGGCGCGCAGGATCATGAGCGCGTGTGCCTGCGCGATCGACATCGGCTTGCCGCAGGGTGTGCGATCCGCCGCGACCGCGCCGAAGCGGCGCACGAGTTGCTGCACCAGCCGACGCAGCTCCTCCGCCTGGCCAGCAACCGTGCTCATGCACTCGCGCTTATACCCGGACATTGGTTGCGAGCGCAACCAATGTCGGTCGGTCGCGTGGTGGCTATTTCGCGCATCGTGAACACCGAAATCGGAGCATCGTGAACACGTGACCGAGGATCGGGTTCACGTCTCGACGAGGACGGTGCTCTGAATTGGTTAGTCGTCCGACTTCTTCTCCTTGGGGTCGCGGCGGGACGGTCCCTTTAGCACGAGGCGATGGGCGTTATGCAACAGCCGATCGCAGATCGCGTCGGCGTGCGTCGGTTCGGAGATGTGTTTGTGCCACTTCTCCGGTGGCACCTGGCTGGTGACGATCGTGGAGCGCGCGCCGTAGCGGTCCTCGAGGATCTCGAGGAGGTCACGGCGCTCGACGTCCGTGATCGGTGCCATCGCCCAGTCGTCGAGCACGAGCACGTCGGCGCGCGCGATCTTGGCGAGCAGCTTCGCGTAGGTGCCGTCGGCGCGCGCGAGCGCGAGTTCGGAGAAGAGCCGGGACGCACGCCGGTAGATCGCGCGGTGTCCTTTCCGGCAGGCCTGCTGCGCGAGCGCACATGCGAGGTACGTCTTGCCGGTTCCGGTCATGCCGGTGATCAGCACGTTCTGGTGCTCGACGATCCAGCGACACGCGGCGAGCTGCCGGACCTGCGCCTTGTCGAGCTCACGCTTCGCTGGGTAGTCGACGTCCTCGATGCACGCAGCGTTGATGCGAAGCTTCGCGTCGCGCAGCGTCTTCTCGACGCGTCGGTTCTCGCGGTGCTGCCACTCGGCCTGGACGAGCAGGCCAAAGCGTTCGTCGAAGGCGAGTCTGTTTACCTCGGGCTTGCCGTGTTGTTCGGCCCATGTCTTCGCCATCGTCTCGAGACGCATGGCCTTGAGCTTTTCGTTCGTCGGTTCGGTCAGCATCTTCTTCCTCGATCAGTGGTAGTAGTCGGAGCCGCGGATGTTCTCGTGATCGAGCGGCGGCGGCTCGTCGCCACTCTGCGCGGTCGGCAGCGGCTGCCGATCGAGTCCGCGCTTCAAGATCGATTCGACGTTGAGGTAGCTACGTGCGCCGGCGACGAGCGCACGCTCGCATGCAGCTTCGATCCGCTCGGGTGTGTAGTTCCGCATCAGACTCTTGAGCCCGCGGCATGAGCGAAAGCCATGCTCGGGGTGCGGCTTCTCGACGAGGATCGCCCGCACGAGGGCAAGCGTGCAGGCGCCGACGCGCTCGGCCCACGCCTCGTACTCGGCGATCGACTCCTCCGCGTACCGCTTGTGCGAAGCCGGCATGTGCTCCGCGAGCGTCGTGGTCCCACCACGCACGAAGCTGCGGACGTGAGTCGCCACGCGCTTGTTGCGGAGGAAGACCTCGACGGTCGCAGCGGCGACGCGAATGTCGACCTGTTCGCTGACATGCGTGTGCGGGACCGAGTAATCGTGTCCATCGGCTTCGACGCGCACGTGGTAGTCGTGCCCGACCTTCCACGACGACCAGTCGCCGTACGTGAAGCGAGTCGACGGCAGCGGCGCGAGCGCGGGACGATCGACCGCATCGAAGATCTCGCGGCGGCTCTTCTTGTAGCGGCGCATTGTGCGGTCGTTGAGATCCGCAAGCAGTCGCGCGATGTGCTCGTTGAGTTCGTCGAGCGAGAAGCAGGTGATGTTGCGGAGGCGGGCGAGGATCCATCGCTCGGCGACGAGCACACCGGCCTCGACCTTCGCCTTGTCCTGCGGGCTCGCTGGTCGCGCCGGAAAGATCGCCGTCGAGTAGTGCTGCGACCACTCTTCGTACGTGCGCTGCACCGCAGGCTCGTATCGGCTCGCGGTGACGACGCCCGTCTTGAGCTGATCGGGGACCATCAGGCCCTCGAGAAACTCGACGAGCCGCACGTGGCTCGCGATCCAGTCGTGCGACTGCTGCGTCGCCGTCGCCTCGGCGAAGGTGTAGTTCGACGCGCCCATCACGGCGACGAACAGCTCGACCTCGATGCGCGCACCGGTCTTCGGATCGACGATCGTCGGCTTCTTGCCGGCGTAGTCGACGAAGCACTTGTCGCCGGCCTTGTGCACCTGGCGCATGACGAGCTTCTGCCGGTCCGCCCACGCGTTGTAGTACTCGACGAACTTCGTGTAGCCGTAGCCGTCGGCGTGCTGCTGCAAGTACTCCTCGTGCAGCAAGCGCAGCGTCACGCCCGTGCGGCGCAGCTCGACGTGAAGGTGCGCTGGATCCGGAAGCGGTCGCACGGCCGTTGCTGGCGTCGGCGGGTAGAGCAAGCTTGGCCTCGAGCTCGTCGTCGGACAACGCTTCCACGGCGGCCCAGTTGTCGATGCCCGCGCGCTTCGCACGCGCCACGACTTCGGTCGGTGTGCCGTAGCCGACCGCGAGCGCCGCAGCAATCTCGGTGTGCTTGCGGCCCTGGTGCCACTTCAGTCGCAGGATCTCTCGGGTCTTTCGCATGGACAGTCGCTCCGTCGGCACAGCACTCCCTTTCGGAGCGCCTCGAAGCACCGTCCTCGTCGCGACGTCGACTCGACGCCCTTTTGAGCGTCCAGCCTCCCATCACCCTCTGATCACCCGCCGAATTGGTCGAACCGCCGTTCACGATGCGCGGTTTCGGCGTTCACGACCGCGGTTTCGGCGTTCACGATGCCGCGGTTTCGGCGTTCACGATGCGGCGGTTTCGGCGTTCACGATCGCGCGTGGCCCGTACGTACGTCGTGTACGTCGGGCTTGGGCCGGACATCGGCTCAGCCGCGCGGTCGTGGCAGCCCGTCGAGTAGCGCGGACAAAATGCCGCTGACGTGAATCAGCGGCTCGTGTAGTGAGAAGGGCTCGAACCTTCAACCAGCTGATTGAGAGTGCCGTTGCCACCAACCCTCAACAGTGCGTCATTCCAGAGCAAACTGCGCTCGTGAAGTAGCACTCGCACGCCCGTCGCACCGCTGCGTGTTCCTTACGGAGCCTTGCTCTTTGCAGGCTCGTACGAGATCAGCAACTCACGCAGAATCTGCTTGGCGACCTTGCGGTCAACGCTCTTGAGGTCGCGCCTGGCGGCTTCAGTCAGAACCACTGCGCAGATCTCGATAATCGTACGGGGCAGGCCCTGACTTAGTTCGTAGACATAGTCGACGTAGTCGTCCGTGAACGGAATCAGCGGCTCGCGAGTGTTCCCCCCGCGCGCCTCTGTCATTCGATTGGTGATGAGGCGCTTGGCTTCCTTAGCGCCAAGATCGGGATCCATCTCGATGACGTCCGTCTTCTTGATTCGCGCGATGAACGGCGCAACGCCAACTCCTCCGGTAGCACGCCGGACATCCCCCGTTTGAGCCGTCGCGTTGTGCCAGAACGTCGGCGTTGCCGACAGCAGCATGAGAGGCCGAGCAGCTTTGACCCCTTTGGCGAATAGATCAACTTGCTGGTCCCAAAGATGTTTGAGGCTATCCAGAACGGACACGCGGGCGCCCGCGGGAAGCGCTTCGACGTACTCGACTTCGTCAACCGGCAGCACGAGAACCTCGACACCTGCAGCTGCCAGAACCAGCTGAAGCGCCTGTAGCAACGAGATAGCCTCGTCGTTGGTCTTGATCTGAAGAACCTCGCCGAAGCCCGCCGCCTCAGCTTCCCTTTTCATCACGCGTGCCCCGGTCATCACCCGCCTAGCGGCGGTGTCCTTCTTCGCGCCTAGCGCGACCACAAGCTTCACGTACGCCCTTAGATGATCCGAGCAGTCGATGTCGGTGTGCTTGATGCCCTCGATTGCTGGGATGAGGTCGCGCTCGATTTCAAACCCACGCTTGAAGATGCGAATCACGAGGTTCTTGATGAAATCGCGCTTCTGTTCGGGCTCGATCAACCGGACCGGGGCAGAGCAAATTACCTTCGCCTTCTTGGACTGCCGAAACGACTCAGCGAGCTTCCAGAGCAAGAAGCTCTTTCCTGCGCCGTACGTTCCCAGGAGCACACCAGTGATTTGCGACCGCGACGTACGCGCTTCTTCAACCAATGCCAGCAGGCGCTCCCACTCGCTTTCGCGTCCAATCCGCTGAGTGTCGAAGCGCCCGAGGTCAAACGGCTGCGCGGTGAACTTGTACTGCGACAATGGGGTCGGCATCAGGTTCGTCCTTTGACGGCGCTCCGGCGCCGTCTTGTTCGCAACGTATCGGGCAGCGGATCCGCATCGTCTTCGGCAGTCGCCTTGTTTCGTGGCCGCAACGACATGAAGCCAACGTACGTGGCCGCATCAAGCCGTAGACCGCCTTCAGCAGGTCCGCTGAACGGGGAAAATACCAGCGTGTAGTCGGGTAGAAGCTTGGGGGCGCGCATCAAGATCTTGTCGATATCGCTGTCGAGAAGCTTAATGCGACGATCAAGAAGCAGCGCTCCGATCTCATCGCGTATCTCGCTAATCGGAAGGTAGAGACGAGTTCCCAGCCGCATGCTCGCTCGCGCATATGCGTCGAGGATCAACTCACGCATGTCATCGGTGGTGAAAGCCTTCATCGCGCGCAAGGAGTCGCTCCCACGAAGCGCATCGACGTGGCGGGCATTCACAGCCCAAGTCACGACGCCTTGCCGCTCTGCCTCTCGAACGATACCAAACCAAACGAGGAAGCCGGCCCATTTCCCGAGGCGGTCCAAGGCAACAGTAAATTCGCGCCCAACGAGCGCAAGCTTCTCGTTCACGAAGTTGGCTAGCGCAGTACGACGCCGAATCCCGCGGATCGTCCGTTCCTGCATCCACTCCACGAGATGCACGCGTTCGGTATCGATCGAAAGCAATTGACGGGCAACCAGAACGCGCGCATCAGCATCCTGACCTTCCGCGATCAAGTGTCCGACTCGCGTAACCTCCCCGCTGCGGAGGGAACCTCTGAAGAACCGCAGCTCGGTGAGGCTGGGAAGCACGTAGGCGTTTAGAAGCGTGCGCGGATCAACTTCTGGTCGCAGTGCGCAGAGCGCGGCCTTGCGAGCATCGCCGACGGTTTCTCGGTCGAGCACGCGAAGGGCTGGGATCGTAAGGTCCGGTGGCATCTTCAGGACCGGAGGAAGCCCCGCGAGGTCTGGCGGCTTCCGACTCATCTGGGCTTGTCCCGGTTCTTCTTCTCAGGAACGGGTCGCTCTGGCACTGGAATTGGCGTCCCGCCGACCTTGCCGTCGACCCAGCAAATCCGCGAATAGGGGCACTCGGGACAGCGCTGGATCTCATCGGGGAACCGCGGCGGAACCTCGGCGCTAATGATCTGAAGCGCAGTGTCTCGCTGCGTTATCCATATCCGTCGCATCTCATCGGTCGGTGACACGAGCTTGAGGTGGTGGCTACGGACCTTCCCCGCGGCAATGTCGAGGTCGACCGAGAGGATCGCAGCGGTGTTGATCCGCCGCTTCAGAATCGACTCGGCGACGACGACGTAGCTCACCGCGACCCCGTCGTAGAAGTCATGGTAAGTGCCGCTCTTGACGTCTCCGATGAGAGTGACGGCATACAGAATGTCGGGCACGACGTTGCCCGAAATTCCGAAGTACGCGCCTACCGACTCGCTCTTGTCGAGCTGCCGCTCGCATTCCAGACGCGTAAGCATCGCCCGTACCTCGGCCCTCCAGTCGATCCCAACGAGGCGCAAGAACGGACGCAAGAAGCGTCGCCGACGTAAGTAGCGGGCGAGGTGTTCGGTCTCGATACGGACGAGATCCTCCATCGCCGAAATCGTTCGCTCGATCAATTGCTGCCCGCTGCCCGGGCTAACAGCTTCTGCGAAGTCGTCGATGGTTACGTCTTTCAACGCTGGGTCGGTCCCACCGTACTCCCAACGCTCCAGCAGAATCGCCCGGACGACTTCGTTTCCACGCTCCTGGATGCGCGCCACCAGCTCGTCTATGTCGACGTCGCCGGTTCCGGTCCGTTTCGTTTCCTCCAGGACGCTCGCCTCAAACGCGTCCTCTATGATTTCGAGACCGGCGAGGTGAAGTTCGTAGAGCGATGTGTCCACGAGGTGACCGAGCACATAGCGCGCCCAGTCCGGTCCGGTGTCCTCCTTGTGACGTCGCCCGAAGTACAGATCGCGTCCAGTCGGGCAGAACCGTGCCGCAAGGCCGGTGAGCGAGACCTTCTTGGTTCCGACCGCAGCTCTCAGCTGAGAGTTCTCAGCTGCATAGCCGCGAAGCCCCGGGCTCACCGGCAGCGGCCTGTAGTGCTGGAGCCGACGAAGGCTGCCGAGTTCAATCGCTACGCTGAACATGTCCTGGCCGCAATTTCGTCGGCTTCTTCAGCACCACGACATGCTCATGCGTGATGACGCCAGCCGAATGGTGACGCTTGGTCAGCAAACCTCTGGAGGGGATCTTGTTTCGGACGCGCAACACAGACTCGAAACCTGTCAGCGCGCCGATCTCGTCGAGGATGGCCGCGTTGTCGAGCAGCTGACCACGAATGCTGTTGTTACCGAGCACGAACACCGCGTGCCCGCCTTCCTTGAGGGCGTCGAAGCAGTTTTCGACGACGGTCTTCATGTCGCGCACGTACTTGCCAACGATGGCGGCGCGATAGCTGTCGTCCTTCTTCACCTTCTTGATCACGCGATCCGCGACGGCAAGACCGGTAGACTCGCCCATTCCTTCCCACTCCTTTTCCGCAACCCTCTCGGTTCCGACTTGCAGCCGATCGAGCTTCCGCTCATCTGCGCCATCCTTCGTGAACCCGAGCGCGAACATTTCAAGCCTCAGTGAGCGCGTGTATCGCTGCGCGTTAGCATAAGGCGGAGACGTTAGAATCAAGTCGACACCACTCACCGCGGCGCCGAGCCGATCGGCGAGTTCACCGCGCTCGCGGTACGCAGCGGTCTTGAACGTCCGGGCGTCCGCGCCGCAGATCGCGTCGCTGATCTCAAGCGTGCTGTCCGTCGTCCACGCTTCCAGGCGCGCGAGGTTCTGTCGCACCGTTTTCTCGAGGATGGCGAACACATCGGCGTCGAGCCGCTCGTCGAGCTTGGCTTGCACACGCTTCTTCACCTTCGACTTGAAGCGGCTCGGATCGAGAATCACGGGGACCGCGACGCTGGGATCCGCGAGCGACACATCGCGAACGACTGACGATGCGGCGACGAGAAAGAAGTCACGAAGGTCGGGGTCACGAAGACCGTCGAGTGCGCGAATTGCGCGGGCCAGCCGAAGCTCGACCGCTCTCGAGAACCAGTGCCTCTTGTTTGGAAAATCAGGAAGCCCCGCGCGTGAGTCGTCGGCTCTGTAGCGAACTCGGATTCGTTCCCATGCGTCCAGCACGGAACGTTTTTCGAGGGCGGTGGTCTTCACCTTCGCAATGAGCCGTGCGAGCGGATTGATTTCGAGCCCGACTGGATTCATCGGATGAACTGGATGAACCGGCGCCTCCACGAGGACGGTTCCACAGCCTGCGAACGGATCCAGCAAGCGTCCCTGGCTCACCCCGAGACCCCGAACCGAAAGGAAGAACAGAGGGATGTATGGGGTCAGACGCCCGGGATACCGGTGCAACCGATGCGTTAGGTGGTCGGCTCGCGCAGTCCACTCCCGGCAGTGATCACGAAAATCAAAGTTGACCGGGCGACCGCCGCTCGCGAAAGCCTTGCACAGACGTTCGAATTCAGACGTAGCGCGATCCGCGATCTCTTGCGGTTCGAGGCTCACGTTGATCCGCGGAGCCAAGTTTCGCTTCTTCTTCGTCTTCGACGCCATCTGCGTTGCCGATCTTCTCGTGCAAGTGCCCGCAAGCGCCAGATTTTCCGGCCGGCAAGCGAGTGTCTGCCAAGAACTTGACCACCTTTCTTGCGACCCTAGTTGATTGGTACGACAGTGCGACGTTTCGACACACATTCGGGCGGCGCACCAACCTGGCGCGATCCCGAGGCTTCTCGGCGCACAGACGGTGGAGATCAGCCGTCTGTCGATCTTGTGCGGCCTTGGTACCGTTGTGCACGTCTGGTGAGTGCACAACGGGATCGCGTGCTGTTGCTGCTGGTTGCCCGCACGGTCACCACTCGCCGGTGGCCATGATGGGCCACAGCTCTTCAGCGCGCGATCAGTGGTCGCATGCCGGTGGCACGGCGACCACGCAAACGCGTGGCGAACATGGCACGAGTGCCGATCAGGTGGTCGTCGCTGCTTCCGCAGGAAAATGCGAAACGTCGACTCGATTTGTAGTGAGGGCAGAAGGGCTCGAACCTTCAACCAGCGGATTAAGAGTCCGCCGAGCGGATTCGGTCGCTCCTGGAACCGGGCGACTTCGCAGCGTTTTGCCGCATACCCTGAGAGTACGGACGGCTTGTGTGTCACCGGTGTGCCAGACATCGAGAGGCTCGCGGTCTGACTCCGGCGACGAATGACGGCAGCTACCGCGAATGGCCGCGAGTTGGGCGTGAGAAACGGGCGTCACGGGCCGCAGCCACGTCACCGGCATTTGGTGTTCGAGGGCGCAACGCAAGGTAGAGGAACCCCAGTCCGATCGCGACTGCGCCTGCCCCTACCAACACGCCGGGCCCGAACGCGGCACCTTGCTCAGCCGGAACCTCAAGATTGAACCCAAAACTTAGCTGGGAGCCGTTCGGCGCGACAAACGAGCTCTGCATCGCGGCACGCACCGGCATCGGCTGCGGCACGGTCCGCATCGGCGGAGCCCACGTCAAGACAGGGAGTGGAGGTAGCGAGCGTATCGGCGCCAGCTCGAGGTTCACGACGTTCCTCGGCTGAGGTTTTGGGGGCATGAGTAAGGATGGTACGTCCAACGTCTCGCGTCCGTCCACGATGATTTTACCCACTCCTGCGGCTGCTGGTCGCCGGGAGATCTTCGTGCGCGGCGTTCGTCTCCTGGCGTCGAACACCGAGCCGAACGAAGCCCCGAAACGCAGCGCGCAGCGCGCGTCGGCAGCAGGTGTCAAACGCCTCGATGTCATCGGGGTGAGACCGGGCGCGCGGACCCTGGCCTAAATATCTGTGACAACCGTTTGGAAAGGCATTTGGCAATTGCCCATCAAGCGATGCTCACCTCAACGAACATCAAAGGTTGGCGGGCACACGCTCGCACCGCCCGGCGGTGAGCTTGGTTTTGTTGGCCAGCCAAGAAATTGCTTCCTAGCTACCCAGAGACCTTCCTCGGTCCAAGACATCCATGGTTACGCCGCAAACCTTACCGGCAGAGATCCCTGACAAAAGAGCCGCCGGGCGAAGTCTGGTAGCCTCAGCTCCCTTGTGATCGCTGACTCGCACAAGCCACGTCCTCACCACGCGGTGCTCAAGCTGCGTATCACGGGCGGCTTCCTCGGCGGGACCGAGCTCGAGTTCGCGGACGGTCTGAACTGCCTGATCGGCGGTCGCGGTACCGGCAAGACCACGGCGCTCGAGTTCTTGCGCTTCGGCCTCGGGCTCATGCCGGATCCGAAGATCAGCCCGCAACGCCACCGCGTGATCGAAGGACTGGTGAAAGCGAACCTGACCGGCGGCCGACTGTCGATCGAGCTGCGAACCAAGACGGGCATGAACTACACCGCCCAGCGCGGCGTATCCGAGGCCGTTCAGGTCATCAACGAGGCTGGCACGCCGGTGCCGGTAGCACTCGATCGCGACCAGATCTTCAGCGCCGATGTGTTCAGCCAGAACGAGATCGAGGACATCGCCTCGAATCCGGCAGCCCAACTCGACCTCTTGGATCGTTTCGTCGACAACGAGACGACGACGATCGCGCGCGAGCTCGAGCTGGTCCAGCGTCAGCTCGACCAGACGACCGTCGAGCTTCGTCGGCTCGACGCCGAGATCGACGAGCTCGCAGCACGCGCGTCCGAGCTCTCGGTCATCGGAGAGCGGCTCAAGGGTGTTGCCCAGGTCGGTGGGGCCGACGCGGCGAAGATCAACGCGGCCCATGAAAACAAGTCGGCTCGCGATCGCGAGGCACAGGTTCCCGGCCAGCTCGTATCCGCGGTGCAGCGTGCCACGAGCGAGACCTCGGCCGCGATCGTCGCGTTTCAATCGACCGTCGAGGCGCAGCTCGATGCGGCTGTCCGATCGGGAGCGAATCGCGATCTGTTCGCCGGGCTCGAGGCCGACGTCCGCACGTTCGAGGTCGTGTTGCTCGCCGCTGCAAGGTTGATCTCCGACGCCGCCTCCACGGCGGAAGCAGCGTTCGCCCGCCACGGTTCCGCGATCGCCGAAAAACACGCAGCTCAGGAAGCCGATTATCGGAAGCTCGTCGCTGAATTCGAGGAGGAAGGCGGGCGGGCAGCGGAGCGAGTCGCGCTCCAGAAGGCACATGCGGATGCCGCCGCTGCCGCGAAAGCGCGCGAGGCAAAGGAGACGCAGCGACGCGGGGCGACCGCGAAGAGAAACGAGTTGCTCGGACGGATCTCGGAGCTCCGAGACCGGCGGTTTGCAGCACGGAAGGGCGTCGCCGATCGGCTGAGCCAGCAGTTCTCGACGATCCGCGTCACGATCACGCAGGCGGCGGACTCGAGACAGTATCGAGACCTGATCGCCAAGGCCCTGAAGGGGCTCCCGCTCAAGCAGAACCTGGTCGCCGAGCGGCTCGCGGAGGCGTTTCTTCCGACCGAGCTCGCGCGTGCGGTCATGGCCGCCGAGGTCAAGGTCGTGTCGGAGCGGACGAGCTTCGACGACGAGCGGGCACGGCGCGTCGTCGATGCGCTTCGAGCCGACGGCGGCGCCTACGAGATCGAGGCCGTCGATCTCGAGGATGTGCCCTGCATCGAGCTCCTCGACGGCGACAAGTACAAGGAGTCACCGAACCTTTCCACGGGCCAGCGCTGCACGACGATCTTGCCCATCCTCCTCGTTCAAAGCGAGCGCCCGCTCCTGATCGATCAACCCGAGGACAACCTCGACAACGCGTTCATCTACGACACGATCGTGAAGGCGTTGCAGGCCGTGAAGGGCGCGCGGCAGGTCATCTTCGTGACGCACAACCCCAACATCCCCGTCCTCGGGGAAGCTGAGCGCGTGTTCGTGCTCGAGTCCGATGGACACAACGCACGGCTTCGGCGAGTCGGATCGGTCGATGACTGCAAGGACGACATCGAAACGATCCTGGAAGGCGGGCGTGAAGCGTTCTTGCAGAGGAAGACGCGTTACGGGCACTGAGGACGAATTCGAGCGCCTGATCGCGACCCTCGACGACCGCAGCTGGAGCACGGTTCTCGAGGGCCTGGCTACAGCTGCGATCTGGATGCAGGCTGCCGCGCCTGCCGATGTTCGGATCCAGGCTGTCGTCGATCGACTCGTCGACCTGGCGGGACATACAAAATGGGAAGTGCGTCGCGCCGTCGCGCTGGCGGCCGCGAAGACGATGCATGGCGCTCTCGAACCCGCCCTCGCCAAGCTCGCCAACGACGATAACGCGCGTGTCCGCGATGCGGCCCAAGCAGCCGCATTGCGTCGCCGCGACTGGGCGAACGCCAGCGCGTTCGGGAAGCAACACGAGGAACGCATCAACACGACACTCGATGACATCGAGACGCGGTTCGGCGTACAGGGACGAGCGGCGGTGAAGCGCGCCGCGGAACAGATCGCGAACACGTTCGCGCGCGAGCTCTATCACGAGGTGATCAAGCTGATCTCACCGCTAGCTGCATCGGCCGATCGCATTCGCACGCGGCTGTCGGAGCAGGAGACCGCGCACCCGGTGCTTCTCGCCGAGGCCGAGCGCATCGAACGCCGGACTGCACATCTGCGTGCGGTCGTCGAAGGGATGCGTTCGTACACCGCCCAGCCGAAGCTTCGCTTCAAGACCGAGGCGATTCGCGAAGTGATCGACGATGCGGTCACGCTCGTCCGTGACATGCATCCTCAAGCCAAGATCGAGGTACGCGTCGACGAGGCTGTTGCTGTCGAGCTCTGCCGGGATCGCGTCGTCCAGGGACTGACGAATCTCCTCGTGAACGCCGTTGAGGCATGTGTCGACGTCGTGAACGGTCAGCCCGTTCTCGTCACCGCGGCGCGCAACAGCGAGCGCATCACCATCACCATCACCGATCACGGTTGCGGGATGGGAGAGGAGGCCCTTGCAGACTGCCGCGCTCTGTTCGCGACGAGCAAGCCGAATGGAACTGGCTTCGGATTACCCCTCGCGGTGAAGATCGTCGAGAACGAGCATGATGGCCGCTTGACGTTGTCGAGCAAACAAGGTGAGGGCACGGTCGTTCAGGTCGAGCTACCAATGCAAAGTCAGCGAGACAAGGCATGAGCCGACATGTGGCATTGATCGTCGAGGACGACGCGGAGGCGGCCGAGGACTTCGCCGAGGTCTTGAAGTCCCTCAATTGCGACTTCGTCGTCACACCGAACAAGGCGGATGCCGTCGAGGCCATCGAGACGCGCCCATTCTGCTTCGTCCTGCTCGACCTTCAGATCCGCCAGGATCGCGCGGCGATCAAGGATCATCCCGAGCACGGCAGGAGCTTCTTGAAGGAGCTGCGTGACGGCGTGCATGGCACGGCCGTCGCGAAGATTCCCGTGGTGGTCGTCAGCGGAAACGCCGGCGACTGGGAGACACTCGCCGACCTCATGAGGCACGGCGGTGCGGACGACGTGATTCGAAAGCCAGCCAAGGCGCTCGAAGTCTCGCGCGCGATCCGCGAGTGCCTCGACAAGCGCGGCCAAGCGACTCACGATCTCTGCGCGAAACGTGTTGTGGCCGAAACGTCGCAGGCGCTCGTGCTCGCGATTCCCGGCTTTCGTACAAAGCAGCGAACGCGCATCACGCTCGGCGCGCGCCATGCCGAACTACCGAACGCGACGTTGCGCGTGCTGCTTCCGCTCGTGCTCGGAACGCTCGAAGGCAAACATGTCCACAAGCGAGAGCTGGGTTGGCGCGACGATGCCGGATTCAAAGGCATCACCGACCTGCGAAACGACCTTCGGCCGGCCCTTCCCGACGGAATCAAGCCCGACGAGATCGTCGTCAATGAGTACTACGGCATGTACCACCTGGCCGACGAGATCACGATCGGACACTGCGCGATCGAAACTCTCGTCGGGATCGACGACGAGGAGATCACCAAGCTCGCGCGTCAGATCGAGCGCCTTCGGGCCAAACCGTAGAAGATTCGGGGCGTTTGAAGACTTGGGGCCGAACTTCTGAGAGTTCGGGCCCAAGTGGAACCGATCGATTTGCGTGATCGAGAACCTATGGTGCTGATCGATGCCTCCGATCAGCCTCCACACTCGCTTCGTCAACTTCACCTGCTGGATCCGTCCCGACCCCGACAAGATCGAGGAGATCCGCAAGCAGCGGGACGACGTCAAGGCCCGGATCAAGGCGAAGGCCGAGGCCGACGGCGTGATCGTGCGGTCGATGCCGGTGTCGGGCTCGTTCGCGAAGGCGACCGGGTTGCGGCGGCACATGCTCGGCGATGCCGAGCACGAGGGGCAGGATGTTGACTGCCCGTTCGTCGTCGCCGGCAAGGACAAGGACGGCGATCCGCTGACCGAGCTGCTCTCGAAGTTCGAGGGTTACGCCAAGGCTTGCTACCCGGACACCGAGGTCGAGCGGACCAAGAGCTCGGTCAAGCTCGAGTTCGCCACCTCGAAGGTCAGCTACGACCTCGTCCCGATGCTCGCGGTGGCCGGGTCCGACGACGAGCAGATCTTGCTGCGCTCTGGCGGCGAACGCCGGCGCACGTCGATCCAGAAGCACGTCGACTTCGTGCGCTCGCGTACGAAGCGTAGCGAGGAGCTGCAAGGCCCCGTCGCGTTCAACGACGGCGTCCGCCTGATCAAGTGGTGGCGCGAGTACCAGCTGACGCAGCACAAGATCATCACCGAGATCCCGTCGTTCCTCGTCGAGCTGCTGTGCGCCAAAGCGTTCGACGAGGCGTCGGTGCAGGCCAAGTACCCGGAGACGCTCGTGACCTGCTTCGACCAGATCTTCTCGTATGCGGCCAAGCGCAGCGACGTGATGTTCCGCGACTTCGGCACGCCGAAGGCCGAGCGGATCACGGCACCGTGGCGCGTGATCGACCCGGTCAACACCGAGAACAACGCGGTGCCGGCGGCGTGGGGCGGTATCCAGATCGACGAGCTTCGCGACTGGGCCGCCCGGGCGCGCGACAAGCTACAGCAGGCGATCGCGTTCGAGATCCGCGGGCGCGACACCGACGCGGTCGCGCTCGTCGCCGAGATCTTCGGCAACTCGTTCAAGAACCATTCGGAGGATTGATGTACGCCGCCACCAAGACCCAGACGCGCACCGCGACCAGCTCGAGCACCTGTACCAAGAGCCGCGTCGAAGCCGTCCTCGATCTGTTCTGCGGCGATCTGGCCGCCTTCATCGCGCGCGGCCTGATGAACCGCGACGTCGCCGCCGAGTGGCTGCGCGACCTCTCCGACGTGCTCGTCTTCGAGGCGGTCGAACGGTTCCAGGTCAAGGTCACGCTGCCCTCTCGTCGCACGATCGCCCTCGACTACGAGGTCTCCGACGACGGTCGGATCCGCAGCTCCGACGCGAGCGGTGGCTTCTCGACGACGTCGATCCCCGCGGGATCGAGCCTCGCGGTGGTTGTGCGCTGGCGCGCGAACGCACCGCGCGTCGAGACCGCGCGGAAGCTGCTCCGCGACCGGGGCTGGGGCGTCGGCTCGATGCTCGACGCGTCGGGGACGCCCGACCGCGCCTACTCGGAAGGCGGCTACGGCGTGTACCGCCGGATGATCGGAGACTGGCAATGAACGAGGTCACGCTGATCGAGAACGTTCACCCCGACCTCGACGCACGCGCCGCGTTCGACTCGCTCGTCGGCATCGACGACCACAAGGAGCAGTTGCTCGACGAGCTCGCCGCGCTGCTCGGTGCCGACCGGCTCGCGGCGTGGCAACGCCGCCACCACCCCGGCGGGCTCGCGCTCGCCGATCGGTGGCGCAAGTCGTCGCCGCTCGTGTTGTTGTCGGGCGAAGTCGGGTGCGGCAAGTCCGCGCTGGCCGCTGCGATCGGCACGCCGCTCGCCGAGATGCTCGACCGCCGCGTCGTCACCCTCGAGACGCCGTCCGATCTCCGCGGCTGGGGTCACGTCGGTGAGATGTCCGCGCGCATCACCGCTGCGTTCGAGCAGGCGCGCCGGCGCGCCCGAGAGATCCGCGCCGGGCTGCTCGTGATCGACGAGGCCGACGACGTCGCTACGGCGCGCGCGCAGATGCAGGCCCATCACGAGGACCGCGCCGGACTCAACGTGCTGATCAAGCAGATCGATCAGCTCGCGCGCGCGAAGGATCCGCTCGCCGTCATCCTGATCACGAACCGCCAGGCAGTCCTCGATCCCGCGGTTCGCCGCCGGACCGCACTGCACCTCGCGTTCGTGCGTCCCGACGCCGGTGCGCGTGCAGCCGTGTTCCGGCACCTCCTCGCTGGAATCAAGGCGAGCGCGCCGCAGATCGAGAAGCTGGTGCACGCGTCCGAGCGCGCGATCCCGTACAGCTACTCGGACCTCGTCGACCGGCTCGCACGCGCGGTGCTACGCGAAGCACAGCGGCGCGATCGCGCGGTCACGGTCGACCTCGTGGTCGAGTGCCTCGACGACGTCGAGCCGTCGCCGCTGATGGAGGCGCAGCGATGATCGATCTCGCCGACGCCGTGGTGATCGTCCACCCGCTGCTCGCGACCGTGCCCGAGCAAGAGCTCGTCGGCGCGCTCGCACCCGCGACGTGGATGCCGACGACGAGGACGTTTCGGTTCGCCGAGTCGACGCTCCTGCTCTCCGATCTCGCCGACGCCGACTGGCACCGGCTTCTCGACGAGCTCGCGCGAGAGGATGCCGAGCTACAGCGTCAGCTCTCGACTACCGCCGGGCCGGTCCTCTACTTCGGGATGGCGCCCATCCCGATCGCGCTCGAGCTCGGGCGGCGACTCGGCCCCACGCGCCGCATCGTCGCCCACCAGCAGCGGCACGACACGAAGTCCTGGCGGTGGCCCTCGACGGGACCGACCGTCACTGCGCGGCTGGAGGGTGTTCCCGGCGCCGTCTCGCCCGCGCGAGGTGACGTGGTGATTCGAGTGGGTTGCTCGCACCCCGTGCTGGCGGATGACATTCGTCATGTCGTGCCCTACCCGATCGCCGAGCTCGCCGTCGAGGTCGATGGTCCTCACGAGGACGTGCTCCAGAGCGAAGACGACGTCACACTCGTTGCGAGCCGGTTCGGCGATGCGCTCGACGCGATCGCACGCTTCTTCCCGAACTGCGAGATGATCCACCTGTTCGCCGCGGTCCCGCCCGCACTCGCGGTCCGCATGGGCGCCGAGATCAACCCGACGATCCACGCGAAGCCCATCCAGACGTACCAGTATGCGAACGCTCGCTCGCCGCGGTACTCGCGCGCGCTCGTGCTCGGACAGCCTGCCCGTCCAGCGCTGACGAGCGCCGACCGACAGCTCGCAGACTCGGCCCGGGACGCTCTTCGCAAGAGCCTCGCCGCGGTGCGAGCGCTCGCGGCGGTCGAGCTCGATCCCGACACCTGGATCGAGGATCTCGTCGGACCAGCAGGTGCGAAGTTGTCGCCCGCACTGCGCCGGCTCGGGCCGCTCGGACGGAATCGCACGATCGTCGATGCCGACATCGCCGACGAGCGCGAAGCGAACGGCGAGTTTCGCTGGGATCCCGAGGTGCGGCGCTGGGTGCTCGATGATCGGCTGCTCGCCGCGCTCGGCGCGCGGCTCGAAGCCGCGGACGTCGAGGCCGCCGGACGGCTGTTCTTCCTTCACGAGGCCGTTCACGTCGCGAAGCAGGGCATCACGAGCGCCAACGCCGACCGCGTCGGGCGCCTGCCGCGCGTGCTCGAGGAGATCGATTACCTCGCCGACGTCTGGGCGCTGGTGAACGACTACGCGCGTGCCCTGCGTACCGGAGAAATCGACGCCGCGAATGCCGGCACGTACCTTCGAGATCGCCTGCGCGTGATGACGGCGACGTTCTGGGCATTCGATGCCGGTGACCTGCCGCTATCGTCGATTCCCGTCCGGCGCCTCAACCGATACCTGATCTGGTACTGGATCCGGATCGCGCTCGAGACTACGGACGATCTGGACGGCATCATGCACCTCCTCGGCACCAAGCCGATCCTCGAGCTCTCGGGCCCGCGCGTGCGCATCATCGATGGCCGCGTCGTCTTCGATCTCGACCCGGCGTGCTTCGACGGCGTCGAGCTCGGGCTCTTGCATGATGGCTACCGGCTGGTTCGCGTCGGCACGCGCGCCGGTGCGGAGGTTCGAGCCTTGCTCGACGCCGTGCGAGTCGGCGAGGAGGCCGCATTCGTCGCAGCGCTCCGGGGCGTGTTCGACAGCGTTGTCGGTGGCAGCACGACGACGACGGTGCGCGCGGAGTCCGGATTGGCGCGAGATCCATCGCCTTCCTCGTGACGAGGACTTCGTGATCAGACCCATTGGCTATCGTCGATACGCAATCATGGGCCTCTTCGGCGACTACGACGTACGACTCGATCCCTGGGAGGTCGAGTACGGCCCCGAGTTTCCGCTCGACGTGTCCGACGACGCGAACGGCGATCAGGTCATCCTCGATGTCGAGCTGCCAGCAGATCGCTGGCAGCCGATCGCTCCGGTGAACGCGGCGGCATTCGAGACGCTCTACTTCGTCGACGGCGTTCGGCGAATCGAGGCTCGGCTGCTCGTTCGCGATCGCGAGCGACTCTGCCATGGCGCATTTGGTAGTGCGGCGATCGGCTCTGCCGTGATCACGGCCGGCGGCGCTCGCTGCGAAACGACGATGATCGAACGCATCGCCGTACTCGGCTCCGGCGCGATCTTGCCGGGTCCGATCGCGGTTGCACCGGCGCTGGTCTACGAACCCGCGAGCTGGCCGGACGCCGAGGTCGACGGGCCGCTGCGCGCGGTACAGAAGCGGATGCGCGACGTCGAGGAAGGGCTCGTGCGGCGCGTTGCCGAGAACGAGGAAGCCCTCGTGATCGCAGATGGCCCCCTCAGCTACGAGCACCCCGTGACGGGCAACGTGCTCGGCTACATCAAGCGCGTCTTCAATCTCTACTTGCCGGCGAAGTACCTGTCCATCGTGTCGTCGCTGGCGGTCGGGCAACGTACGCCGTTGTTCGTGCTGAGCAAGATGAAGCGCGGGCGCTATAGCTGGTTTCAGCGGATCGGCGTCACGCACCTTGGCGACTCGGACTTCAGTGGCATCGTGCGCATGGAGGTCGCCTCGCAGGTCGGAGAGGCTACCGCGCGCCGTCTGGCCGATGCCGCCGCGTCGATGCTGCCGCGGTTCGTCCCGCCGCGCGGGCGGGATCCACGAGCGCCGCAGAACCTGCTGCCGATCGGCGCACTCGAGTCTCATCTCCGCCGGTGCCTGGGCGACTCGCGTCTGGCCCGTCGACGGATCCAGTCCCTCATCGCAAGCGAGGCGCCACATGTCTGATACAGAAACCGTCGGTCTCGTTCTCGGATCGCTCGACGCCACGCCCCTCGAGTTCTGGGTGGGTGTTAGCGAAGGTCGACGTCTTCAGCTCGACGACCTGGTCCTCGTCGAGACGACGCTGCCCGGCGGCGACCAGGTGAGGTACTACGGTGTCGTCGACCTCGTGCGCAAGAAGTACGAGGGGGCCCAGTTCGACAGCGATGCGTTTCGGGCCGCGGCCGGCACCCTGCCCGTCGAGGTCTCCTACGCGGCACACGTCCAGGTCACGCGCGTGGATCCCGAAGTGTTCGTGCCGCCGCACCCGGGCGATACGGTTTCGGTGGTGCGCGGCGCGTCGTTCGAGCACGCGCTCTCGTTCGACCGCATGGAACGTCGTGTCGCGATCGGCCTCACCCGCTCCGGCGAGGTTGTCTACGGGAACCTCGAGTTCCTCGACGGCACCCGCGGTGCGCACGCTTCCATCAGCGGCGTCTCGGGTGTCGCGACCAAGACGAGCTACGCGACGTTCCTCTTGTACTCGCTGTTCCACTCCGAGGCGCTCGGCGCCGACGCGACCAACACCAAGGCCCTCATCTTCAACGTCAAGGGAGAGGATCTGTTGTGGCTGGATCGCGACAACGTTCGCGCCGACGCGGGTGTTCGCGAGGACTATCGACGGCTCGGACTGCCGGCCGGCGCCTTCCGCAACGTCGGGCTCTACGCGCCGACGCGTGTCCGCGGCACGATCCCCATGCCGGATACCGGCTCGCGGCAGGAGGGCGTGCGCCCCTATCTGTGGACGCTTCGCGAGTTCGCGCGCGAGCGCCTGCTTCGCTTCGCGTTTGCCGATGCCGAGGATGGCCGGGCTCAGCTCTCGTTCGTGATCCTCCGGGTCGAGCGCGCGCTCGAGCAAGCCGCGGCGGCGGGAGCGGCGGACGACGCCGGGCTCGATGTCGCGGGGACGCGGCTCGCGAGTTTCGATGACCTCGTCAACCTCCTCGACGGCCCGGCGCTCGATCAGATGATGGCCGGGCCCGTTGCAACAGGAACCCTCGACGCGTTTCGCAGGCGTCTGAACGCGGCCGCGCAGCGCATCGGGCATCTCGTGCGTGGCGATGCATCGGCGCGTGACTTCGGGATCCACTGGGACACGCACCAGGTCACCGTCGTGGACATCCACACGCTGCACTCGACGGCGCAGATGTTCGTCGTCGGCGTGTTGCTCAAGCGAATGATGGAGCAGAAGGAGCTCCAGGGAACGGCGCGCCCGCTCGTGTTCGTCGTCCTCGACGAGCTGAACAAGTACGCACCGCGCGAAGGTTGGAGCCCGTTGCGCGACATCCTGCTCGACATCGCGGAGCGCGGTCGTTCGCTGGGCATCTCGCTGTTCGGTGCCCAGCAGACCGCGAGCGAGGTCGAGCGCCGCGTCGTGGGGAACGCCGCGTTCAAGGTCGTCGGGCGACTCGACGCAGCAGAGGCGGAGCGCGGCGAGTATGGCTTCCTCACGAAGGTGGCCCGATTGCGGGCGACGATGCTGCAGCCCGGCAGCATGATCGTCGCGCAACCCGAGATCCCGACGCCGATCTTGTTGCGCTTCCCGTTTCCGACCTGGGCGACACGCCAGAGCGAAGCCGTGCAGCCCTCGGGGCGGGATCCCTTCTCGCGGATGGGACGCTGATGCGCTTCGTCCACACGAGCGACTGGCATGCGGGGCGTACGTGGAAAGGGCGCGATCGGAGCGACGAGCTCGCGGCGGTCCTCGATGACCTCGCCGACTACCTCGCGCGGGAGCGTATCGAGTTGCTTCTCGTCTCGGGCGACGTGTTCGACAGCGGCGCGCCGGTCGCGCAGGCCGAGAAGCTGGTGTTCGGCTTCTTCAAGCGCGTCGGGCAGGCCGGCACGAAGAGCATCGTGATCGCGGGCAACCACGACAGCCCCGCGCGGATCGAGGCGTGGGGAACCCTGGCGGAGCTCGTCGACGTTCACGCGGTCGGCGTTCCGCGGCCGATCGCGCGCGGCGGCGTCATCGCGTTCGAGACTCGCGATCGAGAGGCAGTGAACGTCGCCGTCGTCCCATTCGCACCGACGCGCACGCTCGTGACGGCGCTCGAGCTCGCGGGCGACGACACGCAGGCCCGGCAGCGGTATGCGACGGAGATGGGACGCGTCGTCGATCATCTCGCGACCTCGTTCCGGGCCGACGCAGTCAACCTCCTGATGGCACATACCCATCTGGAGGGAGCGTCGTTCTCCGGGTCCGAACGCAAGGTACATCTCGGAGACGAATGGGCCGCCACGCCGCAGGTGTTTCCATCCACCGCGCACTACATCGCGCTCGGTCACATCCACAAGCCGCAGCGCATCCAGGCTGCCGCGGCACGGACCGAATACGCCGGCTCGCCGTTTCAACTGGACTTCGGCGAGATCGGGGAGGAGAAGTCGTTCGTCGTCGTGGATGCGCGGCCTCGCCAGCCGGTGGTCGTCGAGCGCGTTCCTTATCGGGGCGCTCGCCTACTCAAGGACGTGAGGGCCACGCTCGCCGAGCTCGAGCGCGATGCGGCCGTGTTGCGAGAGCAGGGCTGGCTGCGCGTGAGAGTTCCGCTGCCCGCGCGGGATGCCGAGCTGAACGCCAAGGTCCGCCGCTTGTTGCCCAACGCGGTCTCGGTCGACGAGGAGCTTCCGCAAACGGAGGCCCCAAAGGCGGTCGTGCACACCTCGTCGATGTCACCGGCCGAGGCGTATCGCACATATTTCGAGAGCGAGCACGGCGCCGTCCCCGACGATGCCGTGGTCGAGAAGTTCACCGCGCTGTACGCCGAAGAGATGGGGAGTTGATCGAATGCGTCCGCTCCGGCTGACGGTCGAAGGGTTCGCGTGCTTTCGCGAGAAGCAGGAGCTCGACTTCACGTCGCTCGACCTGTTCGCGATCTCCGGGCCGACGGGCGCGGGCAAGTCGAGTCTGCTCGACGCGATGATCTTCGCGCTCTATGGCAAGGTGCCGCGCGTCGGGAAGAGATACGGCGAGTGCATCTCGCTCGGACGGGACCGACTCGTCGTGACGCTCGACTTCCAGGTCGGCCAGCGCTGCTTTCGTATCACCCGGATCGGCAGGAGGCGCTCGGCCGGAAGCGCGCAGCTCGACGAGGTCATCGAGGGCAGCGACGAGACGAAGCCGCTGGCCGATCAAGTGCGCGAGGTCGATCGTCAGGTCGAGGCGCTGCTGGGGCTCGGCTACGAGGCATTCACGCAGGCGGTCGTGCTTCCTCAGAACGAGTTCGCGGAGTTCCTCCAGAGCGACCCGAGCGACCGGCGGAAGATCCTGAGCAGCTTGCTGCGCCTAGACGTCTACGAGCGGATGATGAAGCGTGCCGGCGTGCTGGCGTCGAAGCTTCGCGCCACGGTCGAAGGCTACGAGCGGCGGCTGGCGGAGGACTATTCCGGCGCGACACCACGGGCGGTCGACGAGCTCGCGAAGCGCATCGACGACATCGGCACGCAGAATCAGGCGCGCGAGCAGGAGCTCGAGACCGCGCAGAAGCAGCTCGATCGCACCAAGGAGCGCTACGAGAAGACCAAGGAGCTCGAACAGCAACGCGAGGTCATGCGAAAGCTACGTACGAACGAGGCGGCGATCCTCGCGGCCGAGACTCGACTCGCGGCGGCGAGACGCGCTGCCCCGATCGTGCCGCTGCTCGACGCGGCCGACGCGGCCGAGCAGCAAGCGGCCGAACTGGCATCGCGAGCGAAGGTCCATGCAGCGGTCATCGCGAAGGCCAACCGGGCCGTCGAGCAATGCGACGGCAAGCTCGACGCCGCGAAACGCGAAGCTGCCGAGGTCCCGGCGCTGAACAAGCGCATCCGTGCGCTCGACGAGCTCAAAGGGGCGATCAAGTCGCGCGAGCTCGCGGAGGAGCGCTTGTCGGCGGCAACCACCGCAGCCGCGACCACCACGAAGGAGCGCGACGCCCGCCAGAAGGAGCTGACTACCGCCAACAAGGAGCTCGCGGCTCACGAGAAGGTCGTGACGCGTCTCGAGGCGGCAGTCACCGCGATCGGGTTCGACCCGTCGCGGAGCAAGAATCTCGATAGCTGGCGGGATCGGGCGACTCAGCTGTCCGAACAGCGCGCGGCATCGGTGAAAGCGACGCAGAGCGCGGCGGCGGCCGAGCAGCGCGCGACCGAGGAGCGCGCAAAGGCCGAGGCCACGACACGACGCCTTCGCGACGCCGAGAAGGAACGCGAGCGCGCGACCGGTGACTTCAAGGACCTCGAAACCGAGCTCCGCGCCTCGGAGGTGGAGCACAGCGCATCGCTCTTGCGCGCCGACCTCCGGATCGGCGAGGCGTGTCCGGTTTGCCTGCAAGCCGTCGAGACGATCCCGCACAAGGGGCGAACGCCCAAGCTCGACGGACTGCGAGCACGCCACGCATCGGCGAAACAGAAGGTGGACGAGCTCGAGACCAAGGTCGGCGAGATCGATCGCGCGACGAGCCGTGTCGTCGCCTCCGCCGAGAAGCTCGCCGAGCGAGCGCAGGAGCTGCGAGACGAGGCGGATGGCGCATCGAAGACGGTCGAGCGGTTGGCGGCGAAGCTCCAGGAGAACCTCGGGGAGATCGTCACCGGCAAGAAGAGCGTCGCTATCGAGATCCGCGTCCTGGACGCCGTCGCCGCGGAGACCGAGCTGCGCGAGCGTTTCGAGACCGCCGTGGCCGGGCGCGAGGAAGCGAGCAGGAAGCGCACGATACTCGAGCGCGCCCGAGACAAGCTCGACGCCGCGGCGGCGAACGTCGCGGAGAAACTGGCCGCGCTCGCCGCGCGTGCCCAGGAGCAACGCGACGAGATCGAGCGGGTGACCGCGGAGATCCGCAAGGTCACGAAGCGCGCGGATCCCCTCGCCGAGCGCGAAGAGCTCGCTGCGCGGTGCAAGGAGTTCGAGGACGGCGTGAACCTCCGCGAAGACGAGCTGACGGCGGCGAAGCAGACGCTGCGCGACGAGACGACGAAGGCTAGAGAGATGGCGCGCCAGCTCGAACAGCTGCAGAAGGCTGCTACCAGGCAGCGCAAGGACGCGGACGCGGCGCTCCGAGAGGCCGAGCTCGGTTCGGCGAAGGACGCGCGTATGGCGGTCGTCGGCGCGGCGGATCAGCGGCGACTGGAGAAGGATGTCGAAACCCACAAGCGCGACACGCACGCCGCGCGGCAACGGATCGCAGACCTGGAGTTGACGCTCGGCGGGCAGCTCGTCGCCGAGTCGGAGTATTCGCAGGCCGCCCGCGACTTCCAGCAGCTGCGATCCGCGCACGACGGCGGGATCCGACTGGAAGCGATCCTGCGAGAGCAACTCTCCGAGCTGCGCCGCAAGCTCGGCGCGGCACAGGAGCTGACCAAACGGCTGGACCACGAGCGGATCGAATGCCGTCACTACGACCAGCTCGCGGCCGATCTCCGGAGCGACCGGTTTCAGGAGTTCATCCTTCGCGAGGCGTTCGCCGAGCTCGTGGCTCGTGCTTCGGAGCGTCTGTTCAACCTGAGTAGCCGCTACACGCTCGACATGCGCGACAGCGAGTTCGACGTGCTCGACCGCGATAACGCCGGGGAGCGCCGGAGCGCGCGAACGCTGAGTGGTGGCGAGACGTTCCTCGCATCGCTCGCACTCGCCCTCGAGCTCAGCGAGCAGGTGCAACGAGCTGCGGGCGCGGTCGCGCTTGACAGCTTGTTCATCGACGAAGGTTTCGGCAGCCTGGATCCCGAGGCGCTCGATATCGCGACTGACGCCGTGCAGTCGTTGCCCCAGGGAGGGCGCATGGTCGGCATCATCACGCACATCGCCGAGCTGACGGCGCGGCTCGATGCCCGCGTGGTCGTCGAGAAACGCGCGGAGGGCTCGCGCGTGCGCGTGGAGGTCGGATGAGTGTGGACCGCGACCTGGAGGCGTTCGAGCGACGGATGCAGCTCGATCGCCAGCGACTCCCCATCGAGGAGGAGGCCCGCCAGGCGCAGGCCGGCGGCGATCTCGCTCGAGCTGCGGCGTTGTGGACACGGTCGCTCGATCTCGCGCGGCAGGGCGGCGACGACGTGTCGCGATGGTACGTCGAGGGTCAGCTCGCCGACGTGTTGATCAAGTGCGGGCGGGTCGACGAGGCAATGCAGCTCCTCGAAGCGAGCGTTCGTGCCGGCAACGATCTCCCCTTTGCCCATTCGCTCCTGATCGACATCTACATGGAGCGGCGCGCGTTCGACGACGCGTTCTGCGTCCGACACGGTTCATGGCAAAGCATATCGAAGCGCGCCGAACGAAACGGCATGCCGCCGATCGATCCGTCGGCGCAGATCGTCGGGTTCGCGAAGTGGTGGAAGGCGACCGGCTCGGACCGTCCCATCGCCCTCGCCGAGAAGTGGGCAGAGGAGGCACAGGCTCGCGGCGCTTGGTTCGCCGTCCGGCACGAGCGTGCGCAGTTCCTCGAGAAGCAGGATGCCGCCGCCGCCGCGCTCGAGCTCTACCTGGCTCTCGTTCTCCAGGGATCGAAACACGATGCGACCTACACGCGCGCGATGATCTTGCTCGAGCGTGCCAAGCGCTCGGACGAGTCCTTGGCCCTGGCGCGCGCGATCCCGGGCCTGGGCTTGTCCGCGTCGCTCGAAGAGCAGGCGCGAAAACGCGTAGCTCGTCTCGAAACCAAAGGCCAGACGCGTTCGGCCTCGACGGCGCGCGGCCCGAAGCAGCCGAAGGCAGTCGTTCCCGCGTTTTCGATCCGATCGGGTGACCCGGCGCTGCGTTGGAGCCAGGTCGAGATCAAAGGTGGCGTTTCGTCGATCATCCCCATCCCGACCGGCGTGTATGTAACAGGCGGCACCGAGCCGGCGCTCTGGTGGATCGCGAGTGGAGCGACCGAGCCGACCCGATTGCGACCGATCGCGAAGCGCACGCGCCTCCACCTGTCGCACGGAGCGGCACTGGTCACAGACGAAGGCACGGTCAAGGAGGGTCGTGCGCGCGTCGAGGTTCTCGGAACTGATTGGTCGACGATCGCGACGATCGATCTCCCGGGGGTCACGTCCGAGGTGACACCGACGAGCTGGGGGATCGCGATCGGGTGCCGTTCGGGTGGTCTCTACGCGGTGGGATGGGACGGCGTGATGCGGTGGCGGTTCGACGTCCCCGAGCGCGCCGACGCATCTCCCTTCGGCGCGGCGTGCCCCTACTTCGTGAGCAGCGCAGCCGCCGATGGGACCGTCGTGTTCTCGTCGTATGCGGACGTCTACGCGCTCACCGCGCAGGGCCGAGTCGCGTGGGCATGGCGACTTCCATCACCACAGAGCATCGGCGGCCTGATCAGCGTGAGCATGCCGGTGTCCGTGTCGGCGATCGGCGCGACTCGGGAAGGCGGTGTGTGGATAGGGTCGCAAGATGGCGGTGTGTTTCACCTGAACGCGCATGGCAAGCTCGTCTGGTCGACCAACGCCGGCGGCAACGTCTCGCAGCTGGTGCTCGATCACGAGGACAGGCTCCTTGCCATCGGTCATTCTGGCGGGATCGCGGTCACTGGAGCGCACGGGTCACTCACGACGGTCGTCGAGTCGCGACGTTGGCCACGCGTCGTGCGGTCGGCCGATGGGCGCTGGTTCGTGACGACCGAGGGGAAGGTATTGAGCCTTCTCGATGGGACCGGTCGCCCGCATGCCGTCGTCGAGCTCAGTCGCTCGATCTCGGACGCTGCTATCACCGCGGAGCACATCGTGGTCGCGGCCGGCAAGCTCGTGTTCTTGGAGGTGCCTCGTGCCTAGCCACGCGATCGAGATCAGTCCGACGCTGCGCGCGTTCATGGCCGGATGGCAGCCGCGCCAGCGCCGTACCCTCGGCATGCTCCACGGACTGCTCGGCAGGTTGCAGGCGGTCGCCCAGGCTCACGCGGAATGGGCGGACTACGACCTCCTCACGCACCTCCTCGCGGCGCTTCACCTGATCATCGAGAACGATCGCCTCACGGGTGGCCACACCGAAGATCAGATCGTGGACGAGCTCGTCGCGCTGGTCGCCTCGGAGCATCCCGACGACGATCCAACCGTCCATCGGGCCGTCGCCGAGGCGGTGGTCGACGTGCTCACCAACGCGCGCAATCGCCGGTTGCGGTTGCGCGACCGCTACATGCATGCACCCGGCAACGTTGTGGAGAAGCGCGAGCAGAGTTTCGCGTTCGTGCGTGCCGTCGGCGACGAAGCCAGCTCGCAGCCAACACTCCGGGCGACGCCCGAAGCGGTCAACGTGTTCCAAAATCTCTATCAGTTCGACCCATCGGATCGCGCTGCTGCCGAGCGGTATCGCTCCGAGCGGATGCTCCACCGAGAAGAGTACGGCGAGGTGCTGACCTCGATCGATCGCCGCGCGACGTCCGTCCACGGTCTTCGTGGCGAGCTCGACGGATTGGTCCGCCGCATCAGCTACAACGTCCGCGACGTCGACTATGCGGCCGAGGTCATCCCGCGGCTCGACGAGGTCATCGACATCGTGCGCGAACAAGTGAACGCCGAGGAACGCTTCGCGGAGGCCGTTTCGGACCTCGCCCACCACGCGGCTCCCGATCTTCATCGGCTCCAGCGCATCTCCGAGAGCCTGCGTGGTCTGGTCGGTGCACTGGGACGCCTGCAATCGACCGCGCTCGACACGCGGCAAGCGTTCGAAGCCGAGCAGGACCGGCAACTGTTCACCTATCGCCGCATCACCATCAATCCGCAGGCGCAGCTGCTCGATCCGTTGCTCCACGCGAGCCCGGATACGATCCTCGAAGTCCTTGCCGGTCCGCTCGCCGTGTGGCTCGGGCCGCGCACGCCGCGTGTGATGCATCTCGGCGAGCTTGCCGATCGATGCACGCCCGGCGAGCGCCCCGAGCGCGACGAGCGCGAGGTCGACCCGTTCGACCTCGGCGAGCGCCGCGGCGACGACGACCTCGTCACGCCCGCGTTGGCCCGGGCCGTGACAGAGCTGCTCGCGGGCATCTCCCATCCGACACCGCTGTCGGCTCTGCTGACTTCCGCGAACGAGCAAGCGATCGACGATCCGCGCATCCGTGAACGGCTACCGTGGGCCGTTGCCGTCACGATCGCCAGCGCCTATGGCCACACCGGGATGGAGCAAGAAGGCACGAGCCCGGCGGCCGGGTTCGATCATGGACGGCTCGCGATCGTGGCCACCGGCGAGCAACTGTCCGGCGAAGCAGGCGTCGACGGAGACAACCTCGTCGTGGTGCCCCGGCACATCGGAGGGATACCGTGAGCACGCCGGATCCCACGGTGGACGTCGGGCGCCTGCTGGCGTTCGCGCTCGACGTGACCGCCGTGCCGGGCGAGAGCGGCCTCCAGGCGGACTACAGCCGGCTCGTCCAGCGCTACATCGAGAACGCCCAGTTCCGCGCGCTGTTCGACGCGGTCGTCGAAGGGGCCGGCTGTACCGTGACGACCGCCGACCGCCACATCGGCCTCGTTCTTCGCACCCGCCCCGATGGGCCGTGGGCCTGGCCCGCGCGTTCCGCCGATCTGCCGTGGAACGGCAGGTTCGAGGACGCACATCAGCGCGCCGCGCGCGCACTCGTCGTGATCGCGCTGCTCGCGTATGTCGCGCCGTCCGCGGCCGACCTCGACGAGCTCCTCGCCGACGCTGACCTCGTCGTGACGACCGTCGGCGTGCGCGATCTCGAGCGGTTCATCCGCGACTTCTGCGAGCACTGCGAGGCGAAGGCCACCGATCCCGCCGACGCCAAACACCGCCCGCTGTGGTGGCATTGGTTGCAACTGCCCGCCGAGGCACCGACCAACACGCGCAGCTCGCGGGGCACGACCACGTACATCGTGTACGACGTCCTCTCGTTCCTCCAACGTACCGGGTGGCTGATCGACACGACGTCGAGCCGTGCCGCCTCCGACAAGCGCTACCGGCCCCGGCGCCGGCTGCTGCATCACTATCGCGACCTCATGCTGGACGAGGTCTTCGGCGCCTTGCAGCGTCACGCCGACGCGCACCGCCCAAACGACGCGGGTGAAACGACGAGCGACGCTCCGATCGGCGAGACCACGGAGGGAAGCTAACGTGGGGCCGATCTCGGGACTGCGGATCGTTAATCTTCGCGTCCGGGACAAGGTCGCGTACCCGGACCTGACGATCGATCTCGCGGCCGGCGATGCCGATCACCTCGTCGTCGGCCTAGAGAACGGCGGCGGCAAGTCGACGTTGCTCGGCGCCGTCTATCACGTCTTCGTGCCCGAGGCCGACCAGTTCCTACCTCGCCGGGCACAGCGCCGGCAGCACAAGGAAGGCGAGCTCAAGCGCCTCGAGCACTACGTTCCCGGCGGAGATCCGACGCATTTCGTCGTCGAGGTCGAGTCCCCGATCTCCGACGGTAACGCGGCGAAGGCAGCGTCGTCGCGGATGCTGGTCGGAGCCTGTCTCTGGAAGCCGAGTGGATCCACCGCCGCGACCCCGGCCAGCGAGTTCTTCTGGTCCGCGCGCAGCGTCGTCCCGGAGCTCTCGCTCCGCGAGCTCTCGCTCCGCGGACCCGGAGGCCGGCTCCTCGACCACCGCGAGTTCAAGGCGAAGCTCACCGCGTTGCGCGCCGAGGTCCCCGCTGCGCACGTCAACACCGAGGAGGGCAAGGGTGCGTGGGAGAAGCATCTGCGCGATCTCGGGATCGACGTCGAGTACGTGCGCCAGTTCCTGCTCCGCATGAACGAGGATGAAGGCGCGGCCGACCAGGTGTTCACGTACGCGTCGTCGCGTTCGTTCCTGAACAGCCTGGTCGGCGTCGTCGGGGACCCGACCGCGATCGAAGCGCTCAAACAACGTCTGGCGGAGACGTCGCGGGATGCGGACACGATGCTTCTCGACCGGCAGCGCGTCGCACTGCTCGACAAGCTAGTCGTCGAGACCGGCCCGCTTGCCTCGACCGTCCGAAGTCTGAACGAGCAGGTCGCCGAACGTGAACGCACCGTCGGTCAGCTGCTGGCGTGCCACGACCGCTCGAACCGCCACTTGGTCGATATCCAACGGGCAGCAGCAGCCGCCGCCGAACGGCGCGCGGAGCTCGAACGCTTGATGGTCGAAGCGCGCAACGCGTACAACGATGCGAACGCTCGGTACGTGCTGGCGCGGGTCCAGGTCGCGCGCGTGCGGGCGGAGCATGCGAGCGGGGAGATCAAGCACGCCGAACGCGAGCGGGATCACGCGCGTACCGCCGAGCGTGTCGCACGCGCCGCGGCCCACCTCGCCGACCGCCGGACCAGCGATGCGCGGATCCGCGATCTCGAGGAGCTCCTCACACGCAAGGAGATCGAAGCCGAGCCACTGCGGCGGTCGCTCGCGTCGGCGTTGCAGTCGCTGACCCGCCGGCTCACCGCAGACATCGCACGATCGACGCATGACCGCGATGACGCATCTGAAGCCGCTGCGCGCGCCGCCGGCGAGCTCGATCGTGCCGGCGCCGACCGCGCCAAGCTGGAGAAGACACTCGGGGAGCTCGAGGGAGAGCGCAAGGGCCTGATCGCCGCGCGCACGACGATAGAACAGCAGTTCGCAGATGCCGTCGAGAAGGGCCTGCTCTCCCGTCTCGACGCAGATCCCGCCGTCGAGCTCCAGCAAGCGCGTTCGCGCGCCGCCGCGGAGAAGCTGGTGGCGGACGAGCAAGAGCACCAACGCCAGCGCGCCGCCGACGCGCTGAAGGAACTCGGGGAGCGAGATCGAACGCTCGCGGTCGAGATCGGTCGCGCCGAGGACGCGATCGCCGCCGCTCGCATCGAGCTCGACAAGACGATCGCTCGCACGGATGCATTGGTCACCGCGATCGTCCAATCGGGCTTCGTCGAGCTCGACCCGGTGATCCTCGACGACCATGCCGAAACGGTCCACAAGCGCCTGAGCACGGCGATCGAAGCCGCGAGGCTCAAGCAAGCGGCTGCCGCTGTCAGCGTTGCCGCGGTCGACCGCGCGACGATGTGGCTCCGCGATCACGAGTGCCTGCCGCCCCGCGCCGACGTGGAACGCATCTGCGACCGCGCGCGTGCCGACCGACTCGGCGCTCGCCCCGGCTGGAGTTACCTGTCCACACTCGCCGACGATGTCGCTGCTCGGTTTGCCGCCGCCCATCCGGGTCTCGCCGACGGTGTCGTGGTCAACGTTCCAGAGGATCTGGACGCCGTGATTGCTGCGGTCACCGCGGCGCGCGACGAGCTCGATGGCCCGATCGTGATCGGGTTGGCCGGAGCGTTCGGTGCTCGCGCAGATGGATTCGAGCCCGACTGCACCGTGGTGCTGCCGCACGATGCACACTGGTCGACGACCGCGGGTCGGGCCTTGGTGGAGACATGGAATGCCGAAGCGTCGCGATGGCGCTCCGAGTACGAGGCCGCACACGCCCGCGCCGACGCGGCGATCGGGCTACGCGAGCAGCTGGCGACATGGACGGCCGACGTCGGCACGGGCGGGATCGAGCTCCGACGGACCAAACTGCAAGAGCGTGAGAACACCCGTGTGCGCGCCGCGGACGAACGCGTGGAGCTCGGCCGGTCGATCGTGGATCAGACAGCCGCACAGACCGCCGCCGAAGTCGCGAGGGACGCCGCCCGTACTCGCCACGGTGCGGCCCTGGCCCACGCGCGCGAGCTCGAGACGCTCTCGGGCCTACGCCAACGCACCAACGAGATCGACGTGCGGCTCGATGCGATCGACGCCGCCGAGACCCGAACGACGGATACCCGCGATGCGGCGTTGGCGTCGATCGCGAAGGCGAAGGGCGAACAAGAGGCTGCCAACCTGCGCATCGTTGCCATCGCGGCGAACATCGCCGAGCTCTCGACGGAGCACACGTCCATCGCCGGCTTGGCTGCGGTAGCGGTCCGCCCCGATGACTCCATCGATCCGGTCGACGACGAGGCCGATCGGCAGCTGCTCGCGCAGCAAGTGCGCGACCGTGAGAGCCGCTGGCGCGGCGCGGTGACCGATCCCGAGTTGCGGGCGCAGCTCGCCGCGTTGCAAGGTGCGGTGGCCGAGATCGCGAGACAACTCGCGCCGTATGCTGACGTCGCCGAGAAGGCGCAGACTCGCCTCGCCGCGGATCCGAGCCGCTCCAAGGATGACTACGTCCGCGACGCCGAGACTGCGCGCGCGACGGTCGAGACGCTCGCCGGACGGATCGGCGAGCTCCGGGCGACCGAGCGACAGCTCAAGTCGGAGCTCGAGAAGGTCAACGACGAATTCAAGGCACTGCGGAGACCGGCCGCGCTCACTGCCGAGGAGCTCACCCTCTCCAACGTCGACGACGCGGTCACTATCCGAGACCGGCTACGCGCAGCGCAGATCGATGCGATGAACGCCCGCACCGCACGCGAGGCCGATCACCAGGCTGCACTCGGCATCGAGACGATGGCGTCCGCGCGCGTGCAGCTGCTCGAGCTGACACTCCTTCGGCTGAGCACCGCGTGGCGGCGGTTGATCGGTAGCGGCATGCTCGTCCCCGCGATCGATGTCACCGAGCTCGGCCCCACGCTCGATGCCGAGGTCATCCTTGCCGATCCGCGGACGCCGCAAGCGTTCGCGATGCTATTGCGCGCGGTCGCACGGCCGATCGACGACGGTCCCGAGATCTCGCTGGGCGCCGACAAGGCGTCGGCGACGGCGGAGCTCGAACGCATCGACGCCAGCGTCGACACGCTCGAGCGCACGCTCGCTTCGCTGGACAAGCGCGCGGAAGCCGCGCTCGACGCGACCGACGCTCTGCTCCGCGCCGCGAGCGAGGAGGTCGTTCGCGGGGATAGGATCATCCAGACGCTGCGCACCGCGACGCGCCGCGCGCTCGCCGATCTCGCGCTCGCCCATCACGAGGACATCCTCCAGCGACTCGCGGCGGTGCGGCATCACGTCGCCAGCTTCGAGGCGCGTGTCGAGGCGCTCGCCGACACGGCGTACGCGACGATCGCGGATCTCCTGCGAGAGGTCCGGCGTACCGTCCGCGAATCACAGCTTCCGAACACCGCTGCGATGGGGCGCTGGGCGGGGGCCGAGCTCCTCGAGCTGAGCGGTCTCGACAGCCTGAAAGTGGAGCAACGTCGCGCCGCGGTTGCCGCGAAGCTGCGGGTCTGGTTCAACCCGGATGACCCGGAGCACCGACCGACGCGCTTCGACAGCAACGATGTCGTGCACGACCTGTTGCACGCGGTGACGCCGCAGTTCGCGGCCCGGATCCTGATTCCCTCCGATCCACTCGATCCAGAGCACAAGCCGGTCGACCACCTCGCCCTGGAGACATCGGGTGGAGAAGGCGTCACCGTCGCGTTGATCCTCGCCTCGCTTCTCGCGTCTCGCCGCGCATCGGCGCGCGGGCACCGGCGAACCACGCTCTTGCTCGACAACCCGTTCGCGAAGGTGACAAAGCCCGAGTTCTTGCGACTCGCCCGCGACGTCGCCGACGAACTCGACGTGCAGCTGGTCGCCTTCACGGGGATTCGCGACCTCGGCGCGCTCACAGTGTTCCCGCGCCTCACCCAACTCCGGGTGTCGCGACGCGAGAATGCCAACTTCGTGGTCCCCTTCGACATCGAGGACGAGCGCCTGCAGCCACTCTTGCGAAGTGGGACTTTGTTCGTGTCTCCGACCGAGTGGGCCGCGGCGAAGAGCGAGGACACGTCGGCGTGGCCGCTGATGTCGGCCGTGAGCGTTGCCTCGCCGAGAAAGCGAGGTGCCTAGTGAGCGTGACCCTTCCGATCGGCCCGCCGGCGAACGACGTCGTCGAGGTCTTCGCCGCGCGGCTGCTCGATACCGGACGGGCACACGTCGATCTGTCCGGCGTACTGGCCGCATGGGATGCCGCGGATCCGGGTTGGGCCGGCTCGGCGGGTGGTCGCTTGCGCCTGGTCGATGCGCTCGATCGCCTCGACGCGATCGGAACGATCGAGTTGCCGTCCCGGCGCGGCACGCAGTGGGACGCCGCGCTGCCGCGCCTTCCGACTCGCATCGCGATTCCCGCGAACCGGCGCGCCCCGGCGAGGCCGATCGACGCGGCGAGCGAGGCTTGGGTGCCAGCACTCGCGTGGGCGGGTGCGTGGATTCGCAGGTCTCGTCCACCCGAGCGACTCCGCAAACCTCTCGTAGTGATCAACCGCTGGCTCGCTTCCACGATGGAGCGCAGCCTGCCGATCATCTGTCGCGAGGAACGGTCTCTCGAGATCTTCGAGGACGAGAAGATGCTCGGCTCGCTGACGGGAACCGTGCTGTTCGACGAAGAACGGCTGAGCTTGGCGATGCTGGCATGCGAAGCCCCGGTCGGCGGCGTGCGGATCGCCAGGCTGGCAGATGCCGGCCCCGTGCTCGTCGTCGAGAACAAGGCGACGTTCGATTCTGCGTGGCGCGCCCTCAGCGGCACCAGCCAACGGGGGTATGCCGCGGTCGTGTTTGGCGGTGGAGATCAGGCTGCTTCGCTGGTCGCCGATCTGATCGTCCTCGAGTCACTGGTCGGGATCGATCCGACGTTCTTCGAGTATGCCGGTGATGTCGATGTCGCCGGCGTGTCGGCCGCGGCGGCGTTCATCGACGGTGCACGGCTGGCTGGGCTGTCGGCGCAGCCGGCAACTGCGCTGTGGGAGGCGGTCGGTGCGGCCAAACCCGCCGGCGAGGACCTCTCGGGCGACGACCGCGAACGCGCAGCGGCGCTTGCCGCGCTCGACCGTCTCGGCTTGCCGGCGGTCGTCGGGGAGCGCCTCCGCGACCAGTTGCGCGTGCCGCAGGAACGCATCGATCGCACTAGATTCGCCGACACGTCGTGGTGGAGTCCCAAACGGTAACGAGCGACCGCCGTCGCAGTCCCAGACTTTCACCCGCAGGTGAATGGAAAGGAATCTGAACGTCACCCCTGCTGCGGCCTGCCAAGCTCGCGCTGAGACCGGTCGGACGGCGTCGGCAGAAGAGCCCGGCAACCGATGGCGCGTCAGCCTTCCTGATGCTTGCTTGTGTTGATTACTTCACCAGTCGTGCGACGTGGGCATTCGAGGCGAGTCGTACCCGTCGTGCCTGGAACGGACCCCCGAGGACCTCCACGTCCGTCCACTGCCCGATCTGAAGCGCGACGACTCGCACCGAGCTCCCGCGCTCGAGATTGATCGGCTCGGTCGGACGGCCTCGGTCGTCGAGCAACCAGCCCGTCGACTCCGCCGGCGACACCACGACGTAAAGCACCTCGCCGATGTCCCACGGTTGAACTGGATCGACGTCGACATGACGCTCGAATCGATCGCTCGCAGACGCAGCGCCAGACATCACGTGGATGCTCCAGCCACGCCGAGGTGCGGGCTGCAGCAGCTTCGGCAAGACCGAACACGACCACGCAAGCTCCTCGCCGGACTGGAATAGGAAGAACATCGGACCGACGAGATCGGTTCCACAGACCGATCGCACGCACTCCTCGAACGCGCCGGAGTGAAGCAGGGCGTTGCGTCGATCGATCCCACCCATGCGCCCCATCGCATCGATGTACGCGCAGCCGGCGGCTTCCATGAGCCGGAACACCGAACGCCGGGACGTACCTGCTCCTTCGAACGACGGCAGGACGCGGAGATCGAAGACATAGCGAGGCCGCGTCGCGTCGATCGCCTTCGTGAACGCCCTCATCCGTGCTGGCGCGAGCAGGAACATCGCCAGAAGGTTCGGCTCGCGATCGAGAAAGAGCTCGAGCTGCGTCCGCTGCTTGCGCACTGCTCCGCCCGTCGGCACGGAGGTCACCAACCGGAGATACGGGGGCTTGGTGGGGTCAGCCATGTTCGGCCCCATCGTGTGACAGCAACGCTTCGACCTCCGCGTACCCGACGCGTATGAGGTCGAAGCTCGATCCCCACTCGGGCTCGCCGATGCTCATCACGCCGGTGGCGTCGTCCTTGAGGTCTCGGTCCTTCAAGAACGCGCGGGCGTACATCCTGGGCGCCACGCCGCGGAATGGCCGAAACAGGACTTGCTTGCCCTTGGCGCTGGGGCGTTGCCAGTTGGTGGCATCGACGCCGATCGAGTCGTCGTGAAGCTTCAACGCCTGGCTCTTCGGATATGGCTCGATGTACTGCACCTCGTCGACGCCGGCCGCGACCACGTGGCGCGCGCAGTAGTGGCACGGAAAGGTCGTGACGAACATCCGTGTCCCGAGCGTGCTCTTTCCGCTGCGTGCCGCGCTGAGCAGCGCGTCCATCTCGGCGTGAACGGCTCTGCTGAACTCCAGGAGCGATCCGATCCTCGACCACCGGAGCTCGTCGAACACGGCCTGCCGATTGGCCTCCGTCACGAGCCCTTTCGCGACGAGCACCGCGATCAACTCGTCGGCGATCGCGTTCTGTTCGCGCGTGTTGGCGCAGAACGGTTTGTCCTCGAGCCCACGATAAGCGCACCGATGATCGTCGGCCTCGTCGTCACCGTCGCGGAGCTGCGCACCGTAGACGCCTCCGCCTGCGCGCGGCACCTCGTTGGTCCCGCTCGCGACCAGCACACCTTGTGCGTCGATGATCGACGCGCCGACCTGCCGCGACAGACACGCGCTGCGGACCTGCGCGCCGTACGCGACGTGCATCGCCGTCTCTTCGGGACGCGGTCGAACGATCGCCGAGTGCGTGACGATCTCGACGAGCCGCGCTAGCTGGTCGGCGACATCCCAGTCGGGATTCTCGCGCGTGCCCTTCGCATCAAGGAACCGATCCGCGCTGTTGTCGAGAAAGATATCCGCGAGGTGAAATGCGTCGCCAACTCGCTGGCCATGCTTCTGCGGCGCCTTCGCGTCGCGTTGCATGAGCTCCTGTGCCTTGTGCTCACCGGCGTTGTCGAGCTTCTTGACGATACGGACGATTCGCTTCAGCTCGTCGCAAACCACGCCGATCAGCGCGAACGCGTTCCGGTACACGGTGCGCAGCAGATGCACCTCCATCGGGTGCCGGATCGAATCGAGGATGAAGGCGCGCCGGGTGCCATCCGGAATGACGGCGGACTTCTTGTCGAGCTCGGTCACGCCCTGCTTCGTAGCTCTGACGTTCCGGATCTTCGTGATCAGCGCTCGGGCGACGGCGGCGTGATCACCGGCGCCACGCATCTCGTCGCCGAGATCCTGCAGAGCCGTCACGGTCGCGACGTCGCGCGGTCCGGTCGTCGGCGCGGGTCGTCCGGTACGCGCCGCCCACTCCAGGATCTGATCGCGCGCCTTCAAGACCGTCACGTCGAACCGGCCGCCCGGCAGGGATGGATCTTCGAGCGCCGTCTTGAGCATCTCGGCGGTGTGCGTGACGCCCGAGCCGATGTGACCGACGATCGCGAACACGAGCTCGTGCCCCGCTTGTTCGCGCAGGATGGACTGCGAGGTCGGGGCAGTACGCGTCTTGCGAAGCGGGACGAGAGAGGGATCGGCCACGACGAGTTTCCAGCTGAACCTGGGGAACCTATCGCAGCTCTCTGACGATTACCTCGGCGAAACGGCAGGGAGGCCAGGGAATTCGGACGCCTAGCCGCGCTTGTCGATGGGAGCGCGAGCGACGGTCACCCGATTCGGCGTGTTTGCGATCAAGTTGACGGCCCGGCACACCCGGCCAGCTGCGGCCACAGCAGCCGCGATCGAGAGTCTGGGGTAGCTTGGAAGGATGAGCCTCGTCGTTACCTTCATCGGAGAGCTACCCGTGCGCATCGGCGCCGAGAACGTATTCGTCAACGCTTGGTCGTACGAGAATGTGTTCGTTGCCGGCGATGACGGCGTAGCGTATCGCGACGCCGGGAAGCAGATCCGCATCAATCCGCGCTTGATGCTGGAAGACTTCGAGGCAGTCGTTGCTCGCGTTGACGCCCTTGGCGGTGGCAAGTGGACGGTGGAACAGATCCGTACCGCACTACGGCCGGTGTTGACGAACCTGCTCGGACATTTCGAAGTACACCGTGGGTCCCTTGGCACGATCGTCCGCGTTTCGAAGTTGCAAAGAGCGCGTTTGAAGGCGGACCCCAACGTCAACCGCGAGGTCCGCATCCCTGATGAAGGGTTGGGAGACCTCGGTGCTCAGAACGGCGACGATGCCGGAGAGGCGGCGCGGGAGATCGCCGAACGCGCGGCCATGGTGGACCTCGCGAACGCGGTGTCGCGCGTGTTGGCATAGCTCGAACACGACACGAGACGATCGTGCGTCTCCGGGCCGACCACCGGCAGTACGCCGCAATCGCTGTCCCACATCTTGCTCGCCGCAATGTCGAGCGTGTCGTTCAGGTTGATCGTCTCCACGGGTTTCGTCATCAGCTCTTCGACATTCATCTCGATCTCCTTGTTGGGTGCGGACGATCCAAGCATCGCTAGTGCCAAGCCCACGTCCGACGCACCGGAGGCCCCAATCGCATGCGCGCGAGTGCACGCTCCGGAGATCGCGACGGAATGCGATCGCGGTGCATGCCGGTCCACCGATCCGAACTGCGACTCAGCTCTACCGCGACACGTTCGAGTTCGCCGGAAGCCGCGCACTGAGGCCCGAGTTCGGACCGTTGGGAAGACCGAGTGCGGTGTCGACGCCGACGTTGGTCCGTAGATCGGTCAGGAGCGCCGACGCCGTCACGAGCTTGCCGATCCGAGCTTCCGAATCCCAGCGCGGGACGTGCACCACCTTTGCTCGATAGATCTCGACGTGGTCGATGCCATCCTCCACCGCGCGCACGCAGAGCCCGCGCACGTAGAACCGGTTGTACTCGCCTTCGGCGAGCGTGACGTGCGCGTCGTGCGGCACCGCCTTGACGTACGGCATGCCGCGCCTGCTATGGCTGAGCTCGCTCGTGTTGAGGAACCCGCCCCGCGCGATCGCCGCGGCGAACGTGTCGGTGTCGCCGCGCGCGATCGCATCGAGAAGTGCCGGCACGTACGCGACGCGTCCGATGTCGGAAAGCCGGCTACTCAGGTAAAGACTCCCACGGGCGAGGTCGTATTGAACCTCGTCGTGCATGAACGTGCGCGTACGTGCATCGAGATGGTGAAGGGACAACGGCATGACGAGCTCCTGACGTTGTCCCCATGCTTGCTCGATCGATGTTTCCGGCACGTATCGCAGTCGTAAGATCGAAACGATTCGCAGTCGGCTCGGCGCGATCCCCCGCGAGTAAGCTCAATGCGCTCGTCGCGATCGTCGCTTCACGAGCACGCGAGCGTTCCTGCGCATGACACGGATCGCGAGCGGCGCGGTCGTCACGATCAGCGCGTGGGTCGCTTGCGTGGGGTCGGTGACCAGCCCGGTGAAGCCGACCTCGGGCCCTACGGTGAAGTAACGCCGGAGCAGATTCTCGTCGGGCTTCGTGTAGCTCGACCGCGCCCCCGAGACCCTTCCCCACGCGGCGTCCGCCCGGATACGATCGTCATCCGCCGAGTTGGTTCGCATGACCAATAGGCCGGTCTCGAGCTTCAAGACCGATGCGACCGTTTCGATGAAACGACGACGTTGCGCGGAGGGGAGGTTCTGAAAGAGCAGACGCTCGACGACGAGATCGAAGGGATCCGGATCGACGAACGTCAGCGCGTTGCGGCACCGAAACTCGGTCCGAGCGCGCGCCGACCGCGTCAATGCGTGGTCGGCGCGTGCCTGCGCCGCGGCGATCGCGTCGCGTTCCCGATCGATGCCGATGACATTCCAACCCATGGTCGCGAGGAAGATCGCCTCCGAGCCGTGGCCGCAGCCGAGGTCGAGAGCCCGGCCTCGACGGGGTATCGCGCCCGCGGCGACCAGGGCGGCAAGCTCAGCGGTGTGCCACTCGGTTCGCGTGTTGTAGCCGTCATACTTCGCGGCCGATTCGAAACAGCGCTCGGTCGCGCGTGCTCGGCGCGTCCGCCGCCGTTCGCGCGCGGTAGCTCCACGACGTACCGCCATGATCAGAACCAGCCCGATAGCTGGACGAAGCAATACTGCGGGCAATTCGGGTCGTTCTCGTCGGGCTTCCACCATCGCGCGAGCGAGACGCGGACGAGCGTGCCGGCAGAGATGATCGCCGGCGGCGGTGGCTCGCCTACGCAACCGTAGCCGCCGATCGTCACGAGCCTGCGCACTACGTGTATGCCTGGCGCGACGTGAACCGCGAGCCGAACAGCTCACCTTGTCCGGCGGTCAGCTGCTCGATCACTTGGTCCTGGGTGCGCAGACTGCCGTCGGGCAGCACGTGTTCGACGACGACGCCGTGCTCCTGCATGGCCCAGCCGATCAGCTTGGAGCGGTGGCACTCCCACGGCTTCCCTTCGCTGCACAGCATGCAAACGCGCATACCCTTGGTGTGTGCCGTGAGCAGCCGTTCGATGCCACGCAGGAAGAACGGCTTCGCGCGGCAGCGCTGGTAGTCCACCTTGCCTTCGTCGTCGTAGCAGTCCGGATCGTCCGGACGACCTCCAAGTAGGTCGCCCATGAACACGTACCGGATCTGGCGCTGGCCGAGCTGAGCCGACAGCGGCTCGTGCGAGAACTCCGGTTGGAATCGCGAGTACGGGCTCGAGCGAACATCGATCAGATACGACACGTCCAGGCGGTGCAGCTGGCCCACGAGGGCATCCAGGGAGCGCCCCCCATGTCCGATCGAGAAGACGTGTCCGGTCACGGCGAGCAGGATAGTGCCCGGCTCCGACGGCGTGCATAAATCGAATTGGTATCACGCACTTACGCCGTGAGTATCGCGTCATGAAAGCAGGTCGACATGCCCGCGCGAATCGGCCGATTCGATCGGCATGCGAGCTGGTGAAGGTGTGGATCTCGATCGGCTGCTGATCGCCATCAACGGTCGGAGACGTCCTGCGCCCCCGAGTCGAATGCGCGAATCGGCACGGCTCGTCGTCGTTCGCGCTGGCTGGTCCCACCCGGACAGCGTGGCCGTGACGCAGCGGTTGCCGCGCGTGACCGTGAGCGTCAACGGCGACTCGGTGGTGTGAGCCGCTCGCGGCGTGGTGCATGTCGTCCGTGACATCGGTTTTCCTTCGCACGGGGCGAAGAAACGCCGTCGCCGTCACGACGCTCCGATGCAGATCGACAGGATGCCAACATGAGGGAACGCGAATGGCGCGATCGCCTCCACCGAGGATCCGCACAGCATCCCCATCGAGCTACTTGACGCTCGACGTCGCGCATCGCGCCGTTCGCCGTGCTTTCGTCGCGGTGAGCAAGTGCTACCTCTTGCGGGCGACGAAGCGCACGAGCCTCCCCGTGTCCCACGCCCAGTCAGGCACGTCCTCGACGGTCTCGTCGCGCAGGATCTCGTAGCCATCGAATAGCTTCGCGAGCTGACCCTCGCCGAACCCAACCGGACTGTCGGGCGTTACCTTCGCCCAGCCCTCGACGACGAACAGCCCACCGTTGCGGAGGCTCGCTTTGATCTTGTCGATCCACTTCGCGTGATCGCCGGCGTATATCAGCGTGACGAGATCGAAGCGGTCCACGCCAAAATCCCACTCGTCGATGTCGGCGTTGATCGTCTCGAGCGCGAGCTCGCGGTTTGCCGCCTCTTCGCGTGCGATGCGCAGGCCCTCGTCGGAGCCATCGACCCCGGTTACGGTCCACCCCTGCGAGGCAAGATAGAGCGCGTTGCGACCCTGGCCTATCGCGAGCTCGAGCGCGGCGCCTGGCTTCTCGTTCCTCACGATCTCGACCAGGAGACGGTTGGGCTCGCGAGAGAAGCCACGGCCCTTGCGGAAGATGTCGTTGAACCAGTCGCGTCCCGTCGCTTCCTTCTGCCACGTCAACAGCTGCACGCGCCACGCGTCGCCTGTACGTACCCACTGCAGCAGGTACCAGCCGTCGTGGAGGTAGCCGCCCTTCGTGCTGTTGCCGCTCTGTACTTCATGAGCCTTGCCCATGAACACGAGCGTGTCGTCCTTCCGGACCACGCTCTCGTCATCCCAGCTACGCTTCTCGACGTCCGGGACCATCGATCTGCGCTGGATCGTAGTCAGCACCATCGCGTCGCGATCGATCGCGGCGCCATCTACAAAGCGGACGAAACCGGGCGCGAGCGCCGCCGCGACGGTGGCGATGTCGCCGCGATCCAGAGCGTCGACGAGGTCGTGGCTTCGCTTGATGAGCTCGGCGTCGCTGGGCGTCGGCACCGACGTTGACAGCGCCTCGACGTCGATCGCAGCTGGTATCGCAGCCGCTTGCGGCGCGGCGCTCGCGCGACCTCCTCTTCCGGCGCTACTCGACATCACCGTCATGAGCATGGTCATCGGGTCAATTCCCTGATTACGACAGTTCTTCGCCAGATCCTCGAGCGAGCTCATGACCTGCGTGAACGCAGCGGTGATCTCGCGTGCTGCCCCACCGGCTACTCGGTCACGGTCGGGCATGGAATGAGTCACTGGCATCGGGAACCTCGGGAATGGGGGATGACGTGAGGCAGAGCACCACTCGTGCCATGGCCGGTCGCGCCCTCGTTTCATTGATTTGGCCGCGGTGATGCGGCGCATGGGGCTCGGGGCCGTCTACCGCGGGAGACGAGATAGGCGCGCGAAATCACCGGAACCCGCACGGTCACAGTGGCTCGATCGGATACAGGTCGACGCACGATCGCGACGAGCGGAACGTTTACGATCGGCACATGAGCACCGAGCGCACGTTCGTGTTCGCCGACCTCGCGGGCTACACGGCACTGACCGAGGCGCACGGCGATGACGACGCGGCGCACGCCGCGATCCGGTTCCACGAGCTCGCGCGAGCATGTCTTCCCGCGGGGACCCGCATCGTGAAGACGATCGGCGATGCCGTGATGGTCGTCGCGCCGACCGTCGCCGACGGGATCAATGTTGCGATCGCGATCGCCCGGGCCGTCGCCGCGCAACCGATATTCCCGGCGCTGCGCGTCGGACTGCACGTCGGACCGGGCGTCGAGCGGGACGACGATTACTTCGGCGCGACCGTCAACATCGCGGCGCGCGTCGCGGGCGTCGCTCGCACCGGCGAGATCGTGTGCACGGAGCGCGTCGCCGTTGTCGCTGCGGACCACGGCCTCGCGGCCGCGCGCCCGATGGGGACGGTGAGGCTCAAGAACGTCGCGGCGCCCGTCACGCTGTACGAGCTGAACGCGAACGAAGTTGCGAGCGAGCTTCGTCACATCGATCCCGTGTGCCGCATGCAGGTCGTTCCCGACGAGGCTCCCGCGCAGACCAAGCACGACGGCACGACGCTCTACTTCTGTTCGCTGAGTTGCGCGGTGAAGTTCAAGGAAGCACCCGAGACACACCTGCCGCTCGCGCCCGAGAAGCCCGTACCGTAACCGCGGGTCACTGGTCGTTCGGCTAGCACCGTGACCGCCTCGGTCACGAGGTCGTGCGTCTTCGCGATCGTAACCCGCGATAGTCGCGAGCTGTCGCCACCCGATCGCGCGGCCGTGCGAACCCGTTGATGTCGCTAGCTCGTGGAGTCGATCGCGGCGCCGGCATACCCGCTGCACGACTGGCTTCTCGTCAACCCACCACTCGACCCGAGGGAATGCCATGAACAAGACCACCGAGACCAGGAAGACCGACAACACCAAGGCCGATGCGATCGAGACCATCGAGACAATCGCACTCGACAATGTCACGGGTGGATGCGCCGCGTGCGGTAACCCGAACTGCGGTCAGGCCGGCGGCTCGCAACAGCTCGCCGCGAACTTCCTGCGCCGGTAATCCGCGTACCGCTTTCACGAGCTCGGTCTGGCGAAGCGCCGGCCGAGCATTCGTCGTTTCGGCAGATTCCATACGATCGGCTGTAACCCGAGCGGTTACAGGTGCAAGTCGGTAGTCGGCCACGTGCTATGAGCCGGGCTGCGTGATCGACACAAAACCCCGCCGCACGACTGCCCGCCGGATCGCCGGTGCGTTCGGACTCGTCCTCTTGCTGTTCGCGCTCGCGCTGGGCGTGATGATCGTCGCGCTCGCTCGCATCGGCGCGGCCGAGGAGGATGTCGCGCGGTTCGATCGCGCGAAGCATGCGGGACATCACGCGGCGGCGATGGCGCGCGAGCAGTACATGCACCAGGCGCACACGATGCTGACCTGGGACGACTCGCACATGGACCACTACGCCGAGACCGCGAAGGCTGCGCGCGACGCGACCGAGCACCTCGAGCACGAGGTCGCCGGCCAAGCGGGGGCGGAGCAGGCGAAGGAGATCTCGCGCCTGGTCGCCGAGAGCGATCGGCGGTTTCGCGAGGAGGTGTGGCCGGCGATCCAGCGCAACGATCGCGCCCGCATGCCAGAGCTCCACGAGCAGACGGAGCACCCGGTGCAGGAGGTGGTCGCGCTGAACACGACGCTCAATCAGTCGCTCGAGGCTGAGAGCGACCGCGCGCGACGAGCGGCCGACGGGATCCGTCGGACGGCACGGCTCGTCGTGATCGCATGCTTCGCGCTCGCGATCGCTGCGGCCGCCGCCGTGGGGTTCTATCTGATGCGTTCGATCTCGCGGCCGGTCGCCGCGCTCCGCGCCGGCGCCGTCAAGATCGGCAGCGGCGACCTCGACGTGCGCGTCGCCCTCCCCGGCGACGACGAGTTCGCCGATCTCGCGCGGGTGTTCGATCGGATGGCCGCCGATCTCGGGCGACACCAGACCGAGCTGCTCGAGGCGCACCGGCTCGCGTCGATCGGCCAGGTCGCGTCGGGCGTCGCGCACGAGATCAACAATCCGCTCGGCGTGATCCTCGGGTACGTGACGTTACTGCGGCGCGAAACGGCGTTCGCCGACCGCGAGGAGCTGCGGATCATCGAGGATGAGGTCCGCCAGTCGCTCGCGATCGTCGCGGGTTTGCTCGATCTCGCGCGGCCGGTGCGGCTCGATCGATCGGACGTGGACTTCGGTGAGGTCGCGCGCGAGGCGGCGGCGCGGCTCGACGAGACGGGACGCACCGACGGCGTCGAGATCCGGTTTCGCGAGACCCAGGTTCCGAAGGTGCTCGCCGACGAGGGCAAGGTCCGGCAGGTCGCGCTCAACTTGCTCGCGAATGCCGTCGAGGCCGCACGCGAGCCAGGGGCAGCGGCGCCGCTCGTCGAGGTCACCTGGTGCGAGCGCGACGGCGGCGTCTGGCTCCAGATCGACGATCACGGTCCGGGGATCCCGCCGGAGACGATGGCGCGCGTGTTCGAGCCGTTCTTCACGACGCGTTCGAAGGGGCACGGACTCGGGCTCGCGATCGCGCGGACGCTCGCGCGCGCGCACGGCGGCGACGTCCAGCTCGAAGCGCGGCCGGGAGGCGCCGGGACGCGCGCCTCGTTGTCGCTACCGATCGAGACGTCTCGAAAGCGAGCGGCCGCATGAAGGCGCGCGTCCTCGTCTGCGACGACAAGGAGAACTTCACGAAGTTGTTCCGGCGGATCTTGCCGGAGGATCGCTACGACGTGACGACCGCGGAGGACGGTGCGCGCGCGCTCGCGCTGGTCGCCGCGGGCGACTTCGATGTCATCGTCACCGACATCCGCATGCCAAACGCCGACGGGCTCGCGGTCCTGCGCGAGGCTCGCAGTCGCGACCAGGACGTCGAGGTCATCTTGATGACCGCGTATGCGACGGTGCCTGCCGCCGTCGATGCGATCCGCGAGGGCGCGTACGACTACCTGGCCAAGCCGTTCGAGCCCGACGAGGCGTTGCTCGTAGTCGATCGCGCGCTCGAGCGCCGGCGGCTGCGTCAGCAAGCGCGCGATCTGCGGCGCGCCCTCGAAGGCATCCATCGGATCGACAACCTGGTCGCGCGCAGCCGGGCGATGGCCGCGGTCGTCGCGCTCGTCCACCGCGCGGCGGCCACTGATGCGACGGTCCTGATCACCGGCGAATCGGGCACCGGAAAGGAAGTGGTCGCGCGTGCGATCCACAACACGGGCGACCGCCGCGCCGCTCGGTTTGTCGCGGTCAACTGCGGCGCGATCCCCGACAACCTGATCGAGAGCGAGCTGTTCGGCCACGCGAAGGGCAGCTTCACCGGCGCGAGCTCCGAACACCGCGGCCTGTTCGAGGAGGCACGCGGCGGGACGATCTTCCTCGACGAGATCGCGGACCTGCCGCTCGCGATGCAGGTCAAGCTCAACCGCGTCCTCCAGGAGCGCAAGGTGCGCAGGGTCGGAGGGACCGAGGAGCTGCCCGTCGACGTCCGCGTGATCGCAGCCACGAACCTCGATCTCAAGGAGCGCGTCGCGGCGGGTCAGTTCCGCGAGGATCTCTACTACCGGATCAACGTGCTCCACGTCGAGCTGCCGGCGCTGCGCGATCGCCGCGAGGACATCCCGGCGCTCGCGGCGTTCCTGCTCGAGCGCCGCGGCGCGCGGCGCGAGGGGCGTCCCGAGGGCTTCACCGAGGAGGCGCTCTCCGCGCTCGTGAAGTACGCGTGGCCCGGGAACGTGCGCGAGCTCGAGAATGCGATCGAGCGCGCGCTCGCCGTGACCGACGGAGCGCGCATCGAGCTCGAGGCGCTGCCGAACGAGGTCGCGGCCGTGCTGCGCCCCCGCGCGACGCACGGCACCGAGATGCACCTGTCGTATCGCGAGGTCGTCGATCTCGCGCGCGATCGCGCCTCGCGCGAGTATCTGATCACGCTGATGCGCGAGCTCGGTGGCAACGTGACCGAGGCCGCGCGGCGTGCCGGCATGGAGCGCGAGAGCCTGCATCGCCTGCTCAAGCGCTACGGCGTCCGGTCCGAGGACTTCAAGCAACGCGGCTGAGTGCACGATGAAGGCAGGAAATGAGAGCGCGGGCGATCGGGAGTCGGTGTTCGCTGTTCCGAAGATGGACTGTCCGTCGGAGGAACGCATGATCCGGACCGCGCTCGATGGGCTGCCCGGGATTCGCGGCATCGAATGCGACCTGGCTGGACGCATCGTTCGCGTCGTTCACGCTGGAGACCCGTCCGAACTGGCCGCGCGGCTCGAGCCGCTGGGACTCGGGGCTTCGCTGGTGAGCACGGATGCGGCCCTCGGCGCCGCGATCCCGGCGCCACCCGATCCGGCACGCGAAGCCCGCACCTTGAAGCTGCTGCTCGCGATCAACGCGACGATGTTCGTCGTGGAGATGACGGTCGCGTGGTTCGCCGAATCGACCGGCCTGCTCGCTGACTCGCTCGACATGTTCGCCGACGCGGCGGTCTATGGCCTCGCGCTGTACGCGGTCGGTCGCTCGACGGGCGCCAAGGTGCGGACCGCCCACGTCGCCGGGTGGCTACAGGCAGCGCTCGCGATCGGCGCGCTGGTCGAGATCGTCCGACGGTTCGCGACCGGCAGCGATCCCGAGTCGCCGCTGATGATCGGCATGGCCACACTCGCGCTCGCTGCCAATGCGCTGTGCCTCTGGCTCGTGTCGAAGCATCGACACGGAGGCGCGCACATGAAGGCGAGCGTGATCTTCTCGGCGAACGACGTGCTCGCGAACCTCGGCGTGGTCGCCGCGGGCGCGCTCGTCGCGCTCACGGGTTCGCGGTATCCCGATCTCGCCATCGGAGCGATCATCGCCGTCGTCGTCATGCTCGGCGCGTGCCGGATCCTGCGCCTGAGATGACGAGCGCTGGTCAGCGGGTGCGAAAGTCGTCGGCGGTGACGTGATGACGCCGCATGAGGCGGTGGAGGCTCTCGCGCTTCATGTTCGCGCCGCGCGCCGCGTCGGTGACGCTGCCGCCGTGTCGCCCGAGGAGCGCGATCACGTAGCGCCGGGTCATCGCGTAACGCGCGAGCTCGATGTACTCGTCGTACGGGACCGCGCCGACAGCGTCGGTGGCTGCCTCGGCCCGGTACTTCGACGAGCGCTGGTCGATCGCGGCGATCACCGCGGCCGCGATCGCGCTCGGATCGGCGCCCGGATCGATCTCGACGGCGCTGCGCAGCGAGTCTGCCAGCGGCGCGACGGCGACGATCACGAGGAAGCCGCCCGTCGACGCGAGCGCCCGGCCGCGCTCGAGGTCATCCGTGATCGTCAGCGCGAGCCGGTCCGCGAGCGCCGCGCGGATCGCGCGCGCCGCGGCCGGGGTCGCCACGACGAGCACGGGCGGCTTCATGCGGCCCAGCGCACTGCAACGCCCGCGCCGCGTCGGGCCTGTCATTACCGCGTGTTGGTGCCGGATCGCGTGATCGCCCCGGTCACCTGTAACCCGTCTCGTCACACCTCACGGCGCGACCTCGAGCTCCCCCATCATGCCGCGTTCGGCGTGCTCGAGGATGTGGCAGTGATACATCCAGCGTCCGGGCGCGCCGAGCTGGACGGCGAACCGGATCGTCGTGTTCTGCGGGATGTTGACGGTGTCTTTCCAGCCGAGCGGCACCGTCGGATCGCCGGCGGCGTCGAGCGTCTGGAACGACATGCCGTGGAGGTGGAACGGGTGATCCATCTCGGCGAGGTTCTCGATCTCCCAGATCTCGACGAGGCCCGACGGTCCGCGCACGGGCGTGATGTCCGGGAACGCTTCGTCGTTGATCGTGAAGATCGGCATCGCCGGCACGGTGTCGTCTTCGCGCAGCACGAAGCGGCGGCGCGGCGTGGCGGCGTCGTACGCGATCGGGACGATGTCGCCCCAGGTCGCCGGCAGCGGATCCGGCGCACCGACCGCGGCGCCGAGCTCGATCGCGAGGAGGTCGATCGGTCCCGGATCGGGGATGTTGTGCCCGCGGTCGTAGTGCAGCGTGCGAAGCGCGAGCTGGTCGCCGGGTGCACCGGCGAGCTCGACGAGCACGTCATAGCGCTCCCCCGGCGCGACGAGCAGCTTCGCGGTCTCGTAGGGCGTCTCGACGAGGCCGCCGTCCCAGCCGATCACGCGAAACGTGTGGCCGGGAAGCTCGAGGTTGAAGTAGCGGCCGTTCGCGGCGTTGACGAAGCGCCAGCGCTCGCGACTTCCGGTCGCGGCCTCGAGCGCCGGACGCTCGTGCCCGTTGACGAGCACGACATTGCCCATGCGACCGAGCATGAGATCGAGGTTGTCGGTCTTCTCGGACAGCTTGCCCGTCGCCTCGAGCTTGACGTCGTCGAGGACGAACACGCGATCCGCGGCGACATCGATCGCGAGGTCATCGTGGACGACGATCGGCGCGTAGAGCCCGGCCTCGACTTGCACGTCGCCCCGCACGTGCGGGTGATACCAATAGAAGCCGCTGTCGATCAGCGTGAACTCGTAGTCGAAGCTGCCGCCGGCTGCGACCGGCACCTGCGCGAAGGGCGTGCCGTCGGCGGCATTCGGCACGCGCAGCCCGTGCCAGTGGATCGTGGTTTCCTCCGGTAGCTCGTTCCGGAAGTGGACGATGACGGTGTCGCCAAGCTTCGCCTCGAGCAGCGGCCCGGGGATCGAGCCGGTCGAGCCGGGTCTCGTGCCATCGCGGAACGCCCAGACGTCGGCCGGCTTGCCGGCCAGGTACTCGTGCGTGGCCGGCGCCGCGACGAGCTCGACCTCGACGATATTCGGGTCGGGGTTGACGTCGGTGAGCACCACCGGTGCGAGCTCTGGTGCACCGTCGAGATCATCGCCGCAAGCCGAGCCCAGAACGAGCACCATGACCAGCGCGCGAGTCATGCGGCGATCGTGCGCGCGTTGTCGTGATCCCGCAACCGGTGAACCCACGCACCAGTGTGACGGACTCGGTTACAGTTGACGGCTCGCGCGCGGCGGTGATGATCGGGCCATGCGCCCTTTCGCCTCCATCTTATTGACGGGTCTCCTGGTCTCTGCCTGCGGCTCGGAGCACGGCGACGCCGACGCGCCGCCCGTCGCGCCGACGAACCTCGCGGTCGCGCCACTCAGCGGCGGCGGCCATCTGACGTGGACCGACAACGCGGACAACGAAGAGCACTTCATGATCATGCGCAAGACGCAGGGCGGAACCTACGACGACATCGACATGGTCACGTTCAACACGACTAGCTATCACGACGCGTCGGTTACGGCGGGCACGACGTACGTCTATCAGGTCATGGCGATGAACGGCAAAGGCGAGGCTGCGTCGAACGAGGTCACGTTCACGCCATGATGCGCCCACGCGTAAGGGTCATCCACTCGCAGCGTCCTCACCTGTAGATGGCCCGCTACATTCCCGCTCTCCGCTTCGAGTCGCTCACGCGCTTCTACGACCCGATCGTGGCCGCGACGACGCGCGAGCGACGGTTCAAGCGGATGCTCGTCGAACAGGTCGCGCTCCGTCCCGGTCAGCGGTTGCTCGACGTCGGATGCGGCACCGCGACGTTGACGCTGATGCTCAAGCGATCATGTCCCGAAGCCGAGGTCGTCGGTCTCGACGGCGATCCCGCCGCGCTCGCGATCGCGCGACGTAAGGCGGCCGACGCCGGGGTCGACATCGAGCTGCGCGAAGGCATGTCGTGGAGGCTCGGCGTCCCGGTCGAGAGCTTCGACCGGATCACGTCGAGCTTGCTCCTCCACCATCTCGACTACGTCGGCAAGATGTGCACGTTCGGCTCGATGTATCGGGCACTCAAGCCCAGTGGCGAGCTGCACGTCGCCGACTGGGGACGCGCCCACGATCCGTGGATGCGCGTCGCGTTCCTCGGCGTGCAACTGCTCGACGGATTCTCGACGACAGGCGACAACGTGCGCGGCCTCTTGCCGCACTACATGACGCGCGCCGGGTTTCGCGGCGTCGAAGAGACCTCGCGGCTGCGCACGCCCCTCGGCACGATCAGCTTGTACCGAGCGCTCCGCGCATGAACGCGACGATGTGCAACCTCCGCGCGGGCCTGACGGCGGGCCCGATCACGCGCACGACTCCCCGGCGCAGCCCGAGGGCCGGCACGGCCACCACGACGACACGAGTCACCGAGCTAGCGGCAGCGCATCCGCTCCATCGCGCCGTCCATCCCCTCCATCGTCATCATCATCGTGCTGGCGTGGCGTTCGACCTCCGCCACCGCGCCGTCGAGATCGAGGATCGCGTCGATCACCGACGCGTGCTGCGCCATCTCGCCGTCGAGCTCGCCATGCATCGCACGCATGTCGTCGAGGCCGGTGCCGTCGCAGTGTGACGTCATGCCATCCATCGTCGCGTCGATGTCGAACATCATCGGCGTCATGCCGTCCCGGTGCCGATCCATCTCGCCTCGCAGATCCTGCATCGTTCGAGCAGAACGTGCGGCGTCGAGGTGACGGTTCGTCTCGCGCCGCGTGTCGTCGAGGTAACCGCGCATCGCCTCGACATCGTTCATCATCGTGGAGTGGCAAGCTCCGAGCCCGATCGCTAATGCCAGGGTGATCCGCCACATGGGGTCCTCGCTTTCGATCCATGGCCGAGCAATGAACGTGCCGCTGGACTGGAGCGTACGCGATGCGATCGCTCGCTGTGACCGGGTCGGTCACGTACGTGGCGCGGGACGCAGCACCTCCGACGCACGAACCTCGTTGCGAAGCGGCCCTCCTCGTTCGAACGCGCGCACGTTCTCGAGGGTCGTGGTCGCGATGTTCGCGAGGGCTTCGTGCGTCAGAAACCCCTGGTGCGCGGTGATCAGCACGTTGGGAAACGTGAGCAGCCGAGCGAGCACGTCGTCCTGGAGGACTCGGTCGGAGAGGTCCTCGAAGAACACGCCCTCCTCCTCCTCGTAGACGTCGAGCGCGGCCCCGCCGAGGTGTCCGGACTTGAGCGCGGCGATCAGTGCGCGGCTGTCGATCACCGCGCCGCGCCCGGTGTTGACGAGCAGGACGCCGCGCTTCATCGCGCCGAACGCGGCGGCGTCGATCTGATGATGCGTCGCGGGCGTGAGCGGCGTGTGCAGCGACAGGATGTCGGCCTCCCGATAGAGCTCGGGCAACGTCACGTAGCGAACGCCGAGCTCGCGGACCAGCGCGTCCGACGGGCGCAGGTCGTGCGCGAGGATCGTGCAGCCGAAGCCCGCGAAGATGCGCGCCGCGACCGATCCGATCCGGCCGGTGCCGCAGATCCCGACGACCTTGCCGTGGAGATCGAACCCGACGAGACCGTCGAGCGAGAAGTTGCCCTCGCGGACCCGAACGTGCGCGCGATGGATCTTGCGGTCGAGCGTCAGCACGAGGGCGACCGCGTGCTCGGCGACGGCGTGCGGCGAGTACTCCGGGACGCGCACCACGGGTAGCCCGAGGGCCGCGGCGGCCGCGATGTCGACGTGGTTGTAGCCCGCGGATCGCAAGGCGATCAGGCGCACGCCGCCCGCGTGGAGCACGCCCAGGACTTCACGATCGAGACGATCGCCGACGAACGAGCAGATCACGTCGAACCCGACGCCGAGCGTCGCGGTCTGCGCCGTGAGCCTCGGCTCGAGAAAGGACAGATCGTAGCCGAACGCCGCGTTGGCGCGCTCGAACGCGTCGCGGTCGTAGTGATGGGTGTCGAACATCGCGATCCGCATGGCCGGCCTCCTCACCGCCCGCGGCGCGCGGGTCCCGTCGCCTGCTCGGCCTCGAGGATGGTCACGGTCGTCTTCATCACGGCGTCGGGGTTGAGCGAGATGCTGTCGATCCCCTGCTCGACCAGGAACCGCGCGAACTCGGGATAGTCGCTCGGCGCCTGGCCGCAGATCCCGACCTTCTTGCCGGCGGCCTTCGCGGCCGCGATGACCTGGGCCACGAGCTGCATTACCGCGGGGTTTCGTTCGTCGAAGATGTGCGCGACGATCGCCGAGTCGCGATCGACGCCGAGCGCGAGCTGCGTCAGATCGTTGGAGCCGATCGAGAAGCCGTCGAACACCTCGGCGAACTCGCGCGCGAGGATCACGTTGCTCGGGATCTCGCACATCACGTAGACCTCGAGCCCGCGCTCCCCGCGCACGAGGCCGTGCTCCGCCAGCTCCGCGATCACGCGGTGACCTTCCTCGACCGTGCGGCAGAACGGGATCATGAGCTTGACGTTGTTCAGGCCCATCTCCTCGCGCACCTTCTTCATCGCGCGGCACTCGAGCGCGAACCCGGCGCGGTAGCGAGGATCGTAGTAGCGCGACGCGCCGCGAAACCCGAGCATCGGGTTCTCTTCGATCGGCTCGTAGCGCTTGCCGCCGACGAGGTTGGCGTACTCGTTCGACTTGAAGTCGCTCATCCGCACGATCACGTCCTTGGGGTAGAACGCCGCGGCGATCATCGCGACGCCCTGCGCGAGCTTGTCGACGAAGAACTGCGGCTTGTCGTCGTACCCCTCGGTGATCCGATCGATCTCGGCCTTCACCGCGGTGTCGAGGCTACCGTAGTCGAGCAGCGCCAGCGGGTGGATCTTGACGTAGGTCGAGATGATGAACTCCTCGCGCGCGAGCCCCACCCCGTCGTTGGGGATGAGCGACAGCCCGAACGCCTCGGCTGGGTTGCCGACGTTCAGCATGACCTTCGTGCGCGGCCGCGACAGCGAGGCGAGCTCCGTGCGCTCGATCTCGAACGGCAGCGTGCCGTCGTAGACCACGCCGACGTCGCCCTCGGCGCACGAGACGGTCACGCGCCGGCCGTCTCGCAACACCTCGGTGCCGCGCTCGGTGCCGACGATCGCGGGCAGCCCCAGCTCGCGGCTCACGATCGCCGCGTGGCACGTCCGGCCACCGCGGTTCGTCACGATCGCCGCGGCGCGCTTCATGATCGGCTCCCAGTCCGGGTCGGTCTTGTCGGTGACGAGCACCTCGCCCGCCTGGAACTCCTGCAGCCGTTGGACGTTCTCGATCACGCGCACCGGTCCGTGCGCGATCTTCTCGCCGACGCTGCGACCCTCGATCAGGCGCGGCCCCGTCTCCTTCAACCGGTAGGTCTCGAGCACGTCGCGCGGCTTGTTCGACTCCACGGTCTCGGGGCGGGCCTGGACGACGAACAGCTCGCCGGTGAGCCCGTCCTTGGCCCACTCGACGTCCATCGGGCTGTCGTGGCCGGTCTTCACGCGATAGTGATCCTCGATGATGCAGCCCCATCGCGCGAGCGCGAGGATCTCGTCCTCGGTGAGCGCGAACCGCGCGCGCTCCGCGGGCGCGACCGGCACGTTCTTCACCATCTTCCCGCCGCCGACGTCGTAGACGAGCTTCCACTCCTTGCTGCCGAGGCTCTTCTGCAGGATCGGGCGGGCCCCGGACAGGAGCGTCGGCTTGAACACGCAATACTCGTCGGGGTTGACCGAGCCCTGCACGACGTTCTCGCCGAGGCCGTAGGACGCGTTGATCAGGATCGCGTCGCGGAAGCCCGACTCGGTGTCGATCGTGAACATCACGCCGGCGGCGCCGAGATCGGAGCGCACCATGCGCTGGATCCCGATCGACAGCGCGATCGACATGTCGTCGAAGCCCTTGTCCGCGCGATACGAGATCGCGCGATCGGTGAACAGCGACGCGTAGCACCGCTTGCAGGCGTCGAGCAGCGCGGCGTGGCCCTGGACGTTCAGGTACGTCTCCTGCTGTCCGGCGAAGCTCGCATCCGGTAAGTCCTCGGCGGTGGCGCTGCTCCGCACGGCGACGTCGACGCCGGTCCGGCTACCCTCGCCGAGCCGATCGTACGCCTCGACGATCGCGCGCTCGAGCGCGGTCGGAAACTTCGCGGCGACGATCGCCTGGCGAACCAGCAGGCCGCGCCGGCGCAGCTCGGCGAGGTCGTGCGTGTCCAGGCCGGCCAGGAGGTCCCGGATCACGCGATCGAGCTTGGCCTCGTGGAGGAACGTGCGATACGCGCCCGCGGTCGTCGCGAAGCCGTTCGGGATCTTGACGCCCTGGCGCGCGAGCTCCCGATACATCTCGCCCAGCGACGCGTTCTTGCCGCCGACCTCGGGGACGTCCTCGATCCCGATCGCCTCGAACCACTTCACGAGCACGCCGTTGGTCTTCTTCTTCATCGTGGGCTCCTTGGAGGTCATCGCGCGAGCACCCGCGCGAGCTCGAACAGCGACGGATCGATCGGCTTGGTGCGGCCGGCGACCTCGGCGAGTGGGGTCCGGACGATCGCGCCGCCGGCGACGCCGACCAGCACGCCGGTCGTGTTGGTCCCCAGCGCGTCTACCGCGGCCGCACCGGTGCGGCTCGCGAGGATGCGATCGAACGCCCCGGGCGCGCCGCCGCGCTGGACGTGGCCGAGCTTGGTGACCCGCACGTCGAAGCCGACCGTCGCGCGTCGCGCGGACAGCTGGCTCGCGAGCGCGTCGGCGCCGCCCGGCACGCCTTCGGCGACGACGATCAGCGCGTGGGCCTTGCCCCGGCGGTACGTGTCGCGTACGGCCTCGGCGACCTGGTCGATCGACGCGGGCACCTCGGGGATCGCGACGACCTCCGCGCCGCCCGCGATGCCCGCCATCAGCGCGAGGTAGCCGCAGTCGCGGCCCATCACCTCGACGAGGAACGCACGGTGGTGTGACGACGCGGTGACCTTGAGACGATCGAGCGCCTCGAGCGCGACGTCGAGCGCGGTGGTCGCACCGATCGTCACGTCGCAGCCGACGAGGTCGTTGTCGATCGTCGACGCCACGCCGACGACCCGCACGCCGCGCCGCGACAGCGCCTCGGCGCCCGCCTGCGAACCGTTGCCGCCGATCACGACGAGGGCATCGACGCCGGCACGCTCGAGCGCGCCGACCGCTGTCCGCTGGCCGTCGTCGGTCTGGAGCTCGGGGCATCGCGCGCTGCCCAGCACGGTGCCGCCGCGCTGGATGATCCCGCCGACATCGCGATCGCCGAGCGACCGGAACGTGCCCGCGATCAGGCCGGCATACCCGTTCACGACTCCCAGTGCTTCCCACCCGCGATCGATCGCCCCGCGCACCACCGCGCGGATCGCGGCGTTCATCCCGGGCGCGTCGCCGCCGCTGGTCAGGACCGCGACCCGGTTCACGAGCTCGCTCCAGCATCGGGAACCACGGACGCCACGACGCGCACCGGTGCGACCGCCGGATCGAGCGGCGTCTCGGCCCTCGCTTTGGGCACGATCGCGCCGAGCAGGTGGTCGAGGTCCTCGCGCTCCAGGGTCTCGCGCTCGAGCAGCGCCCCGCGCAGCCGGTCGAGTTCGGCACGGTGTGCCTCGATTCCCGCCACGGCGTCGGTCAGCGCCCGCGCGAGCAGGTTTCGCGCTTCGCGCTCGATCGTGTCGATCGTCGCGGCGCCCGTGCCGGCGTCGGTCGCGAGCCGGTGGCCGAGGAACGCGTGCTCCTCCTGGTACTGGTAGTACGCCGGCCCGAGCGAGTCGCTCATGCCGTAGTGCGCGACCATCTTCGAAGCCAGCTCCGTTGCCTGCCGCAGGTCGTGCTCGGCACCCGTCGACACGTCGCCGCACACGGTCCGCTCCGCCGCGTAGCCGCCGAGCAACACGACGAGCCGGGCCTGCAGCTCGGCCTGCGCGAGCACGTGGCGATCTTCCGGCGGCAGCTGTTGCGTCGCGCCAAGCGCCCGGCCGCGCGGCAGGATCGACACGCGCCGGAGCGGTTCGGCATCCGCGACCGCCCACGCCAGAACCGCATGCCCGGCCTCGTGGACCGCCACGCGCGCCTTCTCGGCGGGAGACAGCCTGCCCTCGCGCGGATCGCCGAGCAGGATCTTGTCATAGGCCGCGGCGAAGTCACGCCGATCGATCGCGTCGCCGCGGCGGCGGGTCGCGTGCAGCGCGGCCTCGTTGACGAGGTTGGCGAGATCCGCGCCCGAGAAGCCCGGCGTCGCGCGGGCGAGATCGTCGAGGTCGACGTCGCCGTCGATCGGCTTTCGCGCGACGTGCACGCCGAGGATCTCGCGGCGCGCCGCGAGCTCGGGCAGATCGACGACGACGCGGCGGTCGAAGCGACCGGGCCGGAGCAGCGCCGGATCCAGCACGTCGGGGCGATTGGTCGCCGACAGCACGACCACGAGATCGTTGCGATCGAAGCCGTCCATCTCGGAGAGCAGCTGGTTCAGCGTCTGCTCGCGTTCGTCGTGGCCGCCGCCCATCCCGGCGCCGCGCACGCGGCCGACGGCGTCGAGCTCGTCGATGAACACGATCGACGGCGCGGTCTTCTTCGCCTGCTCGAACAGATCGCGCACGCGCGCCGCCCCGACGCCGACGAACAGCTCGATGAACTCCGAGCCGCTGATCGAGTAGAAGGGAACATCGGCCTCGCCCGCGACCGCGCGCGCGAGCAGCGTCTTGCCGGTGCCCGGCGGACCGACGAGGAGGACCCCGCGCGGGACCTTGCCGCCCAGCTTCTGGAACCGCTGCGGCTCCTTGAGGAACTCCACGATCTCCTCGAGGTCGCGCTTCGCCGCCGTCGAGCCGGCGACGTCCGCGAACGTGACGCCCGGTGCGGTCGTCTTCTCGAACCGCTTGCCGCGCTTCAAGAACCCGCCGAGCGGTCCACCGCCGGCGACCATCATGTGCTGCGCCCGCCGCGACAGCCAGACCCACACCCCGATGATGAGGACCCACGGCAACAGCGTGTACACGAGCTGGAGCGCGAGCGGACGATCCTCGCTCGAGACGCGGATGCGAACGGCCTTGCTCCGCAGCAGCGGCACGAGGCTGTCGTCGCCGGCCGGCACCAGCGTGTGGAACTCGGTCAACGCGCGCTGGTCGACGGTCTCGGGCGACGAGAGCGTGCCGTCGAGCGAGCGTCCCTTCAGCACGACCGACGCGATCTTGCCCTGCTCGATCCAGCCGTACGCGGTCGAGTAGTCGACCTCGGGGTGGCTCGCCGCGCGTTGCCGGGACTGCCAGAACCAGAACCCCGCCAGGATCACCGCGAGCAGGATCCACCGCGGCCACGCCGGCCTGCGCGGGCGCGCAGGCTCCGTGACAGCGTGGTTCACGGCCGCCTCGCGAGGATGCGCGGCGCGACGCGACGGAAACGAGCGTCGTTCGGCCTGATCGATCGCGTGTTCGAAATGGGCTGCGATCGGATCGCGTTTCGAGGTTGCGGTGCCACCTCACGACATCGAGCAAATGGCATGCCCGCGATTCGCCGAACGGGAGGTGTCGTACGAGTGACCATCGGCGTCAATTCGATCGGCGGTGCCTCGTCGACAAGGCCACGAGCGGATGCGACGCCGGGACGAGCTAGTGGGCCCTCTCGCAACCTCGGATCGGGCGCGCGCGGTTTCGCGCATTCCTTGCGGCGCGACGCAGACCGCGTGCGTGATTTGCGAGTGACCGAACGAGTCACAGCTAGTAACCGCGCGGGTCACGCTCGCGAGCGCACGGCGTGCGCGTGGGCGCTCGCTCATTTCGTGGGCTCGCCGGTACCGGGCATCGTCGCCGGCAGGAACGTCTTGACGACCCCGAGCGCCGCATCGGTCTTCGCGATCGACGCGCGCCCATCGGGCTCGATCCCCGTGAGCGCGCGGATCGCGTCGACGCTCTCGGGGATCGTGATCGCCTCGTTGTGGACCTGGTACGACAGGTAGAGCTCGCGGCCATCGCTCGCGAGCCCGTCTTCCCAGACGGCGACCTCCCACAGATCGGCACGCGGGCGGCGCAGATCGCGCATGAGCTCGATCACCGAGTTGAGGGCGACCAGGCCGTTGCTCGCGTGCACGAACGCGATCCGCGGCTCTTCCCACAGCGCGTGCCGGAGCTCGTCGAGATCCACGGCACGCGTCGTCTCGACCATCGCGAAGTGGACGTGGCTGAGATCGAACGGCCCGGCGCCGGCCATCGTGACGATCTCGAGGCCATCGAGGACGGTCTGCGCATCGGGCCCTTGATGGCTCGGAACGTGGGTCTCGGGCTTCACGGTGTTGATCATCCCGTTCTCGTGGCTCTCCCACGGATCGGTCGCGCGGCGCAGCAGCACCGCACGCGCGCGCTTGATCCAGCCGCGGCGGTGCAGCGGGTGCAGGATCCGGCACAGCGCCGTCGTATTGCAGGAGACGACCCGCGCGTAACGCTGTTCGAGCGCGGCCGCGTAGTTGACCTGCGCGACGAACGATCGCCCCGCGACCTCGTGCTTCTCGCCGCCCTGAAAGACCGCGCGCACGCCGGCTCGTTCGTATGCCGGCTTGTTGGCGGCGCCGATCTTCTTAGGCGTGCAATCGACGACGACGTCGACCCGGCCGAGCAGATCCTCGAGCGTACCGGCGATCGGGATCCCGACCGATGCCATGGGCGATCGTCGATCCGCGACCGACGCGTAGATCGGGAAGCCGCGCTCGGCGGCGACCCGGATCCGGTAGTCGGCCGTGACGTCGGCGACGCCGATGACCTCCATGTCATCCTGCGCCGCGACTGCATCGGCGACGCGCTTGCCGATCACGCCGTAGCCGTTCACGGCGACGCGCACTGGTTTCGTTCTGGCCATCTTGCTTGCTCCTTTCGGGCAAGGACTTGCAAGGCCGGTACCGGCACGGTTCGTGCTGGTTTTCGCGATCCATGACGACGCGAACGTTCGACGCGAGCGGGATGACCCAGGTTCTGGACACTCGCCTGATCGAGAAGAGCCTCAGACAACTCCCGGGCATCCGCGCGGTCGACGCGAGCTACGTGTCGCAGAGCGTGACCGTGACGTACGACGAGACCCGCATCGATGATGCGGCGATCGCACGACGAATTCGCGAGTGCGCGCACTGCGCGGGCGAGCGCCTGCCTCGCCACGTTTGTGTATCCGAGCCGGTCACACGCGCGAAGCCGCATGGCGGCACGCACGATCATCCGCACCACGAGACCGCGGAACGCGAGCGGGCGGGCAAGGACATCGCGCCGAACGCGGGGGCGCACGAGACGAAGCATGCCGGTGCGAAGGCGACGCACGAGACGAAGCATGTTGGTGTAGAGGCGAAGCACGAGATGAAGCATGCCGGTGCGGAGGTGGCGCACGAGATGGGCCACGGCGCCGGGATGGATGCAGCGGCCATGGCGCGCGACATGCGGGCGCGGTTCCTCGTCGCGCTCGTGTTCACGATCCCGATCTTCGTCTACTCGCCGATGGGCGGGATGTTCGTCCCCCCCGCACCGCCGTTCGGGCTGCGCCTCGATCTCTGGCTGTTCCTGCTCGCGACCGCCGCGATCGCGTACCCGACGTGGCCGTTCGTCGTCGCGGCTTGGCGCGCGGTCAAGAAGGGCGTCCTCAACATGGCGGTGCTGGTCGTGCTCTCGGTCGGCACCGGGTACCTGTTCTCGGTCGGCGCGACCTTCGTCTACGGCGGCGCGCAGTTCTACGAGGCCGCGGCGGTCCTGCTCGTGTTCATCTTGCTCGGCCACTGGCTCGAGATGCGCGCCCGGGCCGGCGCGTCGGCCGCGATCCGCGCGCTGCTCGATCTCGCGCCTCCAACCGCCATGGTGGTACGCGACGGCCGCGAAGTGGAAGTGCCGACCGCGGAGGTTCGCTCGGGAGAGATCATCGTGATCCGACCGGGCAACAAGATCCCGGTCGACGGCGAGATCGTCGAAGGCGAGTCGCAGGTCGACGAGTCGATGCTGACCGGCGAGTCGATGCCGGTCGGCAAGCGTGCGGGCGATCCGGTGATCGGCGCGACGATCAACAAGAGCGGCACGTTTCGCTATCGGGCGACCAAGGTCGGCGCCGACAGCGCGCTCGCGCAGATCGTCAAGCTGGTCCAGGAGGCACAGAATTCCAAGGCGCCGGCCCAGCTGCTCGCGGATCGCGCGTCGCAATACCTCGTGCTCGCCGCGATCGTGATCGGGCTCGGCACCTTCGCGGCGTGGTTCTGGTGGCTCGACGCGACGCTGCTGTTCGCGACGACGCTCACGATCACGGTGTTCGTGATCGCGTGTCCCGACGCGCTGGGGCTGGCGACGCCGATGGCCGTGATGGTCGGCACCGGGCTCGGCGCGCGCCGCGGCATCCTGATCAAGAACGCCGGGGCGCTCGAGGAGGCTACGCGGCTCGACCTCGTCGTGTTCGACAAGACCGGCACGCTCACCGTCGGCGCACCAGAGGTGGTCAAGATCGTCACGGCGTCCGGCGTGACCGACGATCAGTTGCTGGCGGTCGCGGCCGGGGTCGAGCGCGGCACCGATCACCCGCTCGCGCAGGCGATCCTGCGGCGCGCCGCCGGCACGGCCGAGCTGACCGTGACCGGCTTCGAGGTGCTCGAGGGCAAGGGCGCGCGCGCGACCGTCGACGGACGGCCCGTGCTGCTCGGCAACCGCCGCCTGATGGACGAGCAGCGCGTCGACCTCGCCGGCCTCGACGCGGCCGCGAGCGAGCTGCGCGGGGCCGGGCGCACAGTGGTCCACGTCGCCGAGTCGGGCCGGCTGATCGGCCTCGTCGCGATCGCCGACGCGATCCGCCCGACCTCGGCCGCGGCGATCCGCGCCCTCCGCGCGCGCGGCGTCGAGGTCGCGATGATCACCGGCGACAACCGCGAGACCGGCGAGCGGATCGGGCGCGAGCTCGGCATCGATCGCGTGCTGGCCGAGGTGCTGCCCGGCCAGAAGGCGGAGACGCTGCGCCAGCTTCAGGCCGAGGGCAAGAAGGTCGGCATGGTCGGCGACGGGATCAACGACGCCCCGGCGCTCACCCAGGCGGATGTCGGGTTCGCGATCGGGGCCGGCACCGACGTCGCGATGGAGAGCGCCGATGTCGTGCTCATGCGGAGCGATCCGCTCGACGTCGTCCGCGCGATCGCGTTGTCGCGCGCGACGCTGCGCAAGATGCACCAGAATCTGTTCTGGGCGGTCGCGTACAACGTCGTCGCGTTTCCGGCCGCGGCCGGCGTGTTCTATCCGCTGGTGATCAGTCCGGAGATCGCCGCGCTCGCGATGTCGGGAAGCTCGGCGCTGGTCGCGGTCAACGCGCTTCTGCTCAAGAGGACGCGCTTGCCGGCCGCTGCCGAGCCGCCGGAGTCACCAGCGCGCGCCGCGCACGCGACCGAGCCCGCGCACCAGCACGCCTGAATCGCCGAACTTCTCTCACGTGGATGCGCGCAGGAGCAGCTCCTCGAGGGCCCGCGTCAGCTCGGCGACCTTCACCGGCTTCGTGAGATAGCGGTAGAAGCCGGCTTCCTTCGCGCGTGTCGTGTCCTTCACGAGGGCGGCGGCCGACAGGCCGATCACCGGGATGTCGCGCGTCTCCGGCGAAGCTCGCAGCCGTTGCATCGCCTCGAAGCCGCTCATGCCCGGGAGGTTGATGTCCAGGATCACGACGTCGGGCATATGCGCGCGCACGAGCTCGAGCCCGAGCTCGGCGCTGGGCGCCGTCAACAGCTCGACGCTCGCGAGATCCGCGACCAGCTCGCGCATGAACGCGATGTTCGAGGGATTGTCCTCGATGTAGATCACCTTGTGCACCGCGCGGCCCGCGGCCAGTGGCGACACGGCCTGCGCGACGGCGATCGGACGCGTCTCCGCCGTCGCGCGGCGGTGAACCGGGAGATCGATCCAGAACTCGGAGCCGCGATCGACCTCGCTCGTGAACCCGACCCGGCCGTTCATCATCTCCGCGAGGCGCTTGGTGATCGTGAGGCCGATGCCCGTCCCCTCGATCGGCCCGGTCTCCTGCCCGGCGCGCTGGAATGGCTCGAACACCTTGTCGCGCTTGTCGGCGGGGATGCCCACGCCATCGTCGCTCACGACGATCCGGAGGGTGGCGAGATCCGGCTGGTCGAGCGCGAACCGCATGTGGCCGCCGGGCTTGCCGTACTTGATCGCGTTGGATCCGAAGTTCATCAGGATCTGCGCGAGCCGGGTTCGATCCGCGAGCACTCGAGGCCATTCGGTCGACTCCGGTCGCACGATCGCGATCCCGGCGCGCGCCGCCATCGGCTCGAGCGTGACGATCACCTCGTCGAGAACGTCAGGCGCGTTCACGGGCTCCGGCGAGATCGTGATCCGTCCCGCTTCGATCCCGGACAGATCGAGGACGTCGTCGATCAGCCGCAGCAGGTGCTCGCCGCCGCGCAGGACGTGGTGGAGCCGCTCGAGCTGGCGTTCGTCGAGGGGGCGCTTGCGGTCGCGCTCGAGGAGTTGCGCGAACCCGAGGACCGCGTTGAGCGGCGTGCGCAGCTCGTGGCTCATCGACGACAGGAACTCGCTCTTCGCCGCGCTCGCCGTCTCCGCAGCTTCGCGGGCCGCGCGCAACTCGTCCGCGAGCTGGACGTCGTCGGTCACGTCGGCGATCGTCGAGACCGTGCCGTGCTCCGCCGTCTTCATCTCGGTCACGCGCAGGTAGCGGCCCGTGCCGGTGCGCACCTCGAGCGTGCCCGAAGGCGCGCGGTGATAGGCGAGCCACCGCGCGAACAGGGCCTCGCGCGTCTCGTTCGAGAAATCGAAGACGCCGCCCCGCAGCGCCTTCGCGAGCAGCTCCTCGAAGCCGAGGCCAACGATCGTGCCTTCGACCGCGCCGCCGAGCAGCTGGCGAGCCGAGCTGTTGACCATCAGCACCCGATCGTGCTCGTCGAAGACGGCGAAGGCATCGCGGGTCGCGTCCACGGCGGACACGAGGTACGCGTTGGCGCGGCGGTTCTCGCGCTCGAGCTTGCGGCGCTCGCTGACATCCCGGATCCCGGCGGTCACGAGGAGGCCGCGCGCGGTCCGGATCGGTGACAAGCTGATCTCCACCGGCACCTCGCTACCGTCCTTGCGGCGTCCGGCGAGCTCCATCCCGATGCCCATCGGCCGCAACCGCGGCGCACCGGTGTAGCTCGCGACGTGCTGTCCGTGCCTGGCGCGCACGCCGTCAGGGACCAGCACGTCGATCGACTGCCCCACGAGCTCGTCGCGGGCGTAGCCGAACATCCGCTCGGCCTCGGCATTCACGAGGACGATGCGCCCGTGCTGATCGGACACGATCACGCCGTCGGGCGCCGCGTCGACCAGTTCGCGGAATGGCAGCTCGCCGTGGTCAATCGGCATCGGGGAGCCTCACGCAGAACACGGCGCCGGGAGATCCGCCCTCGATCCAGATGCGACCTCCATGAGCCTCGACCGCGAGCTTGCAGAACGCGAGACCGAGCCCTCGATTCGTCCGCGCGCTGTTCTCGGACCCGCTCCTGAATCGCTCGAACACCGCGTCGCGCACCTCCGGCGGAACGCCCGGGCCGACATCCGCGACGCGGATCTCGACGCCGCCGTCGACCGGTGCGATCGCGACGCTCACGTCGCTCCCCGCGGGAGCGTGGCGGATCGCGTTGTCGAGCAGGTTCGCGAGCACGCGGGGGATCAGATCCGGATCCGCGCGCAACGTCGATGCGGCGAGGCAGGTGTCGATGCGGACGCCGGCCGCCGATGCCCGAGCGTCGAGCTCGACGAGCACGCCGCGCAGCAGCTCGTCGGCGGCGATCGCGCACACGACCGGCGCGAGCCTGCCTTCGTCCGCCTTGGAGATGTCGAGCAGGTTCGTGATCATCCGCACCAGCGCGCGGGTCTCGTCCTGGATCTTCGCGGCGGCCGCGCGCGATCGATGCGGGTCCTCCGCGTTGCGCGCCACGACCTGGGCCTGGAGGTCGATCGCGTTCACCGGGTTCTTGAGATCGTGGACCAGGAACGCGACGAGTTGCTCCTTGTGGAGCTCGAGACGCTGGAGCTGGTCGCGCTGGCGCTTGAGCTGTGCGAACAGCTCGCTGCGTTCGGCCGCGATCCGCCGCAGCCGCATCGCCGTCTGGACGCGGACCACGAGCTCGTCCGGCCGGAACGGCTTGGTCAGGAAGTCGTCGCCGCCCGCAGCCTCGGCTCGGTCGAACGTCGCGACGTCGCGCTGCGCGGTGGCGAACACGATCGCGATGTCACCGCCGCCCGGCATCGACCGGATGCGCTCGCACGCCACGATCCCGTCGACGTGCGGCATCCGGATGTCCATCAAGACGCAGTCCGGTCGCTCGGCGGCGGCCAGCTCGACGGCCTCCGCGCCGCCGCGCGCGAGCACGACGCGATAGCCCTCGTCCTCGAGCGTCGCCTGCGCGAGCGCACGATTCTCGGCGTTGTCGTCGACCACCAGCACCTTGGGCGGACCGCCTGCCTCCACGCGCCGCACGATAGCCGAGTTCCGCGAGCTGGTGCCCGTCCGGAACGTCGATCGATCGCTTGGTTCTTGTGACCGGGAGAGTCACAGGTACGCCGGCGATCAATGCGCGTGCGGCTTCGACGAGTGTGCCGGCGGCTCCAGGTCGGGCGTCGACTTCGGAGACGTCACCGGTGGCTCGTCGTGGCCCTGCGGTCGGTCTCGAGCGTGATCGGTCGGTGTCGGTTCCGTCGCCGTCGGGTGCGCGTGCTCGCCGTCGCCGTGCGCCATCCTGCCGCCGAAGAAGCCAGTGGCCGAGACGAGCGCGGCCGCGACGAGGAGTGCGGTCGTCTTCACGGCGGCAAGCTTGCGGACGCGCGCTTCGAGCAGCCGTGCGGCGACCGCGACGGCGGACACGCCGAGTGTTCCGTACGCGAGCCAGTGGTGGATCGACAGGATTCGCGAGTCGCCGTGGTCCTGCGCGCTCGTCAGCCACAGGCCGGTCGCGACGGCGGCGACCGCACCACCGAAGCCAAGGAACGCCAGTAGATCGACGGCAGGGATCCACTGCGGTCGCCGCAGCGCGAGACGACCCACGTCGATCAATGCTGCGATCACGAGCAGGCTCACGGCGAAGTCCGTGATCGGAAAATGCAGGACGTAGTCACCGATCATGGCCCATCAACCTCGCGTGCGCGCGAACGGGTCGTTCAGCAAGTGCCGCACCAGATCTGCGATTCGTCGGCTGCGTGGACGTTCGCGAACGTTCCGTGTAACGCGGACGGTTACGGGTGACGATGCCGGTCACGCGACTGTCCGCATACGGGGATCGACGAGCGCGTGATGATGCGGGCGATCTCAGCAGCTGCCGCAGCAGCCGCCGCGAGCACCGACGCTTCGTCGCGGCCCGACCTCGTAACCGGCCGCGCGGATCGCGGCGATCAACGTGGCCTCGGAGCTCCGGGCGTCGTGTTCGATCTCGACGCGCCCGTCGGCGAGCCGGACGTCGACGCGAGCGACGCCGTCGAGGCGCAGCGCGTCTTGGACATGGCGGACGCAGGACGCGCAGGTCATGCCGTGAACGTTTAGGGACGTGGTCGTCATCGTGGTCTCCTTGTGGGTCTACCCAGAAGACGCGCCGCCGCCGTCTTCATTACAGAGCGCTTTCGGACGCCGCGCTGGCGTGCGAAGGCTTCCGAGGTCGGCTCCGATCAGTGACACCCGCCGCCCGTCCGACGGTGCTCCGGCGCGGGACTCCGTCGACGCCGCAGGTTCCAAGCTACGAGGACAAAGACGAGCAGCAAGACGATGCCGCTCAGGATCGTGACCGATTGTGCCGTCATGCGCGGGCCTCCTTCAGGGTTCCGCCGTGGAGGCGGGGAACGAACATCGGGACGCGGCGCTGGTACGCGCGATACGCGTCGCCGAACTTGTCGAACATCTGCCGTTCCTCCTTGCGGGCGAGCAACGCGTACGCGAGCACGATCACCGGGAAGGCCGCGACGGACACGATCGTCGGCCAGTGCACGACGCCCTCGCCGAACACGATCAGGAACAGGCCGGTGTATTGCGGGTGACGGACGCGGGCGTAGACGCCGTCGGTGACGAGCGTGCCCTCGCGCCGCGCGCGGTGCACCTTCCGCCAACCTTCGGCCACCAGAGTGGCACCCGCGAAGACGATCACGTAACCGATCACCATCGCGATGATGTGCGCCGCCGGCGTTCCGAAGAGTTGCGCCCACAGATTGCCGCCCTCGGTCCAGGCCAGATCGAGCCCGAAGTAGCGGGTGAGGAAGTAGATCGTCAACGGGAACCCGTACATCTCCGCGTAGAACGCGATGATGAAGGCCTGGAGCACGCCCGCGCGCGTCCACTCCTTCCAGCTCTTCGGAGCCAGGTAGCGATACATCAGCCACGACGCGATCACGGTGACGATGATGGCGAGACTCCATGTTCCGACGTGCATCAGTTGCCTCCTGTCCCGTGCGAACGGGCTCTCGTCCATCCGCGGTTGATCACGACACGCTCCCGTCGCCGTCCCACGCGGCCCATCGCGCGAGCCGCTCGACGTTGTGATCGGCGTAGGTCTGGATCGCGGCGACGTCGCGCTCGCGACCGGGAACGACCCGTGGCGCTTCCGGATCGCCGCCGACCAGGTGCTCGAAGCGGCGCTGCAGCACCAGGAACCGCTCGACGGGCGGCCGCTTCCCGGCGAGTCCGGCGTGCTTGACCTCCCCGCGCATGCCGGCGTGCTTGCGGAACTGCGGGAACAGCCCGGTCTGGCTGGCGAGCTTGCCGAGCCGAGCGGTGAGCCCTTCCTCGAACTTCCAGCCCGCGATGCACGGTGAGGGCACGAACACGATCGCCGTCGTTTCGCAGCGCAGCGCTTCGTCGACGACCTCGGCGAAGAACGCCGGGAACGCAGGCGACGCCTGCGCGACGAACCCGGCGCCTGCGGTCAGCGCGAGCCCGACGTGATCGATCGGCACCGCGGCCACGCCGCCCGGTAAGGTCGCGCTGTCGGCGAACGGCAGCGACGTCGGGCAGTACTGGAACCCGGTGTTCGCGAAGATCTCGTTCACGTTGACGAACAGCGCGATCCGGGCGCGGCGGTGGATCGCGTGGAGCAGCGAACGCAACCCGATCGCGAGCGCACCGCCGTCACCGGACCACGCCACGACGTTCGGCGACGGGCCTCGCCACGCGCCGGCCGCGGCGAGCACATCGGCGGCATCGCGGACGCCCTCGGCGACGGTCGGCGCGCTCTCGAACACGTGATGGATGACGCCGACGCTCTGCTCGACGGCCTCGGGCTCGGCTGCGCCACGCCCCCACGCCACCGCGGGATACACGAGCGTCGAGACCTCGCCGCACGACGTGCCGAGCACGAGCACCGTCTTGCGGCCGTTGTCGGTGGCGCGTCCGAGCGTGTGGAACGTCACCGCCTCCTCGCAGCCCGGGCACAGCGAGTGGCCCTCGCAGAACGCGTCGTCGCGCATCGCGATATCCTTGAACAACGGCAGCGGATGCGCGGGCATGTCAGCGCTCCTCTCCCAGCTCGATGCCGTCGTGCACCAGGTGCCACGGCCGCGTCGTGCGGCCGCGCGCGGCGGTCTCGCAGGTGACGCGCGCGATCAGGCGCCAGGTCTCGGCCGAGACGTCCGCGCCGCCGAGCCCGCAGAAGAAGCTCTCGATCGGTGGCAGGGTCCGGCGGACCTGGGTCAGCGCGTCGGCGAGGTCGAGCGTCAGGTGTCCACGGCCGTGGTGGTGCGCGTTGTTGATCACCGCGATCGCGCCGGCACCGGTCAGCGCGTCGACGAGCTCGCGGGCCGGAAACGGCGACAGCAGCCGGACGACGATCAGCGCGATGCGGACGCGGAGCTCGCGGCGGAGCGACTCGATCAGGTGGAGCGCGGTGCCGGCGTCGGGTCCCATCGTGACGAGCGCGATGTCCGGATCGGCGTCGCCGTGTCGCTCCAGCGCAGTGATTCCTGGCCGGCCGAAGCGCGTCGCGAAGCGCGCGGCGACGTCGCGCATCACCGCCGGGACGCGGTCGAGCCGGGCCTTCTGCGCCGCCTTGAACCCCTGGAACCAACCGCTGGTCACCGCCGTGCCCATCCCGGTGTCCCCGTCGAGGAGCCCGGGTGGCGTGGTCGGTCCGCCGTCCTCGCCCGCCGCGAGCGCGCCGTCGAGGAAATCGTTGACCGCGTCGTCGGGCTCGACGATCAGCGCGCCGCCGCGGTGGCTGTCCTTGACGCCGTAGTAGGCCGGCATCGTCGGGGTGAGCACCGCCGGGTGCATGCCGATCGCCGGCAGCTGCAGCAGCGTGTCGTAGATCTGCTGGCGGCCTCGGCACATCACCTGGACGAAGCCGTCGTCGCGATGCGCGAGCACGTCAGAGGGATCGCCCTCGATGCACAGCGGATAGTTGGCGGTCGCGCGACAGACGTCGACGACGATCACGTTGCCGAGCCCCGACGCGCCGAGCGAGCGCAGCGACTCGGTCATGTGATCGAGCCCGACCGAGCTGGTCGCGGTGCCGATGACGAGGCCACGGCACGCACTCGCGACGCCGGCGAGGTAGTCGGCGACGGCGTGCTCCGCCTCGAGCAGCTTCACGCGCGGCGCGCCGCGGGTCGTCGCCTGCTGCGCCAGGTACTCGAGCCACTTGGTCGCCGGCGTGATCGGGAACCCGGCGACGATCGGCGCGCGCCACCACTGCACGAACGGCAGCGCCGCGGCGACGTTGCCGTCGACGGAGATCGTCGTGCGCGCCGTGAACGCGGGGCGGTGCGCGTCGCGGAGCGCGCCGAGGTCGACGGCGCCGTCGTAGGTCGCGCCGTACGGCGGCACCAGCCGGCGCACGGGCGCGGCGCGATGTGGCGTGACCGCGGGCGTCGTCACGGGACCTCCCCGATCGCACCGGCGACCGCGCCATCGGGCCGAGTCACGGCGGCGACCTCGTCGAACAGGTCGAGCGGACATGCGGCGATGCACTCGCGGCAACGCTTGCAGTAGTCGGTGAAGCGGGCACCGTGGACGATCGGCCCGCGCGCCGGATCTGGATCGAACGTGATGATGCCTTCGGGACACTGCACCACGCACAGCGCGCAGCCGTTGCATCGCTGTGCCGGATCGGCGAACTCGATGCGAACTCCGGGTCGTCCGTACCCAACGGTGTGCTGGGCTCGTGCGGTGCGCAGCGCCGACTGACCGCCGGCCGGCAGCACCCCGTAGCCGGTGAACGGTGCCCGGCGGTGATGCCGATCCGAACTCGACGGCACGTGGGCAATGCGCACCGCCGCGAGCGCTTCGTCGAACAGCGCGAGGTTGGTGTCGATCATGCGCCGGGGGACGCGACGCTTGGTGAGCTGCGTCGCGAGCGCACCGCGCGTGACCTCCGCGTCGACCAGCTCGGTCGCGCGGACCAGCGCGGCGACGACCGCGACGTTGCCGAGCGGTCGCCCGAGGTGCCGCGCGCCGAGGCGATCTCCGGCGACGGTCGCGATCCGCCCGGCGAGACGGTAGCGGTGCGCCACCTCCTCGGGGCCATCGGGCGTGTTGACGACATAGATCGCTGCGTCGGTGCCTTCGGCGAAGTCGACCTCGAGCGCCGCGGCCTCGTTCATCAGCACCGCGACGTCCGGCGCGATCACCTGACAGGTCGCTTCGACCGCCTCGCGCGCCACGCGCAGGAACGCGCGGACGTTCGCGCCGCGACGCGCCGCCGAGAACAGCGGCCAGTCCTGGACGTCGAGCACGCCGCCCGCGCGTAGCGCGGCGCCGAACGCCTGGGTCGCGAGCACGAGCCCACCCCCGGCCTTTCCGTCACCACGAAGATCGATGACGTCGCCGCGGTCGAGCCGCTCGCGGAGCATGGAAGGTGCGCGCGTGAAGTCCACGCACCACCGCGTTTCAAGTCTCGTTCCGCTCGGCGTGACGCTAACGGTCACACGTAGACTTCGGGTCGATCGAGCGATCGACGTCGTGCAGGTCTTGCGAACAGCGGCGCATCCCACTGTGACCCGCGCGGTTACTGCGTGCATGCCCGCCTTTCTTCGCAAACCGTGCGGGGCGATCGCTGTCTGCTGCAGCTTCTGCGCGAACTCTCAAAACACTACCCACGACGTCCGGGTCCACCCGTTGCAGAAAGAGCCGCGACATGAACGGCTCACTCCCCTACATCGTCGTGCTGGCAGGTGGTGATGGCACACGCCTCGGCCCGCTCACGCGCGCACTCTACGGCGTCGAGCTGCCCAAGCAGTTCGCGGTGCTCGTCGGGCAGCAGTCGTTGCTCCAGGCCACGATCGATCGCGCGCTGATGCTGACAAGCGCCGACCGGATCTCGGTCGTCGTCTCCGCACACCACGAGGCACGTGCGCGCGCGCAGCTCCGCGCGCATCCGGAGATCGACGTGATCGTGCAACCGAAGAACCTCGATACCGGGCCGGGCCTGCTGCTGCCGTTGATCCGGATCCTCGAGCGCGATCTGTTCGCGCGCGTGATCTTCCTGCCCTCCGATCACTACATCCCGACGCCGGCTCCGTTGATCGCCGCGATGCGCGCGATCTCGCTTCGCCGGATCGCACTCGTCGGGGTCACCCCGGCCGGTCCCGAGGTCGAGTACGGCTGGATCGTCCGCGGTCGCCGCATCGGCCGGACCGACGCGTTCGAGGTCGAACGCTTCGAGGAGAAACCGCCATTCGACCTCGCCGACCAGCTGTGGAGGCGGGGCGGACTGTGGAACACGTTCATCTCGACCGCGCCGGTCGCCGAGTACTGGGCGCTCGCACGCCGCCACCTTCCGGCGCACGCCGCCGCCTTCGAGCGCTATGCCGGCTCGATGGGACACTTCGACGAAGCCCGCGCGCTCGCGGCGATCTACGAGCACATGCCGGCGGCGAACTTCAGCCGCGATCTCCTCGCGCACACCGCGGATCTCGCCGTGGTTCCGGTGTCGGGCACGGGTTGGTCCGACTGGGGCTCTCCCGCACGCGTATTCGCGAGCCTCGTCGGGACACCCGGCCACGACGCCCTCGTCGCGCGCATCCGCGACGAAGCGGAGCCCGCGGCGATGGCCGGGTGACGCTACGCGCGCCGGGCCGTCATCACCGCGACGCCGCCGAGCAACATCGCGGCGACGACGTACGGAGCCGGCGTGCTCCAACCGAGCAGCAGCGTCCCCGCCATCGCGCCGACCACCTGCCCGACGCTCTGCACGCCTTGCTGGAGCCCGAGCGCGGCACCGACCCTCCGTGGCTCGTGCTTGGAGACCTGCGACGTCAGCGTGAGCCCGACCAGCGCCATGCCCGCGCCGAGCGGGATGACCGCGACGTAGACGACGACATCGGCGTGCGCGGCGACGAGCGCGACGAGCCCGGCGCTCATCGCCGCGAAGCCAAGGGCGACGACCCAGCGCTCGCCGATCCAGCGCGCGAGCACGGGACCGGCGAACTGGGCGACGATCATGGTCGCGCCGCACTCGGTGAACGCCACGGCGATCCCTCCCGCGTCGAGCCCGAAGCGAGCGACCGCGAACAGCGCGAAGGTCGTCTCGAAGATCGAGATACCGATGTAACTCGCCAGCACCGCGCCCAGGAGCCGTCGCACCACCTTCGGCCGTGCCGCGACGACCGCTGCATCGGCGTCGAGTCGGGGGACGTGCGACTCGCGCAACGTGACGAGCGCGGCGACGAGCGCGACGATCGCGAACCCCGCCGCAGCGAAGAACGGCACCGAGAACCCGTCGAACACGACGTGCTCGGAGAACACCCGAACATGGACGTCGCGCCGGACGAACAGCGCGCCGAGCGCCGGTCCGATCACGGTCCCGAGCCCGACGGCGGTGTTGAGCGACGCGATGCCGCGCCCGCGCTGCTCCTCGCTGGTGAGATCCGCGACGTAGGCCGACGCCGCCGGGATCAACGCCGACGACAGCGCGCCGCCGACGATGCGCGCGCCGTACAGCAGCGCCAGGCCGCTCGCGATCCCGAACAGCGCCTGGGTCACCGCGAAGCCCGCGATCCCGACGACCACCAGCGGGCGCCGTCCGATCCGGTCAGAGAGTCGCCCCCACAGCGGCGCGAACACGAGCTGCGTCAGCGGGTACACGGCCGTGATCATCCCGATGTGGAACGGCGCGCTACCGGGCGTCGAACCGGACGCGAGCGCGAGTCGCTCGACATACAACGGCATCACCGGCAGCGCGATGCCGAACCCGACCATCACGATCAGGACACACGCGAACAGTGTCGTCAGGCCTCGGGGCATCGATTGAATGGCACGGCCAGACATGACGTCCCGCCCGTGCCGGCCGAGAGTGTCATGTCGCGCGAGTGATCGCTCGCGAGCTCCGTCGCTCTCGCACCGCCCAGCGTGTGACCGTGGCGGTCACGCGAATCGCATGCGCCCGGCGCTGCGGGAGGCGCGCATGCTTGCGCGAACGAGCCGCACGGGCCGTACGTTCGTCGGCGTGCGGCTTGCTACCTCCGGCTGGTGGAGGCTGCGCCATGTACTTCGGACATCACTACTGGGGAATGCATCTGTTCTGGTGGATCTTCTGGGTCGTCGGGGTGACGGCGCTGCTGATCTTCCTGTGGCCTTCGCCGCCGCGGCGAGCGCGCGATTCGGCGCACGAGATCCTGCGTCGTCGCTTCGCCGCCGGCGAGATCACCGAGCGAGACTACCGAGAGCGGCTCGCCGTGCTCGACACCGATCGCGCACCCGCCGCCTCGCACGATGCACACGGCGGCGCCAGCAGCGCGAGCGCCGGCTCGGCGGCGTGATCGCCGCCAGACCTCCGCTTGCGCGGCGAGACGTGACGATGTTTGTTGGCGGGTTCGTCTCGATCTCGCGCAGCGTGCAACCAACGCCGGGTACGCGCTCGCGTCTTCATCGTTTGCCTCGCATCGGGCATTCCGCCGCGAAGCACGAAGCGGAAACCGCGCGCGCGAATGGCCGGCGAGTTGCAACCTATCAACCCATGACCCGAACGGCGGCCGACCTCATTGTTCCGTGGCAAGGAGCTCGAACCAGCGGGCTCGTGCTCGCGTCGACGACACCGACAACGCTCGCGTACGCGCCTCGTCTCGCGGCGCATCCCGTGAGCCTCTGCGCGCTGGTGACCACCCTCGGCATCGTCGCGGCACAGGCCGGTGTCGCCGGCGCGCTGATCGTGGTCGTCGCGTTCCTCGCCGCGTGCACGACTGCGGTGCGCTTCATGGGCGTCCGCCACGCGATCGATCGCTGCCGCGAGGATCGCGCGAGATTTCGGCGCGGAGCCGCGCGGAATCGCGCGATCGCAGGGACGGGGTCTGCGCGCCAGCTCCAGTACGGCGAGCTCCACGAGTTGGTCGCCACGATCGAACGCACCGATCCGCCGGAAGCGCGTCGGCTCGAGCTCGAGGAGCTACTCGATCACTTCGTCCGGGTCGCGGTCGAGCACGAGCGGTGCAACGAGGCGGTCCGGCTCGCGGAGACGAGCCCGGTGCCGAGCGAACCACCGCCGGAGCGGCGCGTGCCACGCGACGTGTCGCCGCCGGATCGGCGCGTTCGTGCGCGAGCGATCGCGGCCCGCCGCCTCGCCCATCGCGACACGTGCAAGCGGCGGATCGAGCAACTCGCCGACGAGCTCGATGCGATCGAGCAGATGGTGCGGCTCGTCGCGCAGCGAGTCGCCTGCCCGCGACCCGACGCGAACCTCGACGGCGAGCTCGAGCGCCGGCTGTGGGAGCTCGAAGAGGTCGACGCGGCGCTCGATCAGCTCTCCGCCTGACCTCGCGAGACCGATCGGGTTACAGGACGAGGCACGTTTGCTGCAACTCTGGCTGTCGCAACATCCGGGAGAACATATGAGCTGGCTCAGCGGAAACTGGTTCTGGATCTTGGTGGCGATCGCCTTCGTCGCCTTGCACTTGTTCGGGCACGGCGGGCACGGCGGGCACAGCGGCCACCGTGGCTCTCGGGACGATCGCGAGCGCGGCGATCGAAGCGAACGAGGGGCGGGCGATGTGCGGACGGGAGAGGCCGGTCATGCCCACTGAGATGGTCGGGCCCCGGGCTCCCCGCACCACGGGTCCACTCGACACGCGCATCGTGGCGATCGCGCTCGGGCTATTCACCGCCGTGTCGTTCCTGGTCTGCGTGCTCTGGGGGCTGGTCACACCCGGAAGCGTGCACATGAAGGCGGCGCTCAACTTGATCTTGCCGGCGTTCGAGTGGCTCACCGTCGCCGGGTTCCTAGCCGGGCTCGCGGAGAGCTTCCTCTACGGCGCCTACGCGGGCCTGGTGTTTTGTCCGATCTATAACGCACTCCACCGGCGCCTCGTGAGATGAGATCCAAGATCGGCTCGCGGCGACGGCCCGCTCGATCACCCGAGCGCGGTCGTGATCGAACGGGCGGCGATCGCGAGCGCGACGATCACGGTGATCGCGACGGCGATCACGGCCAGCAAGTACGCGAGCGATCTTCGCCGCTGCTGGATCTCTCGATCATGGATGCGTCTCAAGGCGTCGTTGCTATGGGTGACTCCTCAGCATGCGAGGTGCGCGCCGCGATGGGGCGACACGCCACCGTATCGTTGAGGCGCGGCATCGAACGTGGCCGCGCAGCGCTGCGAGCAGAGGTAGATCGGACCATCCGCGCCGTGACGGATCGTATGTGCCCGTGCGGGCACGATCGCCATCCCGCAGACGGGATCGATGATGCGTGATCGCGTCCGGCGGCGACGGCGCAGTAACAGGTATGCGAGCACGCCCGCCACCGCAAGCATAGAGATCCAGGTCCACGACGCCATGACGAGCTCCTTCCCGCGACGATCGCGCGCGTACCAGGTACCGATGCAGGCCAGATGCCAGATCCTTCGACACGAGCTCATGCGGTATGAGCCATGCAGCTGGCCCCTCCATGCACATCCAGATCGACGACGACTGTCTACGAAGAATCCTGCCGGACGCGACGGACATCGCGGTGTCGGATGTCGAGGTCATCGCACAACTCGCGTTCCTGACCGCCGAGATCGATCTCGACGAGAACATCAACGAGGGCCGGCTACTCGACGCGCTCAACCGAGGCCTGTGGCGCATCGTCGACGCCACGCCCCAGCCGATTATCCCGATCTCGCCGCTGCCGATCGATCGCGAGGAACGAACCGCGTGGCTCCGCGAGCTCGTCCCGCAGCTGACGACCCGCGATGCGCGCGAGCTCGCCTACGTCGCGGCCTACCTCACGGTGGTGATCGACCTCGAGCTCGCCCCCGTCGAGACCGAGCTCCTCACCGACCTGCAGCGCGCCCTCGGGATCGACGACCAGCGTACCGCGGAGCTCGGCACGGCGGCCTCCGAGGTTCTGACAGCGCTCGACCACGAGCGCGCGCCCGACGAGGAAATCGCGCGCGCACCGACCACGGCTTGACGGTCTCGTCCAAGCGCTCGCGCACGGCGATCACAGCATGGCTGCGGCCCGTGCACGATCTGCGATGCCGCATCGCCTGCGTTGCCACGTGGTCGTCGCGCAGGTGGTGCGCATCCGACGACATCCTGCGTCCCGAACGTGCGGGCGATCGAGGTGTTCGCGGCTCACCGCGGACGGACGAGCACGACGATCGAGCGTGCCTCGACGACGCGCGACGGGCTCGGGAGCTCGCGCGGACGATCGAGCTCGATGTCATCGGGGGACGGCCGCGCGGTATCGACGGCGACCCTCCAGGGACCCGGAGCGTCTTGCACGACAAACGAGACCGCGTCGACGGTGCCGTTGATCATGACGTAGAGGTCGTCGTCGGCTTGCGACTCGCCGCGGAGGCAGAACGCGACGAGCGGTTGGGCGAGGTCGGCCACGCCTCGCGGACCGAACCAGCGGATGTCGCTTCGCCAGAACCGGCTGCGTGCGAGCGAGGGATGCCGCTTGCGAAACGCGATCATCTGCTGCACGAAGCGCCAGAACCCGGGCCACGCGTCGCGCCGGCGCCAGTCGAGCCAGCCGACCACGTTGTCCTGGTTGTACGGGTTGTTGTTGCCGTGCTGGGTGTGGAGGAATTCGTCGCCCGCGCGCAGCATCGGCGTTCCATTCGAGATGAGCAGTAGCGCGATCAGGTTCTTTGCCTGGCGCTCGCGTAGCGCGAGCACGTCGGCCGATGCGCCGTCGTCACCTTCCCAGCCGCTGTTGGAGCTCCAGTTCGCGTCGGTCCCGTCGCGGTTGTCGTGGCCGTTGGCCGCGTTGCGCTTGTGCTCGTACGCGACGAGGTCGTAGAGCGTGAAGCCGTCGTGGGATGTGACGTGGTTGACGCTCTGGTACGCGTGGTATGCGTCGATCACGTCGTCGGGGAACAGGTCGTCGCTGCCGTAGAGGCGCTGCATCAGCGCGCCGGTCAGCCCGACATCGCCGCGCACGAACCGCCGCACGTCGTCGCGAAACCGGCTGTTCCACTGCAGCCACGTGATGCCCGGGAACGCGCGGCCGAGCGCGTACGCGCCACCCGCGTCCCACGGCTCGGCGATCATGCGCACGCGATCGAAGTCCGGATCCGAGCTGATGTCCCCGAAGATCGGCGGCTCGTCGAAGTCGATCGAGCCGTCGGACCTGCGCGCGAACACAGAGGCGAGATCGAACCGGAATCCGTCGACGTGCATCTCGCGGACCCAGTAGCGCATGCTATCGAGGATCATCTTGCGCACGTAGCGGTTGTGCGCGTTGAGGCTGTTGCCGGTGCCGGCGTAATTCGCGTAGCCGCCGTCCTTCATCAGGTAGTACGTGCTGTTGTCGAGGCCTTTGAATCCGTAGACCGGACCGCCAGCGCCGCCCTCCGCGGTGTGGTTGTAGACGACGTCGAGGACGACCTCGATATCGGCGTCGTGGAGCGCCGCGACCATCTCGCGGAACGCGTCGATCGGAAAGCTGCCGGGAGGAGCGTACGCCCGATGGGGCGCAAAGTAGCTCATCGGGTTGTAGCCCCAGAAGTCGTGTGCCTGCGGGTCGAACTGGAACACGGGCATCAGCTCGACGATCGTGACGCCGAGCTCGCGCAGGTACGGGATCTTCTCGATCAGCCCCGCGAACGTGCCGCGCGCCGCAGCCGAGACGCCCGAGCTCGCGTGCTGCGTGAAGCCGCGAACGTGGAGCTCGTAGATGATCGCGTCGGCCTCGTGGTGCGGTCGTTGGTCCGCGCGCCACTCGAACGGTCGCTCGCACGCGACGATCATGCCGAGTGGCGCCTTGCCGAGGTTGGATCGATCCCCGATCGCCGCCGCGCGATCGAAGTCCGGCGGAAACGCGACGCACGGCGCGTACGGATCGAGGAGGAGCTTCTCGGGATGGAACGCGTGGCGCTCGAACTGCCCCGCGGGCTCGGGGCCATCGGCGAGGTAGCCGTAGTAGCGGCAACCATCGACGACCGCCTCCGCGACCCGGCAGTGCCACACGCGGCCCGACTTGTTGCGCAGCGGATCGAGCGCGATCTCGACGCGCGGCACGGCGAGGTCGTCCTCGCCGAACAACAGCAGGCGAACCGACGTGGCGTGCTTGGAGTAGAGCGCGAAGTTGTACGCACGCTCGGTGGTGTGCCACGAGACCCCGAGCGGATACGGCAAGCCCTCCGTCGTCGCCCAGGTCATGGCGACCCATGCTCGGTGCCTGCTTGCGCGAGCTCCTTGAGGTGCACCCATGCGGCGGTGGCTCGATCGGGATCGCTCCGGCACAGCTCCGCGAGCGCGACCAGCTCGCAGTGGAGCGGCTCGGGCGCGTGGTCGACCAGGCGCCTCGCGATGTAGCCGAGCGTCTCGAGATCGCCGTGGGCGCAAGCCCAGTCTCCGGCGAACCACAGCTTGCCGATCTCGTGCCTCGCGTTCTCGAGTGGGGTCGGGTTCGCTGTCGTTGCCATTCCCACTGGTCCAGCAAGCTGCGTACCCATCCTCGAGGCGAGCTTCTCGCTGCATGAGGCGACCAACACGCAGGGACTGCGCGCGGGGACACGCTGTCCGCGAACACGTTCGGACACCCGACGAGTCGCTCCTTCAGCGCAGGTGATCAATGTAGAAGTAGAGCGAGATCAAGGCCGCTCCGATGATCGCGGTAAGCAACAGGCCTCCCACAGGAAACGCCTTCTGGCGCCACGGCTCACCCGCCCTGCAGCTCTGCGCTCGTCACGTGTCAGGCTAACGGACGATTCGAAAACTCTGCATGACGCTTCTCCTGTGCTTGAATGATCCGTGTTCGATGCAGGTCCGAGGCCGAGCAGCGATCACCGTGCCGGTGCAGACAGTCGAGTGACCGGCGCGGTCACACGTGACCATCGCGGTGCCGTCGCCGAACACACCGAGGCGACCATAGGCGAGCCGAAGGCGAGCTTCAGCGCTCACGTGCGCGCCTCGCGATCGAGGCGATAGCCGTACATCCCGCACGTGCTTACCGTGGGCACGGTCGCTGCACGACGATCGGGGATGTCCGAACGTGCACGAAGCCTTCCCGGAGTGTGTCTATCGCGTCGGGAGCTCCTCGAAGGAACCACGAGCGTCGCCGCGTTGGCTTTGCTCGGCTGCAAAGGCCGAAACCGCGAGGTGACCGGCATGACCTCGGTCGGCGCGAGTGATGTCGAGCTCTCGTTGCGCGCCACGACGGAGCGGGCCGTGCTCGATCCCGAGCTCGGACGGCTGGCGCAGGTGTGGCGGTTCGAGGGCACGCGTCTGAAAGGCGCAGCGGATGCGCTCGTGGCTGGCGACAGCTATCTCGGGCCGACCATCCGCGTGCGCCCCGGGCAGCGGGTGCGCGTGCGGTTCGAGAACGCTCTCGACGAGCCGTCGATCGTGCACTGGCATGGGCTCGACGTCTCCGCCGAGAACGACGGCCATCCACGGAACGCCGTCCGCGGTGATGCCTCGTTCCAGTACGACTTCGAGGTCACGAATCGACCCGGCATGTACTGGTACCACCCGCACCCGTGGGCGCGCACGGCTCCACAGGTCTACGCCGGCCTCGCCGGCCTCTTCATCGTCACCGACGACGCGGAGGCGCGCACGCTGCCGACCGGCGCGTACGAGCTGCCGCTCGTGCTCCAGGATCGGCAGCTCGATGCCGGCGGACAGCTCGTCTACGCACCGAACCCGATGGTCGGGTTCCTCGGCGATCGGATCTTCGTGAACGGCCGCCCGACGCCCACGATCGAAGTCCGATCCGCGACGTACCGGCTGCGGCTGCTCAACGGTTCGAACAGCCGCATCTACAAGCTCGCGTGGAGCGACCGCAGCCCGATGATCGCGATCGGCAGCGACGGTGGGCTCCTCGCGAGGCCGGTACGAAGACCATATGTCATGCTCGCGCCCGGCGAGCGCGTCGAGCTCTGGGCCGACTTCGGCCACGCGCTCGCGGGCGAGGATCTGTGGCTCGAGAGCCGCGCGTTCGATGACGGAGCGTCCGGGATGATGGGCCGCGGCATGGGCCGTGGCATGCGAGGTGGGATGATGGCCGCCGCGGATCTGCCGAACGGCAGTCCGTTCCGCGTGTGTCGCTTCCTCGTGCACGGGGATGGCGAACGCCGCGCGTTGCCCGAGCAGCTGGCGCCGGTGCAGTTCCGACCCGAGCGCGAGGTCGTGAACCTGGGCGCTCCGCGGCGGTTCGAGGTGTCGATGCGGATGATGCGCTGGTTGTTGAACGGCCGGAGCTTCCACATGACCGACGTGGCATCGAACGAACGCATCCGCCTGGGCGCGACGGAGGACTGGGAGTTCTCGAACCTCGGGAGGATGATGGCGATGCCGCACCCGATCCACGTTCACGGCGGCCAGTTCCAGGTGGTCGAGCGTACGGTCGCGTCGTGGGGGCGCGCCGCCGTGGAGACGGTGAGCGAGGGCCTGATCGACGAAGGATGGAAGGACACGTTCTTGCTGATGCCGGGCGAACGGGTCCGGATCCGCGTACGTTTCGAACGCCATGCCGGGATGTTCCTGTACCACTGCCACAACCTCGAGCACGAGGACTTGGGGATGATGCGGAACTTCCTCGTCGAGGCGTGACGGTCAGCGGCCGGCGAGCGAAGCGATCTCGTGTTGTCGACAGCACGCGGGCATCTCGCCGCGCAGGATCTCGACCGCGCGCGCCGCCTTGGCCAAGAAGTCGGACGCGGACGCGACCTCGTAACGCCGCGGATGCCGCGACCACGCGCTGGCGATCCGCGCGTCGATCGCCGCGGCCTCGGTCGCGGACTCTACCCGGAGCGGGTTCGAGTTGTCGTAGCCGCCGTCGCCCGCCGGGACGCGCAGGTGGATCACCGCATGGTAGCGCGCGAGTTGCTCGGCCTCGGTCGTGCCGACGGCACCGAACAGCTCGCCCGGACCCGGCCAATACGCGACGCCGTCGATCGTTCCTCGATCGCACAGGACGATGGCGGCGTTGCGGCCGGTAGCCGCGGCCTCGAGCTCGCGCTGGACGAAGAAGATCGCGCGCTGGGCAGCGCGCCGCACCTCACCCTCACCACCGCGCGGGAAGCCTCCGCCGAACACGATGCCGGCGGCCTCCGACAGCACGTGGATGTGCTCGCAGAACGCCTTGCGGATCAACTCCAGGACCGCGGTCTTGCCCGCGCCCGGGCCGCCGGTCAGCACGATCCGGCGCGGCCTGTGGATCTCGGTGCACTCGCAGATCACGCGAGCTCCTCGATCGCGCCGTCGTCGGGCACGATCGCGTCCCAGTCGAACGTGTCGCGCAGTCTGCGGCGAAACGCGTCGGCCGCTGTTGGCTCGCCGTGGGTCACGAACACGCGGCGCGGGGCGATCTCGCTTGTCCGCAGCCAGTCGAGCAACTCGCGGTAATCGGCGTGCGCCGACAGCGCGTCGATCTTCGCGACGTGCGCGCGGACCGGAACGTACTGGCCGAGTATCTTCAGCTCGTCGGCGCCGTCGGCGAGCGAGCGCCCGCGGGTACCCGCGGCCTGGTAGCCGACGAGCAGCACCGCGTTGCGCGCGTCGGGCAGGAACCGCCGCAGGTGATGGAGGACCCGACCGCCGGTCGCCATCCCGCTCGCGGAGATCACGATCATCGGACCGTCGCGGCGATCGATCTCCTTGGACTCGTCCGGCGTACGGGTGTAGCGCGCGGGCTTGCACATGCTCGCGCACTGCGGCTTCGACAGCCGGTGATCGTCTCGGTGATCGCAGAACAGCTGGGTCGCGTCGATCGCCATCGGGCTGTCGAGGTAGATCGGCAGCTCGGGGATCCGGCGCGCCGCGCGGAGTTCGTCGAGCAAGTGCAGCAGGTGCTGGGCGCGGCCGACCGCGAACGCCGGCACCACGAGCACGCCGTGGCGCTCGACGATCTCGAGCACCACGCGCGCGAGCTGGTCGGAGACCTGATCGGCGGGATGGACGCGATCGCCGTATGTCGACTCGACGACCAGGAAGTCCGTCGGTTCGAGGCGCTCCGGCGGTTTCATCACCGGATCGATCGGCCGCCCGACGTCGCCCGTGAACGTGAGCGTCGTGGCGCCGATGCGGAGCGCGACGCAGCCCGCACCGAGGATGTGGCCGGCGCGCGTGTAGGTCGCCGAGAAACCGGGCGCCGGCTCGAACGGCGTGTGAAACGCGACCGGGGCAAGTTGCTCGAGCGATCGCTCGGCGTCCGCGCGCGTGTAGAGCGGCAGCGCCGGCTTGTGGCGGGAGGTGCCGTGGCGGTTCGCGAACCGCGCCTCTTCTTCCTGGAGATGCCCCGAGTCGGGCAACAGGATCTGGAGCAGGTCGCGCGTGCCCGGCGTGCACCACACCGGTCCCGTGAAGCCGGCGGTGCACAACTTCGGGAGGTACCCGGTGTGATCGATGTGGGCGTGGGTCAAGACGACGGCGTCGATCGACGCGGGCTCGATCGGGAACGCCGTGCGGTTGCGCGCGCGCAGCTTCTTCGGGCCCTGGAACAGACCACAGTCGACGAGCACGCGCCGGCCGCCGGCCTCGACGAGGTAACGCGAACCCGTCACGGTATCGGCGGCGCCGAGGAAGTGGATCCGGATCGCCATGGCGCTCACGCCCTCACCCGCCGCAGGCGCAGCGCGTTGCCGACGACCGAGACCGACGAGAAGCTCATCGCCGCGGCCGCGATGATCGGCGACAGCAGCAGCCCGAACGCGGGATAGAGCACGCCTGCGGCGATCGGCACGCCGAGCGCGTTGTAGATGAACGCGAAGAACAGGTTTTGTTTGATGTTGCGCATCGTGCGGCGCGACAGCGTCATCGCGCGCGCGATGCCGCGGAGGTCGCCCTTGACGAGGGTCACGCCGGCGCTCTCCATCGCGACGTCGGTGCCGGTCCCCATCGCGATGCCGACCTGCGCCTGCGCGAGCGCCGGCGCGTCGTTGACGCCGTCGCCCGCCATCGCGACGATCCGGCGCGCGGCCTGGAGGCGCTTGACCTCCTCGACCTTCTGATCTGGCAGCACCTCGGCGCGGATCTCGTCGATGCCGAGCTTGCCGGCGACGGCGCGGGCCGTGGTCTCGTTGTCGCCCGTGAGCATCACGATCCGCACACCCGCGCGATGCAGCGCATGGATCGCGTCGGGGGTCGACGCCTTGATCGGATCGGCGACACCGACGAGGCCGGCGAGCTTGCCATCGACCGCGACGAACATGACGGTCTGGCCGTCGCCGCGTAGCTCGTCGGCGCGGGCGGCGACGGTGGCGAGGTCGATGCCCAGCGAGGTCATGAGCGCGCGATTGCCGAGCGCGACGTCGCGACCGTCGACCTTGCCGCGCACGCCCTTACCCGTGATCGACTCGAACGCGCTCGCGTCCGCGAGAGTGATCGCGCGCTCCTCGGCGCCCTTGACGATCGCCGCGGCCAGCGGGTGCTCGCTGCCGCGCTCGAGCGAGGCTGCGAGCCGCAGCAGCGTCGACTCGTCGATCCCATGCTCGGCGACGACGCTCACGAGCTTCGGCTTGCCCTCGGTCAGCGTGCCGGTCTTGTCGACGACCAGCGTGTCGACGGTCCGCATGACCTCGATCGCCTCGGCGTTCTTGAACAGGACGCCCATGGTCGCCCCCTTGCCGGTCGCCACCATGATCGACATCGGCGTCGCCAGGCCGAGCGCGCACGGGCACGCGATGATCAGCACCGCGACGGCGTTGATCAGTGCGTGCGCCATCCGCGGCTCGGGGCCGACCAGGCTCCACACCACGAACGTCACCACGGCGATCCCGACGACGACCGGCACGAAGTATCCCGCCACGAGGTCGGCCAGCTTCTGGATCGGCGCGCGGCTGCGCTGGGCCTCGGCGACCATCGCGACGATCCGCGATAGCAGGGTCTCCGCGCCGACCCTTTCGGCACGCATCACGAGCCCACCGGTGCCGTTGATCGTGGCGCCGATCAGCTTGTCGCCCGGCCCCTTCTCGACAGGAATCGACTCGCCGGTCACCATCGATTCGTCGACGCTCGTCGCGCCAGTCAGCACGACGCCGTCGACGGGAACCTTCTCGCCGGGCCGCACGCGCAGGCGATCGCCGACCTGCACGGCGTCGAGCGGGACATCCTCTTCGCTCCCGTCGTCGCGCAGGCGGCGCGCCGACTTCGCGGCCATGCCGAGCAGCTGCCGGATGGCGGCGCTCGTCCGGCTGCGCGCGCGCAGCTCGAGCACCTGGCCGAGCAGGATCAGCGCGGTGATCACGCCCGCGGCCTCGAAGTAGACCGCGACCTCTCCGCCCTCGCGGAACGACTCGGGGAACACACCGGGGACGAGCGTCGCGACGATGCTGTAGAGGAATGCCACCGACACACCGAGCCCGATCAGCGTGAACATGTTCAGGCTGCGGTTCTTCACCGACTGCACCGCGCGGACGTAGAACGGCCACGCGGCCCACACGCAGACCGGCGTCGCGAGCCCGAGCTCGATCAGGTTGCGGGTCCGCATCGAGAACCACGACGTGATCGGCATCCCCGGCAGAAACTCGCCCATCGCCAGGACGAGCAGCGGCACGGTGAAGATCGTGGCGACCCAGAATCGGCGCGTCATGTCCGCGAGCTCGGCCGACTCCTCCGAGGGCGCCGCCGCGAACGTACGCGGCTCGAGCGCCATGCCACAGATCGGACACGTCCCGGGTGCGTCGCGCACGATCTCGGGATGCATCGGGCACGTCCATTCGGTCGGCGCGGGCGTCGCCACTTCCACCGGCACCACGCGCTCGAGCGCCATGCCGCATTTCGGGCAGCTGCCCGGCGCATCGCGGCGGACCTCTGGATGCATGGGACAGGTGTACGAACCGCGAGTGGCTGCGCCGACCCGGTTGTCGCGTTCGAGACCAAGCTCGACCGGAGAAGGCTGCGGCTTGCGATGTTCGTGATGATGTTTTTCCACGCGTCTTGCTCCCTGAAGCTGTGTGTCATCATCGCGATCACACTCGATCGCTGATGTGCTTAGTCAGTGCATCGCGCGTACCACGCGATCGCCGGAAGTCCTGCGAGGAACGCGCAAGCGGTGCGCCCCGCGAACGTGGGAGGGAGGTTCCTTCGCGTGACCGGCGCGGTCACACCACCGTCCCCGGCGGCTACGCCTCGGGACTGGATCGCTCAGCTCGGGCGGATGCCGTGCAGAGCGACGGCACTCGCGATGCAACGTGTTGACGAGAATGTCTCGCCGGCTCCAGATCCAGGAGGCGTCTTCGGAACCTCCGCATGAAGCACCCGCGAGCTCTTCCTTGTCCTCGTCGCCCGACCGCGCCGAGGTCTGGCCCGGCCGCACGATGCAGGACTGGGACGCGATCGACGAGGCGAGCTGGGAGTCGTTCCCTGCGAGTGATCCACCGGCCTCTCGCGTCGCGGCCCCGGCTCCGAGCGGCATCGCCGAGATGCGCAGCAACGCGAATGGGTTACGAACGTTGCGGACGGTGATCGCCGAGCCGGCGATCGAAGCCCGGGGCTCCAGCGTCGCGCAGCCGCGCGGCGGTTCGATCGAGGTCGGCGGGGCGCCCGGCGGCCTCGGCATCGTCACGATCCTTGGCGGCGTGTTCGTCGCGCTGATCGCGGCGACGTGCCTCCCGCTCGCCACCGTCGCGGTCCGCTCCGCGCCACCACTCCACGTCGCGGGGCTGCGCGCGCTCGTGCCGGGTCTCGTCGTGCTCGCGTTTGCCGCGTGGTGGCGTCGCCCGCAGCCGCGCGGCCGGCGCCAGTGGCTCGCGGTGTTCGGGATCGGCGTGGCGTGGACCGCGCTCGGCTTCGGCGCCATGCTGTTCGCCGGCGGCCGCATCGCGCCAGGGCTCGCGACGGTGATCGCGAGCACGCAGCCGTTGCTCGCCGCCGCCCTCGGCCTCGCCGTCCTCCAGGAGCGAATCGATCGGTGGGCTGCGATCGGGATGGCGCTCGCGCTCGCCGGAATCACGGTTGCGGCGCTGACCGCGCCCGGCCACGGGGCGACGGCCGGCACCTCGCTCGCCGGCGCCGCGTTCGTCTTCCTCGGCGCAGCCGGCGTCGCTGCCGGCAACGTCCTCACCAAGCGGTTCGCCCGCGAGCTGGACACGCTGTCGGCCACGGGATGGCAGCTCGTGATCGGCGCCGTCGTCCTGCTGATCGCCGCACCGCTGGTGGCGCCGCACGCGAGCATCGAGTGGTCGCTCTCGTTCGTCCTCGCCGTCACCGCCCTCGCCGCCGGAACCGGCGTGGGCTTCGTGATCTGGTTCGTGCTGCTGCGCCGCGCCCCGCTCGTCACCCTGAACGTGCTCAGCTTCGTCGCGCCGATCTTCGGACTCGCGATCGGCGTGACGTGGTTCGGGGAACGGCTGGGAACTGTGGAGCTCGCCGGGATCGTGCTGGTGGTGGCCGGCATCGCCCTCGCGGTCCACCCACCGGGCACCGCGCGCTCGCCCGCGTGGGAGTGCCGGCTCGCGTGGGTGCTCCGTGCCCTGCTGATCCTGTCCGCGACGATCCATATCATCCAGGGTGAGGTGCTCTACGCGCTATTGTGCGTGACGCTGACGGGGTTGCTCGTGCTGCCTCCCGTGCTGGCGCGCTCGAGCCGCGCCAACGTCCCGATCGAGCTCGAGCTGTTCGCGCTGCTCGCGATCGTCGGAGACATGGTGCTCGGCCGAGTGCTCGGTCTCTACGAGACCGCGTGGTTCGACAAGCTGCTCCATGCCGGGACATCGTCGCTGATCGGGCTGGCCGCGTTCCTGATCGTCTACGCGCTCAGGTTCACCGGCCGGCTCCGCACCTCGGCGATCGTCGACGGCTTCGTGATCGTCCTGCTCGCGATCGGACTCGGCGGCCTCTGGGAGATCGCGGAGTATGCTGTCGATGCGCTGTTCGGGGCCGCGTCCCAGGGCTCGCCGGTGATGGACCCGCTCGACGACACGATGTGGGACCTCGTGGCCGATGGTGTGGGCGGCCTCGCCGGCGCGGTGTTCGGCACGATCTACATGCGCCGATCGCGACGCAGCGCGGAGCGCATCGCAGCATTCGCGCGGCTGGTGCCGGTCGATCGCGACGACCTCGGCGATCGTTCGGACTAACGCAGCGGGAAGGTCCGGCACTCGCCGGCGGCGAGCTCGTGGACCTGATCCCGCACGCCGATCTTCATCGACGGAATCTCGCAATGCGCCGCGCTGACCTCGAGCACGTCGTGACCGATCTCCAGCTCGAGCGTGTGCGTCCGGTAGCGCACGAGCAACGCGAGCCGCCGTACGCCCTCGGGGAGCCGCGGGTTGAGCCACAGGACGTCCTCGCGGAGCTCGAGGCCGGTGTAGCAGCGCTGGACCAGGTCCACGGTCCCCGCCATCGCGCCGAGGTGGATTCCTTCCCGCGTTGTCCCGCCCTGGATGTCGGCGACGTCGCTGAGCAGCGCCTCGCGGAACAGCTCCCACGACCCACGCCGGTTCGCGCGCGCGAGCACCCACGCGTGCGCGACGCGACACAGCGTCGAGCCGTGGCTGGTGCGGCGCACGTAGTAGTCGATCGTCCTCGGGATGACCTCGCCTTCGAATGAATACCCGAGCCGCTCGAAGATCGCGCGCAGCTCCTCGGTCGAGAACAGGAAGAACAGCATCAAGACGTCGGCCTGCTTGGACAGCTTGTACCGGTTCGGGCTATCGCCCTCCGACTCGAGGATGAAGTCGAGCCGGTGGATGTCGGCGTAGCGTGCGCGATACGCGTCCCAATCGAGCTCGGCGAGGCGGTCGTAGCCCTCGAACTGCGCGAGGATGCCGCCGTCGAGGAAGACCAGGCGCATCTTGCGGCTGATCGCATCCCAGGTCGCGAGCTCGTCGTCGCCGAGCGCGATCCGTTCGCAGAGCTCGCGGCGATGATCGTGCGGCAACGCGGCGAGCACGTCGAGCGCGCGGCCCAGGACCCAGACCGCCATCACGTTCATGTACGCGACGTTGTCGAGCCCCGGTCGATCGGCGCCCGGATATCCGGTGTGGTACTCGTCGGGGCCCATCACACCGCGGATCTCGTAGCGTTCGAGCGCGGCGTTGAAGGTGGCGAGGCTCGCGACGAACCGCGCGATCTCGAGCACCATCTCCGCGCCGGCGCCGTCGAGGAACCTCCGGTCGCCGGTGACCTGGTAGTACTGCCAGACGTTGTAGACGATCGCCGCACCGACGTGACGCTGCAGGTACGTGTGGTCCGGGATCCATCGCCCCGATCGTGGATTGAAGTAGATCGACGGCGTCTCTTCACGGCCGTCGCTGCCACTCTGCCAGGGAAACATCGCGCCGCAGTAGCCCGCCGCCAGGGCGGCGCGGCGCGCGGCATCCAGCCGGCGGTAGCGATACATGAGGAGGCCCCGCGTGATCTCGGGCATGCGAAAGTTGAGGAACGGGAAGATGAACAGATCGTCCCAGAAGACGTGGCCCCGATAGCCCTCACCGTGAAGCCCGCGCGCGCCCGCACCAACGTCGAGATCGGTCGAGTGGCGCGACGCGGTCTGCAACAGGTGAAAGACGTGGAGCCGGAGGACGACCCCGGCCTCGATCATCGCGCCGCCGTGATCCTCGAGCTCGATGTCGAACGAGCGCCACAGGTGGTCCCACGCCAGCGCGTGCGACGCAAGCAACGCATCGAACCCGGGCGCGCCCGAGACCTTCTCGCTCGCGGCGAGTCCGCACTCGGAGATCGCGCGATCGCGCGACGTGTAGAGCGCGACCGTCTTCTCGATCGTCACAGGTTGGTTCGCACGGAGCTCGACCACGAGCTCGTGCGCGACCAGCGCATCAGCAGCCACCGTACGCCGCTCGCAGGCACTCGCGCGCTGCGCCTCGAAGACGCGCGTGCGTGCCGCCTGCGCGATCTCGATCTCGGACTGAACGGTCCGCATCTCGAGCAGGATCGTCTCGTCGGACACCGCCCGCGCGCTTGCGGGTGCCAGGTGCTGGTGGCTCAGCAGGCGGTAGCGCTCGACCCCACGGTTTTCGACCCGGCCGTCGAGCGCCGAACGCACCTCCACGGTGCCCGACCAGTTCTCCGCGGTCAGCGTGAGCTCGATCGCCGCGAGGTGAGGATCGGCCATGTGGACGATGCGCCGGCTCGTCACCCGCGTGCAGTGCCCCTGCCCGTCGCGCACGCGAACGTCGCGCGTCAACACGCCTCGCTTCAGGTCGAGGACCTGGCGATAGCTCAGGATCTCGACCGGCTCGCTACCGAACCACGCGCCGCCCGGTTCGCGGAAGGTCAGCGGCAGCCAGTTGGGGGCGTTGACGAGATCCTCGTGCTCGAGCATCCGCCCACCGATTTCGGTACCGAGCCGGTTGTAGCAACCCGCGACGTACGTGCCGGGGTAATGAACGCCGTCGGCGACGGCCTCGGCGGCGGCGCCGCGCGTCGCGAAGTAGCCGTTACCGAGCGTGCACAGGGTCTCGCGAACGCCCTCGCGCGCCAGATCGTAGCCGTCGTAGACGAGCTCCCATCCGATCACGGGGCCTCCTCGGCGGCCGCGGCGCGCCCGCCATCGGACGCCCTCGTCATGATCGCCTCGCGGAGCGCTCGGCTGTACATAGTGTTCGCTGCGCTCACAGTCGCGCCTCCAGGTGGTCGCTCAGCTCGATCTCGTCGAGCGAGCTCACCACGGCGTCGGCCCCGGCTCCGCGCAGCTCGTCGGCATGTCCGGTGCGATCGACGCCAACCACGAGCGCGAAGCCGCCGGCCTGCCCGGCGCGAACGCCGGCGATCGCGTCCTCGAAGACGATCGCGCGCTCGGGCGACGTACCGAGTCGGCGCACCGCCTCGAGAAACGTGTCGGGTGCCGGCTTGCCACGCAACCCGAAGTCGCTGGCGACACGGCCATCTACCTGGACCTCGAACAACCCGGTGAGGCCAGCTGCCGCGAGGACGGCGTCGCAGTTCTCGCTCGCGGTGACCACGGCGCGCTTGACGCCGCGGAGCCGCGCGGCGTGAATCAGCCGGACCGCGTCGTCGTAGACCTCGACACCGGCGCGTGCCAGGTGAGCGAGCAGGTAGCCGTTCTTGCGCTCGGCGAGCCCGTGGATCGTGGTCGCATCCGGTCCGTCACCGGCGTGACCGTCGGGCATTCGGATGTCGCGCGACGCGAGGAAGCTCCGGATCCCGTCGCGGCGCGGCTTGCCATCCACGTACGTCCGGTAGTCGCGGTCGATATCGAACGGCGTCCAGGCTCCGCCCGCCGCGCTGCGCTCGAGCAGCTCGTCGAACAGTCGCTTCCAGGCCGCGGCATGGACCGCCGCGGTCTTCGTGACGACGCCATCGAGATCGAACGCCATCGTGTCGATGCGTGCAACGTCGATGCTCACCATTGGAGGTCCATATCCCGCGACGTTCCCTTCGCATGGTACCTGCGTGGCGATGCCGGCGGCTCTCGCGGTCGCGGTTCCCGTGGTTTTCGACGCGCCAGCGGGCGTGCGTGCGCTCGCGCACGACGGGCGCGTTCGCTCGCTCCCGCGCTCATGCCGATAGCTGCTCGGCCGCGGCGTCCATCTGATCGACCTCCCAGAGCCGCCGGTCGATCTCGCGTCCGAGGTCGTCGTCCAGCGGAGGGCACGCGACGCGCTGGGCGATCAGCCGCACGAGCTGATCGATGGCCTCGATCTCGTCCGCGAGGCGCTCGACCTGCTGCCTGCATGCGTCGCGGTGGCGCATGCGGCGAGCCGCGATCTCGTTCGCACGTGACGCGTGGCTCGAACACGGCAGCGTGTCGCTCGCGAGGCCCGTGCTCGCCAGCTCGAGCGCGGCGGCAGAGCGATGGTGGAGCACGACGGTGCGGACGTAGTTCTCGAGGAGCTCCTGGAGCTCGCACCGCCGGGCCTCCATCGGATCCGCGCGCTCGACCTGCTCGACGAGCTCGCGAAGCTCGACGTACCGGTGTTGCTGCACGGGACCTGCGAGTCCGAGCGCACGCATGCGCCCGGCCTCGCGCCGTTCTCTCGCTCGCGCCTCGAGCCGGCGATCGAGATGACGCCGGACGATTCGCGATCGCGTGACACCGACACAGGCACCGACAATCAGGATCGCCGCCAGCGCGACACCGAACGGCCCGACATAGGCGACGGCGAGCGCGACCGCGACCAGGGACATCGTGATGCTCGCCGGATCCAGCAAGGCGTGTCTCGCATAGCTCGTCGTGAGACGCATCGCCGCGATCGGCGCCAGTGCGGTCGGGGATGACGCGTCCGTCGTCATCCGTGGTGCTCGGTCGGTGGTGCAGCGGTCTTCGAGCCGCCGGCCTCGGGTTCGGTCAGGAGCGCGACGCGGTGCCGATACTCCTCGTCGCTGATCTCTCCAGCCGCGTACCGCCGGCGAAGGAGCTCGAGTGGAGTGTCGCTGCGGCGCAGCGGCGATCCCCACATGAGCAGCGCCGCGAGCACGATGATCCACAGCCACCAGAACGGGTGCATGCCCCAGAAGTGATGCGAGAAATCCATCGACCATCGATCCTTTCAATGCATGCGTTGCTCGTTCGATGAATGCGACCTCGGACTCACGATCTCCTCCGCCGCACGGTTCCGACGCCGACCACGAACGCGACCACGAGACACAGCGAGAGCACCACGCCGACAATCCACACCGGGACCGGATAGCCGGCGAAATGGAGTGCCACCAGTGCGAGGGTCGCGATCGCGCACAGCAGGATGATCAGCATCCCGAGGTCGAACAGCGGTGCCTGCTTGCGCGCGACCCGCATGTCACGCCGTCCCCGCCGCGACGCGGTGCGAGCTCATCGCAAACCTCCGCGGCGATGCGCCGCGTGATTTCCGTGCCCGCGGTGGTGGAACAGGTGCATGACGAGGCACCCGAAAAGGAGCAGATACGGTAGCGCTCCGAACAGGTGGGCACGGTGCTCGGTCCACAGGAAGAACGTCGCGACCGCGAGGAACCCTCCGAGGATCCACCAGAGCGTGGTTCGCGGCGGAGCCTCGTGATGTTCGTGTTCGGCCACGTCGCTTGTTCGAGCAAGTGGCATGCCGGCGAAGACGTCACCGACGAGCGTTGATCGATTCGGAAGCGTCCATCTTCGTCGCTGTGACCCGCGCGGTCACGCGCAGGCTTCGCATGCTTGCCATCCAGGCATGCAGTGTTTTCGCGGTACCGAAAGACGGTCACGTCTTGTCGTCGCGGAACCAATCGGGCTCGATGTCGTGCCGCCGGATCAGGCGATGAAGGGTCTCGCGCAGGACTCCAGCCGATCGGGCCGCTTCGGAAACGACTCCGCGATGACGATGGAGTAGGGCGAGCAGGTAATCGCGCGCGGCCCGAGCCCGGGCGAGCTCGATGTACTCGTCGTACGCGAGCGCCGCGAGATGCTCGACCTCGGCCGCGCGCGCACGATGGTCGCGCCGCGCACGGCCCCCGATCGCGGCGAGCTCGGCGTGGAGCTCCGGCGTCGCCGGATCCGAGACGTGGATCATTGGCGACTCGGCGACCAGCTCGGCGAAGCCGTCGACGATCACGATCGCGAGGTACGTTCCGGTCGCCGCAAGGGCGATCGCCTTCTCGCGGTCGGAGCACGCGACCGTCGCGTACGCGTCGCCGACGGCGTCCGCGAGCTTCCGCGCGGCGCGAGCGGGTGCGACGATCAGGACGGGGCGCGCCATCAAGCACGAGGCGTGCAACACGTACACCTGCCCCAACGCGCTGGAATCACGGCCACCGAGCCGGTCAAAGCGTGATCGTTCCGGTCACGCCGTAACCCGAATGGTCACACCTCGCGCTGGGTCGCTCGGGCGACGAACAGCGTCCCGGCGTTGAGCGCGTCCACGCTGACCTCCCCGAAAACGCGGCGCATGTCGCCGACGACGTCGCGCTCGGGATTCCATGCAGCCCAACACCCGTAGATCGGGCGGACGAGCGGGTTCGCAGCCGCGAGCATCCCCGTGAACGGCCGTCCGTCGCACACCACCATGACGCCGCCTGGACGCAGGACCGCTCGACAACGTTCGAGCGCGCGCCGGTGATCCGGAATCGCCGACATCCCGAGCACGCACAACACGCCGTCGAACGGCTCGCTTCCGACGTCGAGCACCGCCGCATCGCCCTGGACGAGCTCGACGTTGCGCCAACCTCGCCGCACGGTGTGGCGGCGTGCGGCCTCCAGCATCTCGCCGTTGTAGTCGAGACCGACCAGCGATCCGGTGGCCCCGATCGCTCGCTCCAGCTCGTCGAAGTTGCGCCCCGTGCCGCACGCGACCTCGAGCACCCTCGCGCCGGTTCGCAGTCCGAGCGCCGAGACCGCGCGCCTGCGAATCGCGCGCGGTCGACCGGCGAACGTGATCCAGTCCTGCGCCGCGTAGAGGAGCGGATGGCGTCCCCACGTCGAGTACACGTCGCGGACGGTCGCGAGCTGTTCCTGGATCATCGCGTCGACGATACAGGCGTGCGCCCTCGCCGCGAGGTGGTCTCAGAGCGCGTGCGGCGAGCCGCATACCGGGATCCCAGCAGGCCCAGGACGAGCACACCTGCGGCGATCACATAGGGCAAGGCGCCGAACACGTGCGCGCGGTGCTCGAGGAACAAGTGATAAGCGGCCAGCCCCAGGAACCACCAGAGGAGGAGGCTCCACGGCAATAGCTCGGACGGTGTCGGGGGAGATGTCGGCTTGGGGGTCATGATGCGGCTCGTCGCGAGATCAGAAGACGATGACCGAGCCGGCGATGATCTCGTCGCGCAGCCGGTCGAGGTGATCGAGCGTGTCGTGAACCAGCTGTTCGATGCGGGCTCGCGCTCGGTCGGAAGGCGGCGCCGCGAGCGCGACGTCCACGACCGCGGGCTCGTCGATCGGGGCGCCGATCTGGCTGACCAGCGTGCAGGTCGCCGCGAACGCCTCCGGGACCTCCGCCACGATGGACGCCGCGATGCGATGCGCAGCCACGTTGTACAGCTTGCCGGCGTGGGTCACCGGGTTCTTGCCGGCCGCGGCCTCCATGGTCATCGGCCGGTACGGCGTGATGAGCCCGTTCGCGCGATTGCCGCGCCCGACCTCGCCATCGTCGCCGGCCTCGGCGGACGTCCCGGTCACCGTGAGATAGACGTTCTCCGCGTCGTCGGCCGCGTTGATCACGGCGGACGAGCTCAGGCGCGATACGCGCTCGGTCGCCGCACCCACCAGCCGCGCGGTCTCGAGCTTGCACGCCGCGTACGCGTCGATGCTCTCGACGTGACGGTCGATGAAGGCGCACGCGACGGTCAGCGAGATCCGATCGCGCCGGCGGACACCCATGACCTTGACGTCGGTCCCGAGCTCGGGGTGCCCTGCCTTGGTCTCGCGGTGATTCAGCGTTCGTTCGACCTCGAGCACGATCCGCTCGAGCTCGGTGAACGGGGCGAAGCCGACGCCGCACGAGGTATCGTTGGCGAGCGGCGCGCCGCCGCGCGCGAATAGCGCGGTCAGGTCCGCGGAGCCCGGCCGGATCCGCGAGACGATGCGGACGTCGCGATCGAGCTGACCGTGTAGCAACCGCTCCGCCAGGACCTGGCGACACGCGGCGAGCGCGAGATCATCGACGGGAACGCGCTCGCCACGCCACTCGGCCGTCGCGCGACCGGCGAGGTAGATCTCGATCGGCGCGACGATCTCGCCTCCGCCGAACCGTGGGCGCGAGGCACCACCGACCAGGAGGACCTTGTCGACGTTGTGGTGGAGGATCGTCCCGAAACGCTCCTGGTAGTGACGACACAGCGCGACGCAGATCCGCTCGGCGATGGCGTCGCACAGCGTATCGGGGTGCCCGAGGCCCTTGCGCTCGACCACCTCGACCGGCGCGTCGTCCGGCCATTCGGCGCGTGTTCGCGTGATGATCTCCATGTCACTGCGGCTGTGGTTCGTGCGTGCGCCCCCGCAAGCGCGGAATCCATCGCGGCGTACGGGCGGCGTAGGCAGCCCACACGGGGCCGAGCTCCGCCTCGACCTCGCGCTCTTCCTTGTGCGCGAGCCGCACGTACATGACGACGAGCACGGGGAACATGAGCAGCGTGAGGACCGTCGGCCACTGCAGGAGGAACCCGATCATGATCACGATGAAGCCGGCGTACTGCGGGTGCCGGACGTACGCGTAGGGTCCGCTCGCCGCGAGCTCGTGCTGCTTCTGTGCCGCGAACAGCACGCGCCAGCCTGCGGCAAGGAGCCAGAACCCGCCGCCGATCAGTACGTAGCTGAGCACGTGCAGCGGAAACACGTGCGGGTTGCCCTCGTAGCCCAGGAGCGTGCTCCACAGGTGCCCGGCATCGTGCGACAGGATGTCGAGCTGCGGAACCCGCTGCCCGAGCCAGCCCGACAGCAAGTAGATGGTGAGCGGAAAACCGTACATCTCGACGAACAGCGCGAGGATGAAGGCGCCGAACGCGCCGAGGCTGCGCCAGTCACGCTTCGTCTTGGGATGGAAGAAGCTGAACGCGAACAGAATGAAGACGGCCGAGTTGATGATGGCCAAGCCCCAAAGACCGTATGCGGGCGCACCGTCGTGGCTCATCGACGACCTCCTCTTCCACGCACTCGAACGTCAGGTCGGCGCGACATGCCCTGATGGTGAGCAACGGAGGTGCCACTCCCTGTGATCGCAAGGATCACGGCGGCAACGTCGAAAGTCGCCGCCTTTGGTGTTCGACGCCCCCTCGACCGCGCAACGTGAGGAACGCTTCCGCGCGCAGCGCGCAGCGCTTGCGCGATCGACGACCAGCTCGATCAAACAATCGCTGAGCCAGCGCGAATTCCGATGGCGTGATCGATCCGACTCTCGGAGTGAGCGTCGTAGGCACGCCCGGAGTCGTCGTTCTCCGCCTGAGCCAAGCGGCCCTCGGCTTGCTTCTTTGTTGATGAGCTGCACAAGGACGCAGCCAGGCTCATCCCGAGACAACATCGCGCAAGCATCGAACTACAGTCGCTTCGACAACGGTTCGCGCTCGCGTCAACGCCCCACGCGAGACCCTCATGAAGCTCCCATCCGATCTGATCGAGAATGTCGGCGCGGCCCACGCCAACCTGTCGACGCCGGCCCTTTACGAACAGGCGGTGCGCCGCCACGAGGCGATGGTCGCCCACCTCGGTCCGCTCGTCGTCCGTACGGGCCATCACACCGGGCGATCGCCGGCCGACCGATTCATCGTCGAGGAACCGACGAGTACCGAGCGGGTCTGGTGGGGCAAGGTCAACCGCCCGTTCTCTTCCGCGCGATTCGATCAAGTCTATCGCCGCCAGCTCGCCTACCTGCAAGGACGCGACATCTTCATCCAGGACTGCTACGGCGGCGCGGATCCAGCGTACCGACTCCCGATCCGCGTGATCACCGAGACCGCGTGGCACAGCCTGTTCGCGCGCAACCTGTTCATCCAGGAGCACGACCCCGAGCGCCTGCGCCGACACGCGCCGCGATTCACCGTCGTGCACACGCCGCACTTCCACGCTGACCCGGAGCTCGATGGCACGGCCTCCGAAGCTTTCATCCTGCTCCACTTCGGACGCGGACTGGTGCTCATCGGTGGCACCAGCTATGCGGGAGAGATCAAGAAGTCGATCTTCACGGCGTTCAACTACCTCCTGCCACAGCAGCAAGTGCTCACGCTCCATAGCTCCGTCAACGTCGGCCGCGACGACGACGACGTGGCGATCTTCTTCGGGCTCTCGGGCACCGGCAAGACCACGCTCTCGACAGATCCCGAGCGGCGGCTCCTGGGTGACGACGAGCACGCGTGGAGCGACCGCGGCGTGTTCAACCTGGAAGGAGGCTGCTACGCGAAGGTCATCCGAATCTCGGCGGAGCACGAGCCGGACATCTATCAGACCACGCGCCGGTTCGGGACGATCCTCGAGAACGTCGGCATGGATGCAGCAACGAGACAGCTGCACCTCGACGACGACACGCTCACCGAGAACACGCGTGCGGCCTATCCGATCACGCACATCCCGCGCGCGCTGCGGAGCGGCATGGCCGGCCACCCGCGGACGATCCTGATGCTGACCGCCGATGCGTTCGGCGTATTGCCGCCGATCGCGCGCCTCGACGAGGCACAGGCGATGTTCCAGTTCCTGTCTGGCTACACGGCCAAGCTCGCCGGCACCGAGACGGGTGTCACGACGCCCAAGGCCACGTTCAGCCCGTGCTTCGGCGCGCCGTTCATGGCGTTGCCCCCCGTGGTCTACGCCCGGCTCCTCGGCGAACGCATCGCCCGCCACGCGTCGTCGGTGTGGCTCGTCAATACGGGATGGACCGGCGGACCGTACGGCACCGGAGCGCGCATCGCGCTGCCGCACACTCGCGCCCTCGTCCGCGCGGCGATCGACGGCACGCTCGCGCGCGTTCCGATGCGTCACGATCCGATCTTCGGGTTCGAGGTGCCGACCTCCTGTCCGGGTGTTCCCTCCGCGATCCTCGACCCGCGAAGCGCGTGGGCCGACGCAGCCGCCTACGACGTACAGGCCCGCCGGCTCGCCGACATGTTCGTCGAGAACTTCCGGGCGTTCGCGGGCGAGACCCCCGCCGAGGTCCAGGCCGCCGCGCCGCACTGACGCCCGCTGTGTGCTACGAGCTCTGCACGCGCGCGCCGTCTTCGATCGTATCGGTCGGCTGCTCGATCACCACGTCCCCGTCCGCGAGCCCGCGCTCGACGACTGTCAGGGTGCCGTCGGTCTCGCCGGGCTCGACGATCGTCAGGTGCGCCCGGCCGTCGCGAACCACGAACACCGCCCACCGTTCGCCCGCGCGAAACAACGCCGTGGAGGGGACGCGCAGCACGTCCGTTCCGGACCACGTCTCGATCGCGACGTCGACGCGGTAGTCGTGCCCCAGACCGGCCGGCAACGGATCGACGAGATCGAGCACGACGTGGACGCGTTGCTCCTCGAGCCCGAGCGCGGAGATCTTCGTGAACGCGGCCGGCTCGACGCGTCGAACCTTGGCGGCAAGCGGCCGGCGGCCACCCCAGCGGGTGATCGTCGCAGCGGCGCCGGCGCGAACGGGCGCGGCGTCGGCCGACAGCAGCTCCGCGCGGATCTCGAGGCACGTGACGTCCCCGACCTCGACGAGTGGCGTGCCCGCGGCGATCGGACCGGCGCTCTCGCGCAACACGCGCAGCACCTGGCCGGCGATCGGCGACGTCACCGGGACTGGCGCGTCGCCCGGCGAGGCCCCGGGCGTCACGACCGCGGTCGCTCGCGCGAATGCCGCGCGCGCCTCGCGAACCGCCGCACGCGCAGCGTCGAGCGCGCCGTGGCTCTGCACCGACACGTGACCCGCGTGTTCGGCCTCGGCAGCGGGGATCGCGCCGCTCTCGAGAAGCTTGCGGTCGCGGGCGAGCTCGTTGTCGGCGTGCTCGACGGCGACACGCGCCTCCCGCTCCGTTGCCTCGGCGCGCGCGAGCGCGGCGCGTGCCGCCGCGACCGTCGCGCGTGCCTCGGCCCGACTGCGCGCGTCGAGCGGCCGCGGGGCGACAGGTCGGATCTGCGCGACGACCGCATCTGCGGCTACCGCATCACCGGCCTGCACCGCGACCCGCTGCACGTGGCCGTCGACCGGCGCCGCGATCACGTACAGGTCCTCGACCCGCGTGCGCCCCTCGCCGCCGACGGTCGCCGTCAACGCGCCGCGCGTCACCGCGACGGTCTCGACGGCGATCGGCCGCGGGCGCAGCGCCCACACGATCGCCGCGACGACGACGCCGGCGATGGCGAGCCACAGACTCCATCGAATGATCTTCCTGCGTAGCTTGCGGTTCATGTCACTCCCTCGCTTTCAGCACGGCGACGAGATCGAGCCGATCGATGCGCCTTCGCACCACGAGCGCGGACGCGAGCGCCGAGACGACGAACACGATGAAGGCGAACGCATATGTGGAGGGCGAGACGATCACCGGCAGGTGCATGCGCGAGCTCGACATCGTCGCCGCGACCACGCCGGTGAGCGCGTAGCCGAGCGCGAACCCGATCGGGATTGCCGGTGCTGCGAGGATCGCGATCTCCCCGAGCAGGAGCGCCGACGCCTCGCCGCGCGTGTAGCCGAGCACGCGCAGCGTCGCGAGCTCGCGGCCGCGTTCGGCGAGCGCGATCCGCGCGATGTTGTAGACGACACCGAACGCGATGATGATCGAGAACACCACGACGATCGTGCGGACGAAGTCGAGGCTGGTGTCGCTCATCTCGGAGAACCCGGCGAGCGCGCTCGTGCGCAGTCCGATCGCGGCGACGTGCGGCGTCCGCTCGAGCTCCGCGTAGAGCTCCTTGGCGCGCAGCGGATCGATCGCGAGGTACGCGCCGGAGTACGTGTCCGGCTCGCCGAGCAACCGGCCGAGCGCGCGGAGCTCCATGTAGCCGGTCTCGTTGAGGGGCTCGTCGACCGTGCCGACCAGCCGCGCGGTCACGACACGGCGCTCGTTCTCGCGGATCTCGATCGCGATCACGTCGCCCGGTGACAGGCCGAGCCGGCGCGCGGTCCACGCGGTCAGCACGACGCCGGATCCGGGGCGCGGCGCACGCCGCCGATCGTTGCCCACCACGTGGCGCAGCACGCCTCCCTCGGAGAGGCCGAGCAGCGCGATGTCCTCGTGACCGCCGTGCACGAGCACGCGCGCTGGCACGAGCCGGAACGGCTCCGCACGAAGCACTCCGGGCAGCGCGGAGAGCTCGCGCGCGGTACCAAGCGCGCGGAGGTGCGCGAGCGCGACGCTGGCGTCCTCGCGCTGGGCCACGCGGTACTGGACCTCCTTCATGCGCTCGATCCCGTCGGCCGACGAGTTGCCAAGCACGACCACGGCGATCGCGAGCGCCATGCCCGCGGTCGACAGCCCCGAGCGCAGTGGACGCTTGGTCAGGTTGCGAACGATCATGCGCGACGACGCCGACAGCAGCGGCGTGATCCCGACGCGGTCGAGCAGCGTACGACGAAACGCCGGAACCTCGGGCGTCATCGCGACGACGGGTGGCATCCGGACGACCCGGCGCAGGCTGCCGAGCGCGCCGGCGGTGGCGGCGACCACGGCGACGGCGGTGCCGCCCAGGGCGACCGACGGTTCGAGCTCGAGCACCAGCACCGGAAACCGGAAGAACGTGGCGTAGAACTCCGCGATGACCCGGCCGAGCCAGGTGCCGGCGGGCAGGCCGATCGCGACACCGAGCGCGACGATCAGCAGCGTGAGCTCGAGATAATGGACGCCCAGCCGAACACTCGAGTACCCGAACGCCTTGAGCATCCCGATCTGCTCGCGCTGCGTCGCGATCAACCGCGCGAGCACCACGTTGACGAGAAACGCGGCGACGAGCAGGAAGATCCCCGGCACGACGAGCGTCAACGACTCGAGCTGCTGGACGTGCTCCTCGAGCATCACGTGCGACGCCTGCGCCTCGCGCGCGTACGCCCCGATGCCGCCGTACGGTGCGAGCAGCCGATCGAGCGCGGCGATCACCGGACCGTCGTCGACGCCAGGCGACAGTAGGACCGCGACGTCGTTGAACACGCCGCGCATGTCGAGGTAGCCCTCGAGCTGATCGCGGGCGATCCACAGGATCGCGAACCGCCGATCGTCGAACTGCCCGGAGCCGGGCTCGACGGGCATCACGAACTCGGGCGACAGCGCGATGCCCACCACGCGAAGGTGCGCGCGGTGACCGGCGATCGTCGCGTCGATGATGTCGCCGGGACGGATCCGGTTCTTGTCCGCGAACGCCTCGTTGACGAGGACCTCGTCGCGGCGCCCCGGCTCGACGTGGCGTCCGCGCCGCAGGTAGAGATCGTTGAGCGCGTGCCCCGGTCGCGACGGGATCGAGACGAGCAGCGCGGAGGCGGGCTCGTCGACCTGCGGAATGTCGAGGACGGCGCGCTCGACCAGCCGGGCATCGACCGCGGTCACGCCCGGCAGCGCCGCGATCTCGCGCGAGACGCCGAGCGGCACGCGAGACGCGCGCGCCCACACGTGGGCGAGCCGCTGCTCGCGATAGAACGCGTCCTGCGACGCCCGCAACGATCGGTACGTCGTCACCGTCGCGACGAACAGCGAGACGCCCGCCGCGACCACGAGCGCGATCGCGATCACCTGCGTCTTCATGCGGGCGAGGTCGCGCAGCAGCTTGCGGTCGAGCGCCCGCATCACCAGGCGAGCTCCGAAGGATCGGCCTTGGTCGTGTTGCGGCGCTCGGCGACCACGCGGCCGTCCGCGAGCTGGAGCACGCGATCGGCCATGTCCGCGATCACCGCGTTGTGAGTGATCACCGCGGTCGTGCTACCGAGCTCGCGGTTGACGCGCACGATCGCCGCGAGCACGAGCTTGCCGGTCTCGACATCGAGCGCACCGGTCGGCTCGTCGCACAAGAGAACCGCCGGTCGCTTGGCGATCGCGCGCGCGATCGCGACGCGTTGCTGCTCGCCGCCCGACATCTGCGCCGGGAAGTGATCGAGCCGGTGCGAGAGCCCGACGATGTCGAGCGCTTGCTCGGGCGAGAGCGGGTTGTCGGCGAGATCGGTGACGATCGCGACGTTCTCGCGCGCGGTCAGGCTCGGCACGAGGTTGTAGAACTGGAACACGAAGCCGACGTGATCGCGCCGGTACGCGGTCCGCGCCCGCTCGCGCGCCGCGGTCAGATCGCGGCCGCGATAGACGATCCGGCCCGCGCTCGGGACGTCGAGCCCGCCGACGATGTTGAGCAGCGTCGACTTGCCGCTGCCGGACGCGCCGAGCAGGACCACCAGCTCGCCGGCACCGAGCTCGAGATCGATGCCGCGCAACGCGCGAACCTCGACCTCGCCCATCTGATAGGTCTTGGTCAAGCCTTCGGCGCGCAGCAGCGAGTCCACCTTAACCTCCTACCTGCAAGGGCAAGTCCACGGCCGGCGGGTCGGTGCGCGTGCGCCCGTGCGCCCGCGCTCGCCGTCGCGTTGCCGCTCGAACGGTCATCTCAGGGCTCTCCCGTGGTCATCAGAGGTCCACCGGCGTGCGCGCCGTTGCTCGGCGGCGCGGGCCCGACGTCCTGCCTCGCGAGGCGCCGCACCTCGCGCCCTTTCCACACCATGTAGACGACGGGATAGATGAGCAGGTCGAGGACGAACGACGTGATCACGCCGCCGACCATCGGCGTCGCGATCCGCTTCATCACGTCGGCGCCGGCGCCGTGGCTCCACATGATCGGCAGAAGGCCCATCAGGATCGCCATGACTGCCATCATCTTGGGACGGATGCGCTTGACCGCGCCGTCCTCGATCGCGTCCTGGAGATCGCGCAGGGTTCGCATGCGGCCTTCGCGCTTGAACCGGTCGTAGGCCTGATCGAGGTAGAGCAGCATGACGACGCCGGTCTCGGCCGCGACGCCGGCGAGCGCGATGATGCCGACCCACACCGCGACGCTCAGGTTGTAGTCGAGCAGCCACAGCAGCCAGAACGCACCGATCAGCGAGAACGGCACCGTCAGGAGCACGATGCCGACCTTGCTCGCCCGCCGCGTGCTGAAGTAGAGCAGCACGATCACCAGCGCGAGCGTCACCGGGATGACGATCTGGAGGCGCTCGGAGGCGCGCTGCATGTACTCGTACTGGCCGCTCCACTCGAGCGTGTAGCCGGGCGGCAGCTTCACCGACTTCGCGACCGCGCGCTTGGCGTCGGCGACGTAGCCGCCGAGGTCGCGGTCGCCGACGTCGACGTAGACGTAGCCGAGCAGCTGTGCCTGCTCGGTGCGCAGCACCGTGGGCCCCGTCGACGCCGTGATGTCCGCGACCTGTTCGAGCGGGATCTGCGCGCCGGTCGGCGTCGCGATCAACGTGCGCCGGATCGTTTCGATGTCGCTGCGGTGCGCGCGCTGGTAGCGCACGTTGACGGGATAGCGCTCGCGGCCCTCGATCGTCGTGGTGACGTTCGCGCCGCCGATCGCGGACTCGATCGTCATCTCGACATCGGTGACGCTCAGGTTGTAGCGCGCGATCTGATCGCGCTTGATCGTGAAGTCGAGGTAGTAGCCGCCGGTGACGCGCTCCGCGAACACGTTGCGCGTCCCCGGCACGCCGTTCAGGGCGTGCTCGATGTGACCGCCGATCTCGTTGATCTTGGCGAGTTCGGGTCCGAACACCTTGATGCCGACCGCCGTACGGATCCCGGTCGACAGCATGTCGACGCGGGCCTTGATCGGCATCGTCCACGCGTTCGCGACGCCGGGGATCCGGACCACGCGATCGAGCTCGGCGACGATCTTGTCGGGTGTCATGCCCGGGCGCCACTGCGACTCCGGCTTGAGCGTGATCACGGTCTCGAACATCTCCGGCGGTGCCGGATCGGTCGCGGTGAGCGCGCGCCCGGCCTTGCCCGACACCGACGCGACCTCGGGAACCTGCATGATCAGCTTGTCCTGGAGCTGGAGCAGCTGGCGCGCGGTCTCGATCGACGCGCCCGGCAGCGTGATCGGCATGTACAGCACCGTGCCCTCGTAGAGGGGCGGCATGAACTCCGAGCCGAGACGCTGGTAGACCGGAACAGTGCCGGCGAGCAGCGCGCCCGCCGCGACCAGCGTCGCGATCCGATGGCGGAGCACGAACCGGACGAACGGGTGATACACCCACATGAGGAACCGGTTGACCGGGTTCTTCTCCTCCTTGGGGATCCGGCCACGGATGAACGCGATCATCAGGAACGGCACGATCACGACCGAGGTCAGCGCGGCGAACCCCATCGCGAACGTCTTGGTGAACGCGAGCGGGCGGAACAGCCGACCCTCCTGCGCCTCGAGCGAGAAGATCGGCAGGAACGACACCGTGATGATGAGCAGCGAGTAGAACAGCGGCCGGCCGACCTGCTGCGCGGCCTCGATCAGGATCTCGCGGCGCGGGCGCCCCGTCGTGTCGTGCTCGATCTGCTTGTGCGCGTTCTCGATCATGATGATCGCGGCATCGATCATCGCGCCGATCGCGATCGCGATGCCGCCGAGGCTCATGAGGTTGGCGCCGATGTCGAGCACCCGCATCGCGACGAACGACAGCAGGATCGACAGCGGCAGCGTGAGGATCGCAACGAACGCGCTGCGCAGGTGCCAGAGGAACACGATGCAGACGAGCGAGACGACCAGGATCTCCTCGATCAGCTTCTCCGAGAGCGTGTCGATCGAGCGTTCGATCAGGTCGGAGCGGTCGTAGGTCGTCACCAGCTCGACGCCCTCGGGCAGCGCCGGCTGGACCTTGTCCTTGACGACTCGCTTGATGTCCTGGATGACGCCGTAGGTATCGACGCCCTGGCGGATCACGACGATCCCGGCCGCCACGTCGCCCTCGCCGTTCAGATCGGCGACGCCGCGGCGGATCTCGGGCCCGATGTGCACGCGCGCGACGTCGCGCACGAGGATGGGCGTCCCGTCGGGACGCGCCCCGAGCGCGACCTGCTCGAGATCGGAGACCGACTTGATGTAGCCGCGACCGCGGACCATGTACTCGCGGCCGGTCCACTCGACGACCCGTCCGCCGACGTCGTTGTTGCTTTCGCGCACGGCCATCACGACTCTGTCGAGAGCGATCCCGTAGGCCGCGAGCGCGTTCGGATCGATCTCGATCTGGTACTGCTTGACGAACCCGCCGTAGGGCGCGACCTCGGCGACGCCGGGGACGCTGCGCAGCCAGTACTGCACGTACCAGTCGTTGAGCGTGCGCAGCTGCGCGAGATCGTGCTTGCCGGTCCGATCGACGAGCGCGTACTGGTAGCCCCAGCCGACGCCGGTCGCGTCGGGCCCGAGCCGCGGGCGGACGCCTTCGGGCAGCTGGCCGCCGAGCGCGCTCATGTACTCGAGCACGCGCGTGCGCGCCCAGTACATGTCGGTGCCGTCCTCGAAGATGACGTAGACGAACGACACGTCGAAGTACGAGAAGCCGCGGACCACCTTGACGTTCGGCGCCGAGATCAACGCCGTGACGATCGGGTAGGTGACCTGATCCTCGACGAGCGTCGGGCTGCGACCCTCCCAGTCCGTCATCACGATGACCTGGACATCGGAGAGATCAGGGATCGCGTCGATCGGCGTGCGCTTGACGGCCCAGTAGCCCGCGCCGGCGATCGCGACGATCAACAGCACGACGACGAACGCGTTGCGCGCGGAGAACTGGATCAGCCGATCGATCACCGTCGGCTTCGCTCTCTCCGCCGGCGGAGACACCTCGGGGTTCAGGGGGCCCGGCGATGCTGGCTCGGTCATGGCACGCTCGCATTCCCGCCGTGGCCTGCATGGGAGGACGATCCCGCGCTTCCGGAACCAGAACCGGCCGCACCGGAGCCCGCGCCCGCAGGTGCCGCGTTGCCCGGCGCGGCCGGTGCGTTGCCCATGTCCATGCCCGGCATCGACATCGCCATGCCCTGCATCGCCGACATCAAGTTGGTCTCCGAGTCGATGAGGAACTGCGCCGACGTGACGACTCGGTCGCCTTCCGCCACGCCGCTGTCGACCGGATAGAAGTCGCCGAGCGGGGGCCCGACCGTGACGTCGCGCGGCTCGAAGTAGCCGCCCGCCAGCGCGAGGAGCACGTACTTGCGCTCGCCGGTGTCGATCACGGCTTCCTTCGGAACGACGAGCTGCTCGGCCGGCTCGCCGCGCCAGATCAGCGTCACGTACGTGTCGGGCTTGAGCTCGCGCTTGGGGTTGTCCAGCACGGCACGGAACCGGACCCGGCGCGTCTGCGGATCCACCTCGGGGTAGATGAAGTCGATCCGCGCCGCGCGCTTCGCCGCCTGGCCGTACGGGAACTCGACCTCGATCGCGTCCCCCACCCGGATGCGCGCGGCCTCGTACTCGAAGACCTGGCCGATCACCCAGACGCTCGACAGATCGGCCAGCTTGAACGACGTCATCTCGGGCGTGACGTACTGACCCGCGTAGGCCGCCTTCTCGAGGACGACGCCGTCGAACGGCGAAGCGATCGTCATCGTGCGCGTCGCCTCGCCGGTCCGGTCGAGCTCCGCGATCTGCACGTCCGACACGCTCCAGCGCTTCATCCGCTCGCGCGACGCCGCGAGTAGCGCGTCCGCGGCTCCCTTGACGTCGGAACCCGCGCCGTCGGCGAGGCGGCGGCGCGCGCGCAGCGCGACGAGGTAGTCGGCCTGGGCGGTCGCGAGGTCGGGGCTGTAGACCGCGAACAGCGGCTGGCCGCGGCGCACTCGCTTGCCGACGTAGTCGACGTACAACCGCTCGACCCAGCCGGACACGCGCGTGTGGATCTGCGCGGTCCGCGTCTCGTCGTACGCGAGCATGCCAACGGTGCGCACGGTGCCCTCGACCCGGCGGCGATCGATCGCCGCGGTGCGCACGCCGACCAGCTGCTGGCGCGCCGTCGAGATGTACACGGCCTGCGAGCCGGCCCCCGCCGGCGGCGGCGGTGCGACGTGCGCGGCGTGCTCGGCGGGTGCCGCCGGTGTTGGTGGTGAGTTCGTCGCCGCCGTCAAGCGCGTGCCCGCGACGACGCCTGCACCGGCGGCGCCGATCGCGATCGCGGTCACGAGCGGCCAGCTCGCACGGCGCCGCTTTGGCGCCGTCACGTCCGAAGTCGCAGAGATCGCCGCGATCGGCGACTTCGGGGTCGCGATCCGGCGTGGAGCATCGATCATCGGTTCTCCGCCGTCGATCGGTTCTCCGCTGCTCATGGGCTCTCGGTCGGTCATCGGGTCTCCGGCCATGGGCTCTCCATCGGCCAGGAGTGCTCCGTCGGCCATGCGCTCGTCGTCGGTCATGGGTTCTCCATCGGTCATCTCGGTCATGGGCTTTCTCCGGTCGCGCGTCGCAGGCGGGCCCACGCCAGGCCCAGTGCCGCACGCGCCTCGATCAGCTCGCGCTGCGCGTTCCACAGCGCCTGCGTGGTTTCGAGCGCGCTAACGAGCGGGACCTGTCCTGCCGCGTACGCCGCGAACGTCGGTGCGATCGTCTCCTTCGCTCGCGGGACGATGCGATCGCGAAGCGCGAGGTAGCGCACGCGCGCGGCGGCGACACGCTCGCGCGCCACGGCGGCCTCGCCGGAGATCATTCGTTGCATCGCATCGAGATCGGCGTTCGCCATGTCGGCCATCGCGGACGCCTCGGCCACGCCGGCGCGCAGCTTGCCCCGCCACAGCGGGACGCTGATCCCGACCATCACCATCCAGCCGGTGGTGCCGTCCATCCACGAGTACGCAGGCCCCGTGCGAACCATCGCCATCGGCGCGTACATCGACTGCATCACCGAGATCTCGGACTCGGCGCGCGCGATCTCGGCGCGACCGGCGCGTAGCTCCGGCCGGCCAGCGAGCGCGGTGCTCGCCACGCGCGTCGCGTCCGGCGGCATCGCGTCGGAGACCGTGACGTCGAGCGCCGGGATCGGCCGGCCCGGATCGCGTGCGAGGCTCGCGTCCAGCATCGCTTCTGCACCCCGGATCTCGGCCGCGAGCACGTCGCGCTCCGCTTCGAGCCGGTCGACCTCGATCCGTGCGCGCAGCACATCGGCCTGGGCCCCCGTGCTCGCCGCGTACCTCGCGGTCGCCGCGCTCACCATCTGATCGGCGAGCGCGCGCTGCTCGTCGACGATCGCCGCGGCCGCCCGCCGCTCGGCGAGCATCCAGAAGGCAGCCGCGGCCTCGAGCTCGACGTCGAGCTCGGCGCGGTCCACGTCCGCGCGCGCCCCGCGCGACACGGCCTCCGCCGCGCGCCGCCGGTGACCGCGCACGCGCGAGAGCGGAAACCACTGCTCCACCGTGACGCCGACCATCGACCGGCCCGGGGCGTACGGCCTGATCGGCAGATCGATCGACGGCGCGATCATCGGGTCGTCGAGGGCCGACACGATCGCGGGTCGCTCCGCCGCCGCCCGAGCGCGCGCCCGCGCCGCGAGCACCTCGGCGCGCCGCGTCCTCGCGATCCGCATCACGTCGGTGACCCGTAAAGGCGCGGGCAACGCGACCGTGTCGCCACCGGTGCCCGCGGACGACCGAAGGGCGACGCTGTCTTCCGCACCGCCGCGTGTCATCGGTCCGTCGAGGCGGGGCTCGGGCCCGGCGCCGCCCCGTGTCACAGATCCGTCGGGGCCGGGCTCCGGCCCGGCGACGACGGGTGACGGGGCCCAGCACACCACGGCGACGAGGAGACCGCTCGCGATCGAGCAGTTCACGCGAGACCTCGAGAGGCGTCACCGCGGATCGCGAGCATCGCACCGACGTGTTCGGGATCGAGCAAGCCGACGAGCCGCTCGCCGTCGAGCACCACGACCGAGCTGCCGTCGCGCGGCAGCCGGCCGAGCACGCGGTCGAGGGGCTCGTCGGCGCCGGCCATCGGGAAGCGGCGATGCATGAGCTCGCCGACGCTCGTCTGGTTCCGGTGCGCGGCGAGGCCGCGGAGCACGTCGTCGCGCGTGAGCATGCCGACCACGCGATCGCCCTCGACGACGGGAAAGTCGTGCTGGAAGCCGGTCGCGAAGCGTGTCGCGGCCGCGCCGAGCGATGCGTCCGGCGCGAGCGTCACCAGCTCGGAGATCATCACGTCGGCGACCGACGCGCCGCGCAGGCTCGTCTTGGCCTGCTCGAGCGCGGCTTCCTGACCGGCGGCCATCCACACGAACAGCGCGATCACCGCGAGCCACGGGCTGAACACGAGTCCCACGAGTCCCATCACGACCGCGATACCGCGCGCGATCCGCGCCGCGACCACGGTCGCACCGCCGCGGTCCATGAAGAACGCGAGCGAGGCGCGCAAGACCCGGCCTCCGTCCATGGGAAACGCCGGCAGCAGGTTGAACACCCCGAGCGAGACGTTGATCCACATCAGTTGCACCGCGAACGAGCCGCCGACCGTGAGCGGGTCGCCGCCCGCGCCGGTCCCCGTCACCACGAGGCCGACGTAGATCGCGGCCGCGAGCACGAAGTTGACCGCCGGCCCGGCGATCGCGACGAGCAGCTCCTGGCCCGGCCGCTCGGGCATCCGCTCGAGCCGGGCGATGCCGCCGATCGGATAGAGCGTGATGTCGCGCGTCGCGATCCCGAACCTGCGCGCGACCAGCGCGTGCCCGAGCTCGTGGAGCACCACGATCCCGAACACGCTCGTGATCAGCACCAGGCCCCGCGCCGCGGTGGCGAGGTCGTGGCCGGCGCCCAGGTGGCTCATCGCGACCCATGCGAGGAGCAACGCGAACGTCGCGTGGATGTAGATCGCGATCCCGGCGAGGCGGCCTACTCTCCAGGACCACCTGCGCGGCTGCGGATCGGCTTCGGCGTCGGACATGGCTGGCATCGTCCATCCCGGTACAGCAACGGACGATCCAGGGCCTGTGATCACCGAGGTCACGCACCGGTCGAAGCTGCCAGCCGCGAGCTCGCGAACGCTCGCGCAGATCCTGCGGCCAGGCTCGCACCGCGTGCGGACCTTGCGCGAACTCGATCTAGCTCGTGGTCACGGCGCGTAGCGCCAGACCTTGACGAGGAAGAAGTTGTACAGCGGCGCGAACACCAGGCCGAAGAACACGCCGTAGACGAAGGTCTCCACGAGACCGAGGAAGAAGCTGCCGACCGAGATCCACGTGAACCCGGGCAGCATCGCGACCCAGTGGCGATACATCGTCTGGTCGAACACCAGATCGAAGACGACACACACGACATAGGCGAGCGCGAGGAACGAGCCCATCGCGGCGCCGAGCACCTTACCGTCGAGTCGAGTCATGGCTTCCTCTTCCTCTTTCAGCTAGCCGCGTGATGATGCCGATGAGCCGAGCGCTGCTCGCGCGGCCGCGTGTACATCGCCGCGTCCTTGTCGAAGGCGTCGATGCAAGTCTGCGAGCACAGAAAGTAGGTCTGGCCCATCACGACGCGCGTCGCCGCGGCCTTGTCCGGATCGATCTCCATGCCGCATACCGGATCGATCGGCTTCCCCGATGCGGAGCGCGACGCGTGACCGTTCGGTCGATCGTGTTCGTCACGGTGACCGTGCCCGTGACGACCGTGGCCCATGCCGCAGCCGCCTCGCCGCATGAGCCAGAAGAACAGCAGGCCGATCGCGACCCACCAAAGAAGGCTCAGCGCGGAGTTGCTCATGCATCGAAATGCAGCAACCGCGGTGCCAAGCTGTGTGACAGCGAAGGCCACATCGCGCAGGCCACACGATGACGACGTCGATCGCTGCACGTCTTGCGCGATTTTCGGAGAAGCGTCGTCCCTGCGTACACAACGCTTCCCGTTCGATGGCACCTCGCATGCAGCATTCCACCGAGAACGACGCGAGGAGACATCAATGCGTATGCGGAATCGATCATGGTGGTTGGGCGCGTTACTGGCGACGGCCGCAGCTTGCGGCTCGTCGCAGTCCAGGCCTCAGACTCAGGCCAGCGGACCACCGCCACACGAACACGAGTCCAGCGGCGGCGCGATGTGCCCGATGATGAGCTCGATGAAGGACGCGCAGATCGTCGCCTCCGATACGAGGGATGGCGCCGCGGTCGTGTTCACGACGGCCGGCGATGTGGCCGGGTTGCGGGCGCACGTGCGCAAGATGGCAGAGATGCGAACCCGGATGGCGAGCGGCGGAATGATGGGAATGGAGAAACAAGAAGGGATGCGTGGCGAAGGCAAGGGTATGGCCGGCAACGGCATGCACGGCGGAGGCATGGGCATGAAGGGCGACATGCACGGCGACGGGGGCATGATGGGCAAGCACGTCCCGGCACGCGCGTCCGTCGAGGATGTTCCCGGCGGAGCCCGCCTCGTGCTGGCACCGGTCGATCCGGCTCAGCTCGCGGCGCTGCGCGAGCAGACCCGTTCGCATGCCGCGATGATGAGCAAGGGCGAGTGCCCGATGATGGAGTCGGGGCCTGCCGCACCCACGGAACAGAAACCGGCGGCCGATGAGGACCACAAGCTGCACCATCCCGCCGGAACGTGAACCGGAGCGCCTCTGCCTCTTCCGATCACGTCGCGGCGTGCGTGGTCTGCTGATCCGGACGTTCGGTCAGTACCGCGGGGCGCCGACGATACTCCTCTTCGGAGATCTCGCCGGCCGCGTAGCTGCGCCGGAGGGTCTCGAGCGCGGTGTCTCGGCGCTTCGGCTCCGTCGGCCGGATCCAGAACAACAGCGCGACCACGACGGCGACCCAGAAGATCCACCAGAACGCGTGCATTCCCCAGTAGTGATGTCCCCAGTACATGACGTCCTCCATCGAGAGTGGTGTGGCGAGCGCGCCACCGGCTTCATGACAGCTCTCCAACGTGCGGCTGATCCGGCAGCTCGTTGACGTCGCCGGGGTCGCGCGGAAACGCTTCGCCGAGCACGCGCGCGAGCTGATCGATCCCATCGAGCAGGCCGGCGGTGGCTTCACCGCGGGCCGACGCGGCCGCGATCCGCGAGGCGACATCCCGCCAGACCCCGTCGTCGATCCGGGCTGTGGCGCCGTCGTCTGCGAGCACGATCACCTGGCGGCGCGCCGGCACCAGGAACACGAGCACACCGTTTCGCGCGCGCGTGTTCGCGACGCCGAGCCGCGCGAAGGCCCGATGCGCCGCTGCGGAGACGTTGCCAAAGAAGAACGGCGCGATCGAGACCACGATCTCCGCCGACGTGCGCAGCTCGGCGTCCTCGACGGCCTCGCGCACGCGAACCACGTCGATCTCCCTGCGCCGTGTCGTCGCTCTCCCCATACCTCACCAACCTCCCCGCGCGCCGCCGCCACCGGACCGACCACCGCCGCCGCCGAACCCACCACCGCCGAAGCCGCCACCGCCGTGCCGGCCTCGCGCCATGAACGTCCACAGCAGCAGCAGCGCCATCCGCGGGTGCGTGATCGCGAAGATCAGGAACGCGATGATCGCGATACCGCCGAGGATCCACGTGACGAGCGACGGCTCCCGTTCTGGCTGTGTCGATGCGGGGGCCCCGGTCCACGGTCGGCCTTCGATCGCCGCGAGCACCGCATCGGCGCCGGCGGTGACCGCGCCATCGCGGTCGCCGGCACGCAAGCGCGGCGCCATCGCCTCGCGGATGATCCGCGAGGCGATCGCATCGGGAACCTTGTCCTCGAGCCCGTAGCCCACCTCGATGCCGATCGCGCGATCGTCGGCGATGATGAAGATCGCGACGCCATCGTCGAGTCCCTTGCGGCCGACCTTCCACGCGGCGAATGCACGCACGGCCCAGTCGTCGAGCGGCGCACCGCCGAGCGTCGTGCCGATCCACACGACGACCTGATGGCCGGTCGCGCGCTCGTAGCCCTCGAGCCGAGCATCGAGCGCGGCGCGCGCGGGAGCAGACAGAAAGCCGGCCGGATCCTCGACCCACCGCGTGGGCGTAGGCGGCACCGGTGCGGCGGCCGCGAGCACGGCCAGGGCCGCCAACGCTACCGCGGCCATCAGCAACCTCCCGGCGCGCGCCCGCACATCCGCAACGCACCGCGCGCCGAAGCCGCGCGGGCGTGCGATGCGCGCCGACAGCATCAGAACTTCACTTCCGGCGGGACCTCGCTGCCCGCCTTCGCCGCGAAGTACTGCTTCTCCGCGAAGCGCCCGCTGAAGATCGACGCGACGATCGAGGTCGGAAAGCTCGCGCGGGCCGTATCGAAGTCGCGCGCGGCCTCGTTGTATCGCATGCGCTCGACGGTGATCCGGTTCTCGGTGCCCTCGAGCTGCGCTTGCAGATCGCGGAAGTTCTGGGTCGCCGTCAGGTTCGGGTACGCCTCGACGACGGCGAGCAACCGCGACAGCGCACCGCCGAGCTGGTCCTGCGCCTGCTGGTACTGCCGGAAGCTCTCGGCGTCCGTCGTGATGCCTTTGGGCACCGCGAGCTGACCGACCCGACTTCGCGCGTCGGTGACCTCGGCGAGCGTGCCGCGTTCGAACGCCGCCGCGCCCTTGACGGTCTCGACGAGGTTCGGCACCAGATCCGCGCGGCGCTGGTACGCGTTCTCGACCTGCGCCCACTGCGCGGTCGCGGCTTGCTCGAGCCGAACCAGCTTGTTGTATCTCGACACCCCAATTCCTCCGAGGAGGAGCACCGCGCCGACGACGATGATCGTGGCGATTCCAGTTCGGCCGATGGCTTTCATGCCACTAGCAACAGCAACCTCGGTGCCACGCGGTGTGATCGGACGGCTCACACTACGTGCGTCTGTGATCAGCAACGGAACGAGCTGGAGCGCGCACGATCTGCGTCGGCAGGTCACCGAGCCGCAGAGACTGCCGGCTCCGCGAGTCAATGGATCGATGAACGCGAGAGCTGGCGTGGAGGTCACGACGCTCTTTGCCACCGGAACCAGGCTCCGCGTTCGCACACGACGCGGTGTTACAAAGGAGCGTGCCGATGACGCCCCGCCTCCGCAAGCTCGCGCTCACCGCGCACGTCACCTTCTCGGTTGGCTGGCTCGGTGCGGTCCTCGTCTACCTGATGCTCGCGATCACCGGACTGACCAGCAGCGATGCGCAGCTCGCGCGCGCCGCCTACATGACGCTGAAGTCGATCGGCTGGTTCGTGATCGTTCCGTGCAGCTTCGCAGCGTTCGTGACGGGCCTCATCCAGTCACTGGGCACCGAGTGGCGCCTTGACCACGGTCGGCACGATCGTCCTGCTCGCGCACCTCCCGGCGATCAGCCACATGTCGGGTGCCGCGGCCGATGCTTCGGCCCTCGGCGGCGGGCAACTCGGAAAGCTGCCCGTCCAACTGGTCGTTCACGCCGCGGGTGGCCTCACGGTGTTACTCGTGGCGACCACGCTCTCGATCTACAAGCCCTGGGGCAGGACCCGATGCGGACGAAGACAACAGGCGACCTGAGACCGCCGCTCGGTGATGGTAGGCGTTCGGAGACGTTCGCGCCCGCGAGCTGCGCGGTGCGATGATTGCACCGCGATCACTCCATGGAATACCGATACGAGCACTTCACGCCGCGCGTGATCGCCGACGAGCTACGCGCGATCCCGAGGGCTCTCCCGCTCGGTGCGCCGCTGCCGCACTTCGTGCTTCCCACCGCCGACGGTGGCGTGTTCGACAGCGCGACCGTGGTCGGCACCAAGCCGGTCGTGCTCGTGCTCGCATCGCTGACGTGACCGATGGCGGCGAGCGCCGGTCCGGTGCTCGAGAGGCTCCACGCACGGTACGGCGACCGGGTCGCGTTCGTGACGCTCTACGTCCGCGAGGCCCATCCGGGCGAGCGCGTTCCGCAGCCGCGTACGTTCGACGAGAAGCTCGCGAACGCGCGCGCGTACCAGCAACGCGATCGCATTCCGTGGCCGGTGGCAGTCGATGATCTCGACGGCACCGTACACCGCGCGATCGGGCGCGTGCCCGACATGGCGTACGTGATCGATCGGCGCGGTCGCGTCGCCGGGCGAATCCTGTGGTCGAACGACGCGCGCGGCTTGCGAACGATGCTGCGAGCGATCGCGGAGAACCGAACACCAGCACGTCGGACTCGGTATGCCTCCCTCGTGCCGTTCCTTCGCGGGCTCGGCGTGGCGAGCGACGTGCTCGCCAATGCCGGACGCCCGGCACGGCGGGACATGCTTGTCACGTTCCCGCCGTTCTACCTGCTGGCGCAGCTCGCGCGGATCTTCCGACCGCTTCCGCCGCTCGGCCGCGGTCTCGCAGCCCTCGGTGTGGTCGCAGCCTCGATCCTCGCGGCGCGGTTCGCGGTGACGAAACCACGCCGAGCACGCGCGCGTGAAAGCTAGGCGCGCACTCGACGCGGACGAATGCCGGCGCGATACGCGATCCAGAGGGAGAGCGGGACCAGCACGGAGAGCTGCAACCACGGCCAGAGTCCCACCTAGAGCAGAGGCACCAACCGGCATCGCCGGCTGTAGGTCCACCGGTAGCCGGCCTGCGCCTCCACTCGATCGCGGTCGCCACCACCGCGCCGAGCGCGGCGACAGCCGCGAACACGTTCAACCCGCCGCGCATCCCCCAGCGGAGTCGGCCGGCTGCCCGGACATCGTCTCGCCGCTTTCACGCTTGTCGCTCTACTTGGATAGTTCGCATACACGCGCTTCGATCGCGGTGATGTCGTGCGGCTTGAGCGAGAAGCGCGCGTCGCGGATCACACCTTCGCGATCGATCACGTAGACGGCGGGCATCTTCGGCGGCTCGAACGCGTCGCCGACACGACCGCTCGGGTCGTACAGCACGGTCATCGTCCACTTGCGAGCACGCACCAAGCGGAGCGCCTTATCCGGTTGCTCGTCAACGGAGACCGACACGACAGAGGCGCCGACAGTTTGAAGTCGCGTGGCAAGTGCGTCGAGTACCGGCAACTCTTCTTCGCAACCCTCGCGCTGCCCAGATATCGAGCACGACGACTCGACCGCGCAGCGTCGAGAGCTGGAACGGCGCATCGTCGACGTGCTTCGCGCTGAAGTCCGGCGCGGGACGACCGACGCCCGACTTGCTATGCCGACTCGCTGCGCCGCATGCAGCGAGCACGAGAACGATCATCGTCGCGGTCAGTGGCGTCATCGCTTCTTGTTCTCCCCGTACGGAATCACTTGTCGGAACTTCCCGCCCGCGCCTTGGGCCGGCGGCTCGTCTGCGAGGGACACGGTCACGTGGTCGAGCCCGCGCGACGACAACAGCTCTCCGATCACTGCGCGAACCTGTTGCCAGATCTGTTCGCTGTCCACCGACTCCGCGCGCCGCAACCGCACGAGCAATCGGGATGGCTCCGCGTGCACGATCTGAAACTGCTCGACGCCCGCGATCCGATCGAGTGCGGCGCCGAACGCGAGCGGTGCGATGCTCACTCGATCGCCGCGGGGGCCGTCGAAGGCCAGGACGTCGGCTGCGCGGCCCTGCACGCGAATGGCCGGCAGTGGATTGCCGCAAGGACACGGTTCCGGTCGCAGGAGGACGCTATCGCCGAGGTCGTAACGAATGACCGGCTGCACGCGGTTGGCGAGGTTGGTGATCAGCACCGTGTGCGACTGCGTGCCGGCTGGCACCGCACGATGTTGTTCGTCGACTGGTTCAACCATGACCCAGTCACTGTTGACGTGGAGCCAGCCTTCCCCGCAGCCATGGCTCAGGAACGTGCACTCGGTGGCTGCGTACGAGTTGCCGACGGTGGCGCCGAACGCCTTCGCGATGCGGGCGTACTCGTCCTCGGCCAATCCCTCCGCCGAGAGTGCGATCAGCACCGGCGAGAGATGCAGTCGTCCTGCTTCCTGCTCCGTCGCCAAGATTGCCGCGATGCTCGCGTAGGGCGCGAGCACGACCGGACGGAACGCGTCGAGCGCTGCGACGAGGTCCGGCAACGGAGTTTGCACGGGGAACACGCCGATGCGCTTGCGGCCACGCGCGCTCGCCCGCATGCGGGCGCGGCGACGGCGGATGCGAAGTGTCCACCGCTCGCCATCACGATCGCCACGCGAGCCCCGCGGAACGCGATCCTTGCAACGCCACCAAGGCCGATCCAGTCGCGGATCACGCGAAGCATGACGACGTTCGTCACAGTCTTCGTGCGATCGTCGAGCACGAAGATGCCGCGCGTTCCCGTGGTGCCCGAGGTGGTCGCGATCGTGTATTTGCCGAGGAACGGCTTTCCGATCTGCTCGGGGTCGTCGATGAATGGCCGAAGGTCGGCAAGCTTGATCTCGCGATCGGTCACCCACTCATCGAAGCGCTCCATGAGCATCCGTTTGCTCGTGGTCGGCAACGCGCTCGGATCGTCCACTCGCTCGGGAAGCTCGCGGTAGTGGTCGCGATAGAACGCCGAGTGCTCGCGGGCGAACGCGACGTGCTCGGCGAGCCGGCGACGCTGTTGCTCGTCGGCGCATCGTACGTCGCGGCGGGCGCGAGCTGCGTCGCGCTGCAAAGACAAGAATCCCATCGGTCACGCCTCCGCGGTTGCGCGGGCCACGTACCAACCGAACAGGCCCGCGAGGTCGCGGCTCGCGATCACATCGAAGCCATGATCTTCGAGCCCACGTACGAATCCCCGGTGATCGAACCGATCCTCCAGAGGATGATCCAGCACGCGACGCGTGAGCGGATTCAGGATGAACCGAGCCAGCACTTCCTCGACGTAGAACCGCCCACCTGGACGGAGCACGCGCCGCACCTCGCGAAGCACGTTTCGCCAGCTCGGCACATGATGGATGATCCCGAAGTCGAACACGGCATCATAGGTCGCGTTGGGACTCGGAATCGTCTCCGCATCGCCGACCCAAAGGCGAACGGAGTCGCCTCGACTCGCGAGCCGTTTCTCGGCGAGCGTGACCATCTGCGGATCCAGATCGAATGCGTCGACGCGCGCCGCGCAGAAGTCATCGAGGATCGCCTCGACGCCGACACCGCGTCCGCATCCCAGCTCGAGAGCGTGACCGCCGTGGATCGGGCCGCCCATCGCCAGCAAACGCGGGACCTCGAAGCGCCGCTGGATCGCGGCGCGCGCGGCGTTGTTCATGAGTGCCTTCTCGATTCGATTGAGCAGCATCGTCTCCTCAGTTGCAGCCGCAGCCGCCGCCCGGTTGGTTGGTGCCGCCGTCGGCGCCCTCGCGCGCACCGCGCTCGTGCGACTTGAAGCGGCCCTCGCCGCCGTCGACATCGTTGGTCATCGACCGTTTTGACAGGGTTCCGCGCTCGTGCGCGCGAACGCGAACGCAACCCGTTGCAGCCAGCGCAAGCACACCAAACACCAGAATGACAAGCCGCATCATGCGTGTCTCCTTTCCTGAGCAGCCCTACGGAGCTTCGATCCAGGCTTCGTTCGCGGCCTTGGTTAGATCGGGCGTCGAGCAATCCTTGTACGTCTTGTGCACCGAGCCCATGTGCCACGGACCGCTTCCCCTGCACGGTACGTACTCGGACATCAGCCGTACGTGCGGGGGCACGCCGACCAGCGGCGGCATTCGGGTACGCGTGCCGACGAGCTTCTCGAGCCAGCCTGCCGACGGCCACTCGATGCTCCACACCACGATCGAAGGAATGGGCCTATCGCTCGCGTCACGCGCCGGCTCGAACCTCAACTTGAACACCTCCGCCTGGGCAATCTTCTCGAGGTCGTAGCCCGGACGCTTGAGGAATTTGAAGCGCATGACCTCTCCCGTCCGACTGACGTCGAGAAGCAGCCACGCTCTGGTCCACGCGTCGCTGAGGACCGCACGATCGCTGTACGGTGGCGCTTTCTGAGCGACGTAGTTCTTGGGCTTCGGCTTTACCTTCGGAGGCAGTCGATCCTCGATGATGATCACTTCGCCTCGCACGGTCACGGTGGCGGGATCCTCCGCATGAGCCTGGCGGTTCGCCGCGAGCCACGAAGCAACTAACAAGACGAGGAGGCGGTTCATGGGCGATTCCTTTCTTGCGAGGGCCGGCCGCGCACGACGCGCAGGCCGTTACCGATCACGACGAACTCGCTGATCTCATGCGCGAGCACGACCAGCGGCAAACTGAAACCTCCCACGATCGCACCGCCGACCATGCCGACGATAACGATCACGGAGAGTACGAGGTTCTGCCTCACGAGCTGTTGCGTTCGCCGACCGAGCGCCAGCGCTTCGACCAGCTTGCGCAAGTCGTCGGCCATCAGCGCCACATCGGCCGTCTCCAATGCGACGTCGGTGCCCGCGGCGCCCATCGCCACGCCGACCGTCGCCTCGGCGAGCGCAGGCGCATCGTTGACGCCATCGCCGACCATCAAGAGATGACCGTGCTCGCGCGCGAGCGCGCGCACGTGCGTGACCTTGTCCTCGGGCTTGAGCTTGGCGTGTACCTCGTCGATCCCGACCTCCGCAGCGATCGCGCGCGCGGTGCCCTCGTTGTCGCCGGTCAACATCACGACCTTCGCGATGCCTAGATCGTGCAGCGCGCGGATCGCTTCGCGCGCCTCGGGGCGAAGCTCGTCGCGCAACGCGATCGCGCCCCATACCGCGCCGCCGGTTCCCGTGAGGACGATCGTCTTGCCGTTCCGTTCGAGCGCATCGAGGTCGGCCGCGAGCGTGCCGAGATCGAGCTTCAAGACGTCCGCGAAGTAGACGCGACTGCCGACGTGGACGACCTTGTCGCCGACGCGTGCGGTTGCCCCGGCGCCGACGAGCGCTTGAAAGCTCGACGACTCGGGGACCTGAAGACTGCGCTTCGCCGCACCGTTCACGATCGCACGCGCGAGCGGGTGCTCGCTCCAGCGCTCCACGGCCGCCACCAACGCGAGCAGATGGTTCGGATCGGCGAGCGCGCTGCCCGGCGCGAGTCGCACGTCGGTGACCTCGGGCTCGCCCTTCGTGAGCGTGCCGGTCTTGTCGAGCGCGACCACGCAAATGCGCGCCAGCTCCTCGACATGAATGCCGCCCTTGATCAGGATGCCGCGCCGCGCGCCGATGCCGAGCGCGGCGACGAGCGTGATGGGAATCGAGATGACGAGCGCGCACGGTGCGGCTGCGACGAGCAGGATCGTGCCGAGGTGAAGCGACGCGGTCCAGGTGGTCGAGCCGATCGCGGCCGGCACGATGCCGATCGCCGCGCACGCGAGCAGGACGAGCGGGCTGTACCACTTACCGAAGCGCTCGATGAAGCGCTGGCTGTTGCCCTTGCGCTCCTGCGCTTGCTCGACGAGCTCGATGATGCGGGACAGCGTATTCTCGGCGAACGCCTTGGTCGCTCGAACTTCGAGCGCACCGGCGCGGTTGATCGTCCCGGCGAGCACCGGATCATGCGGTCCCTTCTCGACCGGAACGCTCTCGCCGGTGACCGGAGACTCGTCGACCGCAGATTGCCCCGTGACGATCACACCGTCGGTCGCGAACGCACCACCGGGACGCACGATGAACAGGTCACCGGGCTGCAGTTGCTCGGCGGGAATCTCGATCTCGGCACCGTCGCGGCGGACGGTCGCGGTCGGTGGCACGAGCTTCATCAGTGCCTTGATCGCGGCGCGCGTGCGCTCCGCCGTATATCCTTCGGCCGCTTCCGAAATCGAGTAGAGGAACACGAGCGTCGCGCCTTCGCCGGGCTCGCCGAGTGCCGCCGCCGCGACGGCGGCAGCGGTCATCAGTAGCTCGATGCCGATCTCGCGCTCGAAGATCAACTCCTCGATCGCTTCGCGCGCGAAGAAGTAGCCGCCGATGATCATCGCCGCGATGTACGTCGCGAGCGGTGCCCACGCGGGCGCGCCCGAGCGCGCCACGAGCCAACCGACGCCGAGTAAGACGCCGGCCGCGATCGACGAGAGAACCTTCGGGTTGCGCCACGGCGGCGTGGCTTTGTCCTCGGTGCGCCCGACCGGCGGGTAGCCGGCCGATACGAGTTGCTCGCGTAGCGCGTCCGCGCTGACCACTGCGGGGTCGAATAACAGGGTCACCGAAGCCGCGGTCGGCCGTACGTCCACCGACTGAACGCCCTGTGCCGCGGACATCGCGCGACGGATCGCGGCGGCTTCGTTCTCGCAGTCCAGGTTCGCAACTCGAACCGTCAGCTTCTCGTGTCGTGCTTGCGTCATGGGCTCTCTGCGGATCCGGGTGCGAGGGTGTTCAAGAATTCGATCGCGCCGGCCGAACCCCAGTCGCGTGCACCGCGCGCACGCGCATGGACGGCACCACCTGGATCGACGAACAGCGTCTCCGGTAACGTACCGGTGGTTAGTTGCTTGTAACTGTCATCGGTCGCGCGACTGACCGCAGACGGGAGCCCGGCGTCACCGAAGAACGTACGGACATCCGACCAGTCGTCGTCCACGCTCACGAGCAGCAACTCGATCCCGCGCGAGGCAAGCGATCGGTGCCGCGCGATCAGCGTGGGAAGCTCCGATCGGCACGGACCGCACCACGTGGCCCAGAAGTGAAGCACCACGGGGCGTCCCCGCAGCGTGGACAGCGTCGACTTGGCGCCGTCCGGGCGTTCGAGCGCAAGCGCCGGATCGCGTATCGTGATCGAATCGACCGCGAACGCTGGCGAGCCGCGCGTCTGAGAGGTGCGCGATTCGCGGCCCGACTCGACCGCCAGATAGATCACGATCGCGATCGCCTGGATGGCCACGAGCACGCCGACCACCGCGACCACGCGGCCCATCCGCTTGCGCGTCATGCGGCGCTCAAGCTCCGGTCGCATGCGCGGGTGGAAGGGTGGGAGGTTGCGGCGGAAGCTCGGACTCGACGCCGCGCTTCGGGCCGAGGAAGCTGTAGAGCACGGGCAACACGAATAGCGTCAAGAACGTCGACGACACGACGCCGCCGATCACGACGGTCGCGAGCGGGCGTTGCACCTCCGCCCCCACGCCCGTGTTGAGTGCCATCGGTAGGAAGCCAAAACTCGCCACGAGTGCGGTCATCAAAACGGGGCGTAGTCGCTGCTCGGCGGCACGTGGGATCGCGTCGAGCAGCGGGATGCCGGTCGCAAGCAGTTGCCGGATCGCCGAGACCATGACCAGGCCGTTCAGCACCGCGACGCCGAACAGGGCAATGAAGCCAACGCCTGCCGAGATCGAGAACGGCAACCCGCGTATCCACAGCGCGACGATGCCGCCAACGGTCGCGAGCGGAACGCCGGTGAACACGCACACCGCGTCGAGCGCGCGGCGATAGGTGAAGTAGAGGAGGATCGCGATCAGCGCCAGCGCGATCGGCACGACGATCATCAGGCGCGTACGCGCGCGTTCGAGGTGCTCGAACTGGCCGCCGTAGCGGACGAAGTAGCCGTCCGGAAGCTCGACCTTGGACTGGATCGCGGCCTCGGCGTCAGCCACGAACGAGCCGATATCCCGCCCGCGTACGTTCGCCTGGATGATGATGCGGCGCTTGGCCCATTCGCGGTTGACCGTGGACGAGCCCTCGGTCATGCGGATCTCGGAGAGTTTGCCGAGCGGAACACGGTCGCCATTCGCGGCGGTGACGAGGATGCGGCCGATCGCGATCTCGTCCGTGCGGAAGCGATCGTCGATCCGCACCGTGATCGGGAACCGGCGTTCGCCGTCTTGGAGCTGGCCGACTTCGAGCGTGCCGAGCGCCTTCACGACCTCGAGCACGTCACTCGCAGCGATGCCGTGCCGCGCGATCGCGTCGCGATCGATCTCGATCTGCAGCATCGGCTGTCCCGTGATCTGCTCGCTCGATACGTCGGCAGCCCCGGGAATCTCGCGCAGCACGCGCTCGATCTCCGACGCTTTCTGCCGGAGCACGTCGAGGTCGTCGCCGAACAGTTTGACACCGAGATCCGCGCGCACGCCCGCGACCATCTCGTTCACGCGCATCTCGATCGGCTGCGTGAATGCCATCTTCGTCCCAGGCATGACCGAGAGCACCTTCTCCATCTCGTGCACGAGGTCGTCCTGGGTCTCGGCCTTCTTCCACTCATCGCGCGGCTTGAGCGCGATGAACATGTCCGAGACTTCGAGGCCCATCGGATCGGTCGCGACCTCCGCCGTTCCCGTGCGCGTCCACACGCGTTCTATCTCGTCGGGAAACGCTTCGAGTAGCACTTTCTCGAGCTGGATCCCGTAGCGCACAGACTCGTCCACGGAGACGCCCGGGAGCCGCACGGTGTTGACGACGAGCGTTCCTTCCTGCAGCCGCGGGATGAATTCCGACCCGAGCCGCGTGGCCAAGAACGCCGCGTTCACGACGAACAGGAGCGCGACCACGAGAACGACCCAGCGCGCTCGCATCGCGAATGCCACCGCGGGGCGATAGACGCGCTTCAGCCCACGCACGACGAAGTTCTCGCGTTCCTTCATCTTGCGCGGCAGCAGCAAGCTCGCGAGCACGGGCATCATGGTGAGCGACAGGATCATCGAACCGATCAGCGCGAAGATCACGGTGAGCGCCATCGGCTTGAACAGCTTTCCTTCGACACCTTCGAGCGCGAGGATCGGCAGGTAGACGATCATGATGATCAGCTCGCCGAACATCGTCGGCTTGCGGACCTCGATCGCGGCATCCCGCACCACCTCCAATCGACTCCGCGTGCTGCGGTCCTCGGATAATCGGCGGACCGAGTTCTCGATCATGATCACCGAGCTATCCACGACGAGCCCGAAGTCGATCGCGCCGAGGCTCATCAAGCTTCCGGCGATCCCGGCGCGTGTCATCAGGTCGAACGCGAACAGCATCGACAGTGGAATCGCTGCCGCCACGATCAGCCCCGCACGCAAGTTGCCGAGGAACACAAACAGGATCGCGACGACGAGGACTGCGCCTTCGAGGAGATTCTTCTTGACGGTGTCGAGCACCCGATCGACGAGCGTGGTCCGCTCGTAGACCGGCTTCACGTCCACATCAGCCGGTAGACTCTTCTTGATCTCCGCGAGCCGCGCTTCGAGCTTCGACGTGACCACGTGGCTGTTCTCGCCCATCAGCATGAAGCCAAGGCCGAGCACGACCTCGCGCTTCCCGTCGGCAGTCACCGCGCCGCGACGGATCTCGCGGCCGTCGACGACACGCGCGACGTCGCGCACGCGAACCGGTACGCCGTCGTGTGCGGCGATCACGATCGCTTCGATCTGCGCCGGCTTGGTGACGATGCCGACGCCCTGGATCAACGCAGACTGTCCAGCCTGATCGAGCACGCCGCCGCCGACGTTCGCGTTGTTCGCTTCGATCGCTTCGGAGACCTGGTGAAGCGTCAGCCCGTACTTCTGGAGCTTGCGCGGATCGATCGCGATCTGGATCTGGCGCTCGTCACCGCCCCACGCGTTGACCTCGGCGACTCCGCCGAGCGACCGCAGCTGCGGCTTGATCGTCCAGTCGTGCAGCGTCCGTAGCTCGGACAGCGAGCGCTTGTCGCTGGTCACGATGTAGTGGAACACCTCGCCCAGGCCCGTCGCGACCGGCCCGAGCTGCGGACGCTCGATGCCGGGCGGCAAGCTCACCGCTACCAGTCGCTCGGAAACCACCTGGCGAGCGAGATAGATGTCGGTGCCATCCTCGAATACCACCGTCACCTGTGACAACCCGAAGCGCGACAGCGAGCGGACCTCTTGGAGGTGCGGGAGGCCGGAGATGGCTTGCTCGATCGGCGCTGTCGCCTGACGCTCGATCTCGAGCGGCGAGAGTGCGGGCGCGACGGTGTTGATCTGAACCTGCACGGGCGTCGTGTCGGGGAACGCGTCGATGGGCAGCCGCTGAAACGCCAGCACGCCCGCGACGACGATCAGGCCCGACCCGAGCAAGACCAGAAAGCGGTTACGCAACGACCAGTCAATGATCCAGTTCAGCATCGGTCAATCATCCGTACAGCCGTCGCCGATGCTGTCCTTGAGGGTCTCGGTCTTGAGGATGAAGCTTCCGGTCGCGACGACGTTCTCGCCAGGCTTGATCCCTTTGGTGACCTCGACGACCCTGTCCTCGCGTGCGCCGATCTGGATACGGCGAACCTCGAACTCATCGTCCTTGGTCTGCACGAACGCGAACATCACGTCCTTGGCGCGCTGCACCGCGATCGCGGGCACGGTGACCGTGGAGCGCGACCCGCCGAGCACGATGCGCGCTTGCGCGAACATGTTCGCGCGCAGGACGCCATCGGGGTTCGCCAGCGCGGCGCGGGCCATCGCGGTACGCGTCCGCGGGTCGACCTCGGGCGAGATGTACGAGATCTGTCCCTCGAACTGGCGCTCGCGGATCCCGTCGACGGTGACCAGCACGCGTTGACCGAGCGCAACGTTCGGCACCTCATCCTCGGGTACGTCGATCTCGACCCACATGTTCGAGGTGTCGACGATCTCGAACAGCGTCTGCTCGACGCCGACCATCGTCCCGATCGTCGCGTGTCGTTTCACGACCTGACCTGCGATCGGCGCGACCAGCGTGTAGGCGTTGCCGCCGCCGGACTGCCCGACCATCCCGAGCGCCGATGCAATCGATGCGTACTCGGCTTTCGCCGCATCCAGCTCCTGCTGCGCGTCGAGCACGGTCTTCGCCGACGAGATTCCCTTCGCCTGCAGATCCTTTTCGCGTTGGTGGTTGATCTCGGCGGCAGCGACGCGCGCTCGTGCGCCCTGCAAGCGCGAACGGTCGGCGCCGACGCCAGCGCTATCGATCGAGGCGAGCGGCGATCCTTTGGTCACCTTCGCGCCGAGGTCGGCCTGGATCGATCGCACGACACCCGGCGACCGCGCGTTGACGACCGCACGCTTGGTCGCGTCGAACGCGAGCGTTGCGGTCGCGATCAATCCAACACCCTCGGGGCGTTCCTGCGCCTTGACGGTTTCGATGCCGACCTTCTTCACGACGTCCTTCGACTTGAGACAGACCTTCGCGCCATCGGGAGGCGCTCCATCCTCCGCAACGCCAGCGGCCGGCTTGCCACCACGCTCGGGATGACAGATCGGACATGCGGACTCGGGGAAGCCGTGCTCCTCGCACCAGTCGCCCTTGGCCTTGAAGACCGGGATCAGCTTCGGGTTGCACTTCGTGCAGATCGCCTCGGCGATCCCGTGCTCCTTGCACATCGCGCCGTCTTCGACGGGGCCTTCGGCCGCCTTGCTCTCGCCGGGCTCGGCGGACTTGCTTCCGCAGCCCGATGCGACGAACGCGATGATGATGGCGATTGGTGCGAGACGCATGTCAGTTCCCTTCCTTCGGAGGCCGCACGATCTTCAGATCGGGGTTGCACTTGCGGCACTGCGACTCCGGCAGGTTGTGCTCGACGCACCAATCGCCGGTCGCCTTGAATGCCGCGGCGAGCTTCGGATCGCAGAGCGTGCACTGCGATTCCGGAACCTGGTGCTCCTCGCACCAGTCCTCGTGCGAGCCGGGCTTGACGTCCTTCTTCGCTTCGGTCTTCTCAGTCTGCGTCGCCGTGCTCTTCGAGGGATCGGCTTTGTCTTTGCTGCAGCCGGCGAGGCCAACTGCGACGAGCAACGTGATCAGGATGTGTGTCTTCACGGGTTCTCCTTTCATCGGAGGGTTTGCAGCGTGAGCGCCAGCTCGACGCCGGCCAGCGCCGCGTCGCGGAGGCGATCGAGATGGGTCGCGCGCGTCGCCAGCGCGTCGCGGCGGATGACGAGCAGCGCCGGGAGGTCGAGCTTCCCGGCGCGGTAGCTTTCCTGCGCCAGCTGCTCGTTCTCGGTCGCGAGGGGCATGGCGCGCTTTTCGAGGATCTCCACGGCAGCGACCGCGGCAGTGAATGATGTACGAGCGGCACCGCTCTCCGCACCGATCGTGTTCTCCAGCGCGGCCAGCTCGACCCGCGCGCGCTCCTGCCGCGCACGCGCGACGATGCGCTCGCCTTGCCCGCGATTGAAGAGCGGCAGCGACAATGCGAGTCCGCCGAGCAAGATATCGGTTCCCTGATCTTCGTGTGCGTAGGTGATGCGAAACGACAAGCTCGGCCAGCGTGCGGCGTCCGCGACGCGAACCTGCGCGCCCGCGCCGGTGACCTCGTCGCGGCGTGCGGCCAGGTCGGAACGTTCCCTCGCGGCCGTCATCGTCTCGAACAGGCGACGATCGGCGAGGTCTCCGGTCACGTTTGCAACGTCCGCAACGTTGAGGCCCAGTACGGCGGCGAGGTCCGCGCGTGCCCGCGTCGCTCCTGACGATGCAACGAGGATCTCGCTCTCGGCGAGCGCCTGCTCGTTTCGTGCGAGGTTGAGATCGAGCTTGGTGACGTCGCCACCCGCTTTCTGGCGTGCCTCGCCAACGGAGAGCAACTCATCGGCGAGCGACTTTCGCTTGGTCGCGAGCGCGACCAGCGCGTCCGCATGGAGCACGCGATAGTACGCGGCGAGCGCTGTGCCGATCGCCCGGCGCTGCTCGTCGGTCGTCAGATGCTCGGCGGCGCGCAGCTCGGCCCGGGCAGCATCAGTTCGCTTGCCGCGTCGCCCGCCAAGCTCGATCGGAACCGCGAGGGCGACCTCGATGTCCGTGGAGCGTTGGTCGGCCCAGCGCGGACCCGCGAGTGCTTCGATCACGGGATTCTCGCGAGCGAGGATCCGCGCCGTCGTGACACCACCGCGTGCCTCGGTAACGCGAGTCTGCGAGACCAAGACCTGCGGCGCACGAGTACGCGCGAGCTCGATCACGCGGTCGCGCGTGAGCGAGTCACCACGCGCCGAAGACGCGGCGAACACGACGATGCACAGAGTTAGCTTGACGAACGGGCCACGAGCCATGAGTCGATCTCCTCGCCGCCGCCCGTCGCGATCGACGGGCGGTGACACGAGTCACCTATGCGCGCGCACACGGCTACCGCCGCATGCACGCACCACGAGTAGGGCGACTACGAGGCTCGGGGCGGACGGAAGATGCCGGCGAGGCTCGGCGCGGGCAAATGCGAGCGTTCGGTCGGAACGCTGGCGATCCAGGTTTCAGCAGGCAGCACGGTCACGAGGGCCAGTGCCGTTGTCGGCATGGTCACCGAGGTGCAAGGACAGCTCGTGCAGAGCGACGAGCATCCCCACGGAGCACCGTCCGGGCAGCCGTCGTCGGGCGAGTCGCTGCACTCCGCGGCGGTGTCGGCGTTCGCCACCGTCAGCACGCCGCTCATCGTCACCAGCAAGGCGGCGATCAAGAGGGCATGGAGCAGGCGAGGCACCTGATCCCTATAGCTGAATGCCCAAAACAAGGCAACGGGCCTCCCACTCACCATACATAGAAGAGGGCTGTCACGGTTGGCGCCGTGAGTGCCTATACCCACAGAAAGACCCGGCGCTATCCCCGGCACCAGGTCCGATGGAATCGTCTGAGCTAGCTTACGAAAATCGAGCCGACCGTTGCTCGAACCATTGTCGCGGTTCGGGTGTCCGCACGCGGCGCATCCGCCGCTCACGTCATCGAGCCGTGCGCCATCGATCGTTCTATGTCGGTCGCGGGCGTTAGCGTCTTGGGAGCTTCGGTCTTTTGGTCTTCATCGTCGGGCTTTTCGAGCTTCATGTCGCGGAGCTCGTCGCGCGCCACGCTCGGTGTTCCCCCCTGATCGTTCCCGCGCCTTCCGCCGCCGAGCGTCACCGAGAATCTCGATTCGCTCTAGCTCGCGCCCGTACCAGCAGTGGTCGATCTACTGCACGGTCAGCACGCCCTTGACCATGTTCATGCCGCACGCGTACGTGATCTGGCCGGCCTTCGGGAACGTGACCTCGACCGCGACCGCTTCGTTCAGCGGCAGCGGCTTCTCGATCTTCTGTCCGTCGAGCGGGATGACCACCTCCTTCGCGCACGTACTGTCGGTCGTGCGCGTGAACACCAGCGTCACCGGCTTGCCGCCCGATACCGAGACATTGTCGGGCTCGAAGCCCTTCTCGGTCACGTTGATCGCGACCCGGTCCGCCGCCGGTGCCGGTGTCTTCTCCGCGGGTGCGGCCTTGTTACCGGTGGACTTGGTATCGGACTTACCACACGCGGCTGCGAACAGCGAGCCGGCGGCGATCGCGATGATCATTCCTCGTTTCAGATCGGACATCAGTCTCTCCATTTCGTGAGTGGGTTGCGGGTCGTCACGAAGCACGGCAGGCGACCCTTTTTCGCCAGCTGTCGGCGCTCTTCGAGGGTCGGTCGGTCGCCATTGGGCGGCATCTGATCGTTGTTCGCGTCAGGTCCAACGCCAGCGGCCCGGTCGAGGTGATCGCCGACCTGTTGGGACGCCGAGCTGCGTGTTCGGGGCATACGGTGCTTGGGGCCGAGTACCGGCTTGTTACCGGCACGGCACCCGTCGCCGCGTCCCATCACGAACACAACGACCATCGCGCCGACGGCGACCGTTCGAAGGTGACCCGGATCATCGCCGCTGCTCCGCGTAGCGGCGCAGCGTGTCCTCGGTCGCGAAGTAGAGCACCTTGCCTTTGGTGTCTCGCACCATCACGGCGTTGGCCTTGTCGACCTCCTCGTTCGTGACGGGATCGCGCGCGGTCCGCGTCGCCGGCTCCTTGTGGAGCCGGTCCTTGCACATCGCGCAGCAGCCATAGTAAGTGCGGCCGTCGACGTCGACGGGGATCTGCGGCTTGCCCATGAACTGGTCGTTGACCATACACACCTGGCTCGGGTCGGCGACGCGAGTCACGCCAGGCGCGACCTCGGCGGCGGTCTCGGCAGGCTGTATCGTCTGCGCGCCGGTAGGCGCGGACTCGCGATCGCAGCTGGCACCGGCGACAAGCGCAAGACACATCAGAAGTCGGATCATCGAGAGGCTCCTTTCGATTCGGTGGGAGGATGGACGCGTGGCAGCGACGTGGATGCGCCGGGCACGCCATCGCGAGTGGCGGTGGGCACGAGCACGGCGGCGCCCGGCGGCGGCGCGGCGCGACACGCGGCACCCGCGAGCAGCAGCGCGCGGACGGCCGGCGGCCTACTGCACACGGATGACGCCCTTGTCCATGTTCATGCCGCACGCGTAGGTCAGCTCGCCGGGCTTGCCGAACGTCACCGCGACCTCGACGGCCTTGTCGAGCGGCAGCTTCTTCTCGATCTTCTGCTTGTCGTCGAGCTGGATCACGACCTCCTTCGTGCAGGTCTTGTCCGTCTTGCGGGTGAAGACGAGGAGCACGGGCTCGCCCTTCTTGACCGCGACCTTGTCGGGCGTAAAGCCCTTCTCAGTGACCGCGAGCTCGATGCGGCGCGGGCGCTTTTCATCCGCGGCTGCGGTCGAGCCCCCGAGTGCGATCGCGAGCAACGTGATGATAGTGGTCTTGTGCATGGTTGGCTTCCTTTCGTGGTCAGGTCGAGGGTTCGGGCGGCCTGGTGGGCTCGGCAGGTTCGGGTGGGGGAGAGGGTTCCGGGGATTCCGGCGGCGCGGTCTGGCGCGCCGCGGCGGTCGGGAACCCGTTCCGGCGTCGCTTCCAGATCGCGAAGATCGCCGGGTAGACGGTGAGCTCGAGCAAGAACGACGTCGCGAGCCCGCCGACCATCGGCGCGGCGATCCGCTTCATCACGTCGGCGCCGGTGCCCGCGCTCCACAACACGGGCACCAGGCCGATCATCATCGTGAGCACGGTCATCAGCTTCGGGCGGATCCGCTTCGCGGCGCCCTCGACGATCGCGTCCTCCAGATCGGCCGCGTTGCGCAGCCGCCCTTCTTGCTCGTGCCGCCGGTGCGACAGCGTGAGGTAGAGCAGCATCACGACCCCGGTCTCCGCATCGAGGCCGGCGAGGGCGATCAGGCCGACCCAGACCGCGACGCTCATGTTGTAGTCGAGCAGGTAGAGCAGCCAGATCGCACCGATCAGCGAGAACGGGACGGCGAGCAGCACGATCCCGGTCTCGACGAGGCTCCGCGTGTTGAAGTAGAGGAGCAGGAACACGATGAGCAGCGTGATCGGCACGACGATCTTCAGCTTCTCCTTCGCCCGCTCGAGGTACTTGAACTGACCGACCCACTCGACGCGGATGCCGGGTGCGAACTTGACGTCGCGCTCGACGACCTTCTTCGCGTCCGCGACGTAGTCGGCGATCGGCCGATCGGTGTCGACGAACACGAAGCCGACGAGCCGGCCGTCCTCGGATCGGATCATCGGCGGGCCGGTGACGGTCTCGATGCGCGCGACCTGCGACAGCGGGACCTGCGCGCCCGTACGCGTCGCGACCAGCACGTCGCCGAGCGCTTCGGGGTCGTCGCGGAACTCGCGCGCGTAGCGCAGGTTGATCGCATAGCGCTCGCGGCCCTCGATCGTCTGCGACACGTTCATGCCGCCGATCGCGATCTGGACCGCATCGTTCACATCGCCGACGGTCAGGCCGTGGCGCGCCGCGGCCTCGCGATCGGCGATCACGTCGACGTAGAAGCCGCCGGTAGAACGGTCGGCGAACGCGCTGCGCGTGCCCGGCACATTCGCGAGCGCGCGCTCGATCGCGATCGATGCCTCCTCGATCTCGACGAGGTTACTGCCGAACACCTGGACGCCGAGCTTGCTGCGGATGCCGGTCGAGAGCATCTCGGTCCGGGTCTGGATCGGCATCCACCAGATGTTCGGCATGCCCGGGAACTGCAGCTTCTCCTCCATCTCGCGGATCAGCTGATCCCAGGTCATCCCGGGACGCCACTCGTCTCGCGGCTTGAGCATGACGACGGTCTCGACCATGCCGAGCGGCGCCGGATCGGTCGCGGTCTCCGCGCGTCCCATCTTGCCGAACACGCTCTCGACCTCGGGGAACTCGCGGAGCTCGCGATCCATCTGCTGGAGGATGCGCGACGCCTCGGCATCGGACATGCCCGGCGGCGCGGTCGGCATGTAGAGGATCGCGCCCTCGTTGAGCGGCGGCATGAACTCGTTGCCCAGCCGGAAGTAGGCCGGCACGGTCAGCACCATCGCGGTCACCGCCGCACCGATGACCGCCCAGCGGTGACGCACGACGAACCGCACGACCGGCGAGTACGCCGCGATCAGCCAGCGGTTGAGCGGGTTCTTCTCCTCGCCGCGGATCTTGCCGCGGATGATGACCGCCGCGAGCGCGGGCGTCAGCGTCACCGCGAGGATCGCCGCGAACCCCATCGAGTAGGTCTTCGTGAACGCGAGCGGCTTGAACAGTCGGCCCTCGGTGCCTTCGAGCGTGAACACCGGGATGAACGACACCGTGATCACGAGCAGCGAGAAGAAGATCGACGGCCCGACCTCCTGCATCGCCGCGACGATGACGCTCGTTCGATCGCCGGGCCGCCCGGCATGCTCCCAGTCCTCGAGCTTCTTGTGGATGTTGTCGATGATGATGATCGAAGCGTCGACCATCGCGCCGATCGCGACCACGATGCCGCCGAGCGACATGATGTTCGCGGTCAGGCCCTGGAAGTACATCGGGATGAACGCGAGCAGGATGCCGAGCGGCACCGTGAGGATCGGGATCAGCGCGCTGCGAACGTGGAGGAGGAAGATGAAGATGATGATGGAGACGACGATCATCTCCTCGATCAACGTGTGCTTCAGCGTCTCGATCGATGCGCGAATCAGGCCCGAGCGATCGTAGGTGACGACGATATCCACCCCCTCGGGCAGCGTCTTCTCGACCTCGGCGATGCGCGCCTTCACCGCGTCGATCACGTCGAGCGCGTTCTCGCCGTAGCGCATGATCACGATCCCGCCGGTGACCTCGCCCTTACCGTCGAGCTCGGCGAGCCCGCGCCGGATGTCGGGGCCGACGCTGACGTAGCCGACGTCCTTGACGTAGACCGGCGCTCCGCCGGAGCGCGCGGCGCCTGGTAGGCCGCCCGTCATGGCGTCGCCGCCGGTGGTGCGGTCGCCGGCCGTCATGCCGTCGCCGGCCGGCATCGCGCCACCCAACTTGATCGGGATCAGCTCGAGATCGCGGATCGACTTGACGTAGCCGCGGCCCCGGATCACGTGCTCGTGGCCGGCGATCTCGATCACCTGGCCGCCGACGTCCTCGTTCGAGCGTCGCACCGCCATCATCACGTCCTGGAGCGTGACGCCGAACGCGCGCAGCTTCGTCGGATCGATCGCGATCTGGTACTGCTTCTCGAAGCCGCCCACGGAGGCGACCTCCGCCACGCCCGGCACGCTCTCGAGCGCGTAGCGGATGTTCCAGTCCTGGATCGAGCGCAGCTGGGCTAGGTCGTGCTTGCCGGTCTTGTCGACGAGCGCGTACTCGAACACCCAGCCGACGCCCGTCGCGTCGGGGCCGAGCACAGGGTTCACGCCGTCGGGCAGCCGCGCCTGCGCCTCGTTCAGGTACTCGAGCACGCGGCTGCGCGCCCAGTAGATGTCGGTGCCGTCGTCGAAGATCACGTACACGAACGACATCCCGAACATCGACTGGCCGCGCACGTACTTCACGCCCGGCGCGGCGATCAGCGAGGTCGAGATCGGATACGTGATCTGATCCTCCACGAGGTCCGGGCTGCGGCCCATCCACTCGGTGAAGATGATCACCTGCGCGTCGGACAGGTCCGGGATCGCGTCGAGCGGCGCGCGGCGCAGCGACAGCCAACCCCACGCCGCGAGCGCGCCGACCACGAGGATGGTCAGCAGTGGGTTGCGGGCGCTCGCGCCGATCACGCGGCCGATCACGCCACCGCCCTCGGCGGGCTTCATCGCTCGCCTCCCATCTGCATGCTGGGCATCGCGTCGTGCGGCGGCATCGCGGAACCGGTGCCCGCATCCGGCGTCGCGCTCGGCGCCGTGCCCGCGCGCTCCTCAGTCCAGAACTTCGCGTTCGAGCGGATCCGGCTCTCGGCCGCGATCAGGAAGTTGCCGGAGGCGACCACCGTCTGGCCCTCGCGCAAGCCTCGGATCACCTCGACGAGATCCTCGTTGCGCGCACCGAGCGTGACCTCCTGCGGGCGAAGCCGGCCTTCCCCGAGGTCGAGAAACACGAGCCGCCGCGGCCCCGTGTACACGACCGCGCTGATCGCGATCTGGAGCCGCGGCCCGAGCTCGATCTGGAACGCGACTGTCGCGTACATGTCAGGCCGGAGCTCGAGCTTGTCGTTTGGCAGCTCGATACGCACCTTGCCGGTGCGCGATCCGGGATCGATGTACGGGTAGACGTACGCGACCTTGCCGTCGTAGCTCTTGCCCGGCAGGTAGCTGAGCGTGACGACGGCGCGCGTGCCCTTCTCGATCAGCGCGAGATCGGACTCGTAGACGTCGGCCTCGACCCATACGCGATCGAGCGCCGCGATCCGGAACAGACGCTGCCCGGTCATCACGGCGGCACCGTCGACGACGTTCTTCTCGATCACGAAGCCGGTGGCCGGCGAGTGAAACGGCACGTCCTCGATCGGCTTGCCGCGCTTGGCGAGCGCGTCGAGCTGCGCGCGCGAGAGCCCCCACAGCTCGAGCTTCTTCTCGGCGGCCCGCACGAGGTACTCGCCGCGACCATCCTGCGAGCCTTCGCGCGCGAGCAGGTACTCCTGCTGCGCCGCGTACAGCTCGGGGCTGTACAGGGTGAACAGCACCTGTCCCTTCCTGACCGGCTGGCCGGTCTCGGAGACGTGCAGCTTCGAGATGAACCCGCCTAGCTTGAGCGTCACGTCCTCGAGCCGCTTCTCGTCGTAGGCGACGCGGCCGACGGCACGGATCGATCGCGACATCGGCGCGCGCACGACCTTCGCGGTCCGCACGCCGATCGCGTCGCGGCGCGCCTGGTCGACGAAGATCACGCCGCTCTCCTCCTCGTCGAACGTGACCGGCGAGAGGTTCATCGAGCAGATCGGGCACGTACCGGGCTGCTGATCGCGCACCGACGGGTGCATCGAGCACGTGTAGAAGGAGGCGTCCTTGCCGTCGTGGCCGTGGCCCTCGTGCGAGACGCCCCCGTCGTCCTTGGGCGCGACGCCCCACGAGGAGCTGCTGCCGCACGTCGGCATCGCCTGACCCATGTATGGGTTCTCGAGCGTGGGCGAGCGCTGGATCCATTTCTTGAACCCCTCGGCCATCGGGCAGCGGAACACGTGCCAGCCTTCCTGTAGTCGCGGGTCCGCGGTGGCGAGCGCGATCAGGAACCGGTTCAGCTCGCCATACGCGCGCCGCGCGGTCGCGAGGTCCTTGGCGGCGGCGAGCTGCTCGCCGGCCGCGACCGCCTGGCCGAGGCAGTCGCGGAGGTCGGAGCTCGCCTGCGGCAACGCCGCCTGCGCCGCGCGGATCGCCTGCGCCGCCTCGCGCGCGGGTGCCGCGACGCCGTCGACGCGATCGGCCGCGAGCTCCGCGCGCACGCGCTCGGTGGCGGCGAACGCGGCGCGGAGGGCGTCGAGCGCGGGCGCGGGTAGCTGGAGCGCGGGGAGCGCGGGCTCCTCGATCTCCGTTGGCTCGGCCGGCTTACCGCCGGCGCCGCCGAGCGCCTTGAGCCCCGTCGTGCCGACCGTCATCTGGAACCGCGCGGAGCCGGACGTGCCGCCGCGCGCGGCCTTGACCTCGAGCGTCCAGCTTCCCCCCATCGGCAGATCGAAGCGCGCGTCGTAGCGGCCACCGCCCTTCGCGGAGACCTCGGCCGTGCCCCGCATCTCGGGCATCGAGCCCATCGCGGGCATCACGTACGTGACGGTGACCTCGGCGTCCTCGACGGGCTTGCCCGCCTGGTCGGCGAGGCGAACGACGAGCGCGTTGCCCTTCTCCTTCGGTGGATCGGGGCGCAGCGCGGCCTCGACCTGAAAGGCCCCGGCGCTCGCCCGCTCCTGCTTCGAGGTCGCGCCACCGCCGAGGTCCTCGCCGGTGAACCAGGCGATCAGGTGGCGCCCACCGAACACTGCCGCGGCTGCGAGCACGCCGACGATCACGAGGAGCTTGACGATCTTGCGACGGCTGATCGAGATGTTCATGGCGTTCCTCCTTGCGGCAAGCCGGGAATCACCCCGACGACACGGGCCAGCGCGGCGCGGCGCCGGGAGAGCTCCGCGCGCGCCATCACGAGCTCGAGCTCGCTCTCGCGCAGGTTCTTGTGCGCCTCGACGACGGCGAGGAAGCTCGTCTGCGCCGACGTGAAGCCCGCGCGCGCCGCATCGACCTGCGCGCGCGCGGCGGGCACGAGCTGCTTCTCGTGCACCGCGACCAGCGCCTCGGCTTCGACGACGCGACGATGCGCGCGGTCGACCTCGACTCGGATCTCGTCGACGAGACGCTCGTCCTCGAACCCGGCGCGCGCGGCTCCAGCCTGCGCCTGCGCGACCGCCGCGCGCCGCTTGTCGCGGAAGATCGGAACGTCGATCATCACGCCCACCATCCAGCGATGCTCGGTCATCGGCCACATCGAGTTGTACGAACCGGTCAACTCGAAGTCGGGGTAATAGGCGCGCTCGGCGACCTCGACCTTCGCGCGCGCCGCGCGGATCCGCGCGCGAGCAGCTTCACGGTGCGGACGCCGGCGCACCGCGAGGTCCTGGAGCTCCATGCTCGTCCCGGGCGGCGCAGTCGCCAGCCCGAGATCCGGCGGCGGGTCCGGAAGCGCTGCGGACGGCCGACGGTGCAGGAGCCCATTGATCCGCGCGACGATCTGGTCGTGCTCGGCTCCAAGCGCGAGTCGCTCGCGCGCGAGCTTGGCGAGCTCGACCTCGGCCTGGATCGGATCCTGCTGTGCGCCCCGCCCCGCCACGTACTGCACCTCGGCACTCTTCTTCATCTGCTCGAACAACTCGCGGTGGTGCGTGTTGATCTCGAGCGCACGCTGGACGACGTACAGGTCGTCGTAGAGCTCCGACACCATCTGCGCGAGCTCGAGACGAACGACATCGATCTGGGCCGCGTCGACCTCGGCCAGCGCCAGCGCGACCTCGCCGGCGAGTCGGCGCTTGCCGGGAAACGGCAGCTTCTGACGGATCGAGATAACCTGTCCGTACGGGAGATCGCTGCCGATGCTGAGCGGCGCGAGCTCGTAGCCGATCAGAGGATCGTCAAACCCGGTCGCCTGCGGGACCTCCTCGAGCGCCGCGCGCAAGCCTTCGCGAGCCGCGGCGATGCTCGGGTTCCGGGCGAGCACCGCGCGTACGAGCTTCTCGCGATCGAGCTTCTTGTCGTCCGCGAACAACCGTGCCTCGTCCACCGCTTCGCCCGCACCGGCGCGCCCGCGGTATTCGCGCCACAGGGCATCCTCGCGCTGGTGCGCGCCGGCACATCCGGTCGTGAGATATGTGATGAGGAAGACGCCGGTGATCGGCGAGGTGATCCATTGCATGCTGCTCGCTCCTGTGGCGCGAACGGTCGCGGCGATCGCCATCGGTCGCGCCATCAGCACGCAACACGAAGGCCACGGCGGTGACCCGGGGGCCACCGTGCCCGCGATCGGACGAGCGCACCTCACCCGATCCGGGCGGAGCGCTCAGCGCAGGATCGTGCGGTTCACCAGATACGTGGGAACGTCGCGAGGCGGCGGTCGAGCGAGCTCGATGCGCGTCGACGCCACGACTCCACGTGGGGCGACGTTGACCGGGATCCCAGCCTCGATCGGGATCATGGGCGCATCGAGCGCTCGCGACCGATCGTTTTCGCGGACATCCGATCCCTTGGAGAGCTCGGTGAACGTGACGTCACAGCAACAGCTCGCCTCCACGCGCGGCGCGCCATCGAGGGGCGCGCGCTCGCGGTCGGCCTTCTTGGGACAGCAGCAATCAGCAAGCACCTCGCCGGTGATGCTGCAAGCGTAGCTGGCCCAGGCCGAGCGCAGACCAATCAGCACCACCAGCGGCACCACCGCTGCGGTGAAGACGATCCGGCGCACGCGACGAGTCACCGGGACACTATACACGGTTCGTGCACTCGCGCATTCCCACGGAAACGGCCGCTCCGGTCCTCACTAGGCTCGACAGGATTCTCACGGGTAATCCGCGACGGGCGAAGGTGACCGTTCGCGCGACCAATCTCGCCGATGACGCAGTGGACCGCGGTACGAGCCAAACCACGCAGCCCGGCATTCTGCCGGACGCGGTCGACTCACGAGTCGCACCGCGGACAACCGGAACGTCCGCGGCGCCGGATCACAAGGACCGCCGCGACCAGGGCGAGCGCTGCGAGCGGGATCAGGAGCTCCACATCGCGCTCAGTGTTTGTGCTCGCCATGGCCGTGATCGCCGTGGCCTTCGTGCGCACCGCCCTTGTGCGAGGCATCGAATGCGTCGGCCCACGCGGCGATCAGCGCGAGATCTTCGCCCTTGACGGAGCCCTTCTTGTCGAACGGCATGGTCGGCTTGCTGCCGTCGATGCCGAGCGACTTGCGGATGGCGCCGCTGATCTCCATCGCGTGGTGACCGCCGAACGGATACGTCGTCATGTCGAAGTGGTCGAGCTTCTTCTTCGTGGCCTTCTTGCCGCCCTGGGTGTGGCACTTCGAGCACGCCTTCTCGAACACCGGCTTGGCCTTCTCGAACGCGGCGGTCTCGGCGGCGAGCAGCTCCGCCTTTACCTTCGCGGGATCCGGCGCTGGTGGCTCGGCTGGTTTCGCGGGCACGTCGGGTTTCGCCGGCTCGCCTCCCGTGACCGCCGGCGCCGGCTCGGTCATCGGGACCGGATCCGTCGGTGGCGCTGTCGTCCCCGGCTTCGAGGAGCTGCCGCCGCTGCACGACGCGGCGAGCACGAGGGTGAGCAGGATCGTCTTCATCATCATCACTCCGATCAGACCTTGATGCCGTCGCGCGCGAGCTCGTCGGCGGTTGCCTTGCCGGCCACGGTGCCGGCGGGATGCTCGAACCAGCCCGGGTCCTGGTCGCCCACGAGCCGCTTGCGCACCTTCACGTTCGTGAACATGCCGCCCATGTCGATGAGCCCGAACGGCCCGTCGCCGCCGAGCATCGAGATGCTGTTCGACGGCAGCTCCATCTGGTGCATGTCGCCCATACCCGACGCGCCCATCGTCATGTAGCCCGGCACGACACGGCCGACGCGCGCATCGAGCCCCTTCGTGTTGGCGCCGATCATGTTCGGCGCGTCGTGCCCCATCTGGTTCATGATGTGGTGGGTCATGTGGCAGTGGAACGCCCAGTCACCCGGCGCGTCGGCGACGAACTCGATCACGCGGACGGCGCCGACCGGAACGAGCGTGGTGGTCTCGGGCTGGCGCGCGCCCTTCGGCACCGGGCCGCCGTCGGTTTCCGTGACCTCGAACGCATAGCCGTGCAGGTGGAGCGGGTGGTGATCCATCGGGCCGAGATTGCCGAGCCGGATGCGCACGAGGTCGCCGAGCTCGGCGACGAGCGGCTCGGTCCCCGGAAACGCCTTGCTGTTGAACGTCAGCACGTTGAAGTCGTTCATGGCGAGCGGATCGGGCCGCTTCGAGCCGATCGGGATCTTCCACTCGTGGGCCATCAGCGAGTAGTCGCGCACCCGGCGTGCGTCGCGCTGCTTCGGATGGACGACGATCATGCCGACCATCCCGAGCGCGATCTGGATCATCTCGTCGAAGTGCGGGTGATACATGAACGTCCCCGGCTTCTGCATCGTGAACTCGTACTTGTACGTCTCGCCGCGCGGAATCGCCTTCTGGTTCAAGCCGGCCACACCGTCCATGCCGTTCGGCAGGAACACGCCGTGCCAGTGCACGCTCGTCGCCTCGGGTAGCTTGTTCGTGACGTAGATCCGGACCTTGTCGCCCGCCACGCATTCGATCAGCGGGCCGGGGGTCGAGCCGTTGTAGCCCCATGCCTCGATCTCGAGACCCGGCGCGATCACGTGCTTCACGGGCTCCGCGATCAAGTGGAACACCTTCGCGCCGGCCCTCTTCTCGAACGGCAAGGTCCAGCCGTTCGGCTGGACGACCGGCGTGTAGTTCTCGCCCGGCACCGCGCGACCCTTGGTCAGCTTCATCGGGCCGACCGGCGCGGGCTTGTGCGCGCCATGCCCGCCATGGTCCGGCGCCTGCGCCGCGGCGAGGCGCGCACGTGCGAGGATGGCCGCACTCGCGGCCAGGCCCGACTGGAGAAGTGCTCGGCGGTCGATCATCTAATGTCCCTCTCTGCCGCCTCGCGAGGTCGGCGCACGAACGTCATCGTCGACGGCACGCGGCATCGCCCCGCGCGCCAGCGCGCGGGCATCCGCGGACGCGCGCCAGAACCGGCGGAGCGCGTCGACGTACTGGCGCCCGGCGTCGACGAGATCGCGACGGGCAGTCAGGAGCTCGAACGTCGAGGCGTTCATCGCGTTGTATTGCTTCAGCGTCTCGTCGACGAGACGCTGGCGTTGGGGTAGCACGACATCGCGCAGGTGGCGCGCCTCGGCGTAGGTGCCGAGCACGCGCTGCCTCGCCGCGCGCGCGCGTGCGCGAAGCTCGACCGCGGTCGCGATCGCGGTGTTCTGCGCGCGCCGGAGCTCCGCGTTCGCCCGCGCCCGCGGACCTTGCTGCTGGTTGAACAGCGGCAGCCCGATGCTGATCGCGGGCCCCGCGTCCCACTCGCCGTCCTTGTGGTCGGCGGACACGCCGACGCCGAGCTTCGGCAACCACGCGCGGACGCGCGCGAGCCCGACGCGTCCGGCGGCGGCGTCGGCGTCGGCGCGGATCGCCTCGAGATCCAGGCTGCTCGCGATCGCGTCGCGCTCGAGGCCGTCGAGGTTTGGTAGTGCCGCGGGAAGCTCCGCGAGCCGGCTGCCGACCGTCCACCGGGTGGCGGCGCCCGACAACCCGAGCACCTCGTTCATCACCTCGCGGCGAGCCTCGACGTCGACTTGCGCGCGACCGAGATCGATCCGCGCTTGCTCGCGCTGATCGCGTTCGCGGACGAGCGCGAGATCGGCGATGTTGCCGGCCGCGTGCTGGCGCTCGGCGACCTCGGCGGACGCGCTCGCCGCATCGAACGCGGTCTGGCGCAGCTCGAGCTCCTGCTGCGCCGCGACCAGATCGACGTACGCGATCTCGACCCGCACCACGAGATCGATCGTCGCCGCGACCGCACGCGCGCGCGCACCGGCGAGATCCGCGCGCGCGACGCCCCGCCGCTGCGGCAGCTGGATCAGCTCGAGGACGTCCTGGATGACGTCGAGCTCGAGCTCGTCGCCCGGGCCATCGAGCGCGAGCTTCGTCTCGACGTCGACCTCGAGCGGCGGGAGCACGGTCGCCGACGCGATCTCGCTCGCCGCGATCCCGAGCGAATCGTATTGCGCCTGGAGACGCCGGTTCGTGGCGAGCGCGATCCGGATCACGGCATCGCGATCGAGCGGCTTCTCGAGCAGCGCGGTGACCGCAGCAGGCACGCGTGGGTCGGCGTGCTCGTACCACGTCGCCCCGACTCCGAGCCGGCGCTCGATCTCGCGATCGACCGGGCCGAACACCGCGGTACGTGATGGAACGCAGCCGCCGATCGCGACCGCGAGCGCCAAGCCGAGCGCCTTCATCAGTGATGACCCTCGTGCGGATCGACGGGCTGCTGCGGCTCGGGCTTCTTCTCGGGTTGCTTCGGGGCCGGCTTCTTCGGCTCCGGTTTCTTGTCCACCGCCGGCTTCTTCGGAGCCGGCTTCTTCGGCTCCGGCTCTTTGTCGACCGCCGACTTCTTCGCGGCCGGCTGCTTCGGATCGTCCGGAGACGTCGTGGGATCGGGCTTGCCCGACGGCACCGATGGTTGATCGTGATGCTCGTGTCCCGTGGCGGGTGGCGTTGGCGTCGGCGGTGCTTGCTCGTGATGTTCGTGCCCGGACGTGGGTGCCGTCGGCATCGTGCCGGGACCGCCCGCAGGTGGTTCGCTGCCATCAGCATGGAGCGCCGCCGGTGGCCCAGCGAGCCGGCCCGCCTGTGCGTCCGGGTTCGCGGGATGATCGGCGGTGACCGACAGCGCGCGAGGAGCGCAACCCACGAGCAGCGCGAACAGGAGTGCTTGCATCGTTGTGGAGTCGAAGTGCCGGTGCCCGGCCAGCACCCGAATACGCGTCCTCATGTTCTCGGCTTCGTACCGCAAGCGATGGACCAAAGGTACCTGCAACGGATCCGCATACCTGCATGCCGCGCACCCTTCGAGGCTGTGACCTCATCGGTTACAGGTGACGGAGTCGCTCACGCACAGCAACCCTGATTTCGCGCGTGTCTGGAGCGAAGGTCCAGAGGGCAGCGGTCACTCATCATGCAAATGATGATTCGTCTTCGAGTGGCCACGATCCTGCTCGTCGTGCCGGCAACAGCGGCGATCGGTTACCGATTCGATCATGCTCGCTTTATGGGAGTTGCCCGAACGACGCAGTCGAACTCCATCGTGAGCAAGCGGGGACTCGGGTTCTGGACATGCGGCGGCCCGCCGTGGACCAACGTGACGGCCGCGCCGTGATCCAAGAACGTCCGTGCCTCGAGCTCACCGAACACCGAATGCTCGACGAGCAGTCCGCAACCGATCTCCTGGCCTTTCGTCGCGGCGGCCTCGATCGCACCCTCGATCCCGCGGCCCTCGGGCACGGTGACCTCGATGATGCCGACCGAACGCATCGGCCCGCTCGGTACGTCCGCCGACCGGACGTAAACCGGTGGCTTGGCTGCGGGACGCGGCCTGAACGACGCGTCCGTCGGACGGAAGGACGTGCGAACGCCGCTCGCGCACCCGACCGCGAACAGCGCGAGCGCGGCGGCGCGGATCCCATGAATCATTGGCTCCATGGCGACTCCCTGCGCGATGTCCGGATCACCGTCGATTCAGATAGTGCACGAGGTGGCTCCGCACCTCGACGACGTAGATGCGCTCGCCGGTCGGATCGAGCACGATGTCCTCGGGCTCGGAGGGTTGCCCCAGTACGTCACGCAGCTTCCATTGCTCGATGAACCCGCCGTCGCGATCGAACAGCACCACGGTCTCTGCGAGCGAATCGCAGACGTGGACGACGTCGCGCGCGTCGACGAACACGCCTGTCGGCTTCTGAAACGTGACCCCGCCGGCGTACGACCGCCACTCGGCGACGAAGGCCCCGTCGGGCGCGAGCTTCTGGATCCGGCGGTTGAACGTGTCGGCAACGTAGATGTTCCCGCTGCTATCCGTCGACACGCCCCAGATCCCGTCGAACTGTCCGGGTCCGGTGCCGCTACCACCGAGCTCGGCGACCGGTTGCCCCGTCGACGTGAAGCGCTGGAGGACATCGAGCTCGTAGTCGCCGATGAAGACGTCCCCGGAGCCCGGATCGATCCCGACGTCGTGGATGTGCTGGAACTGCGGATCGGTCCACAAGCGCACGAACGTGCCATCGGGCGTGAAGACCTGCATGCGGCCGTTCTCTTGGTCGCCGACGTAGATGAGGTCGCCCCGCGCGCGATCGATCGCGAGCCCGTGCGGATGATCGAACTGTCCGTCGCCCGTGCCGCTGGTGCCCCAGATCTTCACGAGCTCGCCGTCGCGCGTGAACTTCTGGACGCGATCCTCGTGACCCGCGACGTAGACGAACCCTGCGCTATCGAGCTCGACGCTGCTCGGTTCGACGAACTGGCCGGGCGCGGTCCCGAGCCCGCCCCATGTCTTGACGAGCACGACGGGCTGTGGCGCGCCGTCGATCGAGCTATCTCGCTCGACAACAGCAGCGTCTGCATCGATCCGGACATTGTCTCCGCACGATGCGATCAGGCCCCCCACCAACACGATCGATCCGGCGCGCGTCGTTCGATGCGTCGTCATCGGCATGACCGCCATGCCGCAGACCGGATCGATGATCGCCGTCGGTGCCTCGCGATCGTCGCGTGCGTGATCCTCGTGATGGGAATGCGGGCTCATGGGGGTTGTTCGGCGATACGAGTCGGCGCCTCTGGGACCATGACACGTGCAAGCGTGTCGCTGTCCGATCCTCTGCGGGCCTTTGCGATGTGTGACCGTTTGGGTCACGGCGTGACACCGTGTGCACGAGCCGACCGCGATTGCGATAGGAGCGCGGTGGCCAGCTCTCAAGGAAACGGCGATGCTCCGCGCGTGCGGTACGCGACGAGCTTCTGCTTTCTGGTTGTCATGGGTTGCGGCGGCCCCGACGACGGACCACCGCCCCGCGAGGTCGCGATCGAAGCCACGGTCGCTGCCTCGGGCCTGTCGGAAGACATCGCGTTCGAGGTCCCGAGTGGAACCCGCTCGATCACCGTCGTGATCGAAGGCGCGGGCGATGCGCTGTTCGCGCTCGGTGCCTTCGAGCTCGGAGGCGCCGACCTCGTCCAGCTGCCCGCCGGTGCGCCGGGTCCAGCGATGCAAGCGAGCTACGAGCAGGAACAGATCGGGCAGATGCCCGGCGGCCTGTTCCAGTCGATCCGGCTCGGCACGTTCACGCACGTCTACCCGTACCGTCCTGATCAGAGCGTGTCCGCTGGACGCGCGCGCCTGCGCGTCGCGTCGAATCGCCCGGGCCCGGTGACCGTGACGATCGTGATGCCGGAGGACGACGGCGCGAACGCGCTGCCGCTCAACCTGTATGTCGTCTCCGACACGCTCGCCGATCCCGACACGCCCGCGTTCCAGGACGAGCTCGCGCGGCTCTTCGCGCAGGCCGGCATCACCGTCACGATCGGTGGCGTCGAACGCCTCAGCGGCACCGCCTTCGAACGCATCACGCAGTTCAGCGAACCGCAGGAAGCACCGAACAGCCAGGCCGCGATGATGCCGAGCCTCGTCGCGGATCGCGCGCTGGACGGTCTCGACGTGTTCTTCGTCGAGGGCCTGCCCGCGGGGGTCGCCGGGCTCTCGCTCGGGACACCGGGCCCACCGATCCGCGGCAGCTACTACTTCGGCGTCATCGTCCGCGGTGGCTTTCCGGACCTCGAGATGGCGCGCATCGCGGCGCACGAGGCCGCGCACTTCCTCGCGCTGCAACACGTCCAGAATCGCGGCATCTCCGGGATGACCTACCCCGACCCTCTCGACGACACGACGCCTGGCACCGACAACCTGATGGAAGATGGCACCATCCTCACGGCGGACCAGGCGTTCGCGCTCTCGCGCAGCGCACTCCTCATCGCGCCGTGAGCGCGTGGTAGCCTGAGTCGATGGGGGTGCGAACGGTCGCGGTCTTCGCCGCCAGCGCGGTTGCCTGCGGGTCCGGATCGCCGTCGACCGTGGACGGTCCCGGATCCGGAACCGGCGAAGCAGATCCGGACGGGTCGCAGTCGACGTCGATGTGGTCGGGTCCGACCGAGCTCGTCGACGATCTGGGACGGCTCGCGCTCGGCAATCAGATCCACATCGTCGGCCACAAGAATGGACAGCTCGTCCATCTTCGATCCGCCGATGGCGTGACCTGGACGTCACCCACCGTGATCGCGACGGCGGCCGGTAACTTCCCCGCGATGTACGGCGGGTTCTACGCGCTCGGCGACACGCTGTATCTCGTCACCGCCGACAACGACATGGCGTCGTCGGCGACCGCGGGCGGCCGGCTGCTACAGTTCCGCCGTTCTGACAACAATGGCGATACATGGACGAACCCGGTCGCGGTCAATTCCGGTGCATCGCTGATCTTCCGGGGCCGCGTCGCGGCGTATCAAGACTACGTCCACTTCGTCGGCGTCAGCGGCCCCACATCTGGTGCGGGCGCGAGCCTCTGGTACTTCCGCTCGACCAACCGCGGCGACATGTGGAGCGCGACGCCGCTCGCCTCCGGCCTCGGCACGTACGGCGGTGGCCAGACGGTCGCCGTCGATGGTGCGACCGTTCACGTCGGATACACCGACGCGAACGGCAGCGTCGGCGCGGGGCCCACGCTCTACATACGCTCGGCCGACAACGGGGCCACGTGGGGTACGCCGGTCCCGATCGGCGAGAGCACGACGGCGAGCAGCCGGCAGGCCCGCGTCCAGATCACCGCCGCCGATGGTCACGTGTTCGCGTGCTGGCAGCGCGAGCCCGCGACGAGCGGCGGCACGTTGCCGCCAGACCGCATCGGCTACAACACGTCGAGCGACGGAGGCGTGACCTGGGGGACGGCGCGCGTTCTTGCCGAGGACACCGGGATCGATCGCAATCACCAGCACGTGTGGATGGCCCCCGGCGGCGGCGTTCACATCCTGTGGCGGCATGGCGACAGCGGGGACAGCATCGATGACCCCGCCGGCTACAAGGAGTCGCGTGACTACGGCGAGACCTGGCTGCCGCGCGTGATCGCGGTCGACACGACGACAACGCTAGGTGGCGCGAACCATCCGTGGGCGATCGTCGCCAACAGCACCTCCCTGCACGCCCTCATGGGCCCGACGCCGATGCAGTACGTGCACCGCGCCGTTCCATGAGACGCCGATCGAGACCGTAGACGTTCAGTCCCAGGTGCTCTCGCCACCGCAGTGGAGCATCCGCTTGCCCATGTACGGATTCTCGAGTGCGTCGGACGTCTGCACCCACTTGCGATAACCCTTCGCCATCGGGCATTCGAACACGAACTTGCCTTGCGCGAGCGTCTTGTCGGCGGCGAGGAGCTCGACGACCTGCCGGCTGATCTCGCCGAACGCTTTGCGCGCGTCGGCGAGCTCGGTCGCGGTGGCGAGGGCCGCGGCTCCGCTCGCGATCGCCTTGTAACGCTCGGACGCGCCAGGCGTTGCGGCGGCGGCCAAGGCCGCCGCTTCGATTTCGCGTGCCGCATCGGCCACGTTCGCGTCGTCCGCCGCGAGCGACACGCGCACGCGTTCGTACGCGGCGAGCATCGGTGTCGCTTGTTCGGGCGTCTGGATCGCGGTCCCGGACGGCGGCGCCGTCGTCGCACCCGCAGTTGCAGTGGTCGCGGCAGCGGGGCTCTTCGAACACGCCGCTGCGGTGATGGTCAAGAATGTGGCAAGCACGAGCTCGAGGAGAGTCATCTCGTTCCTTCCGTGTTGGTTGCCTAGCCGCGGTAGCGCTCGAGCGTGTCTTCGCTCGCGAAGTACAGGACCTTGCCCGACGAGTCCTGGATGATGACGGCTCTTGCCTTGTCGACTTCTTCGCCGCTCACCGGATCCCGTGCCGTACGGATCGCGGGCTGGTTGTTGAGCCGGTCCTTGCACATCGGGCAGCACCCGTAATACGTGCGCCCGTCGACCTCGACGGGGATCTGCGCGCGACCCATGAACTGGTCGTTCACCATGCAGACCTGGCTCGGGTCGGTGACCCGGGACATACCCGCCGGAAGGACGGCGGCCGGCCGATCGGCGGCTTGCTGGGACGACGAACTCTCGCGACTACACGCCGCGAGACCGAAGAGGAGGATCGAGACGACGAGTTTGTTCACGCCGCCGTTTACACGCAGCACCCGTGCCAGCGCAAGCGCCCGATCGTCCGCTACCACGCTGTGACGTTCGCGGTTACAGGTGACCATCGCGGTGACGCGAGAAACACGGACCGTCCAACAGACACGAGTGACGTTCGCCGATCCGCTTGACTCCGTACCTAGGTACGGGGGCCATAGTGATGACGAACGGGATCATCCAAGGACATCACCGATGAAGACCAGCGAATGGACACTCGAGATCGCGGGCATGACCTGCGAGCACTGCGCTCGCACGATCGACGACGCGCTTCGCCGCGTGCCCGGGGTGGTCGACACCGCCACGCGGCACGCCGAAGGCAAGACGCGCATCATCGTCGATGCCTCGCTCGACGCGGCCGTGCTCGATGCAGCGATCGTCGGCGCGGGCTATCGCGTGATCGCCCACCGATCGCGTCCATTGCCCGAGGGATACGCAGCTGCCGGTCAAGACTATGACCTCGCGGTGGTCGGCGGCGGCTCCGCAGCGTTTGCCGCGGCGATCCGAGCTGCCGATCTCGGTGCGCGCGTCGCGATCATCGAGCGCTGCACGCTCGGCGGCACTTGCGTGAACGTCGGCTGCGTACCGTCGAAGACGTTGATCCGCGCCGCCGAGGCGTTCCATCGAATCGAGCACCACGCGTTCGCCGGGATCCGTGCGCGGCTCGACGTGCTCGACTTCGGCGCCGCGATCGCGCAGAAGGATCAGCTCGTCGCCGAGCTGCGCCGGACCAAGTACGTCGACCTCCTCGCAGCCTATCCGTCGGCGTCGCTCGTCCGCGGGCACGCGCGACTTAGCCGCGATGGCGTCGTTGTCGACGGACGACCGATTCGCGCGAACAAGATCGTCGTCGCTACCGGCGCCTCACCGTGGGCACCGCCGATCCCCGGTCTGGCCGAGACGCCGCACCTCACGAGCACCGAGGCGCTCTCGCTCGCCGAGCTTCCGCCGAGCCTGCTCGTGGTCGGCGGCAGTGCCGTCGGGCTCGAGATCGCGCAGCTGTACGCGCGGTTCGGCTCGAAGGTCACGGTGCTCGAGGTGATGCCGCGCCTCGTCCCCGCGGAAGACGCCGACGTCGGCGACGCGCTCGCCGGCTACCTGCGCGACGAGGGCCTCGACATTCGCACCGGCGTCGCGATCCAGCGCGTCGGCGGAGCGCCCGGCAGCTATCGCGTCGAGATCGAGCAAGAGGGTCGCCCGCAAACGTTGGCGGCGGCGCAGCTCCTGGTCGCGACGGGGCGGCGCGCGAACACGCGCGAGCTGGGGCTCGAGGACGCCGGGGTGCAGCTGGGGCGCAAGGGCGAGATCGTGGTGGATCGATACCTGGAGACCACGCGCAAGGGTGTCTACGCCGCGGGCGACGTCATCGGCGATCCGGCGTTCGTGTACGTCGCGGCGTACGCCGGAGCCCTCGCCGCGGAGAACGCGCTGCAGGGCAATGCGCGGAGCTACGATCTCCGCGTCGTCCCGCGGGTCACCTTCACGGATCCGGCAGTCGCGTCCGTCGGCCTCACCGAAACCCAGGCACGCGAGCGCGGGATCGCGGTCACGGTCTCGAAGCTACCGATGGCGTACGTGCCGCGCGCGATCGCCGCGCGCGACACCCGCGGGTTCATCAAGCTCGTGGCAGACGAGACGACGAAGCTGCTCGTCGGCGCGCACATCCTCGCGCCCGAGGCCGGCGACATCATCCAGCAGGCGGCGATGGCGATCCAGTTCGGCATCCGCGTCGACCAGATCGCATCGATGCTCCACCCGTACCTCACGAACGCCGAGGGTCTGAAGCTCGCGTGTCAGGCATTCCAGAAGGACGTCGCCAAGCTGTCGTGCTGCGCGGCATGACGGGCGCGTAACGGATGACGTCGATCGGAGACCAAAGATCGGAGACCACGAACATGTCAGACACCGCCATCGCCACGAGCTCGAACAAGGTCCGCGCCAGCCTCGCCGGCGCCATCGTCGCCGCGATCGTCGCATCGGCCTGCTGCCTGGGGCCCGCGATCCTCGCGATCGTCGGGCTGTCCGGCGCCGGGCTCGCCGCGACGCTCGCACCGTACCGGCCGTTGTTCCTCGGCATCACGGCCGCCTTGCTCGGGCTCGGTTTCTATCTGAGCTACCGCAAACCGAGGGCCACCGCGACCGCGGCCGGCGCGACGACAGCCGATGCGTGTTGCGACACCGCTGGCTGCGAGATGCCGCGCGCCGCGCGCACGGGACGCAAGATGCTCTGGATCTCGACCGTGCTCGTCGCGGTGTTCGCCGCCTATCCCTACATCGCCGGCGCGTTCTCGAGCTCGTCGGGCACCGGAACGGCAGGTCCGGTCGCCAACGCCAGGACCGCCCAGCTTCGGGTCGAGGGCATGACGTGCGAGGCATGCAGCGCGCAGATCGCCGCGGACCTCGGCAAGGTGAACGGCGTGATCAGCGTCGACGTGAAGTACCGCGATGGCCTCGCCATCGTCACGTACGACCCCGCACAGGTGGAGCCCGAGGCGTTCGCACTGGTGATCGAGAACCTCGGATACGAGGCGCGACGGGACGAGTAATGGAGACGCTGCACAGCCGCCAGCTCGCCGACGCCGCGGGCGTCAACATCGAGACGCTCCGCTACTACGAGCGCCGCGGTCTCCTCAAACCGCCGCGCCGTAGCCGCTCCGGGTACCGCGAGTATTCGCCCGACGCAGTCGCGCTCATCGTGTTCATCAAGCGAGCGCAGGCGCTGGGGTTTACCCTCGAAGAAGTCGAGGAGCTGCTCGCGCTGCGACGGCCTCGCACCGGGCGCTGCGCTACGGTGCACCGGGCCGCGGTCGCGAAGATCGATCAGATCGACGAGAAGATCCGCGCCCTGACCGCGATGCGCGATGCGTTGAGCCAGCTCGCGGAGGCGTGCACCGACGACTCCGAGGTGCTCGCGTGCCCGATCATCGAGGCGCTCGCGCGCCGTATCGAGGGTCGTGCCGACGAGAAGCTGATCGCCCCCGAGACGCGACGCGATCGTCGATCGAGACGCGGAACCGCTCGTCGTGGTGTCGCCCGATGACTGCCGTGCTCGCCGGTGGGTAGACGATCGCGCACGCTCTCGCGCCGGACGACACCCGCCTACAAGCCGTCGACGAGGGTCGCGAGGCGCGCGCGCTGCTCGGCATCGAGTCGCTGATCGAGGCTCTTCAGCAAAAGGGCCTCGGTGCTCGCGTGCTCTGCATACGCGTTCTCGAAGCGCCGGAACACCGGCAAGATCGCGACGAGCGGCGCGTTCGTCGCCGCGAGATCAAACATGCGCGCGACCGCACCGCAGATCGCGTCGTGCGCGGTCTCCATCTCGCGTACGCGATCTGCGAGATCGGGAACCACATCGCCCACGAACGGAAACAGACCTTCTTCTTCCTGTGCGAAGTGCAGGAACAATAGCTCGCGGAGCTCCCCGACCGGCGCGACGAGCGCGCGCGGTGCTGGAACCTGCCCGTCGCGCTCGAGCTCGGTCATGATCGCCCCGAGCGCGAGCACGCGCCGGTTGAGGCCTTCGTGATCATGCGCGAGCGCGTGCAAGGGATCGTTCGTCACGGTCCAGTCCTCGATGTGTCTCGATAGAACAGGCTGATCGCGATGCAATGGAAGTCCGCGTCGCTCGACTGGGTCACGACGAGATCGATGACCGCGGCCGTCGGATGCGTGGCGATCCACTCGGTGACTCTCTCGCCGAGCCGAGCGCGGTCCGCGAGCATCGTCGCGGAGAACACCTTCACGCCGTCGAACGAAGACACGATCACCAGATTACATCGGCTCGCCGGCCGCGTACACCCGCTCTGCTCAACCCTGCCCCAGGCCCATCGACCTGAGCACGTCGAGGTCGATCGGGCCGGCCGAGCAGCAGTCGGCGAGCGTGCCGTTGATGACGACCGCCGGGACGCGGTGGATGCCGTACTTCTTGGCATCGGCCGCGACCTGCGGGTCGCGCATGTCGCGAATGTGCAGGTCACAGCTCGAGCAGACTTCCGCGCGGACAGCCGCGACGGCTTCGTCGCAACAGGGACAGCCTGCGGTGAACACTTCGATCGTACGACTTGCCATGATGATGTCCTTTCTCAGCCGGCGGGAACGACCGGCTCTGGTCGAGGTTTGATGAGGTTGAGAATCGATGCCGAGGCGAGCAGCACCATGCCGGGGTAAAGCACGAACGCGCTCTCGAAAAACCAGCCCCCGTACACGCCGACGCTGCCGATCACGCCCAGGCCGAACGGTGCCCAGCGCTCGTTCGCTCGTCGAACGTGCGACGACGGGCGGTCACCCAGTTGCGCTTGAAGATCGAGTTGACGACGAAGAACTTGTCGCGACGGTCGAGCCACTTCTCGTTTCGAACGCGTCGTGAAGAACGGCTCGAAGCAGCGCGCCATACCCTCGGGCGAGATATGGGCCGCGATTCTCGCCGTGCGCCCCACGCGCAACAGTCGACGCGTTGCCGATGCGGATCCCGACGACCGCGCCGGCGGTATCGATCAGCACCGACGCCGCGTGATCTTGCTGCAATCGAGCCGTGATTCACCGGCGCCGCGGCGTGCACGCAGACAGCGGGGTTCGTAGACTGAGACCGTGAACCGTCCGATCGCAAAAGGCGTCCTGCTCGCGATCGCGTCGGCCATTGCATTCGGATCGACCACACCGGTGATCGCCTGGGCAGGGCGCTCGGCGGGACCGCTGACCATCGCCGCGCTCCTGTACGCGGGCGCGTCCGGCGCTGCGATGATCATGCGGATCAGGGCGCCGGCGAGCGGAACGCGATTGGTGCGACGCGACGCCGTTCGTGTCGTCGGGATCGCGCTCGCGGGCGCTGCGGTCGCACTGACGTTGCTGGCCTGGGGACTTTCACGCGCCGGCGCCACCGCGGGCTCGCTCGTGCTCAACCTCGAAGCGATCTTGACCGTGCTGCTCGCGTGGCTTATCTATCGAGAGCCGATCGGCCGGCGCGTGATGGTGGCGGTCGCGATCATGGCCGGTGCCGGAGCCCTGCTCGTGCTCGAGGCATCATCGCGCGGAAGCGTCGGCGTGCTCGGCGCGCTGTCCGTCGCAGCAGCGACGCTCGCGTGGGCGATCGACAACACGCTGACGCGCGGGCTCGCAGAGCGCGATCCGCTCCAGGTGATCGCCGCCAAGGGCGCTCTCGGTGCGCTTCTCACCGCCTCGATCGCCATCGCGCGCGGCGAAGGGTTGCCACCACCGCCGTCGATCATCGCCCTGCTCGCGTGCGGAGCGACCGGCTACGGGCTCAGCCTCCGCTTCTATCTGCTCGCGCAGCGGCGGATCGGCGCTGCGCGGACCGGCTCGGTGTTCGCGCTCGCGCCGTTCGTCGGCGCCGCTATCGCGTGGCTGCTCGGGGATCGCGACGCGACCTATCTCACCGCGGTCGCTGCGGCGGGGTTCGGCATCGGCGTGTACTTGCACATCTCGGAGCGCCATACTCACACGCACGTCCATGAGCCCGTCGAGCACGAGCACGCGCATCGCCACGACGACGGTCACCACGATCACGTCCACGATCCACCCGTCGTGGGCGAGCACACTCACCGGCACGTGCACGAACACGTCGCGCACGCGCACGACCACGCGCCCGACGTCCATCACGACCATCCGCACTGACCTGCTACGCTACTATTGACTGTAGTAGCGAACGGCCGTAGCCTGCGAACGATGCGCACGTTCTCCCAGGCTGCCCGCGTGCTCGGCGAGCTCGAGATGCGGCTCATGGAGCTCGTGTGGAAGGAGCACCCGATCTCCGTACGTGTCGCGTGCGACCGCCTGGGCGGAAAGCAGGCGTACACGACGATCATGACGACGCTCGATCGGCTCCACAAGAAGCGCCTGTTACGTCGTCACAAGGACGGCAACGCGTTCCTCTACGAGCCGGCCATCGATCGCGCCGAGTACCAGCGTCGCGTCGTGGAGGCCGCGCTCACGCCGCTGATGGAGCAAGGCGCCACACCGGTGCTGGCCGCGTTCGTCGAGATCGCGGCCGACCTCGACGAGTCGAACCTCACAGAGCTGCAACGTTTGATCGCGAGCCACCGGAGGCGAAAGTGAGCCTCGGAAGCGTGCTCGGATTCGCGCTGGTGTTCATCACGATCGCCTGGACGCTGTCAGCTCTCGGATCTGCAGTGCTATCCCGCGCTGGAGACCGTCTCGCCCGCAGCGGTCCGATGGCCGAGCGTCGCGCCGCCGAGGCGATCGCGCTCGTGCCGATCGCGCTCGCGGCGGCAGTGGTCGGGGCGTTGATCGCGCACTCAGCGCTCGGCGCCGATCACTGCGAAGCGCACGCCCATCACGCGCACCTGTGTCTCGCGCACGGCGCGGGGTGGCTGGACCGCGCGTGGGTGATGGCCATGCTCGCCGGCGTCGGCGCGGTGATGGTTGTTCGCGGCTCGCTGCTGGTCGTAACCACGATCCAGGGCGCACGCAGCATCGCGCAACTCCGCGCGGTCGGGACCCGCCGCGGCGACGTGTGTATCGTAGACTCCGATCGCGCCTTTGGCTTCGTCGCGGGATACCGCCGGTCCACGATCTTCGTGTCGACGTGCGCGTGGTCCGCGCTCGACGGAGCCGAGCAACGCGCGCTCGTCGCCCACGAGTCCGCGCACGTGCGCCACGGCGACCTCGCGCGGCGGTTCTTGCTCGAGTGCCTGCTGGTCCTCGCAGCCCCGCTCGTCGCCGCGCGTGTTCGCGCGATGTGGATGGCGGCCTGCGAACGGCTGTGCGACGCGCGCGCGGTCGAGGAGACCGGCGATCCGGCCGCCGTCGCGAGCGCGATGGTGTCGCTGTGCAAGCTGAACGCTGCGCGCCCGGTCCACGCGTTCGGATTCACACCCGCCGCGGAGCAACTCGCCGATCGAGTCCGCGCGGTCCTCGCCCGAACGCCGATCGGGCAGCGCGCCGCGGCGGTATTGACGAGAACGATCGCCATCACCGCCGTGCTTGTCGTCGGCCTCGCCGTCCTGGCTGCCGAGCCCTTGCACCACGCATTCGAGACGCTGCTCGGCTGACGCGAGACGAAGCTCCCCGGGAGGAATCGGTGCGCATCCCTATACTATCAACACTAGTAGCGAGTCTCTTGGTCGCGCCTCCGGCACGAGCCGACGTCCAGGTGATCGACGAGGCGCGGTTCGTCGCCGCGCTCGAGGCGAGCGATCCACGGCTCGCGCGTCTCGCCGCCGAGATCGCAGCGGCGCGGGCCGAGGTGGTCGCCGCCGAGCTCCGTCCCAACCCGACGCTCGCATTCGATCGCGAGGTGCCGTTCGTCGATGGCAGTGGCCTTGCGACGAACTACCTGCGGCTCGAGCTGGCGCTCGACATCTCGGGTCGTCGCGGGCTGCGGATCGGCGCCGCCGAGGCGGAGCTGCGCGGGACGACGGCCGATGTCGGCCTCGCGCGGTTCCAGCTCGTCGTCGAAGCCCTCCGCGTCTTCGACGAAGCCGCGTACGCGCGCCTGTATCTCGAGATCCTCACGGCGGGTCGCGCCTCGCTCGTGCGCGCCGTCGAGATCGCCAGGCAGCGCGCGAAGGCCGGCGATGTCGCCGGCTACGACGTCCAGCGCTTCGAGCTCGAGCTCGTCACCTACGACGACCGGATCGCGTCCGCCGAGCTCGAGCTACGCCGTGCGCGCGCGCGTGTGGCCACGCTCGCCGGTCGATCCGGGGCCGAGCTCGACGCCGACTCGGCGCTGCCGCCCCAGGTCGCACTCCCCGCACTCGACAGCCTGCTCGGAAAGGCCGTCGCCGAGCGCGGGGACTATCGCGCCGCGGTCCTGCGCGCGGAGGCGGGCGCGCGCCGCATCCAGGCGGGCAACCGCGGATGGATCCCGTTGCCGTCGTTCACCGCCGGTGCGATGACCGCGGATCTCGGCGATCGCACCGGCACCGGGTACGTCGCCGGTGTCGCGATCTCGGTGCCGATCTTCGATCGCGGACAGAGCGAGCGTGCCCGGGGCAACGCCGAGCAGCAGATGGCGCGAGCCGAAGCCCGCTGGCTCGAGGTGCAGATTCCGGCCGCCGTCCGCCTCGCGCACGAAACGCTGACCGCTCGCATCGCACAGGCGAACCGGCTCGGATCGACACAGCTCGCTCGCCTCGACGACATGCTGCGCGCCGCCGAGACCGCCTTCCGCGAAGGCAACGCCGGCGTGGTCGAGCTCCTCGATGCTCATCGCGCGGCGCGCGACACCCGCCTGCGCGCACTCGAGCTCCGTCTCGACGTCGCGCGTGCCAAGCGCGAGCTCGAGCTGGCGCTCGGACACTCTCTCGGAGGTTCACCATGAAACGCTTCGCAGTCCTCGTCGCGATCACGGTCGCGTGCGGCAACGATCACGACCACGGCGCCAAGGACGATCACGGGCACGGCAACGAGAAGGCCGAGCTCCCCGGACAGTCGGTGACGAAGTGGTCCGAGCGCACCGAGCTGTTCATGGAGTATCCGCCGCTGATCGTCGGAAAAGAGACACGGTTCGCGGCGCACGTGTCGATCGACGCGAGCGGAAAGCCGGTGACCGGCGGCACCGCCTCGATCACGTTGACGATGGCAGGCGCGGCGCCGCTCGTCGCCACGGCGAACGCACCTGCGAGCCCCGGCATCTTCCGGCCGACGCTGACGCCGACGCGCGCCGGTACGTGCGAGCTCGCGTTCGCCGTCACCGGATCGCAGCTGACCGACTCGTTCGCGATCGGTCCGTGCCAGGTGTTCGCCGACGAGGCCGCAGCGCGTGCCGCGCTGAAAGACGAGCCCGAAGCTCCGGGGCGCATCACGTACCTCAAGGAGCAGGCGTGGAAGACCGACTTCCAAACCGTTCCGGTGGCTGAACGCGACCTCCAAGATGGCGTCCGTGCCGCCGGCGAGATCCGGCCGGTGGCGGGCAAGGAAGCCCGCCTCACCGCGCCCTCCGCCGGTCGGGTCTCGCTCGTCGAGCCCGCGCCCCTGCTCGGGATGCCGGTGAAGAAGGGCCAGGTGCTGGCGAGCATCTCGCCGCGCGTCACCGGTGGAACCGATCGGCCCACGCTCGCCGCCGACGTCGGCGCGGCCGAGGCCGAGGCGCAGGCCGCGAAGACGCAGCTCGAACGCGCGCAGCGGCTGGTCGCCGCGCAAGCCGCGCCGGCAAAGACCGTCGAGGAAGCGACGACGCGCCTCAAGATCGCCGAGGCGCGGCTCGCCGGCGCCCGCGGACGGCTCGCGCAATTCGAGGCCGGCGCGACGGGGACCGGCGGCGGTCGCGTGTTCCAGGTCCGCGCGCCGATCGACGGCACGTTGACCGAAACCGTCGCGGCGTCGGGACAGGGCGTCGAGGAAGGCCAGCACCTGTTCACCGTCATCGATCTCGATCGCGTCTGGCTGGTCGCCAAGGTGTTCGAGCCCGACGTCCCGCGAGTCGAGGGCGCGGTCGCGGCATGGTTCACGATCGAGGGCTACGAGCAACCCTTCACCGTCGATCCGTCGAACGGCCGGCTCGTCACCGTCGGACGCGTGGTCGATCCGAGCACGCGGACCGTTCCGGTGATCTTCGAGCTCGCCAACAAGGACGCGAGGCTGAGGATCGGCAACTTCACGAAGACCGTGATCGCGACCGGTGCGCCGCGCAAGGCGCTCGCGATCCCCGATAGCGCGATCGTGGAGGACGGCGGCCGGTCGGTCGCGTTCGTGATGGTCGAGGGCGAGTCGTTCGAGCGCAGGGTCCTGCGGCTCGGGATCCGCTCGCACGGATTCACCGAAGTGCAGGACGGCGTCGCGGCCGGCGAGCGCGTCGTCAGCCGCGGCGCCTACCAGATCAAGCTCGCGTCCGCCTCCGGCGCGGTCCCCGCCCACGGCCACGCGCACTGAGGACCGCATGCAGATCATGGACCGCATCATTCAATGGTCGATCGTCAACCGCCTGCTCGTGGTGATCGCGGCGGCGGGCGTCCTCGCTTACGGCACGGTGCAGGCGCTCGAGTCCCCGATCGACGTGTTCCCGGATCTCACCGCACCGACGGTCACGGTCGTCACGGAAGCGCACGGCCTGGCACCACAGGAAGTCGAGACGCTGGTGACGTTCCCGATCGAGTCGGCCGTCAACGGCGCGACCGGCGTGCGCCGCGTGCGATCGTCATCCGGTATTGGCATCTCGATCGTGTGGGTCGAGTTCGATTGGGGGACGGACATCTACGTCGCGCGGCAGATCGTCAACGAGAAGCTGCAGCTCGTCGGCGCACAGCTCCCGCCCGACATCGGACCGCCGACGCTCGCCCCGATCTCGTCGATCATGGGCGAGATCCTGTTCGTCGCGATCCAGAGCGATCGGCATAAGCCGATGGAGCTCCGCGACACGGCGGACTGGGTGGTACGCCGGCGGCTGCTCGCGCTGTCGGGCGTCGCGCAGGTGATCCCGATCGGCGGCGAGGTCCGGCAGTACCAGATCCGCGTCGACCCGGACCGGCTCCGCGCGTTCGACGTCACGCTCGAGAGCGTCGAGCAAGCCGTCGCGCAGTCGAACCAAAATACGACCGGCGGCGTCTTCGTGCGCGGCGGCCAGGAGTCGCTCATTCGCGGCGTCGGGCGCGTCGGCTCGATCGCCGACCTCGAGCGGACCGTCATCACGGTCCGCGACGGCTCGCCGATCCTGGTCGGCCAGGTCGGGCGCGTCGAGATCGGCCCCGCGTTCAAGCGCGGCGAGGGCTCGTCGAACGGCAAGACCGCCGTCGTGATCGCGATCCAGAAGCAGCCGGGCGCCAACACGCTCGAGCTGACGTCGCGCATCGACGACGAGCTCGACGAGATCCAGAAGACGCTGCCCGACGGGATGACGATCGAGCGAAACAAGGTCCGCCAGGCGGACTTCATCGACACCGCGGTCCACAACGTCGCGATCGCGCTCCGCGACGGCGCGATCCTCGTCGCCGTGATCCTGTTCTTGTTCCTGTTCAACGTGCGGACGACCCTGGTCTCGCTGATGTCGATCCCGCTGTCGCTCATCGTGGCGATCATCGCGATGCGCGCGCTCGGCATCACGATCAACACCATGACGCTCGGCGGGCTCACGATCGCGATCGGCGCGCTCGTCGACGACGCGATCATCGACGTAGAGAACGTGTTCCGCCGCCTCCGCGAGAATCGCGCGCTGCCGGAAGACCAACGGCGTCCCGCGACGGATGTCATCTTCGATGCCTCGCGCGAGATCCGCGGCTCGATCGTCTTCGCGACGCTGATCGTGATGCTCGTGTTCCTCCCGCTGTTCTTTCTCACGGGCGTCGAGGGGCGGCTGCTGGTGCCGCTGGGTCTCGCGTACCTGATCGCGATCTTCGCCTCGCTGGTCGTGGCGCTCACCGTGACGCCGGCCCTGTGCGCGTACGTCCTGCCGCGCAGCAAGTCGCTCGCCCATGGCGACTCGTTCGTCGTGCGTGTGCTCAAGCGTGCCTACCGCCCGCTGCTCGTCCGCGCGTTCAATCACCCGCGGCTCGTGCTGATCGCCGCGGCGGCGCTGCTCGCCGGTGCGATCGCGTTCGTGCCGTTTCTCGGGCGGACGTTCCTCCCGGAGTTCAACGAGGGCGCGTTGACCGTCGGCGCGGTCACCCTCCCCGGCACGTCGCTCGCGGAGTCCGATCGCCTCGGTCGCCGGGTCGAGGAGATCCTGTTGTCGTTCCCCGAGGTCGTCTCGACCGCGCGGCGGACCGGCCGCGCCGAGCTCGACGAGCACGCCCAGGACGTCAACGCCGCCGAGATCGACGTGCGGTTGCGCGCGTCCGAGCGCTCCAAGGAGGAGTTCCTGGCCGAGCTCCGCAGCCAGTTGACGACGGTGCCGGGCGTCGTGTGCACGATCGGCGGACCGATCGCGCACCGCATCGATCACATGCTGTCCGGCACGCGCGCCAGCATCGCGATCAAGCTGTTCGGCGACGACCTGACCCAGCTCCGCGCCTCCGCGACCCAGATCCAGAAGGTGATGGAGAAGATCGACGGGGTCGTCGATCTGTCGCTCGAGCAGCAGGTCGACGTCCCTCAGCTCGCGATCGTGTTCGATCGCGAGGCCATCGCCCGCTACGGCCTGCGCGCCGGCGCGCTGGCCGAGACGATCGAGACCGCGTACGCCGGCAGCAAGGTGACCGAGGTGCTCGAGAACCAGCGCACGTACGCGGTGGTCGTCCGCTACGGCGACGACGCACGCGCGAATCTCGACGCGATCCGTAACACCGTCGTCGACACCCCGTCGGGCGCGAAGGTGCCGCTCCGCATGCTGGCGACCATCCGCGACGACGTCGGACCGAACACGATCTCGCGCGAGAACGTGCAGCGCAAGATCGTCGTCTCGGCGAACGTCGGAGGTCGGGATCTCGGCAGCGTCATCGAGGACATCCGCGCCGCCGTGGATCGCGAGGTGAAGTTACCGAGCGGCTACTACGTCGTCTACGGCGGCCAGTTCGAGAGCGAGCGCGCGGCATCGCGGACGATCAACCTGCTCGGCGCGCTCGTCATCGTGGGGATCTTCCTGCTGCTGTTCCTGTCGTTCCGCTCCGTCCGCAACGCGCTGCTCATCATGGTCAACCTTCCGCTCGCGCTGATCGGCGGCGTCGTGAGCGTGTACTTCACGAGCGGCGTGCTCAGCATCGCGTCGCTCGTCGGCTTCATCACGCTGTTCGGGATCGCGACGCGCAACGGGATCATGATGATCTCGCACTACGAGCACCTGAGGACGCACGAGGGCGCACCGTTCGACGAGGCCGTGCTGCGCGGTTCGATGGAACGCCTGTCGCCCGTGCTGATGACCGCGCTGTGCGCGGGCCTCGCGCTGATCCCGCTCGTGATCGCGGGTGGCGAGCCGGGCAACGAGCTCCAGGCACCGATGGGCGTCGTCATCCTCGGCGGCCTGCTGTCGGCGACCGCGCTCAACATGCTCGTCGTACCGGCGCTCTACGGCTGGCTCGCGCGCCCTTCCGCCGACAGGACACCGCCGGCGCCGGCGACGACGCCACCCTGAACCATGGTGTGGAACGTCGGGCGGCGGGTCCGTGGCGAGCATGACGACGTCGTAGCCTGAGCACTGACGCGACCGCGCACTCGCCGCGGTGCGAAGCGTCCCGACCAGCCCCGCGCGCACGTCCTGCGCACGCGCGCGACCACGAGGGCAATTCCTACACCGGTCACGCGGCACGGCGATTGCCTCGAGAATCGGGAGGAGGTTCCCCCATGCTCTGTCCAGTACAACCGCGGGCTCGCCACGGACTGCGGCTCTTCGCAGGCGGCTTGGCGGCGCTCGCACTTGGTTGCGCGTCGTCGAGCGCGCGGCAACCGGCGAGCGCGAGCGCGCGTGCGGAGAACACCGAGCACGCCCAGCATGCGCCGGCCGACCAGAGCCAAGGGATGATGGGAATGTGCCCGATGAAGGTCCCGGGCACCGTAGTGACCGCGGCCAACACCGAGCACGGCGTCGCGATCTCGTTCACGACAAGGACCGGCGACGTTGCCGAGCTCCGGCGGCGAGCTCGTCACATGGCCGAGATGCACGACCGCCACGGGATGATGAACGGACGGGGCGGCATGATGGGAGGAACGTCCGAGTCGAGCGACGCGAGCGGTGAGAAGGGAATGCCGATGAGGATGGTGCCGGCGACGCCGAGCGTCGAGGACATCGAGGGCGGCGCGCGGATCGTGCTCGTTCCGAAGGATCCGGCCCAGCTCGCCGAGCTTCGCCAGCATGTCCGCGATCACGTCGGCCGGATGGCCGCCGGCGAGTGTCCGATGATGTCGAAGCACGGCCCGCAGCACGCCGGGGCGCGGTGAGTCGTGTGGGATGGAGGCTGGCACATGGCATGGATGGGACTCTGGTGGTTGATCGGCATCGCACTCGTCGTGGTGCTCGTTCGCGTCCTGTGGGATCGGCGTGGTTGGCTCGGCCGGCCCTCGAACCGTGAATCGCCCGAGCAGATCCTCAAGCGGCGGTACGCCGCGGGAGAGATCGACCACGACACCTACGAACGGATGCGCCACGACCTGACCGCGTAGCGACGGCTTGACATGACCGGCTTTCGCTCGTATTCAATTGACGTCTTGAATACGGCAAGATCGTGGCGAATACCGCGAAACAACGCATCTACGAACAGTTCGCTCGGATCTCCAAGGCGCTCGCTGCGCCCGCGCGACTCGAGCTCTTGGACCTGCTCACGCAGGGCGAACGCTCGGTCGACGCGCTCGCCCGCGAGGCCGGGCTGTCGGTCGCGAACGCGTCGCAGCACCTCCAGGTGCTGAGCGCCGCGCGTCTCGTCGAATCGCGGCGCAATGCCCAGCGCGTGCTCTACAGGGTCGCGGATGACTCGGTGGTCGCGCTCTGGCACGCACTGCGCCGCACCGCCGAAGCTCGGCTCGCGGAGCTCGACGAGGTGGCGAACGCGTACCTGGTCGGCCGCGACGAGCTCGAGCCGATCGATCGTGCCGAGCTGCTACGCAGGCTCGATGCGGGCACGGTGACGTTGATCGACGTACGGCCCGCCGAGGAGTATGCACAGGGGCACATCGCCGGGGCGATCAACGTTCCGCTCGACCGACTTCCGCGCTGGGTGCGCACCGCGCCGAGGCGCCGGCCGGTCGTCGCGTATTGCCGCGGCCCCTACTGCGTGTACGCGCTCGAGGCGGTCGCGATCCTGCGCAAGCGCGGGATCGCGGCACGCCGCGCCGAGGATGGCGTCTCCGAGTGGCGCGCGGCGGGGTTGCCCGTCGAGACCACGACCGATAGGAGCGTACCGTGATCTTCAAACCGTTCTATCGCTTCGAGAGCGGCTGCGCCGCGTACGTGTTCGGCTGCGGCGGCAAGGGCCTCGCATGTGTCGTCGATCCACAGGAGGCCGACGTCGACGCGTACATCGACTTCGCCGCGTCGAAGAGCATGCGGATCACGCACGTGTTCGACACCCACGTGCACGCCGATCACCGATCGGGCGGGCGCTCGTTGGCGGCACGAACCGGAGCGGCCTATTGCCTGCACTCCTCGGCCGACGTCGCCTTCCCGTTCACGGCAATCGACGACGGCCAGGTGATCGAGCTCGGCAACACGATCGTGCGGGTCCTGCACACGCCCGGGCACACGCCCGAGAGCATCAGCCTCGTCGTCAGCGATCTGCGGCGCGGGCCCGAGCCGTGGTTCGCATGCACCGGCGACACGCTGTTCGTTGGTGCCGTCGGCCGGCCCGACTTGCCCGGTCACGAGCGGGAGAACGCGGCGCTGCTGCATCGCAGCGTGCGCGACAAGTTGCTCGCACTGCCCGACGCGCTCGAGATCTACGCGGCACACTTCGCCGGCTCGGCGTGCGGCGCCGGTATGAGCGGCAAGCCGGCGAGCACGATCGCGTTCGAGAAGCGCTGGAACAGCCTGCTCGCCCTCGATGTCGACGCGTTCGTCGACCAGCTCGGAGGCACCGCACCGCCCAAGCCCGCCGGCATGGACGAGATCCTCCGGTTCAACCAGGGACGAGGACCGTGACGGACAAGGGCTCGATCCGGCTCGGGCTCGGCCCGAACCTCGCGCAGTTCGTGCTGCTCGTCGTCGTCAACGCGTTCGTCGGGGCGATGGTCGGGCTCGAACGCTCCTGCCCGCGATCGCCGAGGAGGAGTTCCACCTCGCGGCGCGTGCCGCCGTGCTGTCGTTCATCGTCGTGTTCGGCATCACCAAGGCGATCACGAACTACTTCGCCGGGCGGCTCTCGGATCGCGTGGGTCGCAAGCACGTCCTCGTCGGCGGCTGGTTCGTCGCGCTGCCTGTACCGTTCCTGCTCATGTGGGCGCCGTCGTGGGAGTGGGTGCTGTTCGCCAACGTCCTGCTCGGCGTGAGTCAGGGACTGATGTGGTCGACGACCGTGATCATGAAGATCGATCTCGCAGGTCCGGCGCGGCGCGGCTTCGCGATGGGACTCAACGAGTTCGCGGGCTACGGCGCCGTGGCGATCTCGGCGCTGGCGACCGGCTACATCGCCGCGACCTATGGGCTCCGGCCCGAGCCGTTCTACCTCGGTATCGGGTTCGCGGCGATCGGCCTCGTGCTCTCGGCCGTGGTCGTGCGCGACACCCACGCGCACGCGCACCACGAGGCGAAGAACCACCACGCGCCGCCGATCGCGCCGGTCTCGCAGCGCGAGATCTTCGTCCGGACCTCGTTCCGCGACCGCGAGCTGTCGTCGATCAGCCAGGCCGGGCTCGTCAACAACCTCAACGACGGCATGGCGTGGGGGTTGTTCCCGCTGTTCTACGCCGCCGCAGATCTCTCGCTGACGCGGATCGGCTGGCTCGCCGCGATCTACCCCGCCGTCTGGGGCATCGGCCAGCTGTTCACCGGCGCGCTGTCGGACCGCGTCGGCCGCAAGTGGCTGATCGCCGGCGGCATGTGGGTCCAGGCCATCGGCATCGCGCTGATCGTGATGTCGTCGCAGTTCACGGGCTTCGCCGCCGGCTCCGCGCTGCTCGGCGCCGGCACCGCGATGGTGTATCCGACGCTGCTCGCCGCGATCGCCGATGTCGCGCACCCGTCGTGGCGGGCGTCGGCGGTCGGCGTCTATCGGTTGTGGCGCGACCTCGGGTACGCGATCGGCGCCGTGCTCGCCGGCATCACCGCCGACGCGCTCGGCATCGACGCGGCGATCTGGCTGGTCGCGGCGGTGACGTTCGCGTCGGGGCTCGTCGTCGCGGTGCGCATGCGCGAGACGCTGCGCCGCCTCCCGGCCGAACGCTCTACCGATGCGTGCATCTCGTCGGCCGAGCTGACCGCTCGGTTGCGAAACGGCGAGCCGATCGCGATCGTCGACGTGCGCGGTCCGGACGAGTTCGCGGCCGATCACGTCGACGGTGCGGTCAACATTCCGCTCGACGCGCTGCCCGCGGCGCTCGACCGACTGCGCGCCGCGCCGGCGGGCGTGGTGACGGTGTGCGCGAGCGGCGGCGGTCGCTCGGAGCGCGCCGCGCAGCTCTTGCGCGAAGGCGGGCTCGGCAAGGTGTGGTCACTCTGCGGAGGCGTTCGCGACTGGCGGGAACGATCGATGCAGGAAAGGGCACCATGAAGTACCTGGTCATCCTCAACGACGCGCCGTACGGCAGCGAGCGCACGTATCAGGGCCTGCGCCTGGCCGGATCGCTCGCGAAACATGTGGACGTCGAGCTCAAGATCTTCTTGATCGGCGACGCGGTCGTGGGCGCGCATCGCGGTCAGAAGCTCCCGTCAGGCCACTACAACGTCCAGACGATGCTGTCGACGCTCGTGCATCGCGAGCGCCCGATCGCCGTGTGCGGGAGCTGCCTGGACGCGCGCGGCATCAGCGACGCCGAGCTCGTCGAGGGCGCGCATCGCAGCACGATGGAAGAGCTCACGGCGTGGACGATCGAGGCGGACAAGGTGATCACCTTCTAGAGGAGGCTGTCATGGGCCAGACCGTGCTGATTCTCGGCGGTGGTGTCGGCGGCCTCGTCGCCGCCAACGAGCTACGCGCGGCGCTGCCGCGCGAGCACCGCGTCGTACTCGTCGAGCGCGAGGCCGCGTTCGTGTTCGCACCGTCGCTGCTCTGGTTGATGACCGGCGACCGGACCGCCGACAAGATCTCGCGACCGCTCGCACGCCTCGAACGCAAGGGTATCGAGCTGGTCCGCGGCGAGGTCCAGAGGATCGACGCCGCACGGCGCGAGGTCGTGGTCGACGGACGTACGCTCGCCGGCGACTACATGATCGTCGCACTCGGTGCGGAGCTCGCACCCGAGACCATCCCGGGACTCGCGGAGGCGGGTCACAACTTCTACACGCTCGCGGGGGCCGAAGCGCTGCGCGACGCGCTCGCACGGTTCACCGGCGGACGCCTCGTCGTACTCACCGCCGCGCCGGCCTACAAGTGCCCGGCCGCACCCTACGAGGCCGCGATGCTGCTCGAGCACTACTGCCGAAAGCGCGAGATCCGCGATCGAACGCAGATCGATCTGTTCGCCGCCGAACCCGGGCCGATGGGCGTGGCGGGCCCCGACGTCTCCAAGGCCGTGCGACAGATGGTCGAAGCGAAGGGAGTCACCTACCATCCCGAGCATCAGCTCACCGCCGCCGACCCCGTGGCCCGCAGGCTGACGTTCGGCAACGGCGCCGCGACGACCTACGACCTCCTCGCCTATGTCCCGCCGCACCGCGCGCCGCGCGTCGTCCGCGAGGCCGGTCTCGCCGGCGATAGCGGTTGGATCTCCGTCGATCGCCACACGATGGCGACGCGGTACGAGCGCGTGTTCGCGCTCGGCGATGTCGTCGGGATCCCGCTCGCGATGGGCAAGCCGTTGCCGAAGGCCGGCGTGTTTGCCCACGGTGAAGCGGAGGCCGTGGCACGCAACATCGCGCGCGCGATCACGGGCGAAGGGAAGCCGGCGGCGTTCGACGGCGCCGGGGAGTGCTTCGTCGAGGCCGGCGGCGGCAAGGCCGGCTTCGGCAAGGGCAACTTCTACGCGGAGCCGACCCCGCGGGTGAACCTCCACCCGCCCGGCCGCCGCTGGCATGCGGCCAAGGTGATGTTCGAGAAGTACTGGCTGCGGCGGTGGTTCTGAACGGCGCGACCGTGGCGGGGACCTTCGAACCGAAGGCCTACCGGCGCTGGTTCTCGACGCCGCTCGGCCGCCGCGTCGACGCCGACGAGAAGCGGGCGGTGTTCGAGCTGGCCGAGCTGAAGCCCGGGGAGCGCGTGCTCGACATCGGCTGCGGCGACGGCAACTACACGGGACCGGCCGCGGAGCATACCGGCGCGGCGGTCGGCCTCGATCGCGACCGCGCGATGCTCGCAGCAGCTGCGGCCCGGTTGCGCGACGTGCGAGGTCTGAGGTGGATCGAGGGCGACGCGACGCGGCTGCCGTTTTCCGACGCGAGCTTCGATGCAGTTCTCGCGATCACGGTCCTGTGCTTCGTCGCCGATCGGCATGCGGTCATCGTCGAGGCGCATCGCGTGCTGCGTCCCGGTGGCCGTCTCGTGATCGGCGAGCTCGGCCGCTACTCGTGGTGGGCGCTCGAGCGCCGCGTGCGAGGATACGCCGGCCACCCGACGTGGCGGGCCGCGCACTTCTTCTCGCCTCGCGAGCTCCATGCGCTGTTGGATGCAGCCGGCTTCGTCGACATCGCCCATCGCGCGGCCGTGTTCTATCCACCGATCACGTCGCTCGCGCGGTCGCGCTTCGCCGACGTCATCGAGCGCGTCGGACGCCGCGTGCTGCCGTCGACCGGTGCGTTCCTCGCCCTCCGCGGCCATCGCTCTCCGCTGCTCCCGCGGCGATGATGATGGCGCCGCCTCGACCAGCTCCGGGGCCTGGCAGAAAATGCGCTGGTGCACATCGTGAAGACCTTCGGCCTGTTCATCGTGACCGCGATCTGCGAGCTCCTGGGCTGCTATCTGCCGTACATGTGGTTGCGCAAGAGTCACAGTGCCTGGCTTCTCGTGCCTGCAGCGGTCAGCCTCGCGTTGTTCGCGTGGCTCTTGAGTCTGCATCCGCAGGCGGCCGGGCGGACGTACGCGAGCTACGGCGGAGTCTACGTGGCCACCGCCGTGTTCTGGCTCTGGTACGTCGATGGGCAACAGCCCGATCGCTGGGATCTGCTCGGAGGCGCGATCTCGCTGGCCGGGATGGCGATCATCGCGTTCGGGCCGCGGTCGTCTTGAGTCATTTGGGCTCTCACTTCGCACTCCTAATCGCTTGCTCGAGCTGCGCGCGTGCGCGGATCGGCCCAGTCGCGAGCGCCGGCATAGTTACAACGAGCTGGCCGCGAGCATTCACGAGGTACGTATCAAAAAGTGTCGAGACACCGAATCGGCGATGGACCGGCGACGGCGACGAACCCGAGGGCCTGGCTCCTCGTCCTCGATCGTCTCGATCAGCAGGCGGTTCGGTCCGCGAGAGAACAGTCGGCGGATGCTCCAGGGGGCGAATAGGGCTACAATCAGCTCAGCACGACGGAGCCCATGACCATCGAGCCGCTCTTCGACACGTTCATCATGCTCTTCGCGATCGGCCTCGCGCTCAGCATCGGCACGCTCGTCATGGTCCTGGTGGTCGACTACCTGGGTGAGCGCCGATCGACACTGCCACGAGCCACCGCGCGACAGATGTGAGGCCCGATCTCCGCGCGAAAAGCGCTGATCAACGTGGTCGCGGGCGCAGCCGTAGTGCCAGCGCGGTCGAGACGTCGTGGTTCGGCGAACCCGCGCGCCTGATCGAACAACCCTGCGCCGGCGATGAGCCCGAGTGCCAGAGAGCGCGTCACTCGGACATCGAGCCGCGTGCGCACGTCGACCTCGAAGGTAGATCAGCGTGACCAGATCGAAGCGGCTCACGCCGAAATCCCACTCGTCGATGTTCGCGTTGATCGCGTCGAGCGCGAGCTCGCGCGCGACCGCGAACTCGCGCGCGATACGGAGCCCCTCGTCCGAGCCGTCGACGCCTGTGACGTTCCAGCCCTGCGAGGCGAGGTACAGCGAGTTGTGCCTGTCCCATCGCGAGCTCGAGCGCGGCGCCCGGCTTCTCTTCCTTCATCGCGTCGACCGGAAGCCGGTTCGGTGCGCGAGAGAAGCCGCGGCCCCTGTGGGGGCCTCGTTGAACCAGTCGCGTTCCAGGGGTTGCCTTGACATCCCCAAAGCTCCAAAGCAAAGTCCTTGAGGACGTGAGGTTACTGATCGCGATCACGCTGCTGTTCTGCATCACCCCGGGAATGTCCGAGGTGGCGGAGGCCGCCGTGCATCTGATCACGCACGCGGACCTCCCACATCACGAAGCAGATGCCGACCACGGTGAGGGAGGCGGGGAGCACTCCTGCACTCCTCTCGCACATCACTGCAGCTGTCACGCGACGATGTCGGCGCAGCCCGCATCGCGCACGATGACCACGAACACGTTCTGCGACATCACGCGGATCGATCCGTGTAGCGTCGCGGCCGTGCTCGGTCGCAATTGCGAGCCGCCGCCCCTGCGTCCTCCGATCAGTTGATCGATCGAGACAGGGTGCCGAGCCTCGATCGTTCGAGGCTCGTGGCCCTACGCGTCCATCGTCGCCGCGCTGGCAACCGCCTCGCGCTCCGCGAACGATGGACACCGTCCGACCGATCAACCTCGGAGACCTATGACACGTCTGCGGTCCGCGCTCGTCGCGGCATCACTTCCATTGCTGTTTTCGAGCAGCGCGGCACACGCTCGACCGATCACGCTCGCCGAAGCGCTCGCGCTTGCGGACAAGAGTCCGACGCTCGGTGTCGCCGAAGCCCAGGTCGACGAAGCGCGTGGAAATCTCGAGCAGGCGGGGAAGTACACCTACAACCCGGCGATCGGCGGCTCCGCGGGTCGCGCGCGCGTTGGCGGCGCGCAGACGTTCTACGACTTCGAGGTCGGGATCAGCCAGGCGATCGAGCTCGGAGGTAAACGCAGCGCCCGCAAGCGCGTCGCCGCGTCCGAGCGCGACGCTGCCACCGAGAACCTGGCTGCAACGCGCAACGCACTCCGCGCCGAAGTACGCCGTGCGTTCGAGCTCGCGCTGGTCGCGCAATCACGCGTCGCGGTGACGACCGAGAACGAGCTCGCCGCGCGTCAGTTTCAAGAGGCGGCGAACGAACGGCTCAAGCTGGGCGCGGCGACGCAGACGGACGTCAACGTCGCCGTCGCCGGGCTCGGCCGCGCCCTCGCCGCGAAGAAAGCGGCCGAGCGGGATCTGCTGCTCGCTCGTCAAGCACTCGGTGACGCGCTCGGCACGCCCGGCGCGGATCTCGAGCCGACCGGTCCGCTGCCGACGTTTCCGAAGCCGGCCGCGTCGGAAGACCAGCTCGTGAACGACGCGCTCGGGGCGCGGCGCGATCTCGCCGCGGTCGAGCGCGTGCGAGACGCGCGGGCCGCCGCCGTCGATCTCGCCGATGCGCTCGCGATGCCGGATCCCGAGCTCACGATCACGTATGCGCGAGATGCCGTCGACGGCGCGAACGCGATCGTGGTCGGCGTCCGCATCGAGTTGCCGCTGTGGAACCGCAACCAGGGCACCCGCCACGCCGCGCGCGCGCTGCGAAACCGTGCGACGATCGAAGCGACCGCATTTCGCAGCGGCGTCGACCGCGAGGTCCGCATCGCCGTGCGCCGGTATCGTGCCGCCAACGACGCGATCGCGTCCTTCGATCAACAAGTGGTCGGCACGCTCGCCGAGAACCTGAAGCTCGCGCGCGACTCGCTCGCAGCCGGCAAGCTCGGCCTCCTCGATCTCAACAACGTTCGACGCGACCTCGTCGAATCCCAACTCACGTATCTCGATTCGATTGCCGAAGCGGTCGAAGCACGCGCCGCGCTCGAACGAGCGATCGGTCGCTCGCTGGAAGGAACGCCATGAAGACGCGCGCGACCATGGTCGCTCTGTTGCTGTCCCTCGTCGCTTGCAAGAGCGGCCACGAGAAGGGCGCCCACGAAGAGCCCGCCGTGAAAGGTCACGACGAGAAAGGCGAGAAAGGCGAGAAAGGCGAGAAAGGCGAGAAGGGCCACGGCGAGGAAGGCCACGACGAGAAGGGCGAAGGCCGGGTCGTGCACCTCGGCGCCGAGCAGATCAAGGCGGCGAACATCCAGATCGCCAAGGTCGAGATCCGCAAGGAGACGGCTGTGCTCGAGGCGAACGGACAGATCGTCGCCGCAGAGGATCGCCAGGCGCGTGTCGGCGTCCGCGTCCCGGGTCGCGTGACCGCGCTGAAAGCCGGCGTCGGGAACGTGGTCAAGAAGGGTCAGGTGCTCGCCATCGTCGAGTCGCCCGAGCTCGGCCGGGCCAAGTCGGATTACGTGTCGGCGGCTGCGTCGGCGCGCCTCGCCCGCGAGAACGCCAGCCGCGAGAAGCAGCTGTTCGAGAAGAAGATCAGCGCGGAGGTCGAGTGGCGCAAGGCCGAAGCCGAGGCGGTTCGTACCGCCGCCGAGCTCCAGGCCGCGGAGAATCGTCTGCACGCGCTCGGTGTCGGTGAGGCCGGACTGCCCGACAAGGTCGCGCACTTCTCGTCGACGTTCGCCGTCGCCTCCCCCATCGGCGGCGTCGTCGTCGAGCGCGCCGTGACGCTCGGCGAGATGGTGAATCCCGACAAGTCGATGTTCCTCGTCATGGACCTCGCCGAGGTGTGGTTGCTCGTCGACGTGTTCGAGCGCGACCTCGCGCAGGTCGCGGTGGGCCAGAAGGTGAAGGTGAGCGTGACCGCGTACAAGGAAGAGCAGTTCGAGGGAACGGTCGGTTACGTCGGCGCGATCGTCGAGCCGCGCAGCCGCGCCGTGAAGGTGCGGATCGCGCTCGCAAATCCGGCCGGGCGCCTCAAGCCGGGCATGTTCGCGCGCGTCTCGCTCGCCGATACCAAGGGCGACGAGCACGAACACTTGTTCGTACCCGTCGAGGCGGTCCAGCGCACGGACGAAGGCACGATCGTCTTCGTACCCGGCGACGAGGCCGGTGAGTTCGTCGCGCGCCCCGTGAAGACCGGCCACGAAGCCGGCAAGAGCGTCGCGATCGAGTCGGGACTCAATCCCGGCGAGCAAGTCGTCGTGTCGGGTTCGTTCATCCTCAAGTCGGAGCTCGGCAAGGAGTCGCTCGGCGAGAGCGGCCACGGCCACTAGGAGATCAGCATGTTGGAGAACATCATTCGCTGGTCCGTCTCGAACCGCATCATCGTCGTGATCCTGTCGCTCGTGCTCGTCGCGGGCGGCCTCACCGCGATGCAGCGGCTACCGATCGACGCGGTCCCCGACGTCACCAACGTCCAGGTCCAGGTGCTGACCAAGGCTCCCGCGCTCGGCCCCGAGGAGGTCGAGAAGTTCATCACCACGCCGATCGAGCTCGCGATGAGCGGTCTGCCGGGGCTCGAGGAGGTGCGTTCGACGTCGAAGTTCGGTCTCTCGGCCGTCACCGTGGTGTTCGAGGACGGCACGGACATCTACTTCGCGCGCCAGCTGATCAACGAGCGGCTGCAGCAAGCTCGCGAGGCGATTCCACCCGGCTACGGCGATCCGGAGATGGGTCCGATCTCGACGGGTCTCGGCGAGATCTTTCAGTTCGAGGTGCGGCCGAAGGGCCAGCGCGAGCTGTTCGAGGTCGCGGCCGTGCTCCGCAGGAACCCGGCGCACGCAGCGCTCGCAGAGACGCTAGAGAAGGAGAACCTGCCCGAGATCAAGCGTCAGCTCGAGACCATCAAGAGTCAGGTCGCGGATCCGAAGTTACGCTCACGCTTCGAGGAGGCCGTGAAGTGGCTCGAGGAGCGTCAGGGCAAGGACCTTTCGGCGATGAAGCTGCGGTCGATCCTCGAATGGGAGATCGCGCCGCGACTGCGAACGGTCGCGGGCGTGATCGAGGTCAACGCGTTCGGCGGCGAGCTCAAGACGTACGAGGTACAGATCCGGCCGGAAGACCTGACTCGCTACGACATCTCGATCAACGACGTCGTCCAGGCGCTCGAGCGCAACAACGCGAACGCGGGCGGCGCGTACATCCAGCGCGCCGGCGAGCAGTACCTCGTGCGCGGCGAGGGATTGATCGCCACGCTCGAGGACATCGCCGACATCGTCGTGACCAAGGACGACGACGGTACGCCGATCTTCATCCGCAACGTCGCCGACGTGAAGTTCGCGCCGATGGTGCGGCAAGGCGCGGTCACCCGCGACGGCCGCGGCGAGGTCGTCACCGGCATCGCGATGATGTTGATGGGGGCCAACTCGCGGACCGTCGTCACCGAGCTCAAGGAAGAGGTCGAGCGGCTGCGGCCGAGCCTCGCCAAGCTCGGCGTCGAGATCGACACGTTCTACGACCGCACCGAGCTCGTGAAGAAGACGATCAACACGGTGGCGAAGAGCCTGATCGAGGGCGGCATCCTCGTCATCGTCATCTTGTTCCTGATGCTGCGGAACCTGCGCGCCGGCCTCGTGGTCGCGAGCGTGATTCCCCTGGCGATGCTGTTCGCGTTCATCGGCATGAACCAATTGGGTGTGTCGGGAAACTTGATGTCGCTCGGCGCGCTCGACTTCGGTCTGATCGTCGATGGCGCGGTGATCTTGATCGAGAACTCGATCCGGATGATCGCGGAGAAGTCCCACCATCTCGATCGACCACTCACGCGCGAAGAGCGCGCCGAGACCGTCGTCGAAGCCTCGGGCGAAGTACGGCGCGCGACGCTGTTCGGCGTCATCATCATCTCGATCGTCTATCTCCCGATCCTCGCGCTGATCGGGATCGAGGGAAAGATGTTCCGGCCGATGGCCGAGACCGTCCTGCTCGCGCTCGGCGGCGCGCTGATCCTCGCGTTCACGTTCGTGCCTGCGCTCGCGTCGCTGGTCCTGCCCCGGAAGATGTCCGAGAAGGACAGCTTCATCGTCGCCGGCACCCGCAAGGTCTACCAGCCCGCGCTGCGCGCGACGATGCGGCACCCCGTCATCACGGTCCTGGTCATGCTCGTCGCCCTCGGCGGAAGTGGGCTGCTCGCGACGCGCCTCGGCGCCGAGTTCGTGCCCACGCTCGATGAAGGCGCGATCGCGTTGCAGGCGTGGCGACCGCCGAGCGTCTCGCTCGAGGAATCCGTGCGGCAGACGACCGAGATGGAGAAGGTGCTGCGCGAGTTCCCGGAGGTGACCACCGTGGTCTCGAAGACCGGCCGCGCGGAGATCGCGACCGATCCGATGGGCGTCGAGATCTCCGACGTGTTCGTGATGCTCAAGCCGCACGACGAGTGGACCACCGCGAGTGACCGCGAGGCGCTCGTCGCGAAGATCGACGAGAAACTCCGCGCGCGACTACCTGGCACGATCTTCAGCTACTCCCAGCCGATCGAGCTTCGCGTCGCAGAGCTGATCTCCGGCGTGCGCTCCGAGGTCGCGGTCAAGGTGTTCGGCGACGACATGCAGGAGCTGTCTCGCGTCGCGAACAAGATCGTCGGCGTGCTCTCGAAGGTCCCCGGTGCCGCCGAGGTCAAGGCCGAGCAGACCGCGGGCCTCCCCGTGCTGCGCGTGAAGGTCGATCGCCGCGCGATCGCGCGCTACGGCCTCAACGCCGCCGACGTCCTCGACGTCATCTCGACGATGGGCGGACGCGAAGTCGGGATCGTGCTCGAGGGCTCGCAGCGCTACGCCCTGCAGGTCCGATTCGCGCCCGAGGCGCGGACGAGCGTCGAGGCGGTGAAGCGTCTGCTCGTGCGCGCCCCGACCGGCGAGCGCGTGCCGCTCGAGCAGATCGCCGACGTCCACGTCGAGGACGGCCCGGCGCAGATCAGCCACGAGCAGGGCCGCCGTCGCGTCACGATCGAGCTCAACGTCCGCAACCGCGATCTCGCGTCGTTCGTGTCCGAAGCCGAGCAGGCGCTGCAGGCGGCCGACGTCGTGCCTGCGGGCTACTTCGTCGACTGGGGCGGTCAGTTCGAGAACCTCGCCGCCGCGAGCAAGCGGCTCTTGATCGTCGTGCCGCTCGCGCTCGCGCTGATCCTCGTGCTGCTCTACATGAGCTTCAACTCGATCGGGATCGGCCTGCTGATCTACCTGAACGTTCCGTTCGCGACGATCGGCGGCATCGTCGCGCTCGCGATCCGCGGTCTGCCACTGTCGATCTCGGCGGGCGTCGGCTTCATCGCGCTGTTCGGCGTCGCCGTGCTGAACGGCCTCGTGCTGATGGGGTCCGTACAGCAACGACGCGCGAGCGGCGAACCCGCGGCGCGGGCCGCGTACGAGGTCGCGCAACTCCGACTCCGGCCGGTTCTCATGACCGCGCTCGTCGCGTCGCTCGGCTTCGTACCGATGGCGATCGCGAGCGGCGCGGGCGCCGAGGTGCAGCGTCCACTCGCGACCGTCGTGATCGGCGGCATCATTACCTCCACGGTTCTGACGCTGCTCGTGCTGCCGACGATCTACGGCTGGCTGTTCGGGCGACACGAGCTCTCGGGCCGCGCGCACCACATCGGAAAGCTGGGGAATCACGCACCCGCACCGATTCCACCCGCCGCGATCCATCAGGGAGACCCGGATCCGGCGGCCTCGGATCCGCCGGCATCGGACGCGGAGGAACCCGCACCCACCGAGCCCCCGACCGAGACGAAGCCTGTCGAGGAGACCGAACCGTGACGACGTCCCGTTTCCTCGTCCCTGCGATGGACTGCGCGACCGAAAAGGAGGTCATCGCAAATCGACTCCAGCGGCTCGGTGACGTCGAGGGTATGGACTTCGACCTGCTCGATCGCATCGTCACGGTCCGCCACAAGGCGGGCGCCGACACCCGGATCGAGGAAGCGCTCCGCAGCATCGGCATGGCCCCCAAGCGTCTCCTGGCGCCGACGGCGATCGTCACGACGCGCTTCCACGTCGCGGCGATGGACTGCGCGACGGAGAAGGAGGTCATCGCGAACCGGCTCGACAAGGTCGCGGGCATCGACGGCGTTGATTTCGATCTGATCGATCGCGTAGTCACGGTCCGACACCAGGCCGGCGCCGACACCCGCGTCGAGGATGCGCTCCGCGAGATCGACATGAAACCCAAGCGGCTCGGTGAGGCCGGCGCGGCAACGCCGGCCTCGCCGACCGCGAGTCAGGTCGAGCGGCCGAGTCTCGCGGGCGCAGAGGCATGGACGCGGGGCGCCTGGATCATCGGGATCGCCGGCGTGCTGGCGATCGGAGCAGAGATCCTCGGCTGGACGGCGTTCGAGGAGGACTCGTGGCCGGTGATCGCGATGTCGATCGCGTGCATTCTGTTGTCCGGACCGACGACGTTCCGCAAGGCGCTGGTCGCAGCTCGAACGCTGACCCTCAACATCAACTTGTTGATGACGATCGCGGTCACGGGCGCGATCGCGATCGGAGAGTGGCCCGAAGCCGCGATGGTGACGTTCCTGTTCGCCGTGGCCGAGCTGATCGAATCGCGGTCGGTCGACCGCGCGCGAGACGCGATCCGCAGCCTGATGGCGCTCACGCCCGAGACCGCGCGCGTGCGGCGCGGTGACGCGTGGACCGAACTCCCCGCAGGCGAGGTCAAGCCCGGCGATATCGTTCAGGTGCTCCCCGGCGATCGCGTGCCGCTCGACGGCAAGATCACGAGCGGCACGACGTCGATCGATCAGGCACCGATCACCGGCGAGTCGATCCCGGTCGACAAGAGCGTTGGCGATCCTGTATTCGCCGGTACGATCAACCAACAGGGCGCGATCGAGCTCGAGGTAACGGCCGGTCAGGGCGACACGACGCTCGCGCGGATCGCGCGCACGATCCGCGAGGCGCAGAGCCAGAAGGCGCCGACCGAGCGGTTCGTCGATCGGTTCGCGCGCTACTACACGCCCGCAGTCGTGCTCCTCGCGATCGGAATCGCCGCGGTTCCTCCGCTCGCGACCGGCTCGGCATTGCAGCCCTGGCTGTACAAGGCGCTCGTGCTGCTCGTGATCGCATGCCCGTGCGCGCTGGTCATTTCGACGCCCGTGACGATCGTCTCCGGCCTCGCGGCGGCGGCGCGTCGCGGCATCCTCGTGAAGGGCGGCGTCCATCTCGAGCAGGCCGCCAAGCTCCGCATGATCGCGCTCGACAAGACGGGCACGCTCACCGAGGGAAAGCCGGAGCTCGTCGGCGCCGAGCCGATGAACGGCATCACGAAGGACGAGCTCTTGCGGCTTGCCGCGAGCCTGGAGGCCACGTCGACGCACCCGATCGCGCAGGCCGTCGTGCGCGGCTGGGCCGGCGAGCGCCTGCCCGTGACCGATGCGCGCAACATCGTCGGCAAGGGCCTCGAAGGTGTGGTCGGCGGCAAGCAGATCACGATCGGCAGCCACCGACTCGCCGAGGAGCGCGGCGTATGCAATGCCGATGTCGAACGCGAGCTCGCCCGACTCGAGGCCGGCGGCGCCTCGGTGATGGTGGTATGGACGGGCACGCAGGTGCACCAGATCCTCGGCGTGCTCGCAGTCGCCGATGTCGTTCGCCCGACGAGTGTCTCGGCCGTGAAGGCGCTGCACGCCGAGGGCATCAAGCTCGCGATGCTCACCGGTGACAACCCGACGACTGCGCGGGCTGTGGGCGACAAGGTCGGGATCGACGAGGTCGATGCAGATCTGTTGCCCGAGGACAAGCTCGCCACGATCGATCGGCTGGTGAAAGAACACGGTGCCGTCGGCATGATCGGCGACGGTGTGAACGATGCCCCCGCACTCGCGCGCGCGACGATCGGGTTCGCGATGGGCGCGGCGGGAACCGACACCGCGCTCGAGACCGCGGACGTCGCGCTGATGAAGGACGACCTCCGCGGCGTACCCGAGCTCGTCGCGCTTAGCCGGCGCACGGCGACGACGCTGAAGGTCAACATCGCGCTGTCGATCGGGATCAAGGTCGTGTTCTTCGCGCTCGCGCTCGCCGGCGTCGCCACGTTGTGGATGGCGGTGTTCGCCGACATGGGAGCGAGTCTCCTGGTCGCGGCGAACGGTCTGCACATCCTGCGCTTCTCGCCGGAGGGAAGCTCGTGAAGCTCGTGTTCGCGATCGCGTTGCTCGTCGCCGGCTGCGGCGGCGATGACGTCTACCCCATCGAACGCCTGCAAGACCCGGCGACGTGTATGGAGTGCCATCCCTACCAGCAGTGATCGGGCTCGATGCACGCGTACGCCTCGGATGATCCGGTTTTCGTCGCGATGAACAACCGCGGCCAGCGCGAGACCGGTGGCAGGCTCGGCGACTTCTGCGTGAAGTGTCACGCGCCGCTTGCGGTCGAGCTCGGGTTCACCGATGGAACGAACTTCGATCCGGCGCAGCCGCCGCCGCATGTCCGCGGGGTCACCTGTTACTTCTGCCACAACGTCGCAAAGGTCACGTCGACGCACAACAACGGGCTCGTGATCGGCGTCGATCAGACGATGCGCGGCGGCTTGAGGAATCCCGCCGACAACCCGGCGCACCGATCGAAGTACGACCCGCTCATGGACTCGGACATCAACGAGTCCGAGATCTGCGGCTCGTGCCACGACATCGTCGTTCCCGCGAGCATCAACGGACGCGCGGACATCGGCATCAAGGGTCCCACGCCGCTCGCGGGTCCTCCGGCCCCCGGAGGCATCTGCGTCACGCCCGAGAGCGGCGGCCAGATCACCGTCCGCGTCGACAGCTTCGGCACCGGCCATGCGTGGCCGAGCGGCGCGGCGCAGGATCGCCGTGCCCGGCTCGAGCTGATCGCCTACGATGCCGCGAACAATGTCATCTTCCAGAGCGGCGTCGTGCCCGACGGCATGGATCCCGAGACGATCGGCGACCCGAACCTGTTCGGCTTCTGGGATCGCACGTTCAAGAGCGACGACACGCCCGCGCACTTCTTCTGGGAGGTCGCGCGGATCGACAGCCAACTCCTGCGTCCACCCGTCACGCTCGACAAGTTCGATCCCGCGTTCGACCACTCGACGACGAAGATCTTCCCGATCGCCGGGCGTGCGAACGACGTCGAGCGGATCACCACTCGGTTCCGGTTCCGCGCGCTGCCGTACGCGCTCCTCGACGATCTGATCGCGTCGGGTGATCTCGATCCGTCGATCCGCGCGCGACTTCCGACGCTCACCGTCGGCGCGACGGTGAAGACATGGGAGAAGGCGACGCGGATCCCTGCGACGGGGTGCAGCCCGCAATGAACGTCCGCATCGGGAGACGGCTCGGGCCGATCGGCCCGTTGCTCGCCTGCGTCGCGGCCGGCATCCTCGCGATCGCCGTGCCGGTCGCGCAGCTAACCGCCGTGTCGATCGAGCACTGGTGTTGCTGCCCGGATCCCAACAACTGCCACTGTCCCGATCGCGACGACGAGCAAGACGATCCTTGCTCGACGATGCGATCGTGCCACTCCACGGATCACGTCACGACGTTGTCGTCCATTTCGTCGTTCGCGATTCCGGACCTTTTGGCCGTGGCACCGAGAATCCGCGTCGCCAGGCCGATCGTGCACGCGATCGCCGATCCACGTCCATCACCGCCTCCGCACAGGCCGGACGCACCCTCATAGCCAGTCCGGGATCGAGTTCATCTTCTTGCCGTCGCAGGCGCTCGTTCGTCTGCGCTCGGTTCGTTTTTGCTCATCGCTACCGGTCTCACCGGTGGCATTCGCTCTGGAGATTCTGTGTTCGAGCATCGATTCAGCATTCAAAAGGTCGTTCTTGCCGTCGTGGTGTTCCTGTTCGTCAAGGGTGACGGCGGTGGCGGAGGATGTTGCTCTCACGAGGAGAGCGTCCTCGGTCTACCGACGGAGGCCACGTACCCGCCGACTTCGAGCCTGACCTACGCGAGCTTCGGCCAGCCGTTCATGACCAACTACTGCACGCGTTGTCACTCGTCGACGCTCTCCGGCGCGGCGCGCATGGGCGCACCCGCGTTCCACGACTTCGACACGCAGCTCGGCGTCCAGCAGGTCGCCGAGCACGTCGACGAGGCGGCCGGGGCTGGTCCCGCCGCGACGAACGAAGCCATGCCACCGGACGGCGCGAAGCCGACCCTCGACGAACGACAGAAGCTCGCCGAGTGGATCGCCTGCGGCGCGCCGTAGCCAGAAACCGAAGACGGCGGCAACGACGATCGCATCACGCGATCGTCGTGGCTGCCGCCTGGATGTCGCCGCGTGCGGTGTACACGCCCCGTACCCACCATCCGATGCCACCCCTACTTCTCACGCGGGACCATGGACCCAACACCCGACGACGACCGAGCCTACTGGGACCGTCACGCGAAGCGTTACGACTCCTCGACACGTCTTCTCCGGCGCCCGATGGCGGGCATGCTCGCGCGCGTCGCCGATGCCGTACGTGGCCGCGAGCGCGTGCTCGAGATCGCCGCGGGCACCGGCGTGGTCGCCGCCGCGATCGCGACGACGGCGAACGAGGTGATCGCGACCGACTACGCGGGGTCGATGGTCGCGATGCTGGAGCGCCGCGTTCGCGACGCCGGCCTCGCGAACGTCCAGTGCGAGCAGGCCGACCTCTACGCGCTTCCATATCCGTCCCATACGTTCGATGCCGTCGTCGCAGCGAACGTCCTGCATCTCGTGCCCGACCTCGATCGTGCGTTCGCCGCGTTCCGCGGGATGCTTCGCTCCGACGGGATCCTGATCGTCCCCACGTTCTGTCACTCCGAAACGATCGTGTCGGGCATCGTGTCGCGGTTGCTCGCGCTCACCGGCTTCCCGGGCGCGCGTCGGTTCAGCCTTCGAACGCTGCGCGAGGCGGCCGTTCGCACAGGTGTGAACGTCCAGCGTTGCGAGGTGATCGGCGGCGTGATTCCCATCGGCTACCTCGACGGCACGTTCGCGCGGGAATCGATCCGCGAGCTCCGCTAATGGGGCGAGCTTGCAAGTACACTCCGGGGATGCGCTCGCGGCTCGTGTGCCTGTTCGCCGTCGCGGCGTGCGGCGACAACTATCTGCCCGAGGATCGGCTTGCACTCTCGACGCTCGTCGATACGAACCCGGATCCGCGCATCGTCGAGGTCGAGCTCGTCGCGACCATCGGTCGGTTCGAGTACATCCCCGGTGCCTCGACCGAGATCTGGGCGTACCGCGACGGCGCCGTCGCCGGCTCGCGGCCGACGATCCCGGGTCCGCTACTGGACGTGAACCAGGGCGACCTCGTGATCGTTCATCTCCGCAACGACCTCCCCGAGCCCACGATGATCCACTGGCACGGCATCCGCGTCCCCAACGAGATGGATGGCTCGGAGCACACACAGACCCCGGTCGCGCCCGGCGAGACCTTCGACTACGTGTTCACGGCGATCTGCTGACGATCGTGCTCGATGAGCCGGCCGAACCGATCGACCCGTTGCCGCCGACCGGGCTTCAATCGATCCGATCCCGACGACGACCTCGACACCGGTCCAGCGGTTCTCGTTTCACGATGCACCCGACATGACGATGTCGATCAACGGCGAGATCTATCCCGACGTGACCCCGCTGCTCGCCAAGAAGGACGACGTCGCGATCTGGAGCCTCGAAGACGACGTCGGCACGGATCACCCCTTCCACCTCCACGGCATGTTCTTCCAGGTACTCGACGTCAACGGCGTTGTCCCAGAGCATCGTGGATGGAAGGACACTGTGATCGTTCCCCGCTACGCGAGCGTGCGCTTCGCGGTCCGTTATGGCGAGCCCGGCCACTGGATGTATCACTGCCACATCCTCGAGCATCAGGAGAGCGGGATGATGGGCGTGCTCACGCTCTCGCAGTAGCGGTCGCCGCTTACTGACTGCGGAGTGTCGAAGTTGAGCTTCAGCGCGCCGCAGGTGAGCTTCGGCCGTCGATCGACGCAGGCGCGGCTGTTGGACTCCGGACCTACGCCGAAAACGCCGGCAACGACGATCGCGATTTCAGCAGCTGATCTCGGACCGCTGACCGACGAGGTACGCGTTGACGAGCACCTCGACAGGTTGGTCGAGCGCTGGCGCGGGGGATCGACCCGGCGCACCTTGTAGCGATCACGAACGAGCTGGTCCGTGTGTTGGCGACGCGGCACGTAGCCGTCCTCCTCACCGCTCGCAAGATTCACCGGCGGGCGCTGCTCGTGCTCACCGCGGCACCCGAGTACAAGTGCCCGGCCGCGCCCTACGAAGCCGCCATGCTGCTCGAGCGTGCGTGCCGCAGGCGAGAGATCCGCGACAGCTCGCAGAACGATCGGTTCGTCGCCGAGCCCGGACCGATGGGTGTGGCGGGTCCAGAGATGTCGAAGGCGGTCCGCGAGCTGGTGGAAGGCAAGGGCGTCGGCGACCACCTGAGCATCAGTGACCGCGGCGACGGCGAGGGTAATGCCGACGAGAAGGCGGTCGTGTTCGCGCTCGCGCTCTGAAGCAAGGTGCGCGTGTTCGACATCGGGTGCGGCGACGGCAATGCCCGAGCTGGCTCCACGACGAGCGAGTCCATACCCTCGCCCATCGCCGCACGCACCTGGACGAAGAGCGCATCAAGCCGTAGAACAACCGCACGTCAGGATCGAGGATCGTGCTGCGTTGTGGCCGATTCGCCAGGCGTTCCTTGGAACGCTGCCTGTCGACCGCGCCAGTGCCTGAGCCCGGCATCAGTCAGGACGCGCCCACGGGCGGTGCGTGCGACGAAACCGAGCTGCATCAGCAACGGCTCGACGATGTCCTCGATCGTAGTCCGCTGCTCCGACAGTGAGCGCGCAATCGCCTCGATCCCGATCGCGCCCCTGCTCACGATGGCCAGGTACGCGCGATCGAGCGAGTCGAGCCCGCAGTCGTCGACGCTCAGTTTGGAGCACGCTGCGATCACGAGCGGTCTTCCGATCTGCCGAACCGGCTGTTCGTTCGCCGCCTCGGTACCGAGCACGAAGTCGCGCACGCGGCGCAGGAGCCGGTTCGCCAATCGCGGAGTGCCGCGCGACCGCCGAGCGATCTCCATCGCGCCGTCCGCGTCGATCTCGATCTGGAGCGTCGCGGCCGATCGCAGGACGATGGTCGCGAGGTCGGCGACGTCATAGAAGCGTAACTGGCAGCTGAAACCGAACCGATCGAGTAGCGGGGCGGATAGCATGCCGGCATGCGTGGTCGCACCGGTTAGCGTGAAGCGCGGCAGCGGCACGCGGATGATCTTGTTGCCGGTGGCCATGTCGAGGACGCCGTCCTCCATCGCCGTGTAAAGGGTCTCCTGCAACGGGACCTTCAGGCGATGGATCTCGTCGATGAACAAGACATCACCCGTGGTGAGCGACGTCAGGATGGATGCGAGCTGCCCTTTGTGGCTGATCGCAGGCGCGGACGTCGCCCGCATCTCGACGCCCAATTCGTTAGCGATGACCTGGCAGAGCGAGGTCTTCCCGAGTCCTTTCGTCCCCGTGACGAGCACGTGGTCGAGTTGCCAACCGCCTCGGCGCGCTGCGCGTACGGCCATCCTCAAGTTGTCGATGACGTCGCGTTGGCCGACGTAGTTGTCGAAGCAGGTTGGACGAAGGGGACCCTCGCCCGTCTCGCGCGGTGTCGCGGTGACGAGGCGCAGGGCCGCGGTCACGACAGACCTCCTTGCGCGCAGCGTCGCAACGCTGCACGCGTCCACGTCTCGATCGTCGCACGTTGTTCTGGGCTGCATCCCGCGGTAGCTGCTGTCGCGACTCGCTTGTCGTATCCGGCAGTGATCAATGCTCCGACAACTTCGTTCGCTTCGCCGTCGTCCGCCTTGGCGACCCCGTGGCGCGGCGGCCGCGCAAGGCGCTTTGCACTCGGGAATGCAGCGGATGGAGCGGCTACGCGTGTGACGCGCACCCCGCGGATGCGATCGGCGAGCGCAGCGGCGAGGACACCAATCGCGACGAGGGCGGCGCCGAGCAGCAGGTGGGCAACGTTCATGCAGACTCCTCTCGAGGCAGCCTCGGTGCGAACCGCGTGCCAGGGGCGCACTTCTGGAGCGCGCTGATTCTCGGACACCGGCTGTGACCGGACGTTCCCGCCGTTGCCGAGCAGCAACAGGTCCTACGTATACACATCGACTCATCTCTGTTAGACTAATGTATGAGTAAGATGTCGCGAGGTATGCGAACAACCATCTACTTGACCGGACCGGCCGCCGAGGTGATCGAGCGCGTGAAATCGGAGTACAGGGATAGGTTCGGGATCGCGACGACGGTTTCGGCTGTACTGGCCCGCCTACTCCTCGGCGAGTCCGTCGACGAGGTCGTCGAACGACCCTACCGTTCGGACCTGGCGCGCATCGCCACCGAGCGGGACAGACTCCTTGACGAGCTTCGACGAGCCCAGGCGAGGCGACGCGTGGACGACTTGCATCGCGTCCATCGCGAGGTGGCAGGTCTCTTTCCCAGGGTCAAGCGGATCTCGACGTCGCTGGGTCGTGCAAAGCGCCGCAACGAGCCTTGCTCGCCGGACTTCACTGAAGCGACCCGGATCGAGGACTCCCTCGACGAGCTCATGGGGGCGTGTGCTGACGCGATCGTATCGGCTCGAAAACGATGAGCGTGCGGTGTGCGAGGGTGCGAGGTGCGTACGGGGCTCTGATTCGCACAACCTGCTGAGTTCGCTCGGACGGAATCGGGGTGCGCGAACACGATACTAAGTTTGTTCACAACACTGGAGCGATGGCCCGCCGAACCAAACGCTTGACTTTCCCGTCACGATGTACGGCCGCGCATGCCTCGTGCTCGCTTCAACATGAGAGCAGAGCAGCTGCGCTCGAGTAGGGCTGCGTCGAGCGTCTTCGTCATTTCTTCGATGCGTGCCAGTGCGCCAACGCCTCTTCGCGACCGTGAAGTACGGGGGGACGGTCGCTACCGCTCGTCCGCCAGCGCGAGCACCTCGCGCAATGCTGCCAGCACCCTGGAGCGCTTGGCCGCTGGAAGCTCGGCGATCTTGTGCGCAGCGTCCAGTACGGCATGCGGGAGCGGTTCATCCTCGATCACCGCTCGGCGCCGACTCCCAGGGAGGCCGGCGAACACGTGCTCGAGGCTCGTCCCGAGTCCCCGTTCGACGATCGCGGAAAGCGTCGCAAATGGAAGCGATCGTTCGCCGCGCTCGACCTCGGCGACATACTTGGCGCTGAACCCCGACCTCTCGCCGACCACCTCCAAAGACAATCGTTTGGCCTGGCGAAGACCGCGCAGCCGCTGGCCGAGACGTTTCATCTGCAGTTCCGTGGACAAGCCTCGACAGCATCGACGAGGCACGGAGAGGCGACCACCCACAGACAGTGGTTGACTCTGGTCATGCGCCCACGAGTCGTGGTATCCTCCGACGAAGACGCCCTGGAGGACTCGTTGAGGATCGACAGCTCGGCGAGAGCTTTGGCCCGATGCAGGAGGTGCGGGAAGTCCTGGTCGCCGCACCTCGAGACTTGCCCCGATGACGGCGCGAACCTTCGGCACGAGGGCCATCACCATCAGCTGACCGAGGTCTCTTCCGAAGATGTGGTCACCGAGAAGCGGAACCTGGAGCCATTAGGCGAGCACGACGACACGACGATCGAGGGCGATACCAACATCACGCGCCGCGCGGTCGGGGACGCGACCGCAGTCTCGCGGCCGTTTTCGGGGACTCCGACGTCATTGGCGATCGCCGCAAAGATCAGCTCCGGCGAGATCACCGCGCAGACTGCACGAGCTGTCGAGTCAACGCTTCCACCGACTGCGCAACCGGCGTCAGATCCCACGACGGCGACTCGGCTCGATCCGTGCTTCGTTCACTTGGTTGCCGGCACGTTCGTCGGCGAGCTCGTGATCGAGAAGCTACTTGGCGCGGGTGGCATGGGCGCGGTTTACGGCGCGACGCACGAACGGTTGGGGAAACGTGCCGCGGTCAAGGTGATCTCGCCGGCGCTCTCGACCGATCACGCCGCTGTCGAGCGCTTCGAACAGGAAGCGCTGGCCCTCGCGCGGCTGTCCCACCCGAACGTCGTCGGCGTGACCGGCGTCGGGAGACTAGCCGGCGATGGCCGCTCCTACTTCGTGATGGAGTGGTTGGAAGGCCGATCGCTACATGACTGCATTCACGACGGGCCAGTAGACCGTGACCTCGCGCTGAACATCCTCGATCAGATCGCTCGCGGACTCGATGCCGCGCATGCCGCAGGCATCGTTCACCGCGATCTCAAGCCGGACAACTGCTGGTTGCAGCGTGTTGGCGCCGAACCAACACCCATCGTCAAGATTCTCGACTTCGGGTTGGCCAAGCTCGCCGAGCATCGTCGCAGCGAGGAGACTGCGATCGGGACGATGTTCGGCACCGCCACCTATATGTCGCCCGAACAATGCCAGTCCGCGCGTGACGTCGGGCCTCCGACCGACGTCTATGCACTCGGCTGTATCTCGTACGAGTTGCTGGTGGGGCGACTGCCATTCGTGTTCGACAACGTCGCCGAGTTGATCGTCGCACACCAAACGGAGGAGCCGCCGCGCCCACGCCAGCTCGCTCCGCACCTCGATGCGGAGCTCGACGAGGTGCTGTTCTCGATGCTCGCAAAGGATCCGAACCAGCGACCGACGTTGGCGCAGGTGCGCGCGACGCTCGCGCGCTCGCGAAGGGCATGGTCGGCACCTCATTCCGTCGCGCCGTCGGTCGCAAGCACGCTGCCTCGATCAGGTCGAAGCCTGCATGCGATCGTGGGCGCCGGCGTCGCCCTGTTCGCCGTCATCGTCATCGCGGCTGTTGCAGCTCGCGGCCGGACCGAACACCCCGTCGCAAGCGAACAAGCAGATGCTCCCGAGATCGACGGAGGCGCGATGCAGCGCGGGGTAGCTTCCCCTATCGTCTTACCGGCACCTGTCGTGGTTCATGCTCCGACGATCGATGCAGGGACTCCACCGATCGACGCTGGAAGAGGCGCGCGGACCAGCCGACGCGAGGGCATGGCTACTGTTCCCGTCGATGCCGCGCTCGCCGTCGACGTCGACGCGGAGTCACCGGTCTCTGCTCCGGTCGACGCCGGCCAACCCGAGACGCCGCCCGTCGCGCCCGCGAGCGAAGGGAAACGTGTCGAGCCACCGGCCCACCGCCAGACTTCGCCGTTGGAGAACAAGGTTCTCCCGCTCCCCGACAAGGACCGAACAACCCCCGAGAGAAATCCGAATCGGGACCAGACATTCAACCCGTTCAGGAGGAAGCCGCGATGAGGATCGCCGCCGCCACCCTCACGATCGCTTTCGCGCGCGCCATCGCGAGTGCGGAACCGTCCGCCGAGGAGATCTACGAGGAAGGGCAAGCAGCGTACGACCGCGGTGACTTCGCGACCGCGATCGCGCGCTGGCAGTCGTCGTACGAGCTATCGAAGCAGCCACTGCTCGTTCTCAACGTCGCGCAGGCGTATCGCCTCGCGGGCGATTGTCCGCGTGCGTTGTCCACGTACCAGCAGTACGTCACGCTCGATCCGGCGTCGGAGCAGCGCAGCCTCGCCGATGGTTTCATCGCCGAGTTGTCCGCGCAGTGCGGACGCCGAACCGAAGCAGTCAAGCGCGTCGAGCAGCCCTCCGACACGCGCTCCCGAACCGGCGGTGACACGAGGATCGCCGGCCTCGTCACCGGCGGAGTCGGCGTGGCGGTGTTAGCAACAGGACTCGTCTTCGGTCGGCGAGCGGTCGCCCTCGGCGACGAAGTGACCAGGGACTGTGCAACGGCATGCGACTGGTCCGTCGAGAAAACGAAGGAGCGCGACGGCAAGCGCTACGCCGCCATCGGGAAGGTCCTCGACGTCGCGGGCGTCGCAGCGATCGCGGCCGGGATCGGGCTCTACATCTACGGTGCACGCGATCGCGAGCCGGCACTGGCGATCCAACCACGCTCTACCGGCGCGACGGTGTCGTGGAGCGGCACGTGGTGAGAACGAGCGCTGCCGTGGCTGTCGTGATCTCGTCGACGGCCTGCGACTACACCGCGGAGATCAAGGACTGTCATGCAACGTGCACTGCCTCCTCGAGTTGTCCGGCAGGTCTGACCTGCGCCACGGACGAAGGCTGGTGCAGGACGGGCGAGACGAACGCAGCGTGCGCGACCAACAATGGAGATGCAGGTCCCTGTCTCACGTATTTCAGCGACGAATCGGCGTTCGCAGTGGCGACCAGCTCGCTCGGCATGAACGTCGAGGACTTCTCGCGGATCGCCGGTGGATCGCCAACGCCGAACGCGTTCGTGATCCAAGGTGGCGACTACTTCTTCTGGCGCGATCGGGTGACGTTCGCGACGCTCGGCGTCAACAACATGGTCGGGACGCGAGCGAACACGATTGCCGTCGGCGGTAACACGGCACCAGCCCCGTCGACGATCATGTCCCAGCTCGGGGCCACCGCGCGCGACGCGATCGTCGCGACGTTCTCGTCGAACGAGGCTGCGGTTGCGTTTCGGCCGAGCGATGATGAGGGTACGCAGGGCTACTCGCTCGATATCGCCACTGCGAACGGGACCGTGTCGTTCCCCCTCACACCGGCGCGTGCGCCATTCGTGGGCGTCGTCAGCAGCTGCGGCAACGTGATCATGTCGGCCACGCTGTCACCACCGATGCCCTCCCACTGGTGGCGCCTTTTCAGCGTGACCTTCGGCCGGTAATGACCGCCGGTCGCCTCGTCACGATTCTCGCTGCCGACGTTCGCTGATGTCGCGGCAGCGGTCGCGACCCGAGAAGCGCGCGAGCAAGTGGTGTGATCGCCAAGTCACTGAACCACTGCTCGTGGAATCTCGCCGACCCTCGAGAGCCTCGTGCGGTTCGACCTCGATCTCGCTGATCGACTTTCCTCAGCGAGAAGCTCTAGCCTGGGCAGCGAGCTCACTCGTCACACGGGTACTTTCACGCGTGCCGCGAGCGCGATCACGCGCTCGACGAGCTCGACGACATCCTTGAACGGCCCGACGACTTCCTCCAGCGCTCGGTGTCCAGCAGGATTGATGACGAGCGCGGCGCCGCCCATGTCGAGCCACTGATCGCGGAGGGTGCGTACGGCATCTGGCGACTCGCGAAGGGCGATTACTACCTCGGTGTCAGGTTTCCCGTCCCGGAACAGCTCGAACGCGCGAGCTGCGGTCTCGCCGGGCTCGCGCGAGCGCATCGAGACCTCGGGGCGACGGAGCTTGACGATCTCCTTCGAATCGTAGACCCATTGCCGCCGTTCCGAACCGCCGCGATCGGGCCTGTAGTCCACCACGGCCCGAACCTTGTCGTCAGCCTGCCAGTTGATGATCGTGTTGACCGTGACGCCAGCCAAGCGTGCTGCTTCCACCCGACTGATCCACGTCCCGAGGTCGATCTCCTTTTTTTTCGGCCGGACCCGGTCTGGTTTGAGACGTCGTTTCTTGCGCATAACCAATTGGATCTACAAGCCGGCAATCGTCGGACACCACCAATGGTACCATCGATATCTATAATATTGAGGCGAAGACGTTGCCACGATCGGCGTGCCGGCAATCGCGTATAATGACCCTCGTGGCGGATACCCTCGGCATCGATCGCGTCCGCGACTTCGACGATCGCCTGATCGATGCCCTCGCCCGGGTCCGCGCCGTCGTCTTGGATCCGAAGCTCTCGCGACCGGCGGACGATTTCGTGGCCGCGCTGAACGGCTTCGTCAGGACCACGCCGAGGATCGCGCGCTACGAGCGGCAACTCGCGAAGATCGGCGCCCGCATCGCGAATGGGTGTCCGCGCGTCGGCGACGACGACAGGATCTCGCGCGTCGATCGCAAGCTCGACAAGCTCGGCAACGAGCTGTCTCGATGGGACGCCGCGATCTGTCGACAGGCCCGCGTCTGGGGCGCCGAGCGCGCCGAACATCACCGTTTCGGACCACGGGCGCAGATCTCGCGATCACCCTCGACGCTCTCGTGCCGCGGCGCTGGCCGATCACACCGGTCGCGGCACCGACGACGTCGTCGGTGCTCTGCCTCGAGAGCTCGAGCGTCCGGCGACGCCGATGGCGAACCACCTAGCCGACGTTCCCCAACGGCGATCGGGGGCACGTCGTGGTGATCGAGGATCGTCATGCGCTGCTGACCGTTCGCGACGTGGCCAAACGTCTCTCGGTCTCGGTCCGGGAAGCACGACGGATCATGAAGACGTTCCTGCCGGTCATCTCGCTCGGCGAGCGAATGAAACGTGTCCGCACGGAAGACCTCGAACACTACCTCGCGTCGCGCACGACGCCCGCTGCACAGGAGCAACGACCATGGCCAAGCGCAAGCCCAGCAAGAGTCACCTCTACCAGCGAGTCCCGGGCGGGATCTGGCACGCCTGGTACACCGACAGCACCGGCGAACGCGTCCGCTTCAGCACCCGGTGCACCGACAAGGCAGCCGCGGCGAAGGTGCTCGCCGAAGCCGAGCGCAAGCACGCCGAACAAGTTGCCGCTGGTCTGGGCGCGGACGCGGCTGGGAAAACCGTAGAGGACGCGACCTACCATCTTGCCGTCGAGGCGCACACGAATGCCCGGGGCAAGCCCATCAAGGAGGAGACGCGAACGATGTACCGCCAGAAGGGCGGACACCTCGGCCGGCTGCTGCGCGTGTGCGGTGGCTGTGCCGCCGGCGATGTCGACGGTTCGTTGACCGAGGCATGCGAAGTGAAGCACGCGAGCATCGAGCTCGCGAAGCTCAAGCGGCACGACGTCGTACGCTACATCGATCAGCGAATCAGCGAGGGCGCTGCTCGCACGACGATTCGCAAGGACCTCAACACGCTCTCGGTCGCGTTGAAGCTTGCAGCCGACAGAGGCTGGTGCTCGCACTCGCTCGCGGCCGATTGCATTCCACCGTTCGCCGCCGAGTCGACGCCGCGCACGCGCTGGCTGACCCACGAGGAGTTCCCGAAGTTGCTCGCGGCGCTCGACACGACCGAGCAGCTCGCCAAGCCGCACGCCGACCCGCACAAGGAGTCGAAGCGGCTCGCCGCGCTCGAAGGTCGCCGCGTCGTTGTTGCCGATCGACAGCGGTTCGTGATGGTCGGGTGTTTGAGCGGCGCCGAGCTGTCCGCGCTCGAACGGCTCGACTGGACGGACATCAACTTCGCCGCGATGACGATCCGCATTCCAGGCACGAAGAACGCGACGCGCGATCGGACCATCGGTCTCGATCCCCAGCTCGCGTTCGCGCTCGCGAAGGTTCCCGAGGCCGAGCGCAGGGGCCGAGTGCTTCGTCCGTGGACGAACGCGTGCCACGATCTCGGTGTCGCCTGCGAGCGTGCCGGCATCCCGAAGGCCACGCCGCACAGCCTGCGCCACACGTTCGCGAGCTGGCTCGTGCAGGCAGGCGTCGACACGTTCCGCGTCGGCAAGCTCATGGGTCACAAGGACTCGAAGATGGTCGAGAGGTACTACGGCCACCTCAAGCCGAAGAACCTCAGCGACTCGATCGCACACCTCCCCCGGTTCCCCGAGCTGTTCCCGACGGTGGCGGCCGAGCCACCCGCCGAGCCGTCGGTCACGGATGTGCCGGTGGCACCGGCCGAGCCGTGTGTCACTGGTGTGTCAAAACCTGTGGCCGCTAACGGCGCCTCTCGTCCGCTAACGACTCGTGTCGATCCTCCTGTCGCGACCGCAAAACAGCGGATCTCCGACGAGAAATCGACGAGTAATTGGGTGAGGGCAGAAGGACTCGAACCTTCAACCAGCGGATTAAGAGTCCGATGCTCTACCATTGAGCTATGCCCCCGGTTGGATTCCCGACCGGTCCGCGGTAGCGGGGGGCGGGAAGTACTTCTTCTATTTTCAGTGAGTCCGAGCCGACTCGAACGGCTGACCTACGGGTTCGAAGCCCGGCGCTCTATCCAACTGAGCTACGGACCCTTTGGTTGGGGCGCAGTAGATAGCTTTCGCCGACGCGGACTGTCAAGTCCGAGGCGCCGACCTCGCGAGGATGCCCTCATTCGAGCGTGCGATAGCGTCGGTGATGACGCGCTTGCAGGCAGCAGTTGCGCGGCACCTCACGTTCGTACGGGCTAAGTACGCGAGCCCTCGTCGGGGCTGGTGGGGACAACAGACCCGAAAAGCCCAAACTTATCGGGGGGTAGGCGCGAGTTTCTCCTTTCGGATCGAGCGCCAATCAGCGTATACGAGACAACAGCGTGGTGAGGGACCACACGTCTCGTTCTCCGGGAGGCCAAGCGTGTTTGTACGTTCGACTAAGCTCGATCTGATTTTGTCCGCGCTCTTCGTCGTCGCGATGGGCTGCGGAAATTTTGGTAGCTGCGGCGCATGCGGTGCGGTGCAGCCACTTCCCGGCGGAAAACTTCCGAGCGAACAGACGATCGAAGGTGGCGCGCAGGTGCGTGTCACGCAGGCGGGCTTCACGAAGCTCTCGAACCTGCTCGCGACGCTGCTCAACCAGCAGCTCGCGGGTGGCTTCTGCATTCCCGAAGGAGAAGTTGGCGGGTGCAGCACCTTCGACTTCGGCGGCTGCTACTGCATGAACAACGATGGCGGTTGCAACCCGGGATGCAGAGCGAACGTCTCGGTCAACTCGATCAATGTCTCTGTCACGAGCAACTCGCAGCTGCGGCTGACCGTGTCGGCGGGTCTGAACGCCTCGATCCCGATCCGCATTCAAGCGACCGCGCTGATCAGCGGTAGCTGCACGCTGAACGTCTCCTCGCAGAACATCAACGGCACGATCGATCTCGACCTCGGCATCAATCCCTCGAATGGCGAGCTGACCCTCGACGGCACGCCGCGCGCGTTCGGCTTGAACCTCAGCATCAGCGGCTGCGGCTTCGCCGGTCAGCTGCTCCAGGTCCTCTCCGACATCATCGACGACATCGCGGGCTCGTTCCTCGGTCAGTTCCTCTTCGCGGTGCTCGACCCGGTCGTCGACGACCTGCTCGATCAGCTGTTGCCGAGCCCGCTCGGCATCGCCGGCATGATGGACATGGGCAACCTCCTCTCGGGCGTGTCGCCCGGAACCGAGGCCCTCATGGAAGCGCGCATCGTGCCGGGTGGCTACGTCCGCCTCGACGGTGCGAAGCGCGCGCTGAGCCTCGGCATCATCACCGGCATGAACGCCGACGAGGACATCACGACGCGCACGGGCCAGCGCCCCGACGGCATCCCGCTCGCGAGCGAGCCGAACCTGTGCGTTCCGCCGATGTCGCCGCCCGCGTTCGGCTCGACGCCGCACAACCTCGGCGCTCCGCCGGACAACCCGGCGCGCGGCACGTTCTTCCTCCCCGCCGCCGGCGCGTTCGACGGTAACCCCGAGCCGCAGGCCGACCTCGCGATGGGCGTGTCCGAGACGTTCCTCGATCTCGCGGGCCATCACCTCGTGACGTCCGGCGCGATGTGCCTGGGCGTCGGCACCACGTTCATCAACCAGCTCAACGTCGGCACGATCGGTATCCTCGTGCCGTCGCTCGCCGAGCTCACGAGCGACACCGGCAAGGATCCGCTGCTGCTCGTGACGCGCCCGCAGAAGCCGGTCGACTTCACGATCGGTGACAACACGCCGACGTCGCCGGCGCTTACGCTCGGCATCCAGAACCTCGAGGTCGACTTCTACGCGTTCCTGTTCGAGCGCTACGTCCGCGCGTTCACGCTCGACCTGTCGATGAACGTCGGCGTGAACCTCGAGTTCGAGCAGATGCCGGGCATGCCGGCGCAGATCAAGCCGACGCTGATCGGCATCTCGTCGTCGACCGTCCAGGTGAAGGTGCTCAACAGCGAGTTCGTGCGCGAGACGCCGCAGCACCTCGAGATGGTGCTGCCGTCGGTGTTCGACCTCGTCACGCCGCTCCTCGGCAACATCGGCACGATCCAGGTGCCGGACTTCGCGGGCTTCTCGCTCAACCAGCTCTCGATCGCGCACATCACGACGCCGAACGACGACTTCCTCGCGCTGCAGGCGAACCTCGGTTCGTCGACGTTGATGAAGCAGATCGCGCAGACCAACCCGTTCGCGATGGCGCAGGTCAACGCGATGGACGCCGAGTTCGGCCCCTCGCCGCAGTCGACCGCGGTCGCGCGCTTCAAGAGCGTGACGACGCCGTCGCCGGAGAAGCTCCGCGAGGCGATGACGAAGGGCGGCCCGGGCATGCCCGAGGTCGTGTTCGAGGCGGACAAGTACGACGCCACGGGTCGCGAGCTCGAGTACAGCTACGAGCTCAACGGCGGCATGGCGCGTCCGTTCATGACGCCCGACGCGAACGGCCACCTCGTGATTCGCGACCCCGCGTTCGCGTGGCAGGGCAAGTACACGATCGGCATCAAGAGCCGCGCGAAGGGCGACTACCGCTCGACGTCGGCGGAGACGACGACGAAGGTCATCATCGACTCGGTCGGCCCGAAGATCTCGCTCAAGAAGATGGAGTGGGTCGACAGCACGCTGCGCATCCCGATGTTCGACATCGTGAGCGAGCACGCGATCCAGTACGCGTTCGGCAAGACCGACTCGACCGAGCCGTCCACCCCGTGGACGCGCGGCTGGACGGCGGAGATCACGAAGTCGCTGTTCGACGACCTCGCGATCGACGGTGAAGTGATGGTCTACGCGAAGGACGAGGCCGGCAACGTCGAGTACGGCGTGATCGAGTTCCACGGCCAGGCGTCGTCGGAAGGCTGCTCGTGCGAGACCGGCTCCGGCCCGTCGAAGAGCGGCGTGGCCCTCGCGCTGTTCGTCGGTATCGTGATGTTCGGTGGCAAGCGCCGCCGCCGTCGCGTTGCGAGGTCTCTTCGGCGTGCGATGAAGAACCGCTACGTCGCGAACGGCGTCGCGTTCCTGTCGATGGCGATCCTGACGGCGTTCCTCCCGGCCTGCGATTGCGGTGACCCGGGCGCGAAGTCGTGCGAGCTCGCGTCGGACTGCGGTCCCGACTTCTGCGAGCAGGGTCAGCTGCCGTTCTGCATCGACGGCGAGTGCGTGTGCTCGGACGACATCATCGCGGGCCGCGTCGGTCCCTACTCGGACGTGGCGGCCGGCGTCGACGGATCGATCTGGGTCTCGGGCTACTCGATCAACCACGGCGACCTCGTCGTCGCGAAGGCGGATGGCCCCGGTCGCATCCCCGTCGAGAAGTGGGAGTACGTCGACGGCGTGCCGGACGGCCCGGTGCTGATCCCGGACTCGAAGATCCGCGGCGGCATCGACGCCTCCGGCGAGGACGTCGGCATGTGGACGAGCATCCAGGTCAACTCGGCCGGCGAGCCGATGGTCACGTACTTCGACAAGGACACGAGCTCGCTGCGCTTCGCGCACAAGGTCGGTGACACCTGGCAGAAGCACGTCATCCAGCAGGGCTCGGGCGAGATGCTCGGCGAGCAGGATGGCCTCCTCGCGGGCATGTTCACCTCGCTCACGCTGCGCTCCGACGACGGTCGCCCCGGCGTCGCGTACCTCGCGCTCGTGAAGGACACGCAGGGCGCGCGCGCCGAGGTCCGCTACGCGGCCGCGCAGACGCCGAACCCGACGTCGTCGGCCGATTGGATGCTCTTCATCGTCGACTCGGCGCCGCTTCCCCCCGAGGACCCGGAGAACCCGAACGTGTATCCGCTGCCGGATAGCCTCGGCTTGTTCGTCGACTCGGCGCGCTTGCCGAACCAGGCGCCGGTCGTCGTCTACTACGACCGCGTCAACGGCGATCTGAAGATGTCGAAGTTCAACCCGCAGTCGGGTCAGTTCGGCGTCGCGCAGATCCTCGACGGCGCGATGAACAAGGACGCGGGCTGGTCGCCGTCGATCTCGATCGACACCGACGGGATGGTGAACGTCGCCTACGTCGCCGCGACGAAGGACGATCTGACGTACCTCAAGGAGGGCGGCATGGCGGAGATCGTCGACGACGGCTATCGCATCGTCGGCACCACCGTCGACGGCCTGCCCAAGCCGGAGTTCCACTTCGTCGGCGACGATGCGTCGCTGCAGATGGTCGGCGGTACCGTGCCGTGGGTCGTCTATCAGGACTCGACGACGCAGGAGCTGCTGCTCGGAACGAAGCAGCAGGACGGCAGCTGGTCGCGCACCACGATCGCCGGTGGTGTCACCGAGGGTGAGCCGTGGCCCGGGGCGTATGGCTTCTACGCATCGTCGAGCCTGCGCCCGACGGAGATCGTCATCTCGACGTGGGTGATCAACCAGCCCGCGGACAACCCGTTCGAGGACAACTGGGTCGAGATCTTCATTCGCCCGACGACGATCCAGTAGTCATCGCGCTCTCGCGATCCACGAAGCCGCCCGCGAGGCGGCTTTCGTCGTTTCGGGCCACGTCGACGTGGCGAGCCGATGACCCGACACAACGCGCGAACGAGGCGAGTTGTTCCATCGTGAAGCGCCTTTTTGCAAGACGACGAGATCGCCGCTTATCGAAGCACGGAAATTGTGGGCGCGTTTTTGTACTTGGTGATCAGCATTCGCTAACGTTTGCGCCAACGGGATCGCCGGGGATGCGATCCACCACTAGTCATAGGAGAACTCGGATGAAGAACGCCTCACGGCTACTGATTGCATCTCTCGCATCGTTCGCGTCTATCGGAACCGCGGCGGCTCAAGACACGCCGGATGGCGACGGTGCCGCCACGGAGCCAGCGCCCGATGGCATGGCGCCCGACGGCATGGCGCCCGATCCGAACGCGGCAGCGATGCCTGACCCGAACGCGACCCCGGACATGGCGCCGCCGCCGGCAGCGGGTGTCGTGATCGGCAAGGGCAAGGTGTGGATCACGGGTCCGACCGTGAACGTCAGCCTGTCGACCGATGCGGTCGCAAAGCCGATCAACCTCGCACCGGCGATCTATTACGGCGTCAACGAGAAGCTCACCGTCGGTATCACGCACAGCGGCGGCACGACGAGCCTCACGCCACGTCCCGCCGTGCTGTCGTTCAGCATTCCGGCCACCCCGCTCACGCCGGCGATCACCGTGGCTGCGGGCTCCGGTATCTGTGTCACCGGCGAAGACAGCGGATGTCCGGACGCGTATCGCGGCATCGGCCTCGACGCGATGTTCGGGCTCGCAGCGGGCAAGTTCTCGGTAGCCGCACACGGCGGTCTCGACACCGCGACGTTCGACCCGTTCACGGTCGCGCTGCGCGTGGGCGCGCTCGGTAACTACATGGCCAACGACAAGCTGAGCATCGTGTTCGATCCGCGCATCTCGATCGGCATCACCGAGCGCGACGGCGGCAACAAGGAGTCGCTCGATATCCCGGTGTGGATCTGGTACCACGTGAACCCGAAACTCGGCGCCTTCGTGAGCACCGGCATCAACGGTCCGCTCGACGGCTTCGGCGATGCGTTCTCGGTCCCGGTCGGCCTCGGCGCGATGTACAAGGTGAACGAAAAGCTTGGCGCGGGCGCCAACTTCTTCTTCACGAACCTCGCCGGCAAGAACGGCGGCGCTGACGGTCGTTCGCTCGGCATCGTCGTCGACTACGCGCTGTAGATCCCTTCTTTACGAGATCTCGACGCAGTCTTCGCGCGGGCCCTCGCCGCGCGATGTTAGTTTCTGGCGAGAGGGTCTCATGAAGCTCGCACGAGTCGGCGTCCTGGCGATCGCCGTGTCCCTGTCGTCGCCCGCGCTCGCGGACGACGCGTCGCCGGATGCCACGCAGCCGGAGCAGCCGGATGCCACGCAGCCGGATCCTTCCCAGGCGCCGGCGTCGGATTCGACGGCCATCGGTCGATGGCCTCGGTCGGTCATCCTGAGACCGTTGACGCTGCCTTCGGGCGTGTTCATGCCGGGCGCCGATCTGAAGACATATCTCTTGAACGACGCGACCGGCTTCTTCGACCCGGCGACGCTTCGCGTGCTGTTCGGCTACGGGATCACGGACGATCTCGAGATCGCGTTCGCGGACTACACGTTCGCGTCGGACGCGGCCGGCGACGGGCGGATCGCAGCGAACCTCGGCTACAAGATCCTTCGCGGCGCCGCCGGCGGCAAGCTGGAGATGATCGCGCGTGTCCAGGGCGGCTATGGCCTGGCCGAGACCGTCAACGCGATGATGGAGTCCGAGGGTGCGCTGCTTCCGCTCAACCTCGGTGTCCACGTGCAGTACAACCTGAACGATAAGCTCTGCCTGATCACACCGGGTCAGCAGATCTCGATCGGTCTCACCGAGGGAAATCGATCGGCCCTCGACCTCCCCGTCGGCGTCGGCTATCAAGCGACGCCCGAGCTCTACACGCAGCTGGACACGTCCCTCGCGCACATCAACCTGCATGGTGACGCGACGACGGTGATCTTCGCGGACACGACGCCGGTGACACTCACGGCGATCTACAACGCGATGCCGGAGCTCGACGTGCTCGCGGCCATCGGAACCGATGTGTCCAACGATCCCGACCAGTACCTCACGCTTTTGGTCGGTGTTCGGTACTACGCGGGCTCGCTGTAAGCGCGCTCGAGCGCGAATTTGCTCTCTCGCCCGCGCGTTGTCATCGTTGACGACATGCGCGGGCTCTGTGTTTTCGGCGTCGGCTTGGTCGTGTGGACAACCTCGGCGTTCGCGGACAACTGTCCGCCGTCCGCGGATGCCGAGCCGCCGCCGCCGAAACACGATCAGCTGAAGCTGACGAAGACCAAGTTCGCCGATCTGCCGGGCTGGGCCGATGACAAGCACGCCGAGGCGATCGGCTCGTTCCTGCGCTCGTGCGCGAAGATCGGCGAGCTGAAGGACAACGACCCCGTCGGACACGACGGCCACGGCGGCACCGCGAAGCAGTGGCGCAAGGCGTGCTCCGCCGCGCAGAAGCTGCCGGCCGGTGACAACGCGGCGGCCAAGGCGATGTTCGAGTCCGAGTTCGTCCCGTGGGTCGCCGCCGGCAAGGCAGGTCCGGAAGGAAAGCTCACCGGCTACTTCGTCCAGGAGATGCGCGCATCGCGCAAGCAGAAGGGCAAGTACAAGTACCCGATCTACGGGCGCCCGAAAGACCTCGTGATGGTCGACCTGTCCAAGCACATCCCCGACGCAGCCGGCCGCCGGATCTGGGGTCGCCTCGACGACAAGGGCAACGTCGTCCCGTTCCCGACGCGCAAGGAGATCCGCACCGGCGCACTCGCCGGTAAGAACCTCGAGATCATGTACGCCGACGATCCGGTCGACGTGCTCTTCGCTCACATCGAGGGCTCGGCCAAGGCGATCATGGACGACGGCACGACCGTGTGGCTCGAGTTCGCGGGCAAGAACGGCCGCGCGTATCGCGGCGTCGGCGGCGTGCTCAAGTCGATGGGTGCGCTCGCCGCGCCCGGTAGCGGCACGATGCAGGGCATCCGCAAGTGGTTCGCCGACAACCCGACGAAGTTCGACGAGGTCGTCGATCAGTCGCACTCGTTCGTCTTCTTCCACGAGTCCACGCAGCCGGGCGCCGTCGGCTCGCAGATGGTGATCCTCACGCCCGAGCGCTCGATGGCGATCGATCGCGCGTTCATCGCGCACGGCACGCCGATCTGGGTGCAGACGCGCGCGCCCGTCGTCGGCAAGGCGGGCAGCGCGCCGTGGACGAAGCTCTTGATCGCGCAGGACACCGGTGGCGGCATCCTCGGCGCGGTGCGCGGCGACATCTACTGGGGCGACGACGCGGCCGCAGCGGAGAAGGGCGGTCGCATGGGCGGCGCGGGCAGGTACTGGCTGCTGTTGCCCAAGGGCGTGCGCAAGTAGCTCACTTCGTCGCGGAGCCCGAACCCGCCGCCGGCGGTGGCGGCGGAGGTGGCGGCTCCGGTGGGCCGGTGCGGATCCACGCGCCGTCGCGGTTCGTGTCGACGAGGATCGGCGCGGCGATCGCGTAGGGCGTCACGCCCGGACGATCCCAGCGGTCCTTCTGATAGCTGCCCGTGATCGCGAGCGGCAGCGCGGTGTCGCCGTCGGCGGTGACCGCGATCCACGTGTCGACCTTGCCGTCGATCGCGACCTTGCCGGCCCAGTGATGCGTGCGCGCGCCGGCGGGAACGTCGATCGTCTCGACGAGCTTGGGCCCCGCGGCGCCGCCGATCGTGATGCGGATCCGCTCGGTCTTCACGAACTTCGCCTGCGCGAGCGTGATGTCGAGCCACACCGCGCCGTCCTTGGGGCGCACGGTCGCGCCCGGCCCGACGGTGGACTTCGCGGACTCGCTCGACGATGCGAGCACCGAGAGCCACGGGCCTGTCGTCGCCACGACGCGATGCTTGCGGATCGCGCCGATGAACGCCTCCTCGTCGAACGTCTTCAGATCGAGCTTGTCCTCGGGCATGAACACGTAGTTGCGCGAGGTGCCGTCGAGCACCCAGTTGAGATCGTGCGTGTCGCTGTTGCCGAGCGGCGCGACGAGGACGCCGTGATCGGTGAGCGTGAAGAAGTCGCGCACACTGTCGTCGAAGCGGCGATCGCCCGGGACGTTGAACGCGGTGTATCCGGAGAGCACCTCGACCGCGTCGAACGTCGTCGGAAACGGCGGCGGCCACGCGACGCCGTCCCAGCCCGTGTTGTCGAACAGCGCGACCGAGCGAAACCGCGGGTGGTTGACCTGGAGGATCGGGTTGCCCGGGATCTTCTTCAGGATCTGGAACATCGCGTCGAGGCCCGCGTAGCGCATGACCTCGTCGCCGAGCGCGCCGCCGTGCGGCTTGGTCTTGTCGACGACGACGGGATAGACGCCGAAGTGAAAGAAGTCGCTCGTCACCTCGTTCGACGCGATCGACGCGACGGTGTCCTCGAGCTCGAGCGCCGCGATCTCCGCGTCGAGATCGCCGTTCGTGTTGTGATCCGAGAGCGCGATCACCTGGATGCCGGCCGCCACCTGCGCGACGACGCGCTGTGGGTTGGGCACGAGCGAGTCGAGCGACGCTTGCGCGTGCACGTGCAGATCCGCCGCGAGGGTGCCGACCGGTGTCCACGCGCGCTCGAGCGGGATCGCGAGCTCGACGCGGCCGCGGTCCGCCGACAGGTCGACCTCGCCTTCCCACAGCTCGTACTCGATCCCGCGCCACGCCCACACCTTGTAGCGGCCGTACGGGATCGCGGGCGACGGCACGCATGCGTCCGCGCCGACGGGGATGTCGCCTTCGCCGCGCGCGAGGATGATGCCGTCGTACGACGCGATCACGGTCGACGCGATCGCGCAGGCGGCCGCGCCCTGGCGCTTGCCGTAGACGTCGAGGTTGCCCATGTGGAGCGGCTCGCCCTTCGCGTCGATCAGCAAGACGCGCGCGGCGACCGGCGTGCCGTTCGCGGTCACGCGCGGCGCGAACGTCGTCGTCGACACTCTCGGCGCGGGCTTCGCGTCGCCGGCGGGCGGCTTCTTCTTCTCGCTCTTGTCGCCGCGGCCGCACGCGCTCAGCGCCGCGAGCATCATGCACGCGAGCGCCGACGAGCGCGTCATTGCAAGTCGAATTCGGCGCCGGCGGTGACCGCCATGCCGATCAGCGGCTCGGCGCCGAGGTCGTTCGAGTACGCGCCGACACCGACCGCGAGCTCCGCTTGCGCGACGATCGAGACCGCCGGAGCCACGCGCGCGCGCACGCCGCCGCCCATGTGGACCGGGAAGCCCAGGCCGACGACGTCGTCGGCCGCGAAGCGAGCGATCGCGACGCCGATGCCGAGCCGCGCGAACGGCTGGAACGCACCCTGCGGTTGGAACATCCGCCGCACCGTCGCCGCGATCTCGACACCCGAGCCGGCGGTCAGTCCGTGATCACACATCGTCGTCGACATTCGATCCTCGTAGCAGCCCGCGGTGTCTCCACCGTACGTGAAGCTCGCGACGCCATCGAACCAGTCCTGTGACGACAGCTGGTAGAGATAGTGCCCCGTGACGCGCACGCCACCCGGCGTCGCGCTGCCACCGGCGGCGACACCGAGCGCGGCGCCGATGCCCTGGTCGGGTGGATGTCGTCCGATCGTCGAGGAGACATCGGCCGCCGCGATCGACGACGACAACAAGATCGCGATGCTCAACGTCCTACGCATACAGCTTCCTTTCCGCCGCCACCGCGGCGATCGCGGTCGCGACAGACCCATTCGCGACCGAGGAAGTCGCAGTCGAAGTCATCGACACAGTCGTAGAGGCATACGCCGCCGTTCGTCTCGATGCACCAGGTGTCGTTCGGGCAGTCGCGGTCCGCGTCGCACTGGATCGAGCACATCCCGTCGGGAAAGTCGTTGTTCGGTCCGAGGCAGCGCTCCTCGCAGTCCCGGTCGTCGTCGCACTTGGCGCCGATCAACCGGTCGACGTCGCGCCCGCCTCCGCACGCCGCGAGGAACACGGCGATCGCTGTCACGATCCGCATGGGGGCAAGGCTACCGCCGGGTCCATGTTCGGTGCCAGTTTATCGACGACGACGGCGCGCGACACCTGCGGCATGCGCGAGCGCCGCGAACAGCGCGTCGCCCGCGCGCACCGAGACGCGCGCCGCGTCCGCGAGTGGCTGTAGTGCGTCGTCGAGATCGGACGCGCCACGCATCGGCCCGCGCTCCGCCCACACGAGCTCGAGCGCGCGTTGCGCCGCCACCTCGCCGATCAGCGCGGCGAACTGCGGCGACGCGATCACGGCGAGTCGCGCGAGGTCATCCATGGCGCACGCCGCGAGTCGCCCGCCGCACAGCACCCATTCCGACAGCGCTTCCCACGCGGGATCGTCGACGATCGCGGCCTCGCTCGGTGCCTCGGGCACGCGCACGACGTTCGGCGCCACCGCGCCGCGATCCGGCGGCGTGATCACGACGACGCGATCGCCCTTCTCGCTCTCGAGCACGAGCATGCGAACGAAGCGCCGCTCCCAGTGCACGTCGACGCGCACCGAGACCGCACCGTCGAACGTCGACGCGATCATTCCATGCAGCACGTGCCGGCACAGACGTCCGTCGGGCATGCGCAGCTGCAGCACGTCGACATCGAGTTGGACCTCGGCGCGCGCGGAACGAAACGGTACCGGATCGGCATACAGGGCAGTGCGCCCCATGGTTCCAGCATAGCGCCGCTGCCCGACGGGAGCGGAATGATCTGCATCACCTGGCTGGGGCAGAACGGGGCAGCCGCGGTCAGCGCTTCGGCTTGCCGGCCGGCTTCGCGGCAGGCTTGGGGGCCGCCGTCGCGGGCTTGGGAGCGGGGCCCTTCGCGGGCTCGACCTTCGGAGCGTCCTTCGCCGCCTTGGACGCCTTCGCCGCCTTCCGCTTGGCCTTGCCGCCCTCGAGCGCCGCCGCCCGCTTGTCGGCGGTGACCTGCTCCGCGGTCTTCTGGCTCTGGAGGCGGCGAATCGCGCGCAGCCGCAGCTGGCGATCGAGCTTGGGCGCGAACGCGTCGGGCGCTTGCACGTGATCCTCGCGACCCGCGCGGACCTCCGCATCCTCCTTGAGGAGCAGCGCGCGGACCTGATCCGGCGACGACAGCGCGCGCAGGCGAGCGATCGTCGCGGGGTTGCGCAGCGCACGCGCGAGGCGCCCGAGGATCGGCAGGTGCAGCCGGTCGTACTTGAGGCCGAGCAGGAAGAACAGGTACGTCGGACTGTTGTCCGGCGCTCCGAACATGATGCCTTCCCACGAGCGCCCGACGACGACGAACGGCCGGCCGATCTTTCCCTTGTCCTTCGCACGCGTGTGCAGGAACGCGACGCCGCCCTCCATCGCCGTCGACGACAGCGACTCGCGCTCGACGACCGCGCCGACGAACCACGGCTTGTCGACCAACCATCCGTTGGTGTACGCGCGCGCCGCGAGCTCCTCGATCACGCCGACCGGCGTGCGTGCACGCAGGTTCGTGATGATCGCCTGATCCGGGAGAAGATCCTCGAGCGGCAACTTCATGCCGTCGGGCACGTCGACGAAGTTCTCGTCGTCACCGACCAGCTGTTCCTCGATCCACTCGTCGATCTGCTGGCGCTTGAAGCGCCACTGGCGGTCGACCTGGATCGAGGGAATCTTCCCCGACGAGACGAGCTTCGTGACCGTTGCATCGTCGAGGTGCAGGTACACCGCCAACTCGTGCATGGTCAGCAACTGCGCGTCGGAACCACCTTTTTTGCCCATGGAAGCTAGGGGCCGGAGCATATGAGGCCACGAACGCGCACGCTAGCCACGGGCAGCGTAAGATTTCGGGATGCGTAGGCCACGGTGGTCCCTCCACCGAGCCCGAGTCCTCATCGGCAGCAAGTTCGTGCTGATCGCGGGGCTCGTGGCATTCGTCCTGATCGCCGGCCTCGTCGAGCTCGTCGCCGGGCTCGATCACGCGGTCCACATCGGGCCCGTCGTCGCGGGAATCATGGCCGGCATCCCCGCCCTCCTCTGGCTGGGCTTCTTCTACCTGATGGATCGCCACGAGCCCGAGCCCAAGCAGCTCGTCGCGGGCGTGTGCGTGCTCGGCGGCCTGATCGCGGCCCCGCTCGCCGACTTCGTCCAGTACGGCATCGTCGCTCCGCAGGCGCTCGAGATGCGCAGCCTCCCCTCGCCGCACCTGTTCACCGCGTTCACCCAGCTCGATCGCGTGCTCTACGCGGTCCTCGTCGCGGGCCTCGCGCAGGAGATGTGCAAGTACGCCGTCGTTCGCTACACGATCTACCTCTCGCGCGAGTTCGACGAGCCGATGGACGGCATCGTCTACATGATGGCGTGCGGCACGGGCTTCGCCGTCTGGGTCAACTTCCACCGCATGTCCGGGCAGGGCCACTCCGTCGATCTCTCGACCGCCGCCGCCCAGGCCGTGGTCACCACGCTCGCCCACGCGTCGTTCGCCGGCGCTCTCGGCTACGTGATGGGCCGGGCGAAGTTCTCGCAGCGGAACGCCCCGCTGCGCGGGCTCTTGCTCATGCTCGGCCTCCTCGGCGCCGCCGTGCTCAACGGCCAGTTCCAGATCATCGAGCAGTGGGTCTCCGCCACCGGCATGAAGAACCAGCCGTGGCGCGGCATCGTCTACGCCGCGCTGTTCGCATCCGCGGTGTTCGCCGTGATCATGTTCGCCGCGCAGCACCTGCTGAAGCGCTCGCCGTTCCGGAGGGAAGAATGACCTCCGGCAAGAAGAAGTCGTCGCGCAAGTCTCGCAAGACGCCGGTGCCCGGCGCGCCATCGACCAAGACCACCCCGACGCCCGACCCGGACGCGTCTTCTCCCGTCGAGAAGGTCGACGAGTCCGCGCCTTCGTCGAGAGTCGACATCGACTCCACGTCGTTCGCGAAAGCAGACCCGCCCCTGATCGACGACGTGAAGGCAGAGGAACCGCAGCGGCCGGAGCCGGCGAAGATCGACGAGCCGCCGAAGGCCGGCCAGCCGACGGCCGATCAACCGCCGACGGTAGAGGAGCCTCCGAAGGCAGACGACCTCCCGCCCGAGCGACCGTCGCAACGGTTCCCGCGTGCGATGTCGGTGAAGCCCACCGACGACAACGCGTACCTCCCGTCGCCCGAGTGGATGCTCGGCGAGCCGGAGAAGGCGCCCGATGCTCCGGCGCCGAGCACCTCGCAACAGATGCCCGCGATGTCGGCGAGCGCGATGCCCGATCCGAAAGCGGCGGCGCTCGAGGCGGCGCGCATCGTCGGCGAGATCGTGGGCGACGTGGAGAGCGCGGGCGGCGCGGCGATCGTCGCCGCGGCGGCGGCGGGCGCGGCGATCGAAGCCGCGCGCGCGAGGGCGCAGGCGCAGGCCGAGGGCCGCGACGTGATCCCTCCGTCGGAGCCGCCGATCAGCGCGGACGGAGCGACGAGCAGCGATCCGGTGGTGACCGTGCGCATGCAGCGCGACCGGATCCTGCGCGCGCTCGCCGAGGACGTCGCGGCGCAGGCGGAGGCCCAGCAGCAGAGCAAGGACAGCAAGGAGCAGGCGAAGGATCCGGGGACGCCCGCGGGAGAGCGCGCGCCGAGTGCACCGGGACCGCGGGCCCCGAGCACGCAGGGCCGACAGAGCAGCCAGGGTCCCAAGCCCGAGCGCGGCGAGCAGCAGACCGAGACACAACCGCAGCCCCCCGCGACGGAGCAGGGCGAGGACGAGGAGCTCGATGCGGTGCAGATCGCCGCGGCGGCGATCCAGCGCCTGCGCAGGCGCGCGCAGACGGATCTCGCCGAGCTGAAGACGCAGTACCACCGGCACGACATCCTCGTGCTGTTCCTGGCGTTCGTGATCATCATCGTCGCCGGTCGCGTGCATCGCGCGATGGTCACGGCGCCGACGACGACGTTCGCGGAGCGCGGCCTCGTCTTCGAGCACTCGACGACGTGGCTGTCGCCGGAGCCGATCCCATCGCCCGCGCCACGCATCGCCTACGGACTGACGCCGCAGAGCCCGGTCGCGCCGCCGACGCTGTACCACGTCGAGCTCACGAGCTCGCTCGACCCGAACGTCAAGCTCGAGGTGCTGATCGACAAGAAGCCCGCGTGGAGCAACATCGTGACGGGCCTCGAGCTGGATCGCCGCACGCGGTGGGGCGAGCTGTACACGCTCGACGATTCGAGCGTGCGGTCTATCGCGGGACACGACTGGCTGCGCACCGCGTATCGGTTCGCGCACGTCGCGGACAAGGGCGACGTGCCGCGCGTCGGGATGGCGGTCGAGTACGCGACGATCGATCGCGAGCAGATCTACGTCGTGACGATGTTCGGCGGCGAGGCCGAGCTCGCGCGGATCGAAGCCGTGGTCGCGCCGTCGCTGCGCGTGCCGACGCAGACCGGGCTGCCGCTCGTGCCGCAGACGCGGACGCTGAGCCAGCGCACGTACCCGAACGCGGTCGCGCGCGCGTTCGACTCGACGGTGATGGTCGTGGTCGCGGATCTCGTCGACGGACGGCTGCGCCCGCGCGGCGGAGGCTCGGGCGTCGTCGTCGGCAGCGACGGATCGATCCTGACGAACTACCACGTCATCCACGACAAGGATGGCCGGCTTCACGACGTGTTCGTCATCGGTCGCTTCTCGCAGCCGGATCACGCACCGCAGCTGTGGTGCGCCGGGCGCCCGAGCCGCAGCAAGCTCCAGCGCGAGCTCGATCTCGCGCTCGTGAAGTGCGACCTCGACCTCGACGGGCGCGCGTGGGTTCCGGCGGCCTCGAGCGTGTGGCCGACGCTGCCCGAGGCGCGAACCGCAGATGTCAAGATGGGCCAGCGCCTGTGGGTGCTCGGCTATCCCGACGTCGGCGGCGGTGGCCTCACCCTCAGCGAGGGCAGCGTCGAGGGATGGACCGGCGAGAACAACACCGTCGGCAAGGACTTCATCAAGACGGACGCGTCGATCACGCACGGCAACTCGGGCGGTCCGGTCGTCGACGATCACGGCCGGCTCGTCGGAATCGCGTCGGCGTTCCGCACGCGGATCAACGCGAGCGGCGGCATCCTCGAGCAAGCGCACGTCGGGCTCGTGCGCCCGCTGTCGACGGCGAGCGACCTGCTCGCGATCGCGCAGACCGGCTGGACACCGCGCGAGGGCCACACCGATGTCGACCTGCAACCGTCGGCGGTCGAGGCGCCCGGCGAGGGCGGCGTTCGCATCTCGACCAAGGTGCTCGACGCGGCGAACGAGCAGCCGGTGCGCGACGCGCTCGTGATGATCCTGCGGCCCGGCGTCAACGCGAAGAAGGTGGACGTCAATCGCCTCGACGATCAGGTGCTGTCGTGGGGACGATCGAACACGCAGGGCGAGGTGCAGCTCAAGCAACCCGTGCCCGTGCCCGGCACGTACAGCGTGATGGTCGTCGCGCGCGGCTACGAGCCGCTCGTCGGCGAGGGCGAGCTCCATCTCGACGCGAACGCGCCCGCGTACTTCGATCCGTGGGGCAAGATCTGGCTGCGCTCGCGCTAGGGTGTGTCCCTGATTGGTCGTGGAGGTGATCGTGGCCGTGATCGGCCCCGTGATCGTGACCGTGCACGTGAACGGGAACCCTACCGTGGGCGTGATCGTGCCCGTTGACGGCGTCTACGGGTCGATCATCTTGGTGAGCATGGCAACGACGCGTTCGAGCAATCCGACGCCGAGAGTATGGTGTTCGTCGTCGATCAGCTCGTCGATCTTCATCACGTCGAGGTGTGCGGCCGACTCCATCGCCGAGCCTCTGGCGATCGCGTAGTACCTCGCCTTGTCGGCACGGCCGGTCTTGCCAGCGCCTTCGGCGATGTTCTGTGGGATCGACTGTGCGGCTCGGCGGAGTTGATCGACGAGGTCAGCATGTCCTTTGGGAATCCGCTGGAGTAGCCGACGTGTGAACGCCAAGAATTCGATGGACCGTTGGTAGACGTCGAGTTTCTGGAAGCTGAGCATGACCGCCCGATCCACCGGTGGCTGCGGCGGTTGCGTGATTTCCGTCAACGGGTCGGATCACGATCACGGTGGCGTTCCCGTTCACGTGCACGGCCACGATCACCGTGGCGATCACGTCGACGATCACCATTCCGTCAACGATCTCGGATCAGCGCCATCGTGTCGAGTAGCGCGCGAAAGTCGTGGGTGCTGTATGCCTTGTCGGCGAGTAGGCAATGTGGCTGAGTGGGTTCGATCAAGCTGGGGCTGCCACGATGTCGTGGCGTTGTCGCATCCGATCGAAACCAGGCGATCTGATTCAGGGACACACCCTAGCCGGCGCCGCGCTTGGCCTGCATCACCTGATCGATCAGCGCGTCGAGCGCGCGCGCGGTGAACGGCTTCTCGAGGAAGCCATCGGGCTCCTCGCCGGACGCGCCGCGCTTGAGCTCGGTGTAACCCGACATCAGCAGCACCGGCACCTCGGCGTAGAGGCGGCGGATCGTCGCCAGCACGTCGTAACCGGTGCGACCCGGCATCGACACGTCGAGGATCACGAGACCGAAGTGCCCGTCGAGCTTCTGCTCCGCATCGCTTCCGTCGACAGCGACCTCGACGTTCGCGCCGCGCCGCTCGAGCAGCCGGCGAACCGTCGTTCGCACGCTCGGTTCGTCGTCGGCGATCAGCACGCGCAGTCCCGCGAGCTTCGCGGTCGGTGTCATCCCCTGCGTGATCGGGCGCCGCACGGGCGCCTCGACGCCCTCGAGCACCGGCAGCCTCACGCGAAACCGCGAGCCCTCGCGCGGCTTGGAGTCGACCTCGATGTCACCGCCGAGCCGGCGGACGATGCCCTGCACGGCCGACAGCCCGAGGCCCGTCTGCTCCGCGCGCGTCGTGTAGAACGGCTCGAAGATGTGCGGCAGCGCGGCGGGCTCGATGCCCTCACCGTCATCGCCGATCTCGAGCTGCCACCACGCGCTGTTCTGGCGCATGACGATGCGGCTCGAGACCTCGACATGCGTGCCCTTCGCCTCGGCGGCGTTCTGGGCGAGGTTCGCGATCATCTGCCGGAGCAGATTCGCGTCCGCGTCGATCACGCACGCGCCGGCGGCCGGCGTGAGCCGCAGCCTGCCCTCGCCGACGATCTTCTTCAGCTCGGGCATCTCGAACAGGAGAGCGTCGGGATCGAGCCGCGTGTTGACGACGCGGCCGCGTCCCGCGTACGCGAGCATCGACTTCGTGAGCGACGACATCTTGCGCGCGCCCGCTTCGATGCGCCGCAGCGCCTCGAGCGTCGGTGGCGGCAGCGTCGGGTCCTCGCGCGCGGCGCTCGCCTCGGCGAGCACGCCGACGAGCAGGTTGTTGAAGTCGTGGGCGATACCACCGGCGACGATGCCGAGCGCCTCGTTGCGCTGGCGAACGGCCTTCTGCTGCTCCATCACCGCCCGCGCCTTCGCGACCTGCTCCGCATTCTTGCGGGCGGTCACGTCGATGCCGAACAGCTGCAGGACGTCGCGTCCGTTGGCCTGGATGATCGACATCACCACCTCGATCGTGACGTGGCCGGTCGGCCCGTCGAGCTCGAGCTCGTCCAGGGTGGTGTTCTGCTGGGTGGTGAAGCTGCTGCGCCGCGTGAACGCGTCGAGCTGCTTGCCGACGATCTCCGACGCCGGCTTCGCGACCAGGCGGCACATCGCCTCGTTCGCCGCCAGGACCGTCCCGTCGAGGTCGAGCAGGAGCCCGATGACCGGAATGCGGTCGAACTCGACGAACGCGGTGATCGGCAGGGTCGGCGTTGGGGACATCAGGGACTTCTTCGAGATCCGACCGCGATCCTTGAATACTTCGGGCCGCAGGCGGTTATCGCATCAGCTAGCACCGGGGTAACAGCCTCAAGGGGTTCGCGCACTTGCACGCCATTCTGACTGCATGGTACAGGGCAGACGTCCCGATGCCTTCGCTCGACCGGGCAGCCATCGATTCCGATGCCGACCGCGTGGTGCGCAAGCTAACCCGAGCCGGCTACAAAGCCTATCTCGTCGGCGGCTGCGTACGCGACATCCTCGTCGGGAGAACCCCGAAGGACTTCGACGTCGCCACGAGCGCGACGCCCAACGAGATCAAGTCGACGTTTCGCAACTCGCGCATCATCGGGCGCCGGTTCCGGCTCGCGCACGTGTTCTTCGGCTCGAAGATCATCGAGACCTCCACGTTCCGCGCAAACCCCCGCGACGAGGACGATCACGACCTGCTGATCCGCCGCGACAACGTCTTTGGCACGGAGACCGATGACGCGCGGCGCCGCGACTTCACGATCAACGGCCTGTTCTACGACGTCGAGCGCGAGGAGGTCATCGATCACGTCGCCGGCCTGCCGGACCTCGACGCGAAGCTGATCCGCACGATCGGCGACCCGGACGTCCGGTTCCAGGAGGATCCGGTCCGCATGCTGCGCGCGATCAAGTTCGCCGCGCGCCTCGACTTTGGCTTCGAGCCCGCGACCTGGCGCGCGCTCCTGCGCTGGCGCGGCGAGATCAGCAAGTGCGCCCCGCCTCGCTTGCTCGAGGAGATCCATCGCTTGATGCGCGGCGGCGCCGCCCGGCGCTCGTTCGAGCTGCTCGTCGAGACCGGCGTGCTCGCGGTCCTCTCGCCGTACCTCGCCGGCCTCCTCGAGGGCCCGGGTGCCCCGGCCGTCGCGCCGGCGATCAGCACCGCGACCACGCGTGCCCCGACGGTCGCGCGCATCGAGTATCTCGACGAAGATCCCGCCGAGCACGATCCCGACGACCCCGACGAGCTCGAGCGCATGGCCCAGGCGGCCGCCAAGGCAGACGCGCCCAAGAGCGACGATGGCGAGTCGATCGACGAAGCGCTCGACGAGGAGCTGGACGACGAGCTCGACGACGAGGACGACGAGCTCGATCCCGAGGAGCAGGCCTGGCATCAAGTGTGGGCCGACGAGCCGATCGCGCGCCCCTCGTCGCCGGCGCAGGTCCGGCTGGCGTTCCTGCCCGGCGGCCCCGAGCTCGTACGCCGCCGCGAGCTCGCGTGGAAGATGCTGTCCGGCATCGACAAGGCGATCGCCGACGGCCGCGATCCGTCGAATGCGGTCGCGTTCGGTGCGCTGCTCGCTCCGTTCATCTTCGGAGGCGACGAGATCAAGGGCGCCGATCTGCACGCCGCCGTGCAGGAGATCAGCGCGCCGATCATCGTGCAGCTCCACGTCACGCGCCGGGACAGCGAACGGCTCCGCTACCTGTTGCTCGCGCAGAAGAAGCTGCAGACCGCGAAGAAGCGCGGTGGTCAGGCAGAGCTGGCCGGGGGACGCGAGCTGATCGAGGACGCGGTCCTTTTGTACGAGCTGCTCGAGCGCGCCGCCGGCAACGAGCCGACCGCGGTGTCCGCGGTCGCGACCGGCGAGGGTCGCGATGGCGACAGCGGCGACGACGACGAGCCGCGCAAGCGACGCCGCCGGCGCCGCGGTGGACGCCGTCGCTAGTGGCGAAGAAGGACCTCGAAGCCCTCGCCGCCGAGCTCGTCGATAGCGGATCGCGCGAGCACTACTCCGACGCCGCGCTGTACGACTACGAGTACCGCCGCCGTCGCGCCGACGTGACGTTCTACCGGCAGCTCGCGAAGAAGCGCCTCGGTACGGGACGCATCCTCGAGCTCGGTGCAGGCACCGGACGCGTTACGATCCCGCTCGCGCGCGACGGTCATACGGTGGTCGCGGTCGATCAGATGCCGCCGATGCTCGCCCGCCTCGAGCAGCGGGCGCAGAAGCTCGCGCCGTCGGTCGCGAAGCGCATCCAGACGGTCCCCGGGGACCTCTGCACGTTCTCGGTGCCCGGCACGTTCCCGCTCGCGATCGCCGTGTTCAACGTCCTCGAGCACCTCTACACGCGCGTCGAGCTCGATGCGTGCCTGCGCCGGGTCGCCGCGCACCTCGAGCCGGGCGGCGCGTTTGCATTCGACGTGCAGCTCCCCGACCTCGACTGGCTCCTTCGCGATCCGGCGAAGCGCTGGGCGAAGACCCGGTACACCGATCCGTCGACCGGCCGCGCGATGCTGTACTCGACCAACCACGACTACGATCCGGTCACGCAGATCTGCGTCATCCGCCTCTACTACGAACCGGCCGATGGCAAAGGACCGACGAAGATCGTCAAGCTGACGCAGCGGAAGTACTTCCCCGCCGAGCTCGAGGCGCTGGTCGCCGCGGCCGGCTTCCGGGTCGTCGCTCGCTACGGCGATTTTTTTTGGGGGGAGCTGACCGGCACCGCGGAGAGCCAGGTCCTCGTCTGCGAGCCCGTCGGCGCACCGAAACCTCGACGCAAACCGCGATCGAGACGCTGATCTCCGTCGAGGATTTCCCGTTTTCCGTCGAGGATTTAGATCAATCGCGATCCTCGACGAGAAACGACTTATCCACAGGCTTTTCTCGACGAGGAATTTCGCCCCACGCCGCGATCCCACATTCCTCGACGGAGATCTCTCCCGTCTCCGACGAGGATTTTGCGCGAATTCGCAACCGAATGTCAGACAGCTGCTGTACGGTGCGCGCGCAACATCAACCCTAGGGAGGGTTTCAACACATGGGTGAGAAGATCGCGAAGACTGGGATCAAGCGTGACAACGATCTGATGTACTACATCAAGAACGGCGACGTCTGGGCGACCCCCCGGAAGAAGCCGGGCCAGCCGAAGGGCAAGGCCTCGAAGGTCGCTGCTGCTGGCGTCGAGATGGACTACAGCAAGTACCTCTACTACCTCGACGGTGACGGCGACGTCGCCCGCAAGGAGCGCCAGGTCGGTGGCAGCAAGCGCAAGAAGAGCGCGAAGGCCGCCCCGAAGAAGGCGAAGAGCGCGCCCAAGAAGGCCGCGAAGAAGCCGGCCAAGAAGGCGGCTGCCAAGAAGAGCGGTGGCAAGAAGGGCAAGCGGAAGTAGGTCACCGGTTGCGAGAGCAACCGTGGCGCGCAGCGCCGGCCAGCCACGCTGGCAGTGACCCATGACCGACGCGGGCGTCCCCGTGAGCATCCGCGTGCCGTGCTCGGCGCGCGCTCATGTCACCGCCTGCACGTAGACTAGACTGATCGCAGATGGGCTCGTCGAATTGCTCGACGGGCCCATCGGCGTTTCGGGACCGTCGAATGTCGCCGGGGAGCGCGATCGACGTCTGTGGTGCGCGGGAGCGCGGGCCATAAATGGCAGCGCCGATTCGAGAATCCCCCGGCAGATTGCGGTAGCATTTCCGAGAGGTGGTGATGCTTTCGCTCTCGCGCGTGTATCGGATCGCGCTGATCCTCTTCTTGAGCCTCGGATATCTGTCCGCCCATGCGGTCGTCGTTTATGCGGACGACGAAGAAGAAGATGGTGGTGGCGACGACGAGGGTGACGACGACGGTGGCGACGACGACGGCGGCGATGACGACGGCGGCGGCGACGACGAGGGCGGCGACGACGCCCCCGACGAGGATCAGCCCCCGGTCACCGCCGGCGGCCTGTACACGATGAAGACATACCCGGTCCGCGAGACGGACCGGCCGCTCACGATGACCCAGAAGATCGGCCAGCTCCGCCTGGCGGTGGGTACCGACTTGAGCGCGAAGGGTGCCTTCGGATCGTTCGGTGCCAGCCTCGAGGGCATCTATGGCGTGAAGGACAACTTCTCGGTCATCGGTGGCTTCACGAGCGCCTACAACATGAAGCAATTCGGCGTCTACGCCGGCTTCGAGGGCTCGCTGGCGTACGACCTGATCGACATCCGCCTCGCCGCGCACCTGCACCGCACCGCGATCCCGCGGTACTGCGGCGAGTTCGCGCAGACCCCGGAGTGCTCGGATCCGACGACCGGCGAGTTCCAGCCCCTCCTGCCGAACGGCGAGTTCGTCGCGGGCGGCACGAAGTTCTCCCTCGAGCTCGGGTTCCCGTTCCGCTACGCGATCCGGCCCGAGATCGCGATCGTCGCGCTGCAGACCCTCATGACGATCGACTTCAACGGGATCGACGACGGCTACGCGATCCTCAAGGATGACGGCGGCGGCGGCTTCGTGCGCCAGGACGTGCGGAACTCGGCGACGCCGGATCTCGTCCCGTCGGTGGGTATCGCGACGAACCCGATCGCGGCGCTGTCGCTCGTCGTGTTCGCGCAGCTGCGCGTGATCGACTTCGACACGTCCGCGGCCACGTTCCAGGTGCCGGTGACCGGCCGCATCGAGTTCTCCCCGAATCAGAAGCTCGACATCGGCCTCGAGTTCACGCTGCTCAACGTCAAGCCTCCCGAGGGGCAAGGCCCGATCGACAACCGGTACCTGTCGCTCTTCGCGCAGGCTCGTTTCGGCAAGTAGAGGGCGTCATTCCCGTCAAGGTCTGTCCACGCTGCTTCACGCGGTTTCCCGACGGGGAGCGGTTCTGTCTTCACGACTCGGCCGTCCTCGTCGAGGAAGAAGACATCGCGCGTCTCGGCACGTCGATCGGCAACTACCGCCTCGACAAGATCCTCGGCCGTGGCGGCATGGGCACCGTCTATAGCGGCGAGCACGTCTACATCAAGAAGCCGGTCGCGGTGAAAGTGCTGCACCCGCAGTTCGCGCGCTATCAGGAGGCGATCCATCGCTTCCTGCGCGAGGCGCGCGCCGCGACGTCGATCAACCACGCGAACATCGTCGACGTCACCGACTTCGGCATCCTCGCCGACGGCCCGGTGTACTTCGTCATGGAGTACCTGGAGGGAAAGAGCCTCGAGGACCTGATCGAGAAGGAAGGCGCCGTCGAGCTGCACCGCGCGCTCAACGTCGCGAACCAGATCGCCCTCGCCCTCGAAGCAGCGCACGCGGTCGGCGTGATCCATCGCGATCTCAAGCCCGACAACATCATGCTGCTCAAGAAGCCGGGGCGACGTGACCTCGTTCGCATGGCTCCCGATCAGACGTGGATCACCGAGCGCGAGGAGTCGTACGACTTCGTGAAGGTGCTCGACTTCGGCATCGCGAAGGTGCTGATCCAGGACGAGCTGATGGCGGAGACGGTGCAGGGCGCGGTGTTCGGAACGCCCGAGTACATGTCGCCCGAAGCGGCGCGCGGCGAGGATGTCGACCATCGCGCAGACGTGTACTCGCTCGGCGTGATCCTGTTCGACATGCTGTGCGGTCGGCCGCCGTTCGAGGCACCGCAGTCGAGCGAGGTGCTGTCGATGCACATCCACACGCCGCCACCGTCGCCGCGCGAGTTCGCTCCGCACCGCGAGATCACCGAGATGGCCGAGGGCGTGATCCTTCGCGCGATGCAGAAGGATCCGAACAAGCGCTACCAGAACATGAGCCAGTTCCGGACGGACCTCGCGAACGCGTACGGTTCGATCAGCTACCGCCGCCACGGTGGCGCACCGGATCTCACGCCGCGAAGCGAGGAGAACCGGCAGGCCAAGAAGCGCCTGACCGAGGAGCTCGACGAATGGATCACCCAGGACGGATCGGGCCTCTCCGTCGAGCAAGCGCGCATGCTCGCGCTCGTGGAGACGGCCGAGAAGGCGTTCACCCCGACGTCGATGTCACCGCAGGAAGCCGAGAAGCTCGCCAACGCGCTCGACCGCGCCCTCGACGACGACGAGTGAGTTTCGTCGTGTGTCGCCTCTCGTAGAATCCCGTAACGGCGTGCTAACTTGCCCGTGATGTCCGCCAATCAAGCCAATACCTCGGGTCAGGTGACGCTCCGCCGAGATGTGAAGTTCAACGGCGTCAAAGTCTTCTCGGCGACGATGGTGGCGGATCGGGATCAGCTGGGCGAGAAGGTGTCGGACTGGATGAACCGAAACTCGCACCTCAAGGTGACCGACATCGTGGTCACGCAGTCATCCGACGAAGCGTTCCACTGCATCGCGATCACGGTCTTCTACTGGCAAGACATCTCGAAGTGATGCTGCAGCTCGCGTCGTGACCACGCGCAAGTACAACTTCTCGTCCGGTCCCGCGACGCTCCCCGAAGAAGTTCTACGGAACGCGCAGCAGGCGATCTGGGACCTCGACGGTTCCGGGATCGGAATCCTCGAGCACAGCCATCGAGGCAAAGAGTTCGAGCGTGTCCTCGATCGGACCGAGGCCGTGATCCGCGAGGTCGGCGGCATCGGCGACGACTACGCGATCCTGTTCGTGACGGCGGGGGCCACGCATCACTTCTCGATGATCCCCGAGAACTTCCTCGGCGCGAACGATACGGCCGACTACTGCGACAGCGGCGTGTGGTCGAGCAAGGCGATCAAGGAAGCGCGGCGCTTCGGCAAGGTGCACGTCGCGTGCAGCTCGGGCCCCGACTACGCTGCGACACCGACGAGCCCCACGTGGTCGGCAGCGCCGCGCTACGTGCACTACACGAGCAACGAGACCATCTACGGCACGCAGTGGGCGGCGCCGCCCACCGCACCAGCGCCGCTCGTGTGCGATGCCTCGAGCGATATTTTCAGCCGCCCGCTCGCGCTCGCGAATCACGCACTCGTGTACGCGGGCGCGCAGAAGAACCTCGGCCCGTCGGGAATCAGCCTCGTCATCGCGCGCAAGGACTTCGTCGCATCGACGGCGCGAGAGCTGTCGCCGCTATCGCGTTACCAGACGTATGTCGCGGAACGTTCGTTACACAACACGCCCAACACGTTCGGGATCTACATGATCGGCGAGGTGGTTACATGGATCCGGTCGCAGGGCGGTCTCGCGGAGATGGCGGTGCGAAACGCGCACAAGGCCAGGTTGCTGTATGACTTCCTCGATCAGAGCAAGGTGTGGCGCGGTCATGCGCGATCCGACAGCCGCTCGACGATGAACGTCACGTTCCGTGGTGCGACCACCGAGATCGAAGAACGAATGCTCGCGCTTGCCGAGATGCGGGGCCTTTTGGGACTTCGCGGCCATCGAAGCGTCGGAGGACTGCGTGCCAGCATCTACAACGCGTTCCCGGAGTCCGGTGTGCATCGACTGATCGAGCTTCTCGACGAGGTGGAGCGCGATCGATCTTCGGTTGCAATGCCTCGCTGAATAGCGGACAACGAACGAGGTGGGCGAAGTCGACCACGCGGTACGGAACGCTCGCCTCCTCGCAGAGCTACAGGCGTTGGTTCACGTCGGGATCTGGGAGTGGAACGTCAAGACCAACGACGTCTACTGGTCGGACGAGCTCTATCAGATCCTCGGTCATCCGCCCGCTGCATTCGCCCCGACGTTCGAAGCACTGCTCGCGCACGTGCATCCCGACGACGTCACGACGGTGAAGGCGTACTTCACGCGCGGTCGTCGCGAAGCGTCGCCGAACACGTGCGAGTACCGCGTCGTGCGCGCGAGCGGCGAGGTGCGGACGATCCACTCGCGACTGCGTCCGATCGTCGATGCAGCGGGCGAGCTCGACACGCTCGTCGGTGTCGCGCAGGACATCACCGAGACCAAGGAGGTGCAGGCGCGCCTCGTGTTCTCCGATCGCATGATCTCGGTCGGCACGCTCGCGGGCGGAGTCGCGCACGAGATCAACAACCCGCTCGCCACGATCTCCGCGAGCCTCGAGATGATCGCCGAGGCGCGCGGCGATGCCGAGACCCGCGATGCGCGCCGTGCCGTCGATCGCATCCGCACGATCGTGCGCGGACTGAGCGCGTTCTCGCGCGTGGACGACGACTCGCGACAACCGGTCGACATCAACCGCGTCATGGATCTCGCGATCAGCTTGGCGAGCAACGAGATCCGCCACCGCGCGCGACTCGTGAAGCAGTTCGGGGCGGTGCCCTCGGTGTTCGCGAACCCCGCGCGCCTCGGTCACGTGTTTCTCAATCTGCTGACGAACGCGGCCGAAGCGTTCCGTGAGGGCGACGCGACGAACCACGAGGTCAAGATCGTCACGCGCACCGACGACGCGGGCTGGGCGATCATCGAGGTGCACGACAACGGCTCGGGCATCGCGCGCGACGTGCAGGCGCGCATCTTCGATCCATTCTTCACGACCAAGGGCGTCGGTCGCGGCACCGGGCTCGGACTGTCGATCTGCCATGGAACGGTGCGTTCGCTCGGCGGCGACATCACGTTCCGCACGCAGCTTGGCAAGGGCACCACCTTCATCATCGCGCTGCCGCCGTCGGTCGAAGCACCGCGCAAGCGAACGCCGAGCGCGGGACCAAAGCCGATGCCGGTTCGGCGCGGTACGGTGCTGCTCGTCGACGACGACGTGCTGTTCACGAGCTCGCTGCGGCGTCTGTTCGCTTCCGAGCACGACGTCACCGTCGTCAACGATGGACGCATCGCGCTCGAGCGCTTGCGACGCGGTGACCGCTTCGACGTGATCTTGTGTGACTTGATGATGCCGGAGCTGACGGGCGCCGAGCTCCACGCGGCCATCCGCGCGTTTTCGCCGGACGTCGCCGATGAGATGATCTTCATCACCGGTGGTGCGTTCAGCCCGGCATCCCAGCAGTTCCTGGAGCGCGTGACAAACCTGTGCTTCGAAAAGCCTTGTGATCTCGATGAACTGCGATCGGCCGTACGTAGGCGCATAGCGGCGCGTACCCGATAGCCGATACCCCTACAAATCGGGTAACCGTGGTCGATACGAGGGCGTGCCACGACACCGGTCGAAGACAGTCTTCGACGAGATGATGCTCGCGGCTGTATAAGGCAAGCCTCATGTCCGCAGTACCCCCGCCCCGTGACCGTGCACGCCCGTCTCAGGGTGAGTGCGCAGCCGTGAGGCCGCTCAGCGTGCTCGTCGTCGATGACGACGTGCTCCAGCTTCGCGCCATCGAACGCACGCTCCGCCGCTTCGATCACGTCGAGCTACGCACGGCGGACAACGCGATCGACGCGATGCTCGCGATCGGCGCGTCCAAGCCCGACATCGTGATCCTCGACGTGTTCATGCCGGGCCTCGATGGGCTCGAGGCGTGTCGTCGCATCAAGGCGAACGAAGCGACGCGCGACATCCAGGTCGTGATGACGTCGTGCGCGCTGACCGAAGAGGTCGACGCGAACGCACGCGCGGCCGGAGCCGCCTTCGCGCTGCCCAAGCCGCTCGATCTCGTCTCGTTGTTCTCACTCGACCGGCAGCCGGTGCCCCCCGCGCGCATCGCTGCGGGTACCATTCCACCGCCGATGGCTGAACCGAGCAGTGCGCCGACGGTCCGTGGAGCGGACCTCATGGTGAAGATGCTCGAGGAGGCCGGCGTCGACGTCGTGTTCGGAATCCCCGGCGGCGCGATCTCGCCGATCCACGACGCGCTGATCGACAGCAAGATCCGCTCGGTCACCACCCGGCACGAGGCGGGCGCGATGTTCGCCGCCGCTGCCCACGCGCGCGCGACCGGCCGCCTCGCGGTCGTCGCGGTGACGTCGGGCCCGGGCGTCCTCAACTCGATGACCGGTCTCGGCACCGCGTGGTGCGACGGCGTCCCCGTGCTCCTGCTCGTCGGCGAGGTGCCGCGCGCAGCGCACGGCAAGGGCGTCCTCCAGGACGGCTCCTCGCACGGTCTGCAGATCGTCGAGATGGCGCGCCACGTGACCAAGCTCTCGCTCGAGGTCCCGCGTCCGAGCGCCCTGCCCCACCTGCTCCGCCGCGCGATCGCGACCGCGATGTCGGGTCGCCGCGGTCCCGTCATGATGACGCTGCCGATCGACGTCACCACCGCGCAGGTCGTGCCGCCGCGCATCGCGGGCTCGGTCAGCATCTCGGGCCTCGTCGCGCCCGAGCAGATCGACGAAGTGCGCGAGCTGCTCCGCAACGCGCAGCGCCCGCTGATCCTCGTCGGCTCCGGCGTCCGCGAGCACGGCGCGCCCGAGCGGCTGATCACCGTCGCCGAGCGGCTCGGTTGCCCCGTCGCCACCACGCCGAAGGGCAAGGGCGTGTTCCCCGAGAACCATCGTCTGTCGCTGGGCATCCTCGGCCTCGGCGGTCACCCGTCGACGCGCGCCTATCTACAGAAGGGCTGCGACGTCCTCGTCGCGATCGGAACGAGCCTCGGTGACCTCGCGACCGATGGCTTCACGCCGCTGCTCCAGGCGCAGACGTTCGTCCACGTCGACATCGACGCGCGCCAGGTCGGCAAGAGCTACTCGCCCACCCACGCGATCATCGCCTCCGCGGCGGACTTCCTCGGCTCGCTCGCGGATTGCCTCGGCGAGCGCACGGTCGAGGGCCCGGCGCCGAACCTCGGCACCGGCGTGCAACGACACGAGCTCGCGCCGTCGGAGCGCACGGATCGCATCTCGTCGAAGTGCGCGATCGAGCGCCTGCAGTCGATGCTGCCGCAGAACACGATCTACACGGTCGACTCCGGCGAGCACTTCATGTTCGCGACGCACTACCTCCGCATCAACCAGCCCGACAGCTTCCTCGTGATGACCGGCCTCGGCTCGATGGGCCAATCGATCGGCGCCGCGATCGGCGCGCAGCTCGCGCATCCCGATCGCAGGGTCTGCGCGATCGTCGGCGATGGCTGCTTCGCGATGAACGCGTTCGAGATCGCGACGGCGGTGCAAGAGCGCCTGCCGATCCGCGTGTTCGTCTTCAACGACGAGAAGCTCGGTATGGTCGAGGACGGTCACAACACCGTGTACGGACGCCATCCCGACTTCGCGACGAACCCGCTCGATGTCGGCCTGGTCGCGCGCGGCCTCGGCGCGAAGACCGTACGCGTCGAGACGCTCGCGCAGCTCGATGCGGCCTACGAGCTGGTCGCACACGCACCCGGTCCGGTCGTGGTCGACGTCGCCATCGACGGCATGATCCGCATGCCGAAGCTCGACCGCGTCGCCGCGATGAACGACAAGCCGGCACCGAACATCAACGCCTTCGGCATCGCACCGAAGTCGTTCATGCGCTTGCCGAACTGAGGTCGTGTGGCCGACCTGTTGTTGTTGAACGCGACGAATCTGCCCTGGCGGCCGATCTTTCCGTACGCGTTCGTGCAGGTCTCGGCCGTCGCGCGCCGTCATGGCCTCGACGTCGAAGTCGTCGACCTGCTCGACGTCCCGAAGGAACGCTGGCGCGATTTCCTGTCGTTTCACGTCGCCAGGACGCAGCCTCGGATGATTGGCCTCCACATCCGTCAGGGCGACAGCGTGTTTATCGATGACTACTACGCGTCGCCGAACGGCCCGGCGACGACGCGCAACTACTTTCCGATCGATGACAACAAGCACCTTGTCCAGACGCTGCGCGATGTGTCGCGTGCTCCGTTGATCGCCGGCGGTTTCGGTTTCACGACACACGCGGCGCGACTGTTCGAGCATCTACAGCTCGACTATGGCGTGCAGGGTGATCCCGACGACGTGTTCGCACACTTCGAGGACGTCGTCGCCGGCCGCGACCTCTCGAAGGTGAAGAGCCTGATCCATCGCGATGGAAGCAAGGCAGTCCTCAACGAGCGCGGGTACTATCAGCCGTACGAGTCGATCGAGTACGTCGATCCGATCTTCGAAAAGCTCGTGCAGTTCTACGGGCACAAGGAAGTGTTCGGCAACAACCCGCCCACGGTCGCCGTAGAGGTGATGCGTGGTTGTCCGTTTCGGTGCTTCTTCTGCACGGAGCCCCACGTCAAGGGCCGCGATTTTCGCCATCGTTCTCTCGACGTCGTCGAGGCGGAGCTCGATCAGCTGCTCGCGCGGCAGATCCGCCGCTTCTGGTTCATCTGCTCGGAGCTCGACATCCAAGGCGTCGGATTTGGACTCCAGATCGCCGAGCGCATCATTCGACTCCAGGAGAAGCACAAAGGGCCGCCGATCGAGTGGTCCGCGTACGCGCTGCCCCGCCTCGAGGAGGACGAGCTGAGGCTGTTGCAGCGTGCTGGCTACGCGGGCGCCCTGAACGACGTCCTCTCTCTCGACGACGAGAACCTCAAGAAGGCCCGCGTGCCGTACCGCTCGCATCAAGCGGTCGCGTTCCTCAAGGCCGTCACGAAGCTCGATCGCGAGGAGGCCGCAGCCTCCGCGACGAACGCGAATGCCGCTGTCTCGAAGGTGACGGCCGGGCTCACGCAGCGAACGCCGAAGGAGCTCGCATCGATCCTCGGGCTGTTCCTCGGTAACGCACACGCGACGCCGGAGACGATCTCGCGGACGCTCGCGCGCATTCATGACGAAGGACTTCACGAGAACTACCGCGGTGGTATCCCGTTTCCGTCGACGCGTGTGTTCGCGCCAGACGGGCAACCGATCTGCGAGACCACCGAGCGCGGACTGCGCACCTACGGCCCCGAAGGCGAGCGCCCCGTCGACTTCATTCACCCGACCTTCTACTACTCGGACTTCCTGATCGAACGGCTCGGATCGCCGGCGGCCATCATGGACTTCATGCGCTACGTCGGCGACACGTTCATGTCGATCGGCCACCGCGCGAAGAAGGACTGGAGCTGGTTCCTCGCGAACCACATCTCGATGGATGCGTTCGGCGAGCTGCTCGCAAGCGCGGGCGCGCCTGCGGATGTCGTCGGCCTCCGGCGGCTGTTCGCCCCGCACCCGCTGGGCAAGATCGCCGCAAACGCGTCCGCGAAGACCGCGATCGATCGCGTCCTCGAGCATCACGCGGGCGCGGGAGCGCGGGTTCGCGCGGCGCTCGGGATCTCGGACACGTTCGACGAGTACGCGCTCGCGAGATCGTTGTACGACCAATTCGAAAGCCGAGAGGACGTCGTGGGTGCTGTCGCTCCAACGTCTGCCGCCGAGGCGCTGTATCTCGACTGGCTCCTGTATGCGTACAATGTCGTGCTGATACCGTCGTATCGAGAGCTGCTATTCGGCCCGCGTATGTCATGAGTTAGCCCATGAAATCCGTCGGGATCCTCGGACTGGGAATGCAGCTGCCGCCGACGGTGCGCACCAACGATTGGTGGCCAGCCGAGGTCGTCGGAAGGTGGGCATCACCCACGGGCTCTCCTCCGTCCATGGAGGGACTATCCGCGTCCGGCCGCGCGATCGTGCAGAAAATGGGCGCGCAAGAACGGGACCCATTTCAGGGTGCACGACGCCGGTACGTGCTCGCGGACGGAGAGTCGCTCGTCGAGCTCCAGGCCGCCGCCGCGCGAAGCGCGATCGAACGTGCGGGCGTGAACGCGAACGAGATCGATCTCCTCCTGACCTGCACCACGCCGGTCGACTACCAGCTGACGAACTCGGCGTGCGAGCTTCACGAGGCGCTCGGTCTCCCCCTCGATTGCTTCTCGCTACACGTCGACGGCGCGCAGCACGCGTTTCTCCTGCAGCTCACGCTCGCCGAGACGATGATCAAGGCGGGCCAGGCGCGACATGCGCTACTGGTTCAAGCCAGTGGCATCTCGCGCATCGTCGACTCGACGAGCCCGATCTCGGCGATGTTCGGCGATGGTGCGACCGCGGCCGTCGTTGGCCCGGTGTCCACGGACCGTGGAATCCTGTCTGCCACGCACAGGACCGACGGTAGGCTCCCGAACACGCTGATCGCGAGTGTCCCGGGACGTCGCTGGTATGACGATGGGCGCGCACTCCTACACCTCGGCGACCCCGCCGGCATGCGGGACATCCTCTTGCGGACGGTGGACGTGTCGAAGGAGAGCATCGAGACGGCGCTGGCACGCGCCAACCTCCGTCCAACGGATATCCAGGTCTTCGCGATGCATCAAGGAATGCCGTGGCTTCGCGAGCTCGTGCAGGAGCATACGGGGCTCGCACATGCACGCGCGGTTGACACGTTTGCTGACACGGCGCATTTGTTCGCCGCGTTCGTGCCATCGACGCTGGTGGCCGCTCAAGACCGAGGCGTCTTGGTCGATAATGATCTTGTCGTGATCGCCGGAGGTGGCAACGGAATGACGTACGGCGCCGCCGTGCTGCGCTGGGGGCAGTAGTGCGCGAAGTCTCGTGCAAGGTGTTCGACGTCTTCTGGGCACCACTCTCGAAGAAGGGCGTCGACCTGGACACGATCGTGGCGGACACGGGTGTCACGCTCGCGCGTCTGCAATCGAGAAAAGAGCGCCTCGACTGGTCAGAGTTCTCGGCCGTGATGCGCAACATGCGTCATCACTTCACGGATGCCGAGTACATCGAGCTCGGGCGCGCATATCTGCGTGCACCGGGCCTGCGCTTCGCGATGGTGATCGCGCGCCTCGCGATGTCGCCGATGGACTTCTATCGTTGGTTCTCGAAGCCGCGTGAGGGCGTCGGCAATCAGATGTTCAGCTGCATCAAGCCGCACCATCGCGAGCTGGCGCCATACGACATCGAGCTGGACCTCACGCTGCCCGAGGGCTTCGAGGTGTGCTGGGACTTCTTTCTGATCTCGCAGGGCAACGTCATCGAGATGCCTCGGTTGCTCGGCTACCCAGCGGCCGAGGTCACGCTCACGCGCCTTCCCAACGGCGGCCGTTACCGCATCGCGGTGCCACAGGGCACGGCGATCTTTCGGCGCATCTTCCATTTCCTCGCAAAGCCGTTCGTGCGTCGCGATGCGGCCAAGGAGCTGCGCGCCGCGCACGAGTCGCTGCTCGATCGCTACGAAGAGCTCGAGAGCGCGCAGATGAAGCTCGACCGCCAGGCGGCGCAGCTACGCACGGCGCACTCGGTGAACGTGCTCGTCCAGCGCGACGTCGACGTCGACGCGACGCTCGCGACCGTCGCGAAGGCGCTCGTCGACGAGGCCGGCTTCACCTGGGCCGAGGTCAGCCTGATCGGAAATGGCGACAACACCGCGAGGTACGGCGAGAAGTCCGACGAGCCGATGATCGCGCGCGTCCTCGAGGCGCGAGGCGGCGAGAAGGTCGCGGCGCTCGCGGTGACCCCGAAGCCCGGGACCAACCGCGCCGAGAGCGAAGAGCTGCTCGCGTTCATCACGCCGTCGCTCGCGATCGCGTTGCAGAACGCGACCTACCGCAGCGGATTGGAACGCCTGGTGGACGAGCGCACGCGCGAGTTGCGCGAGGCACAGAGCGCCCGCGAGAAGTTCTTCGGCAACGTCAGCCACGAGATTCGAACGCCGCTCTCGATCGTGTTGCTCGCCGTCGGCGACATCGAGAAGCGTGCGCGGGACAAGATGGACTCTCGTGCGCAAGCGGCGCTCGGATCGATCCACGACTCCGCCCGCAAGCTTCTGCGACTTGTCGACGAGTTGCTGCTGCTCGCTGCCGGACAGGAAGGCAAGCTCGAGCTGAACCTCGAGGCAACGAACCTCGGCGCATTGGTGTCGAGCCTCGTCGCCGCGTGGACGCCCGCGACCGAAGAGGCAGGGCTGACGATGACGAGCTCGATCCCCGCGCCGGTCACGGCGAAGGTCGATGCCGTCGCGATGGAGCGCGTGCTCACGAACCTCGTGTCGAACGCGGTGAAGTACACGCAGCGCGGTGGCGCGATCGAGCTCGAGCTCGTCGAGGAGCCCGACGGGATCCGGATCTCGGTGCTCGACAATGGAAAGGGCATCAGCGACGAGCTGATGGGGCGCCTGTTCGGACGCTTCGAGCGTGCAGAAGGCGAGCACCGCAAGATCACCGGTACCGGCATCGGCCTGTCGCTCGTCAAGGATCTGGTCGAGAAGCATGGCGGCACGGTGCAGGCGCTGCGCCGAGAGTCCGGCGGTACCGAGATGCGCGTAGTCCTTCCGAGCTCGCTCGTGATGAAGGAGACCAAGGCGCCCGCACCGCAGCTGCGCCTCGTCGAGCACGTCAAGGCGCCGGCGCTTGCCCCTCCGTCGGTGTCCGCACCGGCAGACGTCGCGAAGGGAACGATCCTCGTCGCCGAGGACGATCCACGTCTCGCGGCGATGATCGCGGACATGTTGTCCGACGAGTACGTCGTGCGCGTCGCGAATGACGGCGCGGCCGCGCTCGAGCTCGCGAAGACTCATCAGCCGAACTTGCTGATCACCGACGTCGACATGCCGATCATGGACGGCATCGAGCTGTCGAAGCGGTTCCGCGAGGTGATGAACGACCGCCTCGCGCCGATCATCATCCTGTCGGCGGTGCTCGACCTCGGCACGCGCGTCGCCGGCCTCGATGCGGGCGCGGTCGACTACGTGACGAAGCCGTTCGATCCGTCGGAGCTGCGCGCCCGGGTGCGCTCGCAGTTCCGCCAGCGGGACCTCGCGCTCAAGCTGCACCGCGCCGAGCAGCTGTCGACGCTCAGCGTGCTGACCTCGGGTCTGGCGCACGAGCTTCGCAACCCCGCGAACGGCGTGGTCAACGCGATCGAGCCGCTGAAGATGCTGATGCCGCCCGAGCTGATGAAGCCCGGCGAGCCGATCGGCGAGCTCCTCGACGTGATGGGCGAGTGCGCGGCGCAGATCAATACGCTGTCCAAACAGCTGCTTGGCTTCCGCGACCACGAGACCGACCTGCAGCTGCGCGAGGCGAGCGTTCGCGAGATCCTCGATCGCGCGATCTCGATCTCGCGGACGCCCCTCGAGGACATCGAGGTCCGCATGGATGTCCCGAAGGACCTGCGGGTCCGGTGCGCTCCCCCACTGCTAACCCAGATCTTCACGAACCTGTTCGAGAACGGCGCTCACGCCGCGGGGAAGGGCGGCTGGATCAGCGTCTCGGCGTCGGTAACCGATGCCCACGTGTCGATCATCGTCGGAGATAGCGGTCCGGGCGTTCCGGTGGCGATGCGGACGAAGATCTTCGAGCCGTTCTTCACGACCAAGCCGCAGGGTGTCGGTACCGGGCTGGGACTGCCGGTGTCGCGGGAAATAGCCCTCCGCCATGGCGGCACTCTGGACGTCCAGGATCGCGGCACGACCTCCGTCTTCGTCGTACAGTTGCCCCGCCACACCCCAATAGACGTCGCCGCTCGAGTTGGGTGATGCTCGATGCCTTATCGCGTTCGCTCGACTCCCACTGACAGATGACTGCTGAAGACACACGACCACTGGTTCTCTACGTCGATGACGAGCGCGCGAACCGCATCGTCCTCGAGCACTCGTTGAAGGCGGACTTCAACATCGTGGTGGTGGACAGCGGCGAGAAGGCGATCTCGATCTTCGAGGAGCGCGAGGTCGCCGTGCTCGTGACCGACATGCGCATGCCGGGGATGGAGGGCGACCAGCTCCTGCGCATCGTCAAGGAGCGCTGGCCGACGACGATCCGCATGGTGATGACCGCGCATCAGGACATCGGTCCGATCCTGCGCGCGATCAACGAGGGTCTCGTCGCGCGGTACATCATCAAGCCGTTCGAGCGTCCCGAGCTCGTGCAGGTGCTGCGGTGGGCCTGCGAGTTCTGGACGTTCAGCAAGGACTCCGCCGCGCTTCATGCGCGCCTGCTCGAGACGGAGCGCCTCGCGACGCTCGGAAGCATCGCCGGCTTGCTCGTCCACGATCTGCGCCAGCCGTTGATGTCGCAGCTCGTGAACATCGAGCACGTCGGCGAGCTCGCGAAGGACGCGGCCGCGATCACGAGCGTGCTGGAGAAGTCGTCACTTCCCGACGACGTTCGCACGCGGGCGATCGCGATTCTCGGTGACCTCGATGGCGTGGTCTCGGATCTCAAGCAGTCGACGATGCACCTCAGCGAGATGATCAGCGGCCTGCGCGACCTCGGTCGCCCTCGGAGCACCGCGAAGGACGGAAAGCGCTCCGTCGATCCGCTGCCGGTGATCCGGCATGCGATGGCCGTGTGCCAGGAGGTCGCGATGAAGTCGCGTACCTCGATCTCGTACGTCGGGCCGAACTCGCTCCCGAACGCGAGGATCGATCAGACCGAGCTGATGCAGGTGCTGATCAACATCGTTGCGAACGCAGCGCAGGCAGTGGCGGCACGCGGCGAGCCGAACGGCACGGTCCAGATCAGCGCGCGGACCTCGCCGCAGATGGTCGAGCTCGAGGTGAAGGACAGCGGCGTCGGGATGGACGCCGAGACGCTCGGCAAGGTCGGCACGCCGTTCTTCACGACGCGCGACGAGGGCACGGGCCTCGGCATCGCGCAGGTGCAGCGCCTCGTCGGCAATGTCGGCGGGCGATTCAAGATCGAGAGCAAGCGCGGCGAGGGCACGACCGTGACCATCACGCTGCCGACGACCGCGTCTCCGTAAGACGCGACTCCCACGGACAGTGGACTGCCGCAAACGGAGGCACCTCGACGGGCGCATCGATTGCTCGTGAGCGGTAGGCTCGCGTCACGTGCTCGTGGACCGCTTCACACGAAGCGTGGGGGCCGTCGCGCTGATCGCGACGATCGCGCACGCGCAGCCCGCGCCCGTCGAGGCGCCCGTCGAGGCGCCCGTCGAGGCGCCGGCGAACGTCGAGGCCCCGACACCGTCCTTGTTCCAGGTGCACGGCTTCATCAGCGAAGGCGGCTTCTGGTCGACCGACAACGAGTACATCGGAGCGTCGTCGCGGGGGAGCCTCGAGCTGTTCGAGGTCGGCGTGAACCTCACCACGCAGCTCACGGATCGCCTGCGTGCGGGCGTGCAGCTGTTCGGGCGCAACGTCGGCACGTTCGACGATCTGCCGCCGAACATCGACTGGGCGTACCTCGACTATCGCTGGCGCGATTGGCTCGGGCTTCGCGCCGGCGTGATCAAGCAGCCGTTCGGCCTCTACAACGAATACGTCGATGTCGACGCGGCGCGGCTGTCGATCCTGATGCCCGGGGTGTACCCGCTGCGCGATCGCACCGTGCTGCTCTCGCAGACCGGGTTCTCGCTGTACGGCACGCGCGCGCTCGGCGGCGCCGGCGAGATCGACTATCAGGCGTGGGCCGGCACGCTGAACATCCCGGAGAACGCGCTGGAGCTGACGGGCGCGACGCTCGCCGGCATCGACGTGAAGTACGTGGCCGGTGGCCAGCTGTTCTGGCGACCGCCGATCGACGGGCTGCGGATCGGAGCGACGTACCTGCGAACGTCGATCGACGTCGACGTGCAGCTCGACGCGGACACGATCGCGCTGCTGATCATGCTCGGCCTCGTGCCGGCGGACTACGACGGTCACGTCCTCGTGTCGCAACGACCGGACACGGTGCTCGTCGGATCGGTCGAGTACGCGGTCTGCGACTGGCTGTTCGCCGCCGAGTACAGCCGCTGGTTCAAGCACCAGCAGACGGACCTGCCCTCGGCGTTGCCGCCGTTCGACGAGGACAAGGAGCGCTTCTACGCCCTGGCGACACGCCGCTTCGGAAAGCTCGAGGTCGGTGGCTACTACGCCGCGACGCACGTCGACGCGAACGATCGCCAGGGACGCAACGCGATGAAGTTTCCGATCCGCGAGTTCGCGTTCCAGCGCGACCTCGCCGCGACCGTGCGCTACGACGTCAACGAGTACTGGACCTGGAAGCTCGAGGGTCACTTCATCGACGGCGTCGCCGAGCTCACGGCGGCCGAGAACCCGGACCCCGAGCGCTACTGGGGACTGTTCCTGTTCAAGACGACGGTGACGTTCTAGATGCGGGCGGCCGGTATCATCCTCGTGTGGATCGCGCTGTGCGCGAGGCCCGCGCGCGCCGAGGACGACGCGTTCAAGATCGTCGTGCATCCCGAGAGCTCGATCAGCGGGATCGACCGCACGCTCCTGCGCAACGCGTTCCTCAAGAAGACGACGTCGTGGAGCAGCGGCAAGACGATCCGTCCGATCGGGCTCACACCGAAGTTCCCCGCGCGCTCGCGGTTCGTGTCCGAGGTCTTGAAGAAGACGCCGGCGCAGCTCAAGAGCTACTGGAACCAGCAGATCTTCTCGGGCAAGGGCATCCCGCCGCCGGAGTCCGACTCGGTCGCGCGCGTGATCGCGTACGTGCTCGCGAATCCCGGCGCCGTCGCGTTCGTTCCCGCGAGCGCGGACGTGGGCAAGGCGAAGGTCGTCCCGATCAGGTAGGCGGTCGCCGGCGCGGTCGCGCGATCGCCGTGTCTTCCTCGCCCATGTCGATCTCGGCGTCGAGGTCGATCTCGGGCTCGGGCATCGTGTCGCCCTGGTTCGCCGCCTGTGTCGAGAGCGCGACGCCGATCGAGCCGGCGAGCGCGAGCGCGTCGGGATAGCGGCGCTCCTTCTTCTTCTCGAGGCAGCGCGAGAGGATCGCGTCGACCTCCGCGGGCAGCCCCTCGACCACGGTGGATGCGGGCGGCGGCGTTCGCTTGATGTGCGCGGCGACCATGTCGCCGAAGCTGCGCGCTGCCTGGAACGGATGCGCTCCGGTGACGAGGACGTAGCCCAGGACTCCGAGCGCGTAGAGATCGCTGCGCGCGTCGACCGGCTGGCGCAGCAGCTGCTCGGGCGAGCTGTACTCGACGGTGCCGACGGTCTGGCCGACCGGGGAGAGGCGCACGTCGCTGGCGACGAGCTTGGCGAGGCCGAAGTCGAGGATGCGGACGAAGTCGCGATTCATGCCGCGCGTCTCGACGAGCACCGTCTCGAGCGACAGGCCGCGATGGATCACGCCGAGCTCGTGCGCTTCGCCCAGCGAGTCACAGATGCCGGCCATGATGCGCAGGACGCGATCCCACGACAGCGGCCCTTGCTCGTGAAGGAGGCGTCCGAGGCTCTTGCCGACCGACAGCTCCATCGCGATGTAGAACGAGCCATCGGGCTCCGTGCCGACCTCGTACGTGGTCACCGTGTGCGGTGAGCGGAGCCGCGCGAGCACGGCGCCCTCCTGACGGAACCGTTCCACCGTCGTCGGATCGCGCTTGCTCTCGGGCGAGAGCAGCTTGATCGCGAGCTTTCGCCCGAGCCCCACCTGCTCGGCGCGATAGACGATGCCGAGGGAGCCCACGCCGATGCGCTCGATGATCCGATAGCGATTCCCGACGATGCGGCCGATGATCGCATCCTCGAGTGCGGCGCCGCAGCCACCGCAGAAGCGAGCGTCGTCGTCGAGACGCTCCCCGCAGTGGCGACACACGATCATGGACGCGAGACTACCGCGTCGTTCGCTTCGAAGCCGCCAGGATGGCCGCGAGCCGGTCGAGCCCGAACGGCTTGCGCGCGTGCTCGTCGATGTTCGCGTCCGCGACTTCGACGCGCGTCGAGATCGCTGCGATGTACACGCCGGCTGCGCGAGCCTTGAGCGCGCGCGCGACCTCGTGGCCGCTCATGTCCGGAAGGACGATGTCGAGGAGGACCACGTCGGGCTCGAACATCGCTGCTTCGGCGAGAGCAGCGCCGCCCGAGTACACCGCGCGCGCATCGTGACCGAGCACCCGCAGGTGTCGGCACAATCCATTGGCGATGGACCTGTAGTCATCCACGACGAGCACCCGCACTCCCTCCAGCGTCACATTGTCCTCGTCCATGCTCAATCACGCTTTCGTCTCCCTCACGAAAGGCGCTCTCACGCCGCAATTTGCGGCATTGAAAAGGTCACGACTATTTCGGTTAGTGGACGGATATCAGCGTGACGCTTCCGATGGTCTTGCCGTCGTATGCGTATGCCGCGACGCGATTCTTGCCGAGCGCGCCCTCGACGTGAACGACGCTGAACGCACCCGCTGTACGTCCCCGCTCCGCCAGCGTGCCGCGGTCGAGGATCGCCAGCTCCTTCTCGAGGGTGACGGCGATCAGGGAATTCCCGATCGTGATGTCTCGCGCGAGCATGCGGACGCGTCCGGTCTCCTTGCCGTCGGCGTCGTACGCGACGACGTCGGTCTTGTCCGCGATGAGGAACCCACCGCGGCCGTCCATCTCCACGCTCGCATCGAGCGGCTTTGGCACCGTGGCGAGCGGCTTCCCCGTGGCGGGATCGAGGATCGCGATCGACGTTGCATCGTGAGCGTCGAGCACGAGGTCGAGCACGGTGCCGCGAACCCACGCGAGCGTGTCGGGCGCGAGCGTTGTCGTCCAGCGAGTCTTTCCCGTGCGCTCGTCGTGAAGCGACGCGACGCCGGCAGCCTTCGCCGGCGCGCGTAGATCGAAGACCGCGCCGGTCCCGCGCTTCGCGCCCGGCACGAACGTCACGATGTGTCGTCCCATCGCGGGCAGCGCCGTGCCGGTCCACAGCTTCTTGCCCGTCGCGCAGTCGACCGCGACGATCTCCTCGGTGAAGCCGTAGAACCAGCACGTCTTGCCATCGGTCGAGTGGCCGCCGAACTGCGCGTGCTGGACGATGCGCCACGCTTCGCGGCCCTTCGCGACGTCGATGGCGGCGGTGATCGTGTCGCCGCGCATCTTGCCCTTGCCGCGCTTGCTGTCCTCGGTGCTGATCAGCGCGAGCTTGCCCGCCTTGCCGAACAGCTGATCGGACATGCCCCAGCAGCCCGCCGAGCTCGACGGATTCCCGCTCTCGTCGGTCTCGTGATACTCGATGTACGTCTTCTGATAGCGCGGACCGATGTCCTTGTTCGTCGCCGGATCGAAGACCTGAAAGCTGCACTGGCAGCGCTGGACGGCGACGCCTTCGGCGAGATCGATCCAGCAGCCGCCGTCTCGCCACTGGACGCCGTTGAAGCCGCGCGTGCCCATCGCGCGGACCTTTCCCGACGCCGGATCGATCGCCGACAGCGTCTCGCCGAACCACGCGAGCACCTCGGCGCCGGAGACGTGCAGCGTGTGGCGACCGCGCGCTTCCTTGATCACCTTCGACGTGAACGACTTCTTCCCGGTCGCCGCGTCGAAGCCGGACACCGTCAGGAACGTGTCGTCGACGACGACCAGCTTGCCGCCGATCGGCGCGGCGTCCCACGCCGGAATCTTCGCGAGCACGATCACCCCGAGCAGCGGCAGCAACATCGCGCGATCATGCCATGGCGGCGCGCACGCGCTCGGCAAACCACGTGTACCGCTTCCTCGCGTCGGCGTTGCGAACCGCGAGGCCGACCGCGCGCTTGCTCCCGACGAGGACGACCAGCTTCTTGCCGCGCGTGACGCCGGTGTAGAGGAGGCTGCGCTGCAGCATCATGTAGTGCTGGGTGACGAGCGGGATCACCACCGCCGCGTACTCCGAGCCCTGGCTCTTGTGCACGCTGACCGCGTACGCGTGGACGAGCTGATCGAGCTCCGCCCGCTCGTAGGTCACGATGCGACCGTCGAAGTCGACGTTGACCTTGTTGTCCTCGGTGTTGATCGACGCGATCACGCCGATGTCGCCGTTGAACACGTTGCGGTCGTAGTCGTTGCGGAGCTGCATGACCTTGTCACCGGAGCGGAACATGCGCTCTCCGCGTGCGAGCTCGACCTTGCCGGGCGTCGTCGGATTCAGCTTGGCCTGGAGCGCGTGGTTGAGCGCGCTCGTGCCGAGCTCGCCGCGATGCATCGGCACCAGCACCTGCACGTCGGTCACCGGATCGAAGCCGAACCGCGACGGGATACGGTTCGCGACGAGGTCGACGATCGTGTCGCGCGCGGCGTCGGGATCGTCGCGCGATACGAAGTAGAAGTCCGACGTGGTCGTGCCCGCGGGCGCCTCGAGGTCCGGGAGCTCGCCGCTGTTGATCCGGTGCGCGGACACCACGATCTTCGACTCCGCCGCCTGGCGAAAGATCTCCGTCAGCCGGATCACCGTCGCGGCGCCCGAGTCGATGGTGTCGCCGAGCACCGCGCCCGCACCGACGGACGGCAGCTGATCGATATCGCCGACGAGGCAGAGCTGCGAGCCCGCGCGCATCGCGGACAAGAGCGACTTGAACAGTCGCGCATCGACCATCGACGACTCGTCGATGATCACCATGTCCGCATCGAGCGGCTTCTCGCGGTTCTTGGTGAACCCGCCCGCCTGCGGCTGGTACTCGAGCAGGCGATGGATCGTCATCGCCTCGTGCACCGTCGCCTCCTGCAACCGCTTCGCGGCGCGGCCCGTCGGCGCGGCGAGCGCGACGCGCCGATGCGTGAGCTTCGCGAGGTGCACGATCGCCTTCACGATCGTCGTCTTGCCGACGCCGGGGCCACCGGTGATCACGACGACCTTGTCGACGAGCGCGGCCTCTACCGCCTTGCGCTGCTGCGCGGCGAGCGTCACACCGGTCACCGCCTCGAACGCGTGGATCGCGGCGTGGAGATCGAGCGACATCCCGCGCGCCGGCGCCTTCGCGATCTCCGCGAGCAGGATCGCGGCCTGCGACTCGGCCTCGTACGCGTCGACCAATGACGTGCACGCGCCGCGATCACCGAGCGTCTCTCGGATCACGCGGCCCGCGAGCGCGAGCGCGCCGAGGCGAGGCGCGATGAGGTCGCCCGCGATCCCGAGCAGCTCGGCGGCGGCGGCGATCAGCTCCTCGTCGGGAAGGTGCATGTGGCCATCTTCGTTCGCCGTCTGCAGCGCGTGCAGGAGGCCCGCCTCGATGCGCTCCGGCGCATCGCGCGCGATGCCGAGCTTCTCCGCGATCATGTCGGCGGAGCGGAAGCCGATGCCCCACACCTCGTGCGCGAGGCGATACGGGTTGGCCTTCACGATCGCGATCGTCTCCTTGCCGTAGCGCTTCACGATGCGCGCCGCGAAGGCATCGCTGACCCCGTTGCCGCGGAGGAACACCATGACCTCCTCGACGTGGCGATGCGCGCCGATCGCGTCCGCGATCTCCTTCGCACGCGCGCTGCCGATGCCCGGCACCTCGGTCAATCGCTGCGGCGCATCGCGGATCACGTCGAGCGTATCCGTGCCGAACGTGGCGACGATGCGCTTCGCATACGCGGGGCCGATGCCGGGGATCATTCCCGAGCTCAGGTACTTCTCGATCCCGAGCGCGGTCTTCGGGACCTTCTGCGAGAACGAGGACACCTTGAACTGGCGCCCCCACTTGCGATCGTCGACCCACACGCCGTGCAGCGTGTACGGAACGCCCTCCTGGATCTCCACGAGGTGCCCGACGACGGTGACCGGCACCTTGCCCGTCGCGGGCGTGAAGCGCGCGACGGTGTAGCCGGAGTCCTCGCCCTTGAAGACGACGCGCTCGAGCGTGCCCTCGAGCGTCACATCCGCAGACGAGCCACCTGCCATCGCTCGCTCACCGCGTCCACGCGCTGCGCGTGATGTTCTCCACGATCGCGCGCAGCTTGGCGATCGTCTCCTCGAGCATCTCGGGCGACGACGGGGCGGCGAGCTCCTCGAGGATCGGCGCCACCAGCGACAGCGAGTTGTCGTCGAGGAGGCCGAGCAGCTTGCGCGAGTCGTCGAGCAGCGATGCGCGGCGGCGATGCACGGTGAGCCACGGCGGCGGCGTCGCGTCGCGCGAGGGCACGGGAGTCTCTGGCTCCCACTGATCCTCCGGCGGCGCGGGACGCAGTCGCTCGAGTTGCTCGCGCACGATCTGCAGCTCGCGCTCGAGCGTCGACGCTCGCGTGTACAGCGCCTCGGCGTCGTCGCCCGGCTTCATGAGCGCTCGGGCCGGCCGGCCGTCTGGTTCGGCGCACCGTCGATGTACTCGACGGCGTCCTTGCACGAGAGGCTCTCGTATCCCATCAGCGAGTCGACGTCGCGGAAGACGTCGGGACACTCGATCGTGCAGCGCGAGCGGTCCGCCTCCGAGTGGCCCGGCTTGCACTCCACGTAGTGCGCGCACGCGCCGTCGCACGTGCCGGTCAGCTTCGGCGTCGTGAGCCGCTTCACGATGCAGCCCGCGAGCACGATGCCGAGCACGAGCGCGAGGACGATGCTCCTCATGCGCGCTCCCCGTGCCGCCCGGCGCCGCGCGAGAACCGACCCGCGCCTTCGATCGCCTCGGCGAGCGCCCGCGATCCGAGCTCGAGCTCCTTGGCGAGCGCGGCGTCGAGGTCGAGGTCGTGCTGCAGATACGCGCTCGTGCGATCCGCGCGCAGCGCCGCCTGCGGCAACTCGGCGAGCTCGGCCGCGAGCGCCTGCGCGGCGGCGAGCGCCGTCCCCGTCGGAACGACGCGGTTGACGAGGCCGAACGACAGCGCTTCCTGCGCCGAGACCGCGCGCCCCGTCAGGATCAGGTCGAGCGCGCGCGACAGGCCGATCAACCGCGGCAGGCGGATCGTGCCCCCGTCGATCAGCGGCACGCCGAAGCGACGACAGAACACGCCGAGCACCGCGTCCTCGTCCGCGACGCGGAGGTCGCACCACAGCGCGAGCTCCAGCCCGCCCGCGACCGCGTGGCCCGAGATCGCGGCGATCACGGGCTTGGCGAGGAGCATCCGCGACGGGCCCATCGGACCGTCACCGTCGGGAGCGACGCGGTTTGGAGTGCCCGCCGCCATCGCCTTCAGATCGGCACCCGCGCAGAACGTGCCGTGGTCACCGGCGAGCACGGCGACGCGAGCCGTGTCGTCGGCGTCGTAGGCGCGAAACGCGTCCGCGAGCAACTGCGCGGTCTCGCGATCGACCGCGTTCTTCGCGGCCCGGCGATCGATCATCACGGTCAGTACGGCTCCCGCGCGGTCGACCCGAATCATCCCCGGAGTCTAGTACAGTGGCGCCATGGCTGGGTGTAAGCGAATCGCGATGCTGTCGAGTGGCGGCGACGCTCCGGGGATGAACGCCGCGATTCGCGCGGCCGCCCTCGTCGGTCGCTCCCTCGGCGCAGACATCGTCGGTATCGAGCGCGGGTACAAGGGCCTGCTCGAGGACGCGTTCGTCCCGCTGATGCCCTCCGACGTGCAGGGGATTCTCCGGGAGGGCGGCACGATCCTCGGATCCGCGCGCTCCAAGGAGTTCCACCAGCGCGAGGTTCGCGACCGCGCGCGCCAGATCCTGGCAAACCGCGGCGTCGACGGGCTGATCGTCATCGGCGGCAACGGGTCGCTGACCGGTGCGCTTCACCTCGGCGATCCCAAGGAGATCGGAGACGGTGCGCCGCTCAAGGTCGTCGGGATCCCGGCATCGATCGATAACGACCTCGGCTTCTGCGGCCTCTCGATCGGCGTCGACACCGCGATGAACACGATCGTCGAGGCGGTCGACAAGATCGCCGACACGGCCACGGCGCACGACCGGACCTTCATCATCGAAGTGATGGGGCGCGACTGCGGCTACCTCGCGATGACGTCGGCGATCGCCGTCGGCGCAGACCTCGCGCTGTTCCCCGAGTCCGGCAAGCCGGAGTCCGCCGTCGTCGAACAGGTCGTCAACACGGTGCTCACCGTTCGCAGCCGATCGCGCAAGTCGCGCCGCGTGATCATCATCAAGGCGGAGGGCGTGTCGATCGCGACGGAGCGCCTCAAGGAGCTCGTCGACGCGCGCCTCAAGGACAAGCAGCCCGGCGCGGACTCCGCGGGGATCGAGACGCGCGTGACGGTGCTCGGCCACGTCGTGCGCGGCGGGCGCCCGTCGGCGCAGGATCGCCTGATCGCCTCGCGCCTCGGCAACGTCGCGGTGCGCGCCTTGATCGCGGGCGAGAACCTCAAGATGGCGGCGTGGATGCCGCCGACGGACGTGCCCGAGGATGTCGGGCGCGCCTCGCCCTCGGATCCGAAGATCTGGCTCGTCGACCTCGGCGCGGTCCTCGTCGAGACCGAGAACCTCCTCAAGGGCCGTAGCCCGCTCACGCGGTGGCGCGCGGGTGCCTTCGACGAGATCGAGGACGCGCTTCTCCTGTGACGCAACCCACCGACAGCCAGCTGTACACGCTCTTCGATCGCTCGCCGATCGGGATGTACCGCAGCACGCGCGACGGCAAGCTGATCTACTGGAATAGCGCGCTCGCTCGCATCGTTGGCTACAGCCACGAGGAGATGGCGAACGTCAACGTCGTCCGCGACCTCTACGTCGATCCGGAGGAGCGCGAGCGCCTCGTCGCGCAGTTCGGGCCGATGGGCATGGTCGACGGCGCGACCGTGAAGTGGAAGCACCGCGACGGCCGCACGCTCACCATTCGCCTGTTCGGACACATCGTCGAGGGAGATGGCGGACTCAGCTTCGACGCATCCGTCATGGACATCACCGAGTCGAATCGCCAGCGCGAGGAGCTCGAGCGCACCGCCGCGATCCTCGACGTCGTCGTCAACCAGGTCCCCGCGATCTGGTGGATGGTCGATCACGACATGCGGATCACGCGCGTCGGCGGCCCGACGAACGACATCCTCGGCTTCCCGCCGGAGACGTTCGTCGGCCAGACGATTCGCCAGGCCGCCGATGGCGATCCGACTGCACTCGAGCCGCGCCGCTCGATCGAAGCGCACGAGCAAGCTCTCCGCGGAGAGATCGCGCGCTATTCGAGCGACTACCGCAACAAGCTCGTCGAGAACACCGTCGCGCCGTTCCGCGTCGATGGCGAGATCGTGGCCGCGATCGGCACGCTGATCGACGTCACCGCGACCCGCACGTTCGAGCGCCGCATGGTCGACGCGCAACGCGCGGAGTCCCTCGGTGTCCTCGCGGGCGGTCTCGCGCACGACTTCAACAACCTCCTCGTCGCGATCCTCGGCAACGCCGACCTCGGCCTGCGCGACATCGCGCCCGGCGCACCCGGCCGCGCGGCGCTGGAGAACATTCGCAACGCGGGGCTCCGCGCCGCCGAGCTCACCGATCAGCTCCTCGCGTACGCCGGCCGCGGCACCGTCTCGAGAGGGCGCGTCGCGCCCAAGGCGCTCGTCCAGGAGCTGCTGCGGATCTCGTCGCCGCAGACGCCGACGAACATCGCGATCGAGGTCGACATCGCCGACGCGCTCGCGCTGCGCGGCGAAGAAGCGCAGGTCCGCCAGGTGATGATGAACCTCATCACCAACGCGCGCGACGCGGTCGCCGAGAAGGGCGGCCACATCCGCATCACGGCAAACGAGGTCGTCCTCGACGGCAAGGCGGATCCCGACGACATCGTCACGCCATCCGCCGGCGCCTACGTCGTCCTCGAGGTCACCGACGACGGACCCGGCATGGGTCGCGAGACGCGCCGCCGCATCTTCGACCCGTTCTTCACGACCAAGCCCACCGGCCATGGCCTCGGGCTCGCCGCCGTCCTCGGCATCATTCGCGCGCACGGCGGAGGCCTGCGTGTCCACTCCGCGCACGGCGCGGGCTGCACGTTCGAGGTGATCTGGCCGTCGAGCACCACGAACCCGTCGATGCCGACCGTCGAGCCACCGACGAAGTCGGTCCTCGTCGTCGACGACGAAGACCTCGTGCGCGACGTCGTCGTGCGCATGGTCGACGACCTCGGCTATCGCGCGATCCCCGCCACCGACGGCTTCGCCGCGCTCCAGCTCGCGGGCGCCCAGGCGATCGACATCGCGCTCGTCGATCTGACGATGCCTCGCATGTCGGGCGCCGAGCTAGTCACGAAGCTTCGCGAGCAGTTCCCCGCCATGAAGGTCATCCTGTGCACGGGCTACGACCGCGATCGCAAAGGACCTGTCCTGGCGGACGCATACCTCCCGAAGCCATTTCGCATGGAAGCGCTCGAACGGGTCCTCGCCCAGGTTGTCTCCTGACCCATTGCGAATTGTGTAGGACCGCATGCCACGGCCGGCTACGCGAGTATCCTGTGGGTCGTGACAGAGGCGTCGGTCCAGCCCACGATCAAGGTCCTGCTCGTCGAGGACGACGCGCGCCTCGCGCAGCTCACCGCGCGCTACCTCGAGACACACGGCGTGGTCGTCACGATCGCTCATGACGGACTCGAGGGCCAGGCCGAGGCGCTGCGCCGCCAGTACGACTGCCTCGTCCTCGATCTGATGCTGCCCGGTCGCGATGGCCTCGAGGTCACGCGCGAGCTGCGCGCGCGAACGGACGTCCCGATCGTGATGGTGACGGCGCGCGGCGAAGAAGCGGATCGCGTGCTCGGGCTCGAGGTCGGTGCCGACGACTACGTGACCAAGCCGTTCTCGCCGCGCGAGCTGCTCGCTCGCATTCGCGCGACCGTGCGCCGCGTGCGCGGACAGGCGGGTCCCGCACAGCAGACGATCACCGTGGGCGGCCTGGTGCTCGATCCGCAGCGCATGACGGTCACGCTCGACGGCAAGCCCGTCGATGTCACCGCGTACGAGTTCTCGATCTTGCGCGCGCTGGCGCAGCGACCCGGGCGCGTGTTGTCGCGCGAGCAGCTGCTCGATCTCGCGAAGGGCAGCGCGGAGCTGTCGTTCGATCGCAGCATCGACGTCCACGTGTCGAGGCTGCGCGCGAAGCTCGGCGATGACAGTCGCAGCCCGAAGATCCTGAAGACGGTCCGTGGCGTCGGATACTTGCTCGCCGGCGGCCAGGGCTTCGACTCGTGAGCCCGCGACCGCGCCGCGCGCGGCTCGTGTGGCGGGTGTATGCGTTCGCGGCGCTGATGTCGATCGGCATCATGATCGCGCTGCTCGTGTTGCCGCGGTACATCCGCGGCGCGCGCTACCTCGAGCCGCAGGCCGCGCTCGTGCAGTATCTCGTCGAGCGGCTCTCGCTGAAGAAGCCCGTCCAGTTCGCCGCCACGATGGAGCGCGTCGAGGCGCGCTTGCGCGGGCGGCTGACGCTGTTCGATCAGGCCGGACACGTCGTCCGCACGAACGTCGACCCACCGCTCGATCAGGCGACGAAGCACGAGCTCGCCGACCTGCGGACCTCGAAGTGGTCGCTCAGCACCGGGCGCATCGTCGTGCGCTCCGACGACGGAACGCTGATCGGCGTGTACCACCCGAACCGGCCCGGCTTCCCGTGGGACTACGTGCTGCCGCTCGGCGGCATCGTGCTCGTCATCGTCGGTGCGGCATCGATCTGGTTCGTGCGCCGCCTCGCGCAGCCGATGGACCAGCTCGCGACGGCAGCGCGTCGCTTCGGTGAGGGCGACACCGCGGCGCGCGCGAACCTCGGCCGCGACGACGAGCTGGGCGATCTCGGTCGAGCGTTCGACGAGATGGCCGAGCGCACGAGCGTGGTGCTGCAAGCGCAGCGGCAGCTGATGGGCGATGTCTCGCACGAGCTCCGCACGCCGCTCGCGCGGATTCGCGTCGCGCTCGAGCTCGCCGCCGAGGATCCGGTCGCGGCGAAGGACGTGCTCGCCGACGTCGGCGCGGACCTCGACGAGATCGATCAGCTGATCGGCGACATCCTCACCACCGCGCGGCTCGACGGAGAGGACGTGCACGTCGAGCGCCGGCCGACGAACCTCGCCGAGCTCGCCGACCGTGCCGCGAAGCGCTTCGCGGCGCTGCATCCGAATCGCACGCTCGAGCGAGAGATCGCGGACGCGGATCGCGACATCGAGTGCGATCCGGTGCTCCTGCGCCGCGCGGTCGACAACCTGCTCGACAACGCCGCGAAGTATTCGGACTCGTCGACGCCGGTGAAGCTCTCGGTGATCCCCAACGGCTCGCGCGTCGCATTCGAGATTATCGACCGCGGCATCGGCATGTCCGACGCAGAGCTCGAGCGTGCGTTCACGCCGTTCTGGCGCGCGGACGGAAGCCGAACGCGCAAGACCGGCGGCGTCGGATTGGGCCTCGCTCTCGCCCGCCGCATCGCGCGCGTGCACGGCGGTGACGTCACGCTGACGTCGGAGGTCGGCAAGGGCACCACCGCGAAGCTCGACGTCCCCCTCTCGTCCGAGACATAACTTCCTGGAATCGCGTAGCAATATTCTGCAACACGCGAGCAACGGAAGGTACAGAGCGGGTTATCAAGGTGACGTCATGAAGCGCTGGATCCCGAGACTCATCGTGCTGGCTGCCGTGGCGGCGGGTGCAGCGTTCTTGATCATCAAGAAGCCGTGGGCGAAGAGCACGCCCCCGATCACGTTCTCCACGGTGCAGGTGTCGAAGGGCAACATCGCCGCGCAGGTGACCGCGAACGGCACGCTGTCCGCGAAGGGCACCGTGCAGGTCGGCGCGCAGGTGTCGGGCCGCATCACCGAGCTGTACGTCGACTTCAACGACAAGGTCACGAAGGGCCAGGTCATCGCGAAGCTCGACGAGCAGCTGCTCAAGGCGCAGATCACGTCGACGTCCGCGTCGGTCGCGCTCGCGAATGCGAACGTCAACAAGGCGCAGGTCGCGCTGGCGGACGCCGAGCGCCAGCTGAAGCGCAACAAGACGCTCCAGGATCAACAGCTGATCGCGGGCGCGACGCTCGAAGCGGCAGAGGTCGCGTACGACACGGCCAAGGCCTCGCTCCTGGCGGCGCGCGCGCAGGCGCAGCAGGCGAAGGCGCAGCTCGAGCAGGCGAAGACCAACCTCAGCTACGCGACCATCTATTCGCCCGTCGACGGCGTGGTGCTGTCGCGCGCGGTCGAGAAGGGCCAGACCGTGCAGTCGTCGATGACGGCGCCGACGCTGTTCACGATCGCGGAGGACCTCACGATCATGCAGATCGATACATCGGTGAGCGAGGCGGACGTCGGTCTGCTCAAGGACGGCATGGACGCGCAGTTCACCGTCGACGCGTTTCCCGGCAAGACGTTCAAGGGCAAGGTGCGCCAGGTGCGCAACGCGCCGACGACCACGCAGGGCGTCGTCACGTACGACGCGGTGATCGACGTCGACAACAAGGAGCTCCAGCTACGTCCGGGCATGACCGCGAACGTGACGTTCGTGCTCGCGCAGGTCGCGGACGCGGTCAAGATCCCGAACTCCGCGCTGCGGTTCAAGCCGACGCGCGAGCAGATGCAGGCGCTGCGCGCCGAGGGCGGCGGAAGCGGTCGAGGCTCCGGCCGTCGCGGCGGGCGCGGCTCGGGCGGTCGCGGCAGCGACGCCGGCGATGGCAGCGCCGGTAGCGCGTCGCCGTTCGCGCCGACGGGTGGCTCGACCCCGCCGTGGATGGGCGGCGATGGTGGCGTTCGCGTGCGCGACTTCGGCGACAAGAAGCCGGTGTGGAAGCTCGTCGATGGCAAGCCGAAGATGGTGCTCGTCAAGCCGGGCCTCACCGACGGCTCCGTGACGGAGATGGTCGAGGGCGACCTCCAGCCCGGCGATCAGCTCATCACCGAGATCCAGGGCGTGCAGAAGGCACCCAACCGCCGAAGGACGGGACCGTTCTGATGGTGGCCCCGAGTAGCAAGGCCGACGCGCCGCTGATCGAGATGCACGGCATCCAGCGGACGTACATCATGGGCGACAACAAGGTCCATGCGCTTCGCGGCGTCGACCTGACCATCGAGCGCGGCGACTCGATCGCGATCATGGGGACGTCGGGCTCCGGCAAGTCCACGCTCATGAACATCATGGGCTGTCTCGATCAGCCCACGAGGGGCAAGTACCTCTTGAACGGCAAGAACGTCGCGACGCTGTCCAAGGCTTCGCTCGCCGACGTGCGCGGCCGGATGATCGGCTTCGTGTTCCAGAGCTTCAATCTCCTCTCGCGGACGAGCGCGCTCGAGAACGTCGAGATGCCGCTGATGTACCAGGGCGTGGCCGGACGCGATCGACACCGTCGCGCGATGGCGGCGCTCGAGCGCGTCGGCCTGCAGGGACGCGAGGACCACACGCCGAGCCAGCTCTCGGGCGGTCAGCAGCAGCGCGTCGCGATCGCCCGCGCGATCGTCAGCGAGGCGCCCGTGATCATGGCCGACGAGCCGACCGGCGCACTCGATACGCGGACGTCGTACGAGGTGATGTCGATCCTCCAGGGCTTCGTCGCCGAGGGAAAGACGCTCATCATCGTCACCCACGAGGCCGACATCGCCGCCTACGCGCACCGCGTGATCACGCTGCGCGACGGTTCGATCATCAGCGACAAGCCGCAGGAGCCTATCGACGCGAAGGCCGCGTACGAGGCGCTGCCACCGATGATGGACGTGGCGTCATGAACATCTTCACGACGTTCAAGCTCGCGATCCGCGCGCTGTGGAGGAACAAGGTCCGCACGCTGCTGACGATGCTCGGCATCGTATTCGGCATCGGCGCCGTCATCGCGATGGTCGCCGGCGGTCAAGGCGCGCAGGCCTCGGTCAAGGAAGTGTTCGCATCGCTCGGCACGAACGTGCTCCAGGTGTCGTCGGGCTCGACGCGCCAGGGCGGCGTGATGGGTGGCGGCGGCTCCTCGCTATCGATCACGTGGGACGACCTCGAAGCGATCAAGAACGAGGTTCCGACGGTGAAGTACGTCGCGCCCCTGATGCAGGCGCGCAACACGCAGATCGCGTCGGACATCAGCAACTGGAACACCACGGTCTACGGCACGACCGCGACGTGGTTCGCGATCCGGAACTGGGCGGCCGCGGAAGGCACGATCTTCGACGAGGACACCGGCAACTCGAACGCGAAGGTCGTGGTGATCGGCAAGACGGTCAAGACGCAGCTGTTCGGCGAGAGCGACGCGATCAACCAGACGATCCGCATCAACAACCAGCCGTACGAGGTGCTCGGCGTGCTGGTGTCCAAGGGCCAGGGCCCGATGGGCGACAACGACGACGTCGTCGTGATCCCCGAGAAGACCTATCGCCAGAAGCTGTCCAAGGGCCTCGGCAAGTACATCCCCGGCCAGATCATGGTCACGACACAGGAGGATGGTCAGGCCGAGACCACCATCGCAAAAATCAGCGCGCTGCTCCGCGATCGCCACAAGCTCGACGCCGCCGACGAGGATGACTTCCGCATCCGCAATCCGGCCGAGTTCGCGCAAGCGCAGCAGGACTCCACGCAGCGCATCGCGACGTTGCTCGCGATCGTCGCCGCGGTGTCGCTGCTGATCGGCGGCATCGGTGTCATGAACATCATGCTGGTCAGCGTGATCGAGCGTACGCGCGAGATCGGCATCCGCATGGCCGTCGGCGCCAAACCGCTCGACGTGATGACGCAGTTCCTCGTCGAGTCGCTCGTGCTCTCCGCGATCGGCGGAGTGCTCGGCCTCGCGCTCGGTTACTGGGCCGCTTCGTTCATGGCGGACTACTTCGGGTGGAAGTTCTTCTTCCCGATGGAGACCGCTGCGATCGCGTTCGGCGTGTCGGGCGGCGTCGGTGTGGGCTTCGGCCTGTATCCGGCGATCCGCGCTTCGCAGCTCGATCCGATCACTGCCTTGAGGTACGAGACATGAAGTCGCTACGTAGTCTGCTCGTCGTCGCATTGCTCGCAACGCCCGCCTTCGCGGAGCCACGCCAGGAGACGCTGACGCTGCCACGCGCGATCGAGATCGCGATGAAGCAGCAGCCGGTGATCCGTCAGGCGCAGGCCTCGATCGAGGCCGCCGAAGGTCGCGTCGATCAAGCCCGCGTCGCGCGCAAACCGACGGTCAACCTGTCGGCGAGCATCGGCGCCTCGTCGGGCCGCGGCGATTCGCTCACCGGCATGACCACGAGCGGCTTCTTCGATCCGTTCATCTCGACCGGCCTGTCCGCGCAAATCGGCTGGCGCATCTTCGACTTCGGCCAGACCAAGGCGAACATCGAAGCCGCCGAAGCCAACGCCGACGCGGTTCGCTCGCAGATCAGCACGACGAACCTCGATGTCGAGACCGACGTCGCGATCGCGTTCCTCGAGGCCGTCGCGCGCCAGCGCTTGATCGCGGTCGCCGAGGCCACCGTGAAGTCCGAGGAGACCCACCTCGACCAGGCGCGCAAGTTCGTCGCCGCGCAGGCCAAGGATCCGATCGAGGTCGCGCAGGCGCAGGCGCGCGCTGCGAACGCTCGCTCGGCGCTCGCCTCCGCGCAGTCCGACGCGGCGCTCGCGATGGCGTCGCTGCGCAGCGCGATCGGCTGGGGCGATCCGGAGGTCAGCTTCGTGATCGACAACCAGTGGCCCACACCGCCGACTACCGATCCCGCCGCACTTCCCGCCCTCGTCGATTCCGCGCGCAAGCAGCGACCCGAGATCGTCTCGGCCGACAAGCAGATCGCCGCGGCGGAAGCGAGCCTGTACGCGGCGCGCGCGAGCAACCGGCCCGTGCTGTCCGCGAGTGCACAGACGCAGTGGGGTCCCGATCAGAACGATTGGGGCCCGGAGCCCACGTGGAACGCCGGCCTCGTGCTGTCGTGGCAGATCTACGACGGTGGCTCGAGCGCCGCGAGCCAGCGCATCGCGAACGCGAACCTCAAGTCCGCGCAGGCGTCGCGCGACGCGCTGATCATCTCGCTGACCTCCGAGCTCGACGCCGCCCGCGCGCGCATCGTCGCGAACCGCGCGAACGTCACCGCGTCGACGGAGGCCGTCGAGGCGGCGCGCGCACAGCTCAGGCTCGCCGACGCCCGCTACACCCAGGGCCTCGGCAGCCAGATCGAGCTCGCCGACGCGCAGACCGCGGTGACGACCGCCGAGGGCAACCTGATCCAGGCCGAGTGGCAGCTCGCCAACGCGTGGGCGCTGCTCCGGCGAGCGCTCGGCGGCGTGTAGTGCGCGTCATCGAGCGCGCGACCTGGCGCGCGCAGCCATGGAAGAACGGGCGCGGCACGACGCTCGAGATCGTGCGCTGGCCCGACGCCGATGACTACGACGTGCGCGTGTCGCTCGCCGAGGTCACGTCGAGCGGCGCGTTCTCGACGTTTGTGGGCTATCGCCGGCACACGTTCCTCGTCGGTCCCGCGCCGATCCGGCTCGGCGACATCGAGCTTGTCGCGCCGGGCGATCACGTCGAGCTGCCGGGCGAACGCGCGATCGAGGCCACGGTGTCCGCGCCGACGAAGCTGCTCAACGTGCTCGTGCGATCATCGCTCGACATCGCGGTCGGCCATGGCCCGACGGCGCATCCGGTGCGCTTCGCCTTCGACCCGGCGGCGCTGGCGGCGTGGACGCATGACGCACCGGATCGCCCCGAGCGGATCGGGCCTCGCGACTGGATCTGGATCGCCTAGCGACGCCAGAGCTTGCCGAGATCGAGCGTCGTGTCGAGGAACGGCGCGAGCGCGACGACGTCGCCCTCCTGCGCCGAGCCGATCAGCGCGTACTTGTCGCCAGCGAGACCGTAGACCGTGATCGTCTGGATCGTGGGCTCGATGAACCACAGGTGCGCGACGCCGGCCTTGCCGTAGACCTCCCGCTTCTTCCCGAGATCGAACTTCCTCGTCGATGGCGATAGGATCTCGCAGACCCAGTCGGGCACGAGGTCGAAGTACGTCGAGTCCGGCCGCGACGGCATGCGCGAGCGTCGCCATCCGGTCAGATCGGGGGAGAACACGTTACGCGGACCAAGCCTCAAGTTGATGTCGGGGAGGATGACCCACCCTGATCCATCAACCCGATCTCGCTCTGGTGCCAGCTGTGTTCCGAGCTCGATCGAGGCACTTTGGTGTCCACCACTCGCGGGCGCGAAGATCCAGAGATCACCATCGATCAACTGCGCACGATGTTCCTCCCTCGCCTCTTCGTACTCGGCGAAGGTGGCATCACCTTTCAGCAGGTAGTTTCCGTCGCGATCATCGCTCATCTCGCCTCCCTCGCTTCGTTCGAAGGATAGCGCAGCGTGCGCGATCGCGATCAAGCTTTCTGTCGTCGGATCCATGGTCATTCCTCCGTCCCGAGCCACTCGGCGATCGATCGATGCGAGCCATCTCCGATCACGACGTGATCGATGATCGGAATGCCGATCAGCGATCCTGCTTCGCGCAGCCGTCGCGTCAGCTCGATGTCGTCGACGCTCGGCGTCGCGTCGCCCGTCGGATGGTTGTGCGCGAGCACGCCCGCGGCCGCGGCCATGCGCACGAGCGGGCGGAACACCTCGCGTGGATGCACGGCGACATCCGCGACGGAGCCGCGACCGACCTCGACGACATCGAGCAGGCCGTTGCGCACGTCGATGCCGATCACGAAGAACATCTCCTGCTGGAGGCCCGAGACTCGCGGCGCGATCAGATCGTAGACGTCCTCGGCGCGACCGACGAGCTGTCGCCGTTGCGGCGAGCTGAGCGCGCGCCGGCCGAGCTCGAACGCCGCGCAGATGCGAGCTGCGCGCGACTCGGTGACGCCCGCGATGCGCGCGAGCTCGCGTGGTGATGCACGCGAGAGCTGGGTGACGCCGCCGCATTGTTCGAGCAGCTTGGTGGCGACGCTGCGTGCGCGCGTGCGTGCGCCGAGGATGGTTGCGAGGAGATCTTCGTCGGGAGCGATGCGGTCCATGCGCGTGCGAACAGCAAAGGTTGCGCCAGCAGATCGCGCGCGTGAATCGAGCTAGTTGCGTGCGCGCTTGTCCGCCGGCTGGACGTGTCCGGCCGGAATTCGGACAAAGGGGTGCTATCGTCGGACAATGTTCGTGTGCAGCGAGTGCGGGGCAACGGGGCCCGCGCAAGGCAACTGTCCGGCAGACGGAACGCAGCTGCAGCCGATCGGTGAGGATCTGCTGCTCGGTCAGACGATCGGCGCGTATCGCGTCGCGCGACTGCTCGGCATCGGCGGCATGGGCCGCGTGTACAAGGGCGTGCATCCGGGCATCGGCAGCCGCGTCGCGATCAAGGTCCTGTCACGCGAGTGCAGCGATCGTCGCGACCTCGTCGATCGGTTCTTCAGTGAAGCGCGCGCGGTAAATTTGATCCGGCACGAGAGCATCGTGAACGTGCTCGACCTCGCGATGCTGCCGGATGGCCGGCCGTACATCATCATGGAGTACCTCGACGGCGCGCCGCTCGCGAACATCGTCGAGACGAGCGTGCATCGTCAGATGCCGCTGCCGCTCGGCGGGCTGGCGCGGCTGTGCGCCGAGGTGCTCGACGCGCTCGGCGCCGCGCACGCCAAGGGCGTGGTCCACCGCGATCTCAAGCCCGACAACATCTTCGTCGCGCCGTCGGGCCGGCCCAAGGTGCTCGACTTCGGCATCGCGAAGCTGACCGACCTCAAGGGCTCCGCGACCGCGACCGGGTCGCTGCTCGGGACGCCTCATTACATGGCGCCGGAACAGGCGGCCGGACGCCCCGTCGATCACCGCGCCGACATCTACGCGATGGGCGTGATCCTGTTCGAGTGCGCGACCGGGCAGAAGCCGTTCGTCGCCGACTCGCTGTTCGATCTGCTGCGCAAGCACGTCGAGGCGCCGCCGCCGCCGCCGCGATCGCTGCGCCCCGACATTCCGCCCGATCTCGAGCACGTGATCCTGTGCGCGCTCGCGAAGGCTCCGGACCAGCGGTTCGCGAGCGCGCAGGCGATGAGCATGGCGCTGCAGCAAGCGACGCAAGGACTGCCCGAAGCGCAGTGGACGCCGATCACCGGCGGGCCCGATCACGCGACGACGATGCCGCGCGCCGCTTGGTCGCCGACGCCGCCGCAGAGCTGGGGCGGGCAGCGCTCGCACGCGCGCCCTTCGGTGCAGCCGCCGAACATGCAGCCGCCTCCGCCGGTCGGCCACCAGACCACGGTGTCCGCGTCGTCGGGTCAATTGCAGACGCAGCCGACGCAGGCGAAGAAGAGCGGCGGCGGCAAAGGCGCGCTGTTCGCCGTGCTCGCGCTCGCGCTCGTCGGTGGCGGCATCGCCGCCGCGGTCACGCTCGGTGGTGGTGGCGACGAGGCCTCGCCATCGCAGACCGCGGCCGTCGAGCCGACGACCGAGAGCGCGCCGACCGAGACTCCGCCGGCGCAGTCGCCACCGGCACAAGCGCCGCCGGCGCAGGCCAAGGTCGACGAGCACGACGAGCCGGCCGACCTCGACGACTTCGAGAAGGAGATGGCGAAGGTCGAAGCGCAGGTCGAGAAGACCACGTCCGACGCGCTGAAGCAGGCGCAGCAGACCACGGCCGATCGTCTCGCCGAGGCGAAGGCCAAGCTCGAGAAGGCCGGCATCAAGACGAAGATCGCGCAGGACCCGCTCGCAGAGGCTGCCGAGGAGGCGCTCGGCGGCGGCGGTGCGAGCGGTGGACCGAACGCGAGCGGGTGGTTCGATCGACATCCCGTCACGCCGCCCGATCGCAACTGGAAGAAGCTCGACATCGACAAGCACATCGCGTGGGCGATCGCCGAGGCGAAGAAGAACGTGCCCGACGCGCAGCTGACGCGCATCGACGTCTCGCACGCGCTCGCCGACGGCAGCGCGAACCTGACGCTCGACGACGGTGCGTTCAAGGGCAGCATCGACGTGCGCTTCATCTCGCCGTCGCGCAGCAAGCGCGATCCGAACCTGCCGCGCGGCGTGTCGTCGAAGAACGTGTGCGAGTTCCGGATCCTCGCAGGGCCCGGCGGCTCCGAGATCTACGACTTCGGCAAGTCGGACTGCAAGACGGCGATCGTCCCCAAGCCGCGCTGCTCGATCGCGCAGGTGTGGAAGAAGGCGATCAAGAAGAAGCCCGATCTCGCGAACGCGGTCGCCGACCTCACGTACACGTCGAACATCGTCTCGCACAAGATCGTGTGGATGTTCGGCATCGAGGAAGACGGCGAGACGCTGATGTCCGAGCAGTTCCCCGACGACTGCTGATCACGGGTTCGGTGGCGGCTGCTGCGGCGGCGGCTCATCGGGCGGGGGGTTCTCGCGCTCGCGCTGCTCCTGGCGCTCGCGACGGCGGCGCTCGCGCGGCGTCTCCTCGTTGCCGGGTGGCTGCGGCGCAGGCGCTGCACCGTTGCGCAGCTGCGCCTCGAGCTCCTGCAGGCGACGGCGCGCTTCATCGCGCTCGCGCTCGGCCGCCGTGCGCGCCGCTGCTGCCGCGTCGCGATCTCGCTCCGCTGCCGCCGCCGCACTGCGAGCCGCGTCGCGATCCTGCTCGGCGCGCACCTGCCCTTGCCGCGCGGCCTCGCGGTCCTGCTCCGCCGCGGCCGCGACCTGCTTCGCACGCTCGCGCTCCGCCTCCGCGGCGAGCTGCGCGTTGCGCGCGGCATCGCGTTCGCGCTCGGCGGCGAACTGCGCTGCACGTGACATCTCGGTGATGCGCTCGGCATTCGCCTGCGCCGCCTTCGCCGCCTCGCGCTCGGCGTCCGCTTGCTCCTTCTGCTTCATCGCTTCCTGGAAGCGCTTCATCGCGTCGTCGGCCTGCCCCTTCGCCTGCGTCGCCGCGGCGTCTGCTTGCCGGCGCAGCTGCTCGGCCGCCTTGCGCTTCTGCTCGGCCTGCGCGCGCAGCGCATCCGCGTTCTTGCCTTCCTTCTGCGCCTGCTCGGCGAGGGCCTTCGCCTCGTCGGCTGCGCGCGTCGCTTCATCGGCGGCCTTGCCTTGCTCGAGCGCATCGGCCTGCGCCGCCGACGCCATCGCGCGCAGCTCGGCCTCCTCCTTCGCCTTCTTCGACAGGTAGCCCCAGATCAGCACGCCGGCGACCGCGAACGCGAGCAGCGACGCGAGCGCCACAGCTGCCGCCTTGTTGCGGCGCACCCACCGCGCGAGCCGGCCCGTCATCGAGTAGCGATGCGAGAACACGAGGTCGCCGGTGAGGTACTGCTTGAGCGCGCGCACCAGCTCGTCGGCGGTGAACCGATCGCCCGGCTCGTGCGCCATCGCCCGCGCGATGATCCCCGACAGCTCCTGATCCTTCGGCATCGCCGGCTCGGCCGGATGCCCGGACTTCAGCCAGTCGAGGAACGCGTGCAGCTGCTGGTTGCGCTCCTTCGCGCCGTCCGTGTTCTTCCACCGAAAGGGCGTGTTGCCCGACACCACCTCGTACAGCGTCACGCCGAACGAGTACACGTCGAAGCTCGGATCCGCGGCGCGCCCCTGGCTCTGCTCGAGCGGCAGATACGGCGGCGTACCGGCGCTGATCGTCACCATGCGCCCGCTCATCGACGGCGGTTGATCCTCCATCGACAGATCGCTGCCGCTCGGCGCGTCGAGGTCGCGTGCGATGCCCCAGTCGATCAGCGTCGCCTCGCCGCGCTTGCCGAGGATGATGTTGTTCGGCGTGCAGTCGCGATGCACCACGCGCCGCTCGTGCGCGTACGCGAGCGCCTCCGCGATCGCGACGAGGTTCGACAGCAGCTCCAGGCGCTCGCGCGTGCACGGCTTGCCCTGCTGCGCTTCCTGCTCGGCGAGCTCGTCGAGCCGGTCGCGCAGGCTGACGCCGTCGACGCGCTCGAGCACGCAGAACGGCCACCCGACGGTCGCCTTGCCGAGCTCGTAGATCGTCACGATCGACGGGTGCTGGAGCTTCGCGAGGATCCGCGCCTCCGCGGTCACTCGCTTCTGGAACATCTCGTTCATGCCCGCGGGCAGGTCGTCGCCCTCGCGCGGCGCCTTCAGGATCACCGTGCGGCCGAGGCGGCGATCCTCGCCGGCGAAGATCTGCGCCATGCCGCCGCGCGCCATCGGATCCGCGGGCCACTTGAACGCGTTCTCGCTGACGAGCCCCTTGGGCAAGTCGAGCTCGATCGGCACGCTCGTCTCGTCCTGCCCCTGCGTCGCCTGCACCACCGACTGACACATCGAGCAGCTCTGGAGGTGCGAGTGCACGTGCGGCAGCGAAGCCTCCTCCTTCAGCTCGGCGAGCGTCGGATGCTTCTCTCCCTCGACCCCGGGCTGGGTGGGGTCGGTGGCGATCTTCGGCTGCATCCGTCGGTTATAACGCTCTCCGACAGTGAAGACCGCTTAGTTGCTAGTGGTCGCAGTCGGGGCCGTGCACGTGGCCCTCTTCACCATGCGCGGGCGCCTCGGGAATCGGCGTGCCCTGCTGCGTGAGCTTCTCGACCTCGGTGACCTTCGCGTTCTCGACGAGGAACTTCAGCACCTTGTCCTGGCGCAGCGAGTACTGCACGTTCTCGAGGCGGCCATCGCGCTGCCACTCGGCGCGCAGCTTCTGCGGCGCGGTGTTGCGCGCCTTTGCCGTGGCCTCGATGTGCGCGTTCAGCTCGGCGTCGGTGAGCGCGATGTTCTCCTTGTCGCCGATCGCTTCGAGGAGCAGCTGGCCACGAACCTCGTCGGCGCCCGACGGACGCATCTTGTCGCGGAGGTCGGCGGTCAGCCCCGCGTTGCCTCGCTCGGGCTTCATGCCGAGCATCTGGCGCAGGCGCTGGTACTGCATCTCGACGGCGCGATCCACGAGCGCGGGCGCGACCGGGATCTGGTTCTTCTTGATCAGCTCGCGCAGCACGTTCTCGCGCGCCTCGCGATCGATGACCTCTTGCTCCTTGGCCTCGAGGTCCTTGCGGAGGTTGGCCTTGAGCTCGTCGAGCGTCTCGCCCTTGCCCGTGTCCTTCGCGAACTCGTCGTCGAGCGCCGGCACGTCCTTGACGCGCGCCTCGAGGATCGTGACCGTCAGGTTCGCCTTGCGACCGCGGATCTGCTCGTCCTTGTGATCCTCGGGGACCTGGAGCTCGATCACCTTGTCCTTGGTGTCGATCGGGATGCCGGTCAGCGCCTCGCGCATGCCGGGGATGGGCTCGCGCTCCGGATCGTCGAGGTCGACGGCGAACTGCGGCTGGTTGATCGCGTGCTCGCCGATCGTGCCGGTCACCGACAGGCCGACGATGTCGCCTGCCTGCGTGACGTCACGGCCCTCGATCGGGCGCAGCTCGGTGTGCTCGCGGCGAAGGTTCTCGAGCGCTTCGTCGACGGCTTCTTGCTTCACGTCGAGGCGGCGGCGCTCGATCTCGAGGCCCTTGTAGTCCTGCGGGACGACCTCGCCCTTGATCTCGATGATCGCGTTGAACGTGAACGGCTGGCCCTTCTTGATGGGCGCGGCCTCTTCGACGCGCGGCTCGGCGACCGCGGCGATCGAGTGCTGTTGCGTCGCGGTGAAGAACGACTCGCGTACGAGCTGGTACGCGACCTCGGCGTTCACGCGCTGGCCATAGATCTGCTCGAGCACCGAGCGCGGTGCCTTGCCCTTGCGGAAGCCTTTGAGCGCGACGTCCTTGCCGAGGTCCTTGTATGCCTCGTTGAGCTTGGTGCTCACGGTCTCCCACGGGACCTCGACAAACATCTTCTTCTCGACGGGCGAAACGTCTTCGATGCGGACCTGCATGGCGGTCCGGGGTCGTACCACAGGCGTTTCGGGGCCACCAGTGCCCGCGCTTATCGACGCAGCCGGTAGGTCGGCTCGCCACCGTGCGGATCGCCGGGCACCACGAGATCGAGCCCGAAACTCTCGAGCTTCCGCGTCAGCTCCTCCATGAACGCGACCGCGTCGGCGAGGTCGAGCATCTGGCCGATCGCCTTCGCGGTCAGCTCGTTCTCGCCGAGCGCGTTCAGCACCTGGCGCTCCGCGCGTTCGATGTGGAAGTCGTGCGGCACCACGCGATCGACGAGCCAGCCGAGCCGAGACGAGATGTGCGGCGCGAGCCCCAGGCGCACGACGGCCGACTGCGCTCCCGACCCCGACTGGTAGCCGAGCGCGGTGCGCGCCTGCGGCGACATCGGCGGCGGCCGCGTCATTCCTTTGCGCGCGCGGGGCATCGGCGTCTTGCGCAGCTCGGGGTTCGACGGCGCCGCGCTCGGGGCCGCGATCGGAACGTGATGCGCGGCGACCTGGACCTGCGGCACGTACGTCGCTTGTTGCGACTGCGGGATCCGCGCCGCGCCCGGCTGCTGATGGACGTAGTCGATCTGCGGTGCATGCGCGTCGGGGCGCTTCGGCAGCAGGCGCGGCGCTCCCGGTCCCCAGTTCGCGGTCGGCTCGCGCTCGAACGTCGACTCCTCGTCGGCGAGCCGCGGTGGGTTGCCCTTGCTGCCGGCGAGACGGCGGGCGCTCTCCTCGAGCTGCCACTTGATCTGCTGCGCCGAGCCCTCGGGGTGCTCGCCGACATGGATGCCCCAGGGGCCATTCACGTCGACACCGGCCGGACCGATCGCCAGCTCGACCCCGTACAGCATGATCGTCGGTCTCGTCTGATCGCGGCTCTCGGCGTACGCCCGCATGAGCACGCGTTGCTCAGCCCACTTTTCGGAGATGACCATCACCGAGCGGTAATGGCTGGGCGGCGCGCCGGGAGCCCGCATCCACACGTCGACGAACCGGATCTGCGCCATGCGCGAGGCAATCATAACTCAACCCGGGCGAGCGCATGGAACGAGCGCGCTCGCACGGTGTGGCGGCGCCGCGCGTCGCCGCGCTGCGGTTTTTTCCGCGAATCGCGAGCTAACTCCTCGACGAGAACCGACCACGCACGATGGCCTCGTGCGTGCACATTGGTTGGCGCACGAAGCTCGCTGAACCGAGCGAGACCAACGCATCCCACGGCGACTGACTGGCGTTCCACCCGCGCCAGCAGAACGCCACCCCAAGACCCCCGCTTCTTGCGGGTCCCGCCGACATCCTCCCCCAGGCTGTCGGCGGTTTATTTTTCGGCTGTATTTCAGCTACTGGCACTCACACTGCAGCAAATCGCGTCATGGCCAACAAGACGTACGACGACATCACGCGCAAGACGGTCCCCGATCCCGACGGATCGATCCGTCCCTCGCGCGAACAGGTGGAGCGCGCGTACGACGGCACGCACACGCGAACGCACGATGATCTGCGCCTGCTCGCCGCGGTGCAGGCCGCGGTTCACGCGCACGGCGATGGTGCTCGGATCGCTGTCGAGGTCCGCGATGGTCGCGTCGAACTGCGCGGCGAGGTCTCGCGCTCGGCGTCGATCACGGAGGTCGAGGACCTCGTGCGTGGCGTGCCCGGCGTGGGCGCGGTCGAGAACAAGCTCGTCGTCGGCACCTGAAGCGCTCCCGCACGATCGCACTGCGCGGACGCATGCGGAGCGGTCCGCGATCGGCGGCCTGCGTGACGCGAGGATGCTCACGACACGAGCGTCTTGGGTGAGCTAGCCTACGACAGCGATGAGCATTCCCGCACCAGTTGAGCGCGCGTGCGGGCGCGGTGTGCGATGGCGCGCAGTTGGGATCCGCCAGGTGTGCGTTTACTGGTCGGTGAGCGCCTCAGAAAATTGGCATCCAAATGGCACATCCGCTGCACCGGTCAGAATGCATAACCATAGGAGATAGCCATGTTTTCCTGGGCACTTGCATTTTTTCTGATCGCACTCATCGCAGCAGTCTTCGGCTTCGGGGGCATCGCCGCCTCGGCCGTCGGAATCGCCAAGATCATTTTCGTAGTCGCTCTGATCCTCGCCGTCGTCAGCCTCGTGGCTGGTCGCCGGGCCGTCACCTAGACGGAACAGAAAGGTAGCTCTCCATGGACGGAACCATCCTCATTGTCGATGACGACGAAGACACCGCGATCCTCTTGCGGGACAGCCTCCGCAAGCGCGGCTTTGATGTCGACGCCGTCAACTCGGCGCAACAGTGCCTCGAGCACCTGAGGACGGATCCGGCCGACGTCGTCGTCACCGACGTTCAGATGACCGGCATGTCCGGTATCGATCTGTGTGGCGAGCTCCGCCAACGTTATCCCGACCTGCTGCCGCTCGTCTTGACCGGCCAGGGCGGACTCGAGACCGCGATCGCCGCGATTCGCGCCGGCGCGTACGACTTCATCACGAAGCCCGTGAAGGTCGACGCTCTCGCGATCGCCGTCGGTCGCGCGCTCGAGCACCTCTCTTTGAAGCGCGAGGTCAAGCGCCTCCGCACCGCGGCCGACCGCGACATGCCGATCGACGGCATCGCAGGTTCGAGCCCCGCGATCCGCGAGACGATCGAGATGATCCGCCGCGTGTCCGATAGCGACGCGACGGTCCTCGTGACCGGCGAGTCCGGCACCGGCAAGGAGCTCGTCGCTCGCGCACTGCACAACCTCTCGCCGCGACGCGACCAGCCGTTCGTCGCCGTCAACTGCGCCGCGATGCCGGCGCCGCTCCTCGAGAGCGAGCTGTTCGGCCACGTCCGCGGCGCGTTCACCGACGCGAAGCGCTCGCGCGCAGGTCTGTTCGTTCAGGCGGGCGCGGGCACGATCTTCCTCGACGAGATCGGAGAGATGCCGATCGAGATGCAGGTGAAGCTCCTGCGCGTCCTCCAGGAGCGCAAGGTGCGCCCCGTCGGTGGCGACGAAGAGGTGCCGTTCGAGGCACGCGTCGTCACCGCGACGAACCGCGATCTCGAGACCGAGGTCGACGAGAAGCGGTTCCGCGAGGACCTCTTCTATCGCATCAACGTCGTCGCGATTCCGGTGCCGCCGCTCCGCGCGCGCGCCGGCGACATCCTCCTGCTCGCGCAGTACTTCCTCAAGCGCATCGCCGGTCGCACCAACAAGCCCGTGCAGGGCATCAGCGGTCCCGCGGCTCGCTTGCTGATGGACTACGACTGGCCGGGCAACGTTCGCGAGCTCGAGAACTGTATGGAGCGCGCGGTCGCCCTGTGCCGCCTCGACGAGATCACCGTCGACGACCTGCCGGCGAAGGTGCAGGAGCACCAGTCGAGCAAGATCGTCATCACGACCGAGTCCCCGGGCGAGCTGATCACGCTCGACGAGATGGAGCGCCGCTACGTTCGCCAGGTGCTCAACGCCGTCGGCGGCAACAAGACGCACGCGGCACGCATCCTTGGCATCGATCGCCGCTCGCTGTACCGCCGCCTCGAGGAGCCGCGCCACGACTCGAAGAGCTCGTCGTCGTCGGACTCTCACGCGCGCGCGCCGTCGCATCCGCCGGCCGCGAGCAACGGATCCAACGGTCACGCGGCGTCCTCCGGCGGAGCCGGCGCCAACCACCCGGGAGAAGCCGAGCACAGCTAGCGCCGTGTAGTCCCTCATGACCAAGACGCAGCGGATTCATCTCCTGCTGGTCGAGGACGACGATCTCGACGTGATGAACGTCCATCGTGCCCTCGCACAGGCCCAGGAGATCGCCTCGATCACCGTCGCCCGCGACGGCGTGGAGGCGTTGCGTCTCTTGCGCTCCGGCGATCTCGCGATGGAGCGGCTCGTGATCGTGGTCGACCTTCGCATGCCCCGGATGTCGGGGCTGGACCTCCTCCGAGCGATGCGGGACGACCCACGTCTCAAGCGCATCCCGTCCGTCGTGCTCACCACGTCGGATGATCCGCACGACCGCGATGCTGCGTTCTGCCTCGGCGCCGCGGGCTACTTCGTGAAGCCCGCGCAACCGAGCAGGTTCCGTCAGATCATGGACGCCGTACGAAGCTACTGGTCGGTGGCCGAGTTCGCGCCACCGCCCCTCGCGGAGGTTGGCACGAAGTGACCGAGCGGCTGCGTTTGCTGTTGATCGACGACGATCGCGTGGACCGCCTCGCGATCCGCCGCGCGTTGGAGCAAAGCGGGCTCGTCGCAGACCTCGACGAAGCGTGCTCGGCCGAGGAGGCGCTGGAGAAGGTCGCGACCACCGAGTACGACTGCTTGCTCGTCGACCACGACTTGCCCGGCAGGTCGGGCACGAAGCTGGCGTCACAGCTCCGCGAGGGCGGCAACCACACGCCCGTCGTCCTCGTCACCGGGCAGCAGAACGAGGACCTCCTCGAGACCGCGGTCCGCGCCGGCGTCACCGACTTCTTCCCGAAGGGCGATCTCTCGCCGCGCCGGCTCGCGCTGCGCATTCGCTTCGCGATCCGCATCGGGCGCGCGGAAGCCGCGTCGGCCAGGTCGCTCGAGGCCGCGAACCAGGCCTCGCGGGCGCGCGACGACGTCCTCGCGGTCGTCTCGCACGACCTGCGCGGTCCGCTCCACGCGATCAGCCTCGCGTGTGAAGCGCTGCGCGAGGAGATCACCGGCGAGGCGACGCGCTACCTCGGCGCGATCGAGCGCGCGTCGGCTCGCGCCGAGCGCCTGATCGCGGACCTGCTCGAGGCGTCGGCGATCGAGAACGGCGCGCTCACGCTGACGCGCGGCGCCGTCGACGCGACGTCGATCGTCAAGCAGGCAGCAGCGGACCACGAGCTCCTCGCGAAGGAGACCGGTGGCCGCATCACCGCGCACGTCCCCGACGAGCCGACGATCGTCAGCGCGGACCGCGATCGCGTGCTCCAGGTCTTGGGCAACCTGATCGGCAACGCGCTCAAGCACGCCCGCGGCGCGCCGATCGAGATCGTCGTCGAGCGCGATCCGCAGGAGGCGATCATCGCGGTTCGCGATCGCGGCCCCGGAATCAGCGACGCCGAGCTCCCCCACGTGTTCGACCGCTACTGGCACGGGCGCACCAAGAAGGGCGGCGCCGGCCTCGGCCTCGCGATCGCGAAGGGCATCATCGAAGCCCACGGCGGTCGCGTCGCCGTCGACAGCAAGCACGGCGAGGGCGCCGAGTTCCGCTTCACGCTGCCACTCGCTCGCTGAGCGCGAGCGCTCGTGTACGAGTGCGTCAACCGCACGCGATCTCGTGGGCGCGCGTAGGCATCTGCATTGCTGTTCCCTCCCCTCATGCGGAATCACATCTCCACGAAAAAGCCGCACGACTACGAGAGCCGCGAGGAGGACCAGGAGGAGGTCCAGCCGATCCGTCGACGGACCGGCGAGGAAGAGGAGGAAGAGCTGGCCGAGCAAGACCTCGCCGACCGCGATGTCGAGGGCATCGGCGAGGACGACGCGGAGGACCACTCGATGGAGACCCTCGACGACGACGACCTCGCGAACATGCAGGGTCCCGACGCGTAGCCATGTGGATCTTCGCCGTGGTTGGCCTCGGGGTGCTCGCGATCGGATGGATCTCCTCGCGCTCGGATGCGGCGCGCGCACGGTCGGAGCACGAACGCAAACGCGCCGAGCACGAGATCGCGTCGCTGCGCTGTGACCTCGAGACCGCGGTTCGCGAGGCGCGGCACTGGTTCGAGATGGATCTGCCGAAGCCCGCGTGGGACTCGATCTCGGACGCGTTCGCGATCCTCGAGCTGTTGAAGCCGCGAATCGACCGCGCGCACTGGGCCGCGCTGCAAGCGCAGCTGCTCGACGCGATCCCGCGCGCGCTCGATGCACAGCCACGAGCGACGCGGTCGAAGCCGCGCCGGCGCCTGCGTCGAAAGTCGCGCAGCGTGTTCGTGTGAGCGCTACGCGTGCGCGCCGGTGGCCGGCACGTGGCGCGGCAGGCGGACCTCGAAGCGCGTGCCGGTCGTGGGCGTCGACGTGACGCTCACCGATCCGCCGTGGACGTTCGCGATCTCGCGCACGATGTAGAGCCCGAGGCCGAGACCCTTGCTCGACTTCGAGCCGCGACGGAAGGGCTCGAAGATCAGCGGCAGCACGTCGTTCGGGATCACGCCCGCGTTCTCGACGGCGAGGACGACGGCGTCGGGATCGGTACCGTCGAGCCGGACGGCGACGGGCGCGGTCCTGTCGCCGTGCTGCAGGGCGTTGGTGACGAGGTTCGCGGCGAGGCGCGAGACGCGCGTCAGGTCCCACGTGCCGGTGACGTCACCCGACATGTCGATCTCGAGCTTCGTGTTACCGCGCCGCAGGTCGGCCTCGTTGACGACCGTCTGCACGAGCGCACCGAGATCGCCGGGCTTCGGATCGATCGGAATGCCGTTGCCGACGCGCGTGCGCGCGAGGTCGTACAGCTGATCGAGCATCCCGCTCATGCGATCGATCGCCGCCTCCACGCGACGCGCGACGTCGCGCTTCTCGTCGTTGTCGTCGACGAGCAGGGAGACACCGACGGAGATCGTGTGCAGCGGCGAGCGGAGATCGTGGTTGACCGCGGCCACGAAGGTCTCCTGCATCCGGAGCACCTCGGTGAGCTGCCCGCTCATTCGCTCGAGCTCGACGAGCTGCGACGCGAGCTGGCGCTTCGAGCGATAGAGCTCGAGCAGCGTCGACACCTTCGACTTCAGGATCCGCGGATCGACCGGCTTGATCAGGAAGTCGACCGCGCCGAGGTCGTAGCCCTGGAACACGCGCTGCGGTTCGTACGCGGCGGTGACGAAGATGATCGGCACGTCCTTCGTGCGCTGGGCCCCGCGCATCAGCTCCGCGAGCTGGAACCCGTCCATCTCCGGCATGTTGACGTCGAGGAGCGCGAGCGCGATGTCGTGCACGAGCAAGATCTCGAGCGCCTCGCTGCCGGAGTGCGCCATCATGATCTCGATCCCGGGAAGACGGCGCAGCAGCGCTTCGAGGGCGATCAGGTTCTCCTCGATATCGTCGACGATCAGCACGCGCTCGCTCATGGCCGGCCTCCGAGCTGCCAACAGATCCAGCGACCGAGCGCCGAGGGACGGTCGATCAGGTCGGGAGCACACGCTGCGATCCCCGCGCGCGGCATCTCTGGCGACGCGGCGCTGTCGGGGTGTTGCACGCAGACCTTGGCGCGGGCACCTGCCAGCGCGGCGAGTCCGGCTGCTCCATCGGTGTTGCTGCCGCTCAGCAAGACGCCGATCGCATCCGCGCCGATCGAGACCGCGGCGCTGTCGAACAGCGGATCGATCGCCGGGCGCGAGAAGTGCTCGGGCCGGTCCCGCGACATCGCGATGGTGTGGTCTCGTTCGATCAGCATGTGGTAGTCGGGGGGCGCGACGACGACGCTACCAGGCTCGAGCGGCAGTTTGTCGACGGCTTCGCGCACGCGCATGGAGGTATACGCGCCGACGACGGTCGCGAGAAGGCTCTCGCTGGTTGGAGAAATGTGAACGACGATGGCGAACGCCGCGGGGGCGTCGCGCACGACCTGCTCCGGAATCTCCGCGAACAGCTCGTGCAGGGCCTCCAGGGCCCCGGCGGAGCCTCCGATCACCACGACCCTCATCGCCCACGCTCGCGTTTTTCGTACCAGCGGTGCGGGTGGCCGACGAAGTGATGGCGCTCCGGTGAGAACTCGAGGGTCTCCTTGGGACCGAGGCCGAGCCAGCCATGACGCACGAGCGAGTCATGAAACAGACCGAGAGCGCGGTTCTGCAACGCGGTCGCGAAGTAAATCAGCACGTTGCGGCACGACACGACGTGGACCTCGGCGAACACCGCGTCGGTGGCGAGGCTGTGATCGGCGAACACGATGTGCTCGCGCAGCTCCTTGTCGAACATCGCGCCGTGCGGCGTCGTCGAGTAGTGCTCCGAGAGCGAGGTCTTGCCGCCGCTCTTGCGATGGTTCTCGCTGAACGCGCGCATGCGGTCGAGATCGTAGATGCCCGCCTCGGCGGTGCGCAGGCTCGGTGCGTAGATGTCCGTCGCGTAGATCAGGGTGCGGTCGAGCAGCTGCTCTTCGCGCAGGATGATCGCGAACGAGTACGCTTCCTCGCCGGTGCTGCATCCGGCGACCCAGATCTTGCGCGACGGGTACGTGCGCAGCACCGGGACGATGTGCTCGCGGAAGTGCGCGAAGTACGCCGGGTCGCGAAACAGGTCCGAGAGCTGGACCGTGAACCACGGCAAGAGCTCGCCGAACGCACGGCCGTCGTTTGCGATCCGCGTGCTCAGCTCTGCGACGGAGCCGACCCCGATCCGCACGAGCGCCGCCGTCACGCGCCGGCGCAGCGACGCCCGCGCGTAGGAGCGAAAGTCGTAGTGATAGCGCTCGAAGATCACGGCCAGCAGGTGATCCAGCTCGGCATCGCCGTCGGAGCTCATCGCGGCATCCAGACGCGCAGCAGAGACAGCAGCATGTCGACATCGATGGGCTTGGACAGGTAGTCGCTCGCGCCCGCATCGAGGCACGCCTGGCGATCGTCGGCCATCGCCTTCGCGGTCAGCGCGATCACCGGCAGGTCCTTCCACGCGGGGTTCGCGCGGATCGCCTTGGTCGCATCGATGCCGTTCATCTCGGGCATCATCACGTCCATCAGCACGAGGTCGACGCGCGTCTTTGCCAGCGCATCGAGGGCCTCGCGGCCGTTGCGGGCGATCACCGTCTTGAGGCCGCGTGGCTCGAGCACGCTCGACAGTGCGAACACGTTACGCACGTCGTCCTCGACGATCAGCACCGTCCTGCCCTCGAACAACGCCTCGCGACTCCGCACCTCGACGAGCTGGCGCTGGCGATCCTGCGGCAGGTCCGCTTCGACCTGATGCAGGAACAGCGTGACCTCGTCGAGGAGCCGCTCGGGCGAGCGTGCTCCCTTCACGATGATCGAGCTCGAGTACTGGCGGAGCCGTTCCTCTTCCTCGTCGGAGAGCGCCTTGCCCGTGTAGATGATCACCGGCGGGAACGTGATGCGCTCGTCCTCGGTCATCTTCTCGAGCAGCTCGAACCCGGTGCCATCGGCGAGCCGGAGGTCCATGACGACGCAATCGAACGTGGTCCCCGCGAGCTGCGCGAGGGCCTCGCGAACCGTCGGAGTCGCGGTGATCTCCGCGCTCGTGCCTCTCAGCAGCTGCCGCAGCGCATCGGCCTGCACCGGATCGTCCTCGACGACGAGGACGCGCCGCACGTGATGCGACGTGCGGTCCTCGATGCGGCGGATCGCGCCGACGAGCTCGTCGCGGCTGGCGGGCTTGAGCAGATAGCCCACCGCACCGAGCTCGAGCGAGCGCCGGGTGTGGTCCTCGACGGACAACATGTGGATCGGCACGTGCCGGATCGATGGCTGCCGCTTGATGCGCTCGAGCACGGTCAGGCCCGAGTGATCGGGCAGCTGGACGTCGAGGAGGATGCCGTCGGGGCGATGGCGCATCGCGAGCTCCACGCCCTCGTCGGCGGTGATCGCGACCAGCACCTGATAGCCGAGCTCGCGCGCGAGGTCGCGCAGGATCATCGCGAACTTCGGATCGTCCTCGATCACGAGCAGGGTTCGCTTGCCGGCCACCAGGTGATCCCGATCGTCGAGCGTCGACTCGGTGATCGCGGGCATTGGAGGAGGCGTCGGCATGCGCGGGACGCGCGCGGTCACGTTCGTCGGCGTGACAGGACGCGTGACCGGAACGTCGGGCGTCGCCGGCCGCGCCGTCACCGCGGGTGGCACCAGCGGGATGTCGAACGTGAACACGCTGCCCTTGCCGGGCGTGCTCGCGAGCCGGAGACGGCCACCGAGGAGGCCCGCGAGGTCGCGCGAGATCGCGAGGCCGAGCCCCGTCCCGCCGTGCTTGCGACTGACCGAGCCGTCGATCTGGTGGAACGCCTCGAACACGGCCTCTTGCTGGTCGATCGGGATACCGATGCCGGTGTCGCTCACCTCGAGGTCGATCCGATCGTCGGCGAGCGACGCCTTCACGCGCACACCGCCGCGCTCCGTGAACTTGCAGGCGTTCGACACGAGGTTTCGGAGCACCTGGACGACGCGTTGCTCGTCGGTGGTGACGTAGGTGGGCACGCCCGGCGCGACCTCGAACGTGAACGTCAGATGGCGGCTCTTCGCGACGGGCTCGAACTCGCGAAGCAGCGTATCGCGCACGCGCTCGAGCGACACCTGACCCAGGCGCAGCTCGAGCCGCCCGGCCTCGATCTTCGCGAGATCGAGGATGTCGTTGATCAGCACGAGCAGATCGTTGCCCGCCGAGTAGATCGTGTTCGCGAACCGGACCTGCTCTTCGGACAGGTTGCCGCCGACGTTGTCGCCGAGGAGCCGCGCCAGGATCAGCGTGCTGTTGAGCGGTGTCCGCAGCTCGTGCGACATGCGCGCGAGGAACTCGGACTTGTATTGATTCGTGCGCTGCAGCTCCGCCGCGTGGTGCTCGAGATCCGCTTGCGCGCGCATCAGCTCCTCGCGCTGCTGCTCGAGCGTGGCCGTCTGCTCCTCGAGGTTGGCGTTCGCCGCCTCGAGCTCGTGCTGGATGTTCTGCTGGCGCGTGTGCGCCTCGCGTAGCGCCTGGCCCTGCTGCTCGAGCTCCTCGTTGGTGACGCGCAGCTCTTCGTGCTGTGTCTGCAGCTCTTCGCCCTGTCGCTGCGTCTCCTCGAGCAGCTCTTGCATTCGCGCGCGCTGGATCGCCGCGTTGAGCGCGGTCGCGATCGGAGTCGACACCCGCACGAACAGCTCGTCCGCGCTCGCGCGCGGCGCATCCGTGAAGCCGAGCTCGACGACGCCGAGCACGCGCTCCCCGAGCTTGGCCGGCATGATCGCGAGCTGCACCGTCTTGCTCTCGCCGACGCCGCCGCCGAGCGCCAGCTGCGCTTCGGCATCCTTGATCCACGCGACGGTTCCGCTCGAGGCGACCCGCCCGATCACGCCGTCGTCGGCGGACAGGCTCGACGGCGCGCTCCTGCCGAGCGCTCGACCGGCGACACGCTCGAGCTTCCCTCCGCGCAGCATGTACACCGCGCCGATCGGAGCCTTCGCATGGTCGGCGAGCGCGTCGAGCCCCGCCTGCGCGACCTCCTCGATCCCGCGTTCGCCCATGACCGCCGCGGCGACGGTCGCCTCGCCACGTTGTACCCATTCCTGCTCGCGCGAGGCGAGCTTCGCTTCGCGCTCCGAGCGCACCATCGTACCGAACGCCTTCGACACCACCCCGAGCTGGCGCCGGCTCACGAACGCGATCGTCGCGGCCGCGAGCCCGATCAACCCGAGGAACCAGAACTTCGCGTTGCGATCCGTCTCCTCGTTGTCGCGCTCGCGCTTCGCGAGCAGTGTCCGCTCCTCGTTCACCGCGTCGGCGATCTGCGAGCGAATGGTGCGGAACAGGGCGGCGCGCCGGCGCAGACCCTCGAAGTCGTCGCGCGCGCGCGCGGCCATCGCGGCCTCCGCTTCCTTATCCCACTGCATGAACACGTCCTCGATCTCGCGCAGGCGCGCCTGCTGGCCCGCGTTGTCGAGAGTCATCGCCTGCAGCTCGTCGAGCGGGCCCCGCGGGAGCGAGGCGTCATAGGTGTCTCGGTGCGCCGTGTCGCCCGAGAGCAAGAAGCCGCGCAGCGCCGACTCCCTGTCCGAGAGTCGAGAGCGGAGCTCGCCCAGCTTCGCGATGACCTCGTTCGTCCGGCTGACCCACCGCGCCGACTCGGTCATCCGCGAGACCTGCCACGCGAGCGCGGCCCCCATCGCGATCAACAGCACGACGGGCGCGATGATCGCGAGCGCCATGTGGCGCGCGAGCTTTACCGGCTCGTCTTGTTCCACCTCGGTCTTCACTCGTCGGTCTGTTGATACTTCGGATTGCGAATCGCGGCAGTCTTCGCCGTGTCGTTCCGCTCGGTCACCGGCAGCGGGATACCACCCGTATCCTCGACCACGGCCTGGCGTCCACTCGCGCGCGCGGAAAGTGAGTACAACGTCTGTGCGACCTCGATCGCGGTCGGCCGTTCTTCGTAGCGCTTCGCGAGCATCTGCTCGACGAGCTCGACGAGGCCGTACGGCGCATCGGGGCAGCGCGGCGCGAGCGCGGGGACGGGCTTGTTCAGGTGCTGTACGAGAATCTCCACCGACGTCTGCCCGACGAACGGCACGCGCCCGGTGAGCGCCTGGTACGCGACGACACCGAGGCCGTACACGTCGCAGTGTCCGTCGGTGGGACCGCCGCGCGCCTGCTCGGGCGCCATGTACGTCGGCGTTCCGATCGCCTCGTTCATGCTGGTGAAGCGTGCGCCCGCGAGATGGTGGGCGATCCCCCAATCGATCACGCGCACGCGAAAGCGTCGATCGGTGGGTGTGAGGAGGATGTTGTCCGGCTTGAGATCCCGGTGCGTGACGCCACGATCGTGCGCGGCGCCGAGCACCTCTGCCACGGCCGCGACGAAGTCGGCGACGTCGCCGGCATGCATCGGGCCGCGGTGCAGTTGCGTGGAGAGCGAGTAACCCTCGATCAACTCCATCGCGATCCACGGCCGGCCGTCGTCGAGGATTCCGCACTCGTAGAACGTCGGAAGCCCGTCGTGCGAGACCGATGCGAGGATCGATGCCTCGCGCATCATGCGATCGACCGCACGCTCTTGCGTCAACTGGTCTTCGCGCATCACCTTCACCGCGACCGGGCGATGGGTGAGCGCGTGCGTCGCGCGATAGACCGCGCCCATGCCGCCCGCCCCGACGACCCCGTCGATGCGGTACGCGCCGATCAGCTCACCCACGCGAAAGGACCACTCCTCCGCCTGAGCCTTCATCTGCGAGCTAACCACGACGGGCTCGTGGAGCACGCTGCGTGCCAGCGCGCAGCGAATCGATCGCAGTCGTGCGCTAGCGCCACGATCTGGCGCTCTTAGATCGCGACTCGCCCCTACAAATTCCTCGGCAAGGATTCTGCAGCAAGCAGCGCCATGACGTCCCTGGCCTCGCTTGGACCCGACTCGATCGTCGGCACATACCGGATCGTGAAGGAGCTCGGCCGCGGAGGCATGGGCACCGTTTACGAAGCGATTCATACGCTGCTCCCACGCCGCGCGGCCATCAAGATCATGCACGCGGAGCTGCTGCGTCAGCCGGGAATGGCGACGCGCATGGTCCAGGAGGCGTGCATCCTCGAGGAGCTCAAGAAGCACGCCGGCATCGTCCGCGTCTTCGAGTGCGGTCTGCTCCCGGATAATCGCCCCTATATCGTGATGGAGCTGATCGAGGGCGAATCGCTCGCGATGCGTCTCCACCGCGTGCCCACGCTTCCGTCGATCGAGGTAGCGAAGATCCTCGCAGAGGTCGCGGGCGTCCTGTCGGCGGTTCACACGTCGGGCATCGTTCATCGCGACCTCAAGCCGGACAACGTCCTGCTCACGCCGCGCGACGAGCTCTATCCGCTGCGCATCATCGACTGGGGCGTCGCTCGCCTCGGCCCGATGGGACGGCTCACCCTCGACGGTATGACGCCGGGGACGCCGATCTACATGTCTCCCGAGCAAGCGACCGGTCGCAACATCGGACCGGCGTGTGACATCTACTCGCTCGGCGTGATGGCGTACGAGATGCTGACCGGGCATCCGCCGTTCGACGGCCGCACGCTCGCCGAGGTCGTCTGCATGCACCTCACGAGCGACGCGGTGCCGCTCCAGGAGCGCACGTGCGCGCCGCTCGAGCTGTGCGAGCTCGTGCATCGCATGCTCGAGAAGGACCCGCAGGCGCGCCCCTCGGCGCAGGAGCTGCGGCGCCGAGCGCGTGCGCTCGCTGCGCTGACTCCCGCCGGGACGTACGACGGGACCGACTACGCTGAGATGTCGATCGAGCCGATCCGCGCGGTGCGCTCTCACGCACCGGCAGTTGTCGCAGCGCCGGTGCCGGACGTCGTTCCTTCCGAGGAAGCGGTGGTCGTCGATCCCGAGTCGCTCGAGTTCGGCATCACCGAGATGCAGCCCGTCGTGCGGCGCCCGCGGTGGACGCCCGAGATCTCGCAGGTGGTCGAGGCCGTCATCGCTCCGGCGCGTAAGGGCGCGATCACGCCTCGCTCTCATCGCGATCAGGTCGCGGGAGAGATCGTGCTGCTCGAGAAGCGTCGCTACTGAACACCGCTCTCACCGTGTCACGCGCGCACGGCAAGAAGCGCGTTTGTGGGCTCATCGTGAGTCGCTCGTGAGACTTGCGATAGATCGTAGCTCTCGCGCGCGGTGAGCGTCTCCGCACGTCTGCTGGATTGCACTTCTGGACTCACCTGGAACCTCGGGCACGCGTCGTGCTCCACGAACCGACAAGGAGAAAAATCACCATGGCTACCCGCAACGGCACCAGCAACACCATCGGTTCTTCCGTCGACGATCGCATCGAAGGAATCAAAGACAGCGTGAAGAACCTCGTCGAGCAAGGCGAAGAGAAGGCGAGCGCGATCAAGGAGCGCGTGATCGAAGTGAAGGATCAGGCGATGGATCGCGGCAACGCTCTCCTCGACAAGTCGACGGACTACATCAAGGAGAACCCGCTGAAGTCGGTCGCGATCGCGTTCGGCATCGGCTACTTCGCGATGCGCATCTTCCGCTGAGCGAGGACGCCATGAACACGTCAGAGCGTGATTCCAATCTCGCCCCGACCGAGCTGCTCGGCGGTGTGATCGACGATGCCCGCGAGATCGCGAGCGCAGAGATCGACAAGCTCAAGGCGGAAGCCAAGCAGGTCGGCGAGACCGCGAAGATCACCGGGATCGCGCTCGGCATCTTGATCATGGCTGCGGTGATGATCGGCACCGCGATCTCGCTCGGCCTCGTGGCAGCAGGTCTGCCCGCGTGGGCCGGGTTCGGGATCGTCGGTGCCATCGCCGCGTTCACCGGCGTGATGGTCGCGAAGAACGGGCGTTCGATCGCCAACGCGTTTTGAGGAGACACGTCATGGATGAAGATCAAGTCGACATCTCGGAAGCCGACCGCCGCGCCGAGACCGCGAAAGCGTCGCTGCGCTCGCGCCTGCACGAGCTCGAACGTCGCTACGAAGCGGCGAAGGAGAAGCTCGATCTCGGTGCACGGATCGCACAGCATCCGCGGGCAGCTGTCGGGATCGCGTTCGGTGCCGGCCTGCTCGTCGGGCTGCTCGGTCGTCGCGGTCCGTCCGCGCCGGTCGTCGAAGGCAAGCGCTCGATCGGTGGAACGATCATGGCGGCCCTCGGCGCGCTCGCGATCAACGCGCTCAAGGATGCTGCCCTCCGCGAGGGCACCGAGCTGGCGAAGGGCTGGTGGGCCGACCGCGCCGAACGGGACGCGTCGCGCGACCCCTCGGTCGAGGCCTTCCTCGAGCACTGATGCGGTACCTCGTCGTGCTCGCGATCGTTCTCGCGAACACGACTGCGCGCGCCGACGGCTTCTACTTCACGGAGTCCGTCGGCGTTTCGTTGCCGCGTGGTGATCTCGAGCCGTACGTCATCCAGCCGATGAAGGTGCGGCTCGCGGTCGGCGCGCGCTGGCGGTTCCTGGCGATCGAGCCGTGGATGTCCGCCGACATGCAGTTCGATCGCGACGGCGCGTTCAAGGGGCTGATCGGCGGCGAGCCGCCCGAGGGCACGTCCGATCTCGCGACGTACGGTGTCGACGCGAAGGTGGTCGGCCGCATCGAGAAGCACCTCTCCGTCTACGTACGCGGCGGTCCGAGCATCGCCTCCGCGAACGGCGCGCTCGCGGGGTACACGGGCTACGGCGTCGGCGCGAGCGCCGGCATCGCGATCTCGGGGCGCGTTCGCGCGCTCGGCTTTCTGTGGGCGCCGCTGTTCTTCGTGAAGCGCGGGCCGTTCATCACCGGCTCGCTGTACCTGGATCAGGGCTTCGACTTCTACCGGCTGAAGATGGCGGGCGCGCCCGACATCGACGGCCGCGTCGGCCACGTCAGCATCGGCTTCTCGCTCGGCTCTGACTTCTGAGGGTGACAGCTGCAGCCTCGAGGGCTCGCCGCCTCGTTCGCTGCGTCGTGAAGGTTCGCGTGGTTACGCGTGGCACGGCCGCTGCTGCAGCAGAGCGTATGGACGTAGACCACGTATCGTCGCGCCGCCGGAGAGGCGCACGAACAGGGAGCTACGGAGCACTTCTTCTCCGCCGCACCTGAGCGTGCGGCCGGCGGCGCGACCCGGTGTTCTCGAACCTCGTGCTGCCGGAGGAACTCATGCATCGTCTCATCGCTTCAACATTTGATCTCGTGGCTCTGTCGATCGCGCTCGTCGCAGGCGCTGTGATCGGCATCATTGCCGGACTCCAGTCCGGCGGTATCCGGATCGAGGCGATCATCATTTCGATCGCGGTGATCGGGTTGGCGATCGTGTCGTTGTCTAGGCTCTTACAACCTCCACGCATCATCCTCACAGCCCCTGACGGGAGCAGGCGTCATCGAAGTGCGCGGCCGCCCTCGGCTCCGCCGTTTATTCGACGCTGATCACGCGCGATGCGAACATGTGCGCATCTGTGCGCGCAAAAGAAAAAATAGATTGCCACTCCATGCAGTTGGCACCCGTCCGGAGATTCATGGATAGTGGAACTATGCGGCGTTTTCTCGCGATTTCACTGCTGGTGGCTGGCGGATGTGGCGACAACCTGGGAGTCGGTGAAGACCCGGGCGATCACGACATGGACGGTGCTGGGATCGACAACTCCGGCGCCGTCATCAACAAGTTGATCCCCGAAGTCTGCGCGGCTCACTCGTGGCCGAGCGTGTTCGCGCAGGACAAGAACCTCGACCTTCGCGCGGTGCCGACCGAACAAGGCGCGGCGATCTTCTCGCTCGCGCGCACGGGCGGCTCGCTGTACGGCTTCGTCGTCGACGCGCGCGGCCTGATCATCGGCGACGCCGCGGGCACCGAGGTGGTGAACGGCAACTTCACGAGCATGTCCGCGGCCTCGATCGATGGTCGCCTCGTGGTCGCGCTGCTCGACGGCACGAAGATCTTCGTGAACATGTTGCGCGACGATCTCGGCGCGACGCACCTGCTCGACACGATGGCGGGCACGATGCTGGGCGACACGCTGATCATGAACGCGCGCAACAACTACGTCGCGGCCGCGGGCGGCCCGGCCGGCATCATCACGAGCACGTTCGACGAGAACTGGACCGCGGTGGGAACGCAGGTCGTCGAGAGCTCGTCGCCGCTGTCGATGACGACCTCGCGCTACGGCAACGACGCGATGATCGCGTGGTCCACGCCGGGCGACTGTCACCTCGCGCGCATCGGCGGAGGCACGCACAACGTCCGTCCGTTCGCGTGCCGCAACAACCGCATCGCGAGCAACTTCGAAGAGAAGTCCGGCCAGATGGTGTTCGAGGACAACGACAGCATTCGCAAGTCGGACATCCTGGTCGGCGCGCACAACGACATCGCGAACAACAACCAGCTCGTGCCGTACGGCAAGGCGCCGCGCATCGTTCACGACGGCCGGCGCTACTGGGTCTCGTATCTCAACACGCACGGCGACATCGTGATCGGCTACCTCGAGGAGGACGGCTCGCTCGCGTCGATGGCGATCGAGAACGTTCGCCCGATGGACGGCGCGTACGACCTCGCGGTGATCGATGGCGCGGTCTGGGTCTACGCGTTCGACGGCGAGAACCGCTACAGCGCGAACAAGATGTGCCTGACCCGCGAGGGTCTCGATCCCACGGTTCACTCGTCGATCTGACGGGCTAGAGCCGGTAGAGGTACGAGACCTCGACGACGCCGAAGCCGCGAACCGTGGTGTGCGCGCGGCCGGAGATCTGGCCGCCCATCGCCTCGTAGAAGCGGCGCGCGTGCTGGTTGGCCTCGAGCACCCAGATGACCATGGTCGCCATGTGGCGCGAGCGGCACCACTCGGTGACGACCTCGAACAGCTCGCGGCCGAGGCCGTATCGCTTCGCGCGATCGAGGATGTAGATCTCGTAGAGCTCGCCCACTCGCGGTTGTCCCTGGCGGCGTGATGGGCCCGCGTTCGCGAAGCCGACGATGTCGCCGTGCGTGGTGTCGTACGCGACGAGGTTCAGCGCGCCGTTGTCCTGGAGGATCTCGCGGCGCGATCCGATGCGGCGCGCTGGATCCATCGTGTCGAGGATCGAGTCCGGCAGGATGCCGCGGTAGCTCGACTGCCAGCTCGCGGTCTGCACGCGGGCGATCTCCGTCGCGTCCGCGAGCGTCGCGGGTCGCACGGCGAAGCGCGCGATCGACAAGCTGGAGAACACCGCCTGCACGTCTCCAAGTCTAGAAGATGTCGAGGTCCGGAACGAGCCCCTCGACGAAGTACAGGTACGCGGCGGCTCCGGCGCCGAGCAGCACGATCGCGAGGAGGATCCACGGCCACACGCGACGGCGGGGGACCTCGGTCGGCTCGGTGACCGACTTCGTCGCGGCGCTGATCACGACGCCGCTGCTGTCCTCGCGCGTGGTGACCATCTCCGGCGCGGTGACGATCTCCGGCGGCTGCTCCTGGGGCGGGCGCGCCTCGAGCGGCAGCACGAGCGCGATCGCCTTGTTGTCGGGCGCGGGCTCCGGGATCAGCACGAGGTCGTGGAGCGTTGGCTGGATCGCGGCGGGCCCGCCGAGCGGCAACGACGTGGGCGGCGGCGGCTCGGGCTTCGGCTCGGGCTTCGGCGGAGGCGGAGGCGGAGCAGGAGCAGGCGCCTCGGCATCGCGGCGGATCACGTGCGCGGACGTTCGCGGCGCGGCGGGTGTCGCGCGCGCGACCGCCTCGGCGTACGCCGCCGACGCGACCGTCGTCGGTGGCTCCGCTTCGAACTCGCGCGAGCGATCCGGCTGGAGCGGACGCGTCTGCGCGCGCATGCTCGCCGACGAGCGCACGATGCGTTGCTCCTTCTGGCGCAGCGTCGACGATTCGAGCGCGTCGTCGTTGTCGTCGTCGTCGATCGTCGCTTGCGATGCATCGGCGACCGCGCCGAGCGCGGCCAGCTCGATCTGCTGATGCGTCGTGAGCTCCTGCGTGCCGCTCGTCGAGTCCCCGAGCGTATCGATCGCCTTCACGAGACCGGTCGACTCCTGGATCGGCTTCTTGCCGAAGCACCACTCGACCCAGTCGGCGAGCTGCGAGGTCGTGACGACATTCTCCGTCGTGCGCGCCGCGTTGTGGATCGCGGTGCGCATCGCCGACGCGCTCTGCCACCGCAGCGTCGGATCGCGCTGCAGCGCCGTCATCACGATGTCGTCGACGTCCGCCGGCACCTGCGGGTTCCACCGCGACGGCGGCTGGATCGGCATCTCGCGCAGTCGCTTGATCGTCTCGAAGTCCGTCGGCGCGTTGAACAGCCGGCGCGTCGCGAGCAGCTCGTGCGCGATCACGCCGAGGCCGAACAGGTCGGCGCGCGAGTCGAGGTGACCGTGCGTGTACTCGGGCGCGATGTACGCGTACTTGCCCTTGATGTAGCCCGCCTGGGTTTGCACCTCGCCGGCATCCGCGACCTTCGCGATGCCGAAGTCGATCAGCTTCACGACGCCGGTGCTCGACACGATGATGTTGCCCGGGGAGACGTCGCGATGAATGATGCCGAGCGGCCGGCCGCTGTCATCGCTGAGGTTGTGCGCGTGATCGAGCGCGTCGCAGACCTGCGCCAGGATCGACAACACGATCGAGACCGGCATCGCGCCCGACGCCGTCCCGCATTGCTTCATGATCTGGGTGAGGGTCGGGCCCGCGACGTACTCCATCGCGATGAAGTACGTGTCGTCGTGCTTTCCGAGGTCGTAGATCTGGGCGACGTTGCCGTGACGCAGGTGGCTCGCGAGGCGCGCCTCGTGCGTGAACATCTTGAGCATCTTCGGATCGCCCGCGATGTGCGGAAGCAGTCGCTTGAGCGCGACCTGCTTGCGAAAGCCCGCGAGGCCGATCTGCTCCGCGCGATGCACCGTCGCCATCCCGCCAGCGCCCAACCGCTCGTAGATGACGTACGGCCCCAGGACCTCGGGCGTACCCACGTCACCACTCTAGCGCCACACGGAGGCCGGTGGGCGCGTCTACCGGCGACGTCAGACGAGGTCGCGAACGATGTGAGCGAGCTGGCTCATCGACTCGCAGATCCGGACGTGCGTGCCTTCGCGTGCGATGCGCGCACTCTCCCGTCCACCGACGAGGACGGGCAGTGAGGGTGGCAGCGTCGCGATCCACGCCGCGATCTCGCGCGCCTGCGTGGCCGGCAGCGCGGTGCTCGCGCTGAGCCACACGAGCTGAGGCGCGTGGTGCGCCACGGCGGCCTGCATCGCCGCGATCGGCGTGTCCGGCCCGAGGTTGACCGCACGCATCCCCGCCGACGCGATCACGGTCGCCGCGAGGAACGAGGGCAGCAGGTACGGATCGTCCTCGGGTGCACCACCGAGCGCGAGCGGTGCATCGGCGCGCGGCTCGAACGTGTTGCGGAGCTGCGCGAGCGCCTGGAGGCAGATGTCCGTGGCGCGATGCTCGATGAAGACGCCGGCGTCGTCGTGGTTCCACAGCTCGCCGAGCGCGTGCATCGCCTCCTTGATCGGGCCGTCGCCGAGCTCCTCGACCGACGCACCGCCGAGATAGCGCGCGAGCAGCCACCCGCGCGCGGCGATCGCATCGCCCGCGACGAGGTACGTGTACAGGCTGTCGTCGCCCTCGAGCGCCCGCTGCTGCGCGACCGCGACCTCGGGCATGTCGAGCATCTCGGGATGGGCCAAGGGGGCGCCGCTCTGGCGGATGAAGCGCACGGCTTCGACCAGCGAGATCTTGCGGTGCCCGCCTTCAGTACGGGCCGCGGCGATCTTGCCGGCGTCGACCCATCGCTTGAGCGAGGACTCGCTGACCCCGAGGGCGTGCGCCAGCTGGCGAGGAGAGAGGAACCGCATGCCCGTGTCCCTGAGATTGCTAGGGGCCAGGCCACGTTACAGAGGGCCTCTGATCCTCTGCATCCAGATCCCCCGCCCCGTCGAAGAGTTCCTTCGTGACAAGCACTTACGCGAATCTTGAAGAAGAAGGCATTGACGTTCGCGAACTTGGATGCAGAATGGACGATATGAACGATTTGAACGTTTTTCCGTCCACCGAGCGTCCGGCGGTGACGTTCAGCGCCGATGACCGCGGCTTTGTCTATGCGATCGCCCGCCGCATCGTCGGCAACGCCGAGGACGCCGATGACGTCACCCAGGACGCGCTGCTGCTGGCCTACCGCTATCGCGACTCGTTTCGCGGCGACTCGCGCTACCGGACGTGGCTGTATCGCATCGCCTCGACCACGGCCCTCGGCCACCTGCGTCGCCGCGGTCGCTCGCGCGAACAGCTCGCGAACAACGACGAGTCGTTCGCGCGCGACCTCGCCGATCCCGCGATGTCTGCGGAGACGGCGCTCGCGGAGCACGAGGCGATCGCGATGATCCAGGCCGCGCTCGAGACGCTGCCCGCGAAGTATCGCGACGTGATGCTGCTACGCGCGGACGCGACGGAGACGGAGTGCGCCGCGCGCCTCGGCATCAGCGTGAACAACGTGAAGATCCGCGCGCACCGTGCACGCAAGCAGCTGCGCGACGCGCTCGCGGCGGGTCTCTAGCGTTCTCGCTAGCGCGCGTACTCGATCGTCGCGATCTGATCGATCCCGGTATCCGTCGGACCGAGCGTCTGCGTGGTGCCGTCGGGCCAGCGCACCTCGACCGTGAACGAGTCGCACGCGCGATCGCCGAACCCGAAGTAGATCGTCCGCGTGTCCATCGAGTTGTAGGTGCCGCGGCTCGCCTTGACCTCACGGACCATCGTCTCGTCGCCGATCCTCAGCGTCACGCGCGCGCCGATCGCGTCGCGATTCACCGCGCCGCCGCCGGCGAGGCGCAGGCCGAGCCAGTGATGCTTCGATCCGAGGTCGTTGCGGAACAAGAGGTTCGCGCGGCCACCGCCCTGATCGCGCGCACCGAGCAACAGGTCGAGATCGCCGTCGCGATCGATGTCCGACCACGCGTGGTTCTGCGCGCCCTTCATGCCCTCGCCGCCGTCCTCGTCGGTGAGCCCGACGGATCGATCGAGCACCTCGAACATGCCGTCGGCCGTCTGGTGCATGAGGCCGAACCAGCCCTTCTGCAGCTCGGTCGAGTAGCCCGTCTCGTACTTGTCCGTGCGCGAGAGCGAGATGTCCATGCGCCCGTCGTTGTCGAAGTCGACGAGCCCCGCATCGACGTCGCCCTCGTTGTACGGCAGACCGCGCTGGAGCCACGCGTTCTCGAACGTGTATCCACCGGCCGCGCCCGTGTTCAGCAAGAGCACCGTCGGATCGGACCACGTGCGGTTGTAGTCGCCGCCCGGGTGCGAGATCGAGCTGACCACCACGTCGAGGTCCGCGTCGCCATCGACGTCCTCGCACGCGAGGCCGAACGCGTTCGATCCGACGTACGTGCCCGGCGCCTTGTTCGGCTCCATCTGCGTGCCCATCCCGGTCGCCGCGATCCAGTAGTTGCCGGTGCCGAGGCTCGCGAAGCCGGCCGCGACCGCGACGTTCGTGAAGTTCCCCGCGCCGTCGTTCTGGAACAGCATGTTCTGCGCGCCGCCCTGCGAGACGCCGTAGACGCTGACGAACACGTCGAGGTCACCATCGTCGTCGTAGTCGCACGCGGTCGACCCGTTCGACGGGTTCGCGGTCTGCCCGAGCAGCCGCGCGGTCGCCTTGGTGAACGTGCCGTCGCCGTTGCCGATGAACAGATCGTCGAGCGCGTTGTAGCTCGTCTGGCCATTGCCGACGAACAGGTCGAGCTTCCCGTCCCCGTCGAAGTCCGCGAACACCGCGCTCGCCGCGGTCGTCGATCCGATCGCCCCCTCGACGCCGCTCGCCGTCTTCTGCGTGAACACGCCGCCGCCGTCGTTGAGCCACAGCGAGCTCGCCTTGCCGGGCAGCGGGATGTCGAGGCCCGCGAACGCGTCCTTGTCGACATCGCCGAACGCGAAGAACCCGGCCTGCACGTCGCGCAGCCCGGACGCGACGCTGACGTCCTCGAACGTCCCGTCGCAGCGATTGCGAAACACGAGGTGCGTGAACGGCACGTTCATCTGCGCGTTCGGAAACAGGTCGTGCGCGACGATGTCATCGCAGCCATCGCCGTCGATGTCGGCGAACCCGAGGCGGCTGTGGTCGTTGATCGGGATCGGGGTCGACGGGCTCGGCACGAAGTTGTTCGCCTGGATGCCGCTCTGCGCCGAGATGTCGACGAACGTGTCCGGCCCCGGCGCGACGAGCGGCGTCGCCTCGCACTCGATCGGCTCCGGCGCGTCGTCGCCCGCGCTCGGATCGCTACACGCGACGAGAAGCGTCGCCAACAACCATCGATAAGCCATGGGCGGCGTTGTAGTTCGCGCCCACGCGCCGCTCGGCTCGATACGATCGGCACGCCGCCGATAGGATCGGCCGAGCTACTTCGACCACGCGAACGCGGCGAACGGCGCGTCGAGCTCGGAACGCGTCGCGATGTTCGTGTACGTCGACAGGATGTACACGCCGACGCCGAGGATGACATCGAGCGCGTTCGGCTCGGTGTAGCCCGCGTTCGCGAAGCGCTCCCACGTCTCGTGCGACACGTGCGCGTGCGTGCGGACGACCTCGCGCGTGAACGCGCGCAGCGCCTCGAGCTTGGGGTCGGCGAGCGAGCGGCCCTCGCGCAGCGCACCGACGTGCGGGCTCACGTCGGCAGCACCCGCGCCGAGCGCCGAGTGCATCGCCATGCAGTAGTGGCAGCCGACCTCGTAGGCGACGGTCATCGCGAGCACCTCGCGCTCGACGTGCGACAACGAGCTCTGATCGAACGCCGGAAAGCCACCGAGCAAGTGCTTCAGCAGCGGCGGCGAGGCGGCGGCCTTGGCGATCGGCGATGCGACGAAGCCGAGCTGCTTCGCGGACGCGGCGAGCATCTGCTTCGAGGCGGCCGGGGCGGTGTCGGCGGTGAGCGGAGCGAACCAATCGGTGGTGGACATGGGAGACCTTTCAATGGTTGTCAATGCAAGTTTATGGATGCAGGTGAAGCGACTGCGCGCGCGGTGGCGATCAGTCGCGGTCGGCGAAGTTCGCGAACATCTTGCGGAGCGTGTTGCGGGTGGTGACCAGCGCGCGCTCGTCGATGCCGTCGACCAGGTCGGCGACGATCTTCTCGGCGAGCGGGACCAGCTTCTTCTCGAGCGCCTTGCCCGCGCGCGTGAGGTGCACGAGGCGCACGCGGCCGTCGTCGGGGTGCGCGCGGCGCACGAGGAGCTCGCGGGCTTCGAGCCCGTCGATGATGCGGCTCATCGTCGGCGCGTCGCGGAACGTCGCCTCGGACAGCTCGGACTGGGGCTGGCCATCCTTCTCCCACAGCCGGATCAGCACGGCCCATTGCTCGGGCGTGACGTCCTCGCCGGCGGCGCGGAACACGCGGTACATCTCGTTGCGCGTGGCCTGGTACACGCGATGGATCCAGAAGCCGATCGCGTTGTCGACGACGACCGAGCCGTCCTTGAACTGATCCTTCACGCCCCGACGATAGGTCGCGACCGGATAGTTGTCAATGCAATCATTCGCGGTCTACCGCTCCACGCGCGTCACCGTGTAGCCGGCCTTCGCGAGGAGCGCCGGCAGGCCTTGCTCGCCGAGCATGTGGCCGAGGCCGACGGCGACGAAGGCGCCCTGATCGGCGAGGTAGCGCTCGAGCGCGGGCAGCCACGCGCGGTTGCGCGCGAACAGCAGCGGCTCGGCGGTGCGCGGGATGACGAACGCCATCTGGAGGTACTCGAGATCGCCCTTCGCGTAGTGCTCGATCGTCGCGGACACCGCGCAGTCGGGACCGCGGCCCTGGCGAAGCGTCGCGCGCAGGTCCTCGATCGTGACGATCGCGTCGAGCGCCTTCGCCTGGTCGGCGGGTCGCTCGAGGCCGTCGATCGGCTTGTTCTGCTGCGTCGCGCGCTCGGTGAGGCGGTCATCCATCGACACCGACTTCGGCGTGCGCAGGCTGTTCAAGCGCACGAGCGCGAGCCACGGCCGCATCCGGCGCAGCTCGTCCTCCTTCACGTTCCCACGCATCTCGTCGCGCAGGTCCCACCAGTCGTCACCGAGCTGGTGATCGATGCCCGGGCCCGACGAGATTCGCAGCACGTCGCGATCCTCGAACGCATCGAGGCGCGCGGTGCCGAGCTCGGAGACAAACCGCGGCGACTGGGACATCGCGGTGAGCGCGACCTCGGGTACGAGCTCGAGCCCCGCGTCGTGCACCGTGCCGAACAACCAGAGGACGGGGCCCGCGTCGCGCTGGACCTTCCACAAGAATGCCGGCCCCGGAGCGAGGACCGGCGGCGACGGACAGGCCAGCGGTTTCGGAGCGCAACCGACGAGAACCACTACGAGCAGGATCGGAGCGCGCACGAACACCTTTCATGGTACGGGATGGCGTGGCCAAGAACGAGAACCCTGCGAGCGAGCCGGAAGAAGCGCCGGCGGAAGCGCCGCAGCCCGCGCAGGTCGGCGGGATCAAGAAGAAGAACCTGATCATCATCGGCGTCATCGTCGTCGTGCTGTGGGCGTTCACGCTCCAGACCGGCAGCACGGTGATGCTGATCATCGCGAGCGTCCTGACCGCGATCATCGCCGGCATCCTGATCTGGGCGATGCGCATGCTGAAGAAGCAGAAGGGCCTCGTGAACATCCTGCAGGGCGCCACGCAGTCGCCCGAGGCGCGGCGCGAGGCGATCGCGAAGCTGTCCGAGGGCAAGGATGCGAACGCGCCGGTCAACCTGTTCGCGCGCGCGCAGCTCGTCGCCGCCGATGATCCGAAGGCCGCGCTCAAGATGCTCGAGCCCGTCGAGCTGTCGAAGTTCCCGCCCGCGATGCAGGACGACGTCGCGCTGCTCAAGACGCAGCTCTACCTCGGCATGGGTCGCACGCAGGACGCGGCAAAGGCCGCGAGCACGATGAACCTCGACAACCCGGATCGCAAAGAGATCCGCCCGATGGCCGCGGCGATCGTCGCCGAGGCGCTCGCGCGCACGGGCAAGCCGAAGGAAGCGCTCGCGCTGATCGAGACGATCACCAAGCCGAAGCAGAACGGCGATCAGGTGATGCTCCAGGCGCGCATCGCGAAGGTGTTCGCGAAGTTCGCGTCCAACCAGCGCGTGCCCGCGCGCAACGAGCTATCCGCGCTCGCCGAGGAAGATCCGAACCACCTCGGCCGCTTCCTCTCGCCGCAGTTCCGCGTGCACCCCGAGCTTCAGAAGCTCGCGCGCCAGGTGCTCGAGTCGCATCCCGGCGCGCGCAAGATGGCGAAGGCCGCGGGCAAGAACGCCCGTCGCGGCTAGACCGAGTGCGACGGCGGTAGCGGACCGCCCGGACCACCCGGCGGCACGACGTCGGGCATCGTGTCCCTATCCTTGAGCGCGAGCGCTCCGAGCGCGGCGCAGGCGGCGAGGCACGCGAGCGAGATCCACAGGCCCATGCGCGGTCCGGACTCGATCTCGGAGTCCTTCATCATGGAGCTCTGGCCCATGTCCGCCTTCATCTTGTCGGTGATCGTCGAGTCGATCTCGCCGCCGACCTTGAGCCAGATCCCGACGACCGCGCCGAGGCACACGAGTGATGCGATCAGCGAGCCCATGACGGCCTTGCGTCCCTTCAGCAGGAACGCCGCGAGCACTCCGCCGACCGCGGCGAGCATCGCGAGGATCGCGAGCGGCTCGACCTTGACCTTGTCGACCTTCATGTCGCCGCCCATCCCCTTCATGTCCTCGCTGTTCTTCGCCTCGCTGATCATGCCGCCCGGCTCGCAGCCGAACGTCATGTCCGCGGTGGAGATCGTGATGATGTCGATGCTCTCGCCACCCGGCATGTCCTTGTCGCGACACGAGATGCCGAAGAACGGCAAGAAGAAGGCGACGACCACCGCGATGTGGAGCGCCTTTCCAAACTTCGCCCAGGGACTCTTCTTGACCTGCTGTTCCGCCATGGCCGCCGACGATACACGAGACCGCTCGGCTAGAGACCGCTGATCGCATCCTCCCACTTCGTCGAGAACAACAGGAAATCCCCGAAGTCGAACGGATGATTCGACAGGGAGGTCAGCTGATCCTGGCGCAGCGAGGAAAGGAAGCGTTTATTCCCGCGATCCACGAGATCGAGGACATCGCGCGCGACCGCGACGCCGGCCATCGGCTTGAACGACGACGGCTGGAGCTCGCCGGACAGGACCGCGTTGAACAACCGATCCTCGATCGCCTGTGCCGTCTCCTTCGCCGCCGCGTCGAGCTCGGCGCGCTGGTGCTGATCGAGGTTCGCGGCCTTCGCGAAGTCGTCGCTCGATCGCGCGACGCGATTGCGATGCGGCGCGAGCGCCAGCTGCGCGAGTGGGATCATGCGATCGCGATACGAGCGCAGATCCTCGCCCGCTTGCGGCATCAGCGATCGTGCCCAGCCGGGGAGCTTCACGCCGAACAACGAGACACCGTCGGTGAGCTGCGGCGCGGGCTCGCCGGCGCTCGTGTCGTCGGCGCGCTCGGGCGTGTCGCGCGGCGCGCGCTCGGTGATCCGCTCGCCGCGATCGTCGCGCGATGCTCGCGCGGGCTCGCTGCACTCCGCTTGCGTGACCTCGGGCGCGGGCCGCGTACACGATCGATACGCTTGCCAGCTGCACGCGGCCGCGAGAACGAAGCTGAGGTTTCGCCAGCCGTTGCTCATGACTTCCTCGGGGCAAGGTCGGGGGCGGGCGCCGGTTGCGCGGGCTCGGTCGTCGGCGCGGGTGCCGGCGTCGGATCCGGCGCGGGAACCGGATACGGCTGCACCGGCGTCGGCTGCGGCATCGGGCCCTGCGGCGGCGGTGGATACGGATACTGCTGCTGCGGGTACGGATACGGTTGCGGCTGCGGATACGGCTGCGCCGGCACCGCGGGCCGCGCGTCCTTCGCGCCGACGCCGAACGAGTACGCGAGGCCGAGGCGCATCTGGTACGTCGTGATCGGTCCGCCGAGATCGGCGGCGGTGAGGATGTCGAACGACATCGGGCGCACCCACGCGTTCCACGACCGCGAGAGCTTGTACTCGGCGATCGCTTCGAACCGGAACGTCGTGCCCGAGACGTCCTCGAACGCCTCGCGCTCGAAGTTGACGAGCGTCATGCCGATGCCGATGCGCCCGCCGAGGAACAGGCGATCGTTGACCTGCTTGCCGGTGCCACCCGACAGCAAAAACGTGCCGTGCGATGCATCGGAGTTGCCGAGGCTGTCGAAGTCGAGCCACACCCCCGCGCGCGATCCGACCCAGCCGATCGAGATCGTCGGACCGCCGAGCGCGGGCACCTGTTCCGAGCGACGGTTCATCGGCGTCGCGAGGCCGATCAGCACGCCGAGCTGCACGTGGCTCGTCGCGGGCGTCGCTTCCTGCGCGGGTTGCGCGGCCACCGACTGCGTCGGATACGGTTGCGGGTACGGCTGTGGATACGGCTGCGGATACGGCTGCGGTTGGCCGTACGGCTGCGGCTGGCCATACGGCTGCGGCTGGCCATACGGCTGCGGCTGACCGTAGGGCTGCGGTTGCGGCTGCGGCTGCGGCTGCGGTTGCGGCTGCGGCTGCGTCGTCGGTTGCGGCTGCGTCGTCGGTTGCGGCTGCGGCGTCTGCGCGTGCGCATCGCCGATGTCACCGAGCGTGACGAGCATCAGTGCGGCGGTCGCGGCGGTCGCGACGAGCATCGCGCGCCGGCGGTGCGCGAGCAGCATGCCCGCGGCGATCGCGACGAGCACGCCGATCGAGAAGATCTGTCCGCTCGACAGCCCCGCGTAGATGCCGCGTCCGAGATCGCCGCGCAGCGCCTCGATGCCGATGCGCCCCATCGCGTACGTCGCGGCGCACGCGATCACGGTGCGACCATGGCCCGCGCGTCCCCACTTCGTGCGCGACACGACGAGCGCGACGCCGACGATGACGAGTCCGAGCGCCGCCTCGTAGAGCTGCGTCGGATGGACGGGCAACGACTCCGCGCGATCCGCGGGGAGCAGGCCCGCGCGCACGTGATCGCGCCACGCCGAGCTGCCCGCCGGAAAGCGGACCGCCCACGGCACCGAGGTCACCTTGCCGTAGTCACATCCGCCCACGAAGCAGCCCAGGCGCGCGAACACGAGCGCCACGCCGAGCGGGGCGGCGGCGAGGTCGCCGAAGCGCGCGAGCGACAGCTTGTTGCGGCGACAGATCATCGCCATCGTCGCGAGGGCGGCGAGATAGCCCCAGAACGAGGTCATCCCGGCCCACCGCACCTGGAAGCGGCCGGTCGTGACGAGCGTCGTGATGCAGTCGATCGTCGCCGGCACCACGATGCCCGCGATCACCGCGGCGAAGTACGACCACACCACGATACTCGCGATCACGCCGGTGTCGATTCCTCGACGGCGCGCGATCACGCACATCAGCAGCAACATCGACAGGCCGGCGAGACCGATGCACGTGAACCACGTCGGCGCGATCGTCGCGGCGACCTCCGACGGCAGGAAGCGATCCAGCCACGCGATCAGCTCGTCTCTCACGACGCCACCTCCTCGCCCTTCATCCCGAGCGCGGCGCTGGTGCGCCTGCGCTTCCTCGAGCGACGGCGCACGATCATCGCGACCGGCAGCGGCGCGAACGCCCAGCCGAGCGAGAGGATCAGCGCGAAGCTGCCCGTGGACTCGCGCTTCGCCGCGTTGCAGCTGCCGCCGCCACCGCCGCTGTTGCATCCGCCACCGCCGCCACCGCCGCAACCGCCGCCGCTGTTGTCGCAACCGCCCCCGCCGCAATCGCCGCCGCTACAGCCGCCATCGCCGCCGCAGTCGCCGCCGCTGCAGCTGCCGCCACCACCGGAGCTCGAGCTATCGCAGCTTCCGCCACCACCGCCGCCACCGCCGCCACCGCCGTCGCTCTCGCAGCTGTCGCAGTTGCCGCAGCTCGTGTTGCCCGAGTTCGAGCTCGCGCACGTCGAGTCGCACGAGAACGAGTTGTTGCACGACGGTCCCGAACAATCGCAGTTCGGCGACGCCTCGCAGTTGTTGTTGTTGCTGCTGCACCCGTCGCCGCAATCGATCGACGTGTCGCGCGGCTCGCGAGGCGGCGTGACGCCACCGTCGAGACCCGGGAACTCCTCGGGCGGCGCGCCGTAGATCTCGCCGAGGCACGCATCGAGCGACATCTGGCACGCACCGTCGTCGAGGAAGTTCGCGTTGTTCTCGAGCTCGGCGAGCGCATCCGACGCATCCGTGTCGCGGTTGCAGCCGGACGCCTTCTCGATGGCGCAGTTCTCGACGGACGAGATCGCGAGCGCGAGGTTGATGCAGATGAGGTAGTAGCCGCGCCCGTTGTTCTCCGCGAGGCGATTGCACTCCGTCGTGCCGTCGCTGTCGGTGATCGGATCGCACGTGCTGTTCGAGAGGCACGACTCGCAACGCGCTCGCTGCGCGAACGCACATTCGGCGACCGAGCCGTAGAAGCTGTACGGGTTGCCCGACGCCGCCACGGCTTCGGGCGTCACCGGCTCGTACGCGGTCGCGCCGCGTGTCTGGATCCGCGGCGCGGTGACCTGCGGCACCACGCGATCGAGCTGCTCGGCGGTCGCGAGCTCGCTCGCCGCCGGTTCGATCGCGGCGAGCACGACCGGGTTCACGACGAGCCGCCCGTTCTCGTACATCGAGACCTGCGGCGCGCGCGGCGCGGGCTCGATCACGAGTCGGCCGGTGCGATGTCCCGCATCCGCGGCGAGCGCCGCGAGCAGGCTCGTGCCGCGTCCCGGCAGCACGCTCCACGAGTGGCCGTCCCACTCGTTCGCGAGCACGAGCTCGGCGGTCGGCCTCGTCGCTCCGCCGAGCGCGGCGATCGAATCGTCATCGAGCGCCGACGAGAGGACACGCCGCGCCGACGCGCGCTGGTCCGCGTCCCACGTGATCGCGACCTCGGGCGACACGCCGAGCAAGTCGGTCAGCTCGAGATCACCCGGGTCGATCCGGGTCTCACCGGCGCCGCACGCGCCACAGGCCATGGCTAGCGCCACGACGAAACACGTCGATGTCCACCTCATCGAGGCCATCGTAACCCCGATTCCAGGCTCCCCCGGGCGGCTTACGGTCCGCTCACGTCGACGTCAACAACTGGCAAACTCCTACCGGGCGGCGAGGTCCAGCCCGTAGAAGTCGCGCAGCACCGCGTACAGCGCGGGCAGCTCCTTCGCGACGCGCTTGGCTCGCTCGAAGAACATCTCGCTCGCGACGGCGAAGAACTCCGCCTCGTTCGTCGTCGCGTAGTCGCGCAGCACGTTCTCCTCGCCGTCCTTGTGCGCGAGGTACGCCTCGCTGCACGCGCGCGCCCACGCGCGGCGCTGCTCGGTGGTGTCGAGCGGAGGCGTTCCGTCGGCCGTCCCGTCGAGGAAGTCGATCTTGTGCGCGACCTCGTGGATCACGAGGTTGCGGCCGTCGGTGCCATTGCGGCTGCCCTCGAGCACGGAGTCCCACGCGAGCACCATCGGGCCGCGCAGGTGCGCGAGGCCGAGCACGTCGGTCCCTCCGCCGATCACGCGGGCGCTACCGTCGAAGAAGCTCGGTTGTTGGTCGGGCAACACGACACCGCTCGGGTACACGAGGATCGACTCGATCTCCTTCAGCAGATCGTGATCGCGCGCGAGGATCATCAGGCACGCGTTGCCCGCGATCGTGACCTGCATCTCCTCGGTCAGCTCGAGGCCGCCGCAGCCCTCCCAGTGCTTCTCCGCGATGAACACCTGGACGAGGTCGTGCAGGTGCTTCTGCTCGTCCTCGTCGAGCAGCGCGTAGCTCCTGACGTTCGACGCGAGGTACTCGCGCCACGCCGGCGGAAACTCCGCCTCGAGCAGGCGCGCTCGGCGGCGCTCGGTTAGCCAGCGAAACAGCATGCGATCCCGACGTCGCTCATCGGGTCGACGTGGCCCGCGCGTCGATCCTCGCCGTCGCGCGCGCCGCTTCGCGACGCACCTCGGGCGACGAGTCGAACGCGAGCGCGTCGAGCTCGGTCTTCGCGGCTGCGATGCCCAGCACTCCGATCGCGCGCGCCGCTTCGAGGCGCACGGTCGCATCGCTCGACGACAGCGACGCGCGGAGCGAGCCCGCGAGCTTGGCACCGTCGGGGAGCGACGCCGTCGCGCGGATCGCTTCCGCGACCACCACGGGCGACGCATCCGCGAAGCCGCGCTCGGCGATCGCGATCGCCTGCTTCCCGGGCGCCCGCCGCGCCGTGTGCACGTAGGCCGCGCGCACGATCGGCGACGTCTCGGATCGCATCAGCACGATCACCGCATCGGCGTACTCGCCCCCGGTGCGCGGCAGTGCATCGACGAGCGCGGCGCGAACGCCCTCGCTCTCCGTGCCGCTCTCGAGGCGATCGAGGAACACGCGCGCCGCGCGCGGATCGTGAATCGCGTCGTCGGTGAAGCGCAAGAAGCCCGCGCGCGTGACCGACGGCTGCAACTGGAACAGCTCGGTCTCCTTCGCCTCCGACATCTCCTCGGACGGAGCCGGTGTCGAGCAGGCGGCCAGAGCGAGTGCGATGAACAACTTCTTCATCTCAGTTGCCTCCCATCAGGTGCATCGCGGTGGACCACCACATCGCCGTCGGGGTGCGGCGCACGTTCGTGCCGCAGTGAACCTCGCCGAGTCCCATGTGGTACGTGTTCCAGTCGTCGATGAAGTGCAGCGACATGCCCGGCGGCATCGCCGCCTGGAATGCAGCGATCACCGGATCGCTCGCCTGGGACACGCCGCTGCCGCGGAAGAACGGATCCGCGGTGAACAGGTGCGTCGTCGTTCCATCGACGTTGGCGACGATCAGGTTCGCCATGCCGGGGATCAGCGCCGCGACGCGGCCGCCGCAGCCGCTCGGCTGCTCGAACAGGCTCGGAACGCGAACGATGTCCGCATCGGTCAGCCCGAGCTCGGTCTTGAACTTCGCGACCGCGGGCTCGATGTAGTCGGTCTGTAGATCCTCGTTGAGCGCGCGCAGCGCCGTGTCACCGATCAGCGAGGCGACGCTCGGATAGCCGTGGTCCTGGCCATAGCGCGACAGCGGCGAGCTCGGCGTCAGCGTCGCGAGCAGGTTGTACGCCGACGTCGTGTCGGCGATCACGAGCTTGAACCCCTTCGCCGATCCGGGCGCGGGCACGAAGCTGATGAACTCGTCCACGTGGCCGACGCACAGCCAGTTCGTGGGGATCTGGAACGGAGCCTGGACCTTCTGCGATGCGAGGAAGTTGCCGAGCGTCGTGTTCATGCCGCTCGACCCGACCCGCCCGTAGTAGATCTTGCCGAAGGGATAGCTCACACCACCGACGGAGAACGGCGGCGTCGCCTCGAGGTTGCCGAACGAGTCGTACGAGGTCGCGAGCTGCGGGTTGCCCCACGTCTGCGTGTACTCGTCGGGACGGATCCAGCTCGACGACATGTTCTGCAGACCGCGGTTGCGGATCGAGTCGATCACGACGTCGACGCGCTGGCCGCCCTCACCCATCATCGTCGAGAACTCGAACTCGTCCTGGATCCACACGTCGCCGGCGACCGAGCTTCCGGACACGGCGGTGAACTTGTTGCCGAGGATCTGCTGGTACGTCTGGATCATCGACGCGTTGCCGTTGGACGTCACCGCCCACAGCGCCTCGGCGGGCTGGAGGTGATGGTTCATCACGAGCGGCGCGGCCTGCAGGTTGATCGTCGCCGTCGCGCTCGTGCCGCCGCTCGCGTCCTTCGCGACGAGCGTCAGCTCGGCCTTCGCCAGATAGGCGCCGAACTCGACGGTGAACGCCTTGTCGCCGCCGCTCGGCGTGAACGAGTGCGTCGCCGTTCCGCGCTCCGCGCCGAGGACGTGCATCGTGCCGTCGAACACGCGAACGTTCGCGACGTCACCGGCGAGCGAGAGCTGCACGCTGCCGCCCGACGGCACGAGCGCGAGCGTCGCCGCCGGTAGCGTCAGCGTCGAGAAATCGTCGTCGGTCGCGAACGGCGCCTGGTTCCAGTCGTTCTGCGAGCCGTCGTCGTCGTCGGTGTTCGCGACCCCGTTGACGTCGCGGAACGTCCACGTCGGCGCGGGCGGCGCATCGTCGGGCGGCATCGTGCAACCGTCGCCGGTACACGCATCGTCGCCGGGCATTCCTCCGTCGGGGTTGTCCCCGTTCGGACCTGTCCCTGCATCGGGACCACACGCTCCCGCCAACCACGGACACAGCAGCAACGCGTACAGCCTGCTCATGCGCGATGAAGCTTCCGACGAGACGGCGCACACGCAAACCATTTCCCGCCGACCTGCGCTGACATGCGCGAACCGCGCAAAAGCCTGTGAGGGCGCTGGGTTGGCGTCCTGTCTCAGCGTGCCTCGCTACCGGAGCGCATCACTAGCTGCTTCCACTCGCATCGGTGTGTGATGCCGGGATTACACTGTCTTCTCGATGGTTCCACGCCATGCCGGACTGGCCGTCGCGTCGCTCCTCGGCGCGTGCGATCTGGTCTACGGCGTCGGCGGACGCGAGGAGGTCGACGCCGGAACGCTCGAGCCGTGCCGCTTGGGCTCCTCGTTCCCCGCGGGCACGCCCGTGCAGATCGGCAGCCTCGGGTACAGCGTCGAGGGCGCGCGGTTCTCGCCGGACCAGCAGAACGCGTATCTCTCGCTGTGCGAGCTCGAACAGCCAAAGACGACCTGCGAGCTGTTCCGCGCGCGCTACTTCCCCGACGAGCGCCGGTTCGCGGAGCTGTTCCAGCTCGACCCGCTCGACGAGGAGGGCGCGTACGACGCGTACCCGACGATCACCGCCGACGGCCACTACTTCCTGTGGGGATCACATCGCAACAACCACCTCGACGTCTACGTCGCGTCCGAGGACAACGGCATGTTCCCGCCGAGCACGATCACGACGCTCGCCGCGGCGAGCGGGCTCGCGAGCAACGAACCGTACGTTCTCGACGACAACGAGACCGTCTACTTCGGGGGCTTCGGCAGCTCGACGGCGGAGTGGGATCTGTTCCGCTCGCGAGGCCCCGGTCCCGGCTTCGGCACGCGCCAGCCGATCGATTCGATCAACTCGGAGGACGACGACGCCGCTCCGGTCGCGAGTAACGACGAGCTCGAGATCTTCTTCGCCTCCAAGCGCGGCGGCATGGACAGCCACGACATCTACACGGCGATCCGCACGAACAGGAACGATCCGTTCGGCGCCGTGCAGAAGCTCGAGCAGCTCTCGACGCCATCGCCGGGCATCGACTGGCCGCTCTGGCTGTCGCCGGATCTGTGCACGCTCTACTACATCAACAAGGACAGCGACGCTCCCACCGCGAGGGCGCGGTTGATGGTCACGAATCGGCGCTAGAAATACGAAAGGCCGACCGGAGCGAATCGTCCGATCGGCCTGGTTCAGTCCGCGCGTGCGATGCCCGCGTGGGCCCACGCACCGGCGCGGTGCTTGTTGTAGTGACGCTGCGAGATGCGCGCGAGGATCGCCGCGCCGATCTCCGACTGACCATCGTAGTGCGCGAGTGCGCGTACGAGGCCCACGGTCTTTGCGTTGCGCAGCTGCTCGCCGAGCTCCAGTGCCAGCGCGATGTTGACGAAGCACGTCTGGCCCGAGAACACGTGACCGGTCTGCGCGGCGTCGCCTGCGATCACCACCGGCGCGCGTCCGTCACCCGCGGCGTAGCGCTTCGCCATGGTCGTCACCGAGGTGTCGAACACCATCGGCGCGACCACGGGGCGCTGACCCACGAGTCCGTACGCGTGCGCGGCAGCGTCGTAGCACTCCTGAAGTTGCTCCTCCGTCGGCAGGCCGTTCACCTGCGGCGCGACGAGCACCGCGGTTCCAGCCTTCGCCTCGGTCGGAGTCTGCAGGATCGTGCACCGCGCCGCCTGCGCGTAGCCACGCACCGGCAGCTCGACGCGGATCCACTCACCGCGCGTCCGCTTCTCCGCGGTGTCGAACATGCCGGCGATGAGGCGCTGCACCTGACCCTCCGCGCCGCCGTTTTTGGGCAGCACGGAGTCGATCAGCGGGCGCGCCGCACCGGTGGCGATGATCACCATCGCGGCACGAGCGGACGTTCCGTCGGCGCACGTCAGCGAGGCGAACCGCGCGTGGCGCCGCACCCGCGTCACCTCGCAGCCGTAGTGAACGACTGCGCCGTGTGCGAGTGCGCGCTCGAGCAGTGTCTGCTGGAGGCGACCGATCGGGACGAGCGCGAACGGTGGCTGCGCCGCGAGCGCCCACAGGTCGCGTGCCCGCTGAGGCTCGCCGCGAAGCGTGACGACATCGCCACGGACGATACGTCCAGAGGCGTGGTCACCTTCGCAGCGCGTCTCGAGCAGGGACACGGTGTGGGGGTCGCGAACGTCGACACCCAGGTGCACCAGGTGCGCGAGATCGCCGCGGCGCGCGACGAGGAGCTGCGGGCGAACCCGCGTGTCCTCTGTGAGCGGCGGACGACGATCGACGACGAGCGTCGACAGGCCGGAGCGCGCCGTCTCGATCGCGAGCGCGAGACCGACCGGTCCCGCGCCGATGATGGCTACGTCGTACTCCTGGTTTCCGAACGCACGATTCGGAGGATGCGGCTGGGCTCCCATCCGGCACCCCCGTCCTCCGCGGATGCATCCGGGGTGAGCGTTTTCTCCTGTGTAGACATGTACCAATGCCTCCTTTTTTCCGCCCGTACCCTGCTTCCCGACGAGGAAAGCGGATCTCTTGGCGAACCGGCAGTCTGGCGATCTTCGTCGAGAAGTCAACGACCAACTTCGATGCTCTGGATTTTCCTCGTCCCGCGAGGGGCGGATTCGCGTACGTTCCGCGTCATGAGGGTTTTCATCGGGGTCCTTGCCGGACTCGTTGTCGCCTGTGGTCCTTCGGCGCGCAGCAACGGTGATGACGACGACGTCGTCGACGCGAACTGCCAGTTCAGCTGCTCGGCCGATCTGCACTCGATCATCGACTGCAACGGCAACGAGGTGATGGCGTGCGCGGGAACGACCGCGTGCGATCCACAGACGTTCGTGTGCACCGACGCGTGCGCGTCCGCGGAGCTCAACAAGCGCTCGATCGGCTGCGACTACTACGCGACCGACATGGAGCTGCAATCGACGTCGAACGACTACTGCTTCGCCGCGATCGTCGCGAACACGTGGACCACCCCCGCGAAGATCAGCGTGCGCTACATGGGCGCACCGCAGACGGTCGCGAGCTTCACGCGCATCCCGACGGGCACCGGCGCCGGCATCACCTACGCGCCGTACGATCCGAACACCGGCATCCCGCCCGGCGAGGTCGCGATCCTGTTCCTCAGCGGCAGCACCGGCGGCAACGTGCCCTGCCCGATCACGCCGGCCGTCCCCACGGCGGGCCGCAACGGCACGTACATCGGCAACTCGTTCAACATCCAGTCGGACGTGCCCGTCGTCGCGTACGAGATCAATCCGTACGGCGGCGGGCGCGCGGCCGTCACCGCCGCATCGCTGCTCCTACCGACGAGCGCGTGGGACGTGAACTACGTCGCGGTCAACGTCTCCGCCGCCGCGTCCGGCTCGCCTTCGATGAACATCGTCGCGAAGAACGACGGCACGGTCGTGACGATGACGCCGGTCGCCGCGGTCAGCGGAGGGACCGGGGTCCCCGCCGGTACCGCCGGGCAGCCGATCACGATCTCGCTGAACGCCGGCCAGCACGCGCAGATCACGCAGTCCGCCGAGCTCACGGGCAGCGCGATCTCCGCGACGGGTCCGATCGGCTTCATGGCCGGACACGAGTGCATGAACGTCCCCGTGGGGACCTCGTACTGCGATCACGGCGAGCAGATGGTGCCGCCGGTGAAGGCGCTCGGATCGCGCAACGTCGGCGTGATGTACCGCCCGCGCGCTCCGTCGGAGACGTCGACGATCTGGCGCCTGGTCGGCGCTGTCGATGGCACGACGCTGACCTACTCCACGCCGGTTGGAGGCCCCGCGACGCTCGACGCGGGACAGTCCGTCACCTTCGAGACGGGGACGCCGTTCGTCGTGACGAGCCAGGACAAGGATCATCCGTTCATGCTGTTCACGTACATGAGCGGCTCGACGCGCTACGAGTCGGGCACCGGCGATCCGGACTTCGTCTACGACGTGCCGCCCGAGCAGTACCTGCGCAGCTACGTCTTCTTCACGGACCCGACGTATCCGATCACGAACCTCGTCGTCGTCCGCACGCGCGGTACCGACGGTCAGTTCCACGACGTGATGATCGACTGCGTCGGCGCGGTCCCGACCTGGACGCCGATCGACGGCGACCACGAGTTCGCGCGCGTCGACCTCACCACGGGCAACTTCATGAGCGTCGGCACGTGCTCGACAGGCCGACACGAAGCATCGAGCGATGCTCCGTTCGGCCTGCAGGTGTGGGGCTGGGGAACGATGAGCACGTCGCCCACCACGCAGAACGTGTCCTACGGATATCCCGGCGGCATGAACGTCCAGCAGATCAACGACGTGATCTTCTAGCCGCGCTCACCGCGCGTATGTCAGCGCGAGCGTTCCACCGGCGCTGTTCATCGGATCGAACGCGGTGTTCACCGGCGCCATCCAGCCACAGTCGCCGCCGCCCTCGACGTCGATCGAGGTCATCTCGGCGTTCGCCGCGATCACGCCCCACGAGAAGTTGCCGACGAACTGGAACGAATCGGCGACGGCGAAGCCCGTGCCGCCGAGGTCGATGTTCGCGAGGCCCTTCACCGCCGTGCCACCACACCCCATCGCGACACCGTACGGCATCGACGTCACGACCACGCCGCCCGGGTGATTCAGCGCGCCCTGCGTCGACAGCGCGAACGTCTGATCGCTCGTGTCGACCTCGAGCGTCTCGGGGTTGAAGCGCAGGTAGAAGTAGCTCGTGCGCACGTCGAAGCCGTTCGACGCTCCACCCATCGTGTACTGCGAGAAGTTGTAGTCGCCATCGACGTTGTGGAGCTTCAGGTAGTCCCGCGGCGTTCCCGCCATGTCCTCGCACCACGCGGTGAACGGCTTCGCCTCGTCGCCACCGACGTACAGCGTGTAGTCGTCATCGCCCGCGCTCGGATCCTGCGCGCGCATGTCGGCGCACGACGCCGCGATGATCTTCGCCGGCTGGCCCGACGTATCGATCTCGACGACCTCACCCAGGTTCACGCTGTCCTCGGGCTGGACGACATCACCACAGGCGGCGGCGGCAGTAACGAGGAGCGAGGTGAAGGCGATGGAGCTGAGCTTGTTCATGGTGTCCCTTTCGTTTCTGAAGGGACCCACGCAGCCACTCGCCAAACCCTGCAACGATTCTTCAAAGCACCGTCAAATCGACCACTTCGCGCTTCGCACCCGCGAACGCATCGAACACGCGCCGGTGCTCCGCATACCCCGTGCTGTCCGCCCGCTCCGGGTACGCGCGGATCCACTCGATCAAGAACGCGAGCTTCGCTTCCTGATCCTCGGGCCGATCGTACTTGTGCGCCTCGAACGGCCTCCGCCTCGCGTTCGCGACGCAGACCTCCACACCGGGATTCAGAAACACGAGCTCGTCACAGTCCTTCGCGGCCTGTTCGATCAGATCCGCATAGCAGCCCTCGATCACCCACGCGCGATTCGCCGCGATGAACGCGCGCAGATCCTCGCGCACGCTCTCGGCCGGCCTCGCCACCGCGATCTGATGGGGCTCCCAGACGATCGAGTCGAGCTCGAGCACGCTGCCGCCGAGCCGCCTCGCGTACGTCGACTTCCCCGATCCGGAATTGCCGAGGACACACACTCGCATTCCGAAGATCTTCCCACGCCCCTGCAGCTTTCTCGATGCGAGTGCGTGTGTGCTTTCGACCGCCCCCAACGAAAGGAGCTCGCATGATCGAATGGCAACGCGCCGAGGCCCCTTCGGCGCGCTGCGGCTGTTTCGGCGCGCGCTCGCGAGTATCCTCGTAGCGTGCTCCTGAACCTCGATGCCGGCGAGCTCCCCGACGAGTCGCCGGAGCTGTGGGCGCACTTCGACATCCTGAACATCGCGTGCGGAGGTCACACAGGCGACACGCACTCGATGACGCGCGTGGTGCGCTTCTGCGTCGAGCACTCGATCGCGATCGGTGCGCACCCGTCGTACCCCGATCGCGATCACTTCGGTCGCCGCTCGCTCGCGATCGACCCCGAAGATCTCCACGCGTCGCTCGTCTCGCAGCTGCGCGCACTCTCGCGCATCACCCTCGCGCACGGCGCGCGCGTGCTGTACGCGAAGCCGCACGGCGCGCTCTATCACGATGCCTCTCGCGACCCCGCGCTCGCCGTCCTCGTGGTCGACGCGATCGCGGTCGCGCTCGAGCGCGTGACGATCATCGGTCCGCGCGGGCACCTCGAGTCCGCCGCGCGCGCCGCGGGCTTCACGTATGCCGCCGAAGGCTTCGCCGATCGCGCGATGCGCCCCGATGGAACACTCGTACCGCGCTCCGAGCCGAACGCGCTGATCACGTCACCTGCTGCAGCGGCCGCGCAGGCCCTGTCGCTGTCGAACGTGGACACGATCTGCGTGCATGCGGACACACCGGGCTCGCTCGAGATCGCACGCGCGGTGCGCCTCGCCCTCGCCACAGGCGGGGCTTCCGCTCCGAACCTGCCCGCGGTCCCGTCATCCGCTTCGAACCTGCCAGCGGCCTCGTCAGCGGCCTCGTCAGCGGCCTCGTCATCCGCTCCGAACCTGCCCGCGGGCTCGCCGAGCGCTCGTGTCGGATCCACGTTCGCGGATCGTGGATCGTTCGTTCCGCTCGGCGATCGTGCGATCCGATTTCCGCGCCCACCATCGGTGGCGCCTCGTGCGCTCGTCGAGGCGATCAGCCGCTGGCCAGGCGTGGTCGACGTCGTGGTCGCGCGTGCCGACGTGGCGGTGTACTTCGTGCGCCCGATCCTCGGGCCGAACGCGCCTCTCATCGGCTCGATCGCGTCTCTCGATGCGGCGCAGCCGTCCTCGCGCGACGCGCTTCATGGGCGCCAGCACTCGGCCCTCTTTGTCGATCTCGAGCGATCGATCGCGGAGCTCGCGAGCATCGGTGACTCGAACGAGCCGGTTCGCGAGGTCGAGCTACGCGCGATCTATGACGGCGCCGATCTCGACGAGGTCGCGCGCACCTGCGGGCTGACCACCGACGAGGTCGTGAGCGTCCACATCGGTGAGACCTATAAGGTCGACACGATGGGATTCGCGCCGGGCTTCGCGTATCTCGTCGGGCTCGACGCGCGGCTGCGCATCCCTCGTCGGTCCACACCGCGCGCGCGTGTGCCCGCCGGCGCACTGGCCATCGCCGGCGAGTACACCGCGGTGTACCCGTTCGCGTCGCCCGGCGGCTGGCACCTGATCGGCCATGTCGACGAGCGGATGTTCGCCCCCGACCGCGGCGCGCGCCTGCAGCTCGGTGATCGCGTGCGGTTCACACACGGACAGCCTTAGCGCTTGTACGTGCGCGCACACGCAGTTATTCGAGCGCGCACACGCAGTCATTCGAGCGCGCACACGCCTTGCGTGCGTTCCGTCATGACATTGTCCTGACGCACGTCATGACATCGCTCGCGACGATCTCCGGCGTGTTCTCGCTGACGCGCCAGGCGATGCAGCTCGGCTTCTGGCGCCGCGTCACCGTGGTGCACACGAGCGCCGACACCGAGGGCCAGATCTACATCCCCGAGATGAACTGGCTGCTCATACTCGGGTGCATCGCGCTCGTACTGCAGTTCCGCACGTCGTCGGGGCTCGCGGCCGCCTATGGCATCGCGGTCACCGGCACGATGGGCATCACGTCGTACGGTTCTATGTCGTCGTCGCCGACCGGCATCCCGAACGTGCTGATGCACCACCTCAAGCACAACCAGGTGCTGCATCCGTAGGTCGATGAGCGTCGTGTCCGCGTGCGGGCGCGTCGGTCTTGGCGAGCGCCCTAGGCACCGGTCGCGAGCTGCCCGAAAAGATGGCGCAGCCCCGATCGCGCGAGCGTCTCGGGCGAGGCACCGACCGAGACAGGAACTTGGCCGTCGCGGGTCAGCACGGCCAGTCCGTGCGTGAACGCCCAGACCTCGATCCCGCGCTTTCGTGCGGTGACCACATCGGCGACACCGGCGTCGTGCGCGAGGTCCTTGATGATCTGGAACGTGGCGTTCGCGGCCTCCTGGAGCTCGGCTGTGCGGCTCTTCGCGATCTCGGTGCCAAACATGACGGCGATGTGGCTCCGATGATCGTGGACGAACCGCAGGTAGGCGAGGCCGGTCTGTACGAAGCGCTCCTCCGGATCATCACGACCGGCGCGCGCTTCGCGCAGCGCCGCGGCAAGCATGTGAAACCCTTCCACGGCGACCGCGGCCAGCAGCGCACTCTTGTCCGCGAAGTGGCTGTACGGAGCGTTGTGGCTGACGCCCGCCGCGCGTGCGGTGGCTCGCAGGGTGACCTCGCCGGTTCCACCGCGGCGCGCGATCAGGCCAAGTGCCGCGTCGATCAGCGAGCGGCGCAAGTCGCCGTGGTGATAGGTCGCCCGGCGCTTCGCCACGTGTTCGATCTTGACGGCATCAGGATCGGTCGTGCAACATCTTGACGGTGTCAACATCGGAGGCAGTGATGGTCGAGGAGCGCCAGATCCAGACGCGTATGGGCCCGCTCCACGTCGAGGTGCGCGGCAGCGGGACGGCGGTCGTGTGTTGGCCCAGCCTCTACGGAGACGCCCGTACCCTCGACCCGATCGCCGAGGAGCTCGGCCGCGATCATCGCGTGGTGGTGATCGACGGGCCGGGCCACGGCAAGAGTCCGCCCCCCGCCAAGCCACCCACCTTCGTCGAATGCGCCGATGCGGCGATCGAAGTCTTGACCGTGCTCGGGATCGATCGTGCTGCGTGGTTCGGCCCTGCGTGGGGAGGGCATGTCGGTGTGGTCGCTGCGCTGCGGAGCCCCGCGCGCGTCTCCGGCCTGGTCATTCTGAACGCGCCGATGAGCGTGTGGCGCGGCAAGAACCGGATGCTCATGCGCCTCTCGTACGTGCTGATCCGGATGTTCGGCCCACGCTCGTTCGTGGCGCCGATGATCGCCGCCAAGATGATCGGCCGCACCGCACGCGATCGCGAGACGCTCGTCCGCATCCTCACGGACGCGATGCATCGCTGCGATCGGCGCGGCCTCGTCCTCGCCGTGAAGAACGCGCTGCAGCGCGAAGACCTCGTCCCGTCGTTGCCCGCGGTTCGGGTGCCCACGCTCTTCTTCACGGGCGCAGAGGACACCTTGTTCCCGGTGGAGGCCGCGCGCGCGCAAGCGGCGGCGATCCCCGGCGCCAGGTTCGTCGTCGTCGAGCACTCGTCGCACCAGAGCGCACTCGAGGCAACGACGCAGGTGCTCTCCCTGGTACGTCCCGCGCTCGCGGAGTGGCACCGCGACTCGAGCGCAGCGACGCTATGACTTGTTGCGCGCTTCAGCGCGCACACGCCTAGCGTGCCGTCATGAGATTGTCCTGACGCCCCTCAGGACATCGCTCGCGACGATCGCGCTCCCCTCGCCCGTCGGGACATCGCTCGCGAAGATCGCACTCCCCGTGACCTGGCGCCGTCCACACTCGAGCACGCACACGCAGTCATTCGAGCACGCACACGCCTTGCGTGCGTTCCGTCATGACATTGTCCTGACGCCCGTCAGGACATCGCTCGCGAAGATCGCGCTCCCCGTGACCTGGCGCCGTCAGGACCTCCACACTCGAGCACGCACACGCAGTCGTTCGAGCGCGCACACCCCTAGCGTGCGTTCCGTCATGACATTGTCCTGACGCCCGTCATGACATCGCTCGCGACGATCGCGCTCCCCGTGACGTGGCGCCCGTCAGGACCTCCGCACTCGATCACGCACCCTCCTTCGATCGCGAGAGCTCTGCGCAGTCGCCACGCCTGACCGGCGATGCGCGGTCGCCACCAGCTGACCGGCGATGCGCGGTCGCCACCGGCTGACCGGCGATGCGCAGTCGCCACCGGCTGACCGGCGATGCGCGGTCGCCACCGGCTCACCGGCGATGCGCGATCGCCACCGGCTCACCGGCGATGCGCGATCGCCACCGGCTCACTGGCGATGCGCGATCGCCACCGGCTCACCGGCGATGCGCGAGCGCCACCGGCTCACCGGCGATGCGCG
>CAZUAR010000002.1:0-98371 GCA_964617845.1 uncultured Kofleriaceae bacterium | reverse complement strand
GGACGATGCCCTCGCAAGCGACCCGCACGATGAGATCCGCGTCGTGCCGGGTCCCGATCTCGACGCGTTCGAACCGAGCGCGATCGAGATGCTCACCTGCACCGCGTGGCACATCGGCTCGTCGAGCGATCGCGTCGGCACGCGACTCGAAGGCGCGACGATCCCGCGGCCAGCCGACCACGTCGAGGCGAGCAGGCCCATGGTCATCGGCGCGATCGAGATCCCGCGCGATGGCGCGCCGATCGTCCTCGGGCCCGAGCATCCGACGACCGGCGGGTATCCGGTGATCGCGGTCGTCGCGTCGGATGACCTCGACGCGTTTCACTCGATCCCGCTCGGCGGCAGCGTGCGGTTTCGCGTGTAAGATCGGGTCGTGCCCAAGAAGGATGACGACGATCCGATCAACGCGTCGCAAACGCGGATCGGCATCGGCGACTCCAAGCCCACGAAGAAGGCGCCGCTCGTCGGCAAGATCGTGCTCGATCGGTATCGCGTCGAGTCGGTGCTCGGCTCGGGCGCGATGGGCAGCGTGTATCGCGGGCGGCACATCAAGCTCGAGCGCGACGTCGCGATCAAGGTGCTGCACGAGTCACTCGCACGCGAGCCGAAGATGCTCGCGCGGTTTCAGCGCGAGGCGCAGGCGGCCGGCCGGCTGCAGCATCCGAACCTGATCTCGATCCTCGATGTCGGTGACGCCGACGGGCACCCGGTGATGGTGCTGGAGTTCGCGAAGGGCCCGCGCCTGTCGGACATCATCAACGGCAAGCCGCTCGCGCCCGAGCGGATCATCAAGCTCGTGCGACAGCTGCTCGCCGGGCTCGCGCACGCGCACGCCGCGGGGCTCATCCATCGCGACCTCAAGCCCGCCAACATCATGGTCGAGATGGACGAGGGCGTGGAGATCCCGCGCATCGTCGACTTCGGCATCGCGATCCTGCGCGACGGCGACGGCGAGCAGCAGGGCGGCAAGCTGACCGACACCGGCCAGATCCTCGGCACGCCGCTGTACATGGCGCCGGAGCAGGCCAAGGGCGATCCGATCGATCACCGCATCGACCTGTTCGCGCTCGGCATCATCGTCTACGAGATGCTGGCGGGTGTGCCGCCGTTCACGGGCAGCGCCATCGAGATCGCGCTGGCCAACATCAGCAAGGACGCCCCCGCCATCAGCAAGCGAGTGCCGGGCGTCACGGCGGATCCGCTCTTGGAGCGCTACGCCCGCAAGCTCATGGCACGCAACCTCGCGAATCGCTTCCCCGATGCGACCGAGGCGATGCGCGTGCTCGATCTGGTCGCGAGCGATCCGGCCCTCGCGCGCCTCGAGCTCGGCCTCACCGATGCGAACCGGGCAGCGAGCCTCGTTTCACTCCCGATCCCGAAGAAGTAGGCCGGGGTCGTACCCGCCCAGATCCCGATTCTCTTCTGGCACTTCGCGTGTTCATCGAGCAAGATCAAACGATGGACGCCCTGACGACTCCGCTGTTCAAGTCGATCCTCTTCGCGACCGTTCTCTCCACCGCCGGTATCGGAACATTGCTCGCGCACGAAGCCGATCACAGCGTGACGCGCCGGCTGGCGCTGCACACCGAGACGCTGCCGAACGCGATCTATCTGACCGCGTGGAGCGCGGGCGACGTGATGTTCACGTTCCCGGACTCCAAGCTGCATCCGATCACGTTCTACAACCGCGCTTCGATCCACGATGGCTGTCGCTGGCTCGGTACCGAGACGCTGACGCCGATCGATAGCAAGACGTTCTACTACGACTACAGCGAGACCGTTCTCGAGTGCGATGCGGGCGCGACGCCGTTCTTCAAGACGCCGCGCACCGGTCTCGTCACCGTCGAGGACTGATCACTTCGAGGCGGGTGCGGTCTGCGTGAGCGGACCGAGGTAGTCGCGCTTCCCGAGATGCACGCCGTTGTGGCGGAGGATCGCGTACGCGGTCGTCAGATGGAAATGGAAGTTCGGGTTGACGTGCTCGGTGAAGTAGTCGGCACCGGTCATCGTCTTGCCCTCCCAGCGCGGCGTGGTGATCGTCCGGGTCGCGGACGTCTCGAAGTCCTTGGCCGAGAAGCCGTCGAGGTACGCGATGACGGACTTGATGCGAGCGCGTAGCTCGTCGACGGTCTTCTCGTTGTCCTCGTGCTTCGGCGCGTCTTTGCCGGAGAGCCGCGCGTAGCCGAGCTTCGCGGTGTCACAGATGGTGCGGATCTGGAACACGAACGGAAGCTGATCCGGCGCGAGGCGGAAGCCGAGATAGAGGTTCGGGTCGAACTTCTTCTGCTCGGCATGCGCGACCGCAGCGTCCAGCCAGTTGAGGACGTGTCCGAGCTGCTTCTTGAAGTGATGGAGCGTCTGGTACATGGCGCGCATCCTACGCCCCGGCGTCCTCGTCGGGGATGGACACGGGCTGCCCGATGGGTGAGGCTTGAGTGGAATGCAGCCGCGTTACACGGTCCTCGAACGCCTCGGGGGCGGCGGACAAGCCGAGGTCTTCAAGGGCACCATGGAGTCGATCCAGGGCTTCAAGAAGGCCGTGGCGATCAAGCGAGTGCTCCCGCACCTCACGGCGAACCCGCAGTTCGTCGCGATGTTCCTCGACGAGGCGCGGCTCTCGCTGTTCCTCCAGCACGCGAACGTCGTGCAGGTGTTCGACATCTCCAAGGCCGCGGACGGGACGTACTTCCTCGTCATGGAGTACGTCGACGGCATCGACCTCAAGGGGTTGATCGCCCATCACGCGCAGAGCCAGACCAAGGACCTCGCGCTGACGCTCCACATCATCAACGAGAGCTGCAAGGGCCTGCACTACGCGCACAACCTGGAGCACCCGCACACCGGCAAGCCGCTCGGCATCGTGCATCGCGACATCTCGCCGCCCAACATCATGCTGAGCAAGAACGGCGAGGTGAAGGTCGTCGACTTCGGCCTCGCCAAGGCTGACAGCCAGGTCGAGAACACCGACGAAGGCGTCATCAAGGGCAAGTTCAGCTACCTCGCTCCCGAGGCCATCATGGGCCTCGAGCTCGACGCGCGTGCCGACGTCTTCGCGCTCGGGATCATCACGTGGGAAATGCTGACCGGATGGCGCCTGTTCTCGGGCGAGACCCCGCACAAGACGGTGGAGCTCGTGAAGGCCGCGCGCATCCCGTCGATCACCGCGCTCAACCCGAACGTCGACCCGGAGCTCGAGACGATCGTTCGCAAGGCGCTCGCACGCGATCGCGACGAGCGCTATCAGACCGCGGCCGCGTTCGCCGACGACATCATGCACTACCTGTTCTCCCACGAGATCAAGGTGACCTCGCGCAACGTGGCGGCGGCGGTCCGCGAAGCAAAGGCGGCGAAGGAGCTCGCGGCCTCCCCGCGACAGTCGCTGATCCAGGCGCTGATCTCCGACGAGGTCGCGAAGATGACATCGCTCGTCGCCGAGGAGATCGCAGCGAGCAAGCTCCCCGCGGACGAGTCGGTCGGCGAGACGGTCGACACCAAGAACTGGGCCTCGAACCTGCTGGACGAAGAATGATGACGCGTGCGCTGCTGCTGTTCGTGTGGATCGCGTTGCCGGCGCTGGCGATCGCGAAGCCGACGCTCGCGCTCGCTCCGATCGAAGGCGACAAGGACGGCAAGGTCGCCGAGCTGATCGAAGGCGCCGTCGACGAGGACTTCAAGGTGATCGGCCCGAAGAAGGTCGAGGCCACCATGGGCAAGCTCGACATCGGCGAGGTCGATCCGAAGACGATCAAGAAGCTGCGCAAGCGGCTCGACGCGGAGATCGTCGTCTACGGCCACGTCGACAAGGAGGGCAAGAAGAAGAACCTGACGCTCTCGATCAGCGCGCGTGGCAAGCGGACGCAGAAGTTCGAGATCGACTACAAGAGCGCCGACGCGAAGAGCTTCAAGAAGGAGCTACGCGGCGAGCTCAACAGGCGCCTCGCAGGCGCCGAACGCGACGACTCGAACAACGACGACGAGGAGGACGAGCCGAAGCGCGAGAAGAAGCGCGAGGCGCGACGCGACGACGACGACGACGACGACGGCGGCAAGGTCCGCAAGCGCCGCGATCGCGGCGACGACGACGATGACGACGACGACCGCCGGAAGAAGAAGAAGAAGCGCCACGTGATCAACCACGCCGCGCTGAACCTGGCCGCCGGTGGCGTCGCGGCGCGGCGCACGCTGACGTACGACGGCGGCGGGACGATGCCGCCTCCGCGCGTCGGCACGTTCGGCGGCGCGGGCCGCATCGACGCCGAGCTGTACCCGGCGGCGTTCGACACGCTGAAGGGCGCCGCGGCCGGCATCGGCTTCGCGGGCGAGTTCGAGAAGACGCTCGGCGTCAGCATCGACGTGCCGGGCAGCGGCGGCAAGTCGACGCCGATCAACCAGATGCGCTTCTCGGCCGGGGCGCGCTACCGCGTCGTGTTCGGTCCCAGCTCGTTCGCTTTCGGGGCGAGCTACTGGTACCGGCAGTTCGTCGCGGATCGCTCGAGCCTCGGCGGCCTCGTCACGCTCGACATGCCGGACGTGAAGTACAAGGCGATCGCGCCGACCGGCGTGCTGCGCCTCTCCGCCGCACCGAACGTCAGCGTGTACTTCAGCGCCGAGATACCGCTGCTGCTCGACGCCGGTCCGATCCAGAGCGGCGCGAACTACGGTCCCGCGAGCGTGATCGCGTTCGACCTCGAGGCCGGCGCCGCGATCCTCGTCGGCGCCAACTACGCCGTTCGCCTCGCCGCGCAGTTCGAGCAGGTCGGGATGTCGTTCAAGAAGATGAACCGCTCGGTCAGCGGCGCCAACGATCGACTGATGGGCGTGACCGCGGTCTTCGAGATCCTCTACTGAGCGATCAGTCCTCGGGGCACACGGTCACGGTGAACGTGCCGTTGATCTCGTTGTCGGAGTCGTACGACGCGACGAGCCCGCCGGTGACGCTGGTCGCGGAGACCGAGTCGACGCGGATGCGGCCGTCGAACGCGACCTTGTTGTCGCTGCCGTCGACGAACGTCATGTTGCGACCGAAGTCCATCTCGAAGTCGCCCGTGGTCTTCGGGATCGAGACGATGATGTGAGGCCCCGACGGCTCGGAGAAGCCGCACGGCGTGAACGACGTCGGGAACAGGACCGCGAAGAAGTCGTCCTCTCCCTCGGAGAGGAACGAGTCGGTGTGGCCCGCGACGAAGTTCCAGCTCTGGCCGGCGACGTAGCCGGAGAGGTTCGAGTCGACGATCTCGTCGCCGCTGCTGGCCTCGATCGTACAGGCGGTCGCTCCGGCGGACAGGAGCGCGGTGGTGAGGAGTGCGAGCTTGGTCATCATGCCCCCAGGACGCGAGATGCTCGCCGAATGGGAAGTTTATTGTAGGCGTTTTTCGAGGACGACTTCCGCGTGCGAAACGCCCTGCGGAAACGCGCCCTTGCCCTGGACCGCGGGCGCGACCGACTCGACGGTGAACGGCTGCTCGCTGAACACGGCGACGTACTTCTCGGCGCCCGGCGTCGCATCGACCGCGATCGCGCCGGGCAGCAGCCCACCGGTCGTCGGATCGTAGACCGCTGCCTGGGCGCCGCCGTACGGATAGTAGACCGTGGTCGCACCTCGCGCGTCGTAGCCGATCACCGTGACGTATCCGCGCTTCGCCGCACCGACCTCGAAGCGAATGCGCGTGTTCGGTGCGATCGCATCGCCGCTCGACAGCATGCGAGTGCCGGTGTCGTTCGCGGCGTGGACGACGAGCGTGATGCTGTCGCCCTTGATGCCGATGTCATCACCCTCGGTGGAGCCGGTGTCGCGGCGCCCGACGAGGACGAGCACCGCCGCCGCGGCCGCCGCGAGCGCGCCGCCCGCGAAGATCCATCGCCACCAGCGCGCGGCCGGCTTCGTCTCCGGCTCCATCGTCTTCATCTTCCGGCCGATCGCGCGCACCTCGGCGTCGACGTCGATCGTCCCGAGGAACGCGGCATGCTCCGCCTGGAGCTCCTCGCGGCGCGAGCGATCCGCGTCGGTCGCCTTTGCCTCGAGCTCGGCAGCGCGTGCCGCCGGATAGTCGCCCGCGATCAGGCGCTCGAGCTCGATGTCCGTCAGCTGGCGGTCAGCCATGGATGCCCTCCGAGCCGGACTCCGTGAACCCGGACCGTGCCGCGCGCTTCTTCACGTGCTCCTCGAAGCGCTGGAGGATCTTGCCGACGGTGCGCCGTGACAGGTCGAGCGACTCGGCGATGCCTTCCTGCGTGTAGCCATCGAGGTGATGCAGCACCGCGACGGTGAGCTCCTCCTCGGACAGCCCCTTCGTGAGGAACGCGAGGTCGCGCAGGTTGTTGACGCGGCGCGGCTCGTTGCCGAGATCCGCGGTGTGAGCCTCGGCGTGGAGCTCGTCCTCCGAGGCGGTCTTGCGGCGGCGCAGGCGATCGATCGACGCGTTGGTCGCGATGCGATACAGCACCGCGAACGCGGACTGCTCGTCACCGGCGTTCTTGCTCGAGAGATAGCGAGCGAAGGTCTCTTGCACGAGATCGCGAGCTTCGTCCGTGTTGCCGACGATGCTGTTGCACCGACGATGCAACGCGGGCGCGTGGCGCTTGTACAGCTCGGCGATTCGATCGCCTTCTCCCGTACGGGCCATCGGCTCATGCAACCTAGACGTTAGGATCGGACAACGTGGGAATTGTTTCTTACCAGATCCAACCGAAGTGGAAGACAGGCCACAGCTGCGACGCTCTCTTACCTTGTGCGTTGAAGACCATCATCGTCAATCCGAGCTCCGTCGTGAAGCCCGACGAGCCGACAAACTGGGCACCGCCCTCGATTCGCACGTGGTAGCCGAAGATCTCGTCGTTCGAGTACGGGCTCTCGCCCATCACCGCAGCGTCACCCTTGCCGGGCTCGAACGGGCGCGTGTCGATGCCGAGCTTCTTCGCCGACGCGTGGAAGCCGACCCCGAGGAACGGGCTCCACTTCGAATCCATCGGCGCGATCGTGAGGCCCGCGTCGAAGCCCGGGCCGTACGTGTCGACGGCGATGCGCGGGAACAGGATGCGCTTGATGATCATCGTTCCCGTGATCGCGAAGATGCCGCGGCCGCTCGTCAGATCGAAGCCGACGCCGAAGCGCTTCGTCGTGCGCGGGTTGTTCGACACCGACTTCTTGATGTCGAACTCGCGCTGCTTGACGGTGCGCTCGCGCGCGTCGAGCTCGCCGAGCCGCTGGTACCAGATCTGGAACATCGGATCTTCGGAGAGCGACGGGTCGGACCGCAGCGCTTCACCGAGCGCCCGCTTCTCGCGCGGTAAGTCGCTCACGCGCTGGTACGCCTCGGCGAGCCGCACCATCGACCGGCCGCGCCCGCGCCACGCGCCGAGGTCGCTCGGATCCTCGCGCAGCAGCTGATCGAACATCACGAGCGCGGCCTGCACCTGACCGAGCGCGAGCAAGCGGTTCGCTTCGCCGCGCGTCCACTCGTGCTTCTCCTGCGCGGTGAGCGTGCTCGGATCGCCCTTCGCGATCCCCGACGACAGCGGCTGCGTCGAGAACGCGATCTTGCCGAGGTCCGCGCGCTCGCCCGCGTTGACGACGAGGGTTCCGACCTCGAGGCGATCGTCGTGCACCTTCTTGACCTTGTACTTGCCGGGCTGGAGCGCGATCGCGATCTCGCGCGCCTTCTCGGCCGTCGCCTCGGCGATCACGCGCCACTCGTTGTTGTCGAGCACGACGTACTTCTGCGCGTCGCCCTTCGGCACCACCGCGGCGACCGAGTTCTTGTTCGACTTCAGCGTGGTCAGCACGAGCTCGCCCTGGCCGACGAGCTCGTAGCGAAACGCGGGGCGCTGCTTGATCGCGCCGCTCGCCGTGGTCGCGCGCGTACGCGTGTACGCATAGTGATAGGCCTCGCCGATCGTGACCTGCTTGTCGTCGTCTTCATCGGCGGCGCCGCGCAGACCGCTTACTAGATGATGCGTGAAGATCGAGCCCGCGAGCGCGCGCGACTCCTGCGAGAGCTCGTCGGCGCCACTCGACGAGAGCAGCACCATGCCCGACAGCTTCGGCGCGGCGACATCGACGACGAACTCCTCCGCGACGCCACCGCCCTTGTTGGTGACCGCGCCGGACTTGCACGCGTCGATCACGCCGAGCTTGATCGTCGCGGGCAGCGCGCGCAGCGTGTCCTGCAGCTCCTTGTGCGTGATCGGTTGACCGCGCAGGTGGAGGAACTTGTCGTCCGCGTGACCGGAGTAATAGACGAAGACGAGCGTGTCATCGCCGCCGTCGCGCGCCGTGTTCGCCAGCTTGCGCAGCGCGCTCCGCACGTCGGCGGTGCTCGGATCGCGCATCAGCTCGACGCGCTCGGGCGTGAAGCCGCCGTACGAGACGAGGACATCGCGAACGCGCTCGGCGTCGTTCTCCGCGTAGCGCAGCGGGCGGTCCTGCGACCAACCGGGGTTCGATCCGATGATCAGCGCGTAGCGCGCCTCGGCAAACGCGGCGGATGGCGCGACCAGCACGGCGGCGGCGACCAACGCGATTCGCATCATTCTGGCCACCAACGTTCGACGCACAAAAAAGTTCCCAGTTGCCGAGCCCCTTGCGTCTAGCACGCAGAAGAAAGGCTCAACAAATGAAAACGGGCGGCGCAGTCAATGTATCGGTTCTGGGAACTCTGACTCTGGGTGCACTTACGGCTGGATGCGTGAACATGTCCACGCTCCAGACGGCCAAGGCCCTGGATCCTGGCAAACAACGGATCCTCGTCGGCGGTGGCTACTACGCGAGCCCCTCGGTCGACGCGGACGCGAGTGAAGCGACCGGCGACGACGTCAGCCTCGCACTTCCTTATATGGAGATCGGCTATCGCCGAGGCCTCCTGAAGAACTTCGAGCTCGGCGCGAAGGCGACGATCCCCGGCACCGTCGGTCTCGACGGAAAGTATCAGCTCGTGAGCGCCGGCAAGTTCGCCGTCGCGGCGGGCCTCGGCACGAGCTACCTGAAGATCGAGTCGGGCAGCGACGCGGACAAGGTGTCGACGATGCTCGTCGACGTGATCGTCCCCGCGTACGTCAGCTACGACGTCGCGGAGCCGTTCTCGGTCTACGCCTCGCCGAAGTACGTCCTTCGCTACGCGTCGAGCACCGACATGATGGACACCACGAGCGGCACCTCGCATCTCGTCGGCGCCACCGTCGGCACGCGCATCGGCTCGCGGCTCGGACTCTTCCTCGAGAGCTCGTACCTCAAGGACATGACCTCGGACTTCGATTCGTTCCAGGTCAACGGATCGATCTTCTTCTAGGAGCACGACGCCATGCACAAGCACGCATTCATCTTCATCGCGCTCGCCGCATGCTCGTCTCCCGACGGGATGGGCGGCGACGACGAGCCCGAGCCCACATGTGACACGAAGTTCTATCCGGACTTCGATCACGACGGATACGGTGACGAGTCGCAGGAGAGCTGCGAACAGCAGGCCGGCTTCATCACGCGAGGAGGTGACTGCGTCGACAACGATCCAAACATTCACCCCGAGGCGGTCGAGCTCTGCGACTCGATCGACAACAACTGCAGCGGCGCGGCCGATGAACCGGACGCCGAGCTGCCGGGCTCGCAGGGCTCCCTCTTCTATCGCGACGCCGACGGCGACGGCTTCGGCGCACAGACCTCGATCCGCGCGTGCGTCGCGCCCGCGGGCTACGTGCTGAACAACACGGACTGCGACGACACGGTCGCCGCGATCAACCCGAACGCGACGGAGGTCTGCGACTCGATCGACAACGATTGCGATCTGGAGATCGACACGGCGGACGCCTCGCTCGACGCATCGAGCGCGCACGTCTACTACCGCGACGCCGACAACGACACGTACGGCGGCACGCAGACGATGACCGCGTGCTCGCGCCCGACGGGCTACGTCGAGCTGCAGGGCGATTGCAACGACGCCGACAACACGTCGCGCCCCGGCCTCGCCGAGCTGTGCGACGGACGCGACAACGATTGCGATGGCGGCATCGACGGCACCGTCGCGCAACCGAACCGCTGCACGGGCCTCGCGGGCGCGTACGCCGGCTCGTACTCGCACCTCACGCAGGAGAAGCTCGGCCAGACGGTGATCAACAGCATGCAGTGCACCGGCACCGGTGCGGCGACGCTCGCCCTGAACCGCGCGATCGGCCAGCCCGCACTGCAGGGCACGTACACGTGCACCTACAACGGCGGCCTGACGCTGTTCACGCGCAACCAGACCGTGACGCTCAAGGCCAACGTCGCGCTGGACGGCGCCGTCACGGGCACGATCGAGCACAACTACGACGGCTTCAGCCTCAAGCGCACGTACAACATCACGGGCACACAGACCGGCACGACGCTGACGCTGACCGGCATGGGCTCGTGGCTCCCGCACCCGATGTCCGCCGTCCCGTGGGAGGTCACGTTCTCGATGGGCGGCACGCACTAAATGGGGAACTGGCGGCGGCGGCCGGTGTCGTTACGACATGGCCGACGTCGTCGAGGTTGTCGCGCAGCTCGGCGACACCATCGTCGCGGTCGCGCACGGCCCGGCAGTCACCGTCGGTGAGTCGGGTGACGTCTTCGCGCCAGCCTCGACCACGTCATTCACCCTCGACGCGCTCACGTCAGCCGTCGAGCTTCGCGCGGGCCTGTTGACGATCACTGCGCGTCGCGTGCCCGCATCCGCGATGCGCGTTCCGCGCGAGCGCTTCGACGGTCGGCCCGCCGCGTACATCGGCATCTCGCTGCTCGTGCACCTCGCGTTGTGGGGCACGTCGATGCGCACCGCGGGCGAGTACGGGCGTGCGTACGACGCTCGCTACGCACTCGCGCTGCCGATCCGCGCGTCGGGATCTTCCGCGCTCGCGTTACCGCTGTCCGACGACGCATCCGATGCGCCAGCGATCTCGATGTCACTCGGCGGCGTCGATGACCTCGCCGGTGACCGCGTCGATGACCTCGCCGGTGACCGCGTCGGTGACCTCGTCGGTCACGCCAGCGTCGACATCGCTTCGATCGACGACAGCGTCCCGGGCACCGGACAATGCACGCACGAGCCGTGCGCGTCGATGGGCGCCGGTCGCTACGACGCGGCCTGTCGCGGCGAGTGCGGCCAGCGAGCGTCCGGCGGCGTCGGCCCGCGCCCACGCGTACCCGGCGCCCCGAGCGTCCACTTCTGCGGCCGCGATCGCGCGCCACGCTCGCCGTGCATCAAGATCGTCGGTGAGCTCGACAAGGAGATCATCCGCCGCTACATCCGCCGCAAGCTGCCCGCGATCACGGGCTGCTACGACAAGCAGCTCCTCGTCGACGGCACGTTCTCCGGCGCCGTCGAGACCTCGTTCGTCATCGACCCGATGGGCCACACGCGAGACATCACCGCGACCGGCATGCACCCCGAGGTAGCTTCCTGCATCGCCAGCGTGATCTCGACCATCCAGTTCCCGCGCTCGAACGGCGGCGGATCCACCCGGGTTCACTACCCGTTCTCGTTCTTCATCGCAGGCGGTTAGCCCTGGTCAGCCACCGCCGATCGCACCCACCCCGCGATCGTGTACGGTCCGCGGATGCGCTGGCTCGTCCCCCTCGTCCTCCTCGGGTGCAGCGAGCCGTCGGTCACGCCACGCGACGGCGCCCCGTCGACCGACGACGCCACCGCGGACGCGGCCACGCCCTGCACCGCCCTCGGCCCGTGCGACTGGCTCGAGGACTACCAGCACCGCATCGTCTCGGCGCTCGGCGGCGGCTCCGAGATCGCACCCGGTATCACGCTGCAACACCGCGCCTCGATCGGCGAGCGCGAGTACGCGCGCACGTTCCTCGTCGACGAATTCACGGCGCTCTCGATCACGCCGACCGTCGTGCCGTACACGTTCGACGGCCGCACCGGCGGCAACATCATCGCCACGCTCCCACCCACCGACGCCGCCAACGCCTCCGCCCCCGCGATCCTCGTCGGCGCGCACTTCGACGGCGTCGCCGCGGGCCCCGGCGCCGCCGACAACGCGACGGGCGTCGCCATCGTCCTCGCCTCCGCTCGCTTCCTGTCCACCGTCCCGCGCGCCCGCCCGATCATCTTCGCCCTCTTCGATCAGGAAGAGCTCGGCCTCATCGGCAGCAAGGCGTACACGCTCTCGCTCGTCGACGCGGGCACGTCCCTCCGCGGTGCGCACCTCTTCGACATGCTCGCGTGGGACAGCGACGGCGATCGCACGGTCGAGCTGTGGTCACCCTCGCCCGCGCTCGAAGCGCTCTACCGCGAGCACGGCCCCGCTCACGACACGCCGATCACCGCCGTCACCTTCTCGTCGAGCGACCACAAGGCGTTCCTCGATCAAGGCTTTGTCGCCGTCGGCATCGGTGAAGAGTTCGTCGGAGGTGATCACACGCCCCACTACCACAAGGCGACCGACACCGTCGCCAACATCCAGTTCGCGCACCTCACCACCGTCACGCGCCTCGCGTTCTCGGTGCTCGAAGCGGACGCCGCCGCGCCCTGACGATCACTCCACGGGTGGAGCGGGTGCGGTCGGCTCGCCGTCGGCCGGCTCGTCCTTCTTGGCGGGCGGGCGGATCATGAACGTGATGCCGCGCGTGTTGGGCTTGTCGATGCCGGGCGGCACCGCGTTCGAGTCGTAGAACACCAGCTCGAGCGCGCTGCGCAGCTCGATGGTGAGCGAGGCCTCGGGCGTCTCGCGCGTGTTGTCGTCGTGGATGATCTTCTCGCTGATCGCGTAGATCTCGTGGTTGCCCGCGGGTAGCTGGAGCGTCGTCGACGCATTGGGCGCGAGCTTCGCCTTCGACGCGCCGTGATCCTTGCCCGGCGGGAAGATGAAGACTTGCTCGATGGTGCGCGGCGTCTTGTTCACGAGCTGCACGGTCTGCATCGCCGCGCCGCCGCATGCCGCGAACACGACGAGCCCGATGAGGAAGAGGAAGCGAGTCATCGCGGCGACCTTACTCCGAATCGATGCCGAGCTGTTCGGCGGTAGCCGGGGCGCATGGATAGACCTCTTCGCGCGGCGTGACGAGCACGTCGCGACCGCCGCGCTGGAATGCGATGTGCTGCTCGCGAACGAACGGCGTGATGTCTTCGATCGACACGATCCAAGGCTTCGCGTACTGCGCCAGCGTCCGGCCGCGGAGACCGAGCTGGATCGCGCGGCGTTCGACGGGATTGCCGGACGGGCCGTGATCCGGGTCCCACTGCAGCCGCACGTCGGAGCGCGCGACGGCACGCTGCCAGTCTTCGCGCGTCGCGTAGCGTCGGGTGTCGACCTCCTGCCCTTCCTTCTGTGCCCACCCGCAGCGGTACATCATCCAGAGGAAGTTCGGCTTGATCCAGCTCATGCGATCGAGCGAGAAGCCACCGCCGAGGAAGTCGCCGTGCGCAGCGGCGTGATGACCGATCGATGCACGATACGCTTGGTACACGATGACCGACGTGTCATCGAACTGCGCGAGGATGTGGCGACCGCGCGAGGGCCTGCGCGCCACCTGCGTGGTGAAGGCTTCTGTCTTCATCGCCCGCCGGTGACGAGCCAGCACCGCATCTGCTCACGATACGCGCTTATCGCGTGACGCGCGCTACGTCGCGGCCTCGTCGAACATTCCCTGTTTCCTCGGGGTTGTCGCGCTTACGAAATCGCGCCGATCCGCCCGGGGCGCGTCCTCGTACATGTGTTGGCAACTCCTGAAGATGCCAACCATGCATGAGGTACTGCCCACCCTGTCCGACGGAAACAACTCGAATAGAGCGGTCGGACGTTTGGTTCTACGAGGCGAGACGATGACGTGCCCTGCATGCGGATGCCACCTCGACGAAGCGGACGCCGCGTTCTGCGGTATCTGCGGCGCGCCCACGCGTGCCCGTCGGATGACGCTCGTGGGGAGCATCCTGGACGAGCGCTACCGCGTCGACGCGAAGATCGCGGAAGGCGGCTTCGGCTCCATCTATCGCGCGACGCACGTCGCGAGCGGCCTCGACGTCGCGCTCAAGGTGTTGCACGCGGACCTCGCGTGTGACTCGTCGCTCGCCACGCGCTTTCGTCGCGAGGCCGCGTGTCTCGAGCGCCTGCACGATCCGCACACCGTCGCCTGCTACGAGGTCGGCGAGGCGGCGGACGGCACGCTGTACATCGCGATGGAGCTGCTCGTCGGCCAGAGCCTGCACGATCGCATGCTCGCGCGTGGTCGCCTCGGTTGGCGCACCGCGCTGTCGATCGTCCGCGACGCGTGCAGCTCGCTCGCCGAGGCGCACGAGCTCGGCATCGTTCACCGCGATCTCAAGCCGGCGAACCTGCACCTCGGCGCGAACGACTACGTCAAGGTGCTCGACTTCGGCATCGCGCGCATCACGAACAGCGAGGTCGACGACGGCAACGAGCTGACGCGCATGGGCCAGATGATCGGCACGCTCGAGTACATGGCGCCCGAGCAGGTCCTCGGTGGCGCATGCGACTCGCGCAGCGACATCTACCAGCTCGGCATCCTCACCTACGAGATGATCACCGGTCGCCGTCCGTTCGCGGGCGCGTCCAACCCGACCAGCCTGATCACGGCCCTGTTGACGCAGACGCCGCCCGCGCCGTCGACGATGCTCTGCGGCAGCTGCCTGCCCCAGGAGGTCGACCGCCTGATCCTCCGCTGTCTCGAGCGCGAGCCCGAGCATCGCTTCGCGAGCGTGCACCGCCTCGTCGACGCGATCGACGCCGCGCTCCTCCTCAGCGACGCGCAGCCCGCGATGCGCAACCTCGACTCCGACGACGAAGCGCCGACGTGGATCGCCAACTCGCACTCCAAGTCGTCGACGATGGCGCCGGCGCGCACCACGATCGGCCCGCGCGCGGAGCCCGCCGCGATGCCCGCGTTCGAGGTCCCCGTTCGTCCGATCGCGACGCCGACGCCCGACCGCGGTCACGCGGCGATGAGCGCGGACGTGATCACGCCGGAGTATCTGCGCCACATCCCGACGCTGCCGTCGACGGAGCTCCTCGCGCCCGAGCCGACCGAGGTCGTCACCGCGCCGAAGAAGTTCCCGTCGGGGGAGCGCCGCCTCGCCGCCGGCACCTCATCGCCCGTCGCGTACGAGGCGATCGCGACCAACGCGACCGAGCAGTTCCCCGCGCAGTTCCCGTCGAACGTCGAGCCGATCATGCCGGAGCGTGCGAAGCGCGGCTCGGGCCCGGCGCTCCCCGGCCTGCCGCCGGTGCGCGAGTCGTCCGGCAACCTCGCGCTCGCCGATCTCGCGTCCGCGATGAGCGAGCAGCGCGTTGCCAAGGGCTCGTCGACCGACATCGCCGCCGACGCGGAGCTCGCCTCCACGCGCGACAGCCGTCGCGAGAAGCGCGGACCGAACAGCGACCAGATCGTCTCGCAGCTCGTCTATCCGCTCGCGAGCGAGCGTCCGCGCCGCGACACGCCGCCCTCGGAGACGCCGATCGCGAGGCCACGCATGTCGTTCAGCGCGCGTATCGCGCTGTGGACCGCGAGCCTCGCCCTCGGTGGCGCGGCGGTCGGCGCGCTGATCGCCAGCCTCGTGTCGTAGTCTGGATTCACGAGGGCCGTTATGCTCGTCGAATGAGCTCGCCCTATCGCGACGCCGAGATCCCTGCGGGCGAGATCGAGACGCCCGACGCGGTGCAACCCCTCGCGACGTTCGACGTCTCGGGGCAGAAGGGCGCCGACGGCGAGGACGGGCATCACGGCACGCCCGGCACCGCGAGTGGTCAGAGCGGCATGAACGGTGGCGATGCTGGGCCCGCGCAGCCCGGCGAGACGGCCGGGCGCATCGACCTCGCGATGGTCGCCGACGACGCCGCGGGCTCCGTGAAGCTCTCGGGCGAGATCGTGATGCCGCGCGGCGAGAAGCGCGAGATCCGCAACCTGCTCGTCATCGACGAGGCGGGCTACATCCAGCTGTCCGCGATCGGTGGCGACGGCGGACGCGGCGGACACGGCGGACGCGGTGGTGATGGCGCGCGCGGACGCGACGGCTCCGACGCCACGCGGTGGTCCTCGGGCGGAGACGGTGGCGATGGCGGCAGCGGCGGCAACGGCGGCAACGCGACGAGCGGCGCGTACGCGGGCGACGGAGGCAACATCGTCGTCACCGTCGACGACGCGGACACCCCGCTGCTCATGCTGTTGCGCCACGACGTTCGCGGCGGCAGCGGCGGCGCGCCCGGTCGCAACGGCGGCGGCGGCACCGGCGGCAGCGGCGGACGCGGTGGTAGCTCGTACAGCTGGACGACCACGTCGACGCATCGCAACTCGGACGGCTCGACGTCGACGCGCACGCACTATCACTCGAACCCCGGCGGCTCGGATGGCTCGCGTGGCTACGACGGTGCCGCCGGCCGCGCGAGCACCAAGGCCGGCGCGAACGGCGAGGCCGGCACGTTCGCGATCCGCGTGAAGGAGGGCGAGTCGTTCACGTCGTATCCGTCGCGCTACGACCTGCGCCTCGTCTCGTTCGCGCACGACAGCCTCAACGAGGACGCGGTGTACGAGCCGGGCGAGCTCGTGCGCGTGTTCGACCTCGAGGTCGAGAACGTCGGCGGCATGCCCACGCCGCGCAAGGACGAGCTCGCACTCGCGCTCGCGAGTGGCGGCTGGATCCGCCCCGAGCCCGGCGAGCTGCGCTGCACGCCCGGTCTCGCACCGGGTGCGCGCTACAAGGTGCCCGGCGAGCTTCGCTTCCGCATCGCGGAGCACACGCCGTCGGGACCGAGCGATCCGCTCGAGGTCGAGGAGTCGATCCTCCAGCGCGCGATGTTGCCGTCGGTGCGGCGCGACTTCGAGCGCTATCAGGAGGGCGACGCGATCGAGCAGGGCCGCTTCGTGATTCGCTATCCATTGCGCCTCTCGCCGGTCGCGAGCCTCAAGAGCCTCGCAGCGGGCGAGGCGACGCGCGTGCGGTTCTCCGTCACCAACCAGTCGCGCTTCGCGCTGGGCGCCGCATCGGAGTGCAAGCGCGTGGTGCACATACGCGTGACCACCGCGCCGGACTCCGAGCTCGGCGACGAGCATGTCGTCGTCATCGCCGACGGCAACGAGCTCGCGCCCGGCACCGGGTGGTCGCACGAGATCGCGAAGCTCGACGCGGGCGACACGCGCGACCTCGAGATCAGCGTGCGCGTGCGCGACGACGCCCCCGAGTATCTGCGCTTCGCGGCGCACGTCACGCTCGAGCTCGGCGATCTCGAGGCGCCGGCGCAGACGCGGCCGATCCAGCTGCGCGGCTTCGACATCCGCGTCGCGCGTCCCTTCGCGGTCTCCGACGCGGACCTGTTGCTCGTCGTCAATCACCGCACGACGCGCGAGGAGATCGAGGCGTGGGAGCAGCTCGGGCAGCGCCTCGCGTTCGACATCGCGATCTGGGACCTCTCGCGCGAACGCCACCTCGATCTGTGGCGCCCGCTCGCCGACGGCATCTCGCTCGCCGAGTGGTTCAAGGACAAGGCGGTCGTTCTCCTCGACAACCCGATCGAGAACCCGCTCGGCGCGCCCGGCGACGAGACCTACCCGCACGTGTTCCTCGCCGACGATCAGGTCGCGCGCGCCGCCACCGAAGGCATCGACATCGCGCTGATCGGCAAGGGCATGCCGCTCAAGCGCTTGCTCGTTCCGACGTCGACGCCCGACGAGACTCCGATCTACCGCCGCTACTGGCTGCGCTGGTGGGCGAAGCCGACCGAGGACTGGCTCGAGAAGGTCGCCGCGAAGAAGAGCCAGATGCTCGTCGAGGAGAAGCCGACCGAGCGCCACGTCGTCATCTATCGCTTCGCCCCCGAGATCGACGGCGAGAGCGCGTGGGTCAACAAGTGGCGCGTCGGCACGCTGCACGTCGCGCGCACGCTCGACGCGGCGGCGGGCGCGGTCGTTCACGCCGAGGTCGACGCCGACGAGCTTCACGAGCCGTCGTACGTCCTCGGCGATCACGCGACGACCACGCTGCTCGCGATGTTCGGCTTCGACGAGAACATCGAGCGTTTGCGCCGCCTGCTCGCGCGCGACGAGCTCCTCGAGTCGGATCTCGCGCCGCTCCTCGACGCGCTCGTGCTCGACCTCGCGAACGAGCTCGCCGCCGTGATCTCTCCCGGATGGATGGGCGAGACCTCGGGTGTCGAGCTGGACGCCACGCTCGGCCGCCTCGACGCGCTCGCGCGCTCGGAGCTGACCGCGGAGTACGAGTCGACCGCCGGCGCCGCGCTGCGCCGCCTCGCGGGCCGCGTGATGTTCCTCGCCCGCAGTCAGGTCGCGTGGTGGGAGTCGATCCCGCCGTTCCGCTGGTTCCGTCGCGGCCCGTCCGCTCGCTCGCGCATCACGCGCCACCTCGAGCGCTTCCTCGGTCACGCGTTCGGCGAGCACAACGCGGAGCAAGCCATCGACGACGCCGACCGCATCGCCGACGAGATCGCCGCCGATCACAAGGCAAAGCGCAAGAGCTACCTCGCCGGCAAGCGCCGCGTGTGGGCCCTCGAGCAGGCGCGCGCACCGCTGGCTCCGAACACGATCACCTCGGACACCGAGCTCCTCGAGACCTGGGCCGAGCGCGTGATGTCCGGCCACGAGTACGACGAGCTCACCACGGAGCGCGCCGCCGACGCCGCGGCACGCGAGAAGCTACTCGCTGGCGCCGACGAGCAGCACGCGCAGCTCTTCGTCGCCAAGACCTGAGCCTCACCGAGGAAGCTGCAGCACGACGCAGCGCGCGTCCACGTTCAGGATCTGCCCCGCCGCGTGCGACGCGAGCGGCAGCTCCCAGTGGCAATGCCCGCAGACGGTGAGCCCGACGCCACCCACCTCCACCGTCGCGCGGATCTCCTCGTTGCCTCGCTGGCCGTCATCTCCGTGCGGGCCTTCATGCAAGACGAGCACGTCGAGCTGCTGATCGATCACGCGGTCCATCAGCGCGAGGAACTCGGTCGCCGGTCGCCGCATCTTCTTGCCGCTGTTGCCGATGATGCCGCCGACGCCGCCGATGCGAAGGCCGTCGAGCTCGACGATCGATCCGTCGAGCTCGTGCAGGTTCAACAGCGGCGAGATCGCCGTGGTGTCGTCGTGATTGCCCGCGACGCCCGTCACCCACGCGAAGTTGTCGGCGAACGCTTCCCACACCCTCGCGACACAGCCGAAGCCGCCGCGCTTCTTCGCGGCAGGGTCACTGTAGAGATCGCCCGCGAGGATCACGCCGGTGCGCGCCGCCGGCGGAATCACGCCCTCGGCCGAGAGCTCCGCGAGGTGCCGCGCGAGCGCGACGCCCAGCGGATCCGAGAGGCGCGTCCGCGGATCCGGCACCACGCCCTGTAGATCGCTGCACACGATGATCGCGTCGAGCTCCTCGGAGACCGGTGACGCGGGCGCGATCGTGCCCCGCGCGATCGGCAAGCGGACCACTTCGGGTTTTCCGTTGCTGCTCGCGTTCAAGTAGCGGAGCTCGCCGAGGAGCTCGCGCTCGATGTCCACCACGATCCCCACGGGGCGCACTGTTTGACAGCAATCGGCCGTGCGCACCACAACGAGTTTGCACAGGGAATTTGGGGCTCCAGGCCACAGACGTTGCAGCCGAGGAAGTCTGCGCAGTTGGCGCATCGTGCGATTGGCGAACGGCTTGCTACTGTCGAGGGATGCGCGCGTGGGTCATCGCTCTCTTCGTTGCCCTTCGTGTGTCGACGGCGCATGGCTACGCCGTTGGACCCGCGATTCCCCTCGAAGATCTCGCCAAGCGCACCGACCTCGTCGTCAAAGCCACCGTCATCAAGACGGCTCCCGTCACCGATCCGTACTTCGATCCGATCATGGGCTTCGAAGCCCGCGAGGCCCAGCTCGCTGTCGTCAGTGCGCTGAAAGGCACGTTCACTAAGACCATCCGCTTCCGATATTACGCGCCCGTACCCCAATCGCCTGTTGCGGGCTACTCACCGCTGGCGTACACGCTCGAACCGAAACGCACGTACATCTTCTTCGCCGTCGACGCCGGCAACGGTGTCTACCGGCAGTTCGACAAACACCACACCGAACTCGAGGCCCAGGGTCTGATGCTCGCTCTCGACGCACGTCCGCATCGCGGCAAGACGGTGACACTCGCCGTTCGCGCCGAGTTGCTCATGCTCCTCACGAGCAAGCAGAAGGACGATGTGCTCGCCGGCATCCGTGGCCTCGATGCACTCAGCGGCGGCGGACGCTCGACGCTCAAGGATCTCGATCGCAAGGCCGCGCTCGCTGCGATCCAGCCGATGATCCGCTCGAAGATGCCCGAGGTCGCGTCGGCCGCGATCTCCGTGTTCGCGACCGACAGCCCGTATCTCGATGATCGTCAGGCGCAGTACTGGCTCGCCGGCTTCGGCAGCAAGCTGATCCTCGGCATCGGCGAGCTGACGCTGCCGAAGGCGTCGACCGGCGACCTCGCGTTTCACGATCTTCTCGCGACGGCGAATTCGCACCCCGACAACGCGATCCGCGCCGTGGCGATCCGCGCGCTCGGCCGCTCGTCGAAGCTGCCCGCCGCGACCGTCCTCGCGTGGACGCGAGAGGTCGACATCGGCGTACGCTCCGCCGCCGTGCTGATCAGCGCCGAGAAGGCCGATCGCACGCCGATCAAGATCGCCGCGACCGACATCTCCGCCGAGCTTCGCCGCACCGCCGCGCTCGCGATCGGCTACTCGCAGGATCCGCAGCTATTGCCGCTCCTCGGCCCGCTGATCAACGACAAGGATGCGAACGTCAGCGCCGCCGCCGCGCTCGCGCTGCTCTCGTTCCCGTTCGATCAGGCACGGCCCCTCCTCGTCGCGAACGCGAAGACGAACTGGAAGCCGATCTTCATCAACGCGCTCGCGAGCAAGGACATCGTGCCGTACCTCCCGCTGGTCGCCGAGATCATCGAGCAGCAGCTCGTGCCGGCGAACTGGTGGGGCGGCTCGACACCGTCGGGGGTGAGCTGGGAGCTGTTGTTCACGTACGTGAAGTCGCAGCCGGCGGCCGACCTCAGGGCCGGCAAGCTCGATCGCTACCTCGCGGCGCTCGAGAAGATGCGCTGGTTCAGCTCGTCGGAGCCACGCAAGCTCTACGCGCTGTACGTGCTGCGCGGCCTCGCGAAGCGCGCGCAGACGTTCCGCGCCACGATGAAGAAGGCCGTCACGTACGACATCGACTACTATTTCGACATGGCGGACGCGTCGCCCTCGACGTACGTCGAGTACTGACGAGAAGACCTGCCACGGCGCGTAGCGCGTCCGTGTCTGCGGTAGTCTGATCGCTCGGTGCAGTCTCAGTCGGTCTTCTCGGTCATCGATCTGTTGCTCACGGTCGCGTACATCGACGGCCGGCTCCATGAGGGCGAGCAGGCGATGATCCGCCGCTACGCGAAGAAGCTCGCGGGACACGTCGCGGATCCGTCGGCGCCGGACACGCTGGTCGACTGGCAAGCGCGCTTCGACGAGGCGTACGCGAAGTTCGAGACGGAGATCGCCGGCATCGTCGCCGAGGTCACGTCGAGCGAGGACGATCGCTACGTCTCGACGCGGCTCAAGGTTCGCGCGGTCGCGCTGTTCCGATCGTTCACGCCGGCGGATCAGGAGGTCGCGCTCGAGCTGTTGAGCGTCGTGATGCACGCCGACGGCGAGGTCGACGAGGTCGAGAGGGAGCTACACGACGAGCTCGTCGCGTACTTCCGCGCCGCGCCGACGCTCGTGCCCGCGCCCGGTCCGCCGCCCGCCGATCAGCTCGTGATCGAGCCGCCGCTGACGCTCGAGCCGAAAGCGTACGGGCACCCATTGCTCGATCAGCTCGAGCATCGCTACGCGACGGATCCCGCGCAGCTCCACGCGCAGCTCGGTAGCGACTACCACCTGTGCTTCGAGGCGATCACCGCGTGGGAGCGACAGCGCGCGCGGGGCAACGGGCGGCTCCTCGGCGTCACCGACGTCGGCCAGCTCGCGGCCGGCACGCGATGGCTCGACGGACACGTCCACGTGCTGCGTCCGGACCGCCCGACGGAGCTGATCGTCCTCGGCGATCTGCACGGCTGCTACTCGTGCCTCAAGGGCGCGCTACTGCAGACGGACTTCATCGAGCGCGTGCTGCGCCACCAGGCGGATCCGGCGACGCACCCCGACGTGAAGCTCGTGCTGCTCGGCGACTTCATCGATCGCGGACTGTTCAGCTTCGAGGGCGTGCTGCGCGCCGCGCTGAAGCTGTTCGTGACGTTTCCGGATCACGTGTACCTCTTGCGCGGCAACCACGAGTACCTCGTGCGTCGCGAGGCCAGCGTGGTCAGCGCGGTCAATCCCGCGGAGGCGGTGCCCGGCCTCGCGGCGATCGCGCCCGTCGACGTCCTCGAGGCGTATCGGCACCTGTTCGATCACATGCCGACGTCACTGCTGTTCGATCGCACGCTGTTCGTCCACGGCGGCATCCCGCGCGAGGACACGATCGCGGGCTACAGCGATCTGTCGAACCTCGACGACGCCGTCGTGCGCTTCGAGATGATGTGGAGCGATCCGGTCGACACCGATCGCGTGCCCGTCGAGCTGCAGCGCGAGAGCCCGCGCTTCAACTTCGGTCGCGAACAGTTCCGCGAGTTCATGGAGCGCGTGGGCTGCCACACACTGATCCGTGGCCACGAGCAGACCGACGACGGCTTCCACACCGTGTTCGACGGCGCGCAGCGACTGCACACGCTGTTCTCCGCCGGCGGCACCGACAACGACGACCTGCCGCCGGACGCTCGCTACCGCAAGGTCACGCCGAAGGGCCTGATCGTGCGAGCGGAGCCGGGCGCGCTCGTCGGCACGCCGTTCGACATCGAGTACCGCGCGTTCACCGCGCCGGCGAACAACGGCCTCTATCGCTGACTATTCGGTCGCGATGAACAGATCGAGATACGCCGTCGTCACCGGACGATCGACGAAGTCGGTGTAGTCGAGCGCGAGGTTGTACGTGTTCGGGTCGTGCGGTTTCTGCGTGATCACCACGTCGTGCAAGCACCAGCCCGCGCCCGAGTTGCAGCCCGTGTTCGGCTGCGTGACCTCGAAGGCGCCGCCGTACATGCGATACGTCTGGCCGAGCGCGACCGCGGCACCCGCGTTCTGCGACAGGCCACGCGCGAGCGTCGGATCCTTCGCGTACACGAACGAGATCATGTCGAGCTCGCCGACGAGCGTCGTGTTCAAGCCCGAGCCGCCACCGTCGAGGTTCGCGTAGCGTACGCGCGCGAGCACCGACTGCATGCCCTTGTTGTGCCACTGGTTCAGGATCTCGTGCGCCACGAACGCGCCGCTCGAGTGCGCGACGATGTAGATCGGCGACACGCCGTCATCGAACGTCGCGAGATGCGCGCGCAGCTTGCTGTTCGCGATCTCCTTCGCGTTGTAGCCCGCATCCTGCGGCCCCTTCACCGCGTACACGTGGCCGACGTCCGCGGCGCCGAGCGCCTGATCGACGAGCTCGCTGACCCACGCCGCCGAGTAGCTCAGCTTCGCCGAGTAGCCGCCGTACGCGATGACGATCGCGTTGCCGGTATTGACCCGCTGGTACGCGACGCCGAGGCCGATATCCATCCACGTCGCTTCGCCGTCCATCTTGTCGTCGCCGCCGATGCCCGCGAGGTCATCCGCGGACTCGACGTCCTCGAGGTCACCGCCGTCCGGCGCGCCGTCGTCGAGCCCACACGCAACAAGCGTAGTCGCCATCAACATCGCGAACAGGGGACGCATCGCGTCGGCGCGTCGTGCGAGAGCTGGGCCACGCATGCCGCGAAGACTCTCGCACGGTTGCCGTGCCCGCCGCCATCGCGGGTGGGAGGTCCAGACCCGTGCCCACGCCCATGGCAGGGAACGACTTGCGCATCGCCCCGCGCGTGAAGATCGGCCCGCTCCGATCGTCAATTGCCGTTCACGCGACCCACGCGGGCAACCGATTTACGCGTCGTGCGTCGCTGGCACACGCCGTGGACATGCTCGCCGCATGCGCTTATCTAGCCTGCTCGGTGTGACCCTCCTCGCGGCCACGCTGCTCGACGCGTCGGCCGCCGACGCTCAACCCGAGGTTCGTGACCACCGCACGAGCCCCGCGCCGACCACGGAGGTGCGCTACCGCCGCCGCCCGGGGCCACGCTTCATGATGCCGCTCAAGATCGACATCGGCGCCGCCGGCGTCGACACCGCCCGCGGCTTCGCGCCGGGTATCGGCGCCGCGATCGGCATCCACTGGGCGTCGCTCTCGCCCAAGCCCACGAACACCGATGTCGGCATCGGCGTGTTCGGAGCGCTGCTCTCGGCGCCCAAGGACACGAGCGTGATGGACGATGCGAACGGCGTCATCTACGGCGGCGCGTACCTCGAGGTCGGCCAGACGCTGTCGCACGGATCGTGGTGGCGCACGTGGGCCGCCGCGCGCGGCGAGTACGTCGGCAGCTCGGCGTTCGGCAACGACCAGGCCGGCTTCGGCGCGACCGGTCGCCTCAGCGCCGAGATCTACGCGAGCGGCGTCGGCATCGAGCCGCGCGGCCTGTTCCTCGGAACCTACGCGCTCGGCGTGTACGTCGAGGCCGGCGCGCGCGATCTCGTGACGGACGTCGGCACGCTCCACGTCGGCGGCGGCATCACGTTCCGCACGCCGCTCGTGTTCTCTCCGTAGCCGTCTCAGCGCAGCAGGTGCTTCACGAGCGAGTAGAACGCGTCGGCCGTGAGGAACGTCATCTCGACGTAGCCGAGCGTGATCACGTCGCCGCTCTGCAGCGCCTGCGGAAAGCCCGGCTTGAGCAGCTGACCGTTCACCTGCGTTCCCCCGACGGAGTCGTTGTCCCAGAGCTGCCACGCCTCGTACGCTTCGTTGGAGCGCGCGAACCAGGCGTGCTGTTTGGACAGCGAGTTGTCGTTGATGATGATGTCGCTCGTCGGAGCGGCGCCGATCGTGACGATCTTCTTCTCGTCGGGATCGCGGGCGACGAGCTCCGTCGCGACGATCGTCCCCATCGGTGACGGGCGGTTTCCGTCGACGACGAAGCGGTCTATCGTCATCAGGCGCGCATCGACCGGCGTGCTCTCGCGCGATGGGTTCTGCGAGTAGATCAGGAACGGTCGCGTGTGCACGCGAACGAAGTCCGCCTTCGATACTTCCAGCTCGGGACGATAGAGCTCGATCGGCCGCATCCGTCCTGATGGTACCAGGAGGTGTACCGTTGCCCCATGGACGTTCGGGGCAAGATCGTCGTCATCACGGGAGCTGCGAGCGGAATCGGGCGCGCGCTCGCCGCACGCTTCGTTCGCGAGGAAGCGCAGCACGTCGTCGTCACCGATGTCGACGAGGTCGGCGCCGCGCGCGTCGCGTCGGAGCTCGGCGCGACGGCCAGCGCGCGTGGTCTCGATGTCTCCGACGAGCACGCGATCGCGGCACTGGTCGCGGACGTCGAGGCGACGATCGGCCCGATCGACCTGTTCTGCTCCAACGCGGGCGTGTTGCCGATCGACCCGGATCCCGCGAACGCCGCCTCGACCCCGACCGCCGCGTGGGACCTCGCGTGGCGCGTCAACGTGATGGCGCACGTGTTCGCCGCGCGCGCGGTGTTGCCGTCGATGATCGCGCGCCGGAGCGGGTACTTCCTGCACACGGTGTCCGCGGCCGGGCTCCTGTCGCAGATCGGCAGCGCCGCGTACTCGACGACGAAGCACGCCGCGATCGGCTTCGCGGAGAGCCTGGCGATCACGCACAAGGACCACGGGATCCGCGTGTCCGTGCTGTGCCCGCAGGCGGTCGACACCGCGATGATCCAGGGCAAGTCGATGAACGGCGCGGACGTCGACGGCGTGATCTCCGCCGACGACGTGGCGAGCGCCGCGATCGAGGGCATGGGCAAGGAGACGTTCTTGATCCTGCCTCACCCGTCGGTGGCGACCTACGTCGCGCACAAGGCCGCGAGCTACGATCGCTGGCTCGGCGGGATGGCGAAGCTGCGGCGCGGTCTCGTACGCTAACGCAGGGTGGCTTCCCAGATGTCGCCCGCCGATGACGAGTGGCCGACCATGATGTCGTCGCCGATGTACGTCGCGCCGAAGATCTGATCGGCGCCGGCGTCGAACGTCCGCAAGATCTTGCTCGTCGCGATGTCGACCTCGGCGATCTGACCATCGCGACGAATCGCGAGCAGGCGCTTGCCATCGGGCGACCAGCGAAGATCGCGATACGGATAGGGTGCCACGTCGAGCCTTCGCGTCTTCTTCGTCGCGAGATCGAGCAGCATGATCACGCGCTGCGCGATCTTGTCCCCGGGTAGCTCGGTCAGATACGCGAGCACGTCCGCTGTCGGCGATGTTGCGGGCGCCATGCTCGGAGCGGGGACCACCCACGTCGTCGCCCCGCCGGTTCGGGCCATCACGGCGATGCGATCTTTCTTGCCGTCGCGGAGCTCCAGGAAGATCGACTGCCCGTCGCGCGAGAACACGGCGTTCTGTTCGCTGTCGTCGTCCTCGTGGACCTTGGTCGGCGGCGCCGTCCCGCCGATCGGCCCCGCGTAGACACCGGTGTCGTTGTTGCCGACGATCCACGTTCCGTCGTGCGAGATCGCGAAGCGGTCGAGCTCGAGCTTGCCGAACGGGACCACGCGCGGCCGCTGACCGCTTCGCGACATGCGCCAGATCTCGTCGACCGTGCTGCGATACGAGATGAAGACGATATCGTCGGTTCCCGGCACCGCGGACGGATAGGCGTCGACCCAGTTGTTGCGCGCCAGCTCGATGAACTTCGTCGCCCCGGTGGGCGTATGCGAGAGCGTCGCCAGCGAGAGCCCTTCCGTGCAATCGGACCACACGAGGCGCTTGCCCTGGATCGCGAGGAACTTGCGCGCGTTGATCGCGGCGCCGCTGACCGCGACGCCTGGTGTTCCGTCGAACGGTACGTGCCAGACCTCGACGCTATTGGTCGGTTGCCACTTGCCGACGAGAACACCATCACCGTTCGGCGAGAGGGCGAGCACCTCGTCCATCGGGTTCGCATCGCTCGCCGGGATCAGCGCACGCGGATTCGCGTCCCCGGTCTCGTAGATGTAGAGACCGTCGGCGACGGCGGTCCCGTTCCTGGTCAACACCACGACGCGCTGATCGGGAAGCTCGATCGCAGCCATCGGAAATGCTCCCTCGGGCAGCGCCAGGGTTCGGTTCACCGCGAGCGTGGTCGCATCGTAGCGAGAGATGCCCTTGCGACCACCGGCCCACACGTGATTGCCGTCGGGCGACCAGGTCGGACGGAAACCACCCGGCACGATCTTCTTCGCGTTGACGAGGTCGTCCACATCGGCGACATGCGCCGCCATCATGTCGTCCGTCTTGCGGAGCCAGACGAGGCGCTTGCCGTCCGGAGAGATGCGTGCCGCGAGGTCCCAGCCCTTGGTGTGGGTGAGCTCGCGCGACTCGCGCGTCTTCGGGTCGTATGCCATCAGGTGCTGATCGGCACCGAACACCGCATCGTAATACACGGTGCCGTCCGGACCGATCGACGGGTACTCGTCGCACGACTCGGTGAGCGTGAGGCGGCGGATGTCCGCCACGTCGAACGCAGTCGTCGTCGGGCGCGTGGGCGCGACGGCGACCGCTGCGTCGGTGCGCTGCGTCGGCGACGACGACACCCATGCGGCGAGGCCGAGCGCACCTGCGATCGCGGCCCCACCGGCGAGCGTCAGGCCGCCGATGACGACGAGCGACCCGCGCGACGTCGACCCGCCGAGCGCCGCCGCGAGCGCGTCCATCGATGGGAATCGCGCCGTCGGGTCCACCGACAGCCCGCGCCGCAACGCCGCGAGCTGCGACCTCGAGATGCCCTCGATGCTTGCATCGGGTGGCGCACGTCGCACCGCCCTCGCGATCTCCTCCTCGCTGTCTCCGCGGAAGGGCCGCTCGCCCGCGAGCGCTTCCCACAGGGAGACACAGAAGCTGAACTGATCGCACGCGGGCGTGAGCTCGCGCCGCTCGAACTGCTCGGGCGCCATGTACGCGGGCGTTCCCGCGACGGTATTGGTCTGCGTCGTCGGAACCGATTCTCCATCGGCGCGCTGTGCGAGCTCGCCGATGCGTGCGAGCCCGAGGTCCGCGACATGCACGACCCCGCGCTTGTCGACGAGGATGTTGCTCGGCTTCACGTCACGATGGATCAATCCCGCCGCGTGGATCGCGGACAGTCCACGGGCAGCCTGGAGGAACAACGCGAGGATCTGGTCCGGCCGCGGCTTCGTGCGCTGCAGATGCGCGCCGAGCGTCTCGCCATCGACGAGCTGCATGACGAGGTACGGCGAGCCGTCGACACCCGCGTCGTAGACCGACAGCACGTTCGGGTGCGTGACGCGCGCGAGCGCCTGAGCCTCGCGTCGCAGCGCCGCGCCGAGCAGCTCTCCTCGCGCGCCGTGCTCGACGAGGATCTTGACCGCCACCAGCCGATCGAGCTCGGGATCGTGCGCCGCGACGACGACACCCATCCCGCCGCGGCCGAGCACGCGCTGGATCGCGTAGCGGCCGATCATCGAACGCCCGACCGCTGCCTCCGCGTCGGTCAGCGGCTGCGTGGGGAGCTGATCCGCCGGCGGCGAATCTCGATCCGTGGACTTCACGACCGCGGCCTCGTGATGCGATAGAGGCGCAGGCGATTCGTCATCGTGCTGCGCGACACACCGAGCAGCTTCGCAGCGCGTGTTTGATTGCCGGCAGAGCGCTCGAGCGCGTCGACGTACTGCGCACGCTCCGCGAGCTGCGCCGGAGACAGCGTCGAAAGGAACGGATCCCCCGGGTCGTCCGGCTCGTCGTCGTCATCGTCATCCCGCTGGTTCAGCGCGCGCGGCGAGAATGCCAGGTGGCGCACGCCGATCGCGCCATCGCGCGAGAGCAGGAGCGCGCGATCGATCACCGCCTTCAGCTCGCGCACGTTGCCTGGCCAGTCGTGCGCTTCGAGCGTCTCGATCGTCTCGATCGCGAGTGCGCGCAGCGGCCTGCGAGCAGCGACACATGCTTGCTCGAGGAAGCGAGCGGCGAGGCCCGCGATGCGATGGCGCCGTTCGCGTAGCGGAGGAATCGTCAACGTGATCCCGTCGAGGCGGAAGTAGAGGTCGTGGCGGAATCGCTTCGCCGCGACCTCCGCGGGTAGATCGCGGTTCGTCGCCGCGAGAAAGCGCACGTCGATCGAGATCGGGCGGATCGAGCCGATGCGCAGCACCTCGCGAGACTCGATCGCTCGCAACAGCTTTGCCTGCGTCGCGAGTGGCAGCTCGCCGATCTCGTCGAGAAACACGGTGCCCCCTTGCGCGGATTCGAGCAGTCCGACCTTCGACGTCGTCGCGCCGGTGAACGCGCCCTTCTCGTGGCCGAACAGCTCGCTCTCGATCAGCGGCTCGGCGAGCGCCGCGCAGTTCACGCGCGCGACGTCGCCCGTACGTCCCGACAACCGATGCAGGGTCTCGGCGAGCACGTCCTTGCCCACGCCGGTCTCGCCGAGGATCAGCACGCTCGTCGACGACCGGGCAACCTCGCGCACGAATGACGGCACACCCTCCATCGTCGGATCCTCGACGCGCAGCCGCTCGGATCCCGACAGCCGCGACGAGCTCGCCTGTGTGGCGTCACCGGCTGCGATCAGGAAGGCATACGGTCCGATGTGAAACGCATCGCCGATCACGAGTTGTCTCGGTGTGTTCTTGGCGAGCCGCTGCCCGTCGAGCACGACGCCATTCGTCGAGCCGAGATCCTCGATGGTCAATCGCGTACCCACGCGCAGCACCGCATGTTGTCGCGACAAGATCGCGTCGTCGATCACGATCTCGCACGAACGCTCGCGGCCGATCCGGATCTCGGGCTTCGACAGCGGATGTGTGATGAAGCATCCCTTGCCCGCGACGAGCACGAAGTCACCGCTGTTCGCCGCGCGCGGTTCCTCTCGATCAGGACTCGTGTCTTTCACCGGGGGTCTTCCAACGTATCAGCCCGCCAGGGGGGCGAGGGAGTTGTGGAGCACGCTCGATCGCGTACGCAGATCGCGTACGCAGCCGGCTACCGCCGGCGACAACTGGCCGGAACGACCCGAGGTCAGAGCGGTATGCCGCTTGCCATTCGTTCGCCGCATGCGAATTCCCATCATCCTCGGCGCGGTCGCCATCCTCTGCACTCGTACAGCCACCGCCCTCGCCGCACCCGCCTGGTGCAAGGGAGGTCCGGCGCTGGACAAGCCCCGATACGACATGAAGTCGCTGTTCAGCGAGACCGACCCGCGGGACGCGTTGCGCAACCTGATCGGCGCGACCTGCTACCCGGAGACGGAGATCGCCAGCTACGCGAAGCAGATCGAAGCAATGCGCGTCGCGTGGTCGAAGAAGCTCGGCCTGACCGATGCCGACTGGGTGGAGGTGAACGAGTGGGCACACTATCCGAGCAACGTGCGCAACAACGACGACTTCTTCGCAAAGAATCGCCAGGCGCCGTGGAGCACTTCCTCGCCGCTCGATCAGTACTCGGCGCTCAATGGCGACACCGGCGACACCGATGTCGCCTACATCGCCGACGCGTTCGGGGCGAAGCTCTCGCAGCTCGGTCGCCTCGCGTACCTACGCACGTGCATGTCGCGCGGCTCACAGGACGACGGCCCGGTCGCCTTCGCGATGTGCGCGCCCGACGCGGACGGCCTCGACATGACGCGGATCGCCGCCGAGATCGCCGCCGACAAGAAGTACGAGCTAGCCGACCGCATGACGGCACGCATCGTCGCGTACGAGACGCTCGGCAAGCTCGCGCAGTTTCGTGCTGACGCGAAGGCCCTGCGCGACAAGGATCCCGCGTACGCAAAGATGTTCGAGCTCGGCGAACAGATCCACAAGTCGTGGAGCGCCGACGCGAAGACGCTCGCGCTGATGGCGGATCTCGACGACGCGCGCGTGTCGGGTTCGCGCAAGGCCAGCGCCGGGTGCATGGCGCGCGCGGAGGCCGCGTGGAGAGCCGCCGTCGAGGCCGTGCCGGTGAAGAAGCTGACCGCGATCGCCGCGGAGCCCGGGAACACCTTTCTGCAGCAACTCGTGCCGATGGTGATCGCGCAGCCCTCCGGGTACCTCGCGGCGCTCTCGCTCAACGTGTGTGCCAAGCTCGAGAACAAGATGGACGCGCTCACGCGCGTGATCGGCGCGGGCCTCCAGCGATGGCCCGGGTCGCGCGGACCGCGCACCGCGACGCTGACCGCGATCATGACAGCGGGGCTCCAGCTCGATCAGCGCGACGCCGAGATCGCATACCAGCATCTGCATCGCGACTGGATCGACGGTGACGCCAACGTCGGCATCACCGGGCTCGGCGCGATCACCGCGGTGAAGATCGAGGGCGAGCAGGCGGTCGTCACGTTCCAGAAGCAGAAGGTTAAGCAGACGCGTTGCACCAAGGGCCACTCCACCAACCGCCTCCAGCGCATCACCGACAGCGGCCAGTTCATCTACGAGTATCAGTGCGATGTCTGGATCAACGAGACGATCGAGGTGCCGCCATCGCCCCCGCTCAAGGTGCTCGCGAAGTACGCGGCCGGCCTGACCGCCGGCATGACGGTCTCGATCACCGACGACGTCGTCGCGGTCGCGTATCCGAAGAACAGCACGACGCCGGTGCTCGTCACCGGGATCGCGGTGAAGTGATGTGGCGCATCAGCTTTCTCGCGCTCGCCGGCTGCTCCTTCATCACCACGGCGCAGGCCGGGCCGGCGCCCGCACGCACATCCTCGACGGAGAAGGCTCCCGAGCAGAGCGGCGGTGGCGTCGCACTGAGCGCGAGCAGCAAGGTGCCCGCGAAGCCCCCGAAGACGCTGAACGTGCCCGACGTGGCCGCCCCGGCGATCATCGAGTCGAAGGGCCCGTTCTCTCAGCGCGGTGGATACGTCCGCGGGAACGACCAGTACCTGCCGATCTCGAGCGAGCCCGCGGATCCATGGGCCGGGGTCTCGAAGGGACTCCCGGTGAAGCTCGATATCGAGATCGAGCGCTGGTGGATTCGCGACGAGAGCCTGCCGTGCACCGCCGCGCACGACCACTGCCTGCCCGCGCATGCGTGGCTCTGGGTGAAGAACGAAGTCAACGCGTCGACGCTGCGGACCGCGTACCCCGTGGTGTTCACCAAGTGGGGTCCCAAGCGCCCGGCCCCGCTCGCCAACGGCGACTCGCCGCCGTACACCGCGTATCGCAGCGTGCCCGCGACGAAGAAGAACCTCGTCGTCGGTGCGCGAGTGTTCGCGTTTCCGGACAGCGAGACGCCGACCGGCACCGATGACGTCTACCTGCACTGGCAGATGGGCATCGTCGAGCGCGTCGACTGGGATCTCGGCATGCTGTTCCTCCAGGAGATGCAGCAGCCGTTCTTCATCACCGCTGCGCGCGTCGCGGTCCTCTCGTACGAGCCCGACGCGGGCGTGAAGATCCTCGACGGCAGGAAGCGCGACGAGCTCGCGGTGAAGCCCGCGGACCTCGTGCTTCCTTAGTCGTCCTCGAAGGTCAGCCCCTCGAGGTGCGGTGGCTGCCCCGGCACGACGACGAAGTACGTCGTACTGACGGCGCGGATCACGATGCGCGGCACCGGGTACGGTGCGCCGGCGATCGTGCCGATGACGACGCCGCGCGCGTCCCGGATCTCGTGCTGCGGCACGTACGTCGCGATGCCGACGATCTCCGCGTGGTACCGAGCGTCACGGGGATAGTGCTGCGTCGTCGTGCACAGGCCGTCCACGCCGGCGGCGGCCGCCGTTTGCTTCGCGCGCGTCTCGAACTGAGCGTCGAGGAAGTCCATGCCGGCGCGGAGCTGCGCGCGTACGTCCTCGTCGTAGTCGATCTGGTAGACGTCACCACGAATCGTGTCTGGCTCGTCGGCGAGCGAGAGTCCCAGGTGCGAGCATCGGCCCGCGATGTACTTGCCGCGGTACTGATCGATGTTCGCCACGATCGCACCCGCGAGCGCGACGAGTGGCGGATGCTCCGCGACCCACGCGGCGTACGCTTCGCGCGCGGCACGCGCGGACCGCTCCGCACAGCGGCGGATCAACACGCCGTGACGTTCGATCTCGAGTGCGGCCTTCTCGCGTGCGTCCGCGGTGCCCGCGATCATGGCCGCGATGCGGGCATTCTCTCTCGACGCCGGAACCGCTTCCGCGAGCGCGTTCGCGAACTCCTGTGCCGCGTCCATGAAGTTCGCCGTCGCGAGCCGCGTCGCCTCCGCCACGCACGTCGCCTCCATCTGCGCGATCGCGTGGTGACGGAGGGTCGCGACCTTCGCCTGCCAGGCGCTCACGTGTTCCGGCTCGTCGGGGAAGATGTCGGCCGCCTGCGCGAGCTGCTCGCCGGCGCGCGCGAGATGTTGCAGCACCTCTGGCCACACGTAGATCGCACGGTGGGGCGAGTCGATCTCCGATTCGGCCTCCTCGCGCGCCCGCTCGAACCACGAACGCACCTCGTCGATCGCATTCGCGAGGGTACAGCGCGGCTCCAGGCGCTCGCGCCACGTCTTGCCGCGGCGGATCAGCACCGGGACGAGCTCCTTCACCGTCCCGATCGCGACGTGACCCGGCGCGATCGCCGCCAGCTCGCCGGCGAGCTCCTCGGCGCGGCGCGCGAACCGCGTCATCTCGCGCTGCGAGCTCTCCGCCTGTTCGAGGACGCGGTTCGTCACCGGCATCGGCGACCCATGGACGAAGTCGAGCTCGTTCTCCGCATACTCCATGCCCGCGAGGTGCGACTCGCGATAGGAGAGGAGCGCCTCGTTCAACCGCTTCACCGCTGCCTCGACACGCGTCCCCTGCGCCGGATCCGTCGCGAACGACGGTACCGTGTCAGCGAGCTCGACCTCGTGTGCGATGTCGGGTCCGAGAACCTCCGTGATCCGTCCGAGCGCGGCGCGGGCACGCTCGTCCAGTCGCTGCGCGCGGTCGTGCGAGAGATACGGCGCGATCGTCGCGAGCCGCGCACGCAGGCGAGGCGCGTACTCGACGACGCGCGGCGCCGACGGTGTGGCGAGTCCCTGTTCGACATACTCGATCAGCGGCAGCACTGTCTTCTCGACCCGCTCGAGCTCGCGCACCAGGAGCTGCGGTCCGACTTCGTCGTCGGAGCGCCGGATCTCCGCGGCACCTTTCGCCGCGATCGCGGTCGCCTCGGGCACGCCGAGCGGCAGCTTCGCGAGCGCTGCGCGCAAGGCTGCGCGGCGCTCGAGTACGAGGTCTTCGTCGCCTCGATCGATCGCGTAGCGGAGCTCGTCGATCGAGGAGTCAGCTTCTCGGATCAGCGGCTCGGCGCGCTGCGCTGCCAGCCGCGGGCCCAGCTCCACGTTCACGCGGTCCTGCAACGCGCGATACGTCGTCAGCATGGTCCCGATCTCCGGAACCGCGTGGAACCGCGGCTGATCGAGCTCGCCGATCAATTGCGTGACGGCGTCCCACGCCCTCGCGGCGTTCTCGGGATCGCGTTCGAGGTTGCGCTCGGCCGACTCCAGCGCCTGTACCAGAGCCATGTTCCCGTACTGCTCGACCTCAGCCTCGCGCTGCAGGATGCCGACGGCCTCGTGCAGGAGCTCGATCTGTCCGACCGCTTGCTCGTGCTGCGCGAGCCACGCCTCGACCTCGGCCGCCTGCGCGCCGAGAGCGGCGCGTGCGACCTCGAGCTCGCTGCGGACCTGCGCGAGGCTCGATCGCGCTCGTTCGAGGTTCGGCGCGAGGGCGAGGTCATACGCGGGCCTGCGTTCCCGCATGTGGCCGATCGAGCCGAGCTCGCGGGTGACATTGCGCTGATGGGTGAGGATGGATTCGGCGTGAGACATGCGGAGCGTGCTGGCAACAACAGGACCAGCGAAGCTCGCGAGTAACGCCCTGATCGCTCGACGAGCGCGCCCGGGTCTCGACCCGAACTGCGTACGCAGTGCGTACACGCTTCGAGCCGGCGATCGCTCGCGCGACATCGCTCACGTGAGCGCGTGCGCTACGAATCCTCGACGAGAACGGCCGTTCTCGCAGGCACGTGCGATGCACGAGTGCCGCCCGAAGGAGAATTCAACATGGGCTCTATCGGACGTACGATCAAAGGCAAGCTGAAGAAGGCCGAAGGCAAGATCACCGGTGACAAGGTCCGCGAGGGCCAGGGCCGCGTCGAGGAAGCCGCCGGCAAGGTCGGCACGAAGGTCAAGCAGGGCGTCGCGAAGGCCAAGATGAAGGCGCGCACCGCGAAGGCGAAGCTCGCCGGCAAGGCCGCGCGGACCAAGGCGGGTCGCAAGGCCGCCGCCGCGAAGGCGATGCCCTAACAGCAGCTACACGCGACGTGGTCACGCACGTCGCGGGCTCGCGTCGTCTCGATCACGAGGTCGCGGACCAGGCGGCGCTCGCTCGGCGCGGCGACATCGATCTGCACGCCGGCGCTGCACCACAGGCGCGGCTGTCCGTCGGGGTGAAAGCCGCCCATCGGCGTGAGCCGCGCGAACGTCACGTGGCCGCGCGCCCAGACGATCTCGTCGACGCCGGGGAGCTCGATCTCGAGCTGCACGACGCGGCTCGCGGTCGTGTGATCGAACGGCAGCTCGAGGCGCAGACCGAGCCACGACAGGTCTGCCATCGACGCCGGCACGAGAGCGCGCCCTGCGACGATCCCGCAGATGCTGTCGGTCGCGATGCGAGGGGCCGCTCGGCGGAAGTCGTGAACGTCCATTCCGAAATGGTACGAACGCGCCGCGCCGCGGGCGAACTTTCGACCTTTGCTCGCATGTGCCGCACCGCGCCACCGCCGGTCTCGACGACGATGGCTAGATTTCGCGAATGCGTCACACGGTTGTCCTGCTGGCGGTCCTGGCAGCCTGTGGCAGTCAGCGGACGCCGATCACGACGAAGGTGACCACCCTCGGGTATGCGCTGCCGCCGTCGGTCGTCGTCATCGGGCGCGGGCCCGACGACCTCGTGCGTCCGTGGATCGACGGGCTGCGCGCGGCGAAGCACGTGAAGGTCATCGCGGAGCTCGCGAAGACCGACGAGGACTGGCCGACCGACGACGAGATGTGTCGCGAGGCGCGCGAGGCGGCGAACGTCACGCCGATCGACGAGATCATCGTGATCCGCGCGGTGCAGAGCGAGCTGTCCGGAACCGCGTGTACGAGCTACCAGACCCCACCCAACTGCGGGCACCCGACCGCGCCGAGCACGATGGTCACCGTCAACACGTCGGCGAGGGCGTATCGCGCCTCGAGCTGCACCATCGTGCGCGAGACGACGCTGCCGATCGCCGTCGGGACCTCGTGGCGAACGCCCGAGCAGGATCTCGCGCCCTCGACATCGGAGGAGCCGATCGACGACGCGACGCCGCCGGCCGCGAGGGAAGCGCGTGACGGCGCGCTCGCAAAGATCCGGGAGCTCGCGCCGCTCGTGTCGTGGGACGTGTTCCCGCGGGACTCGTCGATCCAGCGCATCGAGGGCAACAAGATGACTATCGCCGGGCCGCACCCGCTGCGCGACTACTCGCTGAAGACGCCGTCGAGCAGCGAGCTCGTCCCCGGTGTTCGCGCGGTGGATCACACCGTCAACCAGACGACGTTCGAGATCGACGAAGCGCACGTGCCCGAGCCGGGCGACGAGCTGCACACCGTCACGGACATGGTGACGGTCGCGGGCTACATGTCCGTCAGCGGCGGCACCGCGATCGCGAACGGCAAGCAGCACGGCGTCGGCGGGGTCGGCTTCGCCGCGCGCTGGTCGTGGGATCACAAGCCGTGGATGTTCGACGCGCAGCTCGGCAGCGACTTCGTGCCCGGCGTCGACTCGCGCGTGATCAGCGTCAACGTCGCCGCCGGCTTGCGCTTTCCCTACTGGATCACGCCGGTCGCGTTCGTCGCGCTCGGCATCGGCGGCGTGTACCAGGGCGATCACGGTGCGCGCGCGGCCGCGGTACAGGCGGGCGTCGGCGCCGGCCTCGAGGTGCGGCGCTCGCGCTGGTTCGCCTTCGCGGACGCGCGGATCCGCGGCTTCGCGTTCGACGAGTTCACCGACAGCGAGAGCAATCCACTGCACGTGGACTACCCGGACGACACGTGGCGCACCACGACAGGCCAGCTCGGCCTGGGCTTCCACTACTAGCGTCGGTCGCTGAGACGACAGGAAACGCCGGCGCCAGGCCCAGTTACGCCATATCGAGATTTGTTGTCACCAACTCGGGGTGCGTCGCGTTGGTCGGGAAAGGAGCCCGACGATGACGTTCTTCAGCCGACTGTTTGCCCGCCCTGCCGAGACCGAAGCACCCGCACCCAAGCGCGACGATGCGCGCCACACCGAAGCGATCGATCGCACCGCGAGCATGGTGCGCGCGAAGGAGCCGACGAAGCTCGCGAAGAAGCACGGCCTCGACGTCGTCGATCTGACCTGGGAAGACACGGGCCGCTTCAAGAGCTCGTGCGTCGGCCCGAACATCAGCGACATGACGATCCAGGTGTCGAACGCGTCGCGCACGCGCGTCACCTGCATGCCGGTGATCCGGTATCCGAACTTCAGCGACAAGACGGCGGACGTCACGATCGACGACATCGTGCTGCGCGTCGGCAACGAGAAGGGTGCGCCGCTCACCAACGTCACGCTCCGCGAGTACCTCCGCGATCTGCGCAAGTACCTCTCGAAGCCGTCGTCGTGGAAGGGCTCCGAGAAGTCGCTGCTCGCCCCGCGCGAGAAGGAAGTGCTCGTCTCGGCGCAGGCGTGCTTTCTGCCGGTGCCCACCGACGACAAGGCCGAGTTCAACCCGGTGCTGTTCAACTATCAGTCGTACGCGGGCGCGCCGGCGGTGCTCGCGATCGTCGTCACGCGCGAAGGCACGAGCGCGACGATCATCGACAACCAGCGCGACGGCTTCGGCGCCGGCGCGGCGTGGGGACAGCGCCTGTTCTTCAACCAGAACGGCGAGCGCGCGTCGTTCACCGGGACGCGCATGACGGAGTTCGTCGCCGCGGGTGGTGATGCGACCGACAAGGTCGACTCGATCGAGGCCGCGAAGTCGAAGGGCCTGTCGTGCGTGATGCTGATCCAGGTGCCGCTCGAGCAACCGCAGCGCGCTCGCGCGTCGATGGCGATGCCGATGATGTGCGCGGCCCCCGCGGGCGCCGTCGGGTGCGCGAAGTCGATGGCGGAGTGCGAGGATCTCGACGAGGCGGTGATCGGTCACGGCGAGATCGAGGGACCGTTCACCGAGATCGACAACCTCGCGATCAAGCGCGACGCGCGCTTCCCGATCCGCGTGACGGTGCAGTTCTACAAGGCGACGAGCACCGGCCATGTCTCGGCGTCGGAGATGGACGCGCTCGCCGCGCAGATCGAGTCCGTCTACAAGGATGCGAAGGCGGTCGGTAGCCTCGTCACCGAGCCGGATCGCGGCCGCTCGACGGAGTGGGACGACGAGGGCAAGGGCAAGGCGGAGCCGAAGGACTGGTGGGAGCAGTTCTGGACCACGCAGGAAGCCGCGACCGGCAAGACCCGCGCGCAGCTCCGCGCGGAGCTCGCGAAGCTCCTCGGTCGACAGCCGATCGACGACGAGCTCGAGGACGCGATCCGCCGCGTGTTCTTCAAGGCCTAAGGCTAGTCGACGAGCTTGACCGCGCCGAGGCGCTCGCCCCACGCGAGCACCCGGTGCGCGATGCGATCGGTGTCCGCGCGGCGATCGATCGACGGCGGCAGCTTCATCGCATCGACCGCGGCCATCAGCTCGGGATGCGAGATATGTCCCTCGCGACGCGCGCGCTCCTGTCGCGCGACGAGGGCGGAGCGAGACATCGTCACCTGCGGCAGCATCGGCGGCGGCAGCGGATTACCGATGCGCGCCGGATCGATCGCGACCGAGAGGTCCTTCACCTGGCCAGCGCGCGCGTTGAGCACGGGCAGGTTGTGGCGGCGCGTCACCGTCGCGGGCACCGAGCTGTGCTCGAGCAGGTCGTCGATCGCGCAGCCGCGCCGCACCGTCGGTCCGATGACGATCGACGGCACGCGGAACCCGAGCCGCTCGAAGTCCGTGTCGGAGTCGATGGTCGCGGGCGGTGGCACGTGATCGTGAAAGCCACCGTGCTCGTCGTACGTGAGCACGAACAGGCACCTGCTCCACTGCGGCGACTGCGCGATCGCGGCGACCACGCTCGCGATCAACGCCTGGCCCATGCGGATGTCGTGATCGGGGTGGTCGTCGTTGGCGCCGCCGCCCGCGAACGCGGGATCGATGATCGCGAACGGCGGCAGCGTTCCGGCCGCGGCGTCCTCGAAGAACTTCTCGATCGTCGCGAGGCCCGTGAGCTTGCCGTAGCCACCGGTCGCCCACGCGACGTCGGAGTAGTAGTTCGTGCCCTTGATGTTCGCGTCCGCGAGCTGATGAAAGATGCCGCGATAGCCGAGCGCGGGGACGTTCGTCTTGATGCCCTTCGACGTCGCGCCGTGCAGGTAGAACCGATTCGGCCACGTCGGCCCGAGGCAGCCCGCGAACCAGCGATTGCAGACCACGCCCGCGTCGGCGAGCGCATACGTCACCGGGATCTGCGAGCGCACGTGATAGCCCATCACGTCGGCCTCGCTCGCGCCCTCGTGCTCCTTCACGAAGCCGTCGTTGGCTCCGTTGTTCCACTGCGCGTGACACGCATCCCATCCGTGCGGAGGATCCGCGGGCGTGAAGTCATCGAGCTGGTGCACCGGCACCGCGATGTTGTTCGACGTGTAGTTGACCTCGGTGCCGACGAGACCGTCGACGTCCATGCGCGCCTCGGCCAATCGCAGCGATCCCAGGTAGTGATCGAACGAGCGGTTCTCCATGCACAGCACGATGATCGTCTCGACGTGCGCGAGCAGCTGCTCGGGCGTCATCGACGAGGGCGCGGCGCACGCACCCGGCGGCGCATCGATGTCGGCATCGGAGACGGCCTGAGCATCGTCGCCCGCAGCTGCATCGGCATCGTCGGCGCGTCCCGCGTTGTCACAGCCGACCACGCCCGCTGCGGCGGCAACGCCTAGACCTGCGAGTACCTCACGACGCGTGAGCATGCGCACCCTCCTCGCGCGGACGCTATCACAGGGGATTTCGTCGTCGGCGAAGGAATAATCGGGCTGGCTTCGATTCACATCGCCATGCCGTGGTTCGGGCTTGCGTTGCGCACACTTCCGCCGGAGTCTGCGTGCCCATGAGCTTCGAGTCCGTCCTCGGTGTCCGGATCAACGTGCCGCCCGAAGCGGTCGTTCCCATCATCGTGGGCGGTATCGCGCTCGCGATCCTGATCTTCGCCGGCAGCGCGCTCGCACAGTGGAAGGAGCGCAACCCGGCCGCGGCGCAGAAGTTCGGCATGATCGTCGGGACGATCTGCATGGGCATCGCGATCTACTTCCTCTCGAAGTGCCTGCTCAACCAGATCGATCCCAACAATGAAGGCACGGGGCAGCTGCAGTTCCTCGATCCGCCGCTCGCCGGCTTCATGGCGACGCTCGGCGCGCTGTTCTGGCGCATGGGCGGGCAACCCAAGGTGGCGCTCGCGATCGGCATCGTCGTCGGTGGCTTGATGATCGCGAAGCCGTTTTTGTGGCCCGTCATCGTCACGTACGCGGACCGCTACGGCGGGAGCCCGTCCGGCATCGTCAGCCGGGCGCGCGGCCTCATCGATCCCGAGCATGCGGAGTTCATCGGCTCGGGCATCGTCGTGCTCGTCGCGGGGTTGATCGCGGGCCTCAAGGCGCGGGTGTCCCCGACGCCGCGCCCCGGGCATCACTTCCCGAACCACCCCGACCACGTGACGTGATGCGCGCCCGCGAGCCTCGTCGCTAGAACGCCGTCGGATCGACCGGGATGCCGTCGTACTCGCAGATGTAGTCGTTCGTCTCCGTGCAGTCGCGATCGGCGAGCAGGTTCTCGGCGGACAGGATCTGCATGCAGTCCTCTCCATCACCATCGGGCTCGCTGCTCCCCCACGCGATCAGCGCCGGGCCGCCGATGACTCGCAGGTAGCTCCCCTCGAGCATCAGATCGTTGCCCCCCATCCATGCATCCTGCGCGGAGCTGAACTGCGGAGTCAGGAGCGCGATCTCCTCGACGGTGTCGGAGACGACGAGGTGGGCGCCGGCGCCGTCCGCTTCGCACGCCACCTCCGCCTCGAACCACGAGACCTCCATCGTGTTGATGACGAACCGATAGCAGCCCTCACCGAGCATCGAGTAGCCGGCGAGGCAGCCTGCCGGGGCGTCGTCGGCGGCGGCGTGCGGATCGAAGTCGACGCGGCCGCACCCCACGAGGATGACGAGGACCGACCAGGCGCGCACGGCGTTCATTATAGGCGTGCGCGGTATCCTGCGACGATGCGCGACCGCGATAGTCGTCGTGGCTTACAGTAGGGGTTCGTGGAAGTACAGACGTCCTCAGCCTCCACCCGCGCCGATCGCAGCGACGACGGCGTCAAGCAATTCGGCGCGATGGTCGATCTCATGCTGACCGTCAGCTACATCGACGGGGTCTTCCATCACCGCGAGCGCGAGCTCCTCCAGCGCTACGTCGACTCGGTGCTCGCCGTGATCGAGCAGTCCGCCGCCGGCACGCCCGCGGATCGCGCACGCCTCCGCGAGGTGTGGCGCACGCACTTCGAGGATCGCTTCGGAGCGCTCGAGAAGGAGCTCGCCGTCCTCGGCGACGAGGTCATGGCCGCCGCCGCGGCCGGCAAGGACACGTACATCGCGAGCCGCCTGCGCGTTCGCGCGGTCACGCTGTTTCGCGACATGTCTCCCGCGGATCAAGCGGTCGCGCTCGAGCTCGTCACCGCGCTCGTCCACGCCGACGGTAAGATCACGCAGAACGAGCACAACATCCACCAGGAGCTTCAGGGGCTGTTCTCGCAGAAGCCCGTGCGCCCGCCCGTCGCCGAGCCGAACGCACGCACGCTCGTCGGCGCGAAGAAGGTCGCGACGCCGATCATCGTCACGCCATACGCCCGCAAGGAGCACGTCGCCCTCTCCCACCCGCTCCTCGATCCGATCGAGCAGACATTGTCGCCGCATCCGATCGAGCGCAAGGCGCAGGTCGAGTGGGACTTCGCGCTGATCCAGAAGGCCGCGCTCGCGTGGCAGCGCCAGCGCGCGCTCGGCGCCAATCGCCTGGCCGGCATCACCGACATCGAGCAATTGCCCGAGGGGTCGCGCTTCCTCGACGGCTACGTGTACGCGATGCGCGCCTCGGCGCCGGTCGAGCTGATCGTCCTCGGCGACCTGCACGGATGCTACTCGTGCCTGAAGGCGGCGCTGTTGCAGTCGAACTTCATCCAGCGCGCGTGGGCTCACCAGTGGGATCCGCAGAACAACCCCGACGTGAAGCTCGTCCTCCTCGGTGACTACATCGATCGCGGGCGGTTCAGCTTCGACGGCGTGCTGCGCGCCGTGCTGCACCTGTTCGTCTCGCTCCCCGATCACGTGATCCTGCTGCGCGGCAACCACGAGTGGTTCCGCTGGGTCGACGGCCGCATCACGAGCGGCGTGTATCCCGCCGAAGCGCTCGCCGGCCTGATCGGTCACGTGCCGATCGAGATGCTCGAGGCGTATCGCGTGCTGTTCGAGCACATGCCGACGCACTTCCTCTACGAGCGCACGCTGTTCGTCCACGCTGGCATCCCGCGCGAGGACACGTTCGCCGAGCGCTACCGCGACTACTCGAGCTTCAACGACGACGACATCCGCTTCCAGATGATGTGGAGCGATCCGGCGCAGACCGACCACATCCCCGTCGAGGTGCAGCGCATGGATCCGCGCTTCTCGTTCGGGCGCGCGCAGCTCAAGGCGTTCATGGAGCGCACCAACCTCCACTCGCTCGTGCGCGGTCACGAGAAGATCGATCGCGGCTTCGAGATCTCGATGGACCTCGGCGAGCACATGCTGCTGAACCTGTTCTCGGCGGGCGGCGCCGACAACGCCGACCTCCCGTACGACTCGTCGTATCGCAACGTCACGCCGATGGCGCTCACGATGAAGACGATGCAAGGCCGGCTGACGGCGACGCCGTGGCCGCTCGACTACGGCCCGTTCAACTACGAGCCGCACAACGGGCTGTATCGCGCACAGCCCGTCCTCGAATACCGCTACGGCTGAGACGGCGCTAGCATCTGCGGATGTCGAACGCCTACGCGACCCTCGTCGCGAGCTTCACCAAGCTGTATCGCTATCAACACCTCGCTTCGATCGTCGCGTGGGATCAAGCCGCGATGATGCCGAGCAAGGGCAACGAAGCGCGAAGCGCCGCGATGGCCGAGCTCGCCGTGCTGATGCACGAGACGCTGACCGCGCCGCACCTCGCGCCGGCGCTCGACGCCGCTAGGGCCGAGGTGACCGATCCCGTCGAGGCCGCGTCGGTGCGCGAGATGCGCCGGCAGTGGCAAGCGGCGAACATCCTGCCCGCGTCGCTCGTCGAGGCGAAGAGCCTCGCGGGCACGCGCTGCGAGCACGCGTGGCGCACGCAGCGTCACGCAAACGACTGGACGGGCTTCCTCGCGAACTGGAAGCCGCTCGTCGAGTGCGTGCGCCAGGAGGCTACACTCCTCGCCGAGGCGACCGGTCTCTCGCGGTACGACGCGCTCGTCGATCGCTTCGAGCCCGGCATGACGACCGCGATCATCGAGCCGATGTTCGCGGACCTGAAGCGCTGGCTGCCGCCGCTGATCAAGCAGGTCGTCGAGAAGCAGCGGACCGAGGAGGTGATCGCGGCCAAGGGCCCGTTCCCGATCGCCGCGCAGCGCGCTCTCGGGCTCGAGATCATGGGCCTGCTCGGCTTCGACTTCGACGGTGGCCGGCTCGACGTCTCGACGCATCCGTTCTGCGGCGGCGTCGCCGAGGACGTTCGCATCACCACGCGCTATCGCGAGGACGACTTCATCCAGGCGATGATGGGCATCGTCCACGAGACGGGACACGCGCGCTACGAGCAGCGCCTGCCGCGCGAGTGGGTCCACCTGCCGCTCGGTGTCGCGCGCTCGATGGGCATCCACGAGAGCCAGAGCCTGTCGTTCGAGATGCAGCTCGGCCGCAGCCGCCCGTTCCTCGAGCTGATCGCGCCGCTCGTGCGCAAGTACCTCGGCGATCAGCCCGCGTTCTCCGTCGACAACCTCGCGCGCATCTACACGCGCGTGAAGCCGGGCCTCGTCCGCACCGAGTCCGACGAGCTCACGTATCCGATGCACATCATCCTGCGCTTCGAGATCGAGCGCGCGATCGTCGAGGGCGACATCCAGCCCGAGGACGTGCCGGCGCTGTGGGCGGAGAAGATGCAGGCGTACCTCGGACAGGACACGCGCGACGACTACGCGAACGGCTGCCTCCAGGACATCCACTGGACCGACGGCGCGTTCGGCTACTTCCCGAGCTACACCCTCGGCGCGATGTACGCGGCGCAGTACTTCGCGGCGATCCGCACCGCGGTGCCCGACCTCGACGCGCGGATCGCGAAGGGCGACCTCGCGCCGATCTTCACCTGGCTCGAGACCAACATCTGGTCGCAGGCGAGCCGCTGGGAGACGCCGGAGCTGATCGAGCGCGCGACCGGCGCGCCGCTATCGGCGAGCCACTTCGAGCGCCACCTGCGCGCGCGCTACCTCTAGCCGCGGTCGGTTTCCTCGTCGTCGTCGAGCTCGTGCTCCTTCTCGCGACGCTCGACGGCGGGATCGGGGACACCGGGCACCTTCGCCGAGTGCAGCGCTTGCGGCTCGGGCTCGGCGTTGGCGCGCTCCATGTTGCCGCGCGCGACCTCGTCGTCCGCGCAGAACACGATCGGGTCCTCCGGCGACTGGCCCAGCGGGCTCGTCTCGGGCTCCACGGGCTCCTTGTCCGGTGAGCGCTTCTGCGACGGCTGTGGCGCAGACGCGGGCTTGGAAGACTCGGTTCGAGGCGCGTGCGCACGCTTGGTCGACATGCGGAGAACTAGCAGCACGCGACGTGCCAGCGCGCCCCGCCCCACCTCCGCGTTTCCCGCGGATCGTCGCGCCTGACGCCGGGCTCACGATGACGGCACACACGTCGCAACGATCGGCAGCCATCACCGATGTCTGATTCGACGCTGTCATCTATCGCCTTCGTCGCATTCGTCGCGCGAGTCGCGCGCGTCGCGCTTGTCGGCGCGCGAACGCCGCGCGCGGTGGCCTCATGAAGATCGCCGTGATCATGAACGCGGCGGCCGGGAGCATCGGCGCCGAGGCTGACGTCCGAGCCCGCGCGATCCGCGAGGCGTTTCAGGCCGCGGGCGTCCGCCCCGAGATCCATCGCGTCGAGCCCGCGCGCCTCGCCGCACGCGTCCGCGAGATCGCGGCGAGCGGCGTCGACGTCGTCGTGGCAGCCGGCGGCGACGGCACGGTCAGCTCGATCGCCGGCGCGCTCGCCGGTGGCGACGTGCCGCTCGCCGTGCTCCCGCTGGGCACGCTCAACCACTTCGCCCGCGATCTCGGGATGCCGCAGGACCTCGAGGAGGCCGCGGCCGCGATCGTCGGCGGCGAGCACAAGCGCATCGACGTCGGCGAGGTGAACGGCCGCGTGTTCGTCAACAACTCGTCCGTCGGCCTCTACCCCGAGACCGTCATGTCGCGCGAGCAGGACCGCAAGCAAACCGGTCGCAGCAAGTGGCACGCGATGGCGATCGCCGCGATGCGCGTCCTCAAGCGGTTCCCGCTGCTGCGCGCGTGCATCGTGCTTCCCCACCGCTCGGTCGTGTGCGCGACGCCGCTGATCTTCGTCGGCAACAACGAGTACACGGTCAACGTGCTCCAGCTCGGTCAGCGCGCGCAGCTCGACGCCGGGCACCTGAGCCTCTACCTCATGCGCTGCCGCGGACGGCTGTACATGTTCTGGCTGATGGTCCGCGCCATCCTCGGCCGCCTCGACGCGGTCCGCGATTTCGAGGCCGAGACCGCGCAGGAGGTCATCGTGCGGCTCCGCCATCGCGTGCTGCGCGTCGCCGTCGACGGCGAGGTCGAGCCGATGCGCTCGCCGCTGCACTACAAGATCCGTCCGGGCGCCCTCCTCGTGATCACGCCGCGCGCACGAGCGCAGACCAACGAGGCCGAGTCCGCATGAAGGTCATCGCGCATCTCTCGGATCCACACTTCGGCACGCAGAGCCCCGCGATCGCCGACGCGCTCCTCGCCGAGATCGACGGCGGCACCGGCCCGCGCACCTCGCTGGTCGCGCTCAGCGGCGATCTCACGCAGCGCGCGAAGCGACCGCAGTTTCGCGAGGCCCGCGCGTTCCTCGATCAGCTGCCGTGCCCGCACCTCGTCGTGCCGGGCAACCACGATGTCCCGATGTACAACGTCATCGAGCGCCTCACCGATCCGCTCGGCCGCTATCGCGAGCACATCACCGACGATCTCTCGCCGACGTACACCGACGACACCCTCGCCGTCGCCGGCATCGCGACCGCCCACGGGCGCACGATCAAGGACGGCCGCATCACGCGCGCCCAGATCGAGGCCGCGCGCGAGTACTTCGCGAACAACGGCCGCTCGCAGTGGAAGATCGTGGTCGCGCACCACCCGTTCCATGGCCCCGACGTCGCCGACAGTGACCTCGCCGACGGCGCCACCGACGCGCTCGTCGCGTTTCGCTCCGCCGGCGTGCACCTGATCCTGACCGGGCACCTCCACCTCGCCTACAGCGGCGAGTCCGCCATGCGCGACGAGGACCATCGCATCATCTCGGTGCACGCGGGCACGTGCATGTCGAGCCGCACGCGCGGCGAGCCGAACAACTACAACCGCATCACGTTCGACAAGGACCAGGTCACGATCCAGCTCCGCGTGTGGGACGGCACGAAGTTCATCGCGGGTCACGCGAAGACGTACCAGCGCAGTGGCGCGACCCGCGAGCTGCGCAAGATCGCCGACTAGCGAGCTCGAATTCGCCGATATCGCGCCTCGATCAGCTGGTACACGCCATACGCGGCCACGCCGGCGGCGATCCCGATGAACGCCCAGCGCCCGAATGCGAACAGCTCGCGCATCGACTCGCCCGTGCCGCCCGCCTCGCTCGCATCGCGCTGCTGCGCCGCACGCGCGAACAGCACCGCGATCGAGATGAACACCACGCCGCGCGCGAAGATGCCGAACCGGCTGATCGCGATGACCGCCCGCCGCGCTCCATGTCCGAGCCGATCGAGCTCGAGGCGCTTGTCGAGCTTCGCCTTCCACGCGCAATACAGCTGCCACACGCCGTAGGCCGCGAACGCCGCCGCGATCGCCCACACGATGTACACGCCGCTCGGCATCCCGAGCGCGCGCGAGGTCCAGTGCTCCGCATTCTTGTCGTGCCCGCCTCCGCCGCTTCTCCACAGCGCCATGCTGACCGCGGTCCCGGCGAGCGCGAGGTGTACGAGCCCGCGCGCCGCCGCACCGATGCGCTTCGCGATTCCCTTCGCTTCGCGCCCGTGCCCCTCGGCGTCGGTGATCGCCGAGATCACGCGCCACAGTCCGTAGCCCGCGAGCCCGGCCGCGATGACGACCAGGAGCCATCGTCCGAAAGTTCCGTGCAGCACGTCCATCGCACCGTGCGTGTCCGTCACGGTCCGCCCACCAGCGCCCATCGCCGCGCGAGCAGAGAGCACGCCGATGGTCAGGTAGAGCACACCTTTCGCTGCAAACCCCACGTGCGCGAAGCGTTCGACCCACGGCGCTGCTTCATTGACGGCGGTGACTCCAATCGGGTGGCCAGGCATACCCGGCCACGTTGCAAGCTTCAGGCAAGCGCGCTGTCACACCGACGAGCGGAGCGACTGCGCGCTGCGGGGACGCCCGTGAGGGACGCCGTCGCGTGATGCCCTGCGGTCCTTACTGGATGCAGTCGCGGTACAGCCGATCGGTGCCGCCGTTCGCGACCTCGGCGAGCTTCACGTTGCCGGCCGCGTTCGCGTGAATCTGGTCCTGCATGAACGGCGCGGCGCCCGCCATGTAATGAGGGCACGCCATCACGTTGTAGTGGTGCCCGTGTCCCAGATACGGACCGTGCTGGTCGACGATGATCGCCGCATCGCCTTTCGCCGCGGCGATCGCCTTCAGCTTGTCGTTGAACATGTGCAGGATGCCGGTCTTCGTCTGGCTCAGGTTGTACGGCGACGCGGTGCAGTCATCGAACGGGTTGTACTGCGTGTTCATCATCAGCGTCGCACCGTCGGGGAACGTCGCCGTGTCCGCGAGCTTGTTGAAGACCGCCGCGTACACCGTGTCGAGCTTCGGCGAGATCGTGTTCGTCCACGCGTTCATCGCGGCCGAGTCCGACTGGAAGATGAACGGCGAGAGATCGTTACCGCCGATGTAGATGTAGACGAGCGCGTGCCCCGCCCCGCTCGGGATGTTGCCGAGCTGCCCGGCGATGTCGTCGAGCCGCGCGCCACCGACCGCGTAGTTCTGATACGTCGCGCCCGGCGCGTGCGTCGCCGCCAGATAGTCCGCGAGCTTCTTCGACACGCAGTTCGCATTCTGCGCGCCGCCCACCACCGAGCACGCCGTGATGCTGTCGCCGAGGACGACGAGCCGGCTCGGCGTCGGCGCACAGTTCCGCTGCGCACCACCATCGCTTCCGCCACCGCCATCGCTGCCCCCGCCGCCATCGCCGCCACCACCGCCGCCGTCGATGTTCTCGAACGGATCGGAGTTGCTGCACGCGGCCACAGCCATCATCGAGAGCGTTACCGAAAGCGCGATCGCGATACGCATGTCAGTGCCTCCACGCCACGGCGAGTGTCACGAGATCGAACGCGGCCCGAGTCACGCCGTGGAAAAAGCTCGGTGCCGGTTTGTTGAGAATGGTTCCCTCGGATCCCGGACTCCCGTCCGCATCCGGTGCCACGTTGCGCTCGCGCAGGAACAGGTGCATCGCGGCGATCTCGAGATCGAGCCGCCCCTTCGCCATCTCGATCGACCACCGCGCACCCGCCGTCACGCCGACCTTGTCCGAGTCCGGCGTGAGCAAGCTGAAGTAGCGATCCTCGACGGGGCTCTGATCGAAGAACACGCCCGCGCGCAGCACGAGCGGCCTCGCGAACGGCGCCGCCTCCGCCCCCAGCCGCACGCTCCACGCGTCCTTCCACTGGTTCTCGACGGTGACGTCGTACAGGTACGCGCCGGGCGTTTGCAGCAGCTCGTATTCCTCCACAAAATCGACGACGAGCTTCTCGAACGTCGACCATCGCTGCCAGTTCACGTCCGCCTCCACGCGCCACCCATCCGCCGGCCGCACCGCCACACCCAGCCGCGCGATCAACGGCAACGGGATCGCCATGCGCACGCGATCCTCGCGCTGCCCCGCCGGCTGCACCTCGTTGTTGTTCTCGTCGAACAGCGCCGAGATGCCCTCGTTCGCGACGTGCGCATCGCCCTCCATGCGCAGCGTCACCGGCGTCATCACGCTCGCTCCCACCGCCACGCGCCCGTCTGCCGATCGCCACCCGAGCCCCAGCGTCGCGCCGAGCGAGAACGGGTCGCGCCCGTCGAGCCGCGTCGTGCCCTCGATGCCCTCGTCGGGATCCGGATACTGCTCCGGGTCACCGAGCACGTACGGCAACGCGTTCTTCTGCTCGAGCACGAGGTCCCCGAAGATCACGTTCGCCGTCGCGCCCACCGAGAACCCACCCGGCAACGCGACCGCCACGCCCGGGCTCACGAAGATCGTGCGCAACCCGATATGCGTCACCACCTGTCGCTGCGATCCGTCCTCGGGAAACTCGAGCGTCGCGCCGAACGGCGCATACACCGCCAGCCCCGCCGCCACTCGCTCGTTCACGCGATAGCTCGCGCCCAGATACGGCGCCGCGATCACGCGGTTCGTGTTCTCGACGCGCGGATAGTCGAGGTTCTCGTTCGTGTTCGGATCGACCTGCGGCCGCCGAAAGAACGTCACGCGCGGCAAGAACAGATCCGTCGACAGCTCGATCTGCACGCCCTCGCTCGCCGCGAGCCCCGCCGGGTTGTGCACGATCGCCGACGGATCCGCGCCATCGGCCACCGTCGCCGCGCCCGTGCCCGCCGCCCGCGCACCGATCTCCGGAACATAGAAGCCGCCCGCGTCCGCACTCCTCCAGAGCGAGCAGAGCGCGCACGACGACACGACGACGAGACCGAGCCCCCGGTTCACGCCGGCACTGTAGGCGCACTGCGACCGTCCTGTCACCGAACGCGATGACCGACGCTGACCGAATGCCGCCCGGATGCAGGGGCCAGGCATCGAACCGATTCGACACCACGACCAGCCGCAGCGGCTGGCAGCGTTACGCGTGCGAGGTTCGTTACCTTGCCGCCTACGCGGACGACGCGGACGACGCGGACGACGCGGACGACGCGGACGACGCGGACGCGAAGTATGCGTCGCACAGCGCGAGCGCCTCCGCGCCGCCCGGCAGGCCCAGCTCACCACACGCGGCCAGCCCGCCCACGCTACCGCGCAGCTCGGCCACCGCCTCCGCGCGCGCACGCTCGACCGCGTCGCGTGCGTCTCCCTCGAGCCGCGCGACGATCCACGCGTGGACATCCTCGGCGAGCTCGGCATGTCGCCGCTCGTCGATCGCGACCGCGCGAAACGCCGCCCGCAGCTCGGGTGCAGCCCGCTCCGCTTGATACGTCGCGACGAGCGCACCGTACGCTTCGCGCACGCAACCCTCGACGGCATTCTCGTGCGCGATCGCTTCGAGCGACCGGCACGGCAGCGGCGGGACCGCGATCGCGCGCGGCACATGCCCGTGCCGGCGAGCGAGCGCCGTCATCACGCGCGCGTGCCGCACCTCGTCGCGCATCGCCGCACGCGCACGCCGCACGAGGTCGCCCGGCGCGCCCCACCACGCGAGCTCCCGCGCGAGACGATCGAACGCGGGCACGCTCGCCGCCTCGAGCTCGGCCATCGCCGCGAGCTGCGCACCGGGCTCGGTCGCGTCACCACCACCGCCACCGCCCCCGCCACCGTCACCGCCCCCGCCACCGTCCCCGCCCCCGAGCTCGAGCCCCTCGAAGCGCCGGCCGCAGTTGTGCCGCGGCTCGTTCACCATCCCCTCCCCGGTCCACTCGACCTCGCTCTTTCGCGCGAGGGTTCCGTCGGTGCGGATCCACGCGCGCTCGATCAACACCTTGTGCCCTTGCACCTCGCGCGCGACCGGCGGCGGTTGCGTTCCACCGCCCTGCGGACACCAGTGCGGCATGTACATCACGACGACGGTGCCGGGGACACGCTCGCGGACGAGCGTGCACTCCGCGACTCCGTCCTTCGCATTCCACACGATCTGCTCGCCCACCGGCAGTCCCTCCGGCCGAGGCTTGCCCCTGCGCGCCTTCGTCCCGTCGACGCGCGACTGCTTCTTGTACTCCGCGCACAACGCCCTGGCGTTCGCGTGCGGATCGGCGACGACCACCGCCGCGTCGACGGGAACCGCGACCACCGCGGCATCCGACGGAGCAACCGCGCTCGTCGCGGCATCCGACGGAGCCACCGCGAACGTCGTCTCGGTCTCGGTTCCGGTCTCGGTCTGCGTCGGTGACCGAGCCTCCATCGGCCGCTCGCACGCACCGAGCACGAGCAACACCGCATGAAAGAGACGACGTTCGACCTGCCCGCGGAATCGACTCATCCCCCATACTAACGCGCGTCCTTCCAATACGCGCCGATTCATCGTTCGACGCGATACAGTCCTCCCATGAAGCGACTCGTCGGGATTGCACTCCTCTTCGCGGCGGCGTGCACGGACTCGGGCACCGAGGACAGCGGCAAACCACCGACGCTCGGCACCACCCCCAAGCAATGGGAGTACGTCCCCGTCGAGGGCTCCAAATGCATGAACGGCTCGCCGACGGGCATCGGCGTCAACCTCGGCACGAGCGGCGACCTCGTTATCTACATGGAAGGCGGCGGCGCCTGCTTCAACAGCTCGACGTGCCGCAGCGTCGCGCACCCGAGCGGCTGGAACGCGACCAACTTCGCCTCCGAGATCGGCATCTACAACGTCGGCCTCTTCGATCGCCTCGACGACTCCAACCCACTCCGCGACGCGACCTTCGTCTTCATCCCGTACTGCACGGGCGACGTCCACGCCGGCTCGAACCCGACCGGCATGGGCGATCGCCAGTTCGTCGGCTTCGCGAACGTCGGCTTCGATCTCGACTTCATCATCCCGCAGTCCAAGGACGTCAAGCGCGTCATCCTCACGGGCTCCTCGGCCGGCGGCTTCGGCGCGCTCATCAACTATCACCGCACGCAGGTCGCGTTCGGCGACACGCCCGTCTACCTCCTCGACGACTCGGGCCCACCGCTCGGCGACACCTACCTCTCCCCGTGCCTGCAACAACTATTCAGGGACACGTGGAACCTCGACGCGGCCCTGCCACCCGACTGCACCGCATGCCGCCAACCCGACGGCGGCGGCCTCACCAACGCACTCGGCTACCTCGCCGACACGTACCCCGATCGCCGCTTCGGTCTCGTCACCGCGAACCGCGACGGCGTCGTCCGCAGCTTCTTCGGCTACGGCTATCCCGATTGCACCGCCGGCGCCGCGGGCAACCCGATGCCCGAGAGCGCGTTCGACGCGGGCATCACCGAGCTGCGCGAGCAGACGCTCGCGAACCACGACAACTTCCGCGTGTACACCAAGGACAGCGGCCAGCACGTGTGGCTTCTCTTCTCGCCATCGACGATCACGCCGCGCCCCGACGGCTCCGGGAAGCACCTCTCGGACTGGCTCGACGAGATGCTCGATCCGGACTCGTCGTGGGACAGCGTGAAGCCCTGACCCGCTCCGGCGACCAACAGCGCCGACAGCGCCGCTGTCTAGTGGCCGATCGTATGTAGCGATCCACCAGCACGCACGTGATACGGAGCGCACATGACCGACGAGCAGAACGCGCTCCGCGCCTTCGAGGACTCGCAACGAGGTCGCAACCGCATCGCCACCGCGATCGTGTTCGTCGCGATCTGCGGCTTCGCCGGCCTCAAGCTCTACCAGTGGCAGCTCTCGCGCGAGCTCTCGAAGCCCACCGAGGTCCGGGTGCAGGTGCAAAGTGCAGAGGTGACGAGCGTCTGACCATGTTCCAGTGGACGCCGACTCTCGACGCGTCGTGCCCTCCGCTCCGCGGACAGGGCCCGGCTGTCGTCCCCAAACCGCTCGACGACAAGAAGCTGCTCGCCGCGGCGAAGTCATTCACCGCGAACGTCCTGCCGAACCCATCGCTCGCCAGCTTCCTCGAGACCGGCAACGGCACGCCCGCCGACGAAGCAGAAGCCTTCCTCCTCGCCGTCACTGCCAAGGGCGACAAGCTCGTCGACGCGATCGTCGATCGCTGGTTCGCTCGTCACGGCGCGCGCACCGCCGTCGAGATCGTGTCGCTCGTCGGAGCAACGCGCCCATCGCCGGTGACACTGATGGGGCCGAGCCGCGCTCTGATGCTCGCGCGCGTTCGTCACCACCTCGCCCACGCCTCCGACTACGCGGCCGCGCTCGACTTCGTCGCCTCGCACGACGGCATCCCGCACGGCACGCCGCACTGGATCGTGAACCACCAGTCGTACAACGTCGGCCGCGAGATCTTCGCGTACCTCTTCCCCGATCATCGACCGTTCTTCAACGCCGCTGCATCGCAACTCATCGCCGCTCGCTTCACGACGACGTATCTCCTTGGCGCGGTCGCGACCGACGACGACGTCGGACGGCTCGACGCTGCGGGCATCGGATACCAGGACTGGGACCGCAACGCACTGCACGTCGCGCACGTCACCGAGGACGCCGGCCTCCCACGCCTCGCCGCGTACACCGCGAAGTCGAACCAGGTCGTCGGCGTCGCGCGCGCACTCACGGCCTACGTCTCCGCGGAAGCCGCCGCCACGCTGGCCGAGTACATCGGGCAGAAGTCCGTCGAGAAGGCCGTACTACCGATCCTCCGCGAGTACTTCACCGCGCATCCCGCGCTGTCGGACGCCGCATTGACTCCGCTCCTGCGCTCGAGGAAGAAGCAGATCCGCGGCGTGGCAACGGCGCTCCTCGACGCAGTGAAGACGCCATAGCGTCAATCGCACGGCGCTCGCGCGCGATGCTCGGTGCACCAACGATGGTGCCGCGAATTGATGCAGCCACGAGCAGCCTCGAGGGCATGGGGTATGCCCCGGGTTCCGAGGGCACGTCCTCGCCCACGCCCGAGCTCTCCTCGTGCAAGCTGAGAGATGTGATGCAGGGGTGGCGTCGTGTCTCGCATTGGATGGTGATCGCCTCGATCGCTGGCGCAGCATGCGCAACGGTCCAATCGGTCGAGACCAAGCGTGCGCTTGTGACTGGCATCGACGGGATGGAAGGGCGACATGGACATCGCCACTAGACTCGCCACCGCGAGCCTCGGATTGGACGCAAGGGATCTACGCGAGACCCTCGATCGTCTTCACGTTGCGCTCGAGCGTCCCACCATCCCCGGCATCGCTGCGGGCGCCCTCGTTCACGACCGCCAAGCCGTCACCGAGTCCGTGAAACAGATCCTCGACCGTCTGTCGTCGGTCGATCTCAAAGCGGTTCGAGCTCTATCGAGTGTCGTCCGCGAGTACCGAACAGAGCACGATGCAACGGAGCTCCGTGCTGTCTTCGCAGGGCTTCAAAGCGGCTGGAGGGAACGAGTCCAACGAATCCTCGGCGCCAACCGCATTCCGATCGTCGCGCGCCTCCTGTCCTCTCCCGCGCCGGACGTGATGCGCATCCTCGGTCGCGAAGACGACGAGAACGCGCACTCCGATCTGATCGCCTGGTTGTTGAATCCGAGGAAGGCCCCCGTGGTTGCTCCACACGCCCTCCGGCGTCTGGTTGCACGACTCGACGGCGATCTGTGGCGTTCGCGAATGGCCGACGCCGTTGCCACCGACTCCATCTCCGTGCGGCGGGAGGTCGTCGTCTCTCGCGAGTTCTGTGATGGCGACGACCTCGCACGCGTAGACATCACGATCTCGGGGCCGGGTCTCCTGCTCTTGATCGAGAACAAGGTGTGGTCGTCCGAGCACAGCGACCAGACTCGAACGTACTGGGATTGGGTCAAGTCGATGCGCTGCCTTCGCGGTGGCCTGATCCTCTCGCCCAGTGGCATGGCCGCTTCATGCCCCGAGTTCAAGTCGATCTCGTATCTCGAGCTCGTCAACTGCCTCGTCGAGGGCGCACTCGTCGCACCACTCAGTGACAGCGAAGAGATCGTGCTCGCGTCGTATCTGAAGACGCTCGCGAGAAAGATCATCCAGGTCGAAATGCGTGCAGTGAGAGAACTAGCCGGAGGTCACCCATGAGCGCACTGAGCGAAGTGAGCGTCTTGATCGGACAACGCGCACGCGACATCGAGAAGGCCCGAGAGATCTTCACGGCTGAGATTCGTGCCTTCGTCGGCGGGATCCTCGCTGGCGTTCGACGCATCCGCAGCGATCCCTGGACCACCTCTCGTGTTCGCGTCGATCTTCCGCGCGAGATCGAGAACGAAGCAAAGGCGAGCAGCGACTTCAGCAGCCAGTACGCGGTGGCGCGAACAGAGCTCCGGTTCAAGAAGGGCACGAAGTTCGTACAGATCGCCGACATACGAATGGGCATCGAGTTCGACGAGGGAGCCGACGTCTTCGCATGGCAAATCACGTTGGTCCCAGCGGCCCGGTACAACCGCGTCGACGACGTCGTGTGGCATCAGTGGCGCACCCAGCACTCCACCTACGCGGGTGCGCGCCACCAGGACAAAGCAAACACGGTGCGATTCGTGTCCCGCGCACTGGGTCCCGACGTAACCGCCGAGACCGCGTTCAATGACGTAAAGACCGTGCTCGAGTTCCTCCTCACCGTCGAAGCTCAACTGGCGGAAGCCGTCGGCCTCGACATCGCCACCGACGACGAATAGCCCATCACTCGAGCGCTCGACCACACGTCGTACAGACACCCGTCGCATTCGTCACGTCGCGATTCTTTCTATTGATCTCGTCCACGAAGCCACTCGACAGAATGCCGACGGGTAGCGCGATCGCGCAGATTCCGACGAACGCGACGATGCCTGCGATGAAGCGCCCGACGGCCGTGACAGGAACGATGTCGCCATAGCCAACGGTGGTCACCGTACAGATCCCCCACCACATCGCTCGCGGGATGCTCGTGAACTGCGTGCCCGGCTCGCCGCGCTCGACGACAAACATCGCTCCAGCAGCGACAAGCGTGGCGACGATGACAAACGCCAGTGTGACCCCGAGCTCCGCACGTCTCGACGTGATGACGCGAACGAGCGTCGTGAACGCCGAAGCAACGCGCCGAATGCGAAGCATCCTGAAGAGACGCAGGAGGCGCAGCGCCCGAAGGAACCGAAGGTCGAGCGCTGCGGGCGACAACAGCGCGATGTAGAACGGCGCGATCGCGAGGATGTCGATGACCGACATGGGACGCGCGAGAAGTCGCAACCGTCCGCGAATGCCATCCGCGAAGTCCGGGTCCGCCGTGCAACTCCACACGCGCAGGACGAGCTCGATCGTGAAGACCACGACCGAGATGAGCTCGAAGACATCGAAGAGCTCCGGGGCGCGAGCCCGGATCTCGGCATCGGTCTCCAGCACGCTCGCGATCACATTCGCTGCGATCAGTGCGAGAAGCGCATAGCTGATGACGCGTCCCAACCGATCGTCGGGCCGGGGACCGGTGAGGATCTCGTAGACTCGTCGTCGCATCCCACTCACGGTTCCTTCAGCGCACCGATGTTCCTCGGCGAGGGATTCGCAGGATTCCCGACCCGCATCCAGCATCAGCCTACTCGATGTTCACGACGACCACGTGGCGCGGCGAAGCTGGTCCTCGGACCCAGGGCCGTGAATGACCCACCCGTACCCGTCGCAGAATGCTGCACCATCGGCGCGGCACGCAAAGGATGACGCGACGATCGCCAGCTGTGTGAACGAGCGTTACGGGAGTGCCCGGGATCGCTCCGCGCCGAGTCGCCGCGTGTGCATCGCGTTGCGATAGGCTGACGCCTCGATGAGCGGGGCGTGGCGGTGAACGACGTGATGCGACGATTGGCGCGCGATCAGTGGGTGCGACTCCACGGAACCCCGCGTGTCACCGTTCTCGTCGGCGACGACGCTCGCGAGGTGTTCCTCGCATGGCTCGCACTCGCGCAGCTAGACGGTCACCTCCAGGAGGGAATCGATCTGGACCGCTCGATCCGAGACGCGTGTTCGCGTGTCAGCGAACGTCCCAGCGACATCGTCGCCGTCGTGACGACGAGGCCCGAGCTCGAAGCGTGGCGCGCGGGCCGCACGGATCGATTGGCTGCGATGGTCGACGAGGGATTCATCGACATCGGCGATAGCGTCCCACCCAACGGGCAACAGAGCGCCGCGATCACACGCAGCACCAAGGGCGTGCTCCTCGACGCACGTAGCGCCGCGGAGGCCTCGTTGTACGAGGCGCTCGAAGCCACACCTGCCACGCGCGGACGCTTCGAGCTGAACGGTTATCTGTCGATTCGATTCGGTGATGTCGCGTGCGAGGTCGACCTGCTCTCGCGAGGAGACAACATCGCAGTCGAGATCGATGGGGTGCATCACTTCGCCGACCCGAATTGCTATCGGCGGGATCGACGGAAGGATCTGCTCCTCCAGACGCAGGGACTCCTCGTGATCCGCGTCCTCGCCGAGGACGTACTCGCTGATCCCAGAGAGGCCGTGAACGACGTGTGCCGAGCGCTCGCATACCGTAGAGGAACGAAGTGACCCTGATTCCCGACCGACTCGATCTCGTGGTGCTCGCGCGGATCGCGACCAGTCGTCAACGACCGAGTCTTCCGTCGCTGGCTTCCGCGACGCGCCGGTTCGCGCCGGCGACCATGGACGCCCATGCGTGGACACGATCCGTCGAGGAGTCGACGACGCGCACCGCCGAGCTCGAACCATCGAAGGAGCTCGCGCGCCGGACGGGCCTCCGTGACACCACGTGGAAGCGCTTCGCCGAACGCCTACTGCCGGCGCTCGGGCTCGGGCTCGGTGCCACTGACGAGAAGACGATCGCGCGACTCACGGGCCGTGACGAGTGGACCGCTGCGATTGCCGCGCGCGTGCTCGGCACGTGGACCGCAGGCCCACCTCCGTCGTTATCGGCCGTCTGCGATGCCTATGCGTGGCGCTCCTTGGGCCTCACGGGCCGACCCAAGCGATGTCCACCCGAGGTGCGCGCCGTGTTCCTTCAACGCGAGCTCGGCAGCGATGCCGGCCCGCCGGATCGACTTCTTCGACTATTCGTCGCGCGTTCGCTCGAGGCAGCGCGCCCCGAGCTTCGCGTGTTGCGCGACGCGCTCGGGCGCAACTGGCTCCTCGGCAAGACGCTCGGTCCAGCGGCGTTCGTGGACGACGTGAGAACCGCCGCGCGCTCCATGCACCAGGGTGTATTCGGCGAGCGGAAGGTCTTCATCTCGGCGGTATGGGACGAGCTGCGCCGTGGCGGTCGGTGGTCGGGACTGTCGATCGCCGACTTCAAGAGTCGCCTACTCGAAGCGCAGCGTGCTGGATCCGTCGAGCTTGCACGGGCCGACCTCGTCGCGGCGATGGATCCTCGCCTCGTCTCCGCCTCCGAAACGCTCGCTGATGGAGCGAGCTTTCACTTCATCGTTCGAGAGGAGATCTGATGTCTGTCACCGCGAACCTGGACGCCGCCGAAGTCTCTTCCTGGCTCACGCGAGTGACCCAGACCCTCGATCGAAGCCTTCGCGAACCCGTTCGGTCGAGCGCCGCCGCGACTCTGCAAGCTGGCCTCGATGGCACACGCGCAGCACTACCGGTTCTGATCCAGCTCGCTCTCCTCGATGACTGCTTGCGGGTTGCACATCAAGCGATCGAGGCCGACGGCCGGATCGATCCGGAAGAGCTCGTACGAGTCGCCGAGCTGGTCAGGGTCGCCGCCGGAAAGTACTTCGCCGCACTCCCGCGGTACGAGGCGTTCGCGGACGGCGCATCGACGCTGCCGGACACCGAGCGCTTCCTTCGGGCACATCGCAACGACTCCGGCCCGTTCGGGTTCAAGTCGGCCATGGAGTGGATTGGCCTCGAGCTCGCGCGACAGGTGGAGAAGCACACGCGCAATGCATCGCCGCTTCGTGATCACGAGCGAATGCTGGCGCGGGTCATGGATGAGGTCTTCGCCGGTCGCACCACGGAGGTCGAGCGGCGCGCACGTCGCAAGTTGCGCGCGCTGTTCGAGCACCAGACCGTGCTTGGCGTCGATCCGCGTGCAGTCGCCTTCTGCCGCGCGGATGGGCCTGAAGTCTTCGCGTCGGTCGCACACGGCTCGCAGATCCACACGCGCGATCCGTTCGACGTCGAATCGATCCACGCCGAGGTCCGCGAGGTGTTCCACCACCAGGTGACGCGGGCGAGCACGCCCGAGCATGTCCAGCGCGGCCATGGACGTACGCTCCTCGTGCTCGGAGAGTCCGGGGCCGGCAAGACGCATCTGCTGCGCGCATTGCGAGCGCAGGTTCATTCATCGCGCGTCGGCTACGTCGGCTACATGCAGATGACCTCCGAGGTCGGCGACTACTCGAGGTACGTGCTCCGGAGCCTGATCGATTCGATGGAGCGACCGTACGACGAACCGGTCTTGCGCGAATCGGCGCTGATGTATCTCTCCGACGGACTCGCGGAAGGGCGAGTGCCCATCCCACCGGACGAGCTCGAGCGCTTGCGAACCGCCGAGCTTTCCGAGGAACAGCTCGACAAGACCATCGGCGGCGTGATCGATCGAATCGTCCGGACCGAGGGGCTCGAATCGTTGGAGACCGATCTCCTCCACGCGCTGCTCTTGCTCCAGCGTCGCGATCCCGCGCTTCAGCGCCGGGTCATCAAATACCTCCGCTGCGAGTCGCTCACTCGACATGACCGCGCGTTGCTCGGTGGACTCGCGCCGCGAGACCAACCCGAGGATCCGCTCCGCACGCTGCAGCAGCTGGCCTCGATCATGTACGAGCTCCAGATGGCGGCGCTGGTGATCGTCGTCGATCAGATCGAAGAGACAATTCCCGACGGTCAGACGGTCACTCGGCTCCAGCAAGCGTTCGATACACTCCGAGCGATCGCTGATGCAGTTCCGTCGGCGGTCGTCGTGATCTCGTGTCTCGATGACGTCTACACCGCTGTACGTCCCAAGCTGTCGCGTTCTCTCATCGACCGGCTCGAGAACGATCCCAGCCCCGTGCGACTGACGGGACAGCGGCAGCTCGACGAGATCGAACAGATGCTCGTGCGCCGACTGGAACATCTGTACTCGGAGTTCGATGTTCCATGGCGCGACGACGACCCACTATTCCCGTTCACACCTACGCAACTCGAGGCCGTCAGCAAGTTCCGAGCTCGTGACGTGCTCGCACGATTCCGCGACTATCACGCGGCCTGCATCAAGGCCGGCGCGCTCGTCGGCCACCCTCTATCGACCCTCACTGCACCGGCGTCCACGGTGTCCACCGCGTCGACGGCGGAGATCGAGTCCCCGCAGGTCCCAGCACCCGAGCTGCCTCCGACGCCACCGGTCGCTGCGTTCCCGGAGCTCGACCGCGCGTGGAACGACATGCGGACGACCGCGACCTCGCTTCCCGACGACGACGACGGCGTTCTCGCGATCGTGGAGCAAGCCCTGCGGGAAGGCGCCCTCGAGATCGGCCTCGATCTTTCATTCCAGCTCGATCGCGCAGCAGGACATCTCCACGTCGACGGTGGCTCGCTCGGCAAGCGCATCGTGGCGGTGTGCAATCGACTTCCACAAGGCGGACATCTCGGCAAGCAACTCGATGGCCTCAAGAAGCTCGCCGCGAAAGGCTTCGCTCCATTCGCGCTTCGAAACGGCGACTTTCAGTTCAAGCCCAAAACGACCACAGCGATGCAAGTGGGCGAGTTCGTCCAGGCGGGAGGTCGCACCGTTGCGCTGCAAGAGAGCGAGCTTCGCGAGTCGAGCGCCTTCCGGACGCTCACCGCAGCCAAGCCCCATGGCTTCGATGTGTGGCGACGAACGACGCAGCCCATGGCGCAACTGTCGTTCGTGCGCGCGATCCTCGGCCTCGATGTGGCACCGGCATCGCCCCCGGTGACCGCGACGCGACCTTCTTCGCCATCGCCGACGCTGCCGGCCACGACATCGGCCGCAACATCGACATCGAAGGCGCCTCCGCCGCCATCTCCAGCGCCATCACCATCCCCTACCGCAGCCGCACGCACCACGGCGCCGATCCCGACCTTCGATCCAACCACCGTGCGACTCGGCGTCACTACATCGCTTCGAGCGGAACCGCAGTTCATCCCGCTCGAGCAAGTGAAGTCCCACGTGACGTTCGTCGGCGGAACGGGAAGCGGCAAGACAACGGCAGCGCTGCACGTGATCGAGCAGCTCCTCGAGCGCGGAGTGTCCGCACTCCTCCTGGATCGCAAGGGTGACCTCGCGCGCTACGCCAGCAACGAGTGGTGGACGGATCCGTCGCATCCCGACCGCGCACGCAAGCTCGCGCTTCGCGAACGCATCGACATCGATCTCTACACTCCGGGCAACAGCGCCGGTCGGCCGCTTCGTCTTCCGATCATTCCGTCGTTCCTCGACGCGAACGCCCAGGAACGGACACAGCTGGCGCAATTCGCGGCCAACGGGCTCGCTGCCATGATGGGCTACGGCAACAGCACGACTCATCGCGCGAAGCTGGCCGTCTTGCAGTGCGCAATCCAGCTCCACACCGGCGACCGCGACGCGACGCTCGACGTACTGCTCGACACGATCAATCGCCCCGACCCGGAGCTCCTTCAGACGGTCGGCGCCCTGCAGCGTCACTTCTCGACCCTCTCGGAAGACCTTCAATCGCTGCGCATCCAGCGCGGCGCCCTCCTCACGGGCGATGGAGAAGCCCTCGACATCGAGGCCCTTCTTCCCAAGCAAGGATCTCGTCCGAGACTCTCGATCATCAACACCTCGGCGCTGACCGAGATCCCGGTTCTCCAGTTCTGGGTCTCACGTCTTCTGATCGACCTCGCACGCCTCTCTCGTAAGCGACCCGCGAAGACATTGCAGGGCGTCGCGTTCTTCGACGAGGCGGATGCCTATGTTCCTGCCGTCGGAGCACCACCGACCAAGGAACCGATGTTCGACCTCCTCCGTCGCGCGCGCTCGGGTGGCATCGGTGTCTTGCTAGCCACGCAGAATCCGGGCGACTTCGACTACAAGGCGCGAGACAACATCGCGACCTGGCTCGTCGGCAAGGTCGCTCAGGATCGCGCGATCGAGAAGATGCGGAACCTGCTCGGTCCGTACCCGAACGTGGGTCCACGCCTTGCGACTCAACCGACCGGGCACTTCTTCGTGCTCTCGACGGGCCGCGCGATCGAGGTTCGTTGCGACCGCTCGCTGATGCAGACCGAACAGCTGTCGGAAGGCGAGGTCGTCGAGCTCGCGCGAAGCCTTCCGCGCTCGAACTAGAGACACGATTTGGAGCGGGATACCGGATTCGAACCGGCGACCTTCAGCTTGGGAATGCTCGAGAGGCCCTTGCCTCGAAACCACTTACGAAGCAGCGCAACAACTTACCGCGTCGTCCAGTCCCAAGGCGTTGCGTGTTGCGGCACTGAAAGTGGGGTTCGAGGTGGGGTCGTTCTTGCGAGTTCTCGACGGAGATTTTTGGGCGTTTCACGACCTTCAGCCTACGTAGTTGACAGTCGCGCTTTTCGTCGACGATTTCCGGCATGCGATTTCTGTCGCTCATGCCGCAAGGCCAAGCGCGCAGACGGACCCTTCCACGAGAGGCTCATCTCGTAGCTCGCGGCTTCTTCGGCTTAGGCTTGGTCTTCTTCGCTTTCGGCTTCTTCGTTGCCTTCGGCTTCTTCGGAGCGGCTGCGGTGGAGGCCGCCGTGTTCGCTTTTCGTACAGCCGCTGCGATGAGCGGGGCAACCAGAGCTAGCCCATCGATGCTCAGCTTGCCGGTCTGGAACATCTCGTACCACTGCCGGCGCTGACGAATGACACGCTCATCATCGCGGAGGTGCAGCCTCGTAAGAGTGTACGTTGCTCGGGCTCGCCTCGCGGCTGGAACACGATCAGTGACTCGAAGCTGGAGATCTGGAAGCGTGATCTCGAACCACCCTTCCTGCACCTCGTAGGGATCGAGGACATCCTCATCGGCGGTCTGCTTGCTCTTGTTCATCCACTCGGCCGCGTACCTGAAGTTCGTCCAGTCGTAGGCCAACTCGGGATGGTTGTCCCAGCTCTTGAAGTGATCGACCGAACCAACTGGTTCATACATAGCTGAGTAGCCACAGCGATTGGAGAACCCGTCGGCAAGATGAGGCTTGAACTGCGACCAATAGTCTCGAGGCCGCTTGGCATCGGGATTTGCCGCCAACCACGCTTCGCCCGGAGTCCGGCACCGCAGCCGGAATTCAGTAGGCGCTGCGACTCGAGCCACACGGATCATTTCGACGCCCTACGCGTCACCGATCGCTGTCGCTTCGGTTGGCCGTTCGTGCCGGGCACCTGCTGCGTCTCGACCAGCCATCGAGGCCAGAAGGGATCATGACCTGGAAGCAGCTCTTGGAGTCGAGCGTGTATTGAGGTCTTTGTCCTCAGACCCTTCGGTAGTGCTGCGAGGTCGTGGCGCATGAATGCTTCAGCCGCCTCCACCGCTTCTTCAGCCTCGACCGAGCGGGCCTGCGCGAGTCCGAATGTCTCAGACACGAGCCACCCGAGCACATCACCTTGTTTCGCCCACGCTTCGCGTTCGAGCACGACGCGTTCATCGGCGAGCCGCAAGTGCCACAGCGAGTCCTCTTCCTCATCAAAGTACGGCTCGACCGACGCGAGAACGAGCGGTGAATGCGTCGCGGCGATGACTTGCACCTTTGCATCTCCGCCGGTCATGAGCTGACCGACGACATCGAGAAGCGCTCGCAGAACGACCCGCTGCCAACGCGGGTGTAGATGCGTGTCGAGCTCGTCGACGAGAAAAATGATCTGCCTAGAAGGGGGATCGCCGAGCAACTTCGCAGCTCGTTGGTGTTCCTCCCAAGCCCAGACGAGTAGGTACACGAGCGCCGCGATGCGCCTCATACCGGCTGACGCCTGGACGATCGGGGCCTCTTCCCCATACGGCATGCGTAGTGTCGGCATGTCGCGAACGTCGTCGAGGCTGATCCGCGTCAACTCGCCTGGCTCCAACGGCTCGTCGATCGACGGCGACATCACCTTTAGCGCCGCCTTCAGAAGTTGGAAGGGATGCCCTTGCTCCTTCTGCCAAGATGCCCAGTCACGCACGAGACCGTTACAGAGAGGAACACCATCACGTTCGAGGCCGTCCCAGACCTCTTGTGGACGAAACAGGTAGGCTGCCGGGCGATCCTGTTGGTCCTTTCCGCCGACGGTGCGCCAATAGTTTCGTGCTGGATCCCAGAGGGCGAACCCCCCATCAACCTGCGCGTACAAGACGAGCCCCGGATTGGCAGGTCGTCCCACCTTCCCGCGCCATATCTGCTGTCGGCGATCAAAGTCGCTCTCGTACTCGTGTTGCTTGCTTCGACTCTCGAACGAGAACCCGATCGACGCCTTCTTCGCGTCAAGATGAGGTCGCGCCTGATATCCAGCCCAGCTACGAGTAAGCGCCCACCACGCGATGTCGAGCAAGAAGCTCTTGCCCAGTCCATTGTCTCCGGTGATCAGATTCAGGCGCGCACTCAGATCCATCCGCGTCTCTGGAGCGGGACCAACGTTCTTTAGGTGCAGGTACTGAAGCATGTAGTCCTCGAGTCATTCGACAAGATCGATAGTTCCGCTGTCAGTCTCATCAGTTTCCCGGATACTCCGATAGTTCATGATTGCAGATAAACGAGGCGTGAAGGTCGCGCGCAACGCGATCGATCACGTCGCGCAACTCGAGAACGCGGAGCCAGCTCTCGGGAAGTGCATCCGCGCCGAGAATCGCGCCGAGTAGGTTCCCTGTAATCGCCGCAGTGCTGTCACTGTCTCCCGAGTGCGCAGCAGCTCGCCAGAGGGTCTGCTCCAAGGATCGTGACTCTGCGTCTTGCCTCGTCATCGCGCACAAGAGTGCGATCGCGAGCGCTTCCTCTCCAGTCCATCCCCCGCCGACAGATTCGATGACAGTGGCGGATGGAGGACCTTGCTTGGCGAGGGACCGCACACGACGTACGACCGCGCTCATCTCTTCGTGACCCTTCTCGCGCGCGAGCAGCTCGTCCGCAAAGCTCATTGCCTCGTCGAACGAAGAGCCTCTCGCGAGATCCCACACGACCGACGCGAAGTAGCCGGCGGATAGATACCCACTGGGGTGACCGTGCGTGATGACACCGTTGTCACGAGCAAGCTCGAACGCTGACTCGCGGCTATCGGCTCCAAGACCACAAGGGGCGACGCGCATCACCGCTCCGCATCCTTTGCTGTCGTTCGGTGGGCTTTCAGTGTTCGGCAGTTTCTCGCCAACGTTTTCTAGAGCCAGCGATCGCAACGCGGACATGCACGTGTTCCCCGGCGCGCGCTGTGAATGAAGCCGCCGCTCTTCGACGAGCCAGCCGCGCTGGCTGATAGAGCGTGCGACCTGACCGCCCTGCGTCTCGTACCAACGGAGCAGCGCGAAAGCCATCACGGTCGGCGGATGACATATGCCCTTTGCTGTCATGCGCTCTTTCGCGCGAATTAGCCCTTCCGCGGTAAACAAGGTCATCTGCGTGTCGTCGGAGATTCGCGCAACCTCCGATCCGTCGTAGTTGAGCTCAACCGGTGCCTCGGTTCCGAACCGTTGCACGATCTGCTCCGTCTTGCTGAATTCGACGGGATATCCGAGTGCGTCACCGATCGCGCCCCCCAATAGACAACCGCGGAATGCGTCGAGGCTCGGCTTTGAGGACGACATCAGTATTCGACCATCCGCTCGTCCTCGTCGACGAGTAGGACCTTGATTGCCTCCGAGAGAGTGCGAACCGGATGGATCTCCAGCTTGTCTCCGATCTCGGCAAGGCGTCCAAGCTCGGTCGCGTTCTCGGCGGGAATAACCACGATGCGGCGACCGTGCCGAGCAGCGGCGCTAAGCTTGTCGGCAACGCCTCCGATCTCGTTGACATTGCCGTGTACCGACAGCTCGCCGGTAAGCGCAACGCGTCGTCTCACGCCACGCCCCGTCGCAGCCGAGAGCATGGCGATCGCAATCGCGAGACCCGCGCTCGGTCCGTCCTTGGGCTCGGAGATGTTCACGAGGTGCACTCCGAACCGCTTCGAGCGCAGGAGATCGGTGGAGACTCCGAGGTCCTCGGCATTGTGCAATAAGGCCTGATACGCGGCGTTTACCGAGTGCTTTAGCTCCAGTCCATGGAGGCCCGTTACCTTGGGATCGCCTCCTGCCCCCGGAAGGTGCACACACTCGACGAAGCCCACGCTCCCGCCTCCACGATTGCTCACCAGCAGAATGGAGATCTTGCCGACCTGAACGACTTGGTTTGCCTGAACGTCCTGTTCTTCCAGCTCGTCATGCGAAGTGAGGTCCGGCGGCGAATGGAGGTTGATGCCCTCGAAGTGCAGAACCTTCGGCTTGTACTCACCCGGGGACATGCGTTCGAGCTGGCGATGGACGCGTTGACGCAGCTCCGTGGCGACCTGAAGGACGTGTGTCAGCCCCTCGTCGCCGATCTTGCCATTTGGGTACAGCATCCGAAGAAGCCCGGCGGACGTCCGCATCACCGCAGTCTGATCGCGGATCGTCGCGTTCAACAGCGTCTTGTTGCGTTGTAGGAAGTCGAGGAATGTCTGGTCGCGCCGTAGCTCGCACAGCACCTCGCCGAAGTAGTCGGACAATAGGCCAACGCCATCAGCGAGCACGGCGTCGGAGATCTTTGGGATCTCCCACCCCGGCACGAACGCGTGCACGCGTTCACCAATTGCGGAGTCACATAAGGCTTCCGGGAGCGCCTCGAATAGGTGCGCATACTGGCGACTTGGCAGACGCCCTTCGCCGTCGAGCTCGATGTTGCCGGTGAACACGAGGCTCGAGTCCGCGACGAACGACCTTCCTCCTCGCGCTATGTTGCCCGACTCCATGTAGTCCTTGAGCGCGGCGACTAGAGCGCGGTCGGGGAACGCGGTGTGCGTGATCTCATCGAAGATCACGACCTTCTTCGTGCCTACGATGCCGAGGCGCTTCTTGTTCAAGTCGTACAGAAGGGCCGCGGGTGTCGCGCGTCCTCCTGCGAGTAGATAGACGCGCGAGCTTAGGTTGCGGAGCAAGTAGCTCTTGCCGGTGCCGCGAGGTCCCAGCTCGACGAGGTTCAGATTTCCCTGCGTGAGCGGCGTCAGGCGGCTCAAGAGCAGCAGCTTCGAACGAAAGCTCGGGAACGCCTCGGGACGGTACCCCGTGCTCGTGATCAACAGTTCAACCCATTCTTCCAACGTGAACTCATCACGGGCACGACGGAATGCATCCATGTCGGGACGCGTGAGCTGATAGGGCGTGAAATCGCCCAGCTTGATTCTTGGGCGCGGTGCGTTGCGGTCGATGGTCAGTTTCGCGCTGCCCCACAGCCCGCCATAGAGCAGCTCCTTGAACGTCTCGACGATCCCGTCGGGAACGAGAATCTCTTCGCCGTCGAGCTGAGCGATGCGACCTATGTGCTCCTTCCGCGCGAGGTTCGGCTCGACGTCGAGCAAGGCGATCAACGACGCCTCTCCCTTCATCATCAGCTCGTGAACGAAGGCGTTCTTCCGGTCTGCGTCGACCGTGTACTTCGCAATTCGCTTTCGTACATCGTCGACGCTGAAGCCCTTGCCGCTTGCTCGCGCTTGCGCCAGTAGGAACTCCGTCACGAAGCGCGGCATGAGCTCGAAGCCGGCCTTGAGAGCCTCACGCTTGTCTACGACCAGCTTGTCGAAGACGTGCTCGATCTTCCCGCGTAGCTGTTCGTTCATGGCTACTCGTCCTCAAACATTCCCGCGAGCGGTCCAAGATCGCGCACGTTGGTCTCGTTGGTGTCGGCACCCTTGGCTGCTGCTGCCAAGGGCATCGCGTGCTTATCGGTGTCCGGTTCGTCCACGATCAAGTCAGGAGCGACCGGCGTCGCCTCCCTCCAAGTATCCGTGCTCGTACGCTGCGTCTGGATCGGCTGGATCTGCTCGGTGATGGCTTGCACGAACTCCGGCTGGAACGGATTGAGCGCTGCGAAGTCGCCTAATAGCTCGTTCCATTCGAGCGGGGAGAGCACCTGCGTGAGCTGCGGGATTACCTCGTACGGACTGTGGTTGCCGATGCAGAGACCAGCAGAGAGAGCGCGCAACAACGAGGTTTCTTGGGGACGCAGCGACAGGTCCTTGGTCGCGGCGCCGAGATATCCGTCGGGCCACTCGGTCATGGTCCGTCGTTCAATGCTCGGAACCGCAGTGAGGAACTTGAGGCGCAGCACGGCGAGGCCGTAGTCGGGCGGCCGTGGTGCGCGCTGCGCAACGGGACGCTCGCCGCTCTGAACAACGATCTGAGGCCCTGTATCGACGACCTTCGAGCGCTCGTAGTCGACCGGAGGCTTGCTTCGCTCGGATTCACCCGACGACGCGGTCTTCCGGAGCCGAAGCTTGGCGTAGATTCCCGGCGACTCCGACCGATCGGTCAAGACCTCGCAGCTGTGATCATCAGCGAGGCACGCAACCACGCCGTACTGCGTCAGCGCGGCAATCAGTTCCTGAAAGCGCGGAGTTCGAAGCCGCTCGGGGCTGCCCAAGCCAAGCCGGCGCATGATGCGAGCGACCTTTCGCGGACGTGACCACCCCGCCTTGAGCTTGCGTATGAAGCGCGGTTCTTCCTCGGTCCCATCGTCTTCGTCGTCCTCGTCCTCGCCTTCCTCTTTCTCGTCGTCCTCCTCTTCCTCGTCGCCCTCGTCGTCGGTTGCGTACTCCTCGTCGTCCTCCTCTTCCTCTTCCTCTTCGTCCTCGTACTCTTCGAAATCGGCGACGATGCGAACTGGTCGCTCAGCGAACGCTCGAATCGCGAATGCACGAAGCTCGTCGTGCCGGTACTGCGACGGATTGCGAAGCCACAGCCGCCGGCCTCGAACCTCGAACCAGTTGAAGGAGAGAAAGACCTCGAGTAGCTCGGCGCGTGTTAGGTCGTTGATCAGCGCCTCAACATCGCCACGATATGAACGTGCGAGGGTCGCTTTTCTGTCGTCATTGGCATTCGAGGTTGAAAGACCGCGCAGACGAACCAAGCGGACGAGTGCCTTGCGGTCAAGGCAGTCGAGAACCTCCGCCGGCTTCATCATCGAACCGTGACTCCTGCAACGGCAGTCTTCGTCCCTCCTCCATGCTGCGTGAAGCGCGGCCGGATGCTCAGCTTCTGAGGCTTGAGCGTGAAGCGCTTGTCAGTGGCCCTTTGCGACCAGACCAAAGCCTCCCCCGGACCCAACGCAGTCATATGTCCCTCCTCGATTCCTTCGAGCGCTACTAGCGCGCCCTTCAAGTGCTTCAACCACTGCGGTGACGTCATCCTGTGAAGGACCAAGATTGACGTTAGTTCTATGATCGCACGGGGGACTGACAGCGGGTCCTGGCTTGCGATGACCACACTTGTCGCTTGGTGCCGCATCTCGCGGATCGTTTCGACCACCTGGCCGATCAGGTCTGACTCTGTGATGTACTTGTGGGCCTCGTCGAAGACGACGAGCTTGTTGAAGTCATGACCTTCGTGCTTCGTCGCTGCAAAGATGCGCAACATGACGACGAAGAGACCCAGCGCCTCGTCCTTCTCGATCCACTCGTCACGAAGGTCGACGATGACCGTTCTTCCTGGACGGAGAACGCTGCTGAGGGTTCGCGTGTCGTCGATGTACGGCGCGGCGAGGTTCAGCCGATCCTCGGCGAGTCGTTGCGTTGCCGGAGGCAGCTCCGCACCCTCGATCTCATGGCGAAGCGTGTCGAGAGTCAGGCCGCCACGGTGTCGTCGCATGATCGCGACGAGCTGCCGGATATATAGAGAGTCGTTGCCGTAGGCTCCGAGCAGGAACTTCCAGCTCTCCGCGCCTAGCTCCGACGATGAGAATTTGATCGGCTCGATGGTCACGCCGGGGAACTCGCGACGACGCTGCTCGACCTTGGCCTCGGGCGTGAGAACCACGACGTCCGAGAGCCCAGCTGGCTCGATACCGTACTCGGTGCGGAGCCGGTTGAGCTCCGATTGCTTCCTGTTCGGCCCGACCGCGGAAACGTACTCAGGTTCGTACGCATCGCTCTTGTGGTAGTGGAAAAACACGGTCGCCAGCGGCGACGGCAGGATGTTCGCTCGCGCGTTCGCCCGAGATGCCATCTCCGCGATGACGCCGAGGGTGTAGGACTTACCGAAGCCCTGAACGCCGAAGAGGCTGATGGTGTTGCAGCCGTTGAGGTCGATGGCGACCTTCTGTGACCCCGATTTTCCGAGGACTCCATACTGCGGTGTCATCTCGTTCGACCCGAGCAACACGTCCGCGATCGGCGTGGATGGGCTCGGCGACGGTGGCGACTCCGGTACCGGTGTTGCGCTGACTGTGGGCTTGGTTTCCGGCTTTGGTGCGGGAGGTTTGTCCGTGACGGGCTTCGACTCCGACGGCGCGGTGTCTGCTATCCGTGCCGGGTCTTGCACTGATCGAGTAGGCTCTGCAATCGGCGCGGAATCGCGCGCCCTGTTCGGCCCATTGCTTTCGGAGCCGAGGCCAGGCTCGCGTGCGGAGAGTTCACCCGTCTTGTGTGGGATGCGCTCGCTGTAAGGTGGCGCTCGGCGAACCTCGAGCACGGAACGGAACGGCTCAAGCTCCTGGTCCTTGAGCTGCGATGACAGCGCGTCGCGTGACGTCAGCTCCATCGGAGGTGACGTCCCCCGCGTGCGGTAGCTGAGGCGAGCGTTCCGTTCGGTCAGCCGTCCCGCTGCGAACGCGAGCAGCTGGCTCGCCTTGTCTCCGCCGAACCGATGAATGGGGAACCCGGGCTCTTCCTCGTCGACGTGAAACCCCTTGCCCTTGTGTTCGTAGACCACGCCGAGCGAACGGATGTCTAGGTGATAGCCATCGTCGAGCTGATCGATCACGCGGAGCGCACGCGCAGCCTCATCCTCGGAAAGCAGCTCGTAGCGCACGGCGCGCCGCACATAGAAGCTGAGGGCACTAGCGAGTTCCTTGGCCCTCAGCAGTTCGTCGGCGCGGGGCTGAGGATAGAGATCATGCGCGAACAGAGTCCGCAGCCGATCGGCCGTGTTCTCGGTCTGCTTCCGCATATACGCGTACAGGTCGCTTCGCGTCGTCGGGTTTAGCTCCTCCCGCAACTTCACTTCGACGATGTCGAAGCGCAGCGTGTTGGGCTCGCTGAATCCTACGAGTAAGAGGTCGGCGCGCTTGTTGGACCCTTCGTCGTTCTCGAACCAACCGCGGTGCGCGTCGAGTGGAATGATGATCCGCTGCGACAGCAGTCCGACGCGATCGAGCAGCCAACGCGCAAGCAACAGCCCGACGACCTCCGAGGACTGCGTCGTGCCTGCCTCGAGCTTCAGTGCGAGCCGCCCCGACAACGAACGCAGCGTTTCGAGCACGAGCACTTCGTCGCCGCGTTCCATGCTGAGCCCATAGCGATTCATGATCGGCCGGACGAGGTTCTCCAGCTCCACGTGGCTTCGTGTCGTCAGCAGAATCCGTTGCCGATCCTCCTGGAGGTACTCGGGCGCGAAGTCGAGAAGGTAGCCAGCCTCGCGTGAAGACGATGGGCTATCGAAGTAGTCGAGTCCGAGGTTGCGATCCAGGGTGAGCACCCAATCGCTGACCTCGTGCACCTGCTTGAGCAACGACTGGGCAGCGGGATCGAGCTGAAGCGCAACCACCGGCGCAACGCCATCCTCAATCGGCTGACCGGTAGCGAAGCTCGCTTGCAGCTGTTGACTCGCCGCCACGGTCGCGTTGAGCAATGCTTCTTGTGGTGCCGCCGCGCGCCGAGCTTGCGGACGCAAACCCTTGACCCAGCCAAAGTGCGCGCCTACTTGCATCTCGACGCGTGTCTCGGGCTCTTGGACGAGCCCGCCAACATACGAGCCGCGTGTGAGGCCGTCGAGTCGACCAACGCGGCTTTGGACCATGAACTGCTCCAGCAGGATCGATACGTGCGCAGGGAAGCGCTCGGGCGATTGCAGGAAGTCGTTTACCGCGTTGCGAGCGAACACCAGCTTCGGCAGCAAGTGATTGCTCGTCGATAGCGTGAACTCGTCGTCCTCGCCGACCTGCTGTTCGGGATCGAGCAGACTCTCCAATCCGTGGCCGGTGCCGTCGATGGCGTCACCCGCAGAGAACAGCTGAACCGCGTAACGTAACGACGGCGGGTTCTCGCGAGCATGGCCATTCGCATCGAGTAGCCGCAGCTCCTCCATGTGCCGCAGCACGTCGGCGATCAGGCTCCCATCCCCGGGATTGAATACGTTGAGCCGCATCTGCTCGACGTAGGGATGCTGCGTCAGGTACTCGTGCAGCCGCGTGGCCACATCCCAGGTGTTCACGGTGCTGACCGCGATCGCGCGCTCGTACACCCCCATGTGCAGGATCAAGCGGTCGCGCGTCGCGACAGCATCCAGCATCGAGTCACCGTCCCCGCGATCGGGGAGGTAGAGCGGCCAGAAGTGCGTCAGCGGCGAGTGCTCGACATAACCGCGTCCTCGACGATCGAAGATGACCATCGGCAGGTTCATCGGCAGCAGGTTCTCGCGGAGTTGGTCCATTAGCGTGCGCCAGTTCGGCGCGTTACGCGTCCCGTCCTCCCATGCCTTGACGGCCTGAGTGCAGGTCTGCGTGTGCCGGAGGTGCCAGAGGAGTCGCAACGGATGCGTCGGGACGACCACGATCGCTCGCCCCGGATCGCCCACGCTCGCACGCCACCGCAGCTCGATCATGTCGAGATGAGCGAGAGCGCGAACGCGCGCGGACATCTCCTCCGACCGAGGCGAGGTCTTCGCAGCCTCGGCGAGCGTGACGTAGGCCGTTGCATACCGCTCGATGTGCTCCGCGAATGGAGCTAGATCGACAGTCTCGACGAGCCCTGCACGATGAGCGATGTCCTTGAGGTCCTCTTGTAGGAAGTGGTGCTGGAGGATCGCCTTGAACACGGCACGCCGTGCGTTCAAGAACGCATCGACGTCCGGTCCCGTCCCCAAACTCAGCGGTTCCTTGACCTTGAATTCGACGTCCGACAGCGACCGGACGTCTAGAAAGCTGATGGAGTAGACACCAATCGTGTCCGGGTGCTGGAGCACGTCACGTTCGATGCGCCGTAGCAACGACGGCATCGCGATCGAGAAACCAGTGAAGTCGTCGCCCTTCAGCTCGAAGTGGGCATCACCCTTGAGAGGAGCGCCCATCGGCTCGTCCCACTCGCCACGAACCGCCGCACGCTCGGGCACGATGCCGCGCTTCTTCGCGCCGAGCGCCCGTGTCGCAACACGCACCCAGGCATCGAGCAGGGACGACGCGTAGGTCGACCGAACCTCCTCGGGGACGAGATCCACCTCCTTGCCCCGCACGACCAGGAACCGCTCCGATTCGTTCTCGGCTCGGCTATTCGGGTCGTCCTCATCGACGCGCAACGGCTTGGTCAGGAGCGCACCATCCGCGTCGTATGCATCGACCTTGAGGAAGTACGTCCCTTCTTCGAGCGACTGGAGGTCCGCTGGCTTGATGCTCCGTGTGACCTTCGCGTTCTTGGCTGGCTTGGCGAAGTTGTTCGACTCCCACGCCACAGTCGGCGCGCCTTCGCGAATCGACATGACCTGAACCCGCCAGGACTTCCAAGCAGTGACCTGGCTCGGCGGAGGAATAGAGCGAAACGCGACCTTGAGCACGTCCTTCCCGTCGAGGTTCAGGACGGGCAACTGAGCGGTTCCGACGACTGCGTCCTCCGTTTGACGCGGCAGGCTGAGCGGCTCGACGAGCAGGCGCAGCTCTTCAACCGCGCTGGTGTCGATGAAATCCCAGCGATCGAATGCAAGCGCCCGGTGTTCGGCCTTCGTCGCGATCTCGGCAGCCCACGCGCGGACATCACCGCGTTGCCGGACGCGCAGGAAGTTGTAGAGGCTCGACTGAACGGAGCCCGCCTTTATCGGCAAGCGAAGCACTGCGGTCTGTAACGTCCCGTCCGAAAGCTGCTCGCACGCCTTCGCGTTCTTGCTGAGCCAGTACAACGTGTTTCCGCGCGTGAAAACTGCGAAGTCTGGGACGAGCCCGAACACGTACAGCGCACCGCCTGCTGCCTCGGCAGTCGAACCGTTCTTGATTACCGTGAGTAGGTAGTCGACCTCATCATCGGTGCTGCGGACGTGCCTTTGTTCGCGCAGGTAGACGAGCGCACCGGCGACCTCGTTGAGAAGCGGCATCGGAAGCCGCTGGAGCAGTGATGCCGCCAGGTCATGCCCGACCGCGTTCAGCGACAACTCCGTGAACGTCGCGATGTCGAGCGAGTCCTCGGCGGCGGTCCTGAGCCCGGGCGGGATGAATACGACGAGCGGGTTGTCGAGCACGTTGCGCAGCTCGATCAATTTCGTGGCCGTCGCCTTCCAGGGACGCGCATCAGGTCCGGTAGTGAGCACGCGAGCGACCCAACGAGCATCACCTTCCAGCGTCTCGCAGATGCCGTCCATGACGGGCTCGGGAAGGGTCGTGACCCGGAGTCGCTGCCCGGGACCGGCCGCTTCGAGTGCCTTGAGCAGCCGTGGAAGCATCCGCTCGACAAGCAGCGCATACAGATCGTCGGGTGCAGACCGAATCAGCGCAGGCCCCCTCATCACTTCGCTCCCTGGCGGCGAAGCTGGTAGCGCGGCCGCACGGTCTGTGCGTTGTAGGCATCGCTGAGGTCGTCGTAGAAACCGATCTCGCGCAACCGATCCTTCAGCGCGCGCACGTTCTCACGAAATGCGCGGTGCTCGTCGAGCGTCACGGGCCTTCTCCCCTCCGGCCGAGTCGCGGGGCCGATCACGAACCCGTATCGGTGTTCGATCCAGCGAAGGAAGTCATCGATCAATACTGGCTCGGTGTAGAAGTTCTTCACTCCATTGACGTCCTCGTACTGAAGGACGCGCAACTGCACGAACACTTCAAGGAGGCGTCCGCCGAGGTGCCAGCGTCGTGGGTTCGCTTTCGAACGTCCTTGGACCAACGACCCAAACGGGGTGTTCTTCTGGAACACGCGGTCGATGTGCTGCGTGCCGTGATAGACGAGGTAACGCTGGCGAGCGAACGTGATGATCTCGACCAACGTCTCAAACGGCGAGAGATTCGCGTCGAGGATCGCCTGAATCTCCGGCGGGAGATTCTCATCGTCATCGGTATTCAACCGAACGAGTTCCTTCAGCACCGCCTTGAAGTCGGAGTCGAACATCTCTGGCGGGGAGCCCAAGATGCCTGGAACCTCCGCTGGGTCCGCGGGCAACCGCTCTTCCTTCGCATACCGAAGGAGTTGGTTCATCGCGAAGATCGCGCGCACGAGGTCGAACAACCGCTCGTACTCGGCCGCAGCGCTCTCCTTCGCGAGCTGCGCCATGCGCGACCGGAAGTCGTCCCCCATGTCGACGGTGAGGCTGACGTTGTACGGGCACTCCGCGAACGGAGACTCCGCATCGCCGTACACCGGGCAGGTGCGGCACGCGGGATGCGCTTGCTTCGCCGCGATCCAGCCGGGCAGCTGTCTCGCCACGCGAAGCGTGTAGAGTCCGAGATGCAGGCCGAGGATCGTTTTGAGGTAGTCGATCATCACGGGCCGTGGGACTTCGTTCCGGTAGGCAAGTAGTCGCTGGATGTCGTCGCACAGCACCCGCGATTGACCGATGCAGGTCGGCGGGTGCTGCGTCACCTTGTCATCCGACGGGAACATGTCTGGAAGATCCTCGACGAGCTTCAAGACGGTGAGCGTCTCGAGGTCGAGCTCCGTCTTGCCGTCGAAGCGCTTCGTCGCAGGATCTCGGCCGAGGTCTAAATACGCGCGTAGATCTTTGAGCGCCTGTTGCTCGCCGTACTCGAGCATCGCGTACAGCGCGTCCGCATGGTTGTAGTCGCGGCAGTGCTTCGAGACGCGGATCTTGTGCGCATCGAGGTGCAGTGGACGAAGCGAGGCGATGGCCTCGTTGGCGCGCGTTCGGTTCACCAGATCGAAGACATCTGCTTCGAGCCACCGACGCGCGATTTCGCGATGCTCGTCGAACCCGCTCACGCCGGGCATCGCCGTCAGCGTTTGAAGGTGAACATCGACCTTCTCGAACTCGGCCTTCTGCCGTCCTTTCGTTGCGGGCCTCCGACCGTCGCACTTCAACAATAGGAAGAGGTTGATGAGCACGCGGTCGAGATCGACGTTCTTGAGATCCGGGTAGAACACCTTCGGATTGCGGAACTCCTGATCCTGTTTCCGTAGCTTCACGACTGCACTCCCTTACCCGTGCTACCGCCCTCCGTGTTCTTCTCCAGAACCAGCCGAATCCCGTCGGGTTGGCCATGGGCGGAGATCTTGAAGAACTCCTGGTCATCGGTCGAGATGAGAACCTCGTCGAAGGTCGTGGCGAGCAACTCGTTACGAAAAATGAGCAGGTTCACGAACAGCCCCTGGAGGTCAGCGGTCGTCGGCCGATAGCCGCTTCCAACCAGCTCCAGCATCTCCAACAGATCGAGTGAGACCCGAAGGCGCGCAGCTCCCTTGCCGCGCTGAGCGACGAGCTCCACGGCGTCGGGTGCATACTCGATGAACTCCTCCACGCCCGGTGCGTTGTCGACGCGGATCGAGAACGAGCCCTTCGGGAACAGGCGATAGCTACGCAGCCTCGCGTCCTTCACCCGCGTGATCTTCAACGCCAAGTAGCGTTCGCGAATGTCGCGGTTCCTGAGCCCCTCAGACAACGTGATCGCGTCGACGACCTTGTTGCGCAGCTCCTGCATAGCCAGATCCTTGTCGGCCGCGTCTCGCGGCGACACGATCCGCTCAAGCAGCGGCGCGGATCGATATGGAACCATCTGCCGCCAGCCTTCATCACGACGCTCGAAATACGACCAGCGGCGCCAGAGTCCTTGAAGGTGGCGGCGTGACGCGAGCAGAACCTCGAGTTCCACGGGGTCGCCCGGGGCGGGCGCGTTCTGCGTCAGCGCGGTCATCACTCGTCGGGGCTCGTCCGAGCGGGCCTCGAACGTCATCCAGGGAACGGCGACGCTGGGATCGTGCGCGAGCCGCCGGTCCAGCATCGGCGAGTTCACGAGCCCGACGTCGGCCTCGCGCAGACGCCGGACGAGGCGATCAACGGCGCGCTCGTCGGTGGCGGAGTCTGCGGCGCCATCGTCCGCTGCCGCGAAGGCGTTCGGGTAGTAAAGGGCCGCGAGGTCGCGGGTCACTGCGGCGTCATCTCGCTGGAGCAGCTGCGCGATGTCCTCGCATCCCTGGTCGCGCAGGAGCAGGTACGACAGTGACGACCGAAGATCGCGCATCGTGACGTGTGCGCGACGACGGAGGTGAACCAGCTCGTACAGCCGACGCACGCGTTCGCGCACGGCAAGGCCGGAGCTTCGATCGCTGAGCGTGTCGACGTTGTACTTGATCGGACACTTCGCCTTCGACTTGCACTCCTCGCACGCTGCCCACATCTCCGGCTTGAGCATCGCGACGAGCTGTCGCTCGACGAGGGAGTCGGCTCCGCCAGCCGTGACCGCCCGGAGGTTCAGGTTGACGAGCAACACGCGCGGGTGACCATCGCTTCCCCCGAGCGCAGTAAGCACGTAGTGGCGAAGCCCTGCGAATCGGTCGTCGTTGCCGCCGTGCGAGAGGAAGTCGAGCAGCCGGCCCTCGTTGATTGCGATGAGACGCGCCTCGTTGCCGTCTTCGCCTGCGAGCGAGGCGCCCTCAAACGGCGCGAGAAAGCGCGCGAGAACCTTGTCGTTCGATCGGTCTCCTTCGTCCTGCGAACCGTCGTAGTTGGTTTCGTAGCGGACGCCTTGGAACTCCCACCGGCTGCCGTTGCCGGATGCCAGACGTTCAACCGTGGCGCCGTTCTGCGTAAAAAGCGTCTCGACCTGCTGGAGAAAGGCGGTCTTGCCGTCGCCGGCATTACCCGTGACGATCACGAGCCGGTAGTTCCCGGATGCGATCGCGGGCGCGAGCTTGGTGTCGAGCTTCGTCTTGACGTACGTGAGCCGGGCGATTTCGTCGAGTCCACGCGTGCCGGAGTTACTGCGCCGCGCTTGGCTATACAGCGTCAGCAGCCGCGTCACGTAAGGGTTGTAGTCGGGCTTTGCTGCCTCGTCAGGCGGGACGGTGATCCCAGGGAAGCGGCCGGTCGGTACCGCGCGTTGGGACACCGGCGAGAACATCGCATCGAGCGACGCGAACGCAGCCCGCATCTCGTGTGCGGTGCGGAACCGATCGGCCGCCGCAGGTTGCACGGTCTTGAAAAGGAACGACGCCAACTCGTTGGAGAGCCGCGTTTCCTGCGCGATGTCCTTTGGGTTGTATGGTGGGCCTTCGGTAGGCGAGTTCCTCGGGAACGGATGCCGATGGGTGACCAGCTCGTAGAGCACGCAGCCGAGCCCAAACAGGTCGTAGGACGCACGGTCGCAGGTGAGCCAATCCGGCGGGCAGTACATGGGAGTGCGGCCGGCGGTCTCCTTGTCCGATGACGGCGACGAGATGTTGAAGTCGATCAGAACGGCGCGATGGTCTGGCATCGCCAGCATCACATTCGACGGCTTGATGTCGCGGTGAAAGACTCCCTTGTCTGCTCGCTCCTTCGCTGCCATCAGCGCCTCGTAGCCGGCGCTGTCGACGTCGCCGCCGGTCGCCTTCTTGAGGCGCTCGTACTCGCTAGCGTCTGGATGCAGGGCAATGAGCGCGTCCAAGAGTTGAAGGCCGATCCGTTTGATATCGGTCCACGGCAAGACCTTGTCGCCCTTGCAGTACGCTTCGAGCGTCTCGCCCTCGATGTATTCGGTGAGCAGGCAGGGCAAGCGATCCGGCGGATCGAGACGTTCCATCCACTCGATCTGCGCGATGTGGGGATGTGACCGCGGTAGCAACGGCCGCACCCGGTTGAACTCGTGCATCAACAGGTCAACGTTCCCGGCGTTCAACAGGACCTTGAGCGCGTAGTACTTCTGGTGGTCGAGGTGAAACACCTTGAGCACCTTCGAGAAGCCACCCGTGCCAAGGACGGCGTCCACACGCATCGTGCCGCGCAACATGCTCCCGACGTCGAAAGACTCTGTCGGCGGCTTGGAGGCCGACGGGACCGCCTCACGCGGTGCTGCGCTCGTCACACCAAGCACATCCCGAATCACGCGCAGAGCTTTAGAGGCGGGCGGACGCGCATTGAAGTCGTCCACGCGCAGCAGCTCGAGGATCAACTCTTCGAGGCGTTTGTCGATACCTTCGCGCTTGGTGCTCGGCATCTTGTCGGGCTTGCCCTGCTTCGTCCTCGCCTCCGCAGGGGAGCTGAACGGCACCTCGTCGGCGAGCAACCGATATAGCAAGACACCGAACGAGAACATGTCGCTCGTCGTGTCGAAGTCGTAGTCGGTCGCGTCGGCCAGCTCGGGTGGGAGGTACGCGGGGTTGATGTGTCGCGACCGGCTTTCACCGAAGACCGTGAGCTTGCTGTCGATGTAGGCGCGATCGAAGTCGGTGAGGCGTGGTTTCCGATCGAAGCCGATCTGGATGGTCGCCGGGGAGATGTTGCGGTGGACGACTCCGTGCGCGTGCACCGCTTCCAACGCTGCGGCGATGCCCTCGGCGATCTCGAGCCGCTCGCGGAGGGTCAGTTCGCCACGTTCCTTGTTGGCGAGGTAGCCATGAAGCGTCCCGAACTCGGACCACTCGGTCACCTCGAAGTACTCGTGATCCTCATCGAGGAACTCGAACTGGAGCACACGCAGCAAGTTCGGATGCGCGCCGATCTTCAGCGCGGCCTCGGTGGGCCGCATGATGAGGACCTTGTGCTTCTCCTGCGCTTCCGAAGGTAGCATCGGATCCAGTCGCCAGGTCCGAATCCGGTAGCGCATCGGATCTCCCTCGATCAGCACGCGCTTGGCGAGGTACTCGCCGCTTCCTTCATCGGCATACAGGGTCTCGACGATCTCGTAGCCGCCGACGCGCTTGCGCTGACCACGGTGCCGCGCTCCCCACTTGCCCTGGAGCACCTGCTCGATTGCCTTGTGCATGCCAGCGATGTTGTTCGGGCGCGGCACCGTTCGCGGATCTTGAACGTGTCCGATGAGACCGGAGAGCGATTGAACGTGCGGCGCCCAGCTCCCTTCGAGGAAGTTCAGCGTCCGATCCGGAATGACGAGCACCGGCGACACGTAGACCTGATTGCCCGCCGGCCCCAGCTCCGTCTTGAGCACCTTGCACTTGGTGTTGACGAGCCATAGCGGGCACTTCTTCGGGTTCTGATTCAGCAGCCACTCAGAATCGTCGCCGGTGATTCGCCCGTACCACTCCTTGGCCTCGACGACGTAGACCGCATGCGGCGCGAGGATGGTGAAGTCGTACTCCAGCGCGTCACGTCCACGCTGCTTCAGCTGGAAGTTTGGCGCGACGGCGTAGTTGTCAGGAAGACCGCGCAGCAACGCATCAAGCACAGCATGCTCGAACGGTCCGACGAGCCCTCCACCGGTGGGTGTGTGAATCAGTCGAGCCATTCAGGCAGAACCTCCTCCTCCACAATCCTGAGCGCAGCACCCTCATCCATTGTTGCTTGTAAGCGAGCTTCGGTAGCGCGCTCGGTATGGTGGGCCGCCTTTGACATCACCGACTCGTCCGGGATCGGAAGTCCTTCAAGCAAGTCGACACGCATTCCGGGGATGCTGGTTCCGTATGCGGTAGAGCGCAACAGCGCTAGGCCCAACGGCGTCGAGAGGAAGGCATATAGCCCGCTCTCCAGCGATGCCTTGGGGCGAAGCCTCGTAATGTCTTCGGTTACGATCGCGTCAGCGGGCAAATGCACGGCCCGCTCAACGCGGCCGAAGAGCGCACCCTCATTCATCTGCCCTCGGCTCGCGAGGAGTAACATGGTTGCATCGACTTCTAAGCCTGCACCGGCAGGTCGCTGAATCCGGCGCGGGAATGGGCGCATCGCGAACACGTCGCGCTGGGAGAGAAGATCGACACCGAGGGGTCTCGTGCAAGGCACTCGCGTCAACCGCCCCCCTTTGAAGATTCCATCCTCCTGGACCGCGTCTGCGAGACGTCCTGACCACTGACGTCGCAATAGCTCAAGTGCTGAACCCATGGATGCATAGTTCCAAGCTCGCAGGGTCGGCAACTCGCCGCTCCACAGAACTGTTTTCTGTTGCTGCTTCGACAACCGCGACGCTTCGCGAACCACCGGTAGGAGATTTACGACGTCCCGAGCCTTGGCTAGTTCATCAGCGTACCGTTCGCGATGGTCCACTGCGCTTCGCAGCAGCCGTGCAACTCGCTCAACTCGCTCAACGCCCGGCATCGGAACTGGCACGCGTGAGAGAAGGTCGAGGCGTAGCCGCGGAATTGAGGTCCCGTATGCACACGCACGCAGCGCGGCAAGTCCCGCATATGAGTTCAGATAGGCATATGTCCACAGGTTCAGATCGCCGCCAGGCTGTTCGAACTCAAGGACCACGCTGTCCGAAGCGATGTAGAGGCCCTCGAAGCGCGCGTCGATCAGCACGGACCTCCCGAAGAGGTTGCCTTCTCCCATCTGTCCTGCCCCGGCGATCGCGATCTGCCACCTCCGCAGTTCGTGATCGGACGTCTTTCGAAAGGACTCCGGCCGAATCCACTTTCCCGAGGGTTCGGCGCTGAAGGTGTCCGCCTGGGCCAGCACCTGCACACCACATCCCGGATCACATGGCAGGGACGTGAAAATGTCCCCGACGCTCTCCGTCACACTACACAGCGTACCGATTTCAGAAGAGCCATGACGAAGACGATCGACGATCGGGTTGTAGTTGAGCGCGCGCAGTGCTGCGCTTGTTGGTGCCGCAACCATGAACGCGGCTGTCGCCGTCATCGCGTCTTCTCTTCCCGGGTCAACCTCCGAAACTCCGCGGCGATCCAAGGAAGGTCATCGGCGAGCCTCTTCATCTGGCGCCGTCGGTTCGCACTGTGGACCTTGCCGTCACGCTCCCAGCGTTCGACGACATCGACGGTTTCGACGACCTCTGTTCCATCTGCGTTCCGCGCCCACGTAACTTCGCCACGTCGCCCGTGGCCACATTGCTCCGCGATCGCCATGAATACCGGCGACTGTCTGGGGCCTGACTTACCGACGAGTCGGAGTTCGTCGTCGGCTCTCCGGCGCAAGAAGACGCAACTCGCTTGAACGGAGACCTGCGGCAAGAACGCTTCGCCTGGAAGGTCGATCGAAGCGATCAGCTCAGTGTGCCGCATCATCCACCAGCGCACGAACTCCATGCCCTCGCCGGGGTTGCCAAGGATTCCATTGGGCAGCACGATCGCCATTACGCCGGTCCCCGGTTTGAGGAACCGGTAGCACGCCTCGATGAACAGAATCTCCGGGGATACCTTGCGTTGAGGCTCGCCCTTCGTCCAGGCGTCCTGGCTCCTACGCCACACATAACCAAGGTCAAACGCTCGAAGGATGTCAGGGTCCTCGACCGGAATCTTGGCGCCGAAGGGCGGATTCGTGAAGACGTAGTCGAACGAGCCGAGACCTCCACTGTTCTTGATGAAGGTCTTCATGTCCTCGGTCAGGAACTGCCGCGCTCTTGATGTCGCCTCGGGATGTTCGGCTGCAACCAACTGGAGTGTGTTCGCCTCGAAGATGTTGCCGTGGCCATCGTTGTTCATGACCATATTCATCCGAGCCGCCTTGCGTAGCTCAGGATCAACATCCAATCCCCAAAGGCATTTCCTTGCGTACTGGCGCACCTTCGGATCGACGCGCTTCAACTCGATCGGTAGCGGTTGATCAGGAAGAGGACATCCTACGTTCGCGAGGAACTGCTTGCGAACGTGCGTTAGTGCGACCACGAGGAAGCCACCACTTCCACACGCCGGATCGAGCGCCTTCTTCCCGTCCTGAGGATCAACGATGTCGACCATCATGTGAATGATGTTGCGTGGCGTGAAGAACTGCCCTCGCTCTCGCTTCATCGTCGTGGACGTGATGGCCTCGTACGCCATCCCTTTCGCATCTGTGTCCGTCGAGAGCAGGCTGTAGCGTGCAAGCTCCGAAGCGACGAAGGCGAGCGTGCGATTGTTCAGCTCGATCTTCTCGTCACCTTCGAAGACGTCGGAGTACTCCTCCTTGGCCCGGTCGAAGAGGGCCTTGATCCGCTTCGCGATCCGCTTCTCGCCCTCTTCGGTGTTTCGCTCGGTGGCGCCGACGAAGAACTCACGCGAGCTGTTCTTCTCGTCAAGAATCTTCGCGAAGATGAGGTACAGGAGTTGCCAGAAGGCATCTCGACGGTTCTGGTTTCCGTAGATGTAGTCATGGCAGCGCTTGAACGTGCGCAGCAGCGAATCACCGGCCGCTACACGCATCGGCTTCCGCTCGGCACTCTCGAGGTCTTCGAGAGTCTCGTCCGGCGCTGGGAAGTCCGTCAGCTCGGTGAAGATAGGATCGCCGGTCCGCTTGTGGTGCTCGCGCATGCGGAACGACAGGTCCGCGCCGTTGGTCCACAGGCCGAACACCCGATCGCGATCGGGCGCAACACCGCCTAGGACTTCTTCGAGCAACTCGATCGCCTTACCATCGGCCTTTGTCCCGGGCTTGGCGACGATCACCACGCGGATGATGTTGTCGACCTCACGCGGCTTACCGTGCTCATACACCGCGAGCTGAACCGTCCGGGTACGCTTCTTCTGCTTGCCGCCCTCCTCGCCGGTGATGCACTCGACTCGGACGTCACGCGCCATGTCAGGAAGTTCGACGCCGTACTCGCGATGGAGCTGTTCGATGAAGGACTGGAGCGTTTCCTCTTGCGGCGTCGATGTCTTGTGTTCGTCGGTGAGGGCACAAACCAGCGTCCCCTCCAGCACTACTTCTTCATCGGCGTTGTCGTCAGCAGCGTCCGAGACCTCGGCTGCGGCGACCTTCCCCTTGGTGGCCATGCACAGGCCAGAATAGTCCTGCGTGCTCCCGAGATGGGGCTTATGAGGGCGTGATCGCAGGGCAATCCGGACCGGGAGCGCTCTCGGCGGACCTGCGACGACTGGCCGCACCCAGACCGCATCGACCTGCGTCGCGGTTGCGAATCGTCGTCGCCTTGAAACGAACATCTGATCACGGTGCCGATCTGGGCAACCACAGCAGCGAGAACGCGGCGTCCTGCTCCGCGATCGCGGTCATGTGCTCGTACACCGGCGCGTCCTTGACGTGCTGCTCGCGCGGGAACCAGGTCGTCGCCGGCAGCACGCGGCTCACGTCGTCGAGGTCGCCACGGTGGAAGTAGTCGAACGCGGCCGACTCACGCGCCACGGTGCCGCCATTCGGGATCCACGCGTGGAAGCCGGTGCTCTTCTTCGCCCACATCACACGCCCCCGCTGCATGTAGACCACCGCGCAACGCTCGCGCGTCAGCTCGACGTACCGCATCGTGCTCGCTTGCATCGAGGTCGCGAATGCCGTCGAGATCGCGCGGATCGGATCGAACGAGACTGGCGCGACTTGGCACATCGGCGCGGCGAGCACCGAAGGCATGAGCAGCTCCGTCGCGAATACGCACGCGTCGCGCTCGATCTCGGAGCCGCCAGACGCCCCCAGCGGTTCGCACGTCAGTTGGCGCTTGAACGCGCGGCCGAGCGCGTCGCCTTGGACGTAGTGATCGAGCAGCAGGTGACCGATCTCGTGGGCGATGCAGAACCGGATCGCGCCGACCCCGACGATTCGCTTCGAGATGATGATCCGGGCGCGGCTGCCAAGCCGGACCACGCGCGCCTTGGCGCCGTCGAGCTCGCCGTAGATGATCTCGGCATCGAGCATCTCGGCGAGCTTCTCCACATCGATCACTCCGTCCGCGGGCTGCTCGCCGAGCCACTTGGTCGCCTCGACCGCACGTGCGCGGATCGCGGCGTGGCGCGCCGCCTCGGCCGCTTTCTCCTCGGCCGACTTCCTCCGTCTGACCGCCATGGCTACGCCGCCATCCGTTCGCGGAACGCCTCGACCTCGACGAGTTGCTCGCGGAGGTCGTCATCGCTGAGCGCCGTGGAATCAGCATCGTTCATCGAGGCGAGCCGCGTGCAGCACGCCGTGAGAGCGAGTTGCGCCTCGATCTCAGTGCGCGACAGCCTCCCGACACGTTCTGCGATCGCGGCGCGACAGAACTCGTCACGTAGCTGATGGCCCCACTCGATCAGCTCATCGGCGAGTTGATCGATCTCGTGCCGAGTCGGAGGTGGGTCCGCGTCGTTGACGGCGAGCGCCACCATGATGCGCGTGAACGTGTTGCGGTCGGTGTCCTGACGGGCTGGCATGTCGGCTCCTGAATGAGATGGCGATCAGTGCTGGCGTTCGAGCAGCGTCAGCGCATCTTCGAGCGCCGTGCGAAGGTCGTCGTCGGACATCTCGGTCAGATCGCGGTGTGCGAGCACCATGTCCGGGTTCGCCTCGACCAGCGCGCTGATCCACTCCTCGACCGCGTCGCGGGCCATCGCGAAGATCGAGGGCCGGACGCGCGTCTTCATCTGCGCTTCGCGGTCGGCGCGCAGCTTGGCGGCCACGCGCTCTTGCATGTTGTCGGCGACGCGGTGGACCCACGCCAGCTCGGCGGGCGTCAGCTCGTCGTCGGGATGATCGGACGCTTCGAGCGCCGCCTCGTACGACACGGCCTCGTAGATCCGCAGGTTCCGCTTGGCTTGCTTGTTCGACATGATCAACTCCTCACGCCATCGCGTGGATGGCTTCATCACGAAGTTCTTGGGGAAGCTGCCCGACGAGCCGCAACAAGCGACGACGAGCGTTGTGGTAGGCGGGCTGGCTGAGGCCGGTGGCGCGCATGACGTCGCAGCGCTCGACCTTGCCGTTGCCGAATGCGTCGAGGATTTGGACGACCTCGGCATCACCGTCCGCGAGCGCGAGCAACCGGGCGATCACGTCAGCGACATGGGCGCGCAGGTCGATGCTCGTCAACGCGGCGTTGCCGCGTACGGCCTCGATCGAGGACGACATCGCGCCCTCGAGCGCGAGATCGTCCACCTCGTCACGCTCCTCGTCATCCACCCAATCGCGGGGGAAGCGCATCAGGTGATCCATGAGGGTCGACGACCGGCTGCGGATGGTGCGCTTGAGGTGGATCTCCAGCCTGACCTTGTGCGGGTCCCACGCGACCTCGCCGAGCCACGTGTCTTCGAGCGCGTCGTTGAACAGCACCTGCCAGAGCAGGCTATCGACGCGCCGGATCTTGAGCTGGATCCACTTGGCCCGCTTCTTCGCGAACCGCGCCACGGATGCGAGCACCTCGCGCGTGCATTGGTCCTTGAACGCGGCGTGCCAGCCCGCGTCCTTCATGATCGTTTCGGTCCGCCCCAGTTGCTGCGGCGTCATGCTTTCGTGCATTCCGGTCTCCCTTCTTGCGGCGAGACTACCGATCGACCCTGACACTGAACATGCGAACAGCCCACGCGCAGACCGCGCACATTCGCTCAAGGCTTGGCGTTTGAGCGGACTTGCGCTTTTTTTTCACAAAGAGAGATCCCCGCCCGGCGCAAACAACTCCCAGGACAGCACGCTCGACCACGAAGCGCTCTTGGTGATGCGAAGTCCGTAGCTCTCCGGCGCTTGCGCCATCGGCGACAGCCGTTCGAGTTGGAACGTGTTGTGCTCCAACTTCGACACGAGCGCCGGCCTTGCGCGCATCGCGTGCTTTGCGATGCCTTTGCAACGCAACTCCTCGTCGCGATCGACGTGCGGCAAGCCGGTCATATAGTTCACGACAACCGCGATCCTGGCTGCGGCGGCAGCATCGAGGAACGAGTGGAACGTGATCTCGTTCTGGCGCTTCAAGATCAGAGATTGGGAGTGCCGGTGCAGCGTCTCCAAGCCGATCTCCAAGGTGCGGCACCCACCAGCAGCGAGGCGAAACAATCGGTCGGGAAGGTGCGCGTCGAGCTTGGTACACGCCGACCATACGGTGCGCCCGGCGATACGCTCGGCGATGGCTTCCAGTCGGTTGCCTTCGACGAGACTGTCCTTGAACGAGATCGCGGCACGGAGGTGGATCGCGCGCTCGATCACTCGATCGATCGCCGGCCATGGAATCTCGCGCGGCTTGCCCTCGATGCTCGGGTATGTGCAGAAGGCACACTTGCCGTACGTACAGCCTCGCGACGCCTGCATCGGCAACGTGAGCGACGCTGCATCGTACAGCGACAGCTCGTCGAACGCGGGGACCACAGAGCCGCCGTCCCGAGCTGGGAGCCAGCGACCACATCCCGCGCGCACGACTTCTTCGGGCCACGGAGCGCGCCCCTCGATTGCCTCGAGCAGCTCGACCCAGGTCTGTTCCGCATACCCGAAGACGAAGCGATCGATCACGCCACCGCTGTACCGAGCGTCGATCGCGATGTCGTCGCGCAACGCCGTGACGTGCGCGCCACCCCAGACGACCAGTGCGCGCGGCCAGAGGCGCCTCGCGATCACCGTCATCGCGAGGGCGGGCTCGACCTGGCCGCGGTACATGACGCTCACGCCGACAACATCCGGGGAACCGTGCGACGCCATCTTCGAGATCGCCCATGCACCGAAGGCGCTGGTCACGAGTTGGTGGGCCGCGTCGAACACCGCCTCGTGCGTGTCGCGCGCTTCGTGCAACGCGAGGTCGCGCTTGAACTCGTCGTGCATCTTGGTGAGCGCATCTGGCCGGTCATGATCACCGAGAAGCTCGCGATGTTCCGGCGGTGCGTCGCGCGGAAGGCGTTCCCGGATCCACGCGGCGTTGAGGTCGCAGAGGCGAACCTCATGCCCAGCACGTCGGCCTGCGGCGACCAACATGCCCGGACCGAGCAGCGGGCCGTACGCGAGCTTGAGGAATGGCGGCACGAGCAGGAGTGCGTTAGCCACGATCCACCTCCTGCTCGACGATCGCCCATGCTGCGCTCAGCCCAGCGGTGACGATCAAGCACCGCACACCGACGGCGCGGCACCGAGAGGCGATCGCGCGGGACTCGGAATGCCCGAGCCACCGAGCGAGTAGAAGGACAGTCCGAACACCACCGGCACGAATCGCGGCGATGACCGCGCGACGTCTGCCGCTACCGCCGAACTTGGTGGACGCGACTGCGCGAACGAGCGTGCCGCGGATGAGGCGATGGCCCTGGCGAGCATCGCCGCCAACGACGAGGATTGTCGACACGGATAACTCCTGTGCGAAGCGCGGACGCGCGTTCGCGTTCGAAAAGTTGAACTGCGTGAACGCCCCCGGGAGAGGCTAGGCGCGTGCGGACTCGGTGCTCGCAGCCTGATCCCGCACGACACGCCAGGCTCCGGCCCGGAGCAGGTGTGCGCATTCGTCGTCGGTCATCCGTGCCTTCAATGCGGGTTTCCCGCGAGGGAATCCGCGCCGTCCGTCCTCGAGCACGTACAGATACGCGACCTGGTCTTCGACGGGCCGGGCACCCGCAGTGTGAGGTGCGTCGTCGATCTCGACCTCGCCGGTGTGGTCGCGCAGGTGCTGCATCATCGTCAGGAACGCCTTGTTCCTTGTGCGCGAGCCGGTTCTTTGGCCAACCGGACGAAGTGCGGTCGCGTGGAGCTCCACGAGAACGAGCTGCTCCATGAACAGCTTGTCCTCGTGAAGCGTCGCCCCGATGGGCCAGCTCACCTCTCCCCGAAGTCGCCCGGCGGGTTCGTGCTGCTTGAGGGGAAGCTCGACGTAGTCGACGATGAAACGCGCATAGCGCACACGATCGTCGATGATCTCGAACTGGACGTCCCCGAACACCACCATGAGAGACGTCAGCGGCCCGCCCGTCGTCTCGTCGGCGAAGTACACCGCCTCGGCGAAGTCGGACCGGAATCGCTCGGAGATCGCTCTGCCAAGTCGCACACGAGGTAGATGCGTCGCCTGGTCCTCCGAGCCGCGCCACGGAAGGTTCGGGTCAGGCGCGATCCGTCGATAGGAGCCGTATCGCTGGGTCAGCTCGTCGAGACTCGAGAACGACTCCAACGCGCGCTCGTGGCCTCCTTCAAAGCCACGGATCTCATAGCCACCACTCAGGAGCTTGATCGCGAAGAAGTGACCGATGATCCCGGACAACTCGACGGCGACTGCGTGCATTCGATCGGGCTCGTTCGCCATGCGCATCGGCGTCCTCACCAGGCGGTCGACGAACCCGAAGGCCGCCTCCTCCGCGGTGATCTCCAACGGATACTGTGGGCGCCGGAGTGGTGGTGCCGCGCGGCGGCGACGGACCTCCGCGTCGAATTCCTCGTGCGTGCGGAGGTCGGCCGGCATTTCCGGCGGTACGAGCGAGTCCGCACTTCCATCATCTCCGGTGAGGCGGCGCGCTGCGAGTTGGTACCCCTCACCAGTCTTGGTCATGCGCTCACGCACGCGCTTCTGGAATGCACGATCACGCGGCTTCTTCTGCTTACTCAATTGGGCCTCCGATGTGTCGGAGAGCGGTTCCACACCAACCTGCTCTCGCGGCAGGAGATCCAAGAGACAGCGAAGCGAGATCCCGTCGGTCGTCCCGTTCATCCCTTTCGAGGACCATGGTGTGGATGGTCACAGGGAGCTGGCCGTTGGGTTGGGCCAAGTAAACGAGTAGCGGATCGCGAGCCGGTGCGCAACAAGAACCTCGATAGGCGCGCGCGTCGATGCAAATCGCAAGTCGTGGATTCTCATGACGCCACCCCTCACCACGGAAATCGCCGAGCAATTGAGCACCGATTTCATCGGACGCTCGCACTCAAGTACGCGGTGACCCGTGAGCAACGCAGCGGTGGTCGGCGTGATCTCGCGTGCTTCGCTTTTCTTGAGTCGGCCGGTCGTGATCTCGCGCGCCGTGATCGAGATTGCGATGAACGTGCGCGCGATCCGTGGCGCGTGGCCGCGCGCGGAGCGCGCAACCGGGTGACGGCTCGATCGCGGAAGAACCAAGCCATGAATCGGTGGGGATCTCGGTAGGGAGGGGCAGCCTCAACCCCTAACCCAATTATAGGGACCGCGATCAGAAGGCACTCGTCGCCGAGTGTCGCGCCCCTCTAACGACTGTCCGCCGCGCGGACAGCACTACCTGCCTACTTCCGCAGGAGGGTCCATGTCGCCACTCGCATTCGACAAGCAAGGAAAGCCGTTCACGTGGCACGCGCAGACCGCGAAGCTCCGCGTTCGCCTGTTCCGTACGCCGTCGTCACGCGGCACGTGCTCCCAGGTTCTCGACAGCGCGGGCCAACCGCTGTTCGTTGACGCGAACATCGATTACGCGGAGTTCTGTCGCGTGGTCGGCAAGGTGCCCGGCCTCTATCGCTTCGACCAGTGCGATGAAGATGGGGTCGAGATCAAGGATGCCCCGCCGGGCTACATGTCCATCGAGAACCTGCGCAATGCCGGAGGCGCCAGCAACGACGACACGCATGACGGCCAGGTGAGCGCGCTCGCGATCATCGATCGCTTGATGGCGACGCAGGAGCGCCTGGTCGCGACGCAGGCCGAGGTCATGAAGCAGATGGCGTCGCAGCACGCCGCGATGCTCGCCGCCGGCGCCGAGGTCATGCGCGCGCCGTATCGTGCGGCGCCGGCCGCCGAGCTGCGCAACGCAGACGCGAGCGACGACAACGATAGCGATGACGACGAGAACGACGACAGCAACGGGGAGCATCTCGACGAATCGAACCCATGGAACCCGATGCTGCGCATGCTGGAGCCTCACCTCCCGCAGCTCGGCGCGTTCCTCTACCAGAAGTTCGTCGAGTTCGTGCAGCGCAAGCCGAGCGCGCCCGTCACGACGCCCCCCGCGGCGACGCCCACCCCGATGCCCGCGCAGGTCGCGGCGACCGTCGTGACGACGGCGTCGCAGACCGCCGAAGAGCCGGTGGATGTCGTCGCGGGGTTCGAGCCCGAGGACGTCTTCGAGGCCGAGGACGTCGAGCTCGACGCGTCGCAGATCGCGAACGCCGCGCCGTTGCCTCCTGCCGCGCCGAGTGCGCCCGCGACGGAGAACATCACGACCATCGCCTCCTCCACGGCGGCAGTCATGCCGCCGATGCCGACGCCCGAGCAGCTCGCGCACCTCTGCACGATCCGCGAGCGACTGTCGCCGAAGGAGCGCACGATCGCCGAGAACGCGATGGCCCGCATGGACCCCGCCATGCTGACGCACTGGCTCACTGAGCTGTCGGCGATGTCGGTCGACGAGGCGACGACGACGATCCGCACGATGGTCGCGCAGCTCGCCATGCCTCGCGGCAAGGACCGCCGCTGACCCGCCCCGCATCCCTTTCGCTTCCAGGAGAACGAACGTGATCGCAGCCCCCATGAATGACCACGCGTGCCTCGGGCCGACGACCGACCTGATCGTCGCCGAGATCGCAGCCCACAATCCGACGATCATCGATCTGTCCGAGCGCTTCCCGACTACCGATGACCTCGCAGCGTGGTTCCGCACGTTGCCCCAACGCGACGACGACGGAGATCCGAACGACGGTCCGAAGGTCGCCGCGTGTCGGCCGCCGCAGCGGCTCGACTTCGCGAATCCGTCCCCGAACTGTTTCGAGCGAAGTGCGGCCTGGACGGCTGCCGCCGAGCTGATCGATCCAGATAGGGTGTACCGGCTCGCCACGGTGTCCACGCCGAACGGCCTGCACACGTTCCCGACACGCGACGGATCGCCGGTGGTCCTCGATCCGATGGGAACGCGAAACACACCGCGGATCCCGAAGTTCACCGTCGACGACGAGACCCGCCGACTTCGCCTTCAGCGGCTGATCGGCCTCGACCCGACGAAGGGGATCCGCGGCGATCTCGCCCGCGCGCGGCGCGCGAAGGAGCTGGGCCACTCGACCTGGGTCGACGGCCGGCCGATCGATCAGGCGATCGCGAGCCTCGAGAGCGCGCTCGCGAGCTTCCAGGCGCAGCTCGACGCGATCCCCGCGACGCGCAACGCCGGAGCTGCCGGACCGGTCGTGCTCACGCCGGCCCAGGCGATCGACTGGATCCGCGAGCTGGCGAAGGTACGCGCCGACGTGTTGCCGGACGGTGAACACCGCATCGATCGCGGGCATCGCGCGATGCGCGGCGTCCTCGTGCTGCAACCGATCTGTATCGGCGACGCGCGCGACGTAGCGCTCGTGCTCGCGCTCGCCGAGCGCGAGGCGCGCCGCTGCGGCCTCGCCGAGCTCAAGGTCGTTCACTCCACGGCACGCGCCATCGACGCACTCGATCAGCTCGCTGCGGAGGAGGCGTCCGCGCCGCGAAACAACCCCTGGGCGATGCTCGCGATCAACGCGATCGCCGGCAACAAGGATCTCCAGCGGGTCCTCGGCTCGCTCGTCAACGTCGGCGGCCGGATCGCCGCGGGCGCCGGGATGGAAGCGCTCAAGATCAAGCTCGGCGCCGCGGGTGTGAGCCCACCGATGATGACGGCGTTCGAGAAGGAGCTGAACCGTGAGGGACTTACCCTCGGTGCGCTGGCCAAACCGCCGCCGATGATCGGTTCGCTCGACGCGATGACGCCGCAAGCGCTCGCCGGTCGCTGGCTCGCCCAGAAGCTCTGACCACCTTACTCACCGTCGGCGCATCCCGCGCCGATGTCCCGTTCCCCGCCGCCTGCACATCGCGGTGCGGCCTTCACGCGGCTCGAGATCCGAGCCGAAGGAGTGATCTCATGTCTGCGTCTCGTTCCTCTCGTTCTCCTCGCCCGTCGAAGAAGGCCACCCCCACCGCCGAGCAGCCGCCCTGGCTCGACGACGACGGTATCGACTACGGTCCCGCGAACACCGCCGCGCGCGATCTCGCGACGTGGGCGCTCGCCCTCGCCGAGCGCGATGTCGAGGACTGGCCGGCTGCCCGCAAGCGCGTGCGCAACACCCGCCGGTTCGTGCTCGCGCGGCTCGCCGGGAAGGACCGCCGCATGCCGACCGAGGATGTCCTCTTCACCGCGAGCCTGCTTGCGCGGATCTTTGACGATGACCTCGGGCTCGGGCTTGCCGACTCGCTCTCGATCTTCGACACGCTCGATCTGCCGACCGACATCATCCCGATCCCGCCGCCGCGCCCGACGACGCCCGCGTCGCGCTCACGTCCCGCGCCGAGCCGCGTCGCGCACGTCCCGCCTCCGCTGCGGCTCTGCGACGACTGCGGCTACGTCCACGAGCCCGGTCTCCACATCGGCTACCGCAACGCCGCGTAGCTCGCATCACCAACAGGAGTCACCACCCAAGGAGCACGTCATGAAGAAGAAGAAACCTCGCAAGCATAAGCGCGCATCGCATCGCAACGCGAGTGCCGTGGCCGCGCCCGCCGCGCCGCGTCCGCGGTCGCGCATCTCGCGGTCGGCCCCGCCCGACTGGAAGACCATCGCCGCCGCCGTCGCTGGCGGGGCAGGAAGCGCCGCACTCGGCGGCCTCGTTGTGAACCAGCAGATCCTATCGCCCGAAGCGGTCGGCATTGGCCTCATGCTCGGCGGAGGCGCGACGGCGTACTTCTCCGACGGCACGCCGCGCGTCGTCGGGACCAGCATCGCCGCCGCGGGCGCCGGGCAGTTCGCGCTCGCGATGATGAACAAGCGCGCGATCAAGGCGCACGGCGACGCCAACCCCGGTAACCAGAACGCGCCGCTGCCCACGACGCCCAACCAGCTTCCGCCTCCCGCGGTCACGCCGCGCAAGAGCGCGAGCGGAGGTGGCTACGTCGTCGATCTGTTCCGCGATGCCGCGAACGACCTCGACATGGTCGAGGACGAGTGGCGCTACGGGATCCGCGACGACGCGTACCCCGAATCTGCCGAGCCGGTGGTCATCGATCTCGACGACGACGCCGCCGCGTAACGAGGAAGACCGAATCGGAGCCTGGGTTCGCGCGAGCGGCCATGGCCGCCGCAACTGAAAGGAACCGTATGGACTACGATCTCATTTATGTCGACGACGAGCGGAACGCCGTTCGCGTCTCCGACCACCGCCGCCCGGGCGGCAACAACCGCCCGGGTGGCTACCGTCCGCGCCCGCGCACGGTGGTCGTTCCGCCGGGCGCGCGCCCGACGGTGATCACCGGCGGTAGCAGCTCGGCCGGGTACTACCGGCCGGCCGCGTACCCGCAGCAGCCGTTCTACGGTGAGTCGTTCGCGTCCCGCTTCGGGATGTCGACCGGCGAGCTGATCGACACGGGCATCCAGATGCTCGCTGCGATCCAGTCGCTGCCCGCGGCGCCGACCGCGCAGGGCGAGGCTGGCGTCGATGTCGAGAACCTCATCACCTACCAGAGCGCGCTGTGGCAGCACGCCAAGCGTGACGAGCAGCTCCGCACGCTCGGTGGTCTGCTCGCGCGGATCCTGCGCTAACCGGAGGCCAACGCGATGGAGTTCTTCAAGAGCAACAACCCCGCGTACAAGAGTGCGCGGGTCGCGAAGGTGATCACGCAGCCGGCGGCGCCGAGCGGGCTCTCGAGCCTGTTCGGATCGCTGCTCGGTAGCGCGACGCCCGCGTACAAGACCGCCAGCGGTCAGAGCGCGAAGTCGCCGTCGTCGTCGGGTCTGCTGTCGATGTTCGCCGTGGCGCCGTCCTACAAGGCGGCGGCCCCGGCGCCCGACGTGGCGCTCGATGAGGACGTGATCGCGGAGGTTGCGCAGGTCGCGGAGGCCGATGAACCCGGCCCCGATGACGAAGGCGCGGTCTGCGAGCTTGCTGCGGACGAGATCGTCCTGCTGTAGCGCACGTGTCGTGCGCCGAGGGCGTGCGCTGAGCACACCCGACTGAAGTCGAACCAAGTCACGAACGAACCAACCAAGGTGGCCCTCTGGTCGCTCGCGCGAACCGAGGCGCCGATTCGGTCTTCCTCCCTCCTTCTCCACTGGAGTCCCTCATGTCTCGCGACGACAACATGCTCGCGTCCGCGCTGTCGCTCGTCGCGGGCGGCGCAGCCGGCTATGCGGCCGGGCGCTTCGTCGTCGGCCCGTTGCTCGCGGATCGGCCGAAGGTGCCGAACGCATCGAGCTCCGCCGCGGTCGCGGCGCTCCCGCAGCGTCCGTCGGTGCGAGCGACGCGAGCGCTCGTCGCGGGGCCATCGGGCACGATGCAGCCGATCGATCCGTACGGCCTGGCGATCGATGTCGCGCCGCCCACCGGTCCGTCTGGCGACATGCGGCCGATCGATCCGTATGCCGAGCCAGCGCCGGTCACGATCACCGCGCCGCCCACGACGACAATCACGCCCCCACCCGTCGACGGCCCGGTCACGCGCCCGCCCGAGCTTCCGATCGTGTCGCCGAACACGAGCGGCCCGATCACGCGGCCGTCCGAGGTTCCGACTGGTCCGTCGATCGCGAGCGGTCCCATCACGTCGCCCTCGCAGGTCGAGACCGTTCGTCCTTCCGATCCCATCGCGCCGGTGAAGCCCGCGACCTCGAGCGAGCTCGCGCCGCGTGCCGCGTTCGCCACGAAGCCACGGGTGCGCAGGTTCGATGCCGTCTACGAGCGCTATCGCGGCGACCTCCCGATCGAGTACGTGCGCGCGCTCGTCGAGCGCGAGTCGGATGGGCACCCGGCGGTGCGGACGGGCAGCGCCGTCGGTCTCATGCAGATCGTGCCGGTCGTCCTCGCCGACTACAACAAGCGCCACGGTAAGGCGATCCGCGGCGAGCAACTCGTCGCCCCAGCGGTCAACGTCGCGATCGGCTGCGAGCTGCTCCGGCTGATCGTCGCCAGCTACCGCAAGCACCATCCGCGGCTCGCGTCGCTCCAAGCCGACTGGGACAACCCGCGGTTCGTCGAGCTGCTCACGTTCGGATGGAACGCGGGCTTCTCCGAAGCCGGCGGCCTCGGACGTGTCGCGCGCTACCTCGAGCAGCTCGGCGCGCTCGACATCGACGTCGACCAGGTCGCCGCGCACGCCCGGCTCGCGGGCGCGACCAAGCATCTCTCCAACCCGGCGAAGCTCGCGTGGAGCAAGAGCGTCGCGGCGCTGTATCAGCGCGAACGCGCGCTCGCTCGGGCGGTCTTCGTCTGAAGGGAACACCATGTCGAACACGACTCCATTCGCACTGGGCCTCGTCGGTGGGCTTGCAGCCTGGCAGCTCACTCGCCCGTCATCGACGAAGACGGATGCTTCCGCATCGGTCGGTCTCATCCAGCTCGACGCCACCGGCATCACCGTCGATGGTGCGCGCGTCGATGTCGCCGAAGCCGTGCGCCGCGTGCAGAAGCTCGGGCGCACCGTCGTCTCGGTAGCGACGGATGCACCGGCTTCGACGTACGCGGATCTGATGACCGCATTGCGCGCGGCCAACGTCGCGACGCAAGTGCGTCCAGCGAAGGTGGTCGCACGCAACGCCGGCCCCGAGACGAAGGACTTCTTCACGCTCGTCACGTACACGCACGGGATCAAGGACAAGCCGACGCTTCGTTACTTCCGTGCCGACTCACCGATCGCATGGACCGAGGCGCGCGATCGCCTCGCCGCCGCCGGCCTGGTCGACATCGCGCTTGCCGGCCGCACGCGCGAGCAGGGCGGATGGATGCTCTCGATCGATCCGAAGGACTTCCGCGCCCACCGCGCCGAGCCACTTCCCGGCGGCGCGCGCAACTCGTTCATCTCGACGACCTTCACGCTCGCCGTCTATCCCGAAGGCGTCGGCGGCCCAAAGAGGGTGCGCTGGTTCAAGGCGAGTTGTCCGACGTTGTGGGACGCGGCACGCGATCGCCTAGCCGAGGCTGGCATCCTCGACTTCAACGCGAACAAGCCGATGGATCCCGGCTACTGGATCCTCGTCACCTCGCCCGAGGCGTTCAAGGAGGATCGCGCCGAGCCGTTGCCCGGCCCCAAGCGTCCACGCGGCGCGACTCGTGCGGCGCAGCGGTTCACGCTCGAAGGCCGCACCATCCTGCGCGACGGCGAGGCGATCCTCTACGTGGATCGCGTCGACCTCGGCGATCAGCGGTACGCGATCTCGCCGCACCACGCAGACGTCCTGACGCAGCGGATGGTCCGGCTCCTCAACCGGCATGGAGCGCGGTGATGGCGAAGCGGGAAAGCATGGGAAGGACCGTGGCGATCCTCGGCGGCGCTGCGCTTGCGGTCTGGCTCCTGTCGCGCGGCAAGGGATCGGGCGTTCGCGGTCCCGGCGACGCGCAAGGCGCTACGCGTCCCTCCCGTTGCGTCGCCTGGATTCGCCCCGAGGGACTCACCGTCGACGGTGTCGTCGCCGATCTGCCGGCGGTGATCGCGCGGTGTCGCGCGGCGGGCGAAGCCGAGGTCCATGCGACCGGCGACACGATCCATCGCGTCGTGCGCGACACGATTCACGCGCTGCACGCGGCCGGCGTCACGCTCTACCTCGCACCCAACCTCTCTCACATCAATTCAGGGGCGCTGTCATGAAGGACGACGCGCTCGGCATGCTCCTGCTCGGCGGTGGCGTAAGTGCTCTCGTCTGGGTCGCAACTCGGTCTCGCCCGCGCTCGTCTTCGACAATCGAGGCGAAGCCCGCCGACGTTCCCGCCGGCACGTGGGTGTTCCCCGTGCCGACCCTCGGCGACAGGCCGGCCGTCGTGTCGAATCCGTTCAAGGCCAGCGCGCACCTCGGCGTGGACATCATGTTCAAGCGCCGCGACGCGCGCGATCTGATCGCTGCGTTTCCGGCAGGCACCTCGAACGGCACACCGCTGTTCTTCATTCCCGACAACGTCCCCGCGTTCGCCGCATCGGCGGGCACCGTGACGTTCGCGGCGAACACGCCTGTTGGTCACACCGTGATCATCAAGCACCCGAACGACTGGTCGACCTACTACACGCACCTGTCGACGCTCGTCGTCGCGAAGGGTCAGCAGGTCACCGCAGGTCAGTCGCTCGGCACGATCGGCGCGAGCCCGACCGACGGACAACACTTGGTCCATCTCCACTTCGAGATGTGGAAAGGACACCGGCGTTCGGGCGCGGTCGATCCCGCGCCGTTCCTCGCCGCGTGGTCTCGCACGTCGATGCCGTGGGCGCCGCCGAGCACGACGCTCGTCGCCTCCACCCATCGCAACGGCACGTTGTCCGCGTATCGCCCGGTCGGCGATCGCGGCGAGCCATACCCCGACTGGATCCGCGCGCTGAAGGACGAAGCCGGCGTCTACGTGATCCGCGACGCCGAGTCGCGCGAGATCCTGTACGTCGGATCGTCGTCGGGCCGGCTCTACGACACGCTCACTCGACATCTGCAGACCGTGCGCCATGAGGCGCAGGAGGCTCCGATGACCTAACAACGTCATCCTCGTC
>CAZUAR010000001.1:170-521443 GCA_964617845.1 uncultured Kofleriaceae bacterium | reverse complement strand
CCTGCGGTAGCCAGCCCGAGGCTGGCAGTTAAGGCCGTTCGGCTTTTGCAGGCCGCCGATCCATTCCTCGGCGACGTTCACGGCCCCCTTCTCCATCCGGTCCGAGCCGGACGAGGATGACGTTGTTAGGTCATCGGAGCCTCCTGCGCCTCATGGCGCACGGTTTGAAAATGCCTTGTGAGAGTGTCGTAGAGACGCTTCACGCTGGATCCGACGTAAACGATCGTTCCTTGCTGACGGATCACGTACACGCCGGAGGCGCGGCGCAGATCACGGACCCATTGCGGATAGCGCTCGCCGCGATCACCGACGGGCCGATACGACGACAGCGCACTGTTTCGGACGGTCGTCGTCGCGACCTCTGCGCTCGTTGCCGACCACGGGATGATGATGCGCGACCACGCGGCGAGGTACGGATCCGGATCGACGGCACCCGAACGAGAGCCGTTCTTCCACAGCTCGAAGTGCAGATGCCGGAGGCCCTCCTCGTCCTTCGGACTCGCGCCGATCGTGCCGATCGATTGTCCGGCGTAGACTCGCATGCCCGCATGAACCGCGAGCGTGGAGAGATGCGTGTAGTACGTCGCCCATCCGTTCGGATGCCGGATCACGACCGTGTTGCCCGTTGGCGTCGCCTTCGCGAGGCTGACGACACCACTCGACGCCGCGAGCGCCGGGATGCGATCGGGCATGAAGAACTTCGGAGAACCGCCGGATGTGTTGGGCGGGAACGCTGCGATCAGATCACGTGCGTCACGACGGGGATAGAACAGGTCAACCCCGAGGTGCTGCTTGCGATCACCACTGTCGTGCGCACGAAATCCGTTCGACGTAACCGCCGCACGAGCGCCAAGGTTCGGCACCGGATGAATCCACGCAGTCGTGCTGATCTGCACGGTCACCATCGGAAGGCGAGGCGTGCGACTCCACAACGCGCTCGCAGCGGCGACACCGCCACCGAGCAAGACGAGCCCAAGCGTGCTGTCCGCGTCCCTCATCGGAGCACCTCCGCGGGCACGATGTACGCGAGGTCGGGCGGCGCGTAGATGGTCACGTTCGCGGCGTGCAGCGCGGTGAGCACTTCGCGAACAACGCGCGTGATCGCATCGCCCGTCGCGTGCACTTCGACCTCGCCTGCTTCTCGCGCCTTCTCGACGACGGTGGAGAGATCCGTAGGGCGGCCATCGAGCTCGATCCGACCGGCGCGGATCCACACGGTCCGGCGCTTCATCGGACCACTCGTCTTGCGTCCATCGCCGGGACCGCGGAAACCGAGGCCCGTGCCGCGAGAGAACAGCAGTGCAACGAGAGCCGCACCACCGACGAGAACGGCGGTTCGGTCCTTGGGCTTGCGCTCCGACATCACCGTGCTCCGTGCTGGTTGAGCAAGCGCACGATGCGTTGCGCGAGTAGGTCGGCGTGATGCGGCGAGATTGCGTACCTGGCATCACCGAGGTCGACGCGCTCCAGGTGCAGGATGGGCTGGCCATCGCGCGAGATGGTGCGACCGTCGAGCGAGAACCGCTTGGTGCCCGTCGCGCCGCGTGGTTGCGATCCGGGCAACGGCTCGGCGCGGTTCTCGTCGAACGTGCGCTCGTCGGTGACGAGCTTCCAGTAGCCCGCGGATCCTGGTGCGATCGAACGTTTGTCGATGATGCTCGCTGCTGCGAGTCGGTCACGCGCGTCTTGCCACGTGGTCGGCGACGTTGCGCGAAACCAACGCACTCGCTTCGCGCCGCGCACATCCTCCGGATAAACGACGAGCGTGAATCGAGACGCGAGATCTGCGTTGCGCGTACCGGGCATCGGCTCCGCGCGATGAGCGCGAAAGTCGCGCGAGGCGATCGACAACATCCAACCTCCGGGTTGGTGCGTGCGTCCGGCGAGCGCGAGGTCGAGGATTCCCGCGGCGGCGAGTCGATCGCGAGCGTCGCTCCACGCGATGGGAGTCTCGCTGCGGAAGTACCGCGTCGTCGGGCTCGCGCGGCGACCTTCGGTGTACGTGATGAGCGTGAACGCGGTCTTGGGATCGTGCTCGCCAGATCCGCCTGCGTTGCGCACCATCGGGACGCGTGCGCCTTCGAGAGCGACCAGCAGCGAGGCGTAGCTCGACGCGGGCGCATCCTTCTCCACGGTGATCGTTGCGTGCCCGATCGCGTGGCAACGCTTCACGGCCTCGGCGAGATCGACTGATGCGCCATCGACGACGAAGCCCGTCGCCGTGACGCGCACGACGCACGTACGCGCGGGTGCCGTCGGCGCGCTCGGCGCTGGTGGCGTCTTGTTCAAGTGCCAGAGCGCGAGCCCGCTGCCGAGCCCGATCGCGAAAGTGGAAACGTTCGACATGGAGACTCCGTCAGGCCGAGATGAATGGAAGCGCGAGCGAACGCTCGCGCTGGTAGAGCGCGACCACGCTCTTGCACCACGCCACCTTGGCTGGGTTCGAGAGATGCTTGCTCGCGCCGGCAAGCTTGGCGTGCGCGCTGACTTGATCGATCGTGATGTCGACAGCGCCGAGTCCTTCGAGGTATCGCGCAACGCGACCAACACCGCCGGCCTCTGAGAACCCGGCGTTGTAGCCGAACGTGAGCAGCTCGACGAACCGCGGGTTGTCCCAGTCCGTGCGCAGCGTACGAGGGTGATGCTTGCGGTAGCTCTGAACGATCAGGCGGAGCAGCTCGCAACCGATCGCGACGTTGATCGCGGGATCGGTCAGATGTTCCGCTCGATACGTCGTGCCGTGGCGCTTGTTGTAGTCGGTGAGCACGACCGGGACGACTTGCATGAGGCCGATCGCGCTGCCGGCGCGCGCGTTCGGTTGTCCGTTGGACTCGCGCTCGACGAGCGCGCGCACGTACTCGATCGGGAGAGTGCCGCGGTAACGAGCGAACACAGGATCGAACCGCCGAACACGTGACGGCGTCGCATATGGCTTCGGCGCGAGCTTGGTCGGCGTGTTGACGGGTGTCGAAGCGACGGACGTCGGTTCCGTGCGCGTAGGGGCGGTGCTTGGCGATGCTTTGATCTCGAGCTGGGAGGGCATCGTGATCGGAATGCTCGCGTTCGGCGCGACCGTCATCGGTGTCGCGATGGGCCGTGGAGGCGCGGTCACCGTGACGGTCGGAGGAGCCGGCGTCGCATACGCAGTGGTGACCACCGGGACCGTGATGACCGGTGCGTACGGATCGATCGGTTGCATCTCGCCCGATGGCCCGCGCACCGAAGCAGCGACAGCGAGCGGCGCAAACGTCGCGTACGGATCGATCGGCATCGCCGAACCCGACGGACCGCCGGCGACGCTGCGTGCGCCTGGTCGAGGTCGTGTCATCGCCGCGATCGCGATCGATGCGGGCGATGACGTCGCACCCGACGGCGCGGATCGCGGTGCGAAGAACGGAACGATCCAGCGGCCAGCCGCCAAGCCCGCGGCGCCGCCGGCGACGAGCCACAGCGCGGTTCCAATGGGGTTGTTGTCGGACATGGATGTTCCTTTGTTGGAGAGACAGAACAGAGGAGGAAACGGATCGGGGCCTCGGTTCGCGTGAGCGACCAGAGGGCCACCTTGGTTGAGTTCGTGATCAGTGCCTTCAGTCGGGCGCGAAGGGTCCACGCCCTGGCGCGCACGCGCGCATCAGCGCTACAGCAGGACGATCTCTTCCGACACGTGCATGCACGGTGCGGATTCGGCGAGACCAGGAGCGGCCTCGTCGAGACCGACGCCATCGATCGCGTCGATGTCCTCGGTCGGTGCGATGATCATCGCGGGCGCCGTCTTGTAGGACGGAGTTGCCGCGGCGAACAGCGACCAGAAACCCGACGAGGTGGATGCTTGCACACCACGTCCGTCGACGGTCTTGTAGATCGGCGAGGAGTTCCCGAACAGCGATCCGAACAGGCCCGAGAGCTTGTTCGGAGCCGCCGGTTGCACGCTCGCAACCTTCGACGCGTTCGCCCGCTTGTACACGGGCGTGTTGCGATTGAAGAAGTCCATGCGCGTTCTCCGACTACTTCAGGATCCGAGCGAGGAGACCGCCGAGGGTGCGCCACTGCTCGTCACGCTTCGCGTGCTGCCACAGCGCTCCCTGGTAGGTCATGAGGTTCTCGACATCGGTGCTCGCCTCGCCTTGCGCCGTCGGCGCGGCGGGGAGCGGCTGCAGGGCCGCGAGGATCTGCAACCCGGAGTCGATCAGCTCGCCCATCGACATCCCGAAACGAGATGCGAACGAGCCTTCGTACGGCGCGAACGTCGGTGCGAACGTCGGGCGGTAGTAACCGCTCGCGCTGCTTCCGCCGGTGATCACCGTCGGGCGAGCACCCGGCGGCACCACCACCGTACGCGTCCCCGACGAAGAGGGGCGCGGGCGCCAGCCACCCGAGCTCGGGCGGTTGGTGCGGTGATCCTTGACGACCGCAGCGTTGCGCTCGTCATCCACAAACATGACATCGTAATCCATATGAGTTCCTTTCGTTGCGGCGGCCATGGCCGCTCACGCGAACCCAGGCTCCGATCCGATTCCCCCTCGTTACGCGGCTTCGTCGAGATCGATGACGACCGGCTCGTTGCCGTCGGACATCGCGTCGTCGCGAATCCCGTAGCGCCACTCGTCGTCGAGCTGATCGAGGTCCGTCGCGGCGTCTCGAAAGAGATCGACAATAACGCCGCCTTCGCGCGAGCTTCGCGGCGTGACCGCAGGCGGAGGTGCGAGCTGCGGCGCGGGCGGAAGCTGAGCACGCATTCCCGTCTGACTCGCGTTGGAGTCGGTGTGTGCCCTGATCGCGCGCTTGTTCATGACAGCCAGCGCGAACTGTCCGGCACCGGCGGCGGCGACGCTCGTGCCGACGACGCGCGGCATGCCCTCGCTGAAGTACGCCGTCGCGCCACCACCGAGGATGAGTCCGATGCCGACGGCTTCTGGCGAGAGGATCTGTTGATTCACGACGAGCCCACCGAGAGCGGCGCTTCCCGCGCCACCCGCGACCGCAGCGGCGATCGTTTTCCAGTCGGGCGCCGTGGACGAACGAAGTTTGAGGCGAGCGCGCGGGCGCGATGCGGCGGGTGCGAACCCGGCGGTGGCGTTGCGCGGGCGCGCAGCCTTGTGCTTCTTGTGGCGATGCTTCTTCTTCATGACGTGTTTCTCCTGAGTGAGTGATGAGTCGAGTGGCGCTACGCAGCGTTGCGGTAGCCGATGTGATCGCCGGGCTCGTGCACGTAGCCGCAGTCGTCGCAGAAGCGAAGCGGCGGCGGGTTCCGCAGCTGAACGGTCGGCATGCGCACGCGCGACGCCGGTGCGGGTGCGACGCGCGTCGGGATCACGGGGAGTCCGCGAGCGGGACGCGTCGGCGGGCGAGAAAGCGGAAGGTCCTCCGTCGGCAACGCGAGGTAGTCGAGGACCGCGAGCGCCTCGGCGACATCGAGGCCGAGATCCGCGTCGAGGACGCGAGCGATCAGGTTCGCGGTGAACATCAGGTCTTCGAGCGAGGCGCGAGGACGGCGCTCGCCTCCGATCTCCGCGAGGATCGAACGGCGCACGTTCTTCACGCGCCGTTTCGCGACCGGCCAGTCTTCGACATCGCGCTCGGCGAGATCGAATGCCCAGTTCGCGAGGTCGCTGATCGCGGCGCGTGCGGGACCGTAGTCGATGCTGTCGTGGTCCGTCTGCACGGTTGCGGCGGGCTTCGCTGACGAGACCTTCTTCTTATTGCGACGAGACGAGGAACGAGAACGAGAACGAGATGCAGACATAGAGACTCCTTCGGCGCGAGCGATGCCCGGCCACGTGAGGCCACTGCGCGACGATCGCGAGCGGCGAGAACTTGACGTCGGCGCGACTCCACCGACGAAACAGAAGACGAGTTAGATCTTTTGTGCGAGCCAACGACCTGCAAGCGCTTGCGGTGTCATGGCGTCGCGCGAGCCGACCATTGGCGAGGGCTTCGCGAGTGGACCGAGCGACAGTCCTTCGCGATTGAGCTCCTTCTCGAACGCCGAGAGAACCGGCGGACTCACGCCGACGCTCGCGAGCTTGAGCTTGAGCGCTTCGAGACCGACACCACCGGCGACACGACCGCCGACCCGCGCGAGCGCGCCGAGCAACGGTTCGAGGCTCTTGAACGCTAACGAGATGCGCGGGCTGTTGCGTATCGATGTGGTCGCGCGTTCCGCGGCGAGCTGGTCGATCTTGTCGATCGCGCGCGCGGTGGAGTGAACGACCTTGAGTGCACCGGCTCCATGCGCACGCGCCTCCCGCTCGGCGAGGGCGAGTACGAGGGCGACATCACGCACGTCGGCGATGCAGATCGGGCGGAGGACGAGTACGCCACACATCGCGCGATGACCGTTCTCGATGCGGCGTGCTCCGCCATCCACGCGCTCGGCGCGAATCAACGCAAGGTCGGTGATCCAGTCGACGGCCTGTTGTGGCGTCAACATGACCGGGCCGGCGTGGTTCCGCGCGCGCCTGGTATCTCGCGGCGAGATCGCGGCCAGCTCGGAACGGAAGTGGGCGAGCGCCTTCTCGAGCGAGGCAATCGCCTCGTCGATGGGGCTTCCGTCTGCCCAGGTGGTGTGGCCGAGTGCCTTCGCTCGCTTCGCTCGTGCGAGGTCGCCGCGCACACCCTTGGTCTCGTCGAGGCCGATGAGGCGTTGGAGACGAAGTCGGCGCGTAGCGTCGTCGGCGTTGCGGGCGTTGTCTGGGTCGAGGATCACGGGTTCGCCATCCCGCGTGGGAAACGTGTGGAGTCCTTGCGGCGTCGTCGTGGTCGCGAGGCGAAAGACGCGATCGGGTTCGATCAACTCAGCGGCACCGATGAACCTCGCGCTGCGTTCGAAGCAGTTCGGCGACGGGTTGTCGAGTTGAAGTCGCTGCGGTGGACTGCACGCTTCCACCTTGGGCCCGTCGGACGGCTCCCCGTGATCATCGCGTTGCGGAAGCGTGCGAAACCATGCAGCGAGCTCGTCGGTGCTTGCGAACTGCGCGGCGAGATCGACGATCGCAGGGTTCTGAGCTTCGACTTCCGCGAGGATCTGATCGGTCGTCGGACCGAGGCAATCATGGTCGTTGAGGGGAGGCGCGATCACGTGGTTCTCCTGGGGCATGAAGTAGGCGACGGTGTCTGCGCCGTTACCGCGGCGGCGGAAGCTGTTCGATCGTGGTGCGGATCATCGTTGTCGCTTCCTCGACGGACATCGCAGAGAGCTCGGCGAGCCAGTGGGCGTGCGCGGCGGGATCCATGTGCGAGATCGCGTGTTCGGCGATCGCGCGCTCCTTCGCCGACAGCCGCTCGCGAATCGCATAGAGGTGAGCGAGTGGGTCGTTGGCGGGCATCGCGCCGCCCGACGCAGACGGAGTCGTAGGGCTCGCCGTGGAGATGCTCGTCGGCTGCGCGTTCGTCGGCGAAGGCGTCGCGGGCGCGGGCTGCGCGCCATACGTGGTGCGGGCGTCGGGGGCCGACGCCGTTTCGACGGGCGCCGGGCGCACGACACTCGTGCTCGCGACGCTCACGGGCGCCGGCGTCGACTGCACTGATACAGCGGCCACCGGAACAGACGCCGGCACCTGAATGGGCGGCGTGGGCGTCGTCGCGGACTTTCGCGATTGCATGAACTTGATGAACTGCTCGTAGAGGAATGCTCCGAACTGCGGGAGGAATGGCTCCATCATGCGAAGCGCGACGGTGGCCGGATGCTCGGGCACGGCAGGCTCCTCGACGTCGTCATCATCATCGTCATCGTCGTCGCGGTCCTTCGACGGATCGGTGTTACGCAGGTCGGGTAGCGCGCCGATAGGCGCCGGGCGATAGGGAGCACGCAGGATCTCGGCCGTGGCTGCCATTAGCGCGGCCTGTTGTGCCGCCATCGTCTTCATCACGTCGGCCTGCGTGGCGGCCATCTGCTGGATGATGACGAGTGGGTTCATCTCACCAGTCCCGCCGTCGCCACCGGTTCCGTTGCGCGCGAGATCGATCGAAACGTACGCAGCCTGTGTGTCGTCCAGCTCGTTGCCGTCGTCGTCGCATTGGTCGAGACGGTAGAGACCGGGCACGTGGTTGACGGTGCGACGAAACTCCATGTAGTCGGTGTCGGTGTCGACGTAGAGCGGTTGACCATCGGCACCGAGCACCTGCGAGCACGTCCCGCGAGCACCCGGGTTGCGGAACAAGCGCACGAGGAGTCGCTTCGCTCGTCGGTGGAACGCGAACGGCTTGCCTTGCTTGTCGAATGCGAGGGATGACATGAGTCGGCTCTCCACGAGTGCGCACCGCGCACCGCGTTGTTGCTGCCCGGTCGTCGCCGCGTTTCGCGTCGTCGATCGAAGGCTCCTACTCGGGTATGCGCGCGAGAACCTGCTCGGTCCGCGAGAATCGACATCCGGCTATTCGAAATCGCGCATGCTCGCAGGATCGTTCTGCGCGAGCGATCGCTTCGCTCGACGCGCGAAGCAACTCTCGACTTCGCGCGTGCCCTACCATCGTTCGATGTCAAAGCAGGTAGAGCTACGAGAGGGCGCGCGTCGTCAGCATCGAACCGTCGCTCTCTACGCGGCAATTCAGTGCTGGCTCCGAGGGCTGGATGGAATCGTGGTCTGAGCTTGCCCCGATCCCGTGGACATGAAGTCCTACTTCCCGTTCGTCCGGACGATCAACTACGTCGCAGCAAAGGACTCGCTCGCTTCCCTCTATGCATGTCGCATCGAATTCGATCTTCACGGCACCAAGGCCATGCGGACCGACCAGCGCCTCGAGCTGATCCGCGCCGATGGCGTAAAGATGGATACGTTGCTCCTCTGGGAGCAGCGGCGACTGGCGGGAGACATCGAGTTCGTGGAGCCCTTCATTCACCACGACGAGCGGTTGCTCCTCGCGTACCTCACGCTCCTCTCTCAGGGGCACATGCCGCCGCAACATCTACCGGGTCAGAGCCCGAGCTCCGCTTCGCGTGCACCGCGCGCCGTGCCGAAGTCACCGCGCGCTACGTAGGCATTGGCGATAAGAAATCGCGACGCTCGCGAGCGAACCTAAGCGCCTGATCGCGCTCGGTCTTGGTGCGGCCGATGCGGCGCGCGCTGAAAATCGCACGGAGATTTCTCCGCGCGGTTTCCAAACGAATCGAGATCAACGGGTTGCGGTTTGTTTTGCACGTCCGCAGCGTCATGATCACGTCTCGAACACCAGGGAGCGACCCCATGATGCAAGACATCCAGATCACCGGCGTTGACGAGAACAAAATTCAGTCGGAACCGCCGCCCTCGCTGATGAAGCGGATCTACTTCCGGCTCTCCGCGACGCCGCCTCGTGAATGGGCCGAGATCTTCGCCGCCGAACGGAAGTTCCCACGTCATTCCCGATGGCGTGAAGCGAAGGTTCTGGGTTCCCACATCGAGGTGTACTGCCCGCTCGAGGAGCTTCAGCGGCATCTCGACGATCTGAAAGAGGACGTCAAGAGCTCGAACCTGAAGTATCGCGGCTGGCTCGATGCAGAGAAGCGACGACAAGGCGCCGCAGCGGATGCCGAGGCCGAGGAGAAGCAGAAGATCCACGACGTCGTCGGCAAGCTGAAGTTCTAACAACCGGCTCGCGTCGAGCGCTGCTGGATCCAAACGCTCGTCGTCCGTCGCGCGGACGAAGGCGCAGGTGTGGTCAGAGATCGCCGATCTTGCGCGATCCATGAGGATCACTGAACAAATTTTCCCGTGTCATACCGATCACCTAGGTTCGCGACCAGAAGGAGATCGAGATGGACGTCATCACGACACAGCCACTGTGGCGGACCGACTACGAGAAGCAGTTCACGAAGGACATGCTCACCGATCTGATCAAGCGAGTGATCTCGACGGTGAAGCGGTACGGGCGCTACGCACAACAAAGCGGCGACACCCCCGAAGATCGAATCAACTCCGCGATCGCCAAACTCTGGGCGGGCTCGCGGATCTGGGATCCGAAGCGTGTCGATCTGTGCGGCTTCCTGCACGGGATCGTCACGAGCGACCTGACTAACCAAGTCGCACGGGCGAAGAAGGCGTCGTTCGTGTCGTACGACGTTCCGTCGACGCAGCACGAGGACGACTACAGCGGCGAGCCGTTCGACGACTCCGGTGGGCGCGTCGATGGTGCACTCGACGAATCGCCACTCGTGTGCGAGTCGGTCGACGAAGCCTGGTCGATCGCGATGACCCACCTACGCGAGCGTGCGGCGACTGATCGCGGCGTGCTCGCATTGCTCGATGCCTACGACGAGGGCATCTACCTGAAGCGCGAGGTGATCGCTCATCTCAACTGGACCACGAGCACCTACAAGCGTGCGTACGCGCGCTTGGTCATGCTAGCCGACGCGTGCGACCCGTGGGTTCGCGAGTCGATCTTCTATGCGCTCAACAACTGACCTTCCTCGACCATCAACATGGAGAACAAGATGATGACCAACCGTGAACGCAAACTGCGTGGCTTCGAAGCGCTTCAGATCGCCTTGGCGACCGAAGATGCAAAGCGAATGGTCACGACGCCGGAGATCCAGCGACAAGTCGACTCGCTGTACGCGGCGGGCCGTCGGCAGATGGCCGAAGCTCGCCAGCGCGAGAATGTCCTGTGGCCGGTCCAAACGGCGAGCGCCGAGATCCGTCCGGCGATCGCTGCGATGGATCTCGTCGTGGTCAAGCAACAGCTCGCGATGATGCGAGTGATGAACCCGGGCATGAGCTGCCTGTTTCGTGACTGCGAAACCCTGAGCGATCACGATCTGCGCACGATGCTCGAGGACGCGACCAAGCTCACCGAGGGCAAGGAGTAGCCCCATGGCAGTTCTCCGACGGCCGTACGCGCGGGCTCGTAAGCTCGCGCGCGAGGTGCTTTGGGAGTGCGGCGTGGACGAGCCGTCCAAGATCGATCCGCTCGTGATCGTGGGCCGTCGCAAGATCCTCGTGATCTACGGCAAGCTCGACGGGGCGACCGCGCAGATCCTTCGACATGGCGAGCGCGCGATCATTCGCGTCTCTGATCAGATCGTGCAGATCGGCAGGCTTCGGTTCACGATCGCGCACGAAGTCGCGCACTACCTGCTCGGTCACCGCATCCCAACCGAGATGGAGCTAGGGCCCGGGGTCTCGTTCAGTGCGCATCAGGAGCGCGAAGCCGATGTCTTCGCGACGGAGTTCCTCATGCCGGAGGCGTGGGTAACACCGCTGTGCACCAACTCCCCGACCATGGCGGCGGTGGAAGAGATCGCTCGCACGTTTCGCACGTCGATCGTCGCGTCGGCTGTGCGCTGCGTCGAGCTTGCGCGCGTCTCCTGTGCAGTCGTGTACAGCGAGCAAGGACAAGTCGTCTGGGCGAAGCGAAGCAAGACGTTCCCCGGAAGAATCCCCGAACAGTTCCAAGTCGGCGAGGGCGCTCTCGCGCATGGATACTTCGCGCGAAAAGTTCTCGATACTGCGGCTCGCGAGGTGCCAGCGTTCGCATGGTTCGGGAAGTTCGCGCCGTCGATCATCGACACCTCGATCGTCGAGGAAGCGCGGGTAGTCCCCGAGCCTGGGTGGGGAGGCGTGCTGTCGTTCCTCGTTCCGAATAGTGAGGTTTCGCTATGACGCCGTCGCATCGATTCTCATCCGCGCTCATGGCTGCGTTCACGTTCTCGAGCTGTGAGAACGCTTCTAGCAAGCTGGACACAACAATCGAGAAGGCGCCCGTTCACGAGAAGAACGCATCCGCACCAATCGAGCCGCCGAACCCGAATGCGCTCGGCAAGCAACACGGTTTTGGACTGAGTGCCGCGGTCGTTCTCATCTACGCAGCCGATGAGAAGACCGCGTTGGGGACGGGGTTCATCGTTGGACAGCCACTGACGACGGACAAGACGCGCTTCTTCCCCGTACTTGTCACCGCGAAGCATGTCCTTGCTGGACAGCCCGCGATTCACGTCCGGTTCAACACGAAACAGACGCCGGTCGGACAGACCTACGATCTCACCACAGCTCGCGCAACCGGAGATCTTTGGGAGCACCTAGACGCCAACGTTGATGTCGCGGCGCTTCGCATTCCCCTCCCACCCCCGAGCGCGGAGCTGCGCATCGTTCCCTTGGACCTGGTCGCCACTCGTCAGCGCTACATCGACGAAGAAATCAAAGAGACGGATCGCGTCGTATTCCCCGGGCTGCTGGTCGGGCTGACGGGAATGGATCGCGAGTATCCAGTTGTGCGAGAGGGCTCGATCGCTCTCATCCCCGAGACGCCGATCACGCTCGATGGGAAACGGACAGAACTGATCCTGCTGAACGCAGCCGCGAATCAAGGCAGCAGCGGTGCGCCCGTCTTCCTCTGGCCTGGCCCACGACTGCGAAGCGATACGGGTTTCACGGTCGGAGGCACACAACCCGTGCTGCTTTGCATTATCGACGGCTTCTTTAACAGTGTCCCGCGACCGGTGTTCGCAATGGACCCATCATCAGGCGCCACGGTTCCCGCAGTGTTCAATGGCCCTACCGCGAATCAGATGGTGTTGACGTTCCGTGAGGACAGCAACCTCGGCTACTGCGCACCCGCGTGGAAGCTGCACGAGATCTTGGAGCAGCCAGCAACGGTGAAGCGGTTGCTCGAGCTCGAAGCGCAGTAGTGATCGCCGATCGAACCCTACTCCGTGTCGGGAAGCTTCAGTCCGAGCTTCGATAGTCGGGCGGCAGCACGAGCTTTGGAGCCTGGGGTGCGCGGGGAGCTCGACTCCAGAACGGCACGGCACCGAGGATCGAGACAGTCGCTTCCAGCAAGGGAGACAGGAAGTCCACACCGGATGCAGGGGTGTCGCCTCGCAGCGCTCCACTCCACAAACTCGCACCCCGTCCTGTCCTTCTTGAACATGGAACAGCGGACGAATTCCTGGGAACGTTCCGGATAGAGGGCATCGGCCTTTCGTGCCTCGACAAGTTGTCCGGGGCATCCCGGTTCGGGGCAGCTGATCCCTAGTGGCAAACCGGTGGACGTTCGGCACTGCGGATGACCGGTACACCGCAGGTACTCGCCGAACGGCCCCTTCGCGCGTTCCATCACCTTGCCGCAGTTGGGGCACGTCGGAGGATCGTTAACAACGTGACATGCTGGATCTAACGTCATGTCCTGGTTGCGGCACACTACTTCGTCGATCTGACGACCATTGCTTCAGTCCGCGAACGACTACCGATGGCGGGTTCTGCACTCGGTCGTCACGACCCCGGCCCACCGCCACCAACGATTCCATTCGTTCTCGATCGCAAGGAAAGCGTCGACGGGGCCGAGCGAGGCTTTTTCCAACTCTTCTGGCCTCCTCCCTATTGGACGGGTGCTCCCGGCGACGAGGTCGACACCGACGATGAGATCGAGGAGCTCGAGGACGATCCGAGGTGACGCGCGCAGGCTGCGATCGATTGTCGCGGTGGAGACACAGGTCTAGGTCTCTATCGGAGCGCGTGCTATCGTTCGGATAGCATGCTCGAGCCGCTCGTCGAAATGGCGTCGGATCTGTGCGCGAATCTCGCTACGGAAGATCGCTATCAGCGACTCGTGGCGCTGGCTCGCAAGATGGTGCCGGCGGATGCGATCGCGATCCTTCGCCTCGATGGCGAGGTCTTGGTGCCCGTGGTGGCCGACGGTCTCCGTCGGGAAGCGCTCGCGAGACGATTCGCGCCCCAAGAGCACCCGCGCCTCGCGACGATTCTCGCGGCACGTGGCCCCGTCCGGTTCCGCGACAGCACCATGCCCGATCCGTTCGACGGCCTTCTTGCCGAGCGCGGCGACGTACTCTCGCGCGTGCACGGGTGCATGGGCGCACCGCTGAGGGTGGAAGGCCGCGTCGTCGGTGTTCTGACGCTCGATGCGTTGGATCCTGGAGCATTCGATAACGTGGACGACGACACGGTCGCGATGCTCGCCGCACTCGCCGGCGCCGCGATCCACACGGCCGTATTGGTTGAAGCGCTCGACGATGCCGCGTCGAAGAACAAGCTGGTCGCGAGGGATCTCATCTCCGATTCGCTCGTGCGCGGGGGTGGCGAGATCCTTGGAACCAGCGCCGCGATGGTCGCGGTTCGGCACGAGATCGAGTTGCTCGGACGATCGGATCTGACCGCGTTGATCACCGGCGAGACGGGCGTCGGCAAGGAGCTCGTCGTTCACTCGATCCACACGCGATCGCGGCGCTGTGACAAACCGCTGGTCCACGTCAACTGCGCGGCATTGCCTGAATCGCTCGCCGAGAGCGAGCTGTTCGGCCACGTGCGTGGCTCCTTTACCGGAGCACACGATCACCGCGCAGGAAGATTCGAAGTGGCCGATGGCGGCACGCTCTTTCTCGACGAGATCGGCGAGCTGCCGCTCTCGATCCAACCCAAGCTCTTGCGGGTGCTGCAGTCGGGCGAAGTGCAACGCGTCGGGTCCGACCGGGCACATCGCGTCGATGTTCGCGTGATCGCGGCGACCAACCGCGACCTCGCCGAAGAAGTTCGAGCGAATCGATTCCGCGGCGATCTCTATCATCGTCTCAGCGTCTATCCGCTGCACGTTCCTCCGTTGCGTGCCCGACGTGAGGACATCGGTCTCTTGAGCGGTCACTTCCTCGACCTCGCGCGTTCGCGGCTAGGCGTCGGTGAATTGCGACTGACGGTCCCGGCGCGCGAAGTCCTGCGCGCGTACGACTGGCCCGGCAATGTTCGCGAGCTCGAGCACATCCTGCTCCGGGCCGCGCTGCGTGCCTCCGAAGGGCGGCGTCACGAGACGATCGCGATCGATGTGCCGCACATCGGACTTGGTGCGGTCGACAAGCCGCTTCCACCGGCACCACCGCCAGAGATTGCCGTCGAGGACGCGCCGACCGCTCGCCTGTTGCGCGATGCCGTCGACGACTTCACGTGCAAGCTGATCCTCAACACGATCGCGCAGTGCGACAACAACTGGGCGGAAGCGGCGCGTCGGCTCGGACTCCAGCGCGGCAATCTTCATCGATTGGCGGCTCGGCTCGGTGTTCGATCCGGTTCGAGGACTGGCCCGACGTCGTAGCGCGACTCATTTCGAGCACACGTTGTCGATCCGAGAACGGGCTCTGAGTCGACATCGTTCGACCGATCCAGGCGCGGACCTTGCTGCATGGGTGGTCATGGACGAGAAACCCGTATACGTAGCGCCGACCACCGAGCTCTCTCGCATGCGAAAGGAGCTCGCCCCGGCGATCGACGATGCCTTTCGGGCGTTCAGCCACGCCGTCTTCGCCGCCGGTGCGATCGATGCGAAGACCAAGCAGCTGATCGCGGTCGCCGTCGCGCACGCAACGCAATGCCCGTATTGCATCCGTAGCCACACCAAGGCGGCGCTTCGGGAAGGCTGTTCGAGTCGCGAGCTGATGGAAGCGATCTGGGTCGCCGTCGAGATGCGAGCGGGCGGTGCGTTCGCGCATTCGGTGATCGCGCTCGAGACGATGGAGTCGAAGAAAAACGCATAGACACGATGGCCCGGCGCTTGCAGAAGTAGAGCGCTGTCGTGAGCATCGAAGACTACAAGCGCGCAGTTGCGCTCGCCGCGCTCGAAGAACTGCCAGAAGAGGGAATCATCGGGCTTGGTAGCGGAGCCACCGCCGGCATCTTCCTCGAGGTACTTCGCGACGCGATCGCGAGCGGCCGGCAATACGTCGGAGTACCGACGTCTGAGGAGACACGGGCCCATGCCACCGCACTTGGAATTCCGTTACTCGCCGACGACGGACCCTGGTCGATCGCCGTTACCGTCGACGGCGCCGATGAGGTCAATCCATCGCTCGATCTGATCAAAGGGCACGGCGGCGCACACACGAGAGAAAAGATCGTCAGCGCAGCATCCGCCGTGACTGTGATCATCGTCGATGACTCCAAGCTCTCGCCCCGGCTCGGCGAGCATCGGCCGATTCCGATCGAGGTCCTCGCGTTCGCGCATAATGCGACGAGTGCGCGCCTTCTGCGGTTCGGCCGCCCCGTCCGACGTCGCCGGCGTGGAGCTCCGGATCTCACACCGGCCGGAAACTACATCTACGATCTGGAGGTCGCTCCGATCGAGGACCCGCGCGCTCTCGAAGCAGGGCTGCTCGCGATCCCGGGCGTCGTCGAGACCGGCTTGTTCGTGGCGCGCGCCGACGTCGTGCTGATCGGCTCGAGTCGAGGTGTGGAGAGGCGAGTGCGGCAAACCGCGTCGAAGCGCGACGAGAAGCCGAAGTGAGCGTCACTGAGGACGTTTGCGAGCGTTGCGCGTCAGCACGAGCACCAGGACCGGGGTCGCGAGTGCCAGCACCAAGAACGCGTACGCAGCATTGTTCAACACCGCGCCCAACGTGAACGCGCCGAGCGCGACGAGTACGAGCATCGCAAATCCAACCGTCAACTGCGGGAACTCTGATGTCGTCGCCATGACCGGAGTGAGTGCATCGCTCGTGCCGTCTGACGCGACGTGGTACGCGGATTGCCTCTGATAGAGTCATGCGCTCTAACTCGACTCGGGGGCCGTCATGATCGATGTCCGTCGTTCGCTGGAGCTCTCCTCTGGCGCGTCCAAGACGTTTCATTCGTTGCCGCAACTCGAAGCGGAAGGCGTGGCGAAGGTGTCGCGGTTGCCAGTGAGCATCCGCATCCTCCTCGAGTCCGTTCTGCGGAACCTCGACGGGCAGCGCATCCGCGACGAAGACGTCGAGAAGCTCGCTACCTGGCAACCGCATGCGGTGCGCACCGAGGAGATTCCCTTCGTCGTCGGCCGCGTGTTGCTCCAGGACTTCACCGGAGTGCCGTTGCTGGTCGACCTGGCGGCGATGCGATCAGCCGTGGCTCGACGCGGAGGCGATATCGCGCGCGTGCAGCCGATGGTGCCCGTGGATCTCGTGATCGATCACTCGGTCCAGGTCGACTACTTCGGCAACGCCAACGCGCTTCGCCTCAACATGGAGATGGAGTTCCGTCGCAACGGCGAGCGGTACCAGTTCCTCAAGTGGGGAGCGCAAGCGTTCGATGGGGTACGCATCGTTCCGCCCGGATTCGGAATCTGTCATCAAGTGAACCTCGAGTACCTCGCCGCAAACGTGCTCGAGCGTGGGGACGTGTTGTATCCCGATACGCTCGTCGGCACCGACTCGCACACCACCATGATCAACGGCCTCGGAGTCGTCGGCTGGGGTGTCGGTGGCATCGAAGCGGAAGTGGCGATGCTCGGCCAGCCCGTGTACTTGCTGTTACCCGACGTCGTCGGTGTTCACCTTCATGGTCAGCTGCGCGAGGGCGCGACCGCGACGGATCTCGTTCTGCGGATCACCGAGCTGCTGCGCAAGACGAACGTCGTCGGCAAGTTCGTCGAGTTTCACGGCGAGGGCGCGGCCGGATTGTCGGTTCCAGACCGCGCGACCCTCGGCAACATGGCGCCGGAGTACGGCGCGACGATCGGGCTATTTCCCGTCGACGAGCAGACCTGCCGCTACCTCGCTGCGACCGGGCGTAGCGGCGAGCATGTCGAGATGGTGCGGCGCTACTACCAGGCGCAGGGAATGTTCGGCATGCCCGCGCGTGATGCGTGCGACTACACGAGCGTGCTCGATCTCGATCTCGCGTCGGTCGAGCCGTCCGTGGCCGGTCCGAAGCGGCCGCAGGATCGGATCCCGCTCGGCCGACTCAAGGACGATTTCCTCGCGCTCCTCGCGAGCTCGAGCGGTTACGGCAAGCCGGCGAAGCTCCCGCGTCACGTGGTCACCCAACCACGAGAGCCCAAGGCGCCTCATCCCGGTGGTGGCGATCAGTCCACGTTGATCGACGGCCGTGCGCGGAACACGAACACGCTCACCGAGAAGGAGATGCTCGATAATCGTCCGACGCCGAACTTGCTCGGTGCGGAGAGCACGCCCGCGCGGCCCTCGTACGAGGTAACGCACGGCGATGTGGTCATCGCCGCGATCACCTCGTGCACCAACACGTCGAATCCGACGGTGATGCTCGCGGCGGGTCTCCTCGCCAAGAAGGCGATCGAGCGCGGCATCGCCGTGAAGCCGTGGGTGAAAACATCGCTCGCGCCGGGCTCGCGCGTGGTGAGCGAGTACTTGATCAAGACGGGTCTACAGCCGTACCTCGATCAGCTGGGATTTCAGGTCGTCGGGTTCGGCTGCACGACGTGCATTGGTAACTCGGGCCCGCTCGATCGCGAGCTGGAAGATGTGCTCGCGAAGAACGACATCATCGCGGCCAGCGTGCTCTCGGGAAACCGTAACTTCGAGGCACGGATCCACCAGAGCGTCAAGGCGAACTTCCTCATGAGTCCGCCGCTGGTCGTGGCCTTCGCGATCGCAGGCCGCGTCGACATCGATCTCGTCCACGAAGCACTCGCGACGGCCTCCGATGGCCGTCCGGTGTTTCTCCACGACATCTGGCCGACGATGAACGAGATCGCTGCGCTGCTCGAGAGCGCCTTCAATGCGGCGGCGTATCGGCGAATCTACGGGGACTTCTCGAACCAGAACCCGCTGTGGAACGACATCCCGGCGACCGCGGGAACGATCTACGACTGGGATCCCGAGTCACTCTACATTCGCGAACCGCCGTATTTCGCCGCATCGCTGGCGGCAGTTCCGTTTGGCGACGTGACCGGTGCGCGCGCGCTCGCAGTCTTTGGGGATTCGATCACGACCGATCACATCAGCCCCGCGGGCGCGATCCAGCCGGCGTCGTCGGCGGGCGACTACCTGCATCAACGCGGCATCCCCACGGAGCAGTTCAACAGCTACGGCGCGCGTCGAGGCAATCACGAGGTGATGGTTCGCGGAACGTTCGCGAACGTCCGGCTGCGAAACCAGATGGTGCCCGGCATCGAAGGTGGTGTCACGAAGCACCAACCCGGCAACGAGCAGATGGGCATCTACGACGCGGCGGAACGCTACCGCGCGGACGGTGTGCCACTGATCGTGATCGCGGGCGCCGACTATGGCGCGGGCAGCTCGCGTGATTGGGCGGCGAAGGGCACGCGCCTCCTCGGTGTACGCGCGGTGATCGCCAGCGGCTTCGAACGCATCCATCGCTCCAACCTGATCGGAATGGGCGTCTTGCCCTGCCAGCTACCGAGCGGTGTCAACGCGCAGTCGCTCGGGCTCGACGGTACCGAGCGATTCGATCTGGTTGTCGGCGAGAAGCTCGAGCCGCGTGGAACCGCGACGTTGCGCATCGAGCGTCGAGACGGCCGGCGCGAATCGGTGCCGCTCGTGCTGCGAATCGATACGCCGATCGAGGTCGTCTACTTCACCGCGGGCGGCGTGTTGCCGTACGTGCTCGAGGAGATCCTCGCGACGCCCGCGTGACGGCTGGATATCGCAACGTGCCGCGACGCCGATCGACTCGCGCGAAGGGTGTTCGCGTCGCGCGCTGGGCGTTCGTGCTGGTGAAGATGTGACGTACGCGGAATCCGCGCGTGATCGCATAGTCGGCAACGATCCGGCGATGGCATCGCCACCATACGGCTTCGGCGCACATCACGGCGCACGTCGAGCTCGCCGCTAGCTCGAGGAGCTGCGCGAGCGCCTCGGCGAATACCGGCGTCTCTGCGTAGTCCGCGTAGTTCTTGAACGCCGCGACCTCCCATCCGCTGTTGCGCGAAGGATCGACGTCCTTCGCGCGGGAACGGCGCCCGCCAAGTTCCGGCATCGAGACGTACGAGATGCCGTCGGCGAAGAGCCGCGGGCCAAGGACGTCGGAGTTGAACTGTGGATTGGCCCGCGATCGCGTGAAGTGCCGGATGTCGACGAGCGTCACCACGTTCCAGGCGCGCAACGTCGCGACGAGCTCCTCGTACGTTCGAGTCGAGTGTCCGATCGAGTAGAGCAGGTGCTTCTGCGCGACGGTCACGATCGTCGCATAGCGCAATTCTTCCGCGATCAGTCCGAGGTCGCGCGTGCACGCTTGGTCGACACGCGGATAGTAGATCTCGTCGAGGATCCCGTGGCTGAGCGTGAACCACACACGACCGTGCGTCCGGCACGCGGTTCCTACGGCGCACTTGGCGCTCGAGGTCCAGCGCGGGGAGATGCCTGGCCAGCCGGGTGCGTGGAGGGAGGACTCGGAAGACATGCTTGCAATCGATTTCTTCACCGCTCATGCCAGCGAAAGACCGATGCGGCTCAGCCGTCGAGATAGACGCGGCATCTTCTCGTCGTGGCCACATCATCCCGCCGCGTCATTTCGACGACGTGTGCTGGATCCGATAGCGTTCCCGAGCGGCTCGCGAGCGGGCGATCAGCTTCTTGCTCTCATCGAGCGACGTCATCTTCCCGCGCGATTGTGCGACGCGTACGCGATCCCTGAGTGCAACCCAGGAAGCGGCTGCAACGTCAGGCGCTTCGTAACACGCCACCGCGAGAGCGATCAGCTCGCGGTGCAGCGCTCCAGACGTATGGTCGGCGAGACATCGAGCAACGTAACGCAAGGCATCGAGATCTCCGTGCGCGCACGCCCAGTCTCCGCCGACGCAGAGCTTGCCGATGAGATGATTCGGGTCGGTGTTGTTCGTCGCGACATGCATGACCCGACACCACTACAAGGCACGTGCCGTCGGTCATGGAGGTTTCGGCCGGAATGACAGATGCATCGACCACGAAGCATGGAGCGAGCTCGAGACCTCCGAACCACTCGTGGTCCGCATCAGCGACCGCTGACCCGCCGGATCTTGAAGTTCGACCTCGCGCAGGAGGCTGATGCCCTGCGCCTCGAAGAGGGTTGGCGAAACAGCGGGCACAGCGCGAAGAGCCTCGCAAAGCACGGCGACAGGACGATCGTCCTGATCGCGATAAAGCGAGAGACACGGATCAAAGAGCATCAAACCGACGGTGCGGTTTCGATCCACGTGCTCGCCGGGCACATCGCGGTTCACGTGGGCACGAAGACCATCGACGCACCGATCGGTAGCCTGATCGCGTTCGATCGCGGAGTCCCTCACGACGTCGAGGCGTTGGAAGACAGCACCTTCGTGCTCTCGGTGTGCGCCAGGCTGAAGCGGTGAGTGCGGCATGCCGACGACGCGAACCGAATACCGGATGGGCGTCACGGTGCCATTCCGGCTCGACCTCACCGTCAGCGTTCTTCGACGGCTGTCCACGAACATCGTGGACCTGATCACCGGGGACGGCGAATACCTGCGCGTTTGCGACGGAACCCTCGCGCGCGTCAAGCAACTGCGAGCGGACGAGCTGATCTTCAACTTCGAGGGTGGCGACGTGTGCGATCACGTTCGAGCTCTCGCGAGCGTTCGCCGCATCCTCGGGGCCGACCGTGACGTCTCGCTTTTCGACCGAGCGGCTCGAAGAGTGCCTTGGCTGCGAGCTCTCGTCGTCCGGATGCGTGGCGTGAAGCCGCCGCGATATCCAACGCTGTGGGAGGCGTGCGTGAACGCGATCCTGTTTCAGCAAGTCAGCCTCGCGGCGGCAAGCTCGATCTCGCGCCGCGTGATCCTCGCGCTCGGTCGTCGAGTGGAATCGGGCTCGATCACCCTCTACTCGTTTCCAGACGCAGCTCGCGTACGCCTCGCCGACGATGCTCTGCTCCGCGCGGCCGGTGTGAGCGCGGCCAAGTTGGCGACCCTGAAGCGAGTCGCCGAGGCACTCGAATCCGGGGCACTCGACGAAGCGATGCTCGTAGCGTCACCGAGCCACGCCGCAGCGGCGATGCTCCGCACGATCAAAGGAATCGGCCCATGGACCGCGACGCTCATTCTCCTTCGCGGGCTCGGTCGCCTCGACGTGTTTCCGATGAATGACTCGAGCGTCCTCCGAAACCTCGCCTTCGTCGCCGGATCCAGGCGTCTCGACATCGACGAGGTACTCGTTGCGTTGGGACCCCAGCGAGGGATGCTCTACTACTACCTGCTGCTCGGCTCGAGTTGCGTGGTGATCTGGGCCGCGCATCCACCGCACCCGCCGCGTAGATCGGCCCTACAGCTTCCGCTGCGATTCCGAGGCGGCTCGCACCCGCTCGGCAGGGATCGAGATTGCCTGCATGAAGTAGGTCTTGAAGCCATCCGCCCACGGTTGTTCGTCGACGGCGCGGGCCATACAGAGCAACCACGAATCTCGCTGTGCCTCATCGATCGGGAACCGCGCGTGGGAGCCAGGAATCGAGATGGGGCCGAAGCGGGTCCGATACTCGTTCGGCCCACCGAGCCACGCGATCAAGAACACGACGAGCTTCTCGCGGACGTCGCTCAGATCGGCGGCGTGCATTGCACGGAGCTCGCGCGCGTCGGGAAGGGTGTCCATGTGCTCGTAGAATCGCTCGACGACTCTTCGGATTCCGTCACTGCCGCCGGCTGCGCGATACGAGGCATCGCCGATGCCGTATGTCCTTTGCTCCATCGTCTCGGCCTCTCTGCTGCACTCGTGCCAAACGGTTGGTTCGGATCCGCACCAACGATCGTGATCGCGTCGTCATTTCGAGACGGTGTGCTCAGATCGACGACGATCAGAACATCACCACGACTCCGCTGGCGACCATGGCTCGCACTCCGAAACTCGATAGCCGCCTCACGCTCATCCAGAGTCTCGATAGACGTCTTCTCGCGGCCTCGTGCGCATGGCGTCCGCGAGCCGATCGTCCTCGTCTCAGCCGAGCGGCGCGCCGGACCAGCTCTCGAGCATGAGCTTCCGAACCCTGCGAGAAATCGCGGTACGAGCGCTCGACGTGCCGCGAGGTTTTGACGAGGCAGACGATCTCGTCGAGGTGAGGCGCCAGCGCCGCGCACGCGTCTGCGCACGCCACTGGAATCGCGCCCACGACCTGATCGGGAAGGCCCCGTCGAAGCGCGGTCAACGTCGGGACCAGATCCGCGGCAGACTCCACCCCATCGACCGCAACGATCACCGTTCGGCGCGAGACCAGCTCGTTCATGCGTCGCGCACCGAACGCGACGAGTGGAAGCCCCAGCCGAACCGCGATCTCGTAGCCGACGGGGATTCCCCCAAACGATGCCGCGACGACGATCACGTCGGGTCGCTCCGCGTAGCCCTGAAGCTCCAACGCGAGACGCGCTCCTGCGTCGCGTCGATCGGCGAATACCGTCATGACCACGGTCAGTGCACGGACAGCGCCACGGGCGCCGCTCGCTATCGCACGTGACGACGTCGAGCTCGCGGACGTGTCTCTCGACGCTGCAGGAAATCACGCAGGACGAGTGCGCCGTTGTGAAGCTCGTCGTGCGCTGCATACAACAGTGTTACGTTGCGGCGCTTGGCCGCCGCCAGGATGGGAGACCACGCACTCTTGTTCTTGCGGAGCTCGCGTCGATAGCGTTTTTGAAACTCGCGCCAGCGGTCGGGTCGATGTCTATACCAGGTCCGCAGCTCCGTCGACGGCGCTACGTCCTTGATCCACGCGTCGGCGTGCAGCGCGCTCTTCTTCATTCCACGCGGCCACAACCGTTCGACAAGCAGTCGCCGACCATCACCGCGCGCTGCCGGCTCGTACGTACGTTTGATCCGGATCATTACGCGGCCTCGCGGGTTGCGCTGTGCAACGTGAGAACGGGGCAAGGTGCCGCGCGAACGACCGCTTCGGCGACGCTGCCCAGAAGCAGTCGCCGGATCCCATGACGTCCGTGCGTGCCCATCACGATCAGATCCGCACGGACCTGCTTCGCCACTCGGAGGATCTCGTCGCGGGGTTCCCCGGTTGCTATCATCGTTTCGACCGCGACCTCGGTTCGACGCGATGCGATGTGCTCCAGCGCCGCCTTGTTCGCAGCGAACACAGAGTCGACGGCTCCCTCTGTCACGACCGCACCCATCTCCATCACGCCGAGGACCGCAAGCTTGATCACGTTGAGCAAGACAAGGCGCGCCCCCACTTTGAGTGCGAGATCGATCGCGTAGCCGAGCGCCTCGTCGGCGGGCTCGCCAAAATCGGTCGGCACCAGGATCACCGTTGGAAGGCTCATGTCACCTGCGAGTTCACGAAACAGGCCACCCGCGGTGAGCCGCTCTACACCACGCGAGCCGACGGGCGTCGAGGCGAACGAAGACGCTTGCTGTGGTAGCGTCCAACCGCGATCCCGAGCGCAGCGACCGCGTGCGCGAATGCGCTCTCGACGGAGGTGTCGCGCTTCTCGGCCATGACCGTGGGCCGCCCGCGAAACACCAACTTGATCCGACAGATCTTGTCGACGCCACCTTTCGGCCCGTTGGCATCTTCAAACCGTACAGTGCCACGTTCGATCATGCCGGCACTGTGTCCGACACGGCTCGCGAGCTGTGTGCGGATGCGATCCTCGAAGTCGGGCGCGAGCGCGATCGACGACCGAATGGAGACCGGAATCCGCGCGATGCCGCTGGTGTCTCGCACCCGCTTGTCGAGCTTGGACGTGGTTCGAGCAAATCGCGGTGTTGTCATTGTCTCCAAAGCCTAGTCAGCATCTTCCCAGCCATGTTGCAGAACACGAGAGGGCCATGCAGATGCCGGTGCGCCTTCAACGCATCCCGCACATCGTTGCCCAACGCGATCTCGCGTGGCTTGCCTGACTTCGGCGTTCCGATCACGCCACGCACCACGTTCTGACGAACGGTGATGCGCCCCGCGACCAAGTCCACGTCCTGCCACCGCAGCGCGAGCAGCTCGCCGTGCCGCATCCCAGTCTTCAGCGCGACCACGAGCATCACGCGCAGCTGATCGCTCGCCGCTTTCACCAACCGATCGGCTTCATCGAAATCGAGGAAGTCGAAATCAGGCGGCGGCGCCTTCAGCCACTCGAAGTCCGGAAGTGCTCGATGAGCCCACGCTTTTCGGGCGACCACGAGCATGCGACGCAACACCACGAGACACTGACGCTGTCCCCAAGCGGTTCCCGGTCCCGATTCGCGCAACCCATCGCCATGGTCAGGTGTTCGGAGAACAGTGCAACGATCGAGGGTGTGGCGCCTGATCGGTACGAAGCATGCGTGATGAGCAGTTGCACGGTGGTTGATGTGGCAACGGCACCAGCGCAACAGACATTCGAGATCGCAGCAACGCCCTGATCGCCCTCGCGTCAGCTGTCACAGGAGATCGCGTGCCGGTTCGTACGCTGGTGCTAGCCTGGCGCGAGTTCAGCGTCCTCGGGGGCACCACGCCCATGTTGCAATTCGGTCCCTATCCTCCTCGCCGTCGTTGGGACGGCCACCCGCCTGTTGCGTCGATCGACAGCAACGTCATGAACGAATTCCTGACGACCGTCGACCTGGGACGTGCGGTGGATCTGCGTGCATTCACAGGTTCACGGAAGGACCTCGAGTATCGACGCTTGCGTGCCCGAGGCACCCTCTGGATGGCAATGGCGCTCGACTCGCAGGCAGCATCCACGCTCACGCTCGAGGACGAGTGCTTGCCGTTCGTGTTCAACACACCAGCCTCCCGGCGAGCGAAGCGTGGTTGACGTTGATCCATCATTTCATCAAGCCGCAGATCATGCCGAACTGGACGATCCTGAATCTCGATGCCCAGCTCGGCAGTCGCAAGCGCAACGACACGATTCTGGCGGACGATGCGGCGCGCCGCGCGATTCCGATGATCACACGGGACGGTGTCGTTGCGAAGTCAAAGGCTCGTGGTGGCGCAGCGATCACGCCTGAGGCGTACGCAGCGACCGCACTGACCTTCGACAATGCGCGACGCGCTTTCTTTCAGAGATTCGACGCGCATGCGCCGTCATGGGTTCTTGAGGCCGCAGACGGGGATGTGAACTCCGAGTTCACGAGGCGGCAGTGCCATTGGTTGAAGTTCTGGCGCATCCGTTGCGAATACATCTGGAGCGATGAACCGGAGCGATACTTCCTCGATACCAGCATTGGCGAGTTAGTTCTGTAGCGCCGTCGAACGACCATGGACGAGGGCAGAGCCATCGCCTACCCTCTAGGGATGGCAGTCAACCAGGCCCTCCTCGAGCAGCTCATGAAGCTCGATGATCGCGAGCGTCTTGAAGTGGCGCAGCTGCTCCTTTCGACGGTCGATAGCGAGGATGACCTGTCCGAAGAGGAGCGTGACCGCTTGCACGCGGCGCTGGATCGCTCGGTTGATGATGTGGCTACCGGTCGCGTGCATGATGCTCATGACGTTCTTGAGGAACTCCGAGCACGTCACCGCCCGTGAGCTTTCGCGTCAACGTAACGAGGGATGCTCGTCGACAGCTTCTGGGGGTCGATGAGTGGTGGACGAGCCACCGTCCCGAAGCTCGGGATCTGATCGTTCGCGAGTTCGATGGTGCGCTCACGCTTCTCGCCGCAACGCCGACGGCCGGTAAGGTCTACACGACGCGTCGCTCGCTCATCTTTCGCCGACTGCTGCTACGGCGTTCGGGGTTCCACGTGTACTACCTCGTCGATGATGTAGCTCGTGTCGTTGTCATCGTCGCCGTCTGGAATGGTGGACGTGGGCACGGTCCCCGCCTCTCTTAGCCGCGGATGGATGCCTTATATTCTTCGATCGACTGTTGGAAGACGTAGTTCACAGTCCAGCCATGGAAACGCTCTACGGCAGCATCGATCGCGGGAATCGTAGGTTCAGGCGCTCGTTCCACTCGTCGAGGCGGTCGAATTCGACGACGCGGAAGATGAAGGAGAGCTCGCGCTCAACGATCCCGAGTGGGCTGCCGAGTGTGCGGAGGTGGAGACTTGCTACCGTTCGCTTCGCGTCGAGTTCGTCGCGCAACTCACGCGGCTCGGCGCGCTCACCGCGGTTTGATTTCGCCGATCGGCGCCTTGCGAGAACGTCGCCACGCAACGAAGGCGGCCAGCGTCGACGGCCAGTCGCACCTTGATGCACGCGCCCCCGACGGGGTCCAGGAAACCACCCACAGACCAAGCGAACGCGAATGTTGTACGGGGCGCCGGTAGTGCTGTGAGCGAGAAACACCCACGCGCTTCCGGGCGGCGTGCGCGGTGGCGTCGCTGCGCGAGCCGACGCAGAGGCGACGACAGTATCGATCGTCGAGCCCGCGAGATCGGTGGCGATCCACGAGGAGCCGAGCGCCACGGTAAAGACTGGGCAGTTCGCTCGGACGACCGTGTCCGCACCCGTCGACGACACGGTCGTGTCGGTGATCGAATACAGCGGGAGCTGAACGGATTGCTCGGTCTCGGAGAGCTCTTCATCGGAGAGCTCGTCGTCGGAGAGCTCGATGCAAGCGGGGAGGGCGAGAGTCAATGCGAGGAGGGCGGTTGTCGTGCGCATGTCCCCAGGAGACGGTGCGCGCGAAAAGTCTCGCCGCATCGTCACATTTCTCGAAAGGTCGTGCGCGATCGCGCTGGTTGGTGCGTTGGTGCGTTTGTCGGGGCGCGTGGGCGATCACGAGCTCGCGGTCGGCGAACTCGTGCACTTCAACATCGGCATCTACGCGCCGGTCGAGTCGCGGCCGATGCTCCGAAGTGGGAGCGGCGGCCGCGCGATCAGGATCGCCGGTCAGCGCCTCACGCGGTACTTGAGCTGTACGAGCCCGCTCTCGAAGGCTTTGTGCTCGACGAGGTCAAGCTTCACGTCGGCGCCGATCTTCGGTGCGAGCGGTGTTCCTTCACCGAGAACGATCGGGATGATCGACACCGTGACCTCATCGACGAGGCCCGCTCGAAGCGCCTGCGCGATGACCACGCCGCCATCCACGTAGATGTGCTTCGCCCCCTCCGTACCGAGCCGCTCGAACAACGCGGCGAGCTCGCCCGCATAGAACGTTTCGCCGTGGCGCGACGTCCTCGTCGTGTCGCTGGTGACGACCACACAGCGCATTCCGGCGTAGGGCCACGGATCGAAGCCGAGGCCGATCTCGTAGGTCTTTCGGCCCATCACGATGGTGTCGACCGAGTCGTAGAAGGCCTTGATGCCGTAGTCCTCACCGGGCCGCTCGACGACCGCGAGCCAGTCGATGCCACCGTCTGTGCGGGCGATGAACCCATCGAGGCTGGCGGCGAGAAACACGGAGGCGAGCGGGCGGCCCATGTCGTTCTCGTACCACGGCACCTGTAGTGAGTGGCCGGTGCGCCTCCGGTGGAAACACCTGGAAGATCCAGGGTCTGTGGCGACGCGTTTTTCTCTGCAAGAAGTGCGAGGGCGTGGAGTAGATAGGGCGAAATGAAGGTCGCCGGGTTCCTTGTAGTCGCCTCGCTGGTCGGTTCGGGTTGCGCCACGAGCCATGTCTCGCGTGCACGGTTCGTGTCGCGCGCGCCGTCGGGAGGCGTTGTCGCCACGCCGACCGCCGAGGTCGGGATGGACGATGCCAACGCGATGATCGCGGCCCACTGCGGAAGCGGTGGCTACTCGATCACGCGCGAAGGCGAGGCGCTTGTCGGCAACACGGTCGTGACCGAAGGCGCGAATAGCGTCGACGCGCAGACGACCGAAGGCGCGGGGCAGGTGCAGGGGCACGACAGCTCGAAGATCGTGTACGCGACGGGCTCGGACTGGCAGGTGCACTACAGCTGCAACGATCCGCGCACGGTCAACATGGGGCTCATCACGCGCAGTCGCACGGAGCCGGGCAAGATCGCGTGGGGCGCGGACGTTGGCGCGGGCGCGATGGTGCTGGCGGGGCACGGGATGGAGCAGAACCCCGAGTACAGCGCGACGCGCGGTGGTGCCGGAACAGCGCTCGCGGGGAATGCGTGGGTCGGCTTGAAGCTGTCGCAGAAGTTCATTCTCGGCGGTGGCATCGGCATGGCGTCGGTCATCGCGATGCCGCAATGGGATCGCTACTGGGACAACGGCACGCAGCGCGAAATGCTGGTCACGAAGGAGCAGGACGCGACCGCGCTCGAGTTCTTCGCTGCGGCGAAGTATGCGGCGGCCGAGCGCATCGACGTTGGAGTGCGCGTGGGGCTCTCGACCTGGAACAACGTGAGCATCGCTGGAACGGCGCCGTTCGCGGCGTTCCAGCTCGGCTATCGCGTGATCGATGTCGGTGCCGACTCGGGCGTGTACGTGGCGGCGGCGGTGTCGTCGTACTTCTCGTCGTCGCTCACGAACAATGCGATGCCTGCGTTGATGGTCGGCTTTCACTGAGCTGAACGCATGGACCTCGGCCTCTATCTCGTCTCGCTCGCACAGCCCGCGCTGTCGATCGTGAGCGAGGCGAGCGAGCGCTCGGTGAAGCTGCCGACGCTGGCCGAGCTCTACGAGGCGCATCGCCAGCACGTGTACTCGGTCGCGTTCAAGTACTGCGGCGGGCGCGCGGATGCGGCGGAGGACGTGACGGCGAATGTCTTTCTCCGCGCGAACGAGTTCTTGCCGAATCTCGATCCGACGCTCGACGTTCGCGGATGGCTCTATCGCGTCACCAAGAACGCCGCGCTCTCGCACATGAAGAGCGAGTCGCGCTGGCGGCGGCGAACGTTCGCGTTTCTGCAGGCGCGACCCGCAGAAGCCGCGGACCCCGAGTCGACGATGTCGCAGCGCCAGCTCGCCGATCTGGCGTGGCAGGCGATCAGTGAGTTTCCAGCGCGCGAGCGCGCGATCGCGGTCCTCGCGTTTGTCGACGGACAATCGCAGACCGAGATCGCGCAGACCCTCGACGTCTCCGAAGCCACCGTGTCGCGAAGCCTCGCGAAGATCCGCAGCCGCGTCGCGGCGAAAGGATGGACGGTATGAACCTCCGCGAAGCGCTCCTCTCGGGCTCCGAGCATGGAACCGATCGTCTGTCGGTCGAGGCCGATCGACGGCTGCGGCGCCGACTCGGTCTCGAGTCCGCGGGTCGCCGCTCGTGGTTCGTGCCGGCGATCGCGGCGTTCGCCGTTGCAGCGGCCGCCGTGCTGGTGCTCGTGAAGGTGGCGAAGCAACCGTCGAGCGAGCCGGCGCACGCCGTGGCGACGGGCTTCGTCGATGTCTCGAAGACACCGTGGGACGGCTCCGTCACCGCCGATACGCTCGACGTCCACGCGAACAGCCCGGCGCCCGCGAGCGTGACGTGGCGGAACACCGCGATCGTCGCGTCTCCCGACACGCACCTGACCGCACGCGACGACGGAGCCCTCGTGCTCGCGCGGGGCGCGATCCAGCTACAACGCACGGAAGCGACGCCGCAGATCGTCGATGTTCCGCAGGGCCGCGTGGTGATCGCGTCGTACCGCTCGAGCATCGTCGTGAGCCGCGACGAGGTCACGATGTCCGTCGAGGACGGCAGCGGTCAGTTCGTCGACGACGCGGGTCACACGCACGCGCTGCGCCCGGGTGTTCCGTTCGTGGCGTCGACCGCCAGCGCGCCCGCGCCGAGCGCGCCGCCGCCGCCGCCGCCACCACCACCGCCTGCGCCGCGCCCGCGCGATCGCGAGACGCCGCGCTCGATGACGCCTGTGCCGCTCGAGCCGCTCGAGCCGATCGAGCCGTCGGGACCGCCGGGCGTGACGCCGCCGCGACCGTTGCGTCCTGACACGCAGTGCACGTTCAAGTCGGAGTGCGATCCAGGCGCGACCTGCCGCAAGAACGAATTCGGTGTGTCCGTGTGCATGGGCAACGGCGGCGAAGGTGCACCCTGCTGGTTCGACACCGACTGCTTGTCGCAGAGCTGCACCAAGCGTCGCTGCGCACCGTGAAGACGTCGGCCGGGTCTGCACATCGCGCGCTGTCTTCGCGACGACGCCGACCGCGGCGTGACGGCTCGTCAACTGCGCGCTGGGACGTGATACGCATTGCGCATGCAGCAGTGGGTGGTCGTGGCTCTGTTCGGCGTCGTGGCGTGTGGAAGCAAGGACGAGCGCCCAGCGGCGCCGAATGAAGCACCAGCACCGGCGAAGCCAGCGCCGACGAGCGACACTCCGGCGGCGGGATCCGGATCGGGATCGGGGGCAGGATCGGGCTCGGGATCGAACATGCCGCCGTGGCATGCATTCAGTGCCATGCGGAGCGGACACCCCTCGCCGCAGGCGTGGACGAAGGACACTCCCTGCGTCGGGTTCTTCGTCCTGGACCTCACGTGGGAGTCGGCGGGGTGCGGCGACGCCCTCGAGCGCTGGGCCTACGAGGGCTTCGTCGAGAACGGGAGCCTCGGCGTCCAGATGGACCTGACCGACGACACGCAGCTCGTCGCGCGCGCCGAAGAGTCGGGCCGCTGCAAACTGCGTCTGGTCGCCACGACGCCGCGCGAGCGGTTCGAGGTGGAGCTGCAGATCGCAGAAGCGAAGGTCGAAGGGCGCGGCACGTACAAGCTGCAGGAGCCGAAGCGCTGCGAGTCCTCCTTCACGATCAACGGCAGGGAGCACGTTCCCAGCGATCCGAGGAAGCCGCGGTCGTACGAGTGACGTTGAACAGACGGCAATCCCCGTGACCTCTTATCGAACGAGCGCGCACCGCGCGACGGCAACGAAGTGACAGCCACAGCCGATGATGATCAGCACGTGGAACACCTCGTGGAAGCCGAACACGCGCGGCCACGGATCGGGCCACCGCACTGCGTAGATCACCGCGCCGACGGTGAAGAAGATGCCGCCCCCGACGAGGAATGCGAACGTCGTCGGGTCGAACGCGGCACGCGCCTCGGGCAGATACGCCACGACGAGCCAGCCGACGACGACGAACAATCCCGACGTCACGACGCGAGGCGCATGCGGCCATAGCGCCGCTCGCAGGACACCGAGTCCCGACGCGGTCCACACGAGCGCGAGCAGCCGCTCGCCGTCGTGGTTCGCCATGCAGAGCAGGCACAACGGCGTGTACGTGCCCGCGATGAACAGGAAGATCATCGCGTGATCGGCGCGTCGCCACCACGCGAACGCGCGAGGTCCCCAGTCACGACGATGAAGCATCGCGCTCGTCCGGAACATGCCCACGAGCGTGACCGCATAGAGCACGATCATCGCGCGCACGCGGCCGCCGTCGACGACGGCCACGAGGATCGCGCCCGCGATCGCCGCGACATACGCCGCGACGAGATGCGAGACCCCTCGCAACCGGGGTCGCGGAACGCCGTGCATGTTTGCCACGCCGTAGCATCGGATGAAGGACGACACGAGGGCGGCAGAATCACGTCAGTACTCGGTCACGTTCACCCCACGTCGAATACGAAGGCGAGATTCGCTCCCGCATCGAGAGCAGCCTATCCATCCTCAGGGCGGCGAGCGAGTCGGGCTTGCTCCTTCGACTTCTGCCACGGCCAGCGGCCCTCCAATTCGACCTCGAGTGCGAAGCTAAGGAAGGTGCGGATGAGCACGATGACAGCGAGGACGACGACTTTCTCGAGGGTGGGCACCTCGCTGACCGTCCTGATGATGTCGGCGGCAACCAGGAACTCGAGACCAAGAAGGATGGCTCGCCCGAGTTGATTCCGGAACGAGCGGAACACAGTGGCCCCACCCGAATGTCGAAGCCGAGCGCTCAGCACCAGCGCAACGAGCGTTCCGCCGAGCATGACGATGATGCCGCCCGATTCCATGAATCGCGCCGCCAGGCCTATGTAGCCAGTGAACTCCATCAGCTGGGCTCTCGATGGGCGCGCTGCGTCGTGAGCTCGTAGCCCATGCGACCGGCACGCGCGCGCACTTCGTTCGTCTGCATGAGTCCAGTGCTTCGCGCACGACGCCGGCGCGTTCGAACGAAGACCACCAACGAGGCTCGTGCAAACCACGAACCGCGCGCGTCCCAAGAAGTTGCGCCCCTGCACGCCGACCACGACCACGGTCGAAACGGGCTCCGTGGACACAGTGCGCGCTCCGGCCTGATTCAGCCCGGAGGACCTCCATCGTCTGATGTGGACGTTCGGCGGCGTGATGCTGCTGCAGCTGTGGTGGTTCCGCGGCTTCTCGTTCGCGAGCTTCGATCGGGTGACAGCGCGCGTTCACGGGCTTCCGGTCCGGCTCCTCACGGCGGTCGCGTTCGTCGTCGTCGCCGCCATCTTCCGGCTGGTGGTCAGCGTCGGCATCCGCCTGGTTCGCCGACGCGCCTGAACAGCTATCACCTGCGGGAACGCACCACGAGCTCCAACCGATCGACGACCGCTCCCATGGCAAGCGGCTTGGTGAAGTAGCCGTCGATCACTTCCTCGTCGCAGAAGGTCGGAGGTTCGTCGAGGCTCGAGGTCACGACGACGGCTCGCACGTCGGACGCCTCGCGGAACGCACGAGCGAGTCCACGAAGCGGACCGCCTCGCGTGTGCCAGTCGTAGACCACCGCGTCCGCGCGGAAGTCAGCGAGCGTCGCGAGCGCTTCCTGCGAGGAGCCCGTCGCAACGCACTGATGCCCACGCGCCATCACGACGAAGCCCAGCATTCGACGAGAACCCGGATGCTCGTCGAAGATGAGCACGCGTAGTCCCCGCTTGAGTCGGCGAGACGAGCTTCGCTCCCGCATCGAGAGCAGCGTAGTACAGGCCCGCGGCCGGGCGCGACCGTCAACCTCCTGTTCTCACTGCCCACTTACGTCGTCCCATCGTTTCGAACAGCGGCATCGAGCTCCTGTCACAACCAGCGGGAGGCCAGTCCATCGACTAGATGGAGATGGAAGAGACCGTCGCCTCGGCGCCACCCGAACCGGCCCCGCCGGCGGCCACGATGTCGGAGATGCCGGAGGATCCGACGCTCTTCTATGGTGAAGGTGGGGCGACTCCAGAGGCACAGGCCGCCGCGTACCCGCAGTACGCCGAGGACGGCGAGATGTCGTCTGCCGAGGAAGCGCCGGCGGAGGAAGCGATCGAGACGTTGCTCGAAGAAGAGCCGAGCTCGTGCGAGGAGCCGGAGTCTGCGGCCACGGAATCTGTGGAATCTGCGGCGGCGGAACCGGACGCGGCGATCGGACCGCCGGCGCCCACGCCCGGTCCAGACGCGGATCTGACGCCGGAGGAGATCGAGGCACGAACGAAGCGCCTCGAACAGAAGGCCGATCGATTGCGCGAGGCCCAGGACTCGGGCCTGTTCGACTCGACGGACAAGACGGCGATCCTGAAAGAGATGAGCGGGCTGTCGCCGACCGAGGCAGCGGAGCTCGAGAAGATCTACGCGGGCCGATTCAAGGACGAGGAGGGCAACCCGCTCGATCTGGATCTGCGCAAGGATCTCAGGGACCAGTTCGACGAAGACGACCCGGAGGCGGCGTTCATCGACGCGACGCTCGACGGTGACGAGTCGGCCAAGAAGAAGGGCAGAGACCTGGCGATCGACTACATCGCCGACGAGGCCGACGACCTCATCACCGACGGCGACGACGTCAACGAGCTGCTGCGGCTGCACGGCGATGACCCGGCGGCGGCCGAGGAGTTCGCGAAGGACTTCAAGGCGAAGACCGGCACGACGATCGACAGCACGGTCAAGGGCTCGCTCGACGACGACGAGTATGCAGAGGCAGCCGCGAACATGCGCGGTGATCGCGCGACGGCAAATGCGGCGGTGCTGGCGCAGGGCGACGAGCGGTCGAAGGAGGTGATCGAGGAGGCGCGATCGACGCCGGGTGGGCTCGAGAAGCTCGCGAAGGAAACCCAGGATCTCACCGGCGAGCGGCTCGACGACGTGATCGCGAAGAACGACGATCTGTCGGACGACGAGAAGGCCGGCCTCGAGAAGGAGGCCACGCAAGCGCGTGCGAAGGTCCAGGCGAAGCGCGACGCCGAGCTCGACGCCGCGGTTGCTGCGATGAGCCCCGAGGAGCGTGCGGCCGCGGACAAGAAGGCGCGCGAAGTGGCGTCGCGCCTGTCGACGGAGCTGAGCAAGACGCACCTGATCGGCAACAACACCGATGTCACGAAGGAGCTGCAGGGGCTGTCACCGGCAGAGATGAAGCTGGTCATGGACTCGTACAAGAAGCAGAACTCCGCGATCGATCCGGATGCGGATCTCGAGAAGGATCTGCGTGAAGGGCTCGACGGCAAGGATCTCAAGGTCGCGAACGCGGCCCTGAACGGCGACAAGGTCGCGGTCGCGGCCGCGACGGTCGAGCAAGCGGCCGACGGGATCGGGACCGACACCGGCGAGATGAAGAAGGCAATGGAGACGCTCGACACGGAGGCGGATCGCAAGGCGTTCGCGGAGCGGATGGATAAGGATCGCGGTGGCGCCGGTGGATCGGCGTACGAGGATCTCGTGAGGGACGAGACGACGTCGCACGATCGCGACGAGTTGAACGCGCTCGCGATCGCGGATGCGGAGAATCGCGCAGGCGAGCTCGCAGCCGTTCGCGTGACGAAGACCGCGTACGGTGGCAAGTACAACGCGATCCAGGAAGGGATGCGCGACATGATCGGGGACGAGATGGGCGAGACCGCCGCGGAGCGCGATCACCGTCGTGCCGTCACGCGCGAGTACGATCCGTTCACCGCGGCGTCGAATGCAGGCGGCGACGAAGACGTGATGCTCGACCAGATGCAGGGACTCAAGACGCCTGAAGAGATCGAGGCCTTCAAGAAGAAGATGAAGTCGCTCAACGAGGAGACCGCCTCGGAGACCATCGCCAACGAGATGGAGAATCACCACAAGAACGCGGGCGATCGGTTCATGTCGGGTCACTACGAGCTCGGCCAAGCGGAGCGCATGGTGGCGGACCTCGACAACTACGTCGACGACCGCGAGGACGGGTCGAGCCAGCAGCTCGAGCAGGTGAGGCTGTCGAAGGAGCAGCAGGAGGCGGTCGACAAGGCATCACCCGCGGACAAGGAGAAGGAGCTCGAGAAGCAGAAAGCGCTCGCACGCCAGAGCCTGATCGAGAAGGCAGATCAGGTCGTCCTCGACGACGCGCACAACCTCGGCGTCACGGACTACGAGGCTCTACGAAAGGACGAGATGTCCGAGGCGGAGCTCGCGGTCGCGGAAGATCGGATCGAGAAGGGCAAGGTCGACGAAGCGACATCGCTCTACGAAGCCGGCGACGTACCGCTCGGTGGGCTCGGCAAGAAGACCGAGAAGTTCTACGAGACGATGCAGGACAAGACGCCGAAGCAAATGGACGAGCTACGCAAGAACTTCGAAGCGGAGCATCCCGGCGTCAACTTCGACGAGTGGGTCAAGTCGAAGGCGACGAGCGACGGCGAGCGGCGTGACTTCGACATCATGCTCGAAGGCAACTACGGCAACATGAGCAACGAGGAGCTCGACGCGACCGTCTCGTCGGAAGATCTGATCAAGCGTGCGAAGGATCTCGAGGAAGCAGCGCGCGCTGGTTCGGAGGATCGTCCGCTCGATCCGCTCGGGAACCTGCGCCGCGACCTCGGTAACGAGGCGGGCAACGAGCTCGCTGGAATAACCAGCAACACCGACGAACGGCTCGATGCACGCATGAAGCGGATCGAGGAGCTCGAGAAGAAGAGCGGGGACCTCACGCCGGAGGAGCGCAAGGATCTGATCGAGCAGGTGCGCTACCTGCAGGGCGATCAGAAGGCGTTCACGGATTCCAAGAATGCCGCGGCCAACGCGACCGCCGAGGCGGCTGGGACGGCGGTGGAGCTCGGGGTCACCGCGGCGACCGGTAACGACACGGCCGCCGAGGTCGCCGCCGGCGCGACGAAGATGATGGTGAAGGACACGCTCAACCCCGCGCGTTACAGCGCCGACGAGCAGATCGCCGACGTCGCGGACACCGCCACGAGTGTCGCTTCCGGCGCGGCGGGTGATGCGGTGAAGAATCCGGTCGCGAAGGTCGCGGTCGAGAGCGCCGTCAATGCGGCAGGCGACACCATCGGCGATACCAAGAACCTGCAAGACGCGGGTCAGGCCGCGAAGAACATGGGGGAGAAGGCGCTCGAGGAAGTGAAGTCGGCCGCGGCCGCAGAAGCGGTCGACGCCGTCAGCGACGAGGTGCTCGATGCGGCGAAGATCGATCCGACGAAGCTCCAGGGTGCCAAGCGAGAAGCAGCGGCCGTCACGAAGAAGACCGTCGGAGTCGCGACCGAAACCGTGGTCAACGGCGACTACGACAAGAACGCCGAGGACCTCCTCCTCGACGGCGCGACGAAGGTGGCGAAGGGAGTCGCGGCCGATCAGGCGGGGAGGGCGCACCGCAGGGGCGATCCCGAGAATGAAGTGCGCGAGCCGACGGAAGACGAGCTCCGCGAGATCGAGCAAGCGCGCGCGGAAGAATCCCTGCACGGTCCGGTCCCGCTCCCACCGGATGCCGACACGCTCGGACCCGACACGCGCGTGAAGCGGCCACCACCAGTGGCACCGTCGGCGGAGATGTACGTGAAGCACGGCCCTGACTACGATCCGACAGCGCACATGACGCCCGACGGGCCCATGCTGCATCCGCCGCCGCTGAATTCGCTCGACGAGGCGATGCCTCCACCGGACGCCGATACGCGTGCGCCCGACACGCGCGTGAGAGGCCCACTGCCCACGGGCCAGTCCACGCCGGCGGATCCGCAGATCGAGCACGACTACGATCCGACGGCGGACATGATCGATCCAGGGTTGATCCCGCCGGACGCCGACACCCGCGAGCCCGACCTGCGCGACAAGCGCCCGCCCCCGACGGGCCCATCCGCGCCGGCGGATCCGCAGATCGAGCACGACTACGATCCGACCGCGGATATGACACCGAACGGACCGATGCTCGATCCGCCGGAGCTAAATCCACCGATGGCACCTCCGGATGTGGGCCCGCAGTATCGCGACGGAGAGATGCCCGACTTGTCGCCGCCGGTGGTCGAGACACGTGCGGATGCGATCGAACGGCGATTGAGCGAGCTCGAAGATCCGTCGACGCTCACCGATGACGAGCTTCTGGAGCGGGAGACGCTGCTCGCCGAGCAGGATCTGATGGAGGAGGACATCGCTCGCGAGCAGCAAGCGGCTCCGTGAAGGACTCGCGGCGCGTCGAGATCTATTTCGGGCCGTACCGAAACTCGACCTTTCGATTGTTGAACAGGTAGGAGCTCGGGTAGCTCGCGTTGGAAGCGAACGCTCCGTCGCGGACCGTGGGCTTCGCGATCGTCAGCACCAGATTCCACTCCTGCAAGCCGGACATGTAGACCGTCTTGGCGGTGTACGTCGCGGACTCCAGCGGGACCTTGACCGGACGCTGGGTCTTCTTGTCCGTGTGGTACTCCGTTCCGGTCGTCTTCTTCGGCGCGAGCGTGAGCTGGTCGCCCGAGAGCTTCCACGTGCCCGTCTCGAGAACGATGAAGTACCAGGTCGGGTTCCCGCTGCCGCCCCAGGTCTCCCTGAAGAACTCGTAGGTGCCGTCGGGGTTCAACGTGTACCGGCTCTTCACCGAGCCCTGCGAGACGCCGCCGACGTAGTGCGATGAGCCATTGGACCAGGTGCCCGCGATCGGTGGTGTGTTGGAGGTGGTCGTGGGCTCGGCGGTCGGGGCGGTCGGCGTGGCTTGCGCCGCTGGTGCCTTCACGAGCGCGAGCGATTCGAGGAAGGGGCCCATCGGGCACTTCGCGATCGAGGCTTCGTTGGTGGAGAGCAACATGGCGCTCGACACCGCCCCCGGTGGCTGCAAGACGTAGAACGCGGCGGCGAACGCATCGTTGCCGTTCACGATCGTCAGGGTCCTCGCGGTGACGGGCATGTCCTTCACCTTCGCGTTGACCAGCTCGCTCGCGCCTCGGATCTTGAACGCCCGCTCGACGAGATCGGTCCACTCCTTCTTCACGTCGTCGCCCGTGGGCGCGCGTACCGTGTAGAGCCAGATCTGGCAGAACGTCTTCGCCGAGTTGTCCATGGTGGTGAGCTTGACGACCGATCTCTCCACCGACTTCGTCGCGCCGCTCGGTGGAGTGAATCTCCATCCGCCGAACTCGTCCGCGTGGGCCACTGACGACACGAGCAACATCAACACGAATCCGAACACTCGCATTGCACGAGGTTGACTCGAAACCGCGGCGCACGTACAGGGCTTTGAACGTTGGCCAGCGTATCTACGGAGGAGTCGGCTGAAGGCAGGCTTCCGCAGCGAGCTTGACAACAGGGAGGTACGCGGCTGGACGTGAAGCCTTCGCGCGCCACGAGATGGCACGAACGATCGCGATCCGATCGCCGACGCGCATGGCGCAGACGTGGTTGCGCTGCTGCCCCGATCGCGACTCCACGCAACTCCACCGTCCCGAGCCGGCGTGCGAGCTCCATCCGTCGCGATCGTCTCGCGCGTCGATCACGTCGGTGTAGAAGTACTCCGGCACGTCGAGGAGCTGGAGGTCGAACTGGACGGCTGACCCGGCGCGAAAGACCGGGGGCAACGACATCCCCTTGGACAACGAGCGCGAGGGCTGATCGATCGGACCCTGCACGGTGACAACAGCGGCCTTGAATGCCTCGTGCTTCGTTGCAAGGCGTGCGCGGGCACTCGTCATCGCCTTACCGCACGCGACGGCCCACGGAGCCGGGGGCGGGGCTGACGTCGGTGGGGTGTCGCCGTGGGCCGGCGTTCCAACCGCAAGGCTCCCGATCAGCGCCAGGCAAGCCAAGAGCCGTGACATCTGGGATCCGGACGGAGCGCAGAGACTCGCAGTCGCATGCGTGGCCACGCGGCCTACGAACCGATCGGTGTCGAATTCAGGCGCCAGCCGGCGACGCCGTCGCAGATCGCGGAGGTCGTGTGTCCACCGAGATCGCGATAGACGACGCGGGCACCCCACATCGTGTCGGCGTCGATCGCCTGCGCGGCCGCGACGAAGTCGGTGTAGTCGATCGGGACCTTCACCCCGCGACGACAGCAACCGGTATCGCCGAGCGACTCGAGTGCTCGCGAGCCGAGAGAGAACTGCGCGCCCGCAGCGCCGAGGATGATCACCTCCGCCTGCATCACGATGTCACCGACGCCGTCCGCGTCCTCGAGGTAGCCGAGCACGTGCGCGGGCGCGTCGGGTCTCACCGTCCCGAAGCCGCCCCACGACCAGCAGCTGCGCGAGGAGTACTGTGTCAACACGGCGGTCGAGGCGCTGTCGCTGGGGCCGTTTGCATCGGCGGTTACGCTCGCATCGATGGTCGCGCTCGCGTCGACAAGGGTGTTCGCGTCGAGCGCGGAGCTCGCGTCGCCGTTGCCTGCATCGCCGAGGATCGAGCCATCGCTCGTCGAGCCATCGGTCGCGGCGTCGACGCCGTTGTACGGCGAGCCGTCTTGCGATGACCCGCCCGAGGTCGCACGCGCGCATGCTGCTGTGAGGAGGAAGACGAGAACAGCTCGCATGGCGAAGGACGTACGGTGTTCGGGAACGCGACACAACCTCGACCCGTGCGATGACGTGTTCTATCGGGCGGCGACGAGCGCACGTGTTGGGAATAATCCGCTCGTAACGCGGTAGCTATGCCTTCCGCTGCAGCATGAGAGGTAGCGTCAAGAACAGGATCGCCTGCACGATCAGGAACGCGCCCATCAGCTCGTGTGAGGACGGGCCGTCGCCTCCCATCCAGAGCATGAGCGCGTAGCTCGCGACGACACCGGCGAGCACGCTCGCACAGCGATTGACCGGCACCGAGTACGAGTTCTCGCGCTTGTCGAGCAAGACGAGCCCGCCGAAGATCCCGGTGCCCTGCGAGAACAGACCGATCAGGATCCCCTCGAGAAGGATCGGACGATCGAGAAAGGTCGTGAAGCCCGCGCGAAGGGAGCCGAGGAACTGACCCTCGCCGATCAGCGCACCGATCGCGAGCAGGAACACCAGCACCGGCGTGGCGACCATCTGCTCCTCGACGAAGTAGCGGGTGCGCTGCGAGGAGTCGTCGGACTTCGCGAGCCGCGTCATGAAGCGGAGCCGGACGAAGTACGCGCCGAGATAGAGGAGCACGTCGGCGAGCGCTACCCAGGTCAGCCCGAAGCCCGAGTCGCTGTCCTCGAGGAAGGCGACGAGGAGCGCGTTGATGCTGAGCACGAGCCCGACGGTGGAGAACCAGTGGACCTTGCGGCCGCTCATCTTGTCGACGATCGGGGCGAGAATGAGCACGCCGCCGCGCATCAGCAGCATCATGAAGACGATCGAGATGCCATCGAACGTGTACGCGAGCGTCGTGGTGGCGATGACGCCGGCCGTGCAGATGCCCGAGAGGAACGTGTAGCGGCCGGGACGCGGCAGCCGCAGCGGGCCGAGCTGCACGCTCGATGCGTGCCGCCACCATCGCATCGCGGTGATGAACGTGAACATGCCGACCAGCGACGCGAGAGCGGAGATGGGCAGCAGCTCGACACCCGAGACCGGCTCCAGGCCGATTCTCCCCGAGGACACGGCCTTCGTGAGCGCGGCGTACGGCACGTAGCTCGCGAAGTAGCCGAACGCGAAGAGCCAGATGCTGTAGGTGCCGATACGCTTCACGAGACGTCACTTCCTCCTTCGTACGCATCGTCGAGCGCGGCATTCGTCGCGCGCGATTGCGGAACCGGCACGCCGATTCGGCGCGCTTGGCGAGAGGTAGTGTGGCACGACGGAAGATCGCGCGCTTCCGATTGGCGTGGGAGATGCTCCTCGCCGCGGGCATGAAGCTCCGCTTGTCTCTGGCCGCTCTCTCGCTCGCCGGGTGCATCGGCACCGGCGATGACGAAACAACCTCCGTCCACGCGGCCGCCGTTGTCGGGCCGCCCGCGCTGACGATGCAGGACACCTTCGTCGCGTTCCAGCCCGGCCTTCTCGGCTACGACGTCGATGGAGGCTCGACGTCCGGGGCCGCCGCGTACAGCATCGGCTCGTCGGTCCTCTCGGTGACGCCGAGCCACGACATCGCTCCGCATGACGACGCCCCGGATCTGAAGAGGCGCGTGCGCCTCACGCTCAGCGACACGGATCCGAACCAGAACCCGAGCGGCGACATCACCGTGACCGGCAAGGTCTGGGAGCGGAACTGGGCGAACCCCGACAACTTCGGCCCGACGTCGCAGGTCGTCGAGGAGACGATCCACTTCGCGGGCCCGGGCACGAAGACGACGAGCGTCTACTTCGACGAGCTCGATCAGATCACCACGCCCGGGCTCGGGATGGACGCGAACCTGTCGGTCGAGTGGTGGGACGGCCACGAGCAGGAGATGTCGGTCGGGGTCGTGCTGTCCAATATCAGCGATCAGACGACCTGCGAGGACGGATACCGCGTCTACTTCAACGGGCAGCTCGCGTATCCCGACTGGGATCCGGTCGCGGACCAGTGCTCGGCGAGCCTGATCGCCGGCGCGACGATCGAAGGCGGCGTCACGTTCTTCGACAGCGCGTATCGCGGGATGTACTTCGGCGTCGACGTGGATGACGACGCGAGCGACGCGTTCCATCACTTCGTGAACCCGACGAAGGACCCGCACGTGCCGTCGGGACACTGGTCGCCTGGGAGCACGTGGGCCGACTGGTTCCAGGACCTCTCGTCCGGCGCCTCGCTGTTCGTCCCGCTGCCGGAGACGCACATCCGTCCGATCGTCGTCGAGCTCGAGCGCCAGTCCGATCTGCACGTCACCGACGCCGCGCGCATGCTGTTGCGGATCGGGACCGATCCGTGGGGCAACCCCGGCCTCCAGGCCAAGCTCGGCACCGTGCAGAACCCCGGCGCGATCGCGCAGCTCTCGCCGCGCGGTCTCGACAAGCTCGAGCCCACGCACGCGAGCACGTTGCCGTATCCGATCGTGCCGGCCGGAACACAGCCCCGCCTCAGCGCGCGCGCGATCGCGTTGCCCGAGCACACCACGGGGACCGTGAAGGTCGACCTCGCGGATCTCCCCGAGGAGGACTTCGACTACTGGACCGAGCCAAACCCCGACGCGGGCGGCGACGAGTTCGCGGGCTACCTCGCGTATCAGGACATCAAGAGCGCCGCGAGCCAGATCAACGTCGAGTTCGGCATCGCCATGAAAGCATGCAACGCGACGCCGAACCCGGCGGCGTGCCAGAACCTGCTCCGGATCAGCTACTGCGTCGAGGACAAGCCGCAGCCCGAGGACTTCCGGATCCGGATCGATGGCATCGACACGTACTTCGATCCCGCGCGCCCCGATGACGCGCTGGCGATCGGCGACGTCACGAACATGGACCTCGCGTTCGGCACGAACGAGATCCTCTCGGACTACACCCTGGCCGACGTGCAGGGCTGGCTGATGGCGTCGATCGATCCCGCGAACATCTACATCGAGTGGGACAAGGGGCTCCTCGATCCGTGCGTTCGCATGCCCGCGGCGCGGCCGCTGTCGGACTTCCTCACCGGCAGCGACGATTATGGAGAGTGGCTCACGTGCCGTGACCTCTCGTTCGCCGCGGGCTCGGGCACGCTCGGCGACCCGATCGCGTTCCAGCTGACGCCGAGCGGCGAGCAGCTGCAGACGTCGTTCGCGCCCGGCACGCCGGCGGTCTCGCTCGCCTCGATCGTGCCCGGTGCCGGCACGGGCATCTGCGCCGACGACTGGCTCGTCGACACGATCGAGAGCGCGATCGAGGACTGGCAGCCCGACGTCGAGGACGCGATCGCCGCGGAGCTCGTCACGTCGCCCGGCCAGGACGAGGCGCTCGACCGCCTGCTCTCGCCGTACGAGCTCGGCATCGAGTCCGTGACCACGCCGCCGCCGGGAACGCCGCCGTACGACGTGCACCCGCTCGCGACCTACGACCTGCTGGCGACGATCGCGAAGACCGCGTCGGACACGCGGTTCCCCGGCGCCGACGCGACCGATGGCATGTACGTCCCCTACCTGACGCGTTCGATCGCGACCGGCTCGATTCCATACCTGTGGTGGTTCTGCCCGGTGGGCGGTGGTCAGGACTGCACCGGACTGGCCGACACGCACTCGACGCTCCTCGAGGGTGGCCTCGATCCGGTGGGCGATCCGTTCGACGTCTCGATCACGTACACGACCGCGCACCTCAACCAGGCGCTGTGGGCACAGGCGCGACGGAGCGATCGCCTCGGCTCGCCGAACGCGAAGGCGCGCACCGACATCTCCACGACGGCGATCGTCGATCTCGCGACCGCCGCGGGCTACGCCGACGTCACGGCGGCGCTCGCGCCCTACGGATCGAGCTTCGGGATCCGCTTCTATCAGGACGGCGCGCCATACACCTCCGTCGGCGACAACATCGGCGTGCTCGGACCGTTCCTCGTCTACGTCATCCCGAACATCGTCGTCGAGCTCGTCTCGATCGCCGGTGATGGCACCGAGACCGTGCTCGCGAAGGTGCTCGTCGACGTGGTCGACCGCGATCACCAGCTCTCGTTCACGACCGGTGGAGCTCCGGCGCTCACCTCGAGCTGGGGCGCCGTGCAGGTGCTCTCGATGACGTCGACGTTCCTGCCGGGCTGCGACGGCGCGCTCGGCGGGCCGAGCTGCAACGGTCACTTGCTCGCCGTGCTGGGCGCACTTTGGTGGCCACGGATCGAGGACGACATGCGCGATCTCATCGCGCAGGCGCCGGGACTCCACCTGTTCGACGTCGGTCAGGAGGCGCCGAACGTCCGGCACCTCACGAACGTGCGCACGTTCAAGGGGGACCAGGCGGTGACCCTCGTCGGCGATCTCTGCAAGCCCGGTACGGCGAACTGCCCGTGACGGCCGCGAGCATCCGGACAGGGAGGGCAGGTCGCCGCCGGTATCCGCGTATACTGGAGCCGGCATGGCGGACTTGGTCGAGATCGACGCGGTACTTCGACCCGCACCGATCCTGCTGATCGTGCCGCCGTTCCACGCGCTCGACCGTCCCAACCTCGGCGTGCACCTGCTGCAAGGTCTCGCGCGGCAACGCGGCGTCGAGGTCCAGGTCCTCTACGCGAGCATCCTGTGGGCCGCGCGGTTCGGCGAGCGCGACGCGACCGCGCTCATGCGCACGAACTACAAGCTGCTGCTCGGCGAGCGCGTGTTCTCGCGGGCGGCGTTCGGTACCCCGCCGCTCGGCCACGATCGCGGTGCGCCGATCGACGACGTCGCCAGCGAGCTCAGCGACGAAGCGTTGAGCATCGGTCTCGGCATGTCGCGCGACTACGTGCTCGGGCTCGAGGGCCAGATCGCGGACTGGCTCGAGTCGTTCGTGCCGGCGATCGCGGCGCGCGGCTATCAGGTCGTCGGTTGCACGAGCTCGTACGACCAGACGGCGGCGAGCATCGCGATCCTGAATCGCGTGAAGGAGCTCGCGCCCGCGACGTACACGATCATCGGGGGCTCCAATTGCGAAGGCGAGATGGGCGAGGGCATCGCCGCGCTGAGCGATCGGATCGATGCGGTGTTCAGCGGCGAGAGCGAGCGTACGTTCGTCGAGCTTCTCGACATGCTGGCACGCGGCGAGCGGCCGGCGTCGCGCGTTCAGATGGGCGAGCCATGCACGGAGCTCGACGCGATTCCGACGCCGGACTACGGCGACTACTACGCGCAGATGCGCGCGTTCTTGCCAGAGAGTCGCGTGCTCGCGTCGGCGTACCTCACCTACGAGACGAGCCGCGGTTGCTGGTGGGGCCAGAAACACCACTGCACGTTCTGCGGGCTCAACGGTCAGGGAATGGCCTCGCGGTACAAGTCGGCCGATCGCGCGATCGCGGAGCTGAAGGTGCTGCTCGAGGCGCATCCGAATCGGCACGTGCTCATGGCCGACAACATCATGCCGCACGGGTACTGGAAGACGCTGGTGCCGCGGTTGCCCGACGAGTTGCCGAAGGTGCAGATGCACTACGAGCAGAAGGCCAACCTGTCGCTCGAGCAAATCTCGGCGCTCGCGCGCGGCGGTGTCACCGAGATCCAGCCGGGGATCGAGTCGTTGTCGACGGGGCTGCTCTCGCTGATGGACAAGGGAACGACGTGCAGCCAGAACATCGCGGTGCTGCGATATGCGCGCGTCCACAAGATGCGCGTGGCGTGGGGGTTGCTCGGTGCGTTCCCCGGCGATGATCCCTCGTTCTACGAGGAGACCCTCGAGCTATTGCCGCTGCTCGTTCACCTGCCGCCGCCGTTCGGGCTCACGCGGATCACGATCGATCGGTTCTCTCCGTACTACTCCAACCCGGAGCGGTATGGCGTGACCAACGTGCGCGCGCTTCCGGCGTATCGAGCGTGGTTGCCCGCCGGCGCGCCGATCGAGCGGATCGCCTACCACTTCGAGGGCACGTACGAGAGCCCGGGGGCAGCCGCGGTCGAGGTGTTCGAGGCGGTCGCGGAGGGCGCCGCCGCCTGGCGCCAGCGCTGGCGCAAGGGGCAGTCGCCCTATCTGCACGTCACGGTCACCGAGGACGGTGGCTATCAGCTCGTCGATACGCGCGGCATCGAGGGCTTGCTCGAGATCCAGCCGCTCGACGAGCAGCAAGTGATCAGCGCGCTCGTGGCGCGGCCGCTGTCGTCGCCGGAGCGGCCCGGCGATGCGTGGGCGCGTTCGCAGAAGGTCGTGGTCGAGCGCGATCGCAAGCTCGTCCCGCTGGCGACCGCGCCGGCGGCGCTGCTCGCGAGCTTCGAGGCGCGCGCGCGGGACCGCCGCGTACTCACCACGCTTGCCAGCTGATGTGGCAACGTCGGCCCCGTGAAGACACGCGATGGCCACTCCCTCGACTCGATCGCCGTGACGGCGGTGTACTTCGTGCCGCGCGGGCGCGAGCCGCTCGCCGATTGGCGCGATCGCATCGCGTACTACTGCCGGCGCATGGAGCAGTTTCACGCGCGCGAGTTTGTCGGGCAGTCGAAGCTCCTGACGACGATCCACCCCGAGCCGCTGCGCTCGGCGCGATCATCATCGGAGCTGCGCATCGGCGACCCGACGTTCACGTTCCTCCAGACCGTCGGTGAAGCGGAGAAGGCAGTGGGCTTTCGGGCAGGCGAAGGCTTCCCCGTGTTGCTCGTGTTCTCCGACATCAACTGGGGCGAGGTCGACGACTTCTATCGGCTGCACGGCTCCACGTTCGCCGGCAAGATCAAGCACGGGCGTCACCACCCGGGCACACCGCTCGGCGGTTCGAGCGCGACCTATGTCGGTGGCCGCGGCGTCGGGCTCGCCCTCGTGAGCGCTGACGGCTGGCGCGTCCCGTACACCGGGAGCGACTGCGTCGCGTATCACGAGACCGCGCACGCGTTCGGCGTTCCGCATCCCGCGGAGCGCGACGAGACGGTGATGAGCGAGGCGCAGTACCTCGGATGGCTCAACGAGACTCGCATCGGCGATCGCGAGAAGCTCGCGCTCGGGTGGCAGCGCGATCGCGTGAACCGCAATGATCTGTTCTCGAGTCTGACCGCGACGATCGATCCACCGGTGCCGAAGCCCGGCGAGATGGTCACGCTGAAGCTATCGCAGGAGGTCCACGGCGAGGTCGCATGGCAGACCGCGCTCGACGGGCCCTGGACCACACGGGCGATCTTTGGAGAGTCGCTCGCGCTCGATGCCTTCTCGGCGCCGACGCCGGTCAGCTATCGCGTGCGCGCCGACGATGTCGAGCTGTGGGGATACTTCCAGGTCCGCGAGAGGGCCGAGCTCGCTCCACAGCCACGGGAGCCGTTCACCGTGCCGCCGCGGCGCGAGGTCGAGAACCTGCTCACGGCGACGCTGCAGAACCTGTCGGGACGCAAGGTCATCGAGCGCGAGCTACCCGCGGCGTACGCGCTGCTGCTCGTCGTCACGCCACGCGAGGACAATGCGGGGCTCGTCGTTGGCTTGCACCAGGGCGGCAAGCCGTATCCGGTCGAGCTGCCGGCGACGTGGTTCGTCAAGGGTCGGCCGATCGCGATCGTCTGCGGCGTACGCGGCGGCGGTGTGCTCGTGACGTGCGAAGGCGAGACGCTCACGGCGCGGACGCCCGCGCGCGACGAGCCCGATGGCACGCCGTTCTACCTCGAGGCCACGGGCACGCTCGCGGTGTCGACGCTGGCGATCGTGCCCTACGGCTGATTGACCTTGGCGAGCGAACGCGCGCGCACGTAGAAGCCCGAGATGCTCGCGCGAACGTGGTTGCCCGCTGCCGCGTCGACGCGCGCGATCTTGTGCGGATGTCCGCCCGCGATCACGACGAGTCGATTCGGGCGCGGCACGATCACGGTGCCGATGCCGACGTCGGCGATCGTCGACGCGAGGCGCGAACGATCGAAGCGCTCGCTGTAGTCACCTTTGACGAGCTCTCGCTGGTTGCGCGCACCGGGATGTGCGAGCACGAGCTCGCCGCCCCAGTGCGGATCCCACGCCGCGTGCAGATAGAACGAGAACGCGCCCGAGTACATCGCGCCGTCGGTGTGCCACGACAGCGCGCTGCCGGCCGAGTAGAGCCATGTCGCCGCCGTGAGCACGGCCCACTCTTCGACGGAAGGACCGACCCATGGTGCGAGCCGCGCCTGGTTGTCGACGAGTCGCTGCAGGACGAGGTCGATCGGCGCGCCGGTCGGAAACTTCGCGTTCTTCGCGTCGGGGATCGCGGCCGCCGGATCCGCCCACACGTGGACACCGGGGCCTGTCATCGGTCGACCGTCGGTCGGCAGCCACGGCGAGCCCGGCGCTCCGGCGTTGATCGGCATGAACGGCTGCGCTTGAAAGTACTGCCACAGCTTCTCGAGCTCGTCGGCTGCGAGCACGTCGTCGAACACCACGAACTGCTCGCACTCCATCGTGGTCTGCATGCGGGGTTCGAGCATAGCGTGTTAGCTTCGTCGCGACGTGGGCGATCCGTGGATCCTGGGCGTTAGCTACTCGCACAACGGCGCCGCGTGCTTGCTCCACGGAGACGAGCTCGTCGTCGCGATCCAGGAAGAGCGCGTCACCGGCATCAAGCGCGCGCGCCTCGAGCACTACCAGACGAGCCTCGCGGTCGCGTACTGCCTCGATACTGCCGGCATCGCGATGGCGGACATCGACATGCTCGTCGCGTGTCACTTCTCGGTACCGAGCCCGCCCGCTGCGTCGCTGATGTCGGCGACCGCGACCCCGCCGAAACACTACCTCGCGATTCCTCACCACGTCGGTCACGCGCATGCGGTGTTCGCGACGTCGGGTTTCGCAGATGCCGGGATCCTCGTCGTCGACGGGCAGGGCGGGGCGATCGAGCATCTGCCCGCGGACGACCGCGCGCCGCTCGTGCACTCCCACGTGCCGGGGCTCGTCAAGGAGTCCGAGGTGATCAGCATCTACAACGCACCGGCGATGCAGCTGCTCGAGAAGCACGCGGGCGATTGGATCCCCGGCTATCGCAGCGGGCCCGAGCCGCGATCGCTGCGCCAGTTCGGCAGCCTGGGCGGAATGTTCTCGTCGGTATCGGCGCTCGTGTTCGGCGACTCGATGGAGGCCGGCAAGGTGATGGGGCTCGCTCCGTACGGCAAGCCGACGCTGCCCGTCGACGCGTTCTTCACGATCGAGGACGGCGCGTTTCACTTCAGCGATCGATTGCCTCGCGAGTTTCGCGATCTCGCGCCGTGGCCCGCGAACCAGGAGCGCTTCGCGGACCTCGCCGCGTCGCTCCAGGCCGCCCTCGAGCACGCGCTCCTCTATCTCGCGAAGCGAACGCGCGAGCTGTCCGGACGCGACCGCCTCTGCTACGCGGGCGGCGTTGCGCTCAACAGCGTCGCGAACGAGCGGATCTGCACCGAGCTCGGCTTCGACGCGGTTCACATCATGCCCGCCGCCGAGGACAGTGGCCCGGCGATCGGAGCCGCGTACTACGGGCTCGCGCAGCTGCGCCCGCGCCCGCCGAAGCGCCACGCGCACGACTCCGTCGGCCGGCGGTACACCGCGGCCCAGATCTCCGAGGCGATCGCGCACGTCCCTCACGTCGAGGTCGTCGCCACGCCTGACGTGCTCGACGACGTCGTCACGCGACTCTGCGCCGGTGAGATCGTCGGCTGGTTCGAAGGTGGCAGCGAGCTCGGCCCGCGCGCTCTCGGCCAGCGCAGCATCCTGTGCGATGCGCGCCGTCCCGACGGCAAGGACGTGCTCAACGCACGCGTCAAGCATCGAGAGAGCTTCCGCCCGTTCGCGCCGGTGATCCTCCGCGACCAGGTCACGCGCTGGTTCGTCGTCGACGACGCCGTCGCCGACAGCCCGTACATGCTGCGCGTGATGCCGTTTCGCGAGGAAGCGAAGGGACGCGTCCCCGCCGTCGTTCACGTCGACGGCACCGGCCGCACGCAGACCGTCACCGCGGAGCACAACGGCCGCCTCTACGAGCTCGTGCAGCGGTTTCATGCACGAACCGGCGTCCCGATCATCCTCAACACGTCGTTCAACCTGGCCGGCGAGCCGATCGTCGAGACGCCCGAGGACGCGTTGTACTGCTTGCTGGCGACCGGCCTGGACGCGCTCGTTCTCGAGGACACGCTCGTCACCAAGCGCGCCGGCTATCGATCGCTGCTCGAGCTGCGCCCGCGCGTCCGTGCGAAGACGCTGCGCCTCGCGATCCCGATCCTCGACGGCAAGGTCGAGCTGCGCACCAACGACGCGGAGCTCGTCGCGGACACGCCGTACGGCGAGATGTCGACCATGACCTCGGACCTCGCGCTCCTCCGCGCATGCGATGGAGCTCGCGACGGCTTCGCGCTCCTCGAGCTACTCGGCGGGACGACGGAGGCCGACGCGGTCGTGCTCGCGCGCAAGCTGTACCTGCTACGCCGTCGCCACGTGCTGGATCTGGTCTAGCGCTTCTGTCGCGCGTCGACGACGAGCTGCCGCACGAGCGGATCCTGCAGGAACGCCTCGAGCTTGCCGATCGCATCGCTTCGTCGCGCATCCGGTACGTCCGCGCACGCGAGCGCGGCGCGCAGCGAGGGTCCGCTCTCGGCGACCTGCGCCACGGTCACCGTCGCGGTGCGGTTCAGCGCATCGAGGTGATCCGTCTCCAGCATATCGAGGCCGCGCGTCGCCATGCGCATCGTCGACTCGAGGACCGAGTCCTCGGTCTCGTTCATGAGCTCGATCATCTGGTAGTGGAGCTCGCCGACGCGGTCGCAGTAGCCACCGAGCGCGTCGAGCGTGACCGTGTCCTTCACCTTCTTGTAGGCGACGAGCTCGGCGGTCAGATGCTTGCCGAGCAAACGAACGATCTCGGGGCGTCCGACGTCGCGCTCGCTCTCCATCTTCTTCATCTCTGCCGTGAACGCTTCGAGCATCGGAGCGACGATCGTGATGTTGCGTTCGTTGTCCGCGTGCTCCGTGGTCGCACCGATCGCGCGCATGTCGGTGAGGACTTGCGTCAGGTTCTTGGCGATTCGGCGTGCGAGCAGCGGTCGCCGCGTCGACAGGGGGAAGCCGGAGAAGTTGCGCTGATACAGCAGGAACTGGAGGTTCGCGATCGCCGCGAGGGACGCCGCGTGTGTCTTCACCTCGGTCGCAGCCGCGGCGTGCGCCGCTTCGACCGCCGCGAGCTCTTGCCGGAGTGCCGCGAGTCGACCGGCGAGCGGGGCGCGCAACGATTCGACCGAGCTAGTCGCCTTCGCGCACGCTTCGAGGCGATTCACGATCTCGTGATAGAGCAACCGGTCGGTCGCGGTGTGCGAGCGACCGACGAAGTAGCGCAGGTACATGCCGTGTAGATGCTTGATCTGCGCGACGTATGGTTGGAGCTCCGAAGGAGCGTCGTCGAGTGGGATCACGGTTTCTTCAACTCCAGTGCCTCACCGAGGAGCTCGATGCTGCGAGAGGCCGGCTCCCGTTCGCGGGACAGATTGACAAAGGCGATCTCGTCGACGTCGTAGCGCTCGGCCAGCGCGAGCAGCTTGTCGCGACACTCCTTGGGCGTGCCGACGATCATCGGATCCATGCCGCCGGCCCAGATCTCGGTCGCGGTCGTGGCGCAGCGCTCGGCATCGGCTGCCGAGTCCGAGCAGAAGCCCGCGACCGCGACGATCGCGCGCGGTTCTTGCTGCTGTTCGCACGGAACGAATGTCTTGCGATAGTGAGCGATCGCGTTGGGGTCGTCGTTGTTGACCTTGAACTGCAGCGCGTAGCCGTACCCGATACTGAGGTTGCCGGTGATCCGTGCGCTCGGAACGCTCGCGCCCAGGTACCAGATGTCCGGCGGCGTGACGTCGCTCGGCGTCCAGTAGGAGGCGCGGATCTCCTCGACCATCAGCCCCAGCTTCGCGGCGAACTCCCACTCGACGATCTCGCGCTCGATCTTGTCCTTGACCAGCGTCCATCCGCCGGCCAGTCCGGCGTCGATGCGATCCGGATACAGCGCCGCCAGCGATCGCAGCTGCACCGCGGCGATGCCCGACGGGTAGTACCGCATCAGGATCCCCGCGGTTCCGACGCGAATCGTTCGGGTGCGCTCCGCCGCGACCGCCGCGCAGACCAGGGCGGACCCGAGCGAGCCGGGCTTGGCCTCGAAGTGCTCGGTGACCCAGTAGCGCGTCCAACCGGCGCGCTCCGCGACCGATGCAACGTGAAACCGCGGCTCGGTGACGTGCGGGAGATCGAGCAGCGTTAGCTTGAGTGGTCCGTCCATCACGCTACCAACAGGGGTTCGAGCACTCGTCGCGAGTGCTCGTCAAGGATATCGCTATCGCCCACCGGGCGTCCCGCGAGGTGGTCGCGGACGAACGCGAGCTGGCGCGTCCCGAGCTCCGTCGGCAGCGAGCGACTCGCGCTCGCGATCCGGAGCCAGTTGAGGACCGTCTCGATCGGATCGTCGTTGGTCTGCGTTCCCGCCATCGCGAGGAGCTCCGCCCTGCGCGGCACGTTGAGCAGCAGCGCGAACAGCAGCCGAACCTCGCGTGCCTTGGCCTTGCTGCGCCGGGTGAGCAGGTCCATCGAGCGCAGCTGCGTCGCGATCGCGGTCGCCAGCACCGGCTTCAGCGCCGGGTGGTTTGTGGTGCACGTCTCGACGAGCTCGGCCACCAGCTCGGGAGCGTCGAGGAGCGGTCCGCGCGCGGCGCGCGACACGACCTCGAACGCCAGGTGTGCATCGCGTTCGATGATGGTGTCGCGCGCGAGGGTCAAGAACAGCTGGCGATCGACGTTCGCGGCCACGCGTAGCGCGGCGAGCGGCTTGTCGATCGCATCGCGTTGCACCGCGGAACGGTCGAATGCGATGCCCGGGTTCAGATACGCGAGCTGAGGGAGCGCGCGCGTGTCGATCTTCGACCGCACGACGAGCGACACCGTCGGCGTGTCCATGTGATAGACGGCGTGGACGAAGCTGCGACCCGGCTCGATCACGCGCACGTTGCCGGTCTCGAGCTGTTCCGCCTTTTGCAGCGTCAGCTCCCCGACGCCGAAACCTTCGTTGAGCATGTCGGCGACGGCAAAGCCGTACGACATGTGCAGGCTCGTACCCGACAGCACCGTGAACGCGCCGCCGAAAGCGTGATCGTGGATCGCGATCTGGCCGTCGTTCCACACCAGCGCCTCGACGTAGAACCGCGGCCCCTCGTAGAGCCGGAGCGGCACGTCTCCGAACACGCGGTTGTCGGTATCGAGCAGCGGGGTGCGCACGCACCACGCGAGCAGGTCGCGCCAGCTCATACGCTCGTGCGACGCGCTCGCGACGAGGGCGTCGTGCGCGATCTGCGCGAACGACGCTTCGCGATAGTTCTGCCGGCGCCAGGACGCTTCGACCGACTCGCCGAGCGTACGAAAGAGATCGATCATCAGTTACTCGGAGTACCAGTCACCTCTCGCACGAGCGTGTCTGCGAGCAGCGCATCGAGGCTCGCGACGGCCTGCTTGCGCACGGCCTCCGGAGCATCGGCCGCCAGCAACTGAGCACGCAGCGAGTCGGCGCTTCGCACGACATGCGAGAGCGTGATGAATCGCTTCCGGTGATCCGCGCACAGGTTGAACTCGACCTCGTACGCGTCGAGGTTCTCCGCCAGTTGCTGCGTCAGCTCGCTGGCTACCTCGGGGGGAAGCGCGACGACCTGGAACGCGATCTCGCCGAGGCGATCGCAGATCTGGCCGAGTCGATCGAGGTCCACCGTCGCGCGATCGCGACCGGCAAAGCTCGTCCGATAGTCCTCGCGCTCGGCCATCGCCGCCGTCGCGAGCAGCCGCGCACGCTCGGCCGCCGGCAGCTCGCGCTCGGGGTTATCGCGAACCTCGACCACCTTCGCGAGCTCTCGCTTCACGAGCTTGAGGTTCGTCGCGTGGTAGTCGGGGTTGGGGATCGACGCGGACGGGATCGCCTCGAGCTCGCGTTCGACCGTCTCGAGGTTCGCTGCGATGCGCGCCACCAGCGCGGGCCGAACCAGCGTCCGACCCACGACGAGGCGTTTGAACAGCGTGAACTGCTGGTTCGCACGCGCCGCGAGGTGCGCCGCGTACTCCGCCGGCGACGGCTTCTCGAACGTCTCGATCTCGCGCGCGAGGGTGCGCAGCATGTCGAGGCGCATCCGAACCGCATCCGCGAGCGGAAGGGACGTCACCCGCAAGGAGAGCTCCTGGAGTCGCTCGATGATCTCTTGCAGGTGCAGCCGGTCACACGCTCCGTGCGGCCGGCCGCCGATGTGTCGCGCGAAGCTGTTGATGAGGTGCTTGATCAGCGCGACGTGCGGACGCAGCTCCGCCGGAATGTCTCCCAACGCCATCGCTTCAGATGAACGGAACGATCGGGATGACAGCGACCGGGCACGCGTCGAACAAGCACGCGTCAGCAGGCTCGACTTCGACCGCGCAGGCCGCGCCACCGCATGCATCGGCAGCACATGCCGAGACGAGAGCCGCATCGCCACCACACGCCGTCGCGCCACCGGCCGCGAGCGGACACGCCGCGCCACCGCAGGCCGCCGCCGTGCAGACGTCACCGCCGCACGCGGACACGCCACTGAGATCCGCGCTGCACAACGCTCCACCGCACACCGCGCCGGCACAACCACCGGCGTGCTGCTGGGCAGCCGCACCGCAGTAGTCAGCTTCGCAGTTCAAGAATTCGTAGGGGCAGGTGCCAGTGACAGCTCCACATCCCGTCCCGATCCACGGCTCATCGTCCGCCGAGCACACACTGCCATCAATCACGTACATGATTTGCTCCTACGTTTGGTCGGTCGAGTGTAACGAAGAACGTCAGACAACGGGAAGACGAATTCGTGGATTTACGTCGCTCCGATGGAGCTGATTGGCGATCCGGCTCATATGGGTCTGGCCGGTGTGATCGAGCTTCTTCGCGAGGACTTCGGGCGGCGAGCAGGCGAGCGCGACAAAGCGAGCCTTCTCGCAGAAGACCAGTTGTTTACGGACGAGCTCGTCCAGTTCTCCCCTGACTTCGTCTTCGGTGACTCCCGCGAGGTGCTGGGCGATCTCTCGCGGGTGGGAAGGGTCTGCAATCAGCCGATAGATCTCGGATTGGCGGGCGGTGAGCTTCCAGGTGACCACCTGCTCCCGCCGCGAGTCCTCGATCTCGATCCCCTCGGGAGTCTCGCGCACGTCGAGGCGCGGCTGCCGACCGTCAATCCACATCTGCCGCCACCCCTGCACCAGCTCGAGGAGGCGATCGTAATGGGGATCACCGATCACGTTCTTCCACGTGACGTCGAAGTAGTAGGCGACCTTGTCGAGGTCGAACTGGTCGCTGGGAAACAGGCCGCGATACCAGCTGGCCGCGCGGACATCCTCGGTGAACGTGCCCTTCTTCGAGTGGTACGGGCTGAACCGATGACACTCGACGCGCGGCGCGCCGCCCGTCGGCGGGGGCAGGTGCGTGATCGTCGGGATCAGCGCCTCCATGTTGTCGTAGTCCTGCTTCGTCTCTCCCGGTATCCGGATCAGGATGTTCCAGCCCGGGATGATCCGGTACTCGCGGCACAGCTTGAGGAAGTAGACGTTCTGGAGCGCCGTGACGCCCTTGTCGAAGGCGTCGAGGATACCGGTCGAGAGGTTCTCGATGCCGGGCTGGACCTCGACGATGCCGGCGGCGTTGAGCGCCGCCATCTGCTGGCGCCCCATGTTCGCTTTGACCTCGAAGAACAGCTTGATCGGTTGGCCAGGGCGAATCGATTTCTCGTTCCCGAGGATCGGATTCGCGCTGAGCTCGGGGATCAGCGTCTTGAAGTACTTCAGCGAGAGGATGTTGTCGGTCGCGTCGAGGCGAGCGACCGGATACTTCGCCACGAGGTTCCGCATCGTGGCGAGCACCTTCTCGGGGCGCTTCTCGCGATAGCCCATCCCGGTACCGTTGAGACCGCAGAAGGTGCAGTGGCTCTTCTGTCCCCACCAGCAGCCGCGCGAGGTCTCGTAGCAACAGGTCACGCGCTCGAGCCATGCGGGTGAATCCGCGAGGCCCACCTCGCGCGCCGATTCGAAGAAGGAATCGAAGCACGGGTCTGGAAGCTCGTCGAGCTGGGCGCCCGTCGCGGACACGGGCGGAGGTCCGCGATACTCGCCGTTCGCGTCGCGCGCGAGGATGCCGGGCAGATCGCGTGGCGTTTCGCCGCGCAGCATCGTCTCGAACAGCTGCACCATGATCGCGTCGGCCTCACCCGTCGCGACGACGTCGATCCATGGTGTGCCGCGGAACAGCTCCTCGCCCATCTCGCCGTGGAAACAGGCACCGCCGTAGGCGACCTTGATCTCGGGGTGCCGCTCCTTGAGCATGCGCCCGAGGGCAAGCGACGCGACGGTCTGGAAGAACATGCACGAGAAGCCCACGACCTTCGGAACGCCATCGCGCACGATCTGCTCGTAGACCTTCTCGAGGAACGCGGGGACGATGTCGTCACGCACGCGGCGCAGGTACGCGGTCACGTCGGTGACCTTGGGGATCATGCCGAGCTCGTGACCGCACAGGTTCAGGAACTCGTCCTCGTCAGGACCGAACCGACGTCGCCAGCACGCGTCGGCGAACAGCCACTCGCTCACCTGCGTCTCGTGGCCCTTGAACCGCACGAGCGTCTCGTACTGGCCAAAGCCCATCAGTCGCGCGAGCAGGAAGTTCGGGTTCAGCGCGCGTACGGGCAGCCCCGCTTGCTCGAGCTGCGCCTTGATGAGCCCGATGCCCAAGCACGGCCACGTGATCGAGCCGAACGGCATGTTGACGAGAACGATCACGAACCGCGCACCACCGGGAGATATCGCTTCTGCTTCTCGTAGTGCGCCGCGATCGAGGCCGGGAGGTCCTTGCCGCCCGTGACCGCGTCATCGGTGCACAGCTCCGACGGTACGGTCGCGACTGCCTTCGGGTCGTACTCCTCGGGCTTCACCTTGCCGAGCGCGACGGCCTTCCACAGCAGCCGCTCCTTGATGTTGTACTTCCAGCTCGGGCACGGCAGCGTCGCTGCTTCACCGCGCGTCTCGTCGGGATAGACGAACTTGAACGCGCACGCGCCGGAGCAGTTCGGCAGGATCTTGCAGTTGCGGCACGAGTTGTTCTCGAACGGCGTCCACTTCATCCACGTCTGATGGATCTCGGACGACTTGAACTGCTCGATGTCGAAGATCGTTCCGGCGCGCTTCTCGGGCCACGAGACCGTGTCCCAGCACTTGTGGATGTCGCCCGTGGGGACGACGACGAGCCCCTGCGGCTTGATCGCGCCGCACACGCCGTGGAAGCGCGGCGGGTTGGGAAGCGTGCACAAGCCGGCGCGATAGCCGTACTGCCAGAGGTCGGCCTCGAGGGCACCGTACATGCCCTTCGTCATCGTGACGTCGGAGACGCTGTGACACCCCTCCGTCATCGCCTCGACGGGAGCGAAGTACATCGCGAGGTTGCTGCGGTGACCGAGACCAGCCTCGGCCATGAAGTCGATCAGCTTCTTGATGTCGCGCTGGTTGCGGCTATCGATGTTGACGCGAATGACGAAGCTGATCGGGACCTCGTCGACGATCGACTGGAGGTTCCCGATGATCCGATCGAAGCTGCCGCCGCCGCCGAGGAGATAGCGGCGCGTGTCGTGATACTCGGGCGTGCCGTCGAGCGTGACCTGGATCCAGTTGACCTTCTTCGAGTGGAGGAGCTTCGCCGCCTTGAGGTCCAGCTTGAATGCGTTCGTGACGCACATGCCGTGGTACTTGACGTTGTTCTGATCGGCGACGGCCATCAGCCGATCGGAGAGCGCCTCGATCACGTTCAGGCGGAGCAGGGGCTCACCGCCGTACCAGGCGATGCCGATGCTCTTCACGCCCTTCTCGCACTCGCGCTCGACGTAGTCGACGAGTGCATCCTGCACCGCCATCGACATCGTCTCCTTGGCCTTGTCCTGGCCCTGGAAGCAGTAGTCGCAGCCGAAGTTGCACGCCATCGTCGGAGCGACGGTCAGCACCATCTCGGCCTCGTTGAACCGATGGGCGTCGTAGTGCCGCTTGAGCGCGGCGAGCTCGTCGAAGTCCTTCGCGACGAGGAGCCCCTGCTTGCGCGCGTCCTCGATGAACTGATCGGGGAGCTCGCTCTGCGTTCCGTCCGCGAGCCCGCTGATCCAGCGGTTCTCCTCGGCGGTCAGTCGCGTGAAGCTTTGGTACGCCGAGTTGTAGATCAACGATCCACCGTCGAGCAGCGGGATCGGAATGTTGTAACGAGATGGTGCTAGTTCCATGCGGCTCCTCGCGGATTGTCCTTGTACGACCCGAACACCCAACCCTTCCCGAGGGTTCGCGGGGTCAGCTATGATGCCATTCATTCGATGACGCGAGGAGCCAAAATGTGGATTCTGATCACTGCGGGTTCACTCGTCGTGGTGTTCCTTTTGATCTGGGTGGTCTCGACGGTGGTGATGAAGACCGTCGGACCAAAACTCGATGCTCGCATCGCGGAAAATTACAAGGCAGACGAGATCCTGCTGAAGGATGTCGGTGCGATGAGCCTCGGGCTCACCTCGCGCGGCGTCACGCAGGGACGCGGCAACGGCGCGCTCGTCCTGACGGCGAACACGCTGCACTGGTTCCAGTTCATCCCGCAGCGGTCGGACGTCTTGATTCCTCGCGCCGACATCACCGAGGTCACGACAACGCGCTCTCACCTCGGCAAGGCCATCGGTCGGGACCTGTTGCTGGTGAAGTTCACCTACAACGGCAAGCCCGACTCGATGGCATGGCACGTCAACGATCTTCAGGCATGGCTTTCGAGGCTCCAGCAGCCGGCGAAGAGCGGCATGTTACAGTGACGCCGTGCGCGGCGTGGAGTCTGTGCTGCGGCCGTGCTCGGTCGTCCTGATCGTTCCGCCGTTTCACTGGACGAGCAGACCGCACCTCGGCGTGCACCTGCTCCAGGCGATCGCGCGCGAGATGGGCATCGAGGCGCAGGTCCTCTACACGAACATCCTGTTCGCCGCGCAGGTCGGCGAGGGCTCGTACGAGTCGCTCTCGACGATGCAGTACGGCATGTGTCAGGGCGAGCGCATCTTCGTGCGCGCGGCGTACGGCTTGCCCGCGCTCGGTCGCGACGCCGGCACGCACCTCGCGATCCAGCTCGCGAAGCTCAAGGAGATGTACAACGCGCAGGGGATCCCGTTCGACATCGGGGTCGATCACTTCCTGCACATCGAGGAGCTCGTCCAGCCGTGGGTCGACTCGATCGCACGAGCGCTCGCGGGTGGGCCGCAGATCGTCGGCTGTTCGTCGTCGTTCGAGCAGACCGCCTCGAGCATCGCGATGCTGTCCGCGATCAAGCAGCTCGCGCCGCAGACGCTGACCGTGATCGGCGGCGCGAACTGCGAGGGTCCGATGGCGCGCGGCATGATCGGCATGTCGCCCGATATCGACTTCGTGTTCTCCGGTGAGAGCGAGGAGACGTGGCGCGCGTTCCTCGGCGGCGAGCGTCCCGAGAGCCGGATCTTCGACGGGCGGCCGTGCGAGGACCTCGATGCGCTCCCGATCCCCGACTACACCGACTACTACGAGCAGCTCGAGGCGTGGCTACCGCACACGACGATGGAGCCCAAGCTCACGTTCGAGACGAGCCGTGGGTGCTGGTGGGGCGAGAAGAAGCACTGCACGTTCTGCGGGCTCAACGGTCAGGGCATGGCGAGCCGAGAGAAGAGCGCGGATCGCGCGATCAGCGAGCTGAAGACGCTCCTCCAGACGCATCCGAACCGCAAGATCAACGTCACCGACAACATCATGCCGTACGGGTACTGGAAGACGTACGTGCCGCGGCTGCCCGACGAGGTTCCCGGCCTCGAGATGATGTACGAGCAGAAGGCGAACCTGACGCTCGCGCAGGTGCGCGCTCTGCAGCGAGCCGGCATCACCGAGATCCAGCCGGGCATCGAAGCGCTGTCCACGGGCCTCCTCAAGCTGATGGACAAGGGCACGACCTGCGCGCAGAACATCGCGCTCCTGCGGTACGCGACGTCCTGCAACATGCAGGTGCACTGGAACCTGTTGTACGGGTTCCCCAACGACGAGCTCGCGTTCTACACCGAGACGCTCGAGCTGTTGCCGATGCTCTTTCACCTGTGCCCGCCGAAGCGGCCGGGGCTCGTCGTGATCGATCGATTCAGCCCGTACCACACGTACCCGGAGAAGTACGGCATCCGCGATATCAAACCGATCTCCGGATACCTCGACGTGCTTCCGCTCCACGCCGACGTCGACACCATCACCTATCACTTCCAGGCGACGTTCGAGAGCGCGGCGCACGCGAACCCCGCGGTGATCGATCGCATCGGCGACGTGATCACGGCGTGGCGCAGCGCGTACTTCAGTGCGAACCGGCCGCAACTGTCGATCGTGCCGCGCGGTGGTGACGCGTTCGAGCTGATCGACACGCGTGGCTTGCGCGGTACGCAGGAGCGTCGCGCGCTCACGCGTTCACAAGCGATCACGCTGCTCGCGCAGAAGAAGGTCACGCCTGCCACGCAGCGCGAGCTCGCGTGGGCGCTCGAAGCAGGGCTGTTCGTCGTGCGCGATGGTCGCAACGTGCCGCTCGCGATCGCGACCCCCGAGCTGATGACCGAGCTGACCTCCGCCGCGCCGACGATCGAGCTCCTACAAGCGGTGTAGACTCGGGCCGTGATTCCGCTGCTGAACGGATGGGTGCGAGTGGTACGTGGAGACGCCGTGATCTTGCGGGCACAGCCGCGCCCGGTCGGACAGCTGCACTACCGCGAGACGTACGGACCGTTGCGTCCGATGCGCGCGATCGTGCAGGACCGTCTCGCGAAGCAGCCGATGCCGATGTCGTCGATCGTCAAGATTCACGAGCCGTTCAGGTTCCAGACGTTCGAGGGCGAGCACTGCGCGACGGTGCGCATCGATTACGAGGCATCGGAGGCGCTCGTGCAACGGCGCGCTGGAGATCCAACCGCGCTACCGAAGCGGCCGATGGTCCGCATGATGGGCGTCACGTTCGCGGACCACTTCACGACGCTGCTCGACGGAGTATCGCTCTCGCCCGAGCACTTCGACGAGTTCGGCCGGGTCGCCACCTACCTCACCGAGAGCACGGTGCTGATGCTCGGAACGCGCCGCCGCCGCTACTTCTACAAGCGCCCTCGCGAGTGGCAGGCACTCGCGACGCCGTTCACGACGCGCTACATCCCGCCCGACTATCCGAACAACCTGGCGATGATCACGATGTACGCGGCGTTGCCGGCCGCGGGCATCTCGCACTGGTTCCTCGAGACGATCGTGTCCGACATGCGCGATCGCGGCGCGGCGGTGAAGCAGGTCAGCGAGCCGGAGACGGTGACCTACGCGGGGCTCGAGGGCAACCGATGGGTGATCGACAGCGAGCGAGACAACGCGCGCAAGCACGTCGCGGTGGTGCTCCGGGACAAGGACTACATCTATCGCGCGCGCCTCGATCACGCGCCGGCGAACGTCGACGGGAGGCGGGTCTTCGAGGAGATGCTCGCGAGCATCGAGCCAATCAAGTGGCGCGCGCACGGCGCGCAGAACATCAAGTCCTTGTTCGGCGATCTGTACTAGATCGAGTACGGACGTGACGCGAGGAACGCCGCGAGGTCCTGCGACTTCGTTTGGAACTCGTCGAGCCGGCGGACCCACCCGGGATCGATCAGCGTCTCGAGGAGGGCGTGCGTGCGATCGCCGAACCACATCGGCATCAGCGTCGCGAGGATCTCGTCGCGGGTGGACGTCGCGAGCGCGCCGGCGTCGACCATCGCCGCGAGCAGGGCGCGGACGTGAACGAGCGGCTCGCTGAAGGCACGGTATGGCGGCTCGGGCTCGTGCAGCAGCGCGACCTCGTCGTCACGGAACGCCGGATCGCTCGCGTAGTGCTCGTAGACGCGACCGAACCCGCGCATGCCGAGCTCGCGAAGCTCGGCGGCGCGGATCGCGCCCATCGACGAGAGCCCCCAGATGTGCCAGCCGGCGGCGAGGGCGTCACGAAGCTCGGCGTGACCGATCGCGAGGTTGTGCAGATGAAAGTAGCCGTCGACGATGATCGCGACGCCGGGCGGATGATCAGCGAGCAGGCGCTGCATGTCGCCGCGCTTCGCCGGAGGCAAGACGGTCAGGCCGTCCGTCGGCATCGCGAGCTTGCACGCGACGCCACGATGAAGCGTCGGTCCGACGAAGATGTAGCTAGCGGCGGGCTGCATGCGCTGCTCGCAGTCGATTGCCCATCCGGTTCGGCATCGCGACGCTGCACTCCGCGCGGGGGACGACGACGCGGACGATGCTCACGCCGAGATCCGGCGGCGCGAGCTCGGCGACGAGCACGTCGGGCATGCCGGCGGCGGTCAGGCGGTCGCGCAGGAGCTCGGTCGCGCTCGCGATGTCGGTGACGGGTGACGAGGCGACGTTCGCGAAGTCGATCGGCTCGCCGCCGCCGAGGGCGATGTAGAACCGGCGCCAGCCGACCGGCTTGTCGGTCACGGGATCCGCGTCTCGGGTGAGCGTCAGGTCGTCGCGGCCGCCATGGATGTCGGAGAGCCTCGACTGCGCGGCCTCGCAGATCGCGCGGGTGGCCGCGATCGCGGCGTCGGGATGCAACCCATCGCCGCGATGCGCGTGATCGGGGTTCGCGCGATCGATCACGCCGGCGACGAAGTAGGGAAGGTCGAACACGTTCTTCACCGACCGAACGTGGAGATCGAAGCCGAGGCGTTCGAAGCGCTCGGCGAGCGCACGCAGGTGCGGTGGCAGCGTCGCGTTCGCGATCCGCACGCTCTGCTCGCGCAGGCTGAACGTCATCGACGTGACGTCGCGCTCGATCACCTCGCACAGGCCGTGCAGCGTCGCTTCCTCGACGGTGTTGCCCGAGCACAGGCCGTTGCCGTCGGAACCGAACAGGCCCCCGCCATCCTCGGGCAGCAGGGGAAAGTACACGCGCTCCGCGGGGACGAGGCGCGTGGCCCGGTCGCGCAGGTTCGTCATCTCGACCACGCGGATCTGCGTGTCACGCGTGATCGACCGCTGCAGCAAGTAGTCCGTCGGATCACCGAGGAGTGCTGCGGCGACGCTGCGCGAGGGCAGGACGTTGCGCTGCGGCTCGGCCCAGGCGAGCTCGATCGCCTCCATCGTCGCGCCGACCTCGGACTCGAGCGGGGTCATTCCCTTGCCGGCGCTCACGCATAGCGATCCGCGGACCGCCGTGGGGCGGATGCTCGCGAACACCGGCACTCCGAGGCGATCGAGCGACGTCGTGTCGGTGACGCGCGTGACGCCGACCGCTGGTGCGAGGCGGCGCGCGATCGCGAGTGTCTCGTCGAGCGAGCGCACGCGCAGACTCGAGCTCGTGCGAACGAACACTACTTCTTGAGCGCGATTGCTTCGTTCACGATCTCGGCGCGGATCGCGCTGAGCTTGTCGAGCGGGATCTCGAATGCGCCCGCGAACCCGTTGAGGAGCTCGCGCTCCGACGCCTCGACGGTGCCGGTGTGGATCGCTACCTGGCACATCGTGCCGAGCAGCTTCTCGCGGATCGGCGGCTGCGTGATGGTTTCGGCGATCTCCTTGACCCAGTACTGCCACGCGATGCGATCCGACGTCGCCTTCATTCGCAAGCGGGCGCGCTCGAGCACCATGTCGAGCGTCTTCGCGTCGAGCGAGAACGGAATCCGCTTGATCGTCGCGTTGTACTCCTCGACTTCACGCGGCTCGATCTTGCGGTCGATCGCGATCATCAGGAACAGGGCATCGATAATCGACGCTTGCTGCGCCGGGTTCATTGCCGAGAGATCTTTCGCATCGAGCTTGAAGTTCATCGTCTCCTCCTCCTGTAACCGGGAACGAGGTCATACCGCGAATCCGTGGCGAGCTGTGCCGCTCCCGTGCGAGAGTCGACCTAGTCTTCGGGGGGAACCGCATGAACGAGATGCTGCTGTTGGCAACGCTGTCCACTTACTACTCTCAGCTCGAGAAGCGGCTCGAGGGCGCGATCGATCAACGGGTACCAGAGGTTCGAAAGCTCATCGCCGAGGCGGCGTGGGATGTGCTCATCGGGTCATGTCCGCCGTCTGCCGCGACGGAGCTCGCGCCACGTCGCGCGGACACGATCGCGGCCCTCCTCGAGCAACGCAATCAGTTCGCCGACGTCGTGCACTCGATCGGCCGCAAGCTGCCGCGCTTTCCGTTCCAGGGGCCCGTCAACTTGGGCCTGGCGCTGAACCGTCGCATCAACATGGTGCTGCTGGCGCAGAACGGCCCGGTTCATGACTACGCGCTCATGATCCGCAACGCGGTCCACGGCAACGTCCCCGTCCTCGATATCGCGACCACGACGTGGGATGACCTGAAGGATCGCAATGCGATCTTTTACGGCACGCCCACCGGCAACAAGTTCATCGGTGAGATCTTCGCCGCCGCGAACTGGGAAGTCACGCCGACGCACATCTCGATCGGCGGTCGCAAGTTCGAGGGCGAGAACCTCGTCTTCATCACGTGTCGCGCGCGCCCCGACGATCCGACGCTCGCCGACATCATCTACTCGGGCGCGAACGAAGACGCGGTCGTCGGCATCAACGTGCTCCACCACGGTCCGTCGGACTTCGTGATCGGTCGCCGCACCAAGCCGAACAAGTATCAGATCCTGACGCGCGGCAACTTCGCGAAGGGCCCCAAGGGCGAGCCCACGACGAAGCTGAACGCGTAGTCATTCCCAGAGCTGCTCGATCGCGACGACTTCGTCGGTCGCGTAGTTCGGGCGTGCGTTTCGCAACAGCGCGAGCTGCGCGCGCGATTCGCTGCCGCGCACGATGGCGTGCGTCGAGTAGTCGAGGAAGTGATAGAACGCGAACGCCCGATCGACGCCATCCGTGGTGCGCTTGGCGACGACGAACCACGTCGGCCAGCCGTCGGTGGTGTGGCCGACCTCGTCCACCTCGAGCGCGAGCTTGTCGGGGGCCACACCGAGCTCCCGGCACATCGCCTGGATCGCCCACTCGCGCTTGCGATCGGGGACGATCTCGAACTTCGCAGCGATGATCTCGACCGGGCCGCGCTTGGCGCGAACCAGCCCATCCTCGATGGAGACCTCCCATTCCGGCGGGAGACGAAGGTCGACGTGCATGAGGAGGAGAAGGTACACCATGGATGTATGAATTCCGAAGCGCTCGCCCGCGCCTGCCAGTGGGTGGACACGAACCTCGAGAAGTTCGCGATCGGCGCGGATCCGACGGCGATCATGGCGACGCTCAAGGCGACGACGGAGTTGTTCCACGCAGCGGACTACCTCGTGCGAACCGACGACGAGCGGTGGATCGCGATCGGCGAGCGCTGGAAGGCGTACGCGTCGCGACAGGTCGGTGAGGGCGCGCTCGTGCGCGGGATGCTCGCCGCGTCGCCGCGAAATCTCGTCGCGCTCGTCGCGTGGGTTCCGTTTCACCTCGCCGGGATGCCCGACCCCGGCCTCACTCCGCTGATCATCCGAGGGCTGCGCGGGCAGGTGATCCCGCCGCTGATCTGGACGATCGTCGGCCCGGCCCTGAGGATGCTGGGCATCCCATGGCAGGACACGGGCGTGCGCGTCGGCGGCAAGCCGATCAGCATGCTGGCGTGGCGCGTATCACCCCAGGTGATGCCGCAGGACGCGGCGTACCTTCTCGCGCACGAGTGCATGTACGTGACCAAGTGGGGTCTCGAAGCATCGACGCTCGACACGACGACGAGCGTGTATGTCGCCGAGGCGTTGCCGGCGCTCGCGCTGCGCTTCGCGCATGATGCGGATCTCGTCGCCGAGCTGATCATGGCGACGCACGCGCTCCACCTCCCGTGTGCATCGCCAGACGCGTGGCGCGTGCTCGAGCGCGCGCAGACGGAGGCCGGCAACATCGACGGGCCGGCGCCAGATTCGATGTTCCAGCGGTTCCCGCACCCATCGCTCGGACGCACGTATCACACGACGCTCGCCGCGATCATGGCGTGGAGCGGGCACCTGCGGCCCGGCGCACATTAGGCCCGGACGACCGCGAGCTCGCTGCGCTTGAACCGCTCCTCGAACGTCGCGAGCAGCGCGGGTTCGGCGACCGCGAGCGCGACGAGCTTGTGGTCGCGCTCGACGACGAGCTTGCGCGAGCGAGCCCATGCATCGGCCTCGCGTTCGGGCGCAGACAGCGATCGATTGACGAGCGCGACGATCGCCTGGGCCTCGCTGATCCGCTCGACGTCGGGACCCGGTACGAGACCGCGCGTGTCGACGAGCTGGTAGCCGGTGCCGGTCGCGCGGACCTCGAGCACGCTGGGCTCGTCGGTCCACTGCAGGTTCCACGTATCGAGCTCGCGATCGATCTCTCGCATCACCTCGGGATGCGCGAGCGATTCGCTGTCGAACTCGCCGGTGAAGTGATAGGCGATCTTGTCGATCGGAGCGTGTTCGGGAAGCCATTGCGCGTACGGCGCGGTAGGGCGTAACGCGCGGATGCCGTAGCGTTCGGGGTGCTCGTGATACGGACTGAACCGGTCGATCACGATGTCGCTGCGCGTATGTGGAGGCGGCAGGTGGCGCAGCATCGGCAGCAGCTCGAGCGTCTCGACGTACCAGTCGAGGCGATCGGAGGGGAACCCCGACAACAGGTTCCAGAACACGGTCATGCGATGGGCGCGCGCGTATCGCAGCAGGGCGATGTTCTGAGCGCACGACGTTCCCTTGTCCATGTGTCGCAACAGCGGTGTCGAGAGCGCCTCGATGCCGGGCTGGATCTTGTGGATGCCCGCGCGCACGAGGTCGGTCACCTGGCGCAGCGTCAGGTTTGCTTTCTGCTCGTACATCACGCTGAGCCCCGGTAGCTCGGTCGCGAGGCGTGGAACGACCGTCTTCCAGTACGAGTAGGGCATGATGTTGTCGGTCATCGTCACGTCGCGATTGGGGTGCCGCGCGAGGAGCTCGCGCAGCTCGTCGAGCGTGCGGTCGGGCGACTTCTCGCGCAGGGTCATGCCCTGGCCGTTGAGACCGCAGAACGTGCAGTGATTCTTCTGCCCCCACCAGCAGCCACGGCTCGTCTCGTAGTTCAGGTGCGGGCGCCACGGGCTCGCCGGCAAGAACGCCGCGAGCTGGGTGTAGTAGTCGGCGTAGTCGGGCGTCGGCAGCGCGTCGAGATCGGCGCACGGGGTACCGCGCAGGACACGCGCGGGTCGCTCGCCGCGAGCGAGTGTCGCGAGAAGGTCGGCGAACGTCTGCTCGCTCTCACCGTCGAAGAAGACGTCGACGGCCGGCGCGACGGCGGCGAGACCCTCTGCCATCTCGCCTTCGCAGTTCGCGCCTCCCATGATCGTCAGCGTCGTGGGTGCCGCGCGCTTGATGGCTGTCAGGATCGCGATGCTCGCCGTGTTCTGCTCGAACGAGGACGTGCAACCGACGACGTCATACTCGCCCGTGATCGCGGGTACGAACGAATCGAGAAAGCCGTCGATGCGAGCCTCGAGGTCGAGCATCTTCTTGGCGCTCGCAGGAAACGACGGATCGGTGATGCGGTCGTGAAACAGGCGATCGATCGCATCGCCGTTGTCGTGCCCCATCGGCGGCGTGCCGAACGCGGCGCGCGAGAACATCCGCTCGCCGATGAACAGGTGGTAGCTGGTCGACGAGAGCACGTTGTACATCGGTGCGCCGACGTAGGCCGCGAACAGCATGCTCGCGTAGAGCACCTGGACCTCGACCCCTTGGCGGCGCGCGATCGCCTGCAGGAGGTGCACGCCCAGCGCGGGTCGATCGATCTGTGCGAACGGCGGTACGACGATCAACACGCGCGCAGGCCGCAGCACCTCACGAACGTCGTACACCGCGCCGATGGTAGCTCACTCGCGGGTCACGACATACGGAACGTTCGGCGCGATCAGCGACGCACTCGTCGCGGTCCACCGTGTCTCGTCGGATGGATCGCGTGTGAAGCCGCAGCTCGCGAGCACGTGACGCGCCGGCTGGTTGCGCGCTGTCGTGATCAGGCGGCCGACGATGACCGGCGCTGCGATGTCGGTGGCCGCGGCATGCACCAGCAGGTGATCGAGGCCGAGCCCGATCACGCGGCAGCTGGTGACGACCTGGCGGATCGTGTCGCCGTCGACGATGCACGCGCCGACGAGCCCGTAGTCGGCGAACCGATCCACCGCGGAGAGCGTGTAGATCGTGCACCGTGCGAGCTCGGCGCGCGACGGCTTCTCGCCGGTGGTGTTGAGCTGCGTCGTTCGGTGGACGAGCTCGAGCACGCGGTCGAGGTGATCGTGCGACCGCCGGATCACGACGCGCATGTCGAGCGAAGCGGCGAAAGCGCTCGGATCCGGTGACGCGACGCGCTCGCGTTCTCGCGCCAGTTGCCCGCGGACCATCGCGGGACGGCGCCGCGCTTCGTCGGTGACGTGCGGGATCTGGAACGCGGGATGCGTGAGCAGCTGCCAGCGCACGCCGAAGGGGTTGTCGCCGAGCACCATCACGTCGGGCAGGCGCGTTCGGACCCGCTCGCGTTCGTGCGGGTTGTCGTCGATGAAGGCGAAGGTGTCGAGCCCGAGATCGAGCTCCCGTGCGATCTCGATGATGCTGTCGACCTTGTCGCCCCATCCGATGCGGTGGGTCGCGAAGTCGTCGAGCACGAGCTTCGTGGCGCGTGCGAGCGCGGGCGGGTAGCTCCACAGCGCGCGTACGACGTCCGCGTCGTTCTTGCTGACGCACGCGAGCAGGACTCCGCGATCGCGCAGCGCGAGCAGCGCCTCGTGGAGACCGAGGTAGAGGTGATGTGGATGCACGTCCTCCGCGAGGTGCGGCGGGAAGGGCGCGCCGGTCTCGGCGAGCACGCCGGGCCACAGGGTGTCGTCGAGATCGACGACGATCACCTTGCGCCGACCGACGCCGCGCAGCGCGAGCATCATGCGGAGGTCTTCGGCGGCGAGGACGTACTCGGCCTCGAGGCGCTCGCGCGGAACATCGATCGCGCGGAGCAGGCTGGCGGCGTCGTGCGTCGACCCCGGTATCGGCTCGCGGGCGGCCCGTTCGGCGAGCCAGGTCAGCGATGCGAGGTGATGCGAGAGCACGACCTGGTCGTCGACGAGCCCGTTCTTGCCCGCGAGGGCGAGCGCCTGATCGATGTCGACGACGAAGACGTCGGTGTACTCCTCGGCGAGCGCGGCGATGCCGATGTTGATCGCGCGCACCTTGTTGATGTGGCTGTTCGCGCCGCGATCGGCCAGACCGCCGAGCGAGCATGTCGGGCCGGGGAGGTTGCGGACGAGCACCGGCGCGGTCGTGCGCCGGCGAACGTCGTCGAGCAGCGCGCGCAGCGCCGGCACGTACTCCACGGGCCGATCATCGCGATAGCCGAGGCCGACGCGCGGCAGATCGCCGAGCACGACGAAGTCCGGCTGCTGCTCGTCGATCAGCGCGAGGTCCGACGGGAACGTGCCGATCGCCTCGACGTCACACCCGTGCTCCGCGGCGAGCTCTGCGACCGCGTCGGTGCTCGGAAGCACGAGGCAGAGACCGATGTAGACGACCTTCCATCGGTCACGCGGCGCGCTCGGCGGCGTCGCCGGGGCGAGGCGAAAGCGCAGGCGAGGATCGACGAGCGAGCGCATCTGGGTGCGACGAGTGGCGGCGCGTACGCCCTCGACGTGGGCGCCGAGCTCCTTGGCGAGCCGCACATCCTCGCCGTCCTCGACGAGGACTCCCTGCCGGAGCCACACGCTGACCTTGCCGGTCACCTCGAGATCGCGCGGCTCGCGCAGCGCTTCGAGCTGCGCTCGCTGCAGTGCATCGACGACATCGCGCGGCCCTTTGAACGCGTGACCGACGACGAACAGATCGGGACCGACCTGGACGATCGAGACGTGACGTGACAGCGCGAGCTTCACGGCTTCACCGCGCGCGCGGCATGCAGCGCGCCGTGCATCGCACGCACGAACTCCTCGGTGCCGGGTGGCTTCACGGCGCGCACGTCGTACGCAGGCGCGCGCCATTGCGCGTCGCTACCGAGCTCGCGCTGCAACGTCTCGACGAACCGCTCCGCCCACGACGGGCTTCGAAACCCGAACGACAACGAGAACGAGTCTTCGAGGGTCTCGGTCGCGTGCCAGTAGCCGCGCGGTACGAACACGACGCAGCCCGGCGAGAGATCGAACGTCTGCGCATCGTCAGGCATCGCCGTGTCGTCGAGCGCGGGCGTCGCGACGGGCCGGTTGAGCGGGTGTACCGGATTGCCGGCGTTGTGCGGCATCAGAGGGAGCACGAGATCGTTGCGGGCGACTCGCCAGCGCTTCGTGCCGTGGATCTGGACTGCGATCACCTCACGGTTGTCGAAGTGCTTGTGTACGCCTTTGCCGGCGGGCGAAAGGAACGCGTGGCAGTAGCTCGCGCGCGCCGCATGCGCGAGGTCGAGCTCGGCGATCAGGCGATCCATCCACGCACGCACCGGCGGTAGCCAGCGCTGGACATCGCGAAAGTCCATCACGCCGCCACTCGCGAACGCGGCGAGCGCGGCCTCCGCGTCGAGGGTGCGATGGGAGGTGCCGTGCGGCGTGCGGATCACCAGGTGTGCAGGACCCGAATGGGCGCGCACGAACGCGGGGACGTCGGCGAGCGCCGGATGGTCGACGAGCTCTGCCAGTCTCGCGACCGGACCCGCGTGAAACAGCGGCTGATCGGGCCAGTGCTCGTCGAGGAACCGCTGGCGCGGCATCTCGAACAGCGTCTCGATCAGGTCCCCCACGGCGCGTTCGAGTCTAACCTACCTGCATGCACGAGCCGCAGCGTCACGAGCCGCTCCGCACGATCGCGTGGGATGCAGAGCGCGCTCGTCAGGCGATCGTCGAGATCGTCGACGACGCGACCACCGCGTTCGATCCGCGGCGGTTCTGGCTCGCGCACGCGCTCGACGAGCAGATCGCGGACGGCTCGCCCACGCTGTACTGGGGCGCCACCGGCGTGATCTGGGGGCTCGACCACCTCCGGCGCTGCGGTGCCGTGACGACCTCCCGCGACTTCACGCCCGCACTCGCGCCGCTCCTTGCAGCGCACGCCGCGATCGCCGAGTCGTATGGATCCCTGGCGCCATATGCGTCGCTGTTCATGAGCGACGTCGCGCCGCTCCTCCTGCACCTCCGTCTCGCGCCGAACGCCGCGGTCGCGGATCGGCTGCTCGCGCGGCTGCGCGACAACCTCGGATTGCCGCCGCTCGAGCTGATGTGGGGCGTCGCGGGCAGCATGCTCGTCGCACTGGCGATGGCCGAGCCGCGTGGAGACGCGCTGTATCGCGAGCTCGCGGCGCACCTGCTCGGGAGTCTGCGCGAGGCGACCGAGGGGCCGATCTGGGAGCAGGCGCTCTACAACAATCCGCCGACGTGCCTGTTCGGGCTCGTTCACGGCGCGGCCGGAACCTCGCCGCGCTGTATCGCGGCTGGCACTTGCTCGACGACGCGCAGCGCGAACGGACGCGAGCGGCGACCCGGGTGCTGGTCGCGTCCGCGCACGAGGATGTCGAAGGCGCGAACTGGCCGGCGGGCAGTCAGCGCTGGCCGATCCGCGGCGGCGCCGAGGGCGCGCTGCTCCTGCAGCAGTGTCACGGTGCGCCGGGGATCGTGACGGCGTGCACGCCGCTGCCGTTCCCGGCGCCCGCGCTCGAACGCTTGCTCGTCCGCGCGGGCGAGCTGATCTGGCACGCGGGTCCGCACGAGAAGGGCGCGAACATCTGCCACGGCACCGCTGGCTCGGGGTACGCGCTTCTCGCGCTCTACCGGCGAACGGGTGACGCGCGCTGGCTCGACCGTGCGCGCGCGTTCGCGATGCACGCGATCGAGCAAGTCGATGCAGCGCGCGACGCGTTCAGCCAGGGGCGCTACTCGCTGTGGACCGGTGACGTCGGCACCGCGATCTACCTCTGGGACTGCATCACCGGCGAGCCGCACTTCCCGACACTCGACGTCTTGTGATCAGCGCTTCGGCGGCCGCAGCGCGCGCAGTTGCTCGACGAACGGCGCCACGAGCTCGCGAAACTCCGCGTCGTCGGGAGTCACGCGCGCGCGCCACGCGGGCTCCCTGCCGAGCACGTCGAGCGCGGTCGCCGTGAGCATCTCGAGCCACGACGGGATGCCGAACGAGAACACGTGCGCGCGTGCGTCGTCGTCGAGCGAGCGCGCGGTCGATGCGATCTCGCGTGGCAGGAACAGCGCACCACCGGGCTCGAGCACGATGCGCTCGCCTGAAAGCGCGTACTCCACCCTGCCGGCGATCTGCGCGACGATCACCTCGCGGTGCCCGGGGCGCGGGGTTGCGGCGACGTAGTACTCGCATGCGTGCGCGGCGAACTGCAGCGCGAGCTCGTCGACGAGCTGCGCGAGCCACGCCGGTCCCGCGTCGGCGAAGCGGGCGCTGTCGCCGGCGACGTGGCACGCACGATCCGGCCAGCACGTCGCGAGGAAGCTCTCGTCGAACAGCCGCGCGAGGAGGCTCACACGCGCTCCGGCGACGCGAGCGCGCGCATCAGGTCGGCGACGTCGACCAGTGGCGCGGGTGGCGGCGCCGCTGCCCACGCCGCTTCGGCGCGCGCGGCGAGCTCGTCGATGAACTCGACGCGCTGTTGCATCGCACCGGCGAGCGAGTGCCGCGCACGTACGGAGCGCAGCGCATTGTCGGAGCAGCGTCCGCGATGGTCGGCGTTGGTCGCGAGCGCGAGCACCGCCGCAACGAGCTGTCTGCCGTCGACGGCCGCGTACCGCGCGACCTCGCCGTTGTAGATGTGCGAGAAGCGGCCGAACGCGCTCGCGCGCAGCTCGTCGGGAATCGGTGACGCAAAGACGTCGACGAGGTGGCCATCCTCTCCCTCGCGAACCACATCCGCGGCGGCTGCCCACCGCGACGCGACGACGGGCAAGCCGTGCGCCATCGCTTCGAGCGTGACGAGCGAGCACGTCTCCTCGAGTCCCGTCGAGACGTGAACGAGCGCGTCGGCGGCGGACATCAGTGCGGTGCGCGCATTCGGCCACGTCTCGTAAGGATTCTCGACGACGATCACGCGATTCGCGATCCCCGCTTCGCGCGCGACTCGCCGCAGGTGCGCGCTGTGCGTGCGGTCCTCGGTCGCGCCTGCGAGAACGAGGACGGTGCGCGGTGCAGTCGCCACGACCTCGCGCCACAGCGCGACGAGCGCGACCTGATCGCCCTTGGTGTGCGCGGAGAGCCTGCCGAACATCAAGAACGCGACGTCCTGCGACGCGATCCCGAGCGCCGCGCGCACCGGATCCCGGAGCGCGGTGTCGCGAGCGTATTCGTCGCAGTCGATCGCGTTGAAGATCACCGTGGTCTGCGGTGAGGGAGCGGCAATGCGCTCGGCCCACCGCTCCCACACGAAGCGGTGGATGTCCCGTGCAGCGCGCGATGCGTAGATGACGCCGTCGGTCTCGCGCACGGCGCCGCTCGCACCGGTGACGAGCAGGTTCTGCCACTGCGGCACGTGGTGCATCGTCCCGACCTCGCACACGACCGGCGCCCAGTCCGCGTGCGGGCGCAGCACGTGCGGGAGGTACGTCATCTGGTCGCCATGCGCGACATAGATCGCGTCGTAGCGCGCGGGCGCGGCCGGCAGCTCGCGGGCGTCGTAGCGCTGTACGGCGACGCCCTGGGGTGGCGCGTAGCGCGTCTTCGGATCGCGGCAGTGGAACGTATCGACGAACGGCCAGCGCCTGGTCGCAGCGAGACCGACGGAGTACGCGTACGCGGCGTGATTCGTGCCGTGGGGTGCCGACTCGTCGAGCTTCTCGAACGCGCCCAGCATCGCGATGCGGTCGCGCGTGGAGCCGCGGCTCGCGCGAGGACGCTCGGATGTTCGTTCGGGCGGTCGCGCGGCGGTCGCGCCGGGCGCGACGATACCGAACGCGATCATGCGCGAGACGGCGAGGTCGTCTGTCATCTCGCCCACGGTGGTCGCGCCGGCATCGAGCTTCGCGACGACGCCTTCACCGCGCGCGCGGAGATCGTCGTGCAACAGCGAGACGGCGCTGCGGTTCACGAGCGTGATCGCCGTGCTCGACGCGAGCCGATGGGACGCTTGCGCCCGGACGATGTCGTCGACGTCGACGAGTGGGCGAGCGATCGAGACGTCGGATGCGGCGGCGGCGACGTCGTCGAACAGCGCGAGGCGGCGGTCGACCGCAGGACTCAGCGCATGATCGCGACGCACGGTTGCCAGCGCCGATGCGGCGAGTCGCGCGCGGAGATCGCTGTCGGTCGCCAGCGCTACGATCGCCTCCGTCGCGCGCTGCATGTCGAAGGTCGCGAGCGTCGCGAGCTCGCGGGCGATCGTCGAGGCTGGGAGCCCGAGCGCCGCGGGGCCGAGCTCGCGCGGGACGGGCGCGAGGTGGACGTCGATCGAGATGCCCGTGCTGTCGCGAACGAGCTCGGCGACGCTCGCCCATCGCGTGGCGATCACCGGCAGGCCGTGCGCCATCGCATCGAGCACGGCCCTCGGCGATGCTTCGTCGTATACCGGCGCGAGCTGCAGGTAGACATCGGCGGCCGACAACAGCGCCCCGCGGTCGATAGGTGCATCGAGCACGATGATGCGACTCGCGGCCGCGCCATCGCGTGCAGCACGCCGGAGCTCGTCGACGTAGGCGCGCTCGTCGGTCTGCTGCGCGAGCACGAGGACCGCGCGCGGTGCGCGAGCCACGACCTCGCTCCACGCGGCGACGAGGCGATCCTGCGGTACCGCCGGAGACAGGGACAGCGTGCTGGCGAACACGACGTCGTCGGTGGAGACACCGAGATCGCGTCGCACCGAGCTGCGTGCGCGCTCGTCGCGCGCGCGTGCGTCGACATCGATCGCGTCGGCGAGCGTGACCGTGCGGAGCGCGGGGAGCCCGAACCGCGCGCTCCACGCCTCGAACACGCGCCGGTAGACTCGCTCGACGGCACGTGTCGGCACGATCGCGACGTCGGTCGCGCGCAGCGCACCCGCGTAGCCCGCGGTGAAGAGGTGGAGCCAGTGCTGGAGGCGATGGGGCTCGTCGAGCTCGCACACGAGCGGCGTGCGATCGCGCGGCCTCACGACCGTGCGCACGACGTCCGTGAACCCGCCGTGCGGCGCGTACACGACGTGGTAGTGCCCGGTCTTGGCCGGCAACTCGCGCAGGGGTTCGCCGCTGGCGTTCCCCGTCTGTCCGCCGTAGCGCTCGTACACGTCGATATCGACGAAGCGGTGCACTTGCGCGACCGCGGTGGTCAGCTCGAGCGCGGTCTCGGAGACCGGTGGCAACGGCGCGAGGATCGCGAGCCGATCGCGCGCTCCGACCGCGCGGCGGGCCCCGAGCGGCTCGACGCTCGCGCACACCTCCGCAAACGCCGGCGACGGTGCGGCCCCTTCGTCGAGGCGCAGCCGATATGCGTAGTGCTCGTCCTCGAACACCACGATCGTGTGCGTGCGGGCCTTGCCGGTGCCGGAGTGGCTGGCGACTCGCCAGCGCCGACCGCCGAGCCCGCTCGCGGCCTGGATCGCGCTCTCCTCGAGATCGACGAGCTGGTCGATGCGACCGATCTGATCTTCGATCGTCGAGTGCATCAGCGCTCGCATCGAGAGCCCGCGCGGGATGGCTGGATAGACGACGATGCGTTCCGCGTTCCGTGGGTGATCCGGCGGGATGAAGTACGTCTCCAGCAGGTGCGAGAGCGCCTGCCAGCCCGCGGGCCTCCGATACACGAAGCGCCGGCGCCGCACCCCGAGGCCGAGCTCGGCGCGCCGCGTGAGATCCCTCGTGATCTGCTCGAGCTCGTCGACGTACTCGGCGTGCACGGCGACGCCATCGATGACCGCGGTCAGATGCTCGTCGACGACCATGCCGATCACGCGGCGTACCGCGCGGCCTGCGAGCTTGCCGTCGACGCGGACGACGGCGGCGTGCTCGCCCTCGTCCGTGGTGATGCGGTCCGGATCGCCGATCGCCACGATCTCGAAGGCAGGGCTGAGCGCGAGCCGCTCCGTCACGAACCGCCGTGCACCGCGCGGACGCTGCACGAGCTCGCGATAGCGGATCTCGCCGACGGGCCGCGCGATCGGCGAGCGCAGATGAACGTAGTCTGCGCGCTCGAGCCGCATCCACCCCTCGGGCGTCGGAATCACGCGCTCACTATACGGTGACGAGCCAGCTCGCGTCCTCGAACACGCGCTCGGGACCGCCGAGGACCTCATCTACCGCGCGAATCACCGCGCCACCCTCGATGATCGCCGAGTAGTCATGCCCGGCGAGCCACTTGCCGGGCTTGACCTTCGGACGCCACGCCTGCAGGTCCGCGCGCACGTTCTCGTAGTCGTGCGCTCCGTCGATGTAGACGAGGTCCAGGCTCCGGTCGGCAAACTCGCGCGCTGCATCGACGCTGCGCGCCTGCATGACCTCGACGTTGGGATACGGCCGCACGCGCGAGAGGAACTGCTTGTGGATCGCGTCCATGCCCTCCCACGGATCGACGGCGTACACCTGATCGGCAAAGAGCAGGAACACCTCGGTCGATACACCACGAAAGCTGCCCACCTCGACGACGGACGAGAGCCCGGCGCAGCCACGCAACAGGTTCACGAGGCCGTACACGCTGTTGATCCGTCGTGCCTCGTCGCGCATGTCGTTCATCGACACCCGGGGCTCGAGGATCAGGCTCGCGAGGCGAAGCTCGCGTGGCGTCGGCTGCATCGTGCTGGCATATCATGCGCTGGTCGTGATTCGTCCCGCACGCTCCAACGACCACGCGGCGGTCGACGCGCTGTTTCGCGCGGTCGGTAGCGATGGGCCGGCGGCGGCTCGGTGGCACGAGCTGACGCTGCCGCACACCTTGGTCGCGGAGCGTGACGGCATCGTCATCGGCTGTGTCGAGCAGCATCCCGACGGCGCGATCCGCAATCTGATCGTGGATCCGGAGGCCCGCGGTGCCGGTATCGGCCGCGCTCTCATGCAGGCCGCGGCCGGGGCGATGCGTGCTCGCGGGCTCACGCAATGGCGACTCGTCGTCGATGCCGACAACGTGGCGGCGATCCGGCTCTACTCGCGGCTCGGCATGTACTCGATCGGCCACTCGACGCAGCTCCGCATCGCGTGGTCCACGATCGCGACGATCCCCACCGAGACCATCGGGGCGTCCCCGCTCACGCGCGCGGACATCGGCGCTCTCGAGCGACGCTTCGGCCTCGCGCAGCTCGAGCGTCACGCGTTCGCTGATGGCTGCATCGCCAACAAGCTCGACGGCCTGCTCGGCGTCGCGGTGTTCGCGCCGCAGCGAGCCGACATGCGTGGCGTTCGAGTGATGCGACCGAGCCTGACGGGTGCGTTGCTCGCTTCGTTCGCTCGGCACGCAGAGCATCCGCATGTCGACGTGACGATCGAGAACAACGATGCGGTCTGCGACCTGCTCGAGCAGCACGGCGCGGACGTGAGGCTTCGTCTCTTTCATATGAGCGGCGCGCTCGTTTGACCGCTGCCGCCGTCGATAGATCGGCCTTCCCCTATCCGGTCCCACCGAAAGGGATGAGGATCCGTCCATGAACATCCAGATCCGGCACGACGACAACATTCCAGGCGACATCAACGAGCGCCTGTTGCCCATCATCCAGGAAGCGCTCTCTCGCTACGCGAACCAGATCACGACGGTCGAGGTCCACCTCGCCGACGAGAACGGCCCCAAGAAGTCCGACGGTGATATTCGATGCACGATCGAGGTCCGCGTCGAGAACCGCAAGCCGACCGCGGTCACGGCGCACGCGAACGATGTCTGGGCCGCCGTCGACTCGGCCGCCGAGAAGATGGTGAGCAAGCTCGATAGCGACATCGGCCGGCTGCGCGACTTCACCGTCGGATCGTGACGTCAGGCGTCGCCGAGGAGCGTGCCGATCGCGTGCAGCTCCATCGCGTCGGTGACCGAGGTGAACGCGACGTTGAGGACCGTCATGCCGTGCGCGACGATCGCGTCGAGCATGGAGCTGGCCCACGGGCTTCGTGCGGCGAGTGCGGCTCCGAGCTCGATCAGGCGTGGATGCTCGCTGGCGACGTGGAGGTGGCCGTCGATCGCGAACATCGGCGACGCGCGAGCGACGAGCCGGGCACTGGACACGTCGAGACCGACGTCGGCGAAGCGCGCGACGATCGCGTCGAGCACGTGCTGTCGTGGGTGCCGCGGTGGTGGCGGCGGTTCCTCGCGAGCAGGGGCGCGCGATGTCGGACGCTGGATCCGGTCGCGCAGGTGCCAGATCACGACGCGAGATAGGAGCCCGTCATCGTCGACGACACCCGGACGATCGCCGGCGGGATCGACGATCGGGACCGGCGTCGTGCCCGCGAACAGCGATACCAGCTCGATCGCATACAGCGGCCTCGGGTGAAAGCACGGGAACGAGATCCGCGCGGCGTCCTCGACGGAGAGCCGGCCGAGGGCGAGCGCGTGCGCGGCGTGGGCCGTGATGATCGAGCGATCGTTGTCGGGCCGACGAGCCATGTAGCGCACGAGGAGGCCGTGCACCGTCGCGCACACGGCCTCGAGGGTCGCGTCGAGGGCGCGCTGGTCGTTCGAGTACGTGTAGACGATGCCCGTGACTCCGGTCTCGCCGGGCGGTGCCCAGTCACGCGTGCCCGCGGGGCCGATGACATGGAGTCGAGGCGAGGAGAGCGGAGGACCGGCGATCCACAGCGCGCCGCGCAGCGACGTGAACCGGTAGTCACCGAAGCTCTGGCCCAGCAGGAGCTGCACGCCGAGCGCGTCCGCCGGTGGCTTCATCAGCGCGGTGAACGCGCGCCTGCTCGCCTCGCGGACAGCGCCGACCGCGGAGCGCCACACGGAGTCGTCGACCGGCCGATCCCAGGTGCGGTCGGGCACGAAGCGCGCGTCATCGATCGTGGCGACGATCGGCCACGTTCCCGTGTCGGGGATCGGTGTGAACGGTTGCATCGCGCGGTGCGTGTAGAGCCCACGCAGGTGCGCGGCCGCTGGATGCAGGATGCCGACGAAACCGCGCGGTGACGTGATGCCATCCCCGTCGAGCGCGGCCTGCCCGAGGAGCGGCCGCGAGTCGGCGAGGACGAGCGTGGTCGCGCGTGGCTTGTCGCGGTTTCGACGAGCCACCGCATCGAGCGCGAGCTCCTCGGTGGCGTCGATGATCGGGACGCCGTGCTCGAGCGCGAGATCCCTCGTGAACGGATCGATGCGCAGGACGACGCGGTGCTCGTCCAGGGGCAGCGGCGTCGGATGCTGGTGCGGCACGGACCACACGTCGCCGAAGCGAGCGATCTGGTCGTCCACGGCGATCGGATCGATCCAGCTCGGGATCGTGGTCTCGAACAGTGGCACGCCCGCCAGGTCCGCCGGAGGGAGGACGCCGCGAAACATCGCGCGGACGAGGTTGCGGCGGATCCTCGGCTCGAGAGAGTCGATCGGGACCTCCGAGAGGATCGTGCGGACGAGTCGGAGCGCGAGCTCTTGGGCTTGCGGGATCGCGGAGTCGTCGAGGCCATCGAGCTTCAGCGCGCGAAGCTGATGCAGGACGCTCTGCAGCGGCTCGTCGCGCCCGAGCCGTTCGATCAGATCGGGAGCCTCGATCGCGATCTGGATCGAGGGAGCCACGTCGATCGGAACGACCTTTCGCAGCTCGCCGCCGACGTGGAGCAGCGCCGACGAGCCTTCGTCGCTGACCAGCGCGATCTCGCCGTGCCCGAGCGCCGCGCCGATGTCGCCGAGCTGGAGCAGCGATCGCTTGAGCTCGGGCGCGACGCCGTGAACCGTCGGCTTCGGGATCAGGCCGCGCGCCATCCGCCGGGTGGCCTGGAGCTTCACGACGTCGTCGGTGACGTCGAGGATCTCCATTCCGTGAAGACTCTGGAGGATCGCGTCGACCTCGCGGGTGTCGTCGGTGAGGTGGATGATCGCGGCGTCCGCGTCGTGCAGCGGCTCGTCTTCCTCGGGCGGGAGCCATTCGCCGTGCCATGCCGTGATGGGGAGGTGTGGGCGAACCGCCGCGTCGATCGAGGTGCGACCGCGCTGGACCGTGGCGAAGATCGGCGCGGCCCGCAACACGGCAACGGTTTCAGCATCGAGGGTGGCCGCGCAGCTGGCGAGTAACCTGCGCGCGGGTCCGAGGTCCCCGAGCACGTGCGGGCGCGATGTCGCGATCGCGACGATCAGCGCGGGCGCGGCGTCGATGACACGCGCGACGATCTCCTGCGTGACGTCGTCGGGGATGCCGTCGAACGCCGGCATGGTCACGGCGGCATCGATCTCGACGGCAGCGCGGAGCGGGAGCTCGCGGTCGGGACGGATCGCGTGGAACGGTCGGCCCTCGACGAAGACCTGGATCTCCATCGGCCAGCCGACGCCGACGACCCCGCGAACGATCGGGCCCGCGATCTCCACGGTCTCGCCCGGCTGGGACAGCGCGAGCGGTTGCACGGGCTTCTCGCGATGGAGAGCGAGCTTGGCCGCACGCACTTCCGCGTGCCTGCGGATCTCGAGCTCGAGCGACGCCTCGCGAACCGGCAGCCCCGCGAGCGTGGCGACCGCCGAGGCGACGAGATCGTCGGCGACGAGCGGCGAGAAGCCCGCGATCGGCGTCGCGCCGTGGCCGACGTACGGGATCATCGCGGGGAAGCGCGCACGCAGCTGGTCGGCGCTGTGCGGATCGGGATCGCCGAGCACCGGCCAGATGCGCCGGGCGCGCAGGAGCGCGAACAGCTCTGCACCGAGCACCTCGATCGCGCCGGAGCCGGCCAGCACGGCGCACAACATGCGGCCCAGCGCCCCGTGGACGTCGACGTCCCGCGGGCCGAGGAGCTCGAGCGGGCGATCGCCGACGAGGGCGCGTGCCGCGGCTCGCACGAGCGCGTGCTCCCAGGCGAGATAGCCGCCGGCGGCGCTACCGTCCTGGAGAACCCCGTCCCACTGCGCTCTGGGCACGATCGTGTCGGAGTCGACGAGGATCGTGCAGGGGACGAGCGCATGGACGTAGTGGCGGGTGAACAGCGCGACCCCGCGGTGGTGGAGCGTGACGCTCCCGTTCCCGTTCGGTCCGGCGGGCGCGATCGCCCCCACGCGCGTCTCGTCGGTGATCGCGAGCGCGAACGAGCTCGATTGCGCGAGCTTCGATGCGAGCGCGTCGGGATCCGCGGGGCGCGCCGTCGCCGATCCGTACGTGATCTGCAGGAGCTCGGGCGCGCACGCCGCGAGCCGCTCTCGCTCGCGCGGATCGCAGCGCAGCAAGATCCGACCTGCCACGGGCGCGACCTCGACGCTCGGCTCGACCACGCCGACCGCCACCACGCCGGCGAGCGCCGCGTGCGGCAGGTAGTCTCCGTCGAGCGAACGCCACGCAGGTGCGGTCGCGAGCGGTGGCGCGATCGTCACTCCGAGCGACTTCGCGAGCGCGAGGCCCCCCTGGATCACGGTGTGGGATCGCGCATCGTTGGTGAGTGCGATCGCCTCGATGGCGCGCAACACGCCCGCGCGCATCGCACGCGAGACGCGCGCGTACTCGGCGTCGCGGACCACGCCGCGATACCGCGCGGCCGGGGTCACCGACGCGGCGTCGATGACGACCTCGAAGCGGACCGGGCTCGCGTGCTCGATGCGCTCGATCTCGCGGCCGTGGTGCAACACGACGAGCTCCGATGGTCCTTCGCCGAGGTGGATGCAGACCTCGCCCGCGAGATCCGCGAACACGTGCTGCGGAACGCAGCTCCCGGCCACCTCAGCTCCCAGCGCCATGCGGTGCAGCGGCAGCGTCTTCGCGATCACCGTCGGCGTGCGCGCTTCGTGCGCGAAGAACCGATCGCGGTGGCGCCGCTGCTGGCGCGCCTCGCGCAGACGGCGGCGGAGCCCGCGCTGGTCGTGGTACGCGCCCACGATCAGCCGCTCCGCGGGATCGCCGGGCGGCACCCACAAGATGTCGCCGACCCATGGCTCGAGCTCGCGGTCGAGCGGCTTGCGCCCGCGGTACACGAGCCCCGACCAGTGCGAGCGCAGCGGGCGCCGCGCGCCGACGGCGTCGTGCAACAGAGGCAGCTCGGCGAGGACGCGCAGCGGCGAGGAGTCGAACGCGTCGGGCCTCCACCAGTGGAAGCCGGCGACGACCGCGGCGAGAAGGGCGATCGCCGCCGCGCGTTCGCGACGTGGGTCCGGGTTCGCGGCCAGCCGCGCGGCGAGCTCCGCGACGAGGACCGGCACCCGATCGGCGGCGCCGCGCTCCGCAGAGGCGATCGGATGGCTGTCGCGCTGCACCTGCGAGCGCGACGCGTTCGTCGGCATCCGCGGCGCATCGATCAGCAGGCGGATCGGCAGCGATGGCGGTAGCGCGTCCTCCCCGAGCGCGAGCGGGTAGCGTGCGAGCACGACGCCGCGCTCGGCCACCTCCATCACCGCACCGGTCGCGGCGTCGGGATCCGCGATCGCGAGGAAGCCGTCGAGCCCGTCGGCGAGCGGCACTCGCACGACATCGCGCGCGTGCTCCGTGCGGTGATAGCGGTTCTCGCGGATCGCCAGCAGCACCGGAACATCCACGCAGGCACGGCGTGCGATGTCGAGCTCGGGAGGTTCGCCGAACAGATAGGACAGCACCTCCAGCGACGCGCGGCGGCGCAGATGAACGCGCATGCCGCGCCGCGCTCCGTCGGGCACCGCGACCTTCTCGGTGGTCATGTTGCGCAACGCGGAGTCCGCGACGTTGACGCCGGGATCGTCGAGGACGTCGGGCGTGTAGCGGGCGCGGATCGCGTGGTCGTCGTGCACCGCGATCACGTCGACGTGCGCCGGCGCGAGCCCGAGCGCGCTGTTGACCGCGGCCGCGAGCAAGCGCACGTGGTGCCGTTCGCTCGCTGCCTCCGGGCTGACGAGCTCGTCGAACAGCCGCGTCAGATCCTCCGCGGGCCACGGCTCGCCGCGCCACGACAGCCAGATGTCGTTCGAGTCGCCGTCGAGGACGATGTCGGTCGCGCGCGCTGCGACCGCGGCGCGGATGCCCTCGAGCACCCAGGCCGCGCGCTCCACGAGCTGGTACTCGCGCAGCTTCGCGATCGCGCGCGCGGCGTCGACGCGGATCCGCCCGCCGCCGACCCGCGGGCCAGGTGCCGCCGGGCGCGTCATCCGAGGAGCTCCGTCAGCGTGCGGTCGAGCAGGCGCTGCGAGGTCTCGACGTCGAGCTGCTTGTACTCGAGCAAGATCGCGCGTGCGAGGTGCGAAGCCGAGAGCCGCGGATCGCCCACGCGAGCGCGCGTGTAGAGTGGGTGATCGACACAGATGACGAGCGGAGGACGGCGCAGCCGCCCGAACGGGCTGTGATTGGTCTGTGCGCGATCGAGGATGTACGCACCTCCCGCGCCGGCCTTGCGGTCGCCCGCGATCACGAATGCCCTGCGCGCAGCACCCTCGAGCGACGCGATCACGATGTCCGACGGGGCCTTGCCGACCGCGTCGAGCATCTCGCGTAGGCATGCCAGCAGTGCGGTGTCTTCGTTGGCGGGCGCGACTGGGGTGACCGCCGTCAGCTCGCCCTCGATCCGTGCGAGGCGACAGCCGTAGCGCTCCTCGATCATCGACACGAGCCCATCGATCTCGCCGACGACGCTGTCCAGCACCGGCGTCTTCGAGGCGCTCACGAGCGCGGACATGCGCGATCGTCCATCACTCGTCCACGCGCGTCCCGGGAGCTCGGCCCCGGCGATCGATCGCGCATCGCCGATCGGTTCGACGAGCGGGAAGCACCACTCGATCGCGGTGTTGCTGTAGATCGCGGCGGCCGCGAGGAGGCGATAGCGCGCGCGATTCCCGGAGTCGGCGGCAGTGGCGAGCTCGGCCGCGATCGCGCGTGGCAGGCGCTCCGTCGCGAGCATGCGTGCGAACGCGACGGCGCGGTCGTACGCCGCGTCACGGCGAACGTTGTCGCGGCTCAGCGTGTGGCCGAGTCGGGAGTCTTGGATCTTCGCGGCGACGCACCCGATGACCGAGTCGGCGGACTCGTGAAGCGTGAGCCCGTGGTTGAAGAAGCCGGTGTACGGCGCGAGCATCGGCGTGATGCCCACGGCCGCGACCGCGCCGCCGTCGGCCGAGCGTTCGATGACCTGCACGATCGCGTTCTCGAGCGCGAGCGGTCGATCGATCCGCGTGGTCTGCGCGGGCCCGGCCGCCGGCAGCCACGTCAGCTCGATCGGAACGCTCGCGTGCCGGCACCACCGAACGAGCGCCTCGACGCTCGCGCTCACGAACGACTCGACGCCGGAGTCGTCCATCGCGAGGACGAGCTCGACGGACGTGCCCGCCTGGGTCGCCGTCCCTGCGTCGAACAGCTCGTACGTCAGGTCGCGAAACAGGTGGAGCGTCAGTCGGCGCCCGTCGCGCGCCGACTGGATGATGACGACCTCCGGCTCCGGTGCGAGGACGCTCGCGAACCCGATGCCGAACTTGCCGATCTTCGAGCGGTCGGTCTCCTTCGTCGATCGGAACAGGACGAGAAGCTGGTTCTCGAGAGTGTCGCGCGACATGCCCTCGCCGCGGTCGCGCACCGCGACCCGCAGCTTCTGCGCCGACGCGTCGTGCTGGATCCGGATCTCCACCGACGGAGATCCGGCGTCGATCGAGTTCTGCACCAGCTCGCGATAGAACGCCTTCGGATCCGCGAACTGCCGGATCACGTCGCCGACGATGCCCGGATCGCGCGGCGCCTGGGGGGCCTCGTCTACCGCGCGCGTTCGGTACGGATCCACGCGGGCATCGTAATCGGGGCTCGCCGAGGAATCACGTCGTGGCGGCGACCGCCTGGAACTCTTCCCAGGTGATCGCGCGGTCGGCGTTGGTGTCGAGCTTGTCGATGATTCCGCGCACCCACGCTCCGCGCGTCAGCGAGTTGCCGATGTCGACATCCTTGAGGAGCTGCGTGAGCTCCGACTTGGTGATCTTGCCGTCGTTGTCGACGTCGTAGCGATCGAAGAGCTTGCGCATCGACGCCGACGACCGATCACCGTAGCTCTTCTGGAGGTGGGTTCCGATCGCGTCGACGAGTTGCTGTTGTTCGTTGGCCATCCACGTTCTTAGCCAATAATCGTTTGACGTCAAACGACCAGGCCGACGTAAGCGCCGCGCTACTGTCCGGATTTACGGCGGCGGCGCTTGAGGAGCGCGCGGTTCGCGTTGCGGCGCTGGCGCTCGAGGAGCTTCTGGTTCGCGAGTGCGGTCGGGTCGAGGTCGGCCGTGGCGGCCGTCTGCTTGTTCTTGCGTTTGCTCATATAGAGGGCGGCAAGGTAACAGATCACCGACCGCGCGGCGTCAGTGCGTCATCGGTTGCTCGGAGCGGCGCACGTACGGCTGATCGCCGGGCGGGTAGAGCGGACGGGGCTCGTCCCTCGAGACTCTCCGGCGGCGGAACAGCTGGAGCGCGAGCGGGATCGTGCTGAGCACGCCGGCTCCCGCCAGCACCGAGCCGGCGATGCGCCGGTGGCGCTCCGAGATGTGGCTCGAGAGGAGGAGGCCGATGCCGATACCGAGCATTCCGCGGGTGGCACCGATCAGCGCGAGCTCTGGAAGCGAGACGAAGCGTTTACGCATGGGAGTTTCGGGTGCATCGCGAGTACCAGCTCGGGCCGACGTCGGCAGTAGCGCGTGTCGCCCGCTGTGCCCACACGCCGCGAAATGTCCCTACGCGACGAGCCGATCCGCAGCGCCGTGACGGTGTGCGGTCGTGCCACGCGGGAACGCCGCGACGAAGACGATGATCGCGAGAAGCACGTTGCTCCACGCCATCCTCGACGAGGTCCCGAGGATCCAGGGCGAGAACGCGATCCACGCCGCGAGTGGGCACGCGAGGAAGCGGAACGGACGCGCGAGCTCCGCGACGGCGACCCCGGCGACCACGACGAGCAGGGCACCGGCGATCACCTGCGAGTCGGCGAACAGCACGGGAACCGCGAGGAGCGACGGCGCGACCATCAGCCATCCGCCGGCGAGGGCGATCACGCCGAGCGTCCACGGAGGCATCGAGAATGCGCGCAAGCGATCCGCGGGGACGGGCACGCCACCGTCGTGATCTCCGCGCCACAGCACGGTCCACCAGGATCCGCCTCGTCGCTTGGCATCTCGCAGCAGCAGGATGCTGGCCGCGACCTCGTCGATCGCGAGCGGGATCATGGCGAGCGTCGTCGCCGCGGTGAGAAGACACCAGAAGCACCACGCGCCGACGGCCACGGGCTGGAGGATCACGAGGACGATCGAGACCGCGCCGATCGGAATGATCATCACGCCGAACAGCAGCACGAGCCACGGCATCGTTCGCCAGCGCCGGCGATCGCCCACGCACGTCATGAGGAGGTCGATCACGAACATCGCGGCGCCGAGACCCGCATCGGAGATCGGCCATGCTCGAGATACGTCGGAGGTGAGAACGCGCTCGGTGCCGCGCCCGAAGACCGGATCCCAGATCGTCTCGATCGCGCCGAGCTGGTACGCGGCGAGGTAGCCCGCGATCAGCGCACTCGCGATCGCGAGCACGATCACCGGCAACCGCTGCGACCACGAAGACGGGTTGTAGCTCCAACCCGCGGGGATCTCGTCGCCGCGCATTGTCCACGACATCGGCAACACGAGCCCCTCGAACACGACGAGCGTACCGATCAGCGATCCGCCGACATACGCGCCCAGGCTCGGCGCCCACAGCGCGATCGGGGCCAGGAGGATCCAGAAGCCGACGACGCCCGCGAGCCATGACACCCATGGCCGTCCGGTGAGCGCTGCACCGATGGCGAGGACGAGCACGAGCGCGCCGCTCGCGCGATCACTGACGGCGAGGTCGTGCGTGGAGTAGTGCAGGAGGTTCGGAAAGAACAGCAGCAGCGCGCCGAGGACGAACAGCATCGCGAGGGAGCCAGCGCGCCGCGATGGATACCGCTTCGCGAGCTGTGCGAGCGGTGGCTCCGTGCCGGACGCAACGTGCGGCACGTGAGGAGCGAGCAGAGGATCCGACATGATCCGCATCGCTGCATGCTGCGTACCGCGGGCGCGATCTCTCGTCGATGTCGGAACGACTGATGCACGAGACCACGGAGGAACGATCAACCACCACGAACTGATGGAGGAAAAGAGATGATGACGAGAACGCTACCCTTCGCGATCGCGGTCTGCTTCGTGGCATCCACGGCGTCCGCGCAACAACGGCCTGCGGATCAACCCGGACAGGGAATGGATGATCCGGTCGCCGAATCGCAGAAGCAGTCGACGGAGAAGAAGACCAGCAAGACCAAGCAGACCAAGCAGGCCAAGCAGGCCAAGCCGAAGACCGACGACAACGACGCGACCACACCCAAGCTCGACACCGCACAGATCATGAAGATCTCGCGAGACGCGGTGACGCACATCGCGGCCGCGGAGATGGCGCTCGACAAGGGCAACACGGCGGCGGCAAAGAGCGCGCTCGCGAAGAGCGAGAAGCAGCTCGCGCGCCTGTACGACACCACGCCGCTCGCGGGCATGAGAAACGAGCTCGACGAGGCCATTCGCGAGGTCAAGAGTGGCAAGACGGACCTCCAGGCGCTCGACCTCGCGCCGATCGCGGCCTCGTTCCGCAGCTTCGAGTCGTACATGGATCCCGAGCTCGCTGCGGGCATCGAGAAGGCGCGAACGAGCGCACAGCACAACGACGCGAAGGGCGCCGAAGAAGCGTTGCGCATGGTGCGCGATCGAGTCGCCGTCGATATCGCGCTGCTTCCCGTCGAAGAGGCCTACGTGCGCGTGCTCGCGGCTCAGCAAGCCTTGCAGCGTAAAGAACCGGAGACCGCGCGCAGGCTGATCCAGAAGCTCCCGATCGTCGTGTCACAGGTGCAGGTGTCGCGTCCGCTGGTGCCGGTGCGGTTCAAGCTCAACGCGGCTGCGCGAGCCGCCGAGGCGGGCAAGTGGCAGGAGGCCGAATCGCTGATCTCCGAGGTGAACAACGACATGCAGAAGCTGGAGAGCGCTGCGTCCAACTCGGACTTCAAGGCCGAGCTGACGGCGATCGGCGATGACATCCAACGGCTGAGCGAGCGCATGCAGAAGGGTACGAAGCCGCAGCCCAAGCAGCTCCGCGAGCTCGCCGCACGTACGCGGAACATCGTCTCCGACGATGACCAGGGGTGATCGCGCGGAATGTCGCGACGGAGCCCGGATGCGCGATCGATGTGTGCGAGCCGCCCGCACTCGAGCATCCGGCCTCCGCGCCCGTCGCTGATCTGGGAGGTACATCGAATGCACGTCGGCGTACCGTATGAAGCCAACCCTCGTAGTCATCCTGGTGCTCGTCGCGTGCGGCAATGATCATGCTGTCTTTCGACCGACCGACAACGTCACGCGCAGCGGACCCGGCGGACGACCCGCGGCGTCCTACGATATTCGCGCGGACTCTCAGCACGACGCGCATGCGCGGGTGAACGTGTGGAGTCGCGGGGCGTACGTCGAAGGCGGACGTACCTACGCCCGGCTCGCACTCGAGCTTCGCAACACGGGGGACGAGCCGCTCGCGTTCGATGCGTCGCTTCTCCAGCTCGACATGTTCGGCAACAACGGCGCGGACCTGCCGCGCGCGAACCTCGTACGGTCGACCGCGACGCACGGCACGTATCAGGTCATGCCGGGTGACACGACGACGATCGACATGCTGTACGCGCTTCCGATCGCGCTCGATCCGGATCGCATCGGCAGCATGCGCCTGCGGTGGGCCGTCGAGCACGTCGACGATCGTCGCTACGTGCAGTTCACCGATTTTCGCCGCGTGCGCGAGCCCTCGACCACCTCGGGGTTCGTCTACTACGACCCGGTGTTCGGGGTCTACGATCCGTTCCTCTACGGACCGCCGTACGGCTATCACACGTATCACCGCTATCCGGTTCGACGCGTGATCATCGAGCCGCGCGACCAACGGCCGACGCAGACGGTCCGGCGCGATCGATGAGGGGGCGAGCCATGCGTCGCGTACTCCAGATCCTGACGTCTGCGTTCGTCATCGCGAGCGCGCAGCTCGGCGTCGCGGACGTACCCCGCGAGGAGTCGTCTCGAGAGCACGTCGTCCGGTTACCGAACCCGCTCGCCGAGCTGTACTTCGCGTTCGGGTCGGCACGGCTCGATCCGGACGCGCCGCCGGTGCTGGGCGCCGTGGCTCGGTGGCTCGTCGAGCACCCGTACCGGCTGGTCTTCATCGAGGGATATACGGATCGAACGGGGAGCAGGGCCGCGAACCTGCGGCTCAGCGGACGGCGAGCGGACGCGGTCCGCGACGAGCTCGTCCGGCTCGGTGCGGATCCCGTGCGTCTCGTGCGGGTGGGCTACGGAGAGCGACGCGCCACCGACAACGCTCGAGAAAGTCGACGTGTCGTGCTGCGAGGATCGATCCTCGGGTATCCCGACCTCATCGAGTCGCAGCGACGGCCGACGCGGCGAGACGATCGCGAGGCTCGACGGTGATCGTGCCGAGACCGGCGTCGGACTTGCACCGCTGCGATGTATGAAGATCAAGATCTGGATCGCTGTGGGGCTCGGTGCTGCGTCGTGCTCGCACGACCGGACGGCTTCGTCCTCGGAACCCACCACTCCGACGGTAACCGCGGAGGTCTCGCGCCCTCCCGCGATCGACGCGGGGATGCCCTCGCAGCCGATACCGCCGGAAGCGCACGCGCTCCTCTCGGCGACGAACGACCTCGTAGCGATGGGCGGAACGATGGAGCACTCGTACGTCGTGACCGCTCTCGTGCGACTCGCGGATGCACTCGCGGTGGTCTCGCCCGCGAACGATCGAGCGGACCGAGTACGCGAGATCGCGAGACAGCTCGAGCGCTCGCACGAGTCCAGCCTCGACCACGCAGATCTCGTACGCGATGCGCTGGCGGCCGCGGTCGATGCGCTCGACGAGGCCCGTCTTCCCGACGTCGTCGACCCGACGTCGATCCACGCGCTGAGGCTTCAGGAGGCGACGCTCGCCGCTCGCAACGCGGTGGATGCTCTCGACGCGGATCGACCTCTGCTCGAGCAGTACGCCCTGGTTCGCGTGACGATACGCGAGGCGACACGCGCCGTGTACGCCGCAATCCAGGCACCGGAGCCCGCCATCGCCGTCTACACCTCGCAGCGCTAGCGTCGACGTCGTCGGTAGAGCGTCAGCGCGACGGCTGAGAGGGCCACCAGCGCGACGATCCCTTGGTTGAGCATCGTCGCGGCGATCAGGTAGTCGACGAACACCATGGAGACCGCGGTCAGCACCGCGATCGCGCCGACCAACCACGTGACGCCGGGTGCGTACAGCGCGACGGCAGCTGCCCCGGCGAGGCAGACACCGAGCAGCATCGAGCTCGTCGTCGCGCCCCGGCTGTGCGGCCACACGAAGATCGACACGGCGAGCCAGGCGCCGGCGACGAGCGGTGCCCACGCGGCCCACCCGTGGAGCTGGCGTTGCCGAGGGCCCGGCACGAGCGTCATCGGTGGCGCGGAGCGCGTCCCGTGGGGCGTGATCATCGGTGACGTGGTCATGGGTTCCTCCGGATCGATCCCGCGATGACGTACGGGCCGTCTCCGATCTGCGCGGTCGCGACGGGCCCGAGCTCTCGCGCGAGCTCCTCGCTCAGGTGCGTCTTGGCAACTCCTCGAACCTCGACCTCGTCTCCGTGCTGGGGAGGAAGCGCTCCGAGTGCGTCGCGACTTCTCGGGACGACCGGAATCCTCGCGGCCCACAGGGTTCCCTCTCCGCGCACCACGTACAGGCGGCGTCCGACGACGCCCTCGACCTCGCCCTGGATGCGCACGGACTGCTCCGCGTAGCGCTCGGGCGTGGAGGCGAGCCCGACGATCGTGACGCCGGGTGCCTGGAGCTGGTCCTCCGCGGGAACGACGCGGCTCGTTCGTGGTGAATCCTCGCAGCCGGGACAGCTCGCGATCGCGACGATCGCGATGATCGAGAAGACAAGCGACCTCATGCGTCGATGTCATGCACCACCGGTTCCAACCTGCGTGTCTCGACGACGAACCGTGGTGCGCGAGATGCACGCTCGATCGTCATGGAAACGACGACGGGAAATGCCGTCCACGACGGACACGACTGGGGCGACAGGGGAGCGGTCGCCCGGTGGCTGAACGTCGTCGCGGGCGCGTGGCTGTTCTTCTCCGCGTTCATGTGGCTCCACACAGATGCCTCGATGACGAACACGTGGATCGTCGGCCTCGCCATCCTGAGCGCGGCGTGCGCGGCGATGTATGCAGCGTGGGCGCGGTGGGTGAACACGGTGCTCGCGCTCTGGTTGTTCTTCTCGGGGCTCGTGATCGAGCACGTCGGTACACCGACGGTGGTGAACAACACGATCGTCGCTGCGGTCGTCTTCATCGCGTCGCTGGTCTCCGGCGGGAGGCACGACGCGCGCCGGCGCATGTCACCCGCGTGAGGCGACACCGATGGCCTGGGTGTTGAAAGCCATCGGATCATGGAACGCGCTCTAGCAACGTCAGACGATCGATCCACGTGCATGGTCCAGCTCGCGCATCAGGCGGAGGGTTGGGTCATCTTCGCGAGCAGCAGCGCGATGGCGGGCTTCGTGCTCGGAGCCCTCGAGGCGTGCGTCGTGCTCGCGGTCAGCGTGGTGGTGCTTGCTCTCCTCGCAGGCGGTCGCAGGTTCCGCGCGATGGTGCGGGACGCCGACGCGAGGCGGCACCGCGACGCACGCGAGCGACGCCGCATACGCACGCTCCATCGCGCGGGCGTTCCATCGTGGAACCTCTCGCAGCTGACCTGCTCGGTGCGCGAGGTCGAGCGCCGCAGCCCAGCTGACGCCGCGGCGTTCGATCTCGAGGGTCTCCTCGACAGGTATGTCGACCTCGAGTGCGAGCAGAAACGGATCGAGCGCGTGCTCGCGTCGATGGAGGCCACGCCGCCGGCCTTGCCCGAAGCGGCGGCGCCAGGCTCGCGGCGCCACGAGCTACTCCGCCGGCGGCAGGCGCTCCTGTCGCGCGCACAGGCGCGTGCGACGGCCGTCGCCGAGGACGTGCGGACCACGACGGAGCTGATCCACCTGATCGCGCACCGGTCTGCATTCTCGGACAGCGAGCTCGACATGTCCGCGGTCGACTCGTGCCTGGAGCACCTCGCGGCGGAGGACGAGGTCCGAGGAGAGCTCGTCCAGCAGCAGCCGCAATCGTGACGGCCCGCTCGCTCACGGACCGGTGCGCGACTTCGCGACACCGGGAGCTGCGTGTTGCTCCCCGATGTCGACGGTCAGCGTCACTGACGCCGTGGTCTCGATCGCGCCCGGCGTGATCGGGGTGCTGCTCGCGCGAACGAGGCGCGCCTCGTACATCGGGCGCTCGATCGGCTCGGTCGCGTCGATGGAGTGCACGGCTCGAACCGACGTTCCGAGAGCGGAGGCGATGGCGCTCGCGTTCCATCGAGCATTCGTCACCGCCTCGCGTAGCGCTCGCGCACGAGCGGCGGCCTCGTCACGCAGCGTGAAGTCGATCCGATGCACCCGATCCGCGCCCGCACGGATCGCCGCGTCGACGATCCTTCCCGCGCGTGTGATGTCCGGGGTCTCGATGCCGATGTAGTGCTCCGCCCGGAACCCGGTGAGCGATGGCGACTTCCCGGGCTCGAGATGCGCGTACTCGGACTGGACGGTGTACCGCGTCGTCGCGGTGGTGCCCGCACCGCCGAGCTCGCTGCGCACCGCGGAGAGCACCGCCTGCGCGGCGCGCGCGTTGTCAGCCGTTGCTCGCGATGCACTCGACGCTCGCGACACGACCACGACGACCATCTCGACGCGATCCGGCGCCGTGCTCACGGTGGCGTGTCCGTTGACCCGGATCGTTCGAGACGGCTGCGCCGGGTCGGCTGCGACACCGGTGGCCACGAGCATCAGCGCCAGCGCTGGCAGCCACGTCTTCTGTGATTTCCACATCGGTGCCTCCTACACACGCGGGTCCGCGGGAACGACGTGATCGCGCCGCTCGCGACGCACCGCGATCATGGCACCGCCCATCGCGGCGCCGAGCCCGAGCAGCATCGCGAGCGAGAGGAAGAGCAGGAGCTTTCCGGTCCCTTCGATCGCCTCGAGCGCCATCTCGCCCGTGCGGTCGGCGATACGGCTTCCGCGCGCCTGCACCGCCTCGAGCCGTTGTTCGATGTCGTTCGCGAGGCGCTCCGCATCACCGCGAGAGAGCGCGGTGTGCTTCGCGGTGATCGCGACCAGCGTCTCGCGATCGATGCCTCCGTTGCGAACCGCGGTCTCCATCGCCTCCTGGACGACCCTCTCGACGTTCTTTGCTTCCACCGGCGGCATGCCTCTCGACGCGAGCTCGTTATTCAAGCGTGCGACGAAGTCCTCCGAGCCGATGCCGAGCGCAGACAGGTCGGGAACCTGCTCGCCCGCGATCGACGACAGCGGCATGCTCGCCGCGTTGCCGATCGTCGAGACGGTCGACACGGCACCGCGCGCGAGTGCTCCCAGGACCATCGACAGCAGCAGTACGGAGACGACCGCGTTGACCGCCCACGCTGCCGCCGCGTGGATCGCCGCGTTCCAGCTGTCGAGCGTCGGCGCCGTTCGCCCCGCGACCAAGCCGCCGATGAACAGCGCGATGATCGGCGCGATGATCGTCCAGATCCCCGTACCGATACCGACCGCGCGGAGCGAGCCTGGGTCGTCGGTCTCGATCGATGTCAGCCCGACTCCAATCCCGAACAAGTGGAGCAACAAGGCGATGCCCATCGTGATCGCCGCGGCGGCGAAGATCGATGCCCATCCCAGTGGCTGAGCGATCGGCGCGCGCTTCGCGCTGGGGATGATCATCTGAGGGCCGAGCGGTTCTCTGCTGATATCCGTTGAAGTGTCCATCCCGTTGCGCGGTGCATCGCGTGTGCCGCGAGAGGCTCGCGCGGCGCTCCGCGGTCGCTGATGTCGACGTGGACTCGACGTGCGGGTGGATACGCAGACGCGAACGGTTGCTCGAGTCCGCGCAGCGCATTCGGCGGAGGTGCGAACTCCCAGCGTCCGTCGAGCGTCGTCGACTGGAACCACAGGCCATCGGTGTAGATCCAGTAGCAGCCGTCGGAGAAGAACACCGGCGCGTCCGCGTTCGCGACGACATGGACATCGCGCGCGATGCGCTTCAGATCCGGGGAGGCGGTGCTCGGAGCCACCGGACCGCTGACGCACGCGACACAGCACGCGAGGGCGACGTGCATCGAGACCACCGCAACTCGCATCATGCAGCTCGTCGTTCAGCACGGGGCATGCCATCGGGCGCGGGCACGCCGTCTCCTGGGCGAGGAGCGCGAGAAGTTGTCGCAGGCACCGACGGTCGTCTCCGATCGCACAACGGAGCGGCAGCGCGCGATCTGCCAAGGCTGCTGCGTGTCGCCGACCTCATCAGCGAAACGCTGTGTCGCCCAGGATGCCGAGGCACAACAGCGCGATGAACAGGATCGTGATCACGGCGATCGTTCGCGTGGCGGCCAGAGACCCGAGGAGCTCCATGAACACGAGGCCCACGATGGCCACCTTCACGCCCGCGATCGCGAGCGCGATCGGCGTACCCGCCGCGCCGAGCGAGACTCTCGAGAGACCGAAGCTCGCCGCCGTGAGGACGAGCAGTGCGATCAGTGCGAGCACGTACGTGAGGCGCTTGTTCATTCTCGTTACCCCGTCAGGTAGAAGAGCGGCCAGAGGAAGATCCAGATGCAATCGACGAGGTGCCAGTACAGCGCGCCCATCTCCAGCTCGTTGTGAGAGCGCGGCGTGGTCCTGCGTCGCGCCACGCGCAGCGTTAGCCATCCGACGAGTACGAGGCCCGCGACCATGTGCAGCGCGTGCAGCGCGGTCATGAAGTAGTACAGGGTGAAGAACAGCCGCGCGCCCGCCTGCGGAAGCTCGGCGAACGCGTAGTGCGCACCGGGATAGATGCCTTCCTCGAAGTGCTGGCTGTACTCGAATCCCTTGAGGACGAGAAACGTGGTGCCGCAGAGAAGCGTCACGAGCAACATCACGAGGCACGCTCGAGGCCGCGCCTCGCGCAGCATCTCGATCGACCACGCGATCGTGAAGCTCGACACGATCAGGATGAACGTGTTGGCGGTCCCGATCAGGAGGTTGTTGTGGTGCATCGCGGCTTCGAACGCGACCTCGTTGCTCGATCGATACGCCGCGTACAGTCCGAACAGCCCCGCGAACAGGAGGACCTCGCTGCCCAGGAAGATCCACATGCCGAAGCGAGCGGCGTGATCCTGCTTGGCGAGGTTCTCGAACTGGACGGCGAGACGAGGCTCGGCCGTGGTCTGGGGCGCGTCGTCGCTCATTCGGGCTCGTGGTAGTCGTAGGGACCCCGCACGATCTCGAGCGGTCGCTCGAAGTTGTGCACCGGTGGTGGAGTCGGCGAGAGCCACTCGTAGCCACGCGAGCCCCACGGGTTGCGCGGCGCGGGAGGGCCGCGGAAGATCGACCAGATGAGGTTGACCACGGCGATGACGAGCCCGCCCGCGAGGATCGTCGCGCCGGCCGTGGACATCACGTTGAGCCACTGAAACTCGGCGGGGTACGTCGCGTAGCGCCGCGGCATGCCCGCGTTGCCGAGCAAGAACTGCGGCGTGAACGTGAGGATGAAGCCGAGGATCACGGCGACGGCGGCGATCAGCGCCCACCGCTCCGCATACATGCGGCCGAACATCTTCGGGAACCAGTAGTGGCACGCCGAGACGAACATCGTCAGCGTGCCTCCCACCATGATGAAGTGGAAGTGCGCGACGACGAAGTACGTGTCGTGCCAGTGAACGTCGAGCGATGACGTCGCGACGGCGACGCCCGTCATGCCGCCGAACACGAACAGGAACAAGAAGCCGAAGAAGTAGAGCATCGGCACGTTGAAGCGGATGCGGCCGCGTCGCAACGTCGCCGTCCACGCGAACACTTTGATCGCCGAGAAGATCGCGACCAGCATGGAGAGGATGCCGAACACGCCCGCGTCGAAGACGGACATGCCCGAGACGAACATGTGGTGGCCCCACGTGAGGAAGCCGATGAACGCGATGCCGAGCGACGAGAACGCGATCGCGTTGTACGACGACGGCCGGTTGCGGCTGAACGTGCACACCGTCTCGGTGACCACGCCCATCGCCGGCAAGATCATGATGTAGACGGCGGGGTGCGAGTAGAACCAGAACAGGTGCTGGAACAGGATCGGATCGCCGCCGAGCGCCGGATCGAAGATCCCGAGCCCCCACGCGTGGTCGACGCCGACGAGGAGAAGCGACATCCCGAGCACCGGCGTCGCGAGGACCTGGATGATGGCGGTCGCGTAGATCGCCCACACGAACAGCGGCATGCGCAGCCACGTCACGTGCTTCGCGCGCAGCGTGTGCACCGTCACGATGAAGTTCAACCCCGTGAGGATCGACGACACGCCGACGACGAACACGCCGAACGTCGCGAGGGACACCGTGTCCGTCGAGGTGCTGCTGTACGGCGTGTAGAACGTCCACCCGGTATCGAGCCCGCCGAACCACAGCGAGCACAGCACGATGACCGCACCGACGATGTACACGTAGAAGCTGGCGAGGTTGAGGCGCGGGAACGCGACGTCGGGTGCGCCGATCATCATCGGCAGGAAGAAGTTGCCGAACACCGTCGGGATCGACGGCACCATGAACAGGAACACCATCACGACACCGTGATGCGTGAAGCTGCGGTTGTAGCTCTGCAGGGTCAGCACCGACAGCTCGGGAGTCAGCAGCTCGAGGCGGATCACGAGCGCGAACACACCGCCGAGGAACAGCGCGGCGCTCGTCGCGATCAGGAACATCACGCCGATCCGCTTGTGGTCTCGCGTGGCGAGCCACGAGCGAAGCCCGCGGGTCTCGGTCAGGTAGCTCACCGTTCACCCTCCTGCAGCGGTTGAACGAGCGGGACGTTCCCCTCGACGGGCTCGGGCAGCGGTGCACCGAGGCGATCGCGAGGGGCGTCGCGCAACGCGCGGATGTACTCGACGACCGCGCCGACCTCGGCGGCGGACAGCTGCCCCTGGTAGCTCGGCATCACCGGCAGGAACCCCCGGTGGACCTGCGCCGCCGGATCCATCATCGAGCTCGTCAGGTACGCCTCGTTCGCCACGATCGACGTGCCGTCGTCGAGCGGGATGGACGCCGCATAGAGCCCCGCCCACGTCGGCCCGATGTGCGGCGTGCCGTCGACGGTGTGGCATCGCAGGCAGCCTGCAGTCGCCGCGACGCGCTGGCCCATCGCCGCCAGCGACAGCTGCTCGCCGGGCGCCGCGGCCGCGATGTCGAGCGGCGCGAGGTGCTCGAGTGCGCGCTCGAAGTCGGCGTCGGTGAGCGCGACGACCTCGCCGCGCATCGTCGAGTGACCGGTGCCGCAGTACTCGGTGCAGTACAGCGCATAACGACCGGGGTGCTTCGCCTCGAACCACAGCATCGTGCTGCGTCCGGGCACCACGTCACGCTTGACGCGGAACGCGGGCACGAAGAACGAGTGGATCACGTCCCGCGACGTCATCACGAGCTTCACCGGGCGGCCGGCCGGCACGTACAGCACGCCGTTGGAGCCAGCGCCGTTCGGATAGGCGAAGCTCCACATCCACTGCTTGCCGGTGACGTAGATCGTCATGCTGTTCGGCGGCGGCTCGGAGAGCTCGACGAACTGGCGAAATCCGATCACCCACCACATGACGAACAACGACAGCAGCCCGCCGAACGCGACGATCTCGAACCGGAGCGGGGTCGGGCGACCGCGGCCGTCCCGCGCGCTCTCGATGGCGTCGTCGGCGATCTTTCTGCCTTCGCGATAGCGCACGATCAGCACGAGCGCGACCACGCCGACGGCGGCAGCGCCGAGCATCGTCACGCCGATCACGAAGAAGTGGAGCCAGTCGATCTTCTCGGCCACCGTCGATGCCTGCTCGGGGAGGAACAGGACCTGCCGCATCCAGTCGTTCATCGCTTGCTCCTCCTCCGCTCCCACGCGAACAAGAAGGCGATGAACGATGCGAGCGAGAGCATCACGATCGTGCCGCCGACGCGGAGGTACGTGTCGATCGATTCGCGATGGGCGCGCGCGGCCGGATCGAACCGGAAGCACGCGAGCACGGCCTCGGCAGCCGACGAGGGCCGGAGCTCTTCCGCGCCGGCACTGCGCAGCGCAGCCGCGAGCTGGTCGCGCGGATACTGCACGCCGTGCAGGTAGCTCGAGATGCGACCGCTCGGCGTGAGCACGAAGATGACCGCGGGATGCGCGTACTGCTCCGTGCGTGGATCCCACGCGTAGTGGAACCCGAGGCGATCGGCGAGCTCGCGGATCGGTCGCTCCGCGCCGACGAGGTACGTCCACGCACCGGAGTGGACGTTCGTGCCGACGCGCGCGAGCAGCTCGCGTCGCCGCGCCGCCGCGCTGGCCGCGTCCTCGTGCGGGTCGATGCTGACCGTCACGATGCGGTAGTCGCGTCCGAGCTGGAGCGGGAGATCGCGGACCGCGTCGGTCACGCCGCGCAGGACGAGGCTGCACAGCATCCGGCAGCGGACGTAGGTCAGCGCGAGCAACACCGGCTTGTCGGAGGAGAAGACCTCGCCGAGCTGGACGCGCCCGCCCGCCGCATCGCTGAACCACAGCTCGAACGGGAGGTGCGCGCCGACGTGCTCGTCGACGGCGACTCGCTCGAGGAGCGGCGGCCGAGGCTGTGCGAGCGCGACGGGCGCGAGCGCGAGCGCGAGTAGCAGGACGGCGGTGAGCCTCATCGCGCACCTCGTGCGCCGGCGAGGTACAGATCGAACGCGACGTCGATCGGGACGTGGATGATGCCGCGCTCCTCGTCGACCCAGCCGTAGCTTGCGAGGTGCGCCTCGGCGCGCTGGTTCGCCTCGACCCCTTGCGCCTCGACGGCGAACACGGCGGTCTCCATCGCGTTGATCTCGCGCGGCATCGCGGGCGGACTGCCGGACATCCATCGGGTGGTGGCGTCGGTGCTCGCACAGTCGCCGACGCCATACGCGATCAGCACGCCCGCGGCCGTGGCGATGACCGCGCCGATCGTCGCCGCCGCGATCCGGCGACCCGGTACAAGATCTGTCTCTTGCGGCGGGTGCTTCATAGCGGGCTCCGGTATCGAGAACCGTCGGCGAGGAACGGGTCGTGCTCGCAGAACAGCGGGACGCGATCGTGGCGCCACGCTACGAACGCGACGCAGGTACCGAGGACGGCGACGATCGCGCCGAGGTCCACCCAGTGAACGACCAGACCGCCTCGCACCTGGGTCGGGATGACGAGCCAGTACATGTCGATGAAGTGGACGAGCACGAGCCACGCGCCGGCGATGGCCATCGCGCGCGGCCGGAACTTCAGCGATCGCGGCAGCAGGAACAGGAACGGCAGCGCGAAGTGCCCGACGATCAGGATCCACACGAACACGGCCCACGTCCCCTCGATGCGCGTCAGGTAGAACGTCACCTCCTCGGGCTTGTTGGCGATGCGGATCAGCAGCGCCTGGAAGTACGCCGCGTACGCCCAGAACACCGTGAACGCGAGCAACAGACGCCCGAGCGCGTGGAAGTGGTGGCGCGTGATCGGCCCACCGTCCTCGCCGAGCCGCCACGTTCGCGCGCCGAGCACCGTGACGAGCCCGATCGCCGCGGCGAACCCGCCGGCGAAGACATAGACACCGAAGATGCTCGAGAACCAGACGGCCTGCAGCGACATGATCCAGTCGATCACGGCGAACGTGAGAGCGAACGCGACCGGTGGCAGCATCGCGGAGGAGAAGCGACGCTCGCGACGAAGCGGATCGTCGGACGCTTCGCGATCGCGACGCCTCGACCACCGCCGCAGGAGCAGCGACGCGACGAGCAGGACCGCGAAGTAGACCGCGGCGCGCACGATGAACGCGGGCGTGTTCGCGAACGCGGCGCGATGCGCGAGGACCTCTCGCTCGTGGGCGCCGAGGTGCTCCGGCGGCGTGTGCCACGGATACAGCCACCCGAGCCCGAACAAGAGCGGCGCGAACAGGACGGCGAGGACGGGAAGCGCGGCCGTGACGAGCTCGTTCAGGCGCCGAACGACGGCGACCCACTTCGCGTTCATCGCGTACCCGATCATCAGGAACACGAGACCGCCGACGGCGACGGTGAACGCGCACGAGAACGCCCACAGGTACGAGAGCCACGCGCGCGCGGGATCGACCGCGAGCCCGATCGCGAGCACGACCGCACCGATCCCCGCGGCGACGGCGGCGGGGAGGGCGACACGGCGCCCGCGCAGCACCGGGGTGGTCAGCGGAGCCATCGCTGTGCCTCCTCTCGCGCCGCCGGCGGTAGCTCGTCGACCGAGACGTGCTGAGCGAGCTGGAGCGCCTCGAGATACGCGACGACCGCCCACCGGTCATCGATCGGGAGCTGCGCGGCGTACGAGCGCATGAGCCCGAAGCCGTCGGTGATCGCGGCGAAGACGCGGCCCGGTGGATACGTCGTGTACGGCGCGGCGAGCAGGTTGGGCGGCCTGCGCAGCGTCATGTTCTCGGCGACCTGGCTGAGCGAATCGCCGCGCCGGCCGTGGCAGGCGGCGCAGAAGATGTCGAAGCGGTTCTTGCCACGCACGAGGACGGCACGGTCGACCGCGACCGGAATCTCGTCGACGAACGAGGCCCCGACGCGCCCGCGGGTGAGGGCAGACGGACCGAGCACCGCCATGCGCGAAACCGTCCCCGGCGGCGGGCTCATCATGATCGTGTCGTCGGGGCAGACCTCGCAGCGCTGGTAGGTCGCGTAGCGCGGTTGATCGATCATGCGCTCGAGATCGAGCCCGCAGCTGCCATGGCACGAGACGGCGAACGGGAGAAGGACGAGGAGCGCGCGGCTCATCGATCGATTCATCGATCGCCTCATCGATCGCCTCATCGATCGCCTCCAGACTCGACGCGCAGGGCTCCGAGCTCGCGCAGCGTTCTGGGCGTGACCTGCTCGTCGTACGCGGGATCTCGCATCGAGACCTCGACCCAGAACCGATCGCGCGTGACGGACTCGAAGCCCGCAGTCCCCTGCACCTCGTCGGTGAGCCGGACGAGCCGGCCGAGCCACAGCGTGCCGACGAAGGCGAACACGCCGGCCGCGAGCACACCCATCTCGAACGTGATGATCACGAACGCCAGCGGAAAGTGCGTGGGCCGCGAACCGACGACGAGCGGATACAGATACGCCTCCAGCAGCCACTGCAGGAAGTAGGCACCACCAGCTCCGCACACGCCGGCGACGAAGATCATCCATGGGAGACGCGAGCGACGCTCCCCCAGCGCCGCGTCGATCTCGTGCGATGGGAACGGCATGTACGCCTCGACGCGCCGGCAACCATCGTGATGCAGTCGACGGATCGCCGCGGCGGCCGCGGCCTCGCTGTCGAACTCGGCGAGGAGGCGATCAGGCATGACGCTCCTCGCGCGCGAGGTCGTGCTTCATCTCGCGCATCTCGGACAGCGCGATGATCGGCACGAGCCGCAAGAAGCCCAGGAAGAGGAACGTGAAGAACCCGAGCGTGCCGGTGAAGATCCCGAGGTCGACCCACGTCGGGGCGAAGTCGGCCCACATCGACGGCAGGTACTCGCGGCCGAGGCTCTGCACGATGATCATGTAGCGCTCGCCCCACATGCCGAGGTTGATGAGCAGCGACAAGACGAACAGGATCCACGCCGTCGTCCGCACGCGGCGGAACCAGAACAGCTGCGGCACGACGATGTTGCAGGTCATCGTGATCCAGAACATCGTCGCGCCGGGCCCGGTCGGTCGCGCGACCCACGCCTGGTACATCTCCGTCGCGTCTCCCGAGTACCAGGCGAAGAACCACTCGAGGACGTAGCCGTAGGCGACGATCAGTCCCGTGACGAGCGTCAGCTTCGCGCAGTTCTCGAGATGACGCGTCGTGATCAGGTCGTGCAGCTTGAACAGGCGCCGCACGGGGATCAGCAGCGTCATCACCATCGCGAAGCCGCTGAAGATCGCGCCCGCGACGAAGTAGGGCGGGAAGATCGTCGAGTGCCATCCGGGCGTGAGCCCGATCGCGAAGTCACTCGACACGACGCTGTGCACGGAGAGCACGAGCGGCGTCGCGAGCCCCGCGAGCACGAGATACGCCGCCCGGTACTGCCGCCACGTGCTCGCCTTGCCGTTCCAGCCGAGTGCGAACAGGCCGTAGATGATGCGCCGCCTGCGCGTGGTCGCGTGATCGCGCAGGGACGCGAGATCCGGCAGCATGCCGAGGTACCAGAACAGAAGCGAGATCGTGAGGTACGTGGTGACGGCCGCGGCATCCCAGGGCAGGGCGCTGCGCGTGTTCGGCCACACCTCCATCTGCGACGGATACGGGAACAACCAGTACGCGAACCACGGTCGGCCGAGGTGGAGGACGGGAAACATCAGCGCCTGCACGAGCGCGAACAGCGTCATCGCCTCGGCGAGGCGGTTGATCGACGTGCGCCAGCGTTGCTCGAACAGGTAGAGGATCGCGGAGATGAACGTGCCGGCATGTCCGATGCCGATCCACCACACGAAGTTGATGATCCCGAAGCCCCACGCGACGGGGACCATGTTTCCCCAGACGCCGATGCCCGTCGTCACCGTGTATGCGATCAGCGCGAACAGCATCGCGCTGAGGGCGCCCGTGATCGCGAACGCGATCTTCCAGCCCCCACCACCCGGGCGCCAGGTGGTGCCGAGGATCTTGTCGCCGAGCTGGGCGTCCGTCGGATCGCCCTCGAGGAGGGGCCGGGTCATCGCGGGTTTCGGATCTTCGCGAGGTACGCGACACGCGGTTGCGTGCCGAGGTGGTGGAGCACGGAGTAGCGCCGAGGTTGTTCTCGCCACTGCACGACGGGGCTGTCGCGATGCGAGAGCAGGCCGAACGTGATCGCGCCGGTCGGGCACGCCGCCTGGCACGCGGTGACGACCTCGCCCGGTCGAATGTCGCGGTGCCCCTTGCTCGCGTCGATCTCCGCCTTGCGGATTCGCTGCACGCAGAAGCTGCACTTCTCCATCACGCCGCGCGCGCGCACCGTGACGCTCGGATTGAACTGGAGCCGCTGCGTCTTCGGCGTGTCCTCGGTGTAGTCGAACCAGTTGAAGCGCCGGACCTTGTACGGACAGTTGTTCGAGCAGAACCGCGTGCCGACGCAGCGGTTGTAGACCATCTCGTTCAGGCCATCGGGGCTGTGCTGTGTGGCGTAGACAGGGCACACGTACTCGCACGGCGCCTTCTCGCAGTGCTGGCACAGCATCGGCTGATGCACGACATCGACGTCGTCGCCGCGCTCCTCGCGATACGTGTCGATACGCAGCCAGTGCATCTCGCGGTTGTTCTCCACGCCGCTGCGACCGACGACCGGGATGTTGTTCTCGGCCTGACAGGCGACGACGCACGAGCTACAGCCCGTGCAGATCATCGTGTCGATCGTCATGCCCCACGCGGGTGTGTCCTCGAAGTGATCGGGGAGGAGGTCGGGGACCGGCCCGCGATGTCGGGCCGTGAGGTCGGGGTTCGCGCGATACGCGACGAGATCGAAGGCGAGCGCGATCTCGCGGCCGTGCCGACCGAACTCCTTCTGCGTCGCCGCGATCGTCGCGCGCCGCCCCGTCCTCGCGACGCGCACCTTCGTCGCGAAGCGAGGAGCGCGAGACGTCACGAGCCGATACGTATTGGCACCGACGCCCGATCGTCCGTAGCCGAGGTCGATCGAGATCGCGTGGTCCGCGTGCCCGGGCAAGACGTAGACCGGTAGCTCGAGCGAGCTTCCGCTGGCCGCGATCTCGACGACATCCTCGGTGTCGACCTCGAGGGCACGCGCCGTGGCAACGCTCATCAGCGCCGCGTTGCCCCACGTGATCTTCGTCATCGGCGCGGGCAGCTCCTGGAGCCAGGCGTTGCTCGAGAATCGGCCGTCGTACACCGCGTGCGACGGCTCGAACGACACCTCCATCGACGTGTTCGTCGATGCGATCCGCGCGAGCTGTTCGCTGGCCGCGGTCGCGCCGAGCACCGGGGCATCGTCGACCGCCGCGAACGCGCTTCCTTCGACAAAGCCGCGCTGGAGCGTGCGGTACCACGCCGGGAGCTGCACGTCCGTCGCCCCGGTGTAGTGATCGCGAAGCAAGCGATGGCCGTCGGCGTGGTGCTCGCCGGCGAACGCCGCCAGCAGCTCGACGAGCGACGCGCTGTCGTGGAGCTTGCGGATCACGGGCTGGCACAGCGTGATCGTGCCGTCGTACGCGCGCCCGTCACTCCACGTCTCCATGTAGTGGGAGAGCGGAACGAACGTGTCACACGCGGCGGCCGTCTCGTCGCGCTCGCTCGAAGCGGCGATGGTCTCGGGCACGCGCGCGAGCAGCGGCGCGAAGCCGATGTCGGCGGGGGCCGTATAGACGGGGTTCGTGTCGCCGATGACGAGCGTCTCGACGCGGCCGGCTCGGATCTCCGCCGCGACCGTTGCGAGGTCGTCGCCGAGCGGATCGAGGATCGCCGGCTCGGTGTACGCGAGCGTCGACGCGGGCGCCGCGATCGCGTGGTTGATGAGGTGGACGGCGGCGTGAACGATCGCGGGCTGACGATCGCCGACGACGACGAGACCGCGTCCCGGATTCGCGATCAGATCGGCCGCCGCTTCGTCGACCCAGCGTTGTTCGCGCGGCGTGAGCGGCGGCGCCTCAGCGGTCGCGGTCTTCGTGATCGCGGCGAGCAGCGCGCTCGCGATGCGCGCGATCTTGGAGGCGCGTGCCGGCAGGCGGTGATCGGCGATGCTGCCGGTCGGCGTCGGTCGCGGCTCGGCGACGTAGAGCCGCGACATGTCGCTGGTCGGCGCGCGCAGACGGCGGCGCTCGGCGAACTGGCGAGCCCAGCGCGGCGAGCTCGGCATGCCCGCCATGAAGTCGGCGTCGAGGGACACCACGACGTCGGCGCGCGCGAAGCGGTACTGCGTCTCGAGAGGCCGACCGAACACGAGGCGCGCCCCCTCGAACACTGCGCGTCGATCGAGGGCGGCGTGGTACGCGAAGCGGGCACCGGGATGGCGCCGGCGAATTCGCTCGAGCAGGGTGGCGATCAGCGGCGAGCTCTGCGGGGCGAGCAGGAACCACAGGCCGCCGATTCGTTCGCGACGAGCGATCTCACCGAGGACGCGATCGAGTGCGATCGGCATCTTCGCGCGCGACGCGCCCGCGGGACGATCGGGATCGTAGAGCGAGAGCACCGACGCCTGCTCGCGCGGTGTGGTTCCTCCGAGGCTCGACGGATGCTCCGGGTTGCCGTCGACCTTGATCGGACGCGCCTCGAGTGTGTGCACGAGGAGGCCCGTCGCGTACCCGTCGAGCGTCATGCTCGTCGCGTACGACACCGGGACTCCCGGCGTGAGCTCCGGCGATCCCGTCGCGCGCGGCATGATGCGTTCGTTCGGCGGCTCCATGCAGCCGGCGAGCGGTCCGATACCCGCGAGCGCGGCGCCCGCTGCCATCAGCTTCATCAGCGCTCGGCGATCGAGCAGATCGTCGGCGGGAAGCACGCGAAGCGATGTCGATCGAGGGGGCGTCATCGGTGGCATGCCGTGCACGTGGTGAGGCGCGTGATCGCGCGTTGCTGCGAGGGTTTGTCGACGAGCATGTCGACCGACGCTTCCCACGTGCTGTGAGGTACGGAGCGGGCGGGGAGTCGCTCGTCACTGGAGCTCCGGTGGCAATCCAGACACCAACCCATCGTCAAGGGCTGCGTTTGCATGACACGAGCCATCCGGCCGACGTCGCCGTGGCAGTGCTCGCACGTCACGCCGCGAGCGACGTGCACCGAGTGATCGAAGTAGACGAAGTCGGGGAGGTCGTGCACGCGACGCCACGCGATCGGCGCTCCCGAGAAGTAGCTGCGCCGCACGACCTCGAGCAGCGGGCTGTCGCTCCAGATCTGGTTGTGACATCCCATACAGACCTCGGTCGTCGGGATGCCCGCCGTTGGAGAGCGCTCCGCCGCCGAGTGGCAATAGAGACACTCGATCCCATCGTCGCGGACGTGATGCCGGTGATCGAACTCGACCGGCTGATCCCACGGCACGAACTGCGACGTGTTGTACGCCGTTCGCACGTAGAGCATCGTCGCGATCACGGCGGTGGGAGCGCCGAGCAGCAGCACGGCGATCACCAGCCGATAGACCGTATTCGACCAGCGCGGATAGAGCGACGAGGACACGGAACCCAACGCGGCGCGTTTGCAAGCGGCGGCCCACGCGCGGCGAGGACGTGCGCCGCGACGGGAGCGTCTCCGCACACTGCGATGACCAAACATACGCACTCCGAGTGCTCGGTCGCGCGGATGCGCCTCACCTCGGGACGGCGTCGCCGCGCTCGTGTGTGCGATGCACGGAACGACCTCTGCATCGCTCGCGATCCATGAGCGAGATGGTGAGCGACTACGTATTGCAACGGCTCTACGCGTGGGGCGTGCGCACGATCTATGGCTATCCGGGCGACGGCATCAACGGGTTCCTCGGTGCACTGGATCGCGCCTCCGAGCGATTGCGCTTCGTGCAAGCGCGGCACGAGGAGCTCGCCGCCTTCATGGCGGGCGGACACGCAAAGTTCTCGGGCGAGCCCGGCGTCTGCCTCGCGACGTCGGGGCCCGGGGCGATCCATCTGCTCAACGGCCTCTACGACGCCGCGATGGACAATCAGCCCGTCGTCGCGATCGTCGGTCAGCAGAAGCGCATGTCGCTCGGCGCCGACTATCAGCAGGAGGTCGACCTCCAGACGCTGTTCAAGGACGTCGCGCACCAGTTCTGTCAGACGTGCATGCACCCCGCGCAGGCGCGCACCCTTATCGATCGCGCGATGCGGATCGCGCGCGCGACGCGAAGCGTGACCTGCGTGATCTTTCCAGCGGACGTACAGGAAGAGGAAGCGATCGACTCCGCTCCTCGCGAGCACGGCAGCGTGTACACGGGCGTCGGCTACGTCGACTCGCGGATCATCCCTCCGGACTCCGAGCTCGATCGTGCCGCTGCCGTGCTCGATGAGGGCAAGCGCGTCGCGATCCTGGTCGGAGCAGGAGCGCTCGGCGCGAGCGACGAGGTCGCGAAGATCGCAGACCTCCTCGGTGCGGGCGTCGCGAAGGCCCTCCTCGGCAAGGCGGTGCTGCCCGACGGTCTGCCCTACGTCACCGGCGGCATCGGACTGCTCGGCACGCTCCCGAGCGATCTGATGATGCAGAACTGCGACACGCTGCTGATGATCGGCACGGCCTTTCCATACTCGGAGTGGCTGCCGGAGGAGGGGCAGGCGCGCGCGGTGCAGATCGACATCAGCCCGCGCAAGCTCGCGCTTCGCTACCCGGTCGACGTCCTTCTGCACGGCGACGCGCGCGAGACGCTGCAGTTGCTCTTGCCTCGGATCCGGCGCAAGGCTGACCGCGACTGGCGCGAGAGCCTCGAGGCAGCCGTCGCCGACTGGTGGAAGCTGCTCGAGAGCCGCGCGATGGTCGAGTCGACGCCGCTCAATCCGCAGCGCGTGTTCTGGGAGCTGTCTCCGCGCTTGCCGGACCGGTGCATCCTGACCGGCGACTCGGGATCGTCGACGAACTGGTGGGCGCGCGATCTCAAGATCCGCAGCGGCATGATGGCATCGCTGTCGGGCAACCTCGCGACGATGGGGCCGGCGCTGCCCTACGCGCTCGCGGCGAAGTTCGTCCATCCCGATCGTCCAGTCATCGCGTGCGTGGGCGACGGCGCGATGCAGATGAACGGGAACAACGTGCTGATCGACATCGCGAAGTACTGGGAGGAGTGGCGCGATCCTCGGCTGATCGTGCTCGTGCTCAACAACGGCGATCTCAATCAGGTCACGTGGGAGCAGCGCGTGTTCGTCGGAGATCCGAAGTTCCGGGGCTCGCAAACGCTGCCACCGTTCTCGTACGCGGACTACGCCCGCTCTCTCGGCCTCGCGGGAATCGTCATGCGAGAGCCCCAGGACATCGCGCGCGTCTGGGACGAAGCGCTGTCGATGCGACGCCCCGTTCTCGTCGAGGCGTATACGAATCCTGAAGTGCCACCGCTGCCGCCGCACATCGAGCTGCAGCAGGCGAAGAACCTCGTCGCCTCGATCATCAAGGGCGATCCAGCGCGCTGGCAGGTCATCAAGGAGTCGGCGAAGCAGCTGTGGGCCGGGGTCATCCGATGATCCGCAGCCCGCGGCTGGCAATCGCCGGACAGCGCGACCTCGAGTCCGATCTCGCAGCAGGCATCGACGGCGAGGTCCGCTTCGATCCCGGAACGCGCGCGGCGTACGCCCACGACGCGTCGAACTACCGGCAACCTCCGATCGGCGTGATCGTTCCGCGGGACGCGCACGACGTCGAGCACGCCGTCCGGGTCGCCCGTGCACACGGGATACCCGTCCTCGGGCGCGGCGGCGGGACGAGCCTCGCCGGCCAGTGCGTGAATCGAGCGCTCGTGATCGACTTCAGCAAGTACGTGAACCGCGTACTCGACGTCGACGTCGATGGCAGGCGCGTGCGCGTCCAGCCGGGCTGCGTGCTCGACGACATGCGCGACCAGCTCGGACGGCACGGCCTCACGTTCGGGCCCGATCCGGCGACGCACGACCACTGCACGCTCGGCGGGATGCTCGGCAACAACTCGTGCGGGGTGCACTCGGTGATGGGCGAGCTGCATGGCCCCGGAGCCCGCACGTCGGATCACGTCGAGTCGCTGGAGATCCTGACGTACGACGGCGTTCGCATGCGCGTCGGCGCGACCTCGGAGGTCGAGCTCGCTCGCCTCGTCGCCGCGGGCGGACGCGTCGGCGACATCTACGGTGCGCTCGCACGGCTGCGCGATCGCTACGCGACGCTGATCCGCGAGCGGTTCGCGCCCATCCCTCGACGAGTCTCCGGCTACAACCTCGACGAGCTCCTGCCGGAGCGCGGCTTTCACGTCGCGCGGGCGCTCGTCGGCAGCGAGTCGACCTGCGTCACGATCCTCGAGGCGACGCTCGCGGTCTATCCGGCGCGTCCGAAGCGCGCGCTGTGCGTGCTCGGCTACCGCGACGCCTACGACGCCGGCGATCACGTCTCGCAGATCCGCGAGTTCGGTCCGATCGGACTCGAGGGGATCGACAAGCGCTTGATCGAGGACACGCGTAGAGCGGGACTGCATGTCGACGCGCTCGACCTGTTGCCCGACGGTGCCGGCTGGTTGCTCGTCGAGTTTGGCGCCGACACGATCGAGGAGGCAGAAGCGCAAGCGCACGCGATGATGGACGCGCTACGGCGGCAGCCCGATCCGCCCTCCATGAAGCTGTACAAGGATCCGGCGCAGACGCAGAAGGTCTGGGAGGTCCGCGAGTCGGGGCTCGCCGCGACGGCGTTCGTCCCGGGACATCGCGACTTCTGGCCGGGATGGGAAGACTCCGCGGTACCTCCCGATCGCGTCGGTGCCTACATGCGCGAGCTGCGTGCACTGCTGGAGCACCACGGCTACGACGCGGCCCTCTACGGCCACTACGGACAGGGATGCGTCCACTGCCGCATCGACTTCGACCTCTCGAACGACGAGGGCATCGCGCGATATCGACGCTTCACCGACGACGCCGCCGATCTCTGCGTGCGCTACGGCGGCTCGCTCTCGGGCGAACACGGCGACGGTCAAGCGCGCGGCGAGCTCCTCGCGAAGCAGTTCGGCCCGGAGCTCGTCGACGCGTTCCGCGAGTTCAAGCGGATCTGGGATCCCGAGCACGGGATGAACCCCGGGAAGCTCGTCGACGGGCTCGGACGCGCGCAGCACCTCAAGCTCGCCGAATATCACCCGCCCGAGATCTCGACGGCGCTCCAGCCGCGCCAGGACGGCGGAGACTTCCGGCACGCGATGATCCGCTGCGTCGGCGTGGGGAAGTGCCGGCGCTCGCACGGCGGCACGATGTGTCCGAGCTACATGGTCACGCAGGATGAGAAGCACACGACGCGCGGTCGCGCGCGAATCTTGTTCGAGATGCTCGAGGGCGAGGTGATCCGCGACGGCTGGGCGAGCGACTCGGTGAAGGAAGCGCTCGACCTGTGCCTCGCATGCAAGGGCTGCAAGGGCGACTGCCCCGTCCACGTCGACATGGCGACGTACAAGGCAGAGTTCCTCGCGCACTACTATCAACATCACGCGAGACCGCGTCACGCGTACGCGTTCGGCTGGATCCATCGCTGGGCGCGCCTCGGCAGCTACGTGCCGTGGCTGGCAAACCTCATGACGCAGACGCCGGTGCTCCGTCGCGTCGTCGCGTGGATCGGCGGCGTGACGCCGCGGCGGCCGATCCCGCGCCTCGCCGCGCGCTCGTTCACGAGCGAGTTCGAGGTGCATCGCGACGCGCGAGCTCCCGTGCTCCTCTGGCCCGACACGTTCAACAACTACTTCCATCCCGGCACGCTGCACGCAGCCGTGCGCGTGCTCGAGCACGCCGGATATCGCGTCATCGTCCCGCACGAGCGCCTGTGTTGCGGCCGCGCGCTCTACGACGCGGGAATGCTCCCGCTCGCGAAGCGTCTGTGGCGGCGGACGTTCGCCGCGCTCGCGCCGGTGATCGAGCGTGACATCCCGATCATCGGCCTCGAACCGAGCTGCGTCGCAGCCTTCAAGGACGAGCTGCCGAACCTGTTCCCCGACGACTCGCGAGCCCGGGCGCTCCAGCGCTCCATGCACACGCTCGCCGGCTTTCTGCAGGAGCGAGGCTACCAACCTCCGGAGCTGTCCGCGCGCGTCCTCCTGCACGGTCACTGTCACCACAAGGCGGTGCTCGACTTCGCGGCGGAGCGCGACCTGCTCGCCGCGATGCACGCCGACGTCGAGCTCCCCGACTCCGGCTGCTGCGGCCTCGCCGGTGCGTTCGGGTTCGAGCCCGAGCACTACGACATCTCGGTCGCGATCGGCGAGCGGGTACTCCTGCCGGCGGTGCGCCAGGAGCAGGAGAGCACGATCGTCGTCGCCGACGGCTTCTCGTGTCGCGAGCAGATCCGACACGGCACGCGGCGGTCTGCGATTCACCTCGCGGACGTGATCGCCGGGGCCATCGACGACGCCGGTTGATCAGGCAGCGAAGTACTTCGCTTCGTCCGCTCGCACCGACAGCCCCAGCCCGGGACGCCGCGCGTCGCTGATCAGCGCTCCATCCTCGACGACCGGCACGCCGTCGAACAGCAGCGACTCGAAGCGCACGTGGTCGAAGAACGCTTCGACGTGGATCAGGCGCTGGGCGGCGCGACCAGGGTGCACGTGCAACGAAGGGGCGCAGTGCGCCGACAGCGGCATGCACGAGGCCTCGCACAACGCGTCGGCGCGCATGAACCCGGTGATGCCTCCGCAGCGAGTGGCGTCGGCTTGCAGGATGTCGACGCACTGCGACTCGAGCATCGTCCGGAAGTAGATCGTGTCGTAGCCATACTCGCCGGCGGCGATCGACTGCGCGCACCGTTCGCGAACGAGATGCAGGCCTGCGCGATCATCTGACGAGACCGGCTCCTCGAAGTAGTCCACGCCGAGCTCTCGAAGATGCCCGGCGAGCTCGATCGCCTGCTTGCCGGTGTAGGCGCCGTTGGCGTCCACCATCAGCTCGATCGACGAGCCGGCGGCGCTCCGCGCGACGACCACGCGCTCGATCGCCGACTCGAGCGGCTGACCGATCTTGATCTTCACGCGCTTGTGACCCGCGGCGACGTAGCCCTCGATCTCGCGTGCGAGGTCGGGCGATGACGTCGACGTGAAGCCCCCGCTCGCGTACACGGGGACGCGGTCGCGCGCGCATCCGAGGAGATCTGCGAGCGGCACGTCGAACAGCCGAGCCTTCAGGTCCCACAGCGCGACGTCGACCGCCGAGATCGCGCACGCCGCGATCCCCGGTCGTCCGTGATTGCGAACCGCGCGGGCCATGCGTGCGTGAAGCTCGGGGATCGCGAGCGCGCTCGTACCCTCGACGCAGCCCGAGAGCAGGTCGGCGACGAGCTTCGCCGCGACCGCGTGGACGTAGGAGAAGCCGATGCCCGTGACACCGCCGGCGCTGATCTCCACGAGCACCATCGTCGTCGAGCTCCACGTGGCCGTGCCGTCGGTCTCGGGTTGTCCCGCGGTCGGGAGCTCGAGCGCTCGGACGGCCACGCGGTCGATGGCGGTGTTCACGAGGCGACCTTCGGCTTGGTGACCGCATCGAGCAGCCGGCGAAGCGCGGCCAGATCGACCGGCTTCGCGAGATGGGAGTCGCATCCCGCTTCCAGTGACCGGCGCTCGTCGTCGAGGCTGGTCTGACCCGTCACGGCGATGATCGGCACGTCGCCGACTCGCTCGCGAATCCGGCGCGTGAGCTCCCAGCCATCGAGCGAGGGGAGCCCGATGTCGACGAGCAGCGCGTCGGGCTCGAAGAGCGAGGCGACCTCGAAGGCGACCGGAGCGTCATGCGCGAGCACGACCTCGTATCCGAGCGTCTCCACGGCCGCCTTCAAGGCATGTGCGCACTCGTCATCGTCCTCGACGATCATCACGCGCGACGGCCGCTCGTCGAACGCCGACGTGTCGAGCTCGTGGTGGTCGAGCAACGGCAGGCGTACGACCACCTCGCCGCGACCGACTCGCTGCACCGTGCCGCCGTGCATCTGCACGAGGTGACTCGAGAGACAGCTGATGACCCGGGGCGGCGTCGCCGCCGGCGAATCGCGAAGCGCCCACTGGAGCTGGATCGACAGCTCCGAGCCGCTCTCCTGCGCCCGGATCGAGACGTCCCCCTGCGCGGAGTGCTGTGCCTCGCAGATCAGCTGAGCGATGGCCCGCGTCAGGCGCTCCTGGTCGACATGGACGAGCAAGTCCTGCCGCGGTTGCTCGACCACGACGATCGGTCGCGCTCGATCGCCGAGCTCGCGCGCGAGATGGAGGGCGCGCTTCAGAAACATCGCGGCACGCATCGCTTCGCGGCTCAGGTTCAGCTTGCCGCGCGCCAGTCGAACGACGTCGAACAGGTCGTCGAACGAGGTCTCGAGCTGGTGAAGGTGTACGTCGTTCCGTGCAGTCTTCGCGAGCAGCTTCGAGATCGCGTTCATCGGCTCGCGTGCCTGGTCCGTCAAGAACGTGAGCATCTCGTCGCTGATCGACTCCGCGTTGAACGTGCAGATCACGCCGTCGACGTCGTGCCGATCGCCGACGATCGGCAGCAGCGTGAGTCCGTCGACGCTGGTCGAGCGTCCCTCCACGAACACTCGCTCCGCGGCGCCACGTACGAGCTCCCACTGGTCCGCGAACACGTCCACCGCTCGCTGACCGAGCGCCGCCGGATGACGAGTGCCGAGCCACGGGATGAACGCGTCGTTGTAGAAGACGAACGCGCGGCTGCTCCACCAGATTTGCATCGGCGAGCGCGACGCGAGGCAGGTCATGACCGCGGCGCGTATCGCACACGGCCACGCTTCGATCGGCCCGAGAGGATGGCGTTGCCAGTCGAGCTCGCGAATGCGGCGCGCCATCTCGCTCGTTCCCGGTATGTAGCTGTCCAGCGTGGTCATCTCTCGTTGCACTTTCACAGCCGGACCTGGACCCGTTTTGCACGACCGATCGGGACGTCACGATCCTGTCCCGCGGCGAGCGCGCACACGATCCGGCGGGCGATGACCTCGCCCTGCTGCCAGCGCGTCGCACGCGGCCCGGTGACGGCGAGGCGGCGCGAGCCACATGTCCGCGGGGTGTCGGCGAACCACGCGGAGACGTCCGCGACGCTCGTCGACGGATCGCAGACCATGAGCGGGAGTCGGCTCGCGCGCACGCTCTGGATCACCCAGCCCAGCGCCGGGAACTGCTCCGCTCGAGCAGCATCGGGGACCACGAGCAGCGCGGCCGAGGCGATGGTGAGGTTGGCGCGGATGGCAGGTCGCTGACCTTTCTCCGAGAACCAGGTGAGGCGTGCCGCTACGTTGGACGGCAACGGTCCCAGCTCGTCGCGCCGATCGCGAGGCATGAAGCCGGCGATTCCCACACCGCACATCTGCGCGGCATCGTGTGCCCCTCGCTCCACGCCCGTTTGTCCCGAATGAATGATGAAGAGCACGGTTTTTCCTACCGCGCTGTGGCGCGGTGGCAACGCGATCCGTCGTCGTTTCACGCACGCCTACGTTTTGGGGTGTGCGCTCCTGCAACACTCCGATCGTCACGCGCACGGTACGCGTGCCGCGCTCCTGACATCGGATCGCCGCTTCACGCATTGTCTGGAGATCGCCGTCCACTCCGTGATAGCTGCATCGGTGGTGACGACCAGGGTGAACCAGACAGTGGAGACGAAGCGGATCTTGGTGGTGGACGATCACGAGGACTCGGCGACGCTGATGGCGACGGCGCTGGAGATGCTCGGGTACGAGGCGCGAACAGCGTTCGACGGCCGCGAGGGGCTCGAGGTCGCCGTCGACTTCCGCCCCGACGTCGTGGTGATCGACCTGATGCTCCCGAACTTCGACGGGTGGGAGCTCGCGACCATGTTGCGGCAGGTGTCCGTGTTCCGGAACACGCGGCTGATCGCGATCAGTGGCTCGCCCCCGGTCCAGACGCCGGCGCGCGCGAAGGCGGCGGGGTTCGAGCGCCACCTGCGGAAGCCCGTCTCGATGAAGTCGCTCGCCGCCGTCCTCTAGGCCGCGCGCTTTCCGAGCCAGCGCCCGAGCAACATCGCGCTGCCGAGCGCGGCGATCGCCGCGGTGGCCACGATCGCGGCGGCGCCGACGCGCGCGGTCGCGAACGCGATCAGATCCCGCTCGCGTGCTCGCAGCGTGAACCGCCCGCGCGCTCCGTGATCGCCTGGAATCGGCTCGTACAGGTTCGAGCGACGCGTCGGGTCGCGCGGGATCTCGGTGTACTGACCCTCGAAGCCGCTCCGCGCGAGCACGCGGTCCGCGTAGCCCGGCACGAGCTTCTGACCGAGCACCGCCTTGATCGTGGGCCATCCGACGAATACCTCGCGGCGAGGATGCGAGGCTGCGTGATGGATCGCGTTCGCGATGATCTCGGGCTGGAAGATCGGGGGAACCGGCTGCGCCTCGAAGGGCATGTGGTTCTCGCACCACGCGAACTGCGGCGTGTTCACCGCGGGGAGGTGAACGCAGGTGATCTTGATCTCGAGCTCGTCGTGCTCGAGCTCGCTGCGGATCGAATCGGTGAAGCCGACGATCGCGTGCTTCGCGCCGCAGTACGCGCTCTGCAGCGGAATCGATCGGTAGGCGAGGGCGGACCCGACCTGGATGATCGTGCCGCGGTTCCGCGGGATCATTCGATCGAGGGCGGCGCGGGTTCCCCAGACGAAGCCCAGGTACGTGACGTCGGTGACGCGCTCGAACTCCTCGGGCTCGAGCGTCCGGAATCGCCCGAACACCGTCGTCATCGCGTTGTTGATCCACACGTCGATCGGTCCCAGCTCGCGTTCGATCTGGTCCGCGGCGGCGAACACCTCCGCGGCCCGTGCGACATCGCACGGGATGGCGAGCGCGGAGCGAGCCCCGAGACGCATCAGCTCCTGACGCGTGGCCTCGAGTCCCTCGCGACCGCGCGCGAGGACCGCGACGCTCGCGCCGCTCGTGGCGAACCTGCGCGCTGTGGCCCGGCCGACGCCGGCGGTGCCTCCGGTGATGACGACGACCCTCGTCTGGTTCTTCATGATCGCTCCGAACGTGATGCTCGCTGCTCGGCGGGGCCGTGCAGCGCAGCGAGGTTGTGTGCGCTGTTGATCAGCGCGACGTGCGAGAACGCCTGGGGAAAGTTGCCGACGAGCCGCCCGGTGCGCGTGTCGAGCTCCTCGGACAGGAGGCCGACGTCGTTGCGCACGGACAGCAAGCGCTCGAACAGCGCGCGCGCTTCATTCCGGCGACCTGCGAGCACGAGCGCGTCGACGAGCCAGAAGGAACATGCGAGGAACGCACCTTCCTTCCCCGGCAATCCATCGAGGTTCGAGCCGCTCGGTGCGGTCGGGTACCGCTGTACGAAGCCATCGTGCACCAGCTCGCGCTCGATCGCATCGATCGTGCCGAGCACGCGCGGGTCGCGCGGCGGGAGGAAGCCGACGATGGGAATCAACAGCAGGCTCGCGTCGAGCGCGGGCGCTCCGAACACCTGCGTGAAGCTGCCGCGGCTCGGATCGAACCCGCGCCGGCAGGTCTCGGCATGCACCTCGTCGCGCTGTGCGCGCCAGCGATCGATCGGGCCGTCGAGCCCGAAGCACTCGATCGTCTTCACGGCGCGATCGAACGCGGTCCACACCATGACCTTCGAGAACGTGAACTGGCGCTGCGGACCGCGCACCTCCCAGATTCCTTCATCGGGGAGGTCCCAGTTCGATTCGAGCCAGTCGAGCGTGGCGCGCTGGACGGCCCACGCGTCGTCGTACTCCTCGAGGCCGGAGAGGCGCGCGAGGTAGAGCATGTCCATGAGCTCGCCGTAGACATCGAGCTGTCGCTGGCGCGCGGCGCCGTTTCCGATCCTCACGGGCGTCGAGCACTCGTAGCCGGGAAGCCACTCGAGCACGCGCTCGTCGATCCGCCGCTGTCCCGTGACGCCGTACAGGATCTGCAACTTCGCCGGCTCGCCCGCCACCGCACGAACCAGCCACTCTCGCCAGGCCTGCGCTTCGTCGCGATAGCCGGCGTGCAGGAACGCCTGGAGCGCGAACGTGGCGTCGCGGACCCAGCAGTAGCGGTAGTCCCAGTTGCGGCGCCCACCCAGATCCTCGGGCAACGACGTCGTTCCCGCCGCGACGATGCCGCCCGAGGGTGCGTACGTCAGCGCCTTGAGCGTGAGCAGCGATCGCAAGATCGCCTCTCGATACGGACCGTCATCGGTGCATTGCTGCGCCCAGTCGGTCCAGAACCGCTCGGTATGCGCGAGCGCTCGCTCGGCATCGGGGGACGACGGCGCGCGTTCGTACGACGCGAACCACGTGAGCGAGAACGGAACGCGCTCGCCGGGCCGGACCACGAATTCGCCGGCCAGGCCGCCCTGGTGCGGGCGAAGCGTCACCGGCGTGGCGAGCGCGAGCCCGTCCGGACCCGCGACGAGCTGCCAGCGGTTGTCGATCGGTCGAATCCACGGCACGACCGCGCCGAAGTCGAGCCGAGGGTCGAGCTCGCAGCGCATCGTCACGTTGCCACGGACGCCCTCGACGATGCGCACGATGTCGGGGGCCCCGCCGCGGATCGGCATGAAGTCGATCAGCCGGACGGTGCCCTCCTCCGTGGTGACCTCGGTCTCGAGGATCAGCGTCGCACCGCGATACCTGCGTCGTGTCGAGTACGGACCGTGCGCGGGCGCGATCAGCCACCGGCCATGCTCGGGCGTGCCGAGCAGGGCGGCAAAGCACGCGGCCGAGTCGAACCGCGGAAAGCACAGCCAGTCGATCGACCCGTTCGCGCCGACGAGAGCGACGGTCTGCGTGTCTCCGACGATCGCGTAGTCCTCGATGTGCATCTCGATGTAGGTGATGCAAGAGGCAGCGCAGGTGTCGCCGGTGGCGTGCTAGTTGCTCGGCTTGGCACGTGTGACGTACGCGGTCGTCTTCGGAGTGTTCCTTGTCGTCGCGGTCCTGCTCTCGGAGCGTGCGCGTACGACCGTGCTGTCATCGTCGGTGATGTTTCTGGTGGCGGGGATCATCATCGGTAGCTCGTGGCTCCCGTGGCACGAGAGCGCGCCGACGCACGAGGTGCTGGCTCCCGTCGCGAAGCTCGCGCTGTTCGTCGTGCTCTTCGTCGACGGCGCACAGCTCGACGGCCGCGACATCGCGCGAGCGTGGCGGCTGCCGGGTCGTGCGCTGCTGCTCGGGCTTCCGCTCACGGTCGGTCTCATCGCGATCGCGGCGCACTTCCTGCTCGGCGTCGGGTGGCTCGTCGCGTTGCTGGTCGGAGCGGTTCTGAGCCCGACCGACCCCGTGATGGTCCGGACGATCCTCGCGCACGAGGCAGTCCCCGAGCGGCTCCGGCGTCTGCTCTCGGTGGAGAGCGGACTCAACGACGGGCTCGCGTTGCCCCCGATCATCGTGCTCCTGGCGATGCTCGGCGTGGCGTCCGCTCACCCGCTGTTCGCGCTCCTCGAGGCGGTCGGAGGCCTCGCGATCGGCGTCGGCATCGCCATGCTCTCTCGTCTCGAGGGCGTGCGAGGTCTCGCGAGCTCCGAGACCTACAGGCCGTTGATGGGCATCGCGATCGGCACGCTGATCTTCGGGGTCTGCGAGCTCACGCACGCCAACGAGCTACTCGCCGCGTTCGCAGCGGGCGTGACCCTCGCGACGGTCCGTGGCGACCTCGCGCGCACGTTCGTGCAGACCGGAGAACCGATGTCCGAGGCGATCAAGCTCGCCGTGCTGCTCCTGTTCGGAGCGAGCCTGACCTTCGACTTCGAGCTGTCCCATATCGTCCTGGCGGGCCTCACGGTGATCGCGGCGCGTCCGATCGCGCTCCTGCTCGCCTTCATCGGCGGTGGTCTCACGCGCAAGGAGTGGCTCGTTGCGGCGTGGTTCGGGCCCAAGGGGTTCGCCTCGCTCCTGTATGCGGCCCTCGTCGTCTCCGCAGGCGTCCCCGATGCCGAGGCGCTGTATCACGTCGTCGGGTTCGTGGTCGCCGTCTCGATCGTCGCGCACTCCTCGACCGATGCGCTCGTCGCTCGAACGTTCACCAGCGCCGAACACGCCGAAGCACGGTGACTCAGGCAGCCGCGGCGCGCGGCGGAGGAATCACGAACCAGAACGTGCTGCCCTTCTCCGCGGCGGTGTCCACGCCGATCGTTCCGCCGTGTGCCTCGACGAGCGTCTTGCAGATGTGGAGGCCCAGGCCGAGGCTGTTGCGGCGAGCTCGGCCGGTGCCTTGCTTGTACGCCGCGAACAGCTGGTCGATCTCTTCCTTCGGAATTCCCGGTCCGGTGTCTCTGACGTAGAAGCGGATCTGGCCGTCCGCGAGCGCGGATGCACCGATCGTGATCTCGTCGCCCTTGTGCGCGAACTTCAACGCGTTCCCGACGAGGTTGGAGAACACCTGCATGACGCGATCGCGATCGACGAACGCGCGAACGTCCTCCGCTTCGGTCTGCAGGTGGATCCCGCGGCGCCGCGCGGTCTCGCTGAACTGATCCGCGGTCGCTCGCACGATCTCGGTGACGTCGTGAGAATCGCGCTCGAGCTCGAGTCCGGTGCGCTCGGCGCGCGAGACGTCGAGAAGATCGGTGACGAGGCGGCGCATCCGCTCGGCGGAGTCCTTCACCACGCCGGCATGTGGGAACGACGCCTTCTGTGCCTCGGAGACATCGAGCGCGAGCACGATCGCGTTGAGCGGCGAGAGCAGATCGTGGGCGACGGTATCGAGGATCTGCTTGCGCCCCTCCGCGGCCAGCGTCGCTTCGGCCTCGGCCTCCTGGACGCGCCGATACTGCCTGTTCAGCTTCCGGATCACGACCCACGCGAGGCCGACGCTCGCCAGGACTCCGAGCACCGACGTGCCCAGCAGGCCGAGCGTATAGACCCGGACGATCTGGTCCTCGCTCGCGGTCTGCCGGGAGAGCGCCTCGCGTTCGATCGCGATGAGGTTCATCACCGCGCCGTGCAGTGCCTCGCGCCGCGGAGCGGTCAACTCGTCGAAGGCGCGCGCGAGCCTCTGGATGTCCTGTGTCTGCGTGCGCAATCGAAACACATCGGCCATCGCATCGGAGTACTCGACGAGGCGGCGCTCGGCCACGGCCCTGGCCGCGGCGATCTTTGCGTCGCCGTGCGTCGTGTGTAGCTGCTCGAGCGAGCGCTGGAGCTCGAGCTCGTGATTCGTGAACGCGTCGCGTATCAGCGGGTCACCGGACAGGAGGTACCCGCGCGCGGCCGAGACGACCTGCTCGGCCCGGAGTCTCAGCGCCTGCATCGACTCGACGTCGTGCAGCGCGCTGCGGGCGACTTCGATCGCACGCGTGTTCGATCGCTGGAGAGCGATCACCGCGATGACTCCCGCGGTGGTGGTGATCACGATCAGTGTTCCGACGGCCAGGATCAGCTGCGAGCGAAATTTCATTGCCTCCTCCTCTGCGCCTTCCCCTCAGAGCAACGCCCACGCGAGAAAAAACGGTATGTGCTCAAACTAAGATCGTCGGCGCACGCTGTCACGCATGAACAGAGCGAATGCCTCGTCGTCTTCCAGGACGAGAGGCGAAATCGACCTCGGTCGGAGCTATATGTGTAGCTGCACGCGAAGCTCGGTGAGTCCACGTAACGTCAGCACCGGCCGGTAGGTCGGCGTCTCCGTCACGAGCGCGACCTCGCGCGACGTGCCCACGAGCGCGCCGATCGCGTGCTTCGCCTCCGCGCGAGCGAGGGCGGCGCCTACGCAGTAGTGCGGACCTCCGCCGAACGACAGCGGCTTCGGATCGGGGCGCGCGAGGTCGAGCTCGTCTGGGCGGTCGTACCGGCGCGGGTCGCGGTTCGCGGCGCCGAGCATCACCGTGATCGGCATCTCGGGTGGCAGCGTCACGCCTTCCACCTCGACCTGCTCGAGCGGAACGCGCGGCGCGAACTGCACCGGGGTGTCGAACCGCAACAGCTCCTCGATCGCGTTGTCGATCAGCGCAGGCTCGGCGCGCAGCTTCGCGAGCTGCGCGGGGTGCTGCAGGAGCGCGAGCATGCCGTTACCGATGAGGTTCGTCGTCGTCTCGTGCCCCGCGAGGAACAGGAACACCGCGTTCGCCGCGATCTCGTCCTCGGTCAACCGCGCGCCGTCGACCTCGGCGGCCAGCATCGCGTCGAGGAGCGCGTCACCGGGCCGCGCGCGCTTCTCGGCGAGCAGCTCGCGGATGTACGTGTCCCACGCCGTCATCGCGACCTCGGCCTCGGCGATCAGCGCGGGCGTCGCCACCATCGGATCGATCGTCGGTGCGAGCTTGTTCGTCCACTCGCGGTTGATGTCGCGATCCGCAGCGGGGATGCCGAGCAGCTCGCAGATCACGGTCGCGGGCAGCGGGTAGGCGAGGTCGGCGATCACCTCGAGCGAACCGCGCTCGAACACCGGCGCGAGCAGCTCGTCGACGAGCGCCGCGATACGCGGCGTGATCGCGCGGATCGCGCGCGGCGTGAACACGTTCATGATCAGCTTGCGCAGCCGAGTGTGCGCGTCACCCGACTGGAACAGCAGCCAGTTGCGGCGATGCAGCGACAGCTTGCCTGCCGGATCGAACAACGGAGGTCCGGCCGGATCGTTCGCGTCGCGATAGCCGCGCGGTGTCCGGAACGCGGACGAGCGCAGCACCTTGTCGACGGTCTCGTAGCGCGTGATCAGGTGCGGACCGAACGGCGTGCGCACCACCGCGGCGCTCTCCCGCAGCACCTGCATACAGCGGATACGGGTTCGCGCGTCCCTGCGGCGTGAACAGCATCATCGCGGCTTGGTCCGTGTTCATCGCCACATGATACGTCCCGGGGACTATCCCAGCGACGACGACCGGCATCCAACCGTCGTGACACGTGGCGGTTCACTGCTCGGACGTATCGACGATACGGAGATCGATTTCGATCGTGCCGCCGAGGATCGCCGTGTACTCGCGCGAGACGGCGATCGCTTCGTCGACGCTGTCGAGATCGAGGATCGCGAAGCCGCCGATCATCTCCTTCGACTCGGCGAACGGACCGTCGACGACCCTCAGGTTGTTGTTCGTGAAGAACAGCCGCTTCGCGGTGGAGCTCGGCTTCAGGTGGTGCGCGCGGAGGAGCACGCCCGCCTTCGTCATCTCGGTCTTGAGGCGAGAGATCGCGGCCTTCTGTTGCGGCGTGCGGCCGGTCGACTCGCTCGCCGCGTCGGCCTTGTCGACGAGGAGGATGTGGAGCGGCGCATCCTCGGGCTCCGGCATGAGGCCGAGGTCCCACGGCTCGGTGACCTTGCCCAGCTCGATCTCGCCGTCGCCGAGGATCTTGCCGTACCGCTCGGCCCAGCCGATCGCTTCCTCGCGCGTGCGAACCTCGAGCACGAGCGCCGCGGCGGGCAGCTCGTGGTCGCCGGCGTAGGGGCCGTGCTTGATCGTGCAGTGGCCGTTCTTGAACGTGAGGCGCGTGCGCGTCCTGGTCGCGCCGAGCCCGGCGCCGTCGACGAGCTTGCCGGCCTTCGCGAACCCGCCGATGAACGCGCCCATCTGGCCGACCAGCTCGGGCGGCGGCACCTGGCCGGCTTCGGTCATCGCGTCGTGCTTGTGCATCATCATGAATCGCATCTGTTCGTCTCCTTCGAGACCATGACGAACGGAGCGGCGCCGGGTCGACAGCGCCGGAGATAAATTTGCAAGCGGCGGAAATCCCTCGTCTAGCGGCCGTCGCAGGTCACCGGCTCGACGCCGCACACGCCGGAGCCCGAGGCGCGGTCGCAGTAGTCGCTCGCGCACTGATCGTCGAGGTTGCACTGCTCGCCGTCGGGCCGCGCCGGTCGACAGGTCTCCACTCCGGACCCGATGTCGGCATCGCAGATCAGATCACCGGGGCAGTTGTCGTCGCACGGGTCGCCTTCCGCCGGCATCGGCATGCACTCGCCGTCGGTGCTCGGCTCTCCGAGCGGGTTGCTCTCGCCGACACAGTTGGCGCTCGTGCACTCGTAGTCCTGCGTGCACGCGCCGCCATCGGCGACCTTGGGATGCGTGAACGGCCCGCAGCTCGCGGTGGGGAGCTGCTTGGCGCTGTACTCCGCGCAGCTGAGGCCCGAGAGCGCGGCGACGCAATCGGCGGCTGCTTCGCCGTCGTACTCGATGCGGCCCTTCGCGAGCGACTCCTTGTACTGCGCGACCGCGAGCCCGGTCAGGACGGCGTTCGCGAACTCGACGCACCTCTCCTCGCTGTCGATCGGCATGCCGTCGTACGTGATGCCCATGTACTGCTCTATCAGCTCGGTATCCGTGCAGCAGTCCCACTGCTTGGCGCATCCGGCGATGCCGAGCTCGATGCCGAGGTTGTCGATATCGATCGATCCATTGTCACCGTCGCCACCACAGCCCGCGATCAAGACGCAGACGACGAGTCGTTTCATGGTCCCCCTTGCGCCGATCGTATGAAGCCTCGGTCCCGCCGGGGATGCCCTCACGGAACCATCACGGCGGGATTACCAAGGGCTGCCAGATCGGTTACGTCCGCCCCCATGGATCTCACGCTCCTGCATGGAAACGAGCTGGCGTTCGCGATTCGGCTCGGTGTGTGTCTTGTCCTCGGCGCGATCATCGGCGTCGAGCGCGAGCTACGAAACAAGCCCGCGGGCATCAGCACCAACTGCTTCGTGATGGCCGGCGCGTGTCTGTTCACGTTCATCTCGATGTCGGTCGATCCCAACAGTCCGGCGCGCATCGCCGCGCAGGTGGTGTCGGGCGTCGGCTTCCTCGGCGCCGGCATGATCCTCAAGAGCGAGAACAACAAGGTGAAGAACCTGACGACCGCCGCCGCCGTGTGGTTTGCCGCCGCCATCGGCATGGCGATCGGTCTTGGCTGGTTCGTCCTCGCCGCGATGGCGACGGTGTACGCGGTCGTCGTGCCACGCATCCCGCACGTCAAGAGCTGGCTCAAGGCCGGTCTCGACGAGTAGCTATTGCAGGCGCGACTCGAGCGCGACGACGAGGGAGCCGACCTCGGCGCGCAGGTGGCGCGGCAGGTCGCCGTTTCGATCGCACGCGCCGCGAAGCTGGTGCACGCACTGCATCGCGCGATCGGCTTCCGATGACAGCGGGCGCAGCGCCTCGATCACCTCCGCGAGCTCGTCGAGCGTTCCGCGGTCGAGGCTCGCGTCGCAGAACCGAGGACGATCGCGCACGCGTGATGCGCGGACGAAGCGGACGAGCCAGCGCGCGGTCGCGGCGATCTTGTCGTAGTCGAGCTTGTCGGGCGTGTCCTCGGGCGTGTGGTACACGCGCGAGCGACCCGCGCTGAGGAACAAGAACGGGATGCGCTGCGCCCAGAACGCCTCGTAGTCGGACAGCGGCGGAACGATGCCCGCGTCGGCGGGGCGCACGATCACGCCCGGCTCGCTGCGCTTGAGCGACCGGACGAGGTCGTACGTCCCCGTGCTGCGCTCCGAGCCGAGCGCGAAAAGCGACGCGCCGACCTCGTCGGGGACGATCACCGACCCGAAGCGATGCCCGACGAGATCCATGCACACCATGAAGTCGATCGGCAGCCGGTTCGTGCGCACGTACTCGCGCGAGCCCATCGCTCCGCTCATGAAGTGCGGTGGCTCCTCGCCATCGAACGCCGCGATGATGACGCCGCGCCCCTCGCGCTCGCGTGCGAGAGCTCGCGCGACCTCGACGAGGATCGCGATCGCGGCCGCGTTGTCGTCCGCGCCCCAGAACACGTCGCGGCCGATGGTGCCGAGATGATCGAAGTGCGCGCCGACGAGGACGTAGCGATCGATGTCGCCGGGGATCGCCGCCAGCACGTTGGCGCCGCCGCAGCGATCGACCGGCTGCTCGCGCGGATCGAGCCCGGCCTCGCGGAGCGCGTCGCGGATCAGCGCGCGTGCAGCGCGGCCGCCGGGCGTGCCGGGCCTGCGACCGGCGCACAGAGGGCTGCAGAGGTCTTCGATGAGCTGTCGCATGGACTTACACCGTAAGCTTATGCTGTAAGTTGTCAACCGCGAATGCGTAAGGCCCTGACCCGCGAGGCGATCCTCGACGCCGCGATCGCGATCCTCGATCGCGACGGCATGGCCGGCCTGTCGATGCGCAAGCTCGGGACCGCGGTCGGCGTCGAGGCGATGTCGCTCTACAACCATGTCCCGAGCAAGGACGCGCTGCTCGACGGCATCCACGAGCGGATCTTGCTGTCGCTCGAGTCGCCGTCGCACGCGCGCACGTGGCAAGCGTTCGTCCGGCATCAAGCGCTCGCGCTCCATCGCGCGCTGCAGGAGCACCCGAACGCGATCCCGCTGTTCGCGACCCGCCCGGCCGCGACACCGGCATCGGTCGATCGGCTCGTGCGCTTCCTCGAGGTGCTGTCCACTGCGGGGTTCAAGCCGATCGACGCGCTGTCGATCGTCCAGCTCGTGGCGCAGCTCGTCGTCGGTCACGCGATGTGGACGACGAGCGTCGACGGGATCGACCTCGACGAGGCACCGCCGCAGCTCGATCGCATGAAGCGCGCGCTCGAGAAGTGGAACCCCGATCGCGAGCTCGAGCTCGGCATCGACGCGCTGCTCCACGGCTTCGAGCGCTTGCTCGACACGTGAGGTCCGCGCGATCGGGCACGGTCGTGCTTCTGCCGCACGCGCCGAACGAGCGCGCCACGCGCGAACAACGGCTTTGCGTGGCGTTCGGAGTGCATGGATTCAGATCATGCGCCACCTCGTCTGGATTTCGCTGATCCTCGTCGCGTGCGGAGGACCGAGCCGTCACGCTCACTCGGTTCACCTCAGCAACGTGTCGAGCGCGAACTACAAGTGCGGCTCCGACGCAGTTCGCAACGGCGAGCTCACGGCCGACGGCGAGCCGATTCGATTCTGGCGGCCGTGCTGGGAGCCGGCCGCGCGCGCCCGCTACCGCGTGCATCTCGATGCGGGCGATCGCGCGAAGCTCGCGCGCGTCGAGGCGACGCAATGCATCGGCCTCGCACCGGGCGCGCTCGAGAGGTCGCCGTTCGCGCACCCGGACACGATCGAGGAGATCGTGCCGCATCGCAGCGGCGAGTCGATCCGCGGAGCGCACGTCGTGTTCCGGCCGATTCCGGCGCTCACCGAGTCGTGGATGCGGCGCGCGATCACGTGTCATCGCGCGCGGTGGCGGGCGCTCGGGATGCCGGCGGACTATCTGCGAGGCGATCCGACGCTCGTCGACGGCGCCCGCATCCATGTCAGCGAGCAGGACCACCGCGTCGTCGTATTGATCGACAGCGGCGAGGAGGAGGTCGCGCAGCGAGCCCTCGCGCGCGCGGAGAGCCTCGTCGCCGAGACCGTGGCGTCACACTAATTGACATGCGCGATCGCGACGGCCGTCCTACGATCGGCGGATGTCGGCCCGCGCACTCGTGGTGCTCCTCTTGCTCGCCTCTCGCGCCGCGTGGGCCGAGAAGCCGGAGGCGCAGGCGCTCGCGCGCGTGAACGAGTACCGCGCGGCGGCGGGGCTGTCCGCGGTGCGCGTCGATCCGGTGCTGAGCAAGGGCTGCATGGAGCACGCGCGCTACATGCTGCTCAACAAGGGCACCGCGGCGATGGTCGGCCTCGAGGCGCACACGCAACGACCGGATCTGCCGGGCGCGACACCCGCCGGCGCGAAGTGCGGCAAGGCGGCCGATCTGTTCCCGGGCGTCGCGGATCTCGGCACGGCGATCGACGGGTGGATGGCCGGCATCTATCACCGTCGCCCCGTCCTCGATCCCGGTCTCCAGACGATCGGCATCGGCTACGCCGCGCTCCCCGACGGCACGCTGATGGCCGCGCTGATGTTCGGCGCGTCGAAGGAGAGCAAGGGCTGGCCGGTGCAGTACCCCGCGGCCGGTCAGAGCGGCGTGCCGCTCGAGTACGCGAACGAGGTCCCGAACCCGATCCCGAAGCAGGGCACGGGCGGCTATCCGATCACGCTGCAGTTCCCGCCGTTCGACGCGGTGACGAACGTGACGGCGACGCTCGTCCAGGGGAAGACGAAGATCCCGTTCCATCTCTCGGATCCCGAGCACCCGGCGACGTCGTTCGGACAGTACGGCGTGGTCAGCGTGATCCCGAAGCGACAGCTCGCGCCCGAGCGCACGTACACGGTGTCGATCCAGGCGACATGGAAGGGCGCGACGAAGACGTGGAGGTGGAGCTTCACGACGCTCGGGTTACGCGCTCTCGATGCGGCCGACGAGTCGGCGCTCGTCGCGGCGGTCGGCGTCCCGAGCCTCGTGCGCGGCACCGTGCAGTACGGCGGCATGATGAACACGGAGACGGTGTTCCTGACGATCGGCAAGGGGGCGAGCACGTACGAGCTGCTGTCCGTCATCGTCCCGGTCGCGCTGTGGCACCAGATCGCGGGCAAGGCGCTGCCAGCCTCGTTCAAGGGCAAGACGATCGAGGTGCGCGCCGCGCCTCAGCTCGTGAAGGCGAAGTACATGAACCTCACGGTCGCGGAGGCGGAGCACTTCCGCGTGATCGAAGCGCCGCGCCGAGGCAAGTCGTAGCCACGGTGGATCACAGGCGCTCGAGGCGCATGCGATTGCGATACACGCCCGGCGCGTGGCCGACGCTCTCGAAGCCTCGGCCGACGCTCGTTCCCGCGAGCGTGACGAAGATGCTCGCCGAGGTTCGGTGCAGCGAGAATTCGAGCGCGTTCTGCGGAACACCCCAGCCCGCCGTCGGTGACAGCTCGGTGCTCGCTTGTGCGGAGAAGTCGTCGAACGTGATGCGCGCGATCGGCGTCTCCTCGTCGTACAGGGTGATCGCGAGCGGATCGGCCGGCGCGAGGTGGCCGGTCGCGAGGTCGGTGAACGGACCCTTCTCCGCGTCGGACGCGCGCACGACGTGAAACGTGCGATCGGCGGCGACGTACGCGAGCTGGGCGGGGCGGCCCCTCGGGTAGTCGCTCGGCAAGACCTCGATGCGCGCATCGGGCACCGGCGAGAACGCGAGGTACAGCCGGCGATGACCGACGACGGAGATCGCGGTGTACGCGTTCAGGTGCGAGTAGACGGCGTGCGGGAGCTCGACCAGCGCGTCGACGTGCAGCCCGGTGTCGTCGGTGCGCGTGGACAGCGTCGCGCGCTCGTCGATCGGTCCCGTGCGGTCGCGCGCCGACGCGAGAGCCGTCCAGCAGCCATCGGGCGAGCGGCTGATGAACGTCAGCACGGGATGGATCTCGAGCTGTAGTGGTTGCGCGTCGAAGAGGATCGGCGTCGGCTCCTTCGCGCCCGGCACGAACGCTGCGGTCGATGGGTGCGTGGACGGTGGAGGCGCGGTCTGCGCGACGGCGAGGAAGCACCCGAGCAGCGCACCGGCGGCGGCGAACCAAAGCGCGCGCTTCCAGTGCGCACGATGCTCGACGAGCCAGATCGCGAGGAGCACGAGGCCGATGACGAGCGGCGCGAGCCAGAGCGTGTGCAGCGTGATCGGGAACAGCGCGCGACCGGCGATCGCCGCGGCGAGGTACGTCGCGGGTACGGCGGCGAGCAGGGCGGGGCGCCACGGCTTCGCGCGCGGGACGATGTAGGCGAGTGCGACCGCGACGAGGACGATCGGTACGACACGGTGCAGCCAGAACCGAGGATGTGCGAGCGGAAACCCCGCCGGCATCATCCACCACCAGACGGCGGCGCCGATCGCGTGTGCTACCAGCACGGCGAGCCAGAACAACGCGGAGAGTCGCCGCGCCGGTGAGAGCTCGCCAGTCATTGTCTGTTCCTAGCGCGTCGCGCGGCGGGATACGATGGGCCGATGCGGTCGACGCTCGCGCTGCTCGCGGTTTGCGCCGGCTGCGGCTTTGACCTCCGCCTCGGCGCCGCCGGTGATGACGTCGTGCAGGATGGCGGTGCCGGCGACGGCACCGGTGGTGACTCGATGGTCGATGCCGCCCCACCGCGCAGCTGCACGCTGGCGCTCGGTAGCGATCACTCGTGCGTGCGACGCGTCGACGGCACCGTGTGGTGTTGGGGCCAGAACGCGTTCGGACAGCTCGGCCAGGGCATGGCGTCGTCCTACTCCGTGGCGCCGCTGCAAGTGCAGCTCGATGGGCCGGCGACGTCGTTCGCGACGAAGTCGTATCACGCGTGCGCGGGCCTCGCGGATGGCACCGCGAAGTGCTGGGGCTACAACGATGCGAACCAGATCGGCGACGGCCTGTCGGGCAGTCGCTTCGCTCCGGCGCTGGTCGCCGGACTCGCCAACGTCGCCGAGGTCGCCGTCGGGCGGTCCCACAGCTGCGCGCTGCGCACCGACGGTACCGTGACGTGCTGGGGCTCGAGCTCGAGCGGACAGCTCGGCGACGGAACGTTCGTCCCGAAGACAACACCGACGACGATGGTGATGGGCCTCGTCGCGTCGCCGACGACGATCGCCCTCGCGTCGAGCCACGGCTGCGCGCTCATGCCTGGTGGCATCGGCCAGTGCTGGGGCGACAACGCGCACCGGCAGCTCGGCGATGGAACGACGATGGATCGGTCGACCGCGACGAACGTGCCGGTCGGCGACATCGCTCAGCTCGCACCGAGCGGCTACTCCGTCTCTCCGTACACGGGCGGTTCGACGTGCGTGCTGACTACCGCGGACACCGTGTCGTGTTGGGGCTCGAACGACTTCGGCCAGCTCGGGAACGGCAACACGAGCACCACGACGACCAGCACGCCCGTGCAGGTGTCGAACCTCACCGATGCGGCAGAGATCGTCGCGGGGCGCTATCACGTCTGCGTGCGCCGGCGAAACGGCGAGGTCTCGTGCTGGGGCCGAAACGACTTCGGCCAGATCGGCGACGGAACGAACAACACGCGCACGTCGCCGTATACCGTCGAGCTCCCTCGACCGGCGGTGCACATCGGCGCGGGTGGATGGCACACGTGCGCGCTCCTCGACGACGATTCGCTCTCCTGCTGGGGCTTGAACAGCTCCGGTCAGCTCGGGGATGGATCGACGACGACACGCACGCGCCCCGTGACGTCACCGACCACCTGCCAGTAACACGCGGATCCGTGACGGCGCGCACTGCGAACCGCGCGCCGCCCATCATCAGTGTTTGCCAGAGTCTGGCGGACAGGTTCGTCGCGAGTTGAGCGATTCTCCCGGACATGGACGCGAAGCTCGTCGCCCTGCTCGGTGGATTCGCGATGCTCGGCTGCGGGGATGACACGCCCGCCACGCACGATGCGGCGCCGGGCGCCGACATGCGCCCGATGATCGATGCCGACGAGGGTGCCGTGCCCCGTGCGGAACCGACGGCGTGTCGCTTCGAGATCCCGGCGGTGCTCGGTCTGAACGCGGGGACCGACTACTCGTGCGGCGATCTGATCGTCTACGAGGATCGCGAGGTGAAGGGCCGTACCATCAAGGTCCACTACGTGAAGTTCGAGAGCGCGGTCGCGTCGGCGAACGCCACGATCTATCTCGACGGCGGTCCCGGTGGCGACGGACAGAACATCATCGACTACGCCGCGTACCTCGGCGCGCCGTTCCTGGACGGCCTGCGCGTCGACGGTGACTTCCTGGTGATCGGCCAGCGCGGCACCGCGCGCTCGGTGCCGTACCTCGATTGCCAGTCGTTCTCGTGCGAGGACTTCTCGCTCGACTACGACCTCCGCCAGTACAACACCGCGGCGAACGCCGACGACGTCGACGATCTGCGCGCCGCGCTCGGCTACGAGAAGCTCAACCTCTACGGCATCTCGTACGGCTCGCGCCTCGGACTCGAGGTGCTGCGCCGTCACGGTGACAACGTGCGCGCCGCGGTGATCGAGGGTCTGGTCCCGTCGTCGGTGGCGTGGCCCGCGGCGGTGCCCGCGTCGTTCTACGGCGCGCTGACATCGCTGAACGCGTCGTGCGCTGCCTCCGGCGCGTGCGGGACCACGTTCGGCGACCTCGTCGCGAAGTTCTCGTCGGGTGTCGCGTCGCTCAACAACGAGCCCCTCCCGATCTCGCTGCAAGGCACGCCGTTCGACCTCGATGGCTACACGTACGCGTACGTGCTGTTCCGCGTGATGTACTCGAAGAGCTCGTACACGTGGTTACCGCTCGTGATCAGCGATCTCGCCGCGCGCCGCGCGGATCGTGTCGAGACGTTCCTCGCACAGGTGATCGGAAACCTCGAGGGCGGCAGCGGCGTGTCGTCGGGGCTCTACAACTCGGTCGTGTGCAACGAGATCTTCAATCCACCGGATCCGGACGCGCCGACGACGCTGAACGCGGGCGTACCGGCAGACATCGTCGAGATGTTCGGCGGCAGCTGGTACTCGCTCGCCGATACGTGTCAGTCGTGGCCGCGGGGCAACCTGCAGGCCGCGCTCGCGCAGCCGGTCACGTCGTCGGTGCGCACGCTCGTGTCGAGCGGCCGTCTCGATCCGATCACGCCGCCGGGCTTCGGCGACATCGCCGCGGCGACGCTGTCGGACTCCGTCGTGGTGATCCACGAGAACTCCGGTCACGGTGCGACGCTGCAGAGCACGTGCGGCATGACGAACCTCACCGAGTTCCTCGCCGATCCAACGACGCCGCACGACACGAGCTGCGCGGCATCGATCACCACGACGTACATGATGCCGTCGAGCTTCACGTCGACGCCGTTCTCGTTCGCACGGATGCGCGCGGAGCTCGCGATCGCGCCCGAGCTTCCGGCGTTGCGCGCGCGCACTACCCTCCGTGCTCGTTGACCTGCCAGGGCCACAGCAGCACACGATCATCCTGTTCGCGTGCGTTCGTCGCCGTGTGCCGTAGCTCGCCGACGTCGAGGCCGGCGGGTGGCATGGGCCACTCCCACCACGAGGCGTCGGCGCCGAGCTCCAGCATTCCGGTTCCGGAGGGCCTGACCGACATCCATCGCGAGACCACGTTCTTCATCGGGTGTACCCAGCGCTGGCGCGACGGCAGCTCGATGACCTCGGTGCCGACGGGCGAGGTCACGATCAAGCGCCCCGTGTCGTTGGTCGCCGCGATCGTCGACGAGGCGAGATGCGAGATCGTGGGCGGTCCGCTCGATCCGAGCGCGACGAACATGGAGACGCCCGATGCGAGCACGACGACGACGCCTCCGGGCATCCGGAACATGTCGCTGATCGTGTCCTCGAACGTGTCGATCAGCGGGCCGGACATCGCGTCCCATCGGAGCTCCTTTCCGGCGGCGATCAGCAGGCGACCGCCGGCCGCGAGGAACACGCCGTCGTCGGGGACGACGAACGGTTTTCGCTCGATGATGCCGGCGGCGATGGTGCCGCGCAGCATCTCTCCACGGGTGAGCACGTAGAAGTCGTGGTCGTCGTCGACGATCGTCATGTCGTCTCCGGGAAGGTCGGCGAGCTTTTCGCCCTCGAGCTGATCGTCCCCGCGCGCCCAGAGCTCCGACGCCACTCGATACACGAGCCCGCCCGCGACCAACCGTCCCTCGTTCGCCGAGACGCGAAACACGTTCTTTCGCGCGGTGTCGACCACGTAGAGGTTGGTCGGGCTCATCGGGATGTCGGCGAGCATCGCGCGGCCTTGCGAGATGTCCATCACCTCCGCGTAGAGCGGAATGCCGTCCAGCGGTCCTTTCGTCTTGGCTTGGTGGTGCATCACCCACTGGCCTCCCGGTTCGAGCGCGATCACGTGCTCGTCGGTCACGTATCGCGCCTTGTGTCCGACGATGTCCCCGCGCTTGCGGGGTAGCGTGTAACGGAGATCCAGGACCAGCACCATCGATGTGCTCGACACGACCACGCGCGTGCTGCCGCGACGGGATGCGACGCGCGGGGAGCTGAACGCCTCGGGGAGCGAGATGGTGAGCGTGCGAACGAGATCGAAGTACAAGAGCTCGCCCGCCGTGGCGCCTGTCGTGAACGAGACCATCCCCGATCCGACCTCGGCCATGTTCGTCGACATCCCGAAGATCTGCGTGATCATCGCCGGAGGCTTGCCGGGGTCGTGGAACGCCTGGATCCCGAGCGCACTTCGACCGACGAGCGTCTCGCCGAAGTAGGTCGGCCACACGACCTTCGAGTTCGCCCATTCGTGCCACACAGCTCCGGGCGCGACCTCGACCTCGGCGATGGTCCCGACGTCCAGCAACGCGAGGCGCTTCGAGCGCGACGCGATCATCCACGGGCGCCTCACGGCACGGCGCAGGATGATCTCGCCCCGAGCGCCGTGAACGATGACTTCCTTCTCGCCCTGCGCGGCCAGCCACGTGCCGTCACCGGGAATCGCGATCGCCAGTACCGGCCCCTGCGAGATGGGAGTCATCGTCCCGGTCGCGAGGTCGATCCACCCGGCGACATGCTTCGCGTCGATCGCCGCGACGCGCGTTCCGTCGTCGGAGACGACGATGTCGTTCAGCGCGGCCGAGCCAAATGGCGAGAGCTGCTGCTTCTCCACGACGAGCTCGCGACGATCGAGGTCCCAGATCTGGAGCAGACCCGACCGCGTCAGCTGCAGCACCTTCGTCGCTGTCGGATCCAGTGCGAGCGCGTTGTTGGGACCCGAGTTTCGGGCGAGCGCCCACGCGGCGCCGCCGTGGCTGATCGCGGTGGTGAAGATGGCGTCGGCTTCGCCGGTCATCGGCGATCCCGGCGGCAGCTGATCGATCGCCGCGATCGCGGAGGTCGGTCGCGTCGTCGCGATCGCACGTGCGCGGGCGAGCAGCTCGCTCTGCGCATGGAGCTGCTCCTTCGCGCGCGCGGCCTCGGCGAGAACGGCGGCGTCGTCGGCGCGCTCGCGCGCTGCGATCACGCGGCGGATCGCGATCGCCGATACGACGGCGATCACGGTGATCGCGAGGACGGCAACGGCGACGATCGCGCGGTATCGCTTGATCCATCGCACGAGTCGTTCGCGCATCGAGTAGTCGTGCGACGCGACGATCTGTCCGGTGAGGAAGCGCGATAGCTCCTCCGCGAACGCGGCGGCATCGGGGAAGCGATCGGCGGCCTCGAATGCGAGCGCGCGGTCGGTGATCGCGGCGAGCTCGGGCGGCACACCCGCGACGAGGCTCGCGATCGGCGGCACCTTGCGATGCGCGGCGAGCGCGAGCAGATCATCCGGTGTCCTCGCGTGCGCCTCGTGTGGCATCTGTCGCGCGAGCAGGTAGTAGAGCGTCGCCCCGAGCGCCCAGATATCGGCGGCGGGGCCGAGCTCGTCGCCGTGCGCTTGCTCCGGCGACATGAAACCCGGCGTGCCGGAGACCGTGCCGATGCGCGTGCGCAGCGAGTCCCCCGCGAGCGGTGGCAGTGCGTCGTCGTCGTCGCTCTCGCCGATCACCTTCGCGATGCCCCAGTCGATCACGACGGTCTCGCCGAGCTCTCCGACCAGGATGTTGTTCGGCTTGATGTCGCGGTGGATCACTCCGCGCTTGTGCGCGTGCGCGATCGCCTGCGCGCACGCGAGCACGTGCGGGATCAACGCGAGGCGATCGTCGAGCGTCGCCGCGGTCGCGATCAAGCCCGACAACGGCCGCCCGGTCACGCGGCGCATCACGTAGAAGGGCGCGTCCGGATCCGTGCCCGCGTCGTACACGGGGACGATCGACGGGTGCTCGAGACGCGCGGTGATCCGGGTCTCGCGCGCGAACCGCCGCAGCGTCTCCGGATCGCTTGTCAGCGCTTCCTTGACCGCGACCGTGCGCGCGAGCACCGTGTCGGTCGCTTCGATGACGCGGCCCATTCCACCGCGCGCGATCTCCGCGCCGCCGACGTAGCGCCCGGACAACGCCGGCGCCAGCGGCTCGACCTCGGGCGGCGGGCTCGCGTCGTCGTGGACGGCCTTCGGATCGCGCGAGCTCGGTCTCTCCGGAACCGTCGGCTTCCAGTCATCCCCGGCCACGCCTGCCTAGAGTGGCTCAGACGGCGCGGCGGCGCATCGTGATCTTCGCGGATTCGCCTTCGTCGACGTCGGCCTCGATGACGCGGTCGGCCTTGCGCCACGTCCACGTCGAGCCGCGGATCGACGGGCGTCCCCAGTGCGCGGTCAGCGCATCGCGAAGCGATCGTTCGTCGCCGGCATGCACGTCGAGCGCGAGCTCTGCGACGCGCCCGCGATCGGCGGTGATCGTCAGGTAGTTGCGGCGACCGAACAGCTCGTCCTCGTAGAGCTCGGAGCTGTACGGGACCTCGAGCGCGAACCGATCGCGGCCGACCGCGGACCATCGCTCGCGCGCGCGCCGCGCCAGCGCGGTCGTGTCGGCGTCGAGGAGCTCCTCCGCCTGCGCGAGCACCTCGTCGGTGGACAGCGTTCGCTCCCAGCGAAAGCTGACGCGATTGATGTCGACGCGCGCGCGCAGGAACGTGCCGTCGTCGTGGGTCAGCGCCCAGCTATTCACCCAGCGCTTCGGGCCACCGACGCAGCCGCCACCGAGCGTCGGGCGATGCGCGCGCAACGCGAGGACTTCGGCGCCTTCGTAGCCGCAGCACCCGCCGTACGAGACGTCGAAGCGGATCGCGACCAGCTGATCGTCGACGACCTCGAGCTCGATCGCGACGTTGTTCGCCCGCGCGAACTCCTCGATGCGGGCGCGCTCGTCGCTCGTCGGGGCGAGCCCCCCGAGCGTCAGCGTCGAGAACAGGGGGCCGAGCGTGCCGTCAGCGTCGATGATCTGCGCGGCCGCCTGCTTGGACAGCCACGGCACCTCCGTGATCGCGGCGGGCACCGGTGCCGGCGCTGCCTTCGTTCGATCGCGCGCGCTCCACGCCACGGCGAAGACCGACGCCGCGACGATCGCTCCCAGCATGACCTTCGCGCTCACGTAGACAGGACACCGCGCCCGCGCGGCGGTTGCGATCAGCGCGCGCGGCGCGCGAGCCAGATCGACAGCGCGAGGTGCGCGCCGAACAGCGCACCGACCAGGACACCGAGCACGCAGCCGACGGTCACCGGACCGTGCTCCATCACCGCGTAGCGGACCGTCCAGAACATGCCGTCCGCGAACAACGCCGGCGCCATCGCCACGGCGAGCGCGACCGCCGCGCCACCGACGAGGATCGCCGCGAGGATCACGCGGCCAAACGCCGGCGCGAGGTCCGCGATCGAGCCCACGCCCGCGCCGCGCCGCGCATCGACGGCGAGGACGGTCGCGAGCGAGGCGCACGCCGCGATCAACATGCCGCCGCTCTCGACGGTGCCCACGTACGGCCCGCGGAACGAGCCGAACACGGCGACCGCGCACACGCCCGCGAGGACCGACGCGATCGCGCCGCCGACGAGGCCTGCGGTGATCGGGTTCGCGACGATCCGCGCGATGCCCTTGGCGCGATCGCTCGCCGAGATCAGGAGCTGCACGCATCCACCGAGCGCCGCGCCCGTGAACATGCCGAGCAGCGCGCTGATCGCGGCGATGCGGATCCACGGCAGCGGGAGATGATGGCTCTTCCCGAAGTACCAGCCGAACAGGATCAGGCTCGGGCCCAGCGCACAGATCGCTCCAAGACGCGCGGCGCGCGCCGCTTGCTTCCATCCGGTCATCGGTCGGTGCTAGCACGCGCGTGATGACCGCGCCCGATCAGAAACCGAGCGCGGCCGAAGACCGTCATCCTCGCCGTCTTCGAAGGTCTCGATCTTCTTCATCCGTTCTCTGATCGATCGAGGTGCGAGGCGAGTGCCAGTGGCGTGCCGCGTGCATCGTCAACGCTCGTGGCGAGCGCATGGATCGGCACGAGCGGCTGGGTGTACGCCGGCTGGCGCGAGCATCTCTACGAGAAGGCGCCCGTGCGGCGATGGCTCGAGATCGCGTCGAGGACGTTCAGCGCACTCGAGGTCAACGGCTCGTTCTACACGCAGATCAAGCGCGAGACGTACGAGCGATGGTGTGCGGAGACGCCCGATGACTTCCGCTTCGCGATCAAGGGGCATCGGTTCGTCACGCACTACAAGCGGCTTCGCGACTGCCGCGACTCGGTGATCCTGCTTCGCGATCAAGCGAGCGGGCTCGGCGACAAGCTCGCGGCCGTCGTGTGGCAGCTGCCGAGCAACTTCGCCGCGAACATCGAGCGCCTCGACGACTTCCTTCGCGCGCTCACTGCGTGGCCTCGCGTCGCGCACGCGATCGAGTTTCGCCATCGGTCGTGGTTCGTGCCCGAGGTCGCCGAGCGCCTGCGCGACGCGAACGTCAGCGTGTGCATGAGCGACGCGCCGGACTTCCCGCTGTGGCGCGAGGTGACGTCGAGCCTCGTCTACGTCCGGTTGCACGGCCACACGCGCAAGTACGCGTCGAGCTACAGCGCCGCATCGCTGCGGCGGTGGCGCGACGACATCGCGGCGTGGATCGCCGAGGGCCGCGACGTCCACGTGTACTTCGACAACGACGCCGAGGGGGCCGCCGTGCACAACGCGAAGACCCTCCGGGCGCTGGTGGAGGGCACCGTGCCGCCGCCGCACCGTGTCCCCGTTCGCTCGGGACGGCCGATCAGCGGGAATTCGCGTGGTTCGCCGTGGCGCTGAGCGGTCCAACCTTTGCCAGCCGATAGCATCTGCCGCCACGTAGGACGCGCGCGACCGTGGGTCCGGCGCCTACGTCCGATCCGAGGTGAAGAAACCTGCGCGCGTCGTTCTCGGCCTCGGTCTCCTCCTCGCTGCATGCAGCGACGACGAGGTCGAGCTGACCGCAAAGCCTCTCTACGATCCGACCACGGGACATGCGGTCGTGGAGCTATCACGCGAGCTCGCGTCCGACGAGGAGCTCTACGTGCGCGCGCGACGCGGCAGCTTCGAGACGCTGGACTGCGCGGAGCTCGCCGCGTCGACCGAGCGCGTGGAAGCAAGTGGCGCGACCGTCACCGGACCGCTCGTCGATCCGAAGCTGACCAAGACCTTCTATGGACCGGAGTGGGGCCACGAGCCCACGCCGGAGATGCTCGCGTCGCTCGCGAACGGCGTCGACTCGATCATCGATGTCTGCATCATGCGCGGCGACACGGAGCTCGTGCGCGTCGAGCGCGACCTGTTCAAGGCGTGGGATGACGCACGCGCGGCCGGCATCGGCGGCAAGGCCGACCACGTCGCGAGCGGCGAGGTGATGATCAACACGCCGCAGGTGTACGGCGTGCGCTGCGTCGACGAGCTCGGCGAGATCCCGTTCTTCGAGAAGCAAGACGACGGCACGTACACGACCTACAACTGCCTCGACTCGACGCCGATCCCGGTGACCGTCACGCGCCCGGGCGCGATCGACACACCGCAGACCGGCACGGTCCCGCAGTGCGACAACCCCCAGTACATCTACTCGCTGTGCGAGGCGGGCCCGCGCGTCGCCACGCGCATCAACGAGCAGGGCACGCGGTGGACGCTGCTGTGCCGCAAGAGCATCGGCGGCTACGCGTCGGACCAGTACAACGACATCGCGATGATCGGATCGAATCCGTTCACCGGCAAAGCGTGCTTCTTCCAGAACGCGCTGTACGTGAAGAAGGACGGCGGGCACGTGCCGCACCCCGCGGATCCGGTGAAGTCGACGAACCTGTGGAGCGGCGTGCACGGCGGCATCGGCAACGGTATCGAGTGCTCGCGCTGCCACGACGCGGACGCGTTCATTCACACGCCGTGGATCGACGGCGCCCTCGACGCGCAGGGCCGCCCGATCGTGCCGAAGATGGGCGTCGATCCCGACCTGCAGCTCGGCGCGAACGACACGCCGTATCACATCGTGAATCGCCTCGGTCAGCAGTGGACCGTCGAGAAGCAGCTCGTGTCGCCCGAGGCGAACGCGTGTCTGCGCTGTCACCGCATGGCGGGTGGACAGTTCACCAAGAGCTGGCTCGCGCGCCTCGAAGGTACCGACGGTGCGTGGAGCGGCATCACGACCGCCGCGTTCAACGAGCCCGCGCACCGCTTCTGGATGCCGCCCGACGTGGCGTTCCCGACGCAGGCGAGCTGGGACTCGTCGCCGGCGAAGCTCGCGCTCGACTTCATCCAGAGCTGCGGCGCGAACCCGTCGAACCCGGCGTGCATCTGGCAGGACATCCCCGAGACCGTCGGCGGCGACAATCCGAGCGGCAACCTCCGCAATCCCGTCGCGGGCACCGACGACGAGATCGCGAGCCAGGCGACGACGATCCTCGGCATGAATCGCAACGCGCCGTCGCAGATCTGCGCCGAGTGTCACGCACCGAACCAGACCACGCTCAACACGTGGCAGGAGAAGACCGACGAGGCGCTCGGCACGTGCTTGCTCGCCACGACCGGCAGCCAGCATCACGACGAGACGTTCGCGGATCAGCACGTCGCGCAAGGCGAGCTGAAGACGTTCGGTCCGTTCGAGGTCGCCGCGGGCAAGACGATCGAGGTGCACATGACCGGCACCGGCGACGCCGACCTGCACGTCAAGCGCGGCTCGATCGTGTCGACGAGTAACTACGATTGCCGCCCGTACACCGCGACCTCGACCGAGGACTGCACCTCGGCGCAGTTCAACGCGACCGGGCCCGCGAAGTTCTGGGTCGGCATCCACGGCTACAGCGACGCGACGGCGACCGTGAGCGTCAGCTACGACTCACCGGGCACGATGGCGCTGCCCGCGAAGGACATCGTCGACTGCATGCGCATCGAGCCGGGACACGCCGACTCGCCGTTCGGCCCGAGCAAGGTCGGCATCTACTCCGCCGCCGCGCACCTCGGCTGGTTCCAGGACACGTTCCGCGCCGCGTATCCCGCCGGCGAGGACGGCAACACCGACGACACGTGGGCGCTCGAGTACGGCAAGTTCAAGAGCCGCAGCCAGATGCCCAAGGGCAACCACCCGCGGCTGACGCAGCAGGAGTTCGATGTCGTCGCCGAGTGGTTCGCGCGCGGCTTGCCGAAGCTGACGACGTACATCGCGCCGGACACGGGACCGACGTCGTGCACGACGACGATCTCGCCGCAGGTGTCGACGCACGCGACGCAGATGGCGACGCAGGGCTGGACCGTGGCGAACCGCACCGCGGGCATCAACATGTACGGCTGCAACGGATCGGGCGATCCGCGCACCTGCCTCACCGCGATGCCGAACGCGAACAGCACGTCGTACGGCGCGAACTGGTCGACGCGCGGAACGATCCGCATCCTGCGCACGCTCGCGTTCAACACGGTGTTCTGGATGCGCAGCTCCGCTGACGGTCGCTTCGTCGCGAACGGCGCGTCGGGCGGCTCGGGCGCCGTGATCAGCGACCTGCTCCTGAACAAGGACATCCGCGTCAGCGCCGCGTACGACCCCGGCTTCTTCCCCGACAACAAGGGGTGGGTGTTCCAGGGCACGCCGATCGGCGCGGGCTTCTGCACGCAGAGCCTGCTCACGTCGAGCCCCGACGCGATCAACTTCAGCGAGCCGCAGTGCTCGACCGTCGAGGGCGTCAGCCTCTATCAGCACCTCGGCAGCGCGCTCGGCGGTGGCGACTACTTCGTCGTCAACAGCCAGTTCACGAGCGACTTCCCGGGCGGCGGCGTCAACCGCGATCCGTACACCGGCTTCTCCGCGCAAGCGCAGATCCGCCTGACGCCGATGGTGTTCAACGGTCAGCGCTACGTCGGCAAGCCGTCGGTGTCGTTCACCGCGCCGTCGGAGGGTGACAGCGTGCTGTCGCCGTCGACGAAGCTCGTCGTCAGCCGCTTCGGCAACGACGGCAACCAGCTCGGCTTCGTGCTGCGCAAGGTCAACGCGACGCCGAACGCCGCGTCGTACGACATCACGGCGCCGGAGATCGGTCGCTACTGCGTGCAGGGTGGCAAGCCGGCGATCTCGTTCGACGAGCGCTACATGGTGTTCCACCACTACGTCGGTCCCGGCGACTACGCCGAGCTCGGCTTCTCGTCGGCCGCGGATCCGACGTTCCAGACGATGCTGCAGAAGGGCACGGCGAACATCGTGCTCGTCGATCTCGTGACCGGCGTCTCGACGCGCATCACGAACATGCACCCGGGTCAGTACGCGCTGTACCCGCACTTCCGCTCCGACGGCTGGATCTACTTCCTCGCGCGCGACCTCGACACCGGCAACGAGTACGTCGCCGCGTCGGACGCCGCGCTCCAGACGTCCACGCCGGTGCAGCCACAGACGGTGACGATCGATCCCGCGACCGCGTCGATCTCGGCGGGCGGTAGCGTGCAGCTCTCGGTGACGCTCGACGCCGTGGCGCCGTCCGGCGGAACCACGGTCTCTCTCTCGGTGATCCCACAGGCCGCGGGCTCCGTCCCGGCGACGGTCGTCGTCCCCGCGGGCTCGAGCAGCGCGACGTTCACGTTCGTCGACTCCGCACCCTCGGGCACGGTCCAGGTGCGCGCGACGATGGGCGCGTCGACATCGACGGCGACGATCTCGATCGCGTCGACGGTGCAGGGTCACCTCGTCATCAACGAGGTCGACTACGACATGCCGTCGACCGACAACGCGGAGCTGATCGAGATCCACAACCCGTCGTCGTCGCCGGTCTCGCTCGCGGGCAAGCAGATCCTGCTGATCAACGGCGCGAACGGCGCGATCTACAACACGATCAACCTCACCGGCACGATCGCCGCGAACGGCTACCTCGTGATCGCAGGACCGAACGTCAGCGTCGTCGCACCGGCGGTGAAGCTCGACCCCGGATGGACGACGGACAAGATCCAGAACGGCGCGCCCGACGGTATCGCGCTGATCGACAGCACGACGCACACGCTGATCGACGCGCTCTCGTACGAGGGCTCGATGACCGCGATCAACGTGCCGGGCTTTGCCTCGCCGATCTCCCTCGTCGAGGGCAGCGTGCTGACGACGTCCGATGTCGCCAGCTCGGGCTCGCTGTGCCGTCGCGCGAACCAGGACACGAACAACGCGTCCGCGGACTGGAAGCTCTGCACGTCGCCGTCGCCGGGCGTGGCGAATTCGCCGTAGGCCGATCACGGCGGATCGCGATCGGGCTCGCGCGCGATCGCCCGCGGAATGCGTTCCGGCGATGGAGAGAGAATGATCTCGAGATAGACGCACGCCACGGTCCACGCCGACCCGCGGAGCAGGAACAGCCATCCATCGTGGTCCACGCGCTCGACACTGACCATCGCGAAGACCCACCCGAACAACGCCAACGCGTGGAGCAAGGGTCGTGGCTGCACGCGCTCGCGTTTGCGCACGACGACGCCCCAGGTGAGAAGCAGCAGGACGAAGCCGAACGACAACCAGTACTCGTTCCCCGAGTCGCGGACCAGACAGCCGATCACACTCATGCCTGCCCGTGCTGCAGGCGACGTACCGCGATGGCGTCTGCGGTATCGCGTGGATGCGCGATGTGAACAGCGATCCCGCTGCCAGAGTGGCAGTAGAGTCGGCGCGTGCACGTCGTCATCACCGGAGCATCGTCGGGAATCGGGGCCGCGCTGGCGCGCGAGCTCGGGCGCGCGGGACATGGATTGACGCTCGTCGCGCGGCGGCGGGCGCTGCTCGATGCGCTCGCGAAGGAGCCCGCGATCGCGAACGTCGCGCGCGTGCGGGTCGTCGAGCTCGATCTGTCGCAGCCGGATCGCGCGACGAGCTGGATCGCGGATGCCGAGGCGGCGCTCGGACCGATCGACGTGCTTGTCAACAACGCGGGCATGGAGAACACCGGACCGAGCGCCGAGGCCGACCCGGACGAGCTGCGCAAGTTGCTCGATCTGAACCTCGTGACGCCACTGCTGATGACGCGCGCCGTGTTGCCGTCGATGATCGCGCGCAAGAGCGGTGCGGTGGTCAACGTGTCGTCGGTGGCCGCGCTCGTCGCGCCGCCGATGCAGGCGTACTACGGCGCGTCGAAGGCCGGGCTCGCGATGTTCTCCGAGACGTTGCGCGGCGAGCTCGCGGGCACCGGCGTGCAGGTGCTCACCGTGTATCCCGGGCCGATCGCGACGCCGATGGGCGACGCGGCCGCCGAGAAGTTCGGCGGGCGTGACAAGCTGCCGTCGGTGCCGGAGGGACAGCCCGACGAGCTGGCGCGGCTGATCGCGCGGGCGATGCAGCGCAACACGGCGCGCGTCATCTATCCGTACCCGTACACGGCGAGCCGGTGGTTTGGCCCGCTCGCGCGAGCGCTCGTGAACCGCTTCGCGCCCCGGCGTCCGCTCCGGTAGCCACGACCATCAGGGCTCGATGGCGCCCGCGCTGCACGGCATTTGTCGCGGGTGGCCGAGCTGGTCCTCGGCCGGACACATCGTCGAGACGAGCTGCTGCGCGGGGCTCCCGGTGTCGAGCGGCGCGACGAGGAATCGCCCTGCGGGGCCGGCGAGCTCGGCGACGGGCGCGACCCGCGGATCCTCGACGCGGATGCTCGGTGCGCACAGGGCGGATGGATCGTCGGTGCCGCCGCCGGGACGCGTGACCGGCCACTGGAAGTTGTTGGCGCCGTCGAGCATCTGCGTGTCGCAACTCACGGGCACGCCCGTCGCGGTGATCGAGTTGTTCGCGACGAGCGTGCCGCGCAGCGTGATCCCGGTGCTCGCTGCGATCGCGGCGGAGAAGCAGGTGGGCCCGACGCACCGGTTGTCGGCGATCGTCGAGAACGAGATCGTGCCGCTCGATGCGTTGACCGAGATGCCGGCGCCGGTGCCGACCCCGCACGTGTTCCCCGCGACCGTGATGTTCTCGGCGAAGAACGTGGTGCTGCTACCGATGTACCAGTAGCCGCCGACGCTGGCGGTGGCCTGATTGTTCGCGATCGTCGACTGCGAGATCGTCACGGCCGCCGCCTGGTGATACGCGCCACCCGCGCTCGGAGCCGCGTTGTTCACGATGCTCGTGCGCCGGATCTCGTCGGTGCACGACGAGTCGGTGCAGACGCGATGGAGCGCGCCGCCGAGCTCGCCGGCGGTGCTGTCGGTGATCGTCACGCCGCGCAGCGAGAGGCTGCCGCGGCCGGCGTTGGCGATCGCGCCGCCGAGGCCGCCGTTGCCGGTGTCCGCGCCGGTGCCGGTCGCGCGGTTCGCGACGAGCGAGCTCTCGACGATCGTGAGGTCGCCCCAGATGCTGATCGCGCCGCCGTTGGCCGCCTGGTTGTCGCGCAGGAGCGAGTCGTAGATCGCGAGCGTTCCGCCGATCGGCGGCGATCCGATCGCGCCGCCGCCCGCCGTCGGGTGCGCCGCGGGTCCGCGGTTGTCGTGCAGCGTGCTGCCGATGATCGTGACCTGACCGTTCTGGATCAGCACGCCGGCGCCCGACGCGCTGCTCGCGCCGTCGGCGATGACGAGGTCGAGCAGCGTGACCTGCCCCGGCGTGTTGATGTTCAAGACGCGCGTGGTCCCGCCGCCGCTGAGCGTGATGCGGCCGCCACCGTCGAGGATCGTGGGCTGCACGATCGAGAGCTCCGACGCGAGCACGATCGTGAGGTTGCCGGCGCCGCAGTCGAAGCCGATCCAACCGCCGGCCGGCAGCGCTGCCTCGATCGCGGCCTGATCGCGGCTCTCCGCGGTGCCCGCGCCGATCACCGTCGCGGGCGAGCCCGTGGGGCGGGGTGCGGGTGGGCAGCGATCGGGCGAGACGACGTCGGCGTCCGCGCCGTCGCCGATCCCGCCGTCGTTGACCGCGTCGAAGTCGACGCGGCCGCACGCCGCCAGGAGCAGCACGGCGATAGACCAGATCGGCGACATCCATCGCCGATCATACTGCGCGTTCAGCGCGCGTGCGGATCCGTCAGCTCGGCGCCGTTCGCGCGACCGCGCGCAGCGCCGAACGTCGCGACGATCGTCGCCATCACGAGCCAGACGAGGCCGGCGCCGATGTTGACGAGCGACTCGCCGACACCGATGACGACGGTCATCCCGAGATCCGGTCCGAGGTCCGGCGTGACGCTCGTGCAGGTCTTGATCACGCCGGCGACGAACCCGAGGCAGCTCGTGAGCGCGACCAGCACGCCGAGGAAGCGCACGACACGGAGCCGGCCGGCGTCGGGGTTCCGCGCGTACTGGAAGGCAAACATCATCAAGATCAAGCCGGCGACGAGCGTCGGATACATGCCCCAGCCACCCAGTCGAAATGCGTCGAACATACGGATCCTTTCGTTGTGTCCCAGCCAGACATGGAGTCGTCTCGCGCGGTTGCACGCTGGGACCGCCGCTGTCGCAGCGACGGTGCCGATCGTCGCACGACGCACCGAGCATGTCTGCGACGTTGGTGGTGCTCTGCGACCCGACGATTTTGGGGTCGCATGCAGTCGCTCGTGTGAAGCATGGGGGCCTCGGTGCGGTCGGTGCTCCTCATGTCGAATCGATCCGGCAGCGTCGCTCGCGCGCGAACCGCCGGCAGAGCTGCATCGATCGCGCAGGGGCGTGCACAGCGCGGGATCGCGAGTGCGCCCGTCATGCAGCGACTGACCGCTCCTGTCGCGGGCCCGTCGCTTGCTCGACGCACGCGCATGACCAAGCCAGCGATCGTGACGTCCTTCTTCGGCTTGTTCGGCGCCCTCGCGATCCTTCCCGCGTGCGTCGCGTCGTCCATCGATGACGTTGGCAGCGTCGAGCAAGGCATCGTCGGCGGGCAGACCGCGAGCCCGATGGACTATCCGACGGTCGTCGCGCTCGAGGACTCGCCGGGCAACTGGTTCTGCACCGGCACGCTGATCGCCAGCGACTGGGTGCTCACCGCGGCGCACTGCGTGGCAGACGGCCCGACGACCGGCTTGCACATCCGCCTCGACGATCCGGACGTCAACGACGCGGCGGGCGGCACCGCCGTCGCGATCGGCGAGGTGCACGTGCATCCCGAGTTCGACTGGAAGGCCTGGGACAACGACATCGCGCTCGTTCGCCTCGCGTCGCCGGTCACGGATCGCGCGCCGACCCCGATCCATCGCGAGGTCGTGCCGGCGGCGACCGCGGTCATCGACGTCGGCTACGGCGTCGCCGACAACAACGACAACGGCGGCGGCTTGCTTCGCTCCGTCGACAAGGTGACCGCGGACTGCGCGGGCGCCAACGATCCATCGGTCTCCGGCGACGTCCTCGTGTGCATGGACGCGAGCGATGGTCGCGGCAGCTGCTTCGGCGACAGCGGCGGTCCGACGTTCATGCGCGTCGGTGGCGGACTCGTCGTCGCGGGCGTGACCTCCGGCGGCACGGGCGATCTGTGCGGCGCCGGCTGGGATCTCTACACGTCGATCAGCGCGGAGCTCCCGTTCGTCGACGCGACGATGTCCGCGCCGCCGATGGATCCGGGCACGCCCGAGCCCGATCCGATGACGCCGGACCCGATGAACCCGGACGGCACCGGCGATGATGATGACGATGGCGGCTGCAGCGCGGGCGGGTCACACGGTGCCGGCAGCTTGCTGTTCGCCGGGCTCGCGATCTTCGTCGCGCGCCGCCGTCGCCGGTAGCACCTCGCGCCACCACGGCACCGGGCCGTCGACGTGCGCGGGCACGAAGGGCACGCCGAGCCGCGGCGTGATCACGCGCGCGCCTCGCTCGGAGGCGAGCGAGAACAGCGTCTCCGCCGGTTCGGCCCACGGATGGAGCCCGAGATCGAACGTGCTCCAGTGCACGGGCAGCAGCGTCCCGCCGCCGAGCATCTCGAACGCGGTCAGCGCGTTGCCGGGCCCGAGGTGGATCGAGCCCCACGCCGGATGCCACGCACCGATCTCGAGCATGCTGAGATCGAAGGGCCCCAGTCGCGCGCCGATCTCGCGCATCTCCTCGGTGAGCCCGGTGTCGCCGGAGAAGAACACGTTGTGATTCGCGGTGCGAATGCGCCACGACGACCACAGCGTCGCGTTCCGTCCACCGCCGATGCGCCCCGAGAAGTGCTGCGAGGGAGCCGCGGTGAATTCCACGTCGCCGATCGTGTGGCTCTCCCACCAATCGAGCTCCGTGATCTGCGCCGCGGGGATGCCGAACTTCTCGAGGTGCGCGCCGACGCCGAGGCTGGTCACGAACGGAACGCCGCGCTTCGCGAGCTCGATCACCGTCCCCTTGCACAGGTGGTCGTAGTGGTCGTGACTAATCAGGACCGCGTCGAGCTCGGGCAGCTGCGCGGCGGTCACCGGCGGCGCGTGAAATCGCCTGGGCCCCGCGAACGAGACCGGGCCCAACCGCTCGCCGAACACGGGATCCGTGATCACGCGATGGCCATCGAGCTCGAGGAGCATCGTCGAGTGGCCGAGCCACGTGACGCGCAGTCCGCGCGCACCGACGGACTTCGTCCACGACTCGAGCGGGCTGTCGACGGGAATCACGCCCGGCGGCTTGCGCTTCTTTCCGCCGAACAGGAACTCGCGCATGATCGGCAGCTGCCCGCCCTCGACGCGCGCGACGATCGGCGCGGTGTTGTGGAACGAACCATCGCGATACTGCTTCGACGCGCGAGCGCGCTCCAGCCGGAGTTCACCGAGACGCATGCTTCACCCTAGCCCGGTTCGCCGCGGCTCGCATCGTGTCGGGTTTCCGTCAGCGCTCCGTCTGGGCAGTGGTGGCGGCCCGCCGCGCAGCGCGCCGCCGGGCGCGAGCGTTCCCCACACCGGCGCGAGGCTGACGTCGCCGAGCCGCGCGGCGATCACGCGACTCACGCCCGGCACGAACGGCGCGAGCTCGCCGGCCGCGAACCGCGCGGCCTCGAGCGGCGGATACAGCGTCGCGAGCGCGGCATCGCGATCGGTCTTCGCGAGCTTCCACGGCGCGACCGACTCGAGGTAGCGATTCGCCGCGTCGAGCAGCTCGACGATCGCGCTCGCCGCGTCGTCGGGCAGAAACGCAGCGAGCGCGGCGTCGACACGCGCCGGCAGCGCCTCGGCGATCGCGCGCAGTGCGCGGGTATCGATTGTCTCGCGGGGTACGGGAACACGCAGCGCGGCGTCGGGCTCTCCCGATGCGCGCGATTGGCTCGGCGCTGGCGCCCCGGCGAGCTTTTCGACGAGCGCGATCGTGCGTTGCACGAGGTTGCCGAGGCGATCCGCGAGGTCTCGGTCGTACGCGTCGCCGATCGACTCGCGCGGGACATCGCAGTCCACGCGGGTGCGGCAGCGACGCGCGAAGAACCAGCGGAGCGCGTCGGCACCCCAGCGATCGACGACGGGTGGGACGGCGGCCGGGTTGTTCGACTTCGCGATCTTCTTCTGGTCGACGGTGAGGTAGCCGTGGACAGCGATCGTCGTCGGGAGGGGCAGGTTCGCGGAGAGCAAGAACGCGAGCCAGTAGACCGCGTGGAAGCGCGAGATGCCCTTGCCGATCACATGCGTGCGCGCGCCGATGTGTCGGTCGTCGCGCGGCTCGCCGTCCCAGTATCGAGCGAACAACGCCCGATCTCCGGCGAGATCGAGCGCGGAGAGGTAGTTCGTCAGCGCGTCGAACCAGACGTAGATGACCTGGGACGGATCGCCGGGGACCGGGATGCCCCAGCCATTCGCGCGCGAGGCCGGCCGCGATACCGAGATGTCGCGAACATCGCCGGCGAGGAACGCGAGCGTCTCGGCGCGCGCGGAGTCGGACACGACACGCACCGTGTTCGACTCGATGAGGGCGCGCACCTGATCGCGATAGCGCGACAGGCGGAAGAACCAGTTCGTCTCGCGAACCGTCTCCGGCTCGACGTGGTGCTCCTCGCAGATCTCGACATCGTCATCGACGAAGGCCTCGCAACCGGCGCAGTAGCGACCCGTGTACGCGCGCTGGTAGAGATCGCCGCGGGCGGCGCAGGTGCGCCAGAGCAGCTCGACGGCGGGGCGGTGACGCGGATCGATCGACGTCGCGATGAAGTCGTCAGACGCGAGGTCGAGGAGCGGCGCGAGCGCACGGAACGCGGCGGAGTTGCGCGCGACGAGATCGGCGGTCGGGAGGCCGGCCTTAGCCGCCGCGACGACGTTCTTGAGGCTGTTGTCGTCGGTGCCGGTGAGGAAGCGGACCGCATCGCCGCGCCGGCGGCGGTGGCGCGCGAGGATGTCGGCGAGCACGAGCTCGTAGGCGAACCCGAGGTGCGGCTCGGCGTTCACGAACGGGATCGCGGTCGTGATGAAGGTCGTGGGCGCGGTGGCCGAGGTGGTCGGGTTGGTGGTCGAGGTGTTGGTCGTCGAGATCGAAGTCGTCATGGCAGTCCTCCTAAAGCGGAGGCCACCCTCGAGACGAGGCCGCGCAGATGCGCGAACGGCTGCCACGAGGGCAGCCGCCGACGCTGATGGTTACGCGTGCACGCAGATGCCCGAGGTCCTCATCGAGGACGCGAGCATTCGCATGGCCAGCGCGCGGTTCATGCGATCACACTAGCCTCGGAGCGCGATCGCGCCAAGCAGTTTCACGTTCGCTTCTTGCGCGCGCGGGGTTTCGCGTTCGTCTTCGCGGGCTTCGTGTACTTCGTCATCATCGGGATGCGCTCGCCGTTGGCGCTGTGGTGGATCAGGTGGGCGAGTCGCTTGGCCTGCGTGGCCTCCTGCTTCGCGCTCACGACCCAGTGCGTGACCGCCTTCTGGTAGGACGGCGCCTCGGCGCGGAACCACGCGAGCGCCTTCGCGCTGGCAGCCCACTGCTTCTGCTGGGCCGGCGTGAACTGCGCCGCGGTGAGGCGCTCGAACGAGTAGACGCTTGTCTTCGAGCTGCTGAGCTTCGCGTACGCGGCCTCGCCGGCGGGGCGCATCTTGCCCGCCTTGCGCAGCTGCTCGACCTTCGCGACGTTGATCGCGCTCCAGATGCTCGTCGGCTTTCGTGGCGTGAAGCGGATCGTGTAGGCCTCGTCGCCGAGGCTCTTGCGCACGCCGTCGATCCATCCAAAGCAGAGGGCCTCGTCGACGGACTCGGGCCAGGTGATGCTCGGCTTGCCGCTCGAGGTCTTGTAGAAGCCGACGAGCAGCTCGGACTTGGTCGCGTGGTTGGCTTCGAGCCACGCGCGCCACGCGGTCGGGGTTGCGAAGAACGTCGGCTTCATCGGGCGTAGTATCAGTCCGGATCGTGGCACGCGACGACGCGGTTGCGTCCCGATCGCTTCGCGCGATAGAGCGCCTCGTCCGCAGCCTTGATCAGGCCGTCGGCGTCGCTCGCGAGCGGCGCCTCGTTCGCGCACACGCCGAAGCTCGCGGTGATCGGCACGGGAACACCGATCGACGCGACGGTGGCGCGTAGCTTCTCGGCGAGCACCTTCGCGATCGTCTCGTCGACGTCGGTGTAGAGGACGACGAACTCCTCGCCGCCGTAGCGCCCGACGAAGTCGGTGACGCGGATGCTCGACTTGAGCGTGCGCGCGACAGCGGCGAGCACCTCGTCGCCGGTCTTGTGACCGTAGGTGTCGTTGACCTTCTTGAAGTGGTCGACGTCGGTGACGACGACGGCGAACTTGCGGCCCCGCGCCCCTTCGCGGGCGAGCTGCTCGAGGCGCTGGCGCAAGGCGCGCTTGTTCGGCAGCCCCGTGAGATCGTCGGTGACGGCGAGCTCCGCGAGTGCGATCTGCGCCTCCTTGAGCGCGGTGACATCGCGGAACGTGACGACTCCACCCTCGACGCGCTTGTCGTCGCGCACGAGCGGGCGGCCGGTCGTCAGCACGTAGCGCCCCTGTGGCATCCCGCTGCTGCGGATGATGATCTCGCGCACCGACGACTCTCCGCGGATCGCGCGCCAGAGCGGCAGCTCCTCGTGCGAGACGCGCGTCGTTCCGTCGAGCTCGAAGATGGCGATCCTCTGCGCGCGCACCTCCGGATCACGGATCGACTCCGCGGTGACACCGCCGAGGATCTCGCGCGCGGTGTCGTTGATCAGCGTGATCTGTCCTTCCTGATCCGCGGCGAGGATGCCCTCGCCGGCGCTCGCGAGGACCGTCTCCAGGAGCCGCGTCTTCTCCCTGGCTACGCCCTGCGCGGCCTTCAGCTCCGTGATGTCGTTCGCGATGCCGAGTGTCTTGGTCGGACGCCCAGCCTCGTCGCGCTCGAAGATCGTCTCTCGCGCGCTGAACCAGCGATACGACCCGTCGGCGGCCAGCGCGCGAAACACCAGCCGCGCGACCTCGCCGTCGGCGAGCTTCGACATGCGCTCGAAGTGAGCGGGCGCCTTCTTCGCGTCGTCCGGGTGGAACACGCGCTCGACGAGCTCCGAGCCAACGCTCGACGGCACGTAGCCGACCAGCTCGATGAACTGGCGGTTCGCCCACACGTTGCGCTTCTCGACGAGGTCGAACAGGTACATCACGTTCGGCGAGAGATGCGCGATCTTCTCGAACAGCTCGCGCGACCGGAAGCCGAGCCTCGCTTCCACGAGATCGACCACCACCGACGCGAGCGACGACAGCGTCTCCACCTCGCGCTGACCGAGCGTGCGGGGCTCGCGATCGATCACGCACAGCGTGCCCAGCGCATAGCCTTCGCGGGTCATCAGCGGCGCGCCCGCGTAGAAGCGAACGTGGGGCTCGCCGATGACGTACGGGTTGTACGCGAACCGGACATCCTCGCGCGCATCCGGTACGACGAGCGGCGTCGAGTCGAACAGCGCGTGCGCGCAGAACGCGTCGTCGCGGCTGGTCTCGGTCGCATCGAGCCCGAAGCAGGACTTGAACCACTGCCGCTCCGAGTCGATCAGCGTCACGAGCGCGATCGGCACGCCGAACAGCTTCGCGGCGAGCTCCGTCACCCGATCGAACTCGGGCTCCGGCAGCGAGTCGAGGAGCATGTACCGGCGCAGCGCCGCCAGCCGCTGGTCCTCGTTATCCGGCTTGGGAGCGGCGGTCACCCTGCGTCGGTTCTAACACGCGTCGCAGCGGCCCGAGCCCGGGCCTCCGTGTGCCTCGCCTCACGGCGCGCTCGACGGCATCTGCGGCATCTCGTCGCTGCGTGGCGTCGCGCTGCGTTCCGTGGCATCCAACGCGCATGGCCGACATCGACCCGATGGCCTCCATCGAGCACGAGCTGCAGAGCGAGCGCGCGTCGGCGCTCGGGGAAGCCGGGCGCAAGCTCGAGACGATGCTCGCCGCGTTTCGCGAGCTCGAGACCGAGGACACCCGCGACGAGCTCGCGACCGCCGTGTGGCACTACCTGATCGTGCGCGAGTCGCTGTCGATGTTCGATCACGCGGCCGCGCTCGCGATCTACGGCGTGCCCGATCGCGTGATGGCCCGCGTCGGTGTGCTGAAGCGCGACCCATCGCTGCGGTGAACCGTGCTACAGGGAGCGCGTGCTGAAGCTCGGACCTGCGTGGGCCGATGAAGCCGCGCTCGCGACGGCGTGGCGATCGGCGGCGCCGTTTCCGCACCTGGTGATCGACGACTTCCTCGATCCCGCGTGTCTCGACGAGATCATGGCGATCCTCGACGAGGAGGGCGTCGAGCGCTTCGAGGCGGACCTGTACGCCTTCGACGCGACCGCGCCGGAGCCGCACACCGAGGAGATGCGCGCGCTGCGCACCGCGTGGGCACGCGCGCTCGCGCCGGCGCTGTCGCGCATCACCGGGACACCGGTGTCGACGGCCGATCTGCGCGCGTACGCGTACCGCGCCGGTCACTATCTGTTGCCGCACGCCGATCACCAGGACGGCCTCGAGCGAAAGCTCGCGTTCGCGTACTACCTGCCGTCGCCCGAGCCGGTCACCGGCGGCGAGCTCGAGCTGTATCGCTGTCGCGTCGAGGACGGCGAGCTCGTCGAGATCCACAGCGCGAAGCTCGTCGACCCGCGGCCGAATCGCATCTCGATCTTCGACGTGAGCGACGTGTCGCTGCATCAGGTGCGCGAGGTGCTGGGCGGGCTGCGCCTGTCGCTGTCGGGGTGGTTCTACCCGTGACCTCGTCGAAGACATCGCCGGAGACGTCGCCGGAGACGTCGCCGGAGGCGTCGCCGGAGACGACGATCGACACGCTGTTCGGCGCGCGGACCGCCGAGGTGGTGCCCGACGCGATCACGCCCGCGCTCGCCGCCGAGCTGCGCTCGCGCTGGGCCTTCACGCGCTACACGCTCGTCGACCGCGGCAGCTACGAGCACGCGACCGTCGACGAGCCCGCGCTGTTCGCGAAGCTGGTCGAGGTCGTCGCGAAGCGGGCGCACGTCGAGCGCGTCGTCGAGGCACGCGTCCTGCGGCTGTCTCCCGGCGACTACCTGCTCGCGCATCACGATCGCGTGCACGAGGGCAACCCGATCGAGATCGTCCTCGACGTGTCCGAGGCCGCGACGCCGGGCGCCGAGGTCCACTATCGGCGGCGCGGCGCCGTGTTCTTTCGCGTTCCGTCGCAGCCGCGATCGCTGTCGATCGTCGAGCGCGGCCCGACCGTCACGTGTAACCACACGTACGTCAGCAAGCTGCACGCGGGCGCGAGGGTCGTGCGGCTCGTCGCGCTCCTGCGTTAGAGCTGCGCCGCCCGGATCGCGGGGAGGATCCGGCGGTACGGCTCGTCGGGCTTCTTCGTGCCGGGATACAAGCGGAACGCGAGCAGCAGCGCGAGGGCGAGCGCCGCGGCGATCGCGAAGCCACGCCATCCGACGAGGGCCCGCACGGCACGGCCGAGCAGGGCGCCGATGATGACGGCGAGCGGGACGAGCGAGATCAGCGCGGGCAGCCCGATCCATGTCCCGGCGTTCGGCGCGACGAGGCCATCGCGCAGCAAGCGCAGCGTGAGCTCGTGGAACGGGTTCTCGAACGACTCGGGCCAGTAGGGGAACGTCGCGGTCACGAGCGTGAAGATCGCGATCCCGACGAGCACGAGCGCGATCGAGATCGTCATCGGCGTGCGGCGCGCACGCCACGCCTCGAGCTGCACCGCGATCGGCGGCAGCAGGAAGGGCAGGGCGATCGTGATGTAGCGCGGACCGACGGACCACCCGCCGCGCCAGAAGTTGATCGAGGTGATGAACAGGACGTAGATGACGAGGATCGACCCGCACACGACCGCGATGTCGCGCATGTTGCGGCGCCACAGGGTGACGAGGCCGGGGAACACGAGCACGAGCCACGGGCTCAGCGAGAACAGTCCGAAGTGCGGCATCACCGTCGTGCCCCAGAACGCGGCGGAGCGCAGCTTCGTGATGCCGAGGAAGCCCTGCTGATGATAGATGGCGAAGTTCTTCGACGCGTCGTACCCCGTGCGCAGCGGCGAGCCGAAGCAGATGGCGTGATACGCGAGGAGGACCGCGATCGGGATCGCGGCACCGAGCGCGAGGAGCCCGAGCGCACGCGCCATCTCGACGCGCGAGTGCTTGCGCAGCACGAAGATGATGTGGATGCCGAGCGGGACCAGCGCGAACGCGGCCTGGTAGTCGACGAGCGGTCCCGCGCCCGCGAGCACGCCCGCTGCGAAGAACGCGGAGGTGCCGCGGCGCCGGGCGGCGGCGTCGAGCGCGAGGATCCACGCGGCGCCGACGACCACGGCGGACAGCTGGTGCGCGATGAACAGCTGCGAGTACGACATCGCCATCGACCCGAACGCGTAGGCCACGAGCACGAGGCGGCGGATGTTCGGATCGGGCGCGTACTGCGCGAGGAAGCGCGCGAGGAGGACGAGGAAGAGGATCGCGGGGATGACGCCCGAGACCACGCGGCACAGCCACATCGTGACGTCGAACGACGGCGGTCCCGCGATCTTCGAGATCGCCCAGTAGAACGGGACCACGACCATGGAGGAGCCGGGCGCCTTGTTCGAGTACTGGTGCCCGTTCGACGGCGACACGTCGACCAGGGGCTGCCGGATGTAGTGCTCGATGGCGAACGTGCCGCGGTCGGCCATCGCCTGGACGAGGTACACGCGCGGCAGCTCGTTCGCGCTGCGGATCTCGGGGAAGTGCGGAAACAGGTAGAGGTAGGCTGCGGCGATCGCGAGCCACCACCCATGCCTGCCGAGCCAGCTCTTCACGTCCTAGGCATGTAACACGCGCGGAGCCCGTGCGATAACAGGCCCGCGCCATGGGCGGTCGTCTGTTCTCCTTCGCCGTCGCTTGTGCGAGTACGTCGACGATCGCGTTGGAGCTGGTGCTCACGCGGATCTTCAGCGTGACGATGTACTACCACTTCGCGTTCCTCGCGATCAGCGTGGCGCTGCTCGGCCTCGCCGCCGCGGGCTCGGCGATCTTCGTGTTTCCGCGCGTGTTCAGGCGCGAGCGCGCGCTCCGGCTCGCGAGCATGTTCATGATCGGCTTCGCGGTGTTCACCGTGTGGTCGCTCTACGCCGCGACGACGAACCCGGTGTCGCTCAAGGACACGACGTCCAACCTCGGGACGCTGGCGCACGTGTACCTCGCGACCGCCGCGCCGCTCGTGTGCTCGGGCTTCGCGATCTCGCTCGCGATCGCGAACGCCGGCGAGCAGATCGGCAAGATCTACATGTTCGACCTCGTCGGCGCGGGCATCGGCTGCGTGCTGATGGTGCCGGCGATCGGCGCGCTCGGTGCGCCCGGCGCCGTGCTCGTCGTCGGCGCGCTGGGCGCGGTCAGTGCGCTCCTGTTCATCCTCGCAGATCGCGCGTGGCCTCCATGGCGCATCGTCGCCGGCGTCGCCGTCGTGGTCATCGTCGCGCTCGCGTTCCTGGGCCTCACGGAGGGCAGCGAGCGGCGCTTCGGCATCGTGCGAAACCCGACCAAGTTCCTCGCGAACCGCAAGGTGCTGTTCGAGAAGTGGAACTCGTTCTCGCAGATCACGGTCGCTCCGGCGGGCGGCGGCGAGCAGGACCATTTGTGGATCTTCATCGACGGCGACGCGGCCACGCGCATGTGGAAGCGCAGCGCCGTCGAGGCGAAGGACGATCCGCGCCTGCGCATCCCCGAGATCCGCGTCGCCGGCATCGTCTACGCGCTGCGGCCGCAGGGCCCGGCGGCGATCATCGGTCCGGGCGGCGGCACCGACGTGCTGAGCGCGCTCCGCGCCGGCGTCGACAAGGTCGTCGGCATCGAGATCAACCCGATCATCGTCGACGATGTGATGCGCGGCGAGTTCGCCGATGCATCCGGCGACCTGTACACGACGAACCCGCACGTCGAGATCGTCGTCGACGAAGGCCGCAGCTACCTGCGCCGCAGCGGCCAGAAGTTCGCGACGATCCAGGCCACGCTCGTCGACACCTGGGCCGCGTCGTCGTCGGGCGCGTTCACGCTCAGCGAGAACAACCTCTACACCGTCGAGGCGTTCGAGGAGTTCATGGACGCGCTCGCGCCCGGTGGCGTCATGGCGCTCACGCGCTGGTACGACCCGGGCAAGCCGGCCGAGCTCGTGCGCCTGATCTCGATCGCGCGGCGAGCGCTCGAGAACCGCGGCGTCGCGCCGGCCGACATTCGCAAGCACGTGCTGATCGCGACCGACAACCAGGCGCGCGCGACCGTCAACATCTCGCGCGACGCGTTCTCCGACGAGGATCGCGACAAGTTCCTCGACCTCGTGACCAAGGCCAACGTCCGCGCGCTGTACGCGGCGGGGAAGGTCACGAGCGACAAGCTGTTGGCCAGGACGCTCGAGGCGCCCGACCTCGACGACTTCCTCGCGACGCTCGCCTACGACGCCACGCCGACAACGGACAACAAGCCGTTCTTCTTCTATCACCAGCGCCTCGGCGACATCCTCAGCTCGTTCGGCAAGTCGGCCGCGGGTCAGCTCAACAACGTCGGCCTCGTCGTCCTCGTGATCCTCCTCGGGTTCTCGCTGCTGACGACGATCCTGTTCGTCGTCGTGCCGCTCCTCCTGTTCCGGCGCGGCGATCTCGCGACCGATCGCAAGCGCAAGCTGCGCGTCATCGGCTACTTCGGCTGCCTCGGTCTCGGCTTCATCCTCGTCGAGCTCGGCTTCATGCAGCAGTTCGTGCTGTTCCTCGGGCACCCCGTGTACTCGCTCGCCGTCGTGCTGTCGGGCCTCTTGATCGCGAGCGGCATCGGCGCGGGCATCACGCCAAAGCTCGAGGCGAGGTTCGGGGAGACGCGCGCGAAGTGGGTCAGCATCGGCGCGCTCACGACGATCCTCGTGATCTACGGCATCGGCCTGTCGTCGGCGTTCGATGCGCTGATCGGCCTGCCGCTGCCCGCGCGCGTCGCGATCGCGGCGGTGCTCGTCGCGCTGCCCGGCCTCGCGATGGGCACGTTCGTCCCCGCCGGCGTGCGCACCGCCGACTCGATCGCGCCCGGCCTCGTCGCATGGGGCTGGGGCCTCAACGGCGCGACCTCGGTCGTGGGCTCGGCGCTCGCGGTGATGCTGTCGATGAACATCGGCTTTCGCGTCGTGCTGTTCATCGGCGTGCTGATCTACATCGTCGGCGGTCTCTTGCTTCCAAAGCGCGGCGACGCGGTACCATGAGCGCGTGCGTGCCTTCGCGCTGCTGATGCTCGCGACGGCGTGTCGGATCACCGGCACGTTCGAGTGCGGGATCGACGACGCCTGCCGGCGCGGCGATGACCTCGGCATGTGCGAGGTCGAGGGCTACTGCAGCTTCGGCGACGACGAGTGCCCCTCGGGCCGCCGCTACGCGGACAACGCGGGCGACGGCCTCGCCGACCAGTGCGTCGCCGACACGGCCGAGCCGCTCACGTGCCTCGATCGCTGGCGCATGAACGTCGCGCACTTCGCGGCGGTCAGCGACCTCGGGGTGAGCTCGCCGATGGACGATCGCGATCCGTGGATCTCGCCCCCCGGGACCGTGTTGCTGTTCAGCTCGACGCGCACCGGCGGTGCCGGCGCCGACATCTACACCGCGTCGCGACCGGACACGACCGCCGCGTTCGGCACGCCCGCGGCGGTCGCGGCGCTCAACAGCAGCTCCTCCGAGTCGCGCGTCTCGATCAGCAGCGACGGGCTGACGATCTACATGAACAGCAACCGCATGGGCACCCGCGGCGGGATGGACATCTGGCGCGCGACGCGCACGACGCCGACGGGGACGTTCTCGACGCCCGACCAGGCCACGGTCGAGTCGGTCAACACCGGTGACGACGAGCACGACGTCCAGCTGTCCGCCGACGGCCTGCGGCTCTACTTCGCGCTGGGCAGGACCGGAATGCCGCAGCGGATCGCGACCGCATCGCGCGCGACGACCGCCGATCCGTTCGGCGCGGCGTCGACGATCGTCGAGCTCGACGCGGGGAGCGGCGATGCGGATCCGGCGGTCAGCGCCGACGAGCTCCTCATGGTGTTCACGTCGCTGCGCACCGCGGAGCTCGCGGGCTCGAACCTCTGGTACACGACGCGCGCGCGCGTGACCGAGAAGTGGCTCCCGCCGCGGCTCGTGCCCGACATCAACATCGACGGCGACGAGGGCGACGCATTCCTCACGCCCGACGGATGCACGCTCCTGTTCTCGCGCCGTCCGTCGGAGACGGCGCCCTACGATCTCGTCTATGCGACAATGATCCAATGATCCGCTTCGACGAAGACACGCTGCGCACGTTCCGTCGCGGCATCATGAAGCGCGGGCAGACGCTCGCGACGCTGCTCGCGGATCTGCTCGCCGGCAAGAAGACCGCGGCGTCGGTCGCGGCGATGGGCATCCAGAAGCCGGGCATGCGCCCCGAGGAAGCGCTGCGCATGACGCTCGACGCGGTCGAAGCACGCCGCAAGCTGATCGACGCGGGCGACGATCGCTTCGGTCGGTGCGACGTGTGCGGCGAGGATCTCGGCGCGGCCGCCCTCGGCGAGATGCCGTGGGCCGATCGCTGCGCGACGCACGCGGCGATCTAGTTCCGCGCCCTCGCCATGTCGTCGAGGATGTTGACCGTCTCGTCGACCCACGGATCGCGCGCCAGGCTCTCGCGCCACTTCACGAGCGGATCGACCGCCTTGCCACCGGCGGGCGGCGGAGGCAGCGCTTCGTCGTGCAGCGAGGTCACCGTCATCATCGGCGGCACCTTGTCGAGCTCGGGCGAGACCGCCTCGAGCGCGGCCTTGAGCTGCTTGCGGCGCGCCTCCCACGCGGTGCGCATCAGCGGCACGCGCGTGTCCTTCTGTCGCTGGCGCAACAGCTGCGAGGTCGTCGCGACCTTCGACAGCGTGGGCTGCTTCGCGACACGCGCGGCGCTCTTCTGCGCGAGGTCCGGAACCTTCCACGCGTAGGTAGCGTCGGCGTGCGCGACCGGCTGGATCTGCGACCACGCGATCGCGTGCGGCAGCTCTCGCTCGCCGCTGTCGATGTGGCCCGTCGGGTTCGGCAGCAGCACGTCGGGCACCACGCCCTGGCGCTGCGTCGACGCGCCGCTCGGACGGAAGAACTGCTGGATCGTCAGCTTCAGCACGCCGAGCTCGATCTTGCCGCCGACCGCGGCGTCGAGATCCGCGAGCGTCTGCACGGTGCCTTTGCCGTGCGTCGGCGACGTGCCGACGATCAGCGCGCGGTGGTAGTCCTGCAGCGCGCCCGCGACGATCTCCGACGCCGACGCGCTGAACTGATCGACGAGGACGACGACCGGGCCGTCGTAGTCCGTGCCCTTCTTGTCGTCGTCGAGGGACTCGCTGTTGCCGCGACTATCGGCGACCTGGACGACCGGGCCCGAGTCGATCAGCTGACCGGTCAGCTCGATCGCGTCGTTGAGCAGACCGCCGCCGTTCGCGCGCAGATCGAGGATCACACCGCCGACCTTCTTCGCCTTGAGCTCGAGCAGCAGCTTGCGCACGTCACCCGCGGCGCTGCGTCCGTTGGCCTGCTTGCCGCCGTAGAACGAGGGGAGGTGGATGTAGCCGTACGGCGGAGCGCCCTTCTTCTGCAGCACCGCGCCGCGCGCGTAGGCCGCTTCGATGACGATCACGTCGCGCGTGATCGACACGGTCTCCTCGGTGCCGGTCTGCTTCTGGATGCGCAGCTTGACGACCGTGCCCTTCTTGCCGCGGATCATCTTCACGACTTCATCGATGCGCATGTCGAACACGTCGACGGGATCCGAGCCGTCGTCCTGCTGCACGCTGAGGATCAGGTCGCCGGGCGCGAGGCCGCCCTGCCGCCAGCTCGCGCCGCCGGGGACGATCTCGTTGATCTCGATCAGGTGATCCTTCTCGCGCAGCACCGCGCCGATGCCCTCGAGCGAGCCCGACATCTGGATGTCGAAGTTCGCCTTGTCGGCCGGCGGCAGGTACGTGGTGTGCGGGTCGAGCGTCTGCGCGACCGCGTTGACGACATCGGCCGCGGCGTCGAGCGGCCCCGCGGTGCGCAGCCGCGCGAAGCGGCTCGCGTACGTCTTCGCGAGATCCGCGCGCGCCTTGGCCTCGCGTGCCTCGGGCGTCGCGGGGATGTCCTTGAGCGGCGTCGCGGTGCGCGCGTCGTCCTCGTCCTCCGCCTTGTCGGCGTTCGTCGGAGGCGGCTCGCCGGGCTTTGGCGTCGTGCGATCCGCCTTCGGATCCTTGAGCGGCTTCTTTTCACTCTTTCCGGGCTTCTCGGGCTTCCCGGGCTTCTCGGACTTCCTCGTCTTCTCGGCCTCGAGCCGCGCTTCCATGCCGGTCACGCGCTCGAGGACCTCGAGCTCGAGGCGCTGGCGCCACCGTTCGCGCAGCTCGTCGTCATTCGCGGCAAGCTTCAGCTTCTCGGGGTCGAGCTCGACCCACTCCTCGTTGGTGAAGTCGAACGGCTTGTCGAGGATCTCGGCGACCATCTTCTCGACGACGGCGAGCCGCGCCTGGTACCGCTTCGCACCTTCGTGCGCGAGCACGAGGTTGCCCTCGTGGAGCTCGTCGTCGATCTTGTCCGTGTAGACCGCGAGCGCGTCGCGATCGGCCTGGAGCAGGAACATCTTTCCGCCATCGAGGCGATCGACGTACGTCTCGAACGCCTGGCGGGAGATGTCGTCGTCGATCTTCTTGCGCAGCAGGTGCTCTTTCTCGAGCAGCTGCGTGACGGTCGCGGCCAGCGCTTCCTCGCGCGGATCGGGGGGCGGCGTGGATGCCACCCCCGGTGCGGCCATCTGAGCGGTAGTCGGCGGGACCGAGCTGGCGGTACGGGAGGGCTCCCCCGAGGACGCCGACCCCGAACACGCGGCCAATAGGAGCAGGGCTGCTGTGAGGCGGGACACGCCTAATGCTAGCTCGCAACTAGGGAAGATCGAGGCGGGTCTTGTCAGGTCTTTGTGCTGCGGACCCGCATCAGCGATCGGCGACTTGCTGCCAGGGGGCGGACCGCATTTCTTCGTGGTGGTCTCTCCCAAACCCTCCTACCCTCCTGGGCCATGGGACGCGCCGCACCCCTTGTCGTATTTGCTGCCGCGCTGGGACTCCCCGCTGTCGCAGGAGCGGAACCGAGCCTCGCCAACGACGTCTACCTGAACCGCGTGGACGAATGCCCACCCGAGCGGGCGGGCGTGCAGTTCCTCACGACGTCCTCGCACGTCCTGTACGTGAACGACTGCTTGCCGAACGGCTGTGCGGTCACGCGCGGGCAAGACAGCTCGCTGACCGACACGTCATCGATCGCATCGGCGAACACGACGATGTCCGCGTGGACCTACGGCCCCGAGGCGTGGGCCACCGTCATGGACTGCGTGAAGGCGAACTTCGCGATGTTCGACATCGAGGTCACCGATGTCGATCCGGGCACCGCCTCGCACTTCGAGGTGATGGTCGGCGGCACGTCGTTCGAGCTGTCGCCCTCGATCATGGACGCCGGCGGCATCGCGCCGAGCATCTCGTGCAACGCGCAGCGCAACAACAGCCTCGCGTTCGTGTTCGCCGCGCAGACGTCGAACCTGCCGTACCTGTGCAACGCGATCACGCACGAGGCCGGCCACATGTACGGCCTCAGCCACTCGCTCGACGCACGCGATCCGATGACGTACATGCAGCTCTCGCAGCCGAAGTCGTGGACGAACGCGGAGCAGATGTGCGGCACGGACGCGGGCTCGCGCCAGCAGTGCCGCTGCTTCCAGTCGACGAACCTCCAGAACAGCTTCCGCTACCTGAAGGACGTGTTCGGTCTGAAGCCGGGCCTCGCGGAGCCATCGCTCGTCGTCGGCACGCCCAAGGAGGGCATGTACGTGAAGCCGGGCTTCCCGATCTCCGCGACGTATAGCTCGCCGGTGCTCACGCTCGAGGGCCACATGGCGCTCGACGGCGGCACCGCGCAGCCCGCCGCGAACGGCGTGTTCGCGTGGAATGCGCCGGCGACGATCGGCGCGGGCGATCACTCGGTCACCGTCGCCGCCACCGACTACGCCGACCGCGTCTCGACGCAGACGATCAACGTGAAGGTGATGTCGTCGTGCACCTCGAGCGACTCGTGCGACTCCGGCTTCGCGTGCCTCGGTGGCTTCTGCCTCCCGGGGCGCGGTGTCGACGGCGGCCTCGGCGCGACGTGCGAAGGCAACAACGACTGCAGCACGAGCTCGTGCGCGAGCGATGGCACCAACTCGTATTGCACCGCGCAGTGCGATCCGGGCAACAGCTGCCCCTCGGGCTTCACGTGCATCGCCGACGCGAACCAGTGCTGGCCGGTCGAGGACGGAGGCTGCAGCACGTCGGGCTCGCCCTCGTGGCTCGCGGCGCTCGGCCTCGTGTTCCTCCGTCGTCGCCGCCGCACGTAGTCAGGGCGCGAACGTCGCCTTCGACTTCTTCTTCGCGTTGAACGCGGTGAGCTCCTGCGGGGTGAACTGCACCTTCTTCGCGTGCACCCAGTTGATCAACAGGCGCCGCGCCGCCGCGCCACCCTCGACGATCTCCGCGTCGCCGACCTCGGCGCACTCGTCCCACAGCGCGAGGAGCTCGTCCTTGCGCTTCTGCGGATCGCTCGTCACCGCCCACAGCCGGGCGAGGTTACTCGCCATGAGCTTCGCGCTCTGACCGAGCTGCTCGGTGCGATAGCGCTTGCCGATCTCGTAGCGCTGCTCGCGCGTGCGATCGAGGAACTTCCGCTTTTCCGCCGAGTACGGATCCTGTCCCTGTCCGCGCATGATCGCGTCGGTCACATCGAACTCGGCGTAGAACGGCGACTTCTGCTGCCAGTTGCCCTTGTCCTTGATATCGACCGTGCCGTCGCGGTGGACCTTCGCCTCGAACGTCGTCTTCTCGGACGTGTACGTGCCGTCCTTCTGCTCCTTCAGCTCGACGCTCTCCTTCGCACGCCGCGCGGCCTCGCGATCGAAGCGCGCTTGCGCGAGCTGCTCGGGCGTCGCGTTCTGCACCCACTTGCTACTGCGCAACCGGGCCTGCGCCTGGTCGAAATCCGCGCTCTCCTTCGCGCCCGGCACGTTCGCAATCTTCACGTGCATGGTGCCGTCGGCCATCTGCTTCAGCGCTTCGTCGGAGATGCCGTCGCTGCCCGGCTTGTAGATCACGGGCTCCTTCCGTCCGTCGCGCATCGACAGCATCGACTTCTTCTTCTCGGCCACCGGAGGCGGCTCGGTCACCGGCGGCAGCTCGGTCGTCGCCTGCGTGGTCGTCGCGATCTGCTCGGGCTTCGCCACGCGGGTCGCCGGGGCGACCGGGCGCGACACTGCGACCACGGCGGGAGCTTGGTCGGGAAACTGCTTCACGGTGTCGTCATCGAGCAACGCGACCTCGACCGGCGCCGTCTCCACCTCGGGCACCGGCGGCACCACCTCGATCGCGGGGGCGGTCTTCCTAACCGGGCGCGGGGCCTCCGAATCGTGGGTCGCCACGTAGCCGGTCAGCGCAGCCGCATGAATCAGCAGCGAGAGCGCGATGGTGATCGGCAGCTCGCGCACGGCGCTATGACCCGAGATCTTCGTTCAGCGTTGCCACGACTCATCGATGTCTTGCATTCGGCGTGCTCGGGACCCGGTACGCGGTTGTCCGCCGGCTGGACAACGTTGCACGACGAACCCTTCGGTCTGTCCGGCGGGCGGACAACGTTGCACGACGAAGCGGACGGTCACCTTCGATCTGTCCGCCGGCTGGACAAGTGTCCAACGGGTTGGACAAAAGTGGTGGATTTGACCAAATCGCGCATGTAATGGGGTCGGACCCCGTTACAAGTCGAAAGTGGTGGATTTAACCAGGGGCGAGAGGGGCGTTCAGCCGATGCCGATCGCGGCGCGGACGCGGTCGAGCGTCTTGCGCGCGACCGGGCGAGCCTTCGCCGCGCCCTCGGCGAGCAGGTCATCGATGCGCTTGGGGTTCGCCATCAGGTCCGTGTAGATCGCGCGCGGCCCGGCGAGCGCGGACTCGAGCTTCTCGTACAGCGCGTTCTTCGCGTCGCCCCAGCCGATGCCCTTGCGGTACCGATCGGCGAGCGCCGCGGACTCCTCGGGGGACGCGACGGCCTTGAAGATCTGGAAGATCGTCGACGCGTCGGGATCCTTCGGGGCTTCGGGCGGGCTCGTGTCGGTGACGATGCGGTTGATCGTCTTCTTGAGCTCCTTGCCCGTCGCGAACAGCGGGATCGTGTTGTCGTAGCTCTTCGACATCTTGCGACCGTCGATGCCGGGCACGATCGCGGCGTTCTCTTCGAGCTTGGCCTGCGGGAGGCGAAGGATGTCCTTCTTGTGCTCGCTGTTGATCCGCTGCGCGATGTCGCGGGCGATCTCGACGTGCTGCACCTGGTCCTTGCCGACCGGGACGAGGTCGATGTCGAACGCGACGATGTCGGCGGCCATCAGCACGGGGTAGCCGTACAGGCCCATGTTGATGTCCTCGTCGGCGTCCTTGCCTTCGTCGCGGTTGCGATCGACGAACGCCTTGTACGCGTGGGCCTTGTTCATCCAGCCCTTCGACGTGAAGCAGTTGAAGATCCACGCGAGCTCGAGGATCTCGGGGATGTCCGACTGGCGATAGAAGATCACCTTGTTCGGATCGAGACCCATCGCGAGCCAGGTCGCCGCCACGTCGCGGGTCATGTGCGACAGCTTCTTCGGATCCTTGACGTCGATCAGCGCGTGGTAGTCGGCGATGAAGTACATCGCCTCGAGCCCTTGGTCCGCGAGGCGAAGCGCAGGACGGATCGCGCCGAGCAGGTTGCCGACGTGCGGAGTGCCGGTGGGCTTGATGCCGGTGAGAACTCGTTGAGTCTGTGAGGACACGCCTCGTCCTACCACGCGATCTAGATCGGCGGGCGGCGCGCCACGAAGTATCCAAACAGGCCCGCCGTCACGAACATGATCAGCGAGTAGATGGCAGCGGGGATGGCCATGGTCGAGTTGTTCAGCAGCGAGCTCGACGATGCGATCGCGATGGCGAGCGTGCCGTTGTGGATTCCGATCTCCATGCCGATCGCGATCGACTGGCGCGGCTCGACGCGCGCGAGGCGCGGCACGAAGTAGCCGACCGCGAGGCTCGTCAGGTTGAACGCGAGCGCGGCGAGGCCGACCGCCTCGAAATACTCGCCGAGCTTCGCGCGCTCCTTGACGATCGATGCCACGATCACGAGGACGAGGAACACCGCCGACGTGATGCGCACCGGCTTGTCGAGCCGGTCGGCGAGGTCGGGCTTCTTCGAGCGGATCGCCATGCCGATCGCGACGGGGATGAGCACGATCGCGACGACGGAGATGACCTTGCCGAACTGCAGCGGGATCGACTTGTCCGCGCCGATGAAGTGATCGAGCGAGAAGTTCACGATCAGCGGCAGCGTGGCGAGCGAGAGGACGCTGTTGACCGCGGTCAGCGTGATGTTGAGCGCGACGTCGCCCTTCGCGAGGTGCGAGAAGAGGTTCGCGGTCGCGCCGCCCGGCGATGCGGCGAGGAGCATCAGGCCGACGGCGAGCTCGGGCGGCAGCGCGAACGCGTGCGCGATGCCGAGGCACGCGGCCGGGAGGATCAGCATCTGGCAGGTGAGGCCGATCGCGACGGCCCGCGGATACTTCACGACGCGTTTGAAGTCGGCCAGCGTGAGCGAGAGCCCGAGGCCGAGCATGATGACGCCCAGCGCGACCGGCAGCAGGACCGTGGTGACCACACCCTCTTCCATGGTGCGCGTGGTACCCGATCTCCGACGCGGCGGGGAGAAAATCGGCGCGTGGCGCGCGAGGGCACCGCGGCGCGGCGCGGCAGGTCAGTGCTAGCCGATCAGCTTCTGGAGCCGCTCGGGATCGTCGGTCTCGATCCAGTCGACGCCGATGTCGACGAGCCGCTCGACCTCGGCCTCGGTGTACGCGGCGGGCGAGAGCGCCTTGGTCGTCGTCGATCCCATCGGGAACAGCGTGTGCGTTCCGATCGCCGTGTCGTGCGAGTGGAGGCGGCGCACGGTGTCGCGGCCGACGAGCGTGTGCTCCGCGCCGACGAGCTTGGTGCCGAGGACCTTGCTGACGAGGTTGGTCTCGAGGATGCGGTTGAGCAGGCGATGCGCGTTCGCGCGGATGCCGCGCTCGGGGAGCAGGGCGCCGTCGTGAAACGGCGAGAGGCGGTCGAGCAGCGGGCGCGCGAAGTTCAGCATCGTGTCGTCGAAGCAGAAGCCGTAGGCGACCTTGTCGTGCGCCTTGGCGACGGCGAGCAGCTTGCGCGGATCGAACGACGTGACGATCACGCGATCCTCGACGCCCGCCTTGCGGATCACGTCGGCGACGACGGTCCCGATCTCCACACCCCACCAGCGTGGCATGTCGAGCTTGAGCTCCACGTTGATCGCGGCGCGGCCGGCGACCTCGGCGAGCACCTCGGCGAGCAGCGGGATGCGCTCCTCGCGCTCGTACTCCTGGATGATCTGGTTGCCGTGGATATCGATCCCCATCGGCAGCCGCTTGCGAATGCGGAGCTTCGCGATCTGGTCCCACGCGAGGTGGTCGACGTCGAACGAGCTGCCCGTGAGCCGGCGCAGGTTGTGATCGTGCAGCACGATCGCCTTGCGGTCCGCGGTGAGCCGGACGTCGAGCTCGACGGCGGGGATGCCCAGCTCGATCGCGCGGCGAAAGCCCGCGAGCGTGTTCTCCTGGTGCAGCTTCGGGACACCGCGATGGCCGACGATGATCGGCTTCGCCTTTCCGGCGAGGAACGGATTGCGCGACACCCTACGCGCACTATGGCACGTGAACCGTGATCAGCGGCGGCGCCACGCCCACACGCGCGTCCGGTACCACGCACGCATGCGCCACACGAGACGGTTCCACCACGAGCGCCGTCGAACGATCACGGCCGGCGGCATCGCGGCCGGGGGCGGCGTCTCCTCGAGCACGGGCTCCTCGCGAACGATCACCGTCTGCGTTCCGGTCGCGGTCAGGCGAGGCATCGCGAGGCGCTCGCGCGGCGTCATCGTGCGCGGCACCGCGATCGGCGCGACGCCGAGCAGCGTCGGCACTGGCGCGCGCATCGGGACCGTGTCGATCTGGACGCGCTCGGTCGCGGCCGTGTCCTGCCAGTCGACGGGCAGCGGCACTGCATCCATCGCGTCGGCCGCGTCCTCGTGCGCGTCCTCGTGCGTGCAGTCCTGCGTCTCCGGAAACAGTGGCGGCATCTCGATCGTCGGGCGCTCGAGCTCCTCCGCGAGCGCGGCGTGCGCCGCGATGTCGGGCGAGCTTCCGGCCGCGAGCCTCGGGTCGCGAATGCGATCGAAGATCGGCTTGGTCTCGCGCGTCAGCGTGCGCACACCGAGCCGCACGCCGGGACGACGATACGGATTGTCGTCCGTCTCCCACGAGTCGAGCACCACGCACAGGCCGCGCAGCATCGGCGTTCCATCGCAGAGCCGGATCGAGAAGCCGGTCTCGATGCCCACCGTGCGTGGAGTCGTCGTCGGAACGAAGCACGTGTTGTCGGTGCAGAAGCGGCGGAACGCGGCGACGAACTCGTCCTCGGTGCGAAACCTCGTCTGCACGCGCATCACCAGGATCTCGAGCGTCGGCTTCGTCGCGGTCGCGACCGCGGCATCTACAAGCTCACCCATGACGCTCACACTAGAGAGCGACGTCGCTCGCGTCGATGAACGAATCTTCCGACCTCGTGCGACGAAGATGTACCAGCGCGAGTCGAGTCAGCGCGCTCACGCTTCTTGTCGGCTGCTACCTCGTGTCTAACGCAGCATCTTGCGGCACCTCGCTCCGTGAGGTTCGCCGAACACATCGTTCACCGCTCGCGTCCTCGACGGTGTAAACACGCCGCCATGCGCATGACGTGTGAGAGGCCGGCATCGTGAGCTCGTTCATCGCCGAGCTCGAGGCGTTCAAGGCGGAGCGCCTCGCACCGATCATCGGGGCGGGCCGCCTCTCGCTCGACGGCGACGCGTCCGGTGATCCCGCCAAGCTCCTCGGCGTCGCGCTCGCGAACGAGATCAGCGTGAGCGAGCTCGCCGCGGTGTGGATCCCGACGACGCCCGAGGTCGACGTGAAGATCGCGTTCGCGCGGCAGGCGGGCGACGAGGCGAACCACTGGAACCTCGTCGCAGATCGCCTCGCCGCGCTCGACGTCGATGTCGCCGCGTGGACGCCGCCGCCCGACAACCCGATGTTCGTCTACATGAAGCAGCTCTCGACCACGGTCGAGCGCATCGCCGCCGGGCTGTTCACGCTCGAGTCGATCGCGTACGGCGTGAACGAGAACTTCATGGCGCTGTGCGCGCAGAAGGGCGATCACGAGACCGTGCGCATCTATCGCGAGTACATCCAGCCCGACGAGCTCGCGCACCAGCAGCTCGGCCAGCGCCTGCTCGCGAAGTACGCGACGACGAGCGCGCTGCAGGCGATCGCGCGCGAGACGGTCGGCAAGGTGCTCGACATCGCCGAGACCGCACGCGCGAAGGCGGCGGAGAAGCTCGGCACGGCGTGCTTTCCCGGTTGCTAGCGCGATGCTCGGTCCGAACCGCGCGTTAGCGATCGAGCAGCATGCAGGTCGAGGTCGCGTGCGCGAGGAGCTTGCCCTGCGCGTCGGTGAGCTTTGCTTCGGCCGTCATCATGCGCGAGCCACGATGGACGACGTGGCCCTCGGCGACGAACGCACCGGTCTTTGCCGTGATCGCGCGCGTCAGGTGGACGTTCAGGTCCATCGTCGTGTAGCCGGTCTTCGCATCACACGCGGACATCACCGCGGCGCCCATCGCCGAGTCGAGCAGGGTGCAGGCGATGCCGCCGTGCACGCTGTTCGCAGGGTTGTACATGTACTCCGCGAACTCGCCCTCGAAGCGCGCCATCCCGTCGCCAGCCGCGGTCAGCGTGAAGCCGAGCGTGTGCTGGATCGGCGCGGGCGGTAGATCGCCGCGGATGATCGCTTCGAGGAACTCGCGGCCGGTCTTGCCGGCGGCACCGCGCGCGGTGTCGAGCGGGTCGGCCCATTCGAACGTCCGCGTGCGCGAGGTCATGGTCACCGCTTGACGGGCGGCTTCGCGGGCGCCGGTGCGGGCGCCGGCTTTGCCGGTGCCGGCGACGGCCGCTGAGACGAGGGTGCGGGCTGCGCGGTCGCGGGACGGGAGGCGTTGGCGCCGGCGGTGTTGTTGCTGTTCGCGTTCGGCGAGCTGAGGTTTCCGCCGGTCGCGACGGGTTTGTCGCTCGTGAGTGCGCTGTCGTGCTCGGTGACCGCTTCATCCCACGCGATCTGCGGACCCTTCGTCGTCTTCTCTCCCGAACGTGCTGCTGCGAGACGCTGCTCCTTCGCCTTCTGCTTGTCGTTGCGATCTGCTTCGCGTTGGCGTTTGAGGAAGGTGGTCCGCTGATTGGCCATAGAGCTACTCCGACGAATGTGAGAGGGGGAACCTACTACATGGCGCGTGTCCCGCAATGAGTCTGGGCGTGTCTCGATGGCCACCGTGACGCTAACTACGCCCAGCAAAAAAGGTTTGCAATGGCATCCCGGCTGCACCTCCCTTGGGCCATGCAATCACGCAAGACGGCGATCTTGGCGGTAACGCTGGTCGCCACGACCGCCCTGCCCGCGACGGCCGCGGACGCTCGGCTGACGCTCGAGCCCGCAGAAACCGAGCCGGCGGGATCTCGCACGAATTCGGATGCAGATCTCGCGGCGCTCCGCGCGGCGGTGGCGAAGGACCCGAAGGACCGCGCCGCGCGCTTCGCACTCGTGCGCGGCCTGCAGCGCGCGAAGAAGATCGACGAAGCGCTCGCCGCGGCCAAGGAGTGGCGCGAGGTCGACGCGTACAACCTCGTCGTCGTTCGCCTGCTCGGCGATCTGTACAGCGAGAAGGGCGATCGCTCGAAGGCGCGCCGTGCGTACAGCGCGGTCGTCGAGCTGTTGCCCGAGGACGCAGCGGCGCATCGCGCACTCGCGAGCGTGCTCAAGCAGAGCGGAGACCTTCGAGGTGCGTACGATCGGTTGATCGCGGCGGCCGCGTCGGGCTCCAAGGATCGCCGGTTGGCGTTCGAGCTCGCCGATGTCGCTGCGCGGCTCGACATGATCGACGAAGCGCGCACGCGGTTCGAGGCGATCATCGCGGATCCGGAGACGGCCGACGCCGTGCGCTATCCGGCCAAGCAGCGCCTCGCGCAGATCTACGCGAAGCTCGGCAAGAAGGACGAGGTGGCCAAGCTCGGCCTCTCCGGCGGCACCGAGAACGACATCAAGGTCTACCTGACCTGGGACACCGATCACTCCGACGTGGATCTGTGGGTGACCACGCCGGGCGGCGAGAAGGTCTTCTACTCGCACCGCAACGGCAAGAACGGCGAGGCGCTGTACGACGACGTCACGACGGGCTACGGCCCGGAGAGCTTCACCGCCTCGAAAGCGGCGAAGGGCGAGTACCTCGTGCAGGTGAACTACTTCGGCCGCGGTCGCTCGAACTTCTCCGAGGCGCGCGGCGAGGTCGTCATCGTCCTCGATGAAGGCAAGCCAACCGAGACCAAGCACGTCCTGCCGTACCGCCTGTTCGACGAGAAGCAGACCGTGACCGTGGCCCGGATTTCAGTCGCGCAACACCCCGCGGGGGCATCGAAGTGAGCATCAACATGAACACGACCCTTCTGAAGACGCTGCTCCTCTCGACGCTGATCTCGTGCGGCGGCGGCTCGAAGCGCGAGGACGTCCAGGCCAGCGTCGGTGCCGTCACGGCGGCGCGCCCGGCGATGACGGTTCCGCTCGCGGCGATCACCGTGCGCGGCGAGCTCAGCGCGAAGCAAGGCGACGCGTGGATGCCGATGATCGCGGGCAACACGCTCGCGAACGTGCGCGAAGTGAAGACCGAGCGCCGCGGTGCGATCGTCGCCCTCGGCGACGCAGCGGAGGCGCCGCTGCTCTACATGCGCGCGGGAACGCGCGTCGCGCTCACGCAGGACGGCAGCGGCGTGCACGTCGCGGTGCTCGAGGGACGCGCGCGGTTGCGCCGCGGTGCCTCGATCACCTCGTACATCGACACGGATGGTGGCGAGGTGATCGTCGTCGGTGACGTGATGGTCGACGCGCGCCCGCAGAGCCGCGCCGACGTTCGCCCGACCGGCGCGCGGCCGAGCGCGGCGGACTGGAGCTTCGCGCTGCAGCAGCCGGAGACGGGGGCGGGCGCGGGCACGATGGAAGCGCGCGTCGGCGCGACCGACAAGATGGAAGCGGTGGCCCTGAGGAGCGTGCTCGTCGACGTGAAGACCGCGGGCGATCAAGCGATCACCGAGGTCACGCACGTCTTCCACAACGCGACAGATGATCGCCGCGAAGGCACGTTCCGCTTCCCGGTGCCGGACGGCGCGCTGCTCGTCGGGCTCGCGATGGAGATCGAGGGCAAGATGGTCGAGGGCGAGATCGTCGAGCGCGAGAAGGCGCGCGCGGTCTACGAGAAGATCGTCGACGAGATGCTCGACCCGGCGCTCCTCGAGTGGGAGCAGGGCAACTGGTTCAAGCTCCGCGTGTTCCCGCTCGAAGCCAAGGCCGACAAGAGGATCGTGATCCGCTACGTCACACAGATGACGAAAGCGGCCGCGGACCGCTGGGAGTACGACTACTCGCTCGCGGGCCAGTCGATCGGCGACTTCGCGATGACCGTCGACGGCAAGCCGTACCTCGCGCAGAAGAACGTCGAGAAGGGCATCGACCTCGTGGTCCCGATCGCGACGAAGGTGCCCGAGGTGATGACGGAGAAGCGCGCCGACGGCATGTATGCCGCGGTTCGCGTCGCGCCGAAGCTCGTCGCACCGCGCTGGATGCCGTCGGTCGGCGCGCGCAACATCGCGATCGTCATCGATACGTCGCGCAGCTCCCTCGAGGACCGCGCGCAGCAGCTCGAGGTGCTCGAGACCACCGTGCGCCAGCTCGCGCTGTCCGACCGGTTCACGGTGATCGCCGCCGATGTCGAGACGCAGCAGAGCTGGCCGGGCTACGTGGCGCCGAGCGAGCAAGCGATCAGGGCCGCGAAGGCGATGATCGAGAGCATCGAGCCCGACGGCGCGAGCGACCTCGGCAACACGTTCGGCGTGCTCGACGCCGCGGATCCGACGCAGGTGATCTACATCGGCGATGGCATCGCGACCTGGGGCGAGGTGCGCACCGAGGAGCTCGCGAAGCTGGCGAAGAAGATCGGCGTGCCGGTCGACGCCGCGCTCGTCGGCAAGGGCGCGAGCACCGCGCTGTGGGCGGAGCTGTCCGGCGAGACCGGCGGGCGCTCGATGATCGTGAACAGCCAGATCGACGAGCAGCGGTTCGCGCTCGCGGCTGTGCAGGCCGACGTGCCGCGCCTGTCGAACGCGACCATCGTCGCGCCCGAGGGCAGCGTGCTGTTCCCGTCGACGGCGACGACGTTGCTCGACGGCGAGGAGATGGTCGCGGTGATGAAGCTGCCCGCCGATGCACCGATGCCGGCGAGCGTGAAGCTCACGGGCTCGATCGCGGGCCAGCCGTTCAGCCAGGACATCCAGCTGACCGCGGCGGTCGCGACCGATCGCGTCGCGCAGCGCTGGGCGCGACAGATGCTCGCGAAGATGGAAGCGAGCAACGCGGGCAAGGACGAGGTGGTCGCGCTGTCGACGGACTTCGGCGTGATGTCGAAGTACACGTCGCTGCTCGTCCTCGAGAACGACGAGGCGTTCAAGCAGTACGAGATCGATCGCAAGAAGCAGCGAGAGGCCGATGCGCACAGGCTCGCGCAGCAGGCGCCCACGGTCACCGGCGGCGACCTCGACTCGCTCGGAGCCCGCGAGGCGAGCCTGTCGCCCGACGAGGTCCAGCCCGGCGATCCGGAGATCAAGATTCCGGCGCCGCTCGATGCGCAGTCCGTCGTCGTCACGTTCCCGTTCGGCGAGACCAAGCTCGCGGTGTGGGACCGGGACATCAACGCGTGGATGGTGCGCTTCCTGATCGATCAGGAGACGCCGGACGGCATCTACTACGCGCGCGTCACGATCACGCACGCCGACGGTCGCATCGAGGTCATCCAGCTGCCGTACACCGTCGATACGAAGGCGCCGATCATCTCGGCGACGGCGAAGAAGATCGGCGCGGCGTACCACCTGCGCGTGAAGCAGCAGCGCGATGGCTCGCGGCCCAAGGACGCCGAGCGCGTCGAGGTCGTGCTGCCCGACGGCACGATCATGAAGCTCGGCATGACGGAGTGGGGCGTGTTCGAGGGTGACTGGACGCCGGCGTCGCCGCTGACGGGCCCGATCAGCCTCCAGATCTACGCGCGCGACAACGCGCTGAACCAGTCGAACATCGAGCTGGTGGTGCAGTGAGCCTCGTCGCCGCGATCGCGAACGCCGCCGTCGCGGTGTACACGAACACCGGCGAGGTGCGCGCGTGCATGCCGATCGACGATGGCTTCCTCGTCGGAACCGGCGGCGGGCTCGTGTGGACGGACAAGGCGGGCGCGACCAGGCGCGTGTGGACGGCGCTCGACGGACTGCCGGCGACGCGCATCGATGGACTCGCGCTGGCCGACGGCGTGATCTATGTCGGCACCGAGGGCGGCGTCGCGACGCTCGGCGCGGGGAACACGATCGTGGCGGTCCACGCGGGCGCCGCGGCTCGCGAGGTCGTGATGTTCGGCGGTGCGCGATACGTCGCGACCGCCGACGGCGTGCGGAAGAACGGGACCACCGTCGCGTTCAAGGGCGGCGGGAACAAGCAAGCGCGCGCGCGTGTCAGCTCGCTCGCGATCGCCGATGGCGCGCTGTGGGCCGGCACCGCGGGCGGTCTCTACAGGATGCGAAACGGCACGTTCGAGCTCGTCACGATCGAGAGCGGCGCGAACGAGGTCACGTCCCTCCACGGTGATGGCAAGACGCTGTGGATCGCGACGACGAACGGCCTCTACACGCGCGAAGGCGCGAAGGTCCGCGGCTACGGCGGCGGCGATCTGCGTCGCGTGACGAAGGTCGACGGCGCGATCGTCGCGGCGGGCCTCGGCGGCGGCTTTGTCACCGTCGATCGCGGTCGCCTCGTCACCTACAAGGGCGCTCCGAAGATCGCGATGGTGCAAGCGCTGACCGAGCGCGGCGGGGCCGCGTGCGCGGGCGGCCTCGACGGTCTCGCGGTGCGCGCGACGAAGACCGATGCATGGTCGAAGGTCGCGCCCGTCGCGGCGATCCCCGGCAACGATGTCTCGGCGCTCGCCGCCGATGGCGACACGCTGTGGGTCGGCACGTTCGACCACGGCCTCGCGAAGCTCGCGAAGGGCGTGTGGACCAAGGTCACGAGCGCGAAGCTCGATCACCGCATCAACGCGATCCTCGTCGAGCCGCGCGCAAATGCAACCTCGCGTATCTGGGTCGCGACCGCGAACGGCATCTCGATCATCGAGCAGAGCGCCGGGGGAATCGCTGTCTCCGAGATCACGAAGGCCGAGGGCCTGCCCGCGCGCGGCGTGCTGTCGCTCGTTCGCATACGCGATGGCCGCATCCTCGCCGGCACGATGCACGGCGCGGCGATCCTCGCCGACGGCGCGCGTCCCGTCGCGATCGGCCTCAAGCAGAACCTCGAGGTGAAGAACGTGTGGGCGGTCGCGGAGGACGGCGAGGGCTACCTCTGGATCGGCGCGACGACCGGCGTGTATCGCGGCAAGCCCGATGACTCGGGATGGACCCGCTACTCCGTCGCGACCAAGCACCTCCGAGACGACTGGGTCATGGCGCTCGCGGTCCGCGGCGACGAGGTGTACGCCGGCACGTACAAGGGTGGCGTCACGCGGTTCACGCTCGGCGCCGCCGTCACCGCCACGCAGCTCGGCGACGGATGGATCAACCCGGGCGGGCTGCGCTTCGACAACGGCCAGCTCCTCGCCGCGACGATGAACGGCCTCCGCACGAGCGATGGCCGCGAGGGCTGGGCGTCGACCGAGGTGTTCACGACGGACGACACGACCGCGACCGCGTACGCGGCCGGGCGGCTGTGGATCGCCACGCGCCGAGGGATCACGAGCGTTCAGCGCTCGAGGTAGTAGTCGAGCAGGGCCTGCCAGCGCTCTCTCGTGAGGGCGATCAGCAGCGCTCGATTGACCGGCTCGCGCAGCTCGCTGCCCTCGGGCAAGGCGAACCCGTAGTCCTGCCGGCGGAAGAACTTCGGCAGGACGATCAGCGAGTCGCCGAACGTCTTGGCCGCGTACTGGAGGATCGGAGCGTCGTACACGAACGCGTCGTCTCGCCGTCGTTCACGGCCTTCACTCCATCCTCCACGCCGGCGATCTCGACGTACCGAGAGGCCGGTCGAGTAGACGGGATGCGAGAAGTCCATGCGCTTCTCGCGATTCGTTGATGGTCAGCGCACCGACCGCCACGTCGATCTCACGCTTCTCGAGCGCCTCGAACAGCTGGACGAGGTCGTACTCGCGGATCTCGTACCTGAGGCCCAGGTCGTTCGCGACGTCCCTCCACAGCTCGATGCTGAGCCCGGTCCAGCCGCCGTCCTCCGTCCGCATCGCAAATGGCGGAGACTCCTTGGTTCCTATGATCAACGGCCGCGGGGTAGCAGGGTCTGCGACAGGCTGCGCCACGGCGAGGGGCACACCGATGACTGTCGCCGCGACGAGGAGCAGGACGATGCGTCGCATCGGAGCATTGTGCCAGCAAGCAGAACTCGACGCGAATGATCGTTTGAGGGCAAACGGTTGTCGTCGGTGATGGCTCGATCGACGGCGACTTGGTGCGCCCCGGAAGTTTTGCACAGTGTGTATGGACCGCAGCGTTCTGTCCGGCATGCTGGACACCGCCACGAACCCGGGCAGACTCGTAGCCAAATTCGATGTGGTTGATCCGGACAGCGCTCCGCCGGCCGTACACGTTCGTCGTGATGGCGATGCTCATCGCGATCGGCGGTGCGTACTCGATCAAGAAGACGCCGACGGACATCTTTCCGACGATCGACATCCCGGTCATCTCCGTCATCTGGACCTACGGCGGCCTGCAGCCCGAGGAGATGGAGAAGCGCGTCGTCAACAACTTCGAGCGCTTCCTGACCACGATCGTCGCCGACATCGATCACATCGAGAGTCAGACGCTCACCGGCAAGGCGGTCATCAAGATCTACCTGCAGCCGGGCGCGAGCGTGGAGAAGACGATCGCGCAGACCACCGCGGTCGCGCAGAGCGCAGTGCGCTCGATGCCACCGGGCACCGTGCCACCGCTGATCATGCAGTACAGCGCGACGAGCGTTCCGATCATGCAGATCGCCATCCAGAGCGATTCGCTGTCGGAGCAGCAGATGTTCGACTACGGCGTCAACTTCATCCGTAGCGACCTCGCGACGATCCCTGGCGTGCAGATGCCGTGGCCGTACGGCGGCAAGCAACGCCAGATCATGGTCGACATCGATCCGGAGAAGCTGCACGGCTTCGGCCTGTCGCCGCGCGACGTGCAGCAAGCGCTCGCGGTGCAGAACGTCGTCTTGCCGTCGGGCACGGCGAAGCTCGGCGTCAACGAGTACCCGATCGTCGTCGATTCGTCGCCGGACACGCTCGAGGAGCTCGCGGGCATCCCGCTGAAGTCGGTCGACGGGCGCACGATCTACATCCGCGACGTCGCCAACGTGCGCGACGGCAACATGCCGCAGACAAACCTCGTCCACGTCGAGGGGCGCCGCTCGCTGCTGATGTCGGTGCTGAAGAACGGTGATGCGTCGACGCTCGACGTGACGAACGCGATCCGCGAGCGCTTGCCGAGGGCGCTCGAGCGCTTGCCCGAGGCCGCGCGCGGCAAGATGGACGTGAAGATCCTGTTCGATCAATCGGTGTTCGTGCGCGCGTCCGTCGATGGCGTGGTGCACGAGGCCGTGATCGCGGGCGTGCTCACGGCGCTGATGATCCTGATGTTCCTCGGCAGCTGGCGCTCGACGCTGACGGTGATCATCTCGATCCCGCTGTCGATCCTGTTCTCGATCATCGTGCTCAAGGCGCTCGGCCAGACGCTGAACGTGATGACGCTCGGTGGCCTCGCGCTCGCGGTCGGCATCCTCGTCGACGACGCGACGGTCGCGATCGAGAACATCCATCGCAACATCGGCCAGCGAAAGCCGTTCGTGCGCGCGATCGTCGACGGTGCGCAGCAGGTGGCGGTCCCGGCGTTCGTGGCGACGCTGTGCATCTGCATCGTGTTCCTGCCGATCGCGTTCATCACCGGCGCGGCGAAGTCGCTGTTCGTGCCGATGGCGATGGCGGTCGTGTTCGCGATGCTGATGTCGTATCTGCTGTCGCGCACGCTCGTGCCGACGATGGTGCGCTACCTGCTCGCGCGCGAGGCCGCGCACGGTCACACGCCGAACTGGTTCTCCGCGGCGTTCGATCGCGGCTTCGATCGGTTCCGCGCCGCGTACGGTAGGTGGCTCGCGTGGTCGCTCGTGCACCGCGCGTTCGTCATCGTCGTGTTCCTCGCGTTCGTCGCGGGCTCGATGGCGATGCTGCCGCTCGTCGGGCGCGACTTCTTCCCGTCCGTCGACGCGGGCCTGATCAAGCTGCACGTGCGCGGCGTGCCGGGGACGCGACTGGAAGAGGCAGAGAAGCGAATGGCCGAGATCCAGTCGACGATCCGCACGGTGATCCCGCGCTCCGAGATCGAGACGATGCTCGACGTGATGGGTACGCCGTACTCCGGCATCAACCTCTCGCTCAGCGAGGGCGCGCTGATCTCGCCGGCGGACAGCCAGATCATGATCGCGCTGAAGGAGGGGCATCGCCCGACGGAGCAGTACATGGCCAGGCTCCGCGAGGTGCTGCGCCACGAGTACCCCGAGATGACGTTCTTCTTCCTCGCGCCCGATATCTCGACGCAGGTGCTGAACTTCGGTCTCGCCGCCCCGATCAACGTGCAGGTCGTCGGGCCGATCGGCAGCGAGGACAAGACGCGCGCCGCCGCCGAGGAGCTCGCGCGAAAGATCGCGAAGATCCCGGGTGCCGTCGACGTTCACCTCGCCCAGGTCTCGAACGTCCCGCAGCTCAAGATCAAGATCGATCGCGTGCAGGCGCAGCGCTCCGGCCTGACCGAGCGCGATGTCGCGAGCGACCTGCTCGTCTCGCTCGCGTCGAGCGGTGACGCGGCGCCGAGCTACTGGCTCGACAAGCGCGGCGTGCAGTACCTCGTGTCGGTGCAGACGCCGCAGTCGGCGATCGACTCGATGGAGGCCCTGAAGGCCACGCCGATCTCGACGGACCTCGGCAGGCCGCAGACGCTCGGTAACCTCGCGACGATCACGCGCGAGCACGGACCCGCGAACCTCACGCACTTCAACGTCGCGCGCACGTACGACGTCCAGGCGAACATTCAGGGCACCGACCTCGGCTCCGTCGCGGATGCGGTCAACAAGCTCCTCGACGAGACGCGCGCGAAGGCGCCGAAGGGCACGCGGTTCACGCTCAAGGGCCAGGCGGAGAGCATGGACAGCTCGTTCGGAGGGCTGGCCTCCGGTCTCTTGATCGCGATCCTGCTCGTCTATCTGCTGTTGGTCGTGAACTTCCAGTCGTGGCTCGACCCGTTCATCATCCTGATGGCGCTACCGGGCGCGCTCGCGGGTATCGTCTGGATCTTGTTCCTCACGGGTACGACGCTCTCGGTGCCGGCGCTGATCGGATCGATCATGTGCGTCGGTGTTGCGACCGCGAACTCGATCCTCGTGGTCTCGTTCGCGAACGAGCAGCGCGCGCATCGCGATGGTCAGCAGTCCGCACTCGCGGCCGGCATGACTCGCCTGCGTCCGGTCCTCATGACGGCGCTCGCGATGGTGATCGGTATGGTCCCGATGGCGATCGGCCTCGGCGACGGCGGCGAGCAGAACGCGCCGCTCGGGCGGGCCGTGATCGGCGGGCTCGTGCTCGCGACGGTGACGACGTTGTTCTTCGTCCCCGTGATGTACAGCGTGCTCCGGCGAAAGCAGCCGAAGACGCACGAGGATTGGGAGCAGATATGACCGACGTTTCGCCTCATCCGGCGACCACGCCGACGCCCGGACCGTCGCAGACCGACGACCTCGGCTTCCCGCTGCCCCCACCGCCGCGCGGGTCGCGCATCGGTGTGATCGTCGCCCTCGCCATCATCGTCGGCGGCGGCTTCGCGTTCGGCTACCTGCGCAAGGGCACGTCGTCCGAAGCGCGCACGAGCGACGTCGCGACCGAGACCAGCGCGCCCCAGGTCGAGACGATCAAGGCGACCGTCCTCTCGAGCGATCGCGCTCTCTCGCTTCCCGGCACCGTGAAGCCACTCGAGGAGACGAAGCTGTTCGCGCGCGTGCCGGGCTACGTGCGCGCCTGGCACGCGGACATCGGCGACAAGGTCACCGCGGGCCAGGTGCTCGCGGAGATCGATACGCCCGAGCTCGCCGCCGAGCTCTCGCAGGCACGCGCGCAGCTCCTCTCCGCCCGCGCGGCGGTCAAGCAAGCGACCGCGCAGCGCGACTACTCCAGATCGAACAGCACGCGCTACACGACGCTGGCCGATCAGCAGCTCGTGTCCAAGTCGCAGGTCGAGGAGACCGCGGCGCGCGCGGCCACCGACGAGGCCACGGTCGCCGCCGCGGAGTCGAACGTCACCGCGATGGAAGCGAACGTGCGCCGCCTCGTCGAGCTGCAGGGCTTCGCGAAGGTCGTCGCCCCGTTCGCCGGCACGATCACCACGCGCTCGGTCGACCGCGGCGCCCTCGTCCAGGCGGGCGGCACGACGCCGATGTTCACGCTCGTGGCGACCGACCCCGTCCGCATCTTCGTCGACGTTCCGCAGACGATCGCACCGAGCGTCCGCGCCGACACGCCGGCGACCGTCACCGTCCGCGAGTACGCGGGCCGCACGTTCACCGGCAAGGTGACGCGCTCCGCGGGCGCGCTCGACGAAGAGATGCACACGATGACGACCGAGATCCAGGTGCCCAACACCGACGGCGCGCTCCTGCCCGGCATGTACGTGCAGGTCTCGATCACGTTGCCCACGCCGCACAAGGTGCTCGAGATCCCATCGACGGCGCTGTACTCCGACGCGGATGGCCTGCGCGTCGCCACCGTCGACGCTCAGCAGCGCGTGAAGTTCGCGAAGATCACGGTCGAGCGCGATACCGGCGCGACGCTGCAGATCTCGACGGGCCTCACGGGGGACGAGCAGATCATCAAGATCGCGGTGCCGGGGCTGCGCGATGGCGACGCGGTGATCGTCGCTCCGCACGCGCCACCTTCCGCGTCGCCTGCCGGATCCGGCTCCGCGAAGTAGTCTACGTTCGCCTCGATGCCGAACATCGAGGTGAATGGGACCACGCTGTACTACGTGGATACGGGGCCGGGCTCGACCGGCGAGACGATCGCGTTCAGTCATGGCCTGCTGTGGGGAACCGAGCTGTTCGAGCCGCAGATCGCCGCGCTGAAGTCGCGCTATCGCTGCATCGCGTGGGATCACCGCGGTCAGGGGCAGAGCGCGGCCGATCCGCATCGCGAGTGCATCGGCATGGAGCTCGTGTGGCAAGACGCGGTCGCGCTGCTCGAGGCACTCGAGACCGGGCCCGTTCATTTCTGCGGGCTGTCGATGGGCGGGTTCGTCGCGATGCGCATGGCGGCGCGGCGACCGGATCTCGTCAAGACGCTGATGCTGCTCGAGACATCGTCGGATCCGGAGCCGGTCGAGAACCTCGGGAAGTATCGGACGCTGACCAAGGTCGTTCGCGCGCTCGGTACGACGCTGTCGCGGCCGATCATGCGAAGTCGCGTGGTTCCGATCATGGTGGGCAAGACGATCCTCGCCGACGCGAGCCGCAAGGCGGAGCTCGAGCGCTTCACGCAGATCATGAGTCGGAGGGGCGACATCTGGCGCGCGGTCAATGGCGTGATCGATCGGGCGGGGATCCACGCCGAGCTGCGCCGTGTCACGGTGCCCACGCTCGTGGTCGTGGGAGAGGAGGACGTCGCGACGGTGCCCGCGAAGGCGGAGAAGATCGCCGGCGCGATCGCGGGCTCCAGGCTCGTGCGCATTCCACGCGCGGGGCATTCGTCGTCGCTGGAGGAGCCAGCGTTGGTCACGGCTGCGCTCGACGAGTTCCTGCGCGATCACGCACGCTGAGCGCTCGCGCTACACACCGCTACCGCGGATACGCGTGAAGCGATCGCGAGGTCGTACTGCGTAGTTGGCGATAGGGAGTCGCTCTCCTAGAGTTTGGAGAGGTGCCTTCCATCCTCATCGTCGACGACAGCGTGACGGTCCGCATGGACCTCGCGGAGTCGTTGGATGCGGCGGGGTTCACGGCGGTGCCGTGCGGCACGCTCGCGGAAGCGCGGACCGCGCTGCGCACGCAGCCGATCGCGCTCGCGATCCTCGACGTGCGCTTGCCCGACGGTGATGGCATCGAGCTGCTCGAGCAGATCCGGCGCGATCCGACGCTGTCGCGCTTGCCGGTGCTGATGCTGTCGTCGGAGGCGGAGATCAAGGACCGCGTGCGTGGGCTCCGGACGGGCGCGAACGACTACGTCGGAAAGCCGTACGACACGGAGCACGTGATCGCGCGCATCCGGCAGTTGATCGGCGGGCCGCCGGTGCGCGATCTGGTGCTCGTGATCGATAGCGATCCCGCGTTCCGCATGGCGCTCGCGGCGTCGCTCGGACGCGCTGGGTTCTCGACCGCGTCGTCGAGCAACGGGGTCGTCGGACTCCAGCTCGCGGCGAGCGTGCGGCCGGCGGCGATCGTCGTCGCCTCGAACATGCCCGACATCGATGGCTCGAGCGTGATCCGCCGCTTGCGGCTGGATCCGGGGCTGCGCGCGACGCCGTGCCTGTTGCTCACGAGCGGCGACGCGAAGGACGCCGAGGTCCGCGCGCTCGAGGCGGGTGCCGACGGCTACGTGAAGAAGGACGACGACGGGCTCGTGATCGCGCGTATTCAAGCGCTGCTGCGATCGGCGGGCACGATCCGATCGGACGCGGCGAGCGAGCTCGCGCCGAAGCGCATCCTCGCGGTCGATGATGATCCGGACTACCTCGCGATCCTCGGCGATCGACTGCGCAAGCGCGGCTACGATGTCGTGCGCGCTGCATCGGGCGAAGAAGCGATCCAGCTGCTCGGCTTCCAGTCGGTCGATTGCATCCTGCTCGACCGATCGATGGCCGGCATCGGCGGCATCGAGACTTGCCGGCGTCTCAAGGGCAGCTCGGTCGTGCGCGACACGCCGCTGATCTTCCTGACGGCGACCGACGCGCGCGACGCGATCATCGAGGGCCTGCAAGCCGGGGCGGATGACTTCATCACGAAGGGGTCGGGCTTCGACGTCCTGTCGGCGCGCATCCAGGCGCAGATCCGCCGCAAGCAAGTCGAGGACGAGCAACGCAAGGTGCGCGAGAAGCTCCTGCGCAGCGAGCTCGAAGCGTCAGAGGCCCGCGCCGCAAAGGAGCTCGCCGAAGCACGCGCCGCGATGGCCGAGGCGCTCGAGCGCTCGAATGCCGAGCTCGCGCACGCCAACCGCGAGCTCGAGACGTTCAGCTACTCGGTCTCGCACGACCTGCGCGCCCCGCTCCGGACGATCAGCGCGTTCACGCGCGTCCTGGTCGAGGACCTGGGCGATCGTCTCGACGACCGCGGTCGCGAGCACGTGCGGCGCGTGCTGGCGGCGTCCTCGCGCATGGCCGACCTGATCGATGCGCTGCTGGAGCTGTCGCACATCAGCCTTGCGCCGATCGGTCGCCACCGGGTGAATCTCTCGTCGATCGCGAAGGCAGCACTGGAAGAGCTGAGTCGGCGAGATCCCGACAGACATGTCACGACCATCATCACACCCCACCTCGAGGTCGAGGCCGACGCACGCCTGATGCGCGTTCTCCTCGACAACATGCTCGGAAACGCGTGGAAGTTCACGCGAAACCAGCCGTCTCCTCGAATCGAGGTGGGTGTAGCAAATCGCGGCACCCAGCCGGTGTACTTCGTGCGTGACAACGGTGCAGGGTTCGAGATGGCCCATGCGGATCGGTTGTTCACGCCGTTTGGCCGCCTCCATTCGGAGCGCGAATACGGAGGGACCGGGATCGGTCTCGCGACGGTGCGCCGCATCGTCGAGCGACACGGGGGGCAGGTGTGGGCAGAGAGTAGCGTCGGACAGGGCGCACTATTCGCATTCACGGTTCCGTCCTCGGGCCCATCGTCCGACTTATCAAAGACTGCTCCGTTTACCGACGGATATCCGACCCGACGTTAGTCATCCGTTAAGGTGGGTTAACCTGGCGTTCGCTTCGCGCGTACACTGGTCGTTCCTACCTTGGCAGAGCTATCGTCCGAACTCGGGGCTAGGCGAGTGACGCATACGTTGGATCGCCAGCTGCGCGTGCTCGTCGCGGAGGACTCGGAGGATGACTTCGAGATCCTGCTGCGCGAGCTCAAGCGCGGTGGCTATCAGGTCAAGGCGACACGCGCCGCATCGTTCACCCAGTTCGAGGCCGCGCTCGCCGAGAAGTGGGATCTGGTGATCTCCGACTGGATGATGCCCGGGTTCGGCGGGCGGATGGTGCTCGACATGTTGAGCAGCAAACGGATCGGCACGCCGTGCATCGTCATCTCGGGGACGATCGGCGAGGAGCCGGCGGTGGAGGCGCTCCGGGCCGGCGCGCTCGACTTCTTGTCGAAGGACAAGCCGAAACGCTTCGTGCCGGTGATCGAGCGCGCGCTTCGCGAGGCGGCCGAGCGCGTGAAGGGCGAAGAGATCCGGCGCCGCAGCGTTGCACTCGAGATGCAGAATCGCCGCATCCAGGAGGCGAATCGTCTCAAGAGCGAATTCCTCGCGAATATGTCGCACGAATTGCGGACTCCACTAAACGCGATTATCGGGTTCGCCGAGCTGTTGCATGATGGCCAGGTGCCGGTCGGGTCGCCGCAGCACAAGGAGTTCCTCGGCGACATCCTCGCCAGCGGCAAGCACCTGTTGCAGCTGATCAACGACGTCCTCGATCTCGCGAAGGTCGAAGCGGGCAAGCTAGAGTTCCGGCCCGAGCCCGTCGACATCCAGCGCGTCGTCGCCGAGATCTCGTCGATCTTGCGCACGCACCTCGCCGCGAAGCGCGTGCGGCTCGAGCTCGAGATCGATCCGTCGATCGGCGAGCTGTTCCTCGACCCGGCGCGGCTCAAGCAGATCGCCTACAACTACCTCTCGAACGCGATCAAGTTCTCGTCTCCGGGCGCGCGCGTGCTGCTGCGCATCACCGGCGAAGGCGAGGAGGACGTCCGTATCTCCGTCACCGACGAAGGCATCGGGATCTCGGAGGTCGATCAGGCGCGCCTGTTCATCGAGTTCCAGCAGCTCGAGGCCGGCGTTGCGAAGCGCCACCAGGGAACGGGCCTGGGGCTCGCGCTGACGAAGCGCCTCGTCGAAGCGCAGGGCGGCACCGTCGGCGTCGAGAGCGAGGTCGGCAAGGGCAGCACGTTCTTCGCCGTCATCCCCAGGCGCGTGAACATGCTGCAGGAGATCGCGCTTCCGCGGGTGGCGACGCGCGATCGCAACCATCGCAAGGGCGCGAGCGCGGTGCTCGTCGTCGAGGACGACGCGCGCGATCAGGAGCAGCTCGTCAAGGCGCTGTCCCATGCGGGATACGACGTCGACGTCGCGACGACGGGCGCACAGGCATTGTCGAAGTGGCGCTCTCGCGCGTTCGACGCGGTGACGATCGATCTGCTCTTGCCGGACATGAGCGGCCTCGACGTGCTCGGAGCCCTACAGGGCGATCCACGGGCGACCGGGATCCCCATCATCGTGGTGACGGTCGTTCCCGACACGAACGTCCTCGCGGGCTTTCACGTTCACGAGGTGCTCCACAAGCCGCTCGACTCGAGCAGTCTCCTGGACTCGCTTCGGCGTGCGGGCGTCTCGAACGTGCGCGTCGAGGGAGTGTGAACGGTGGCGGAGAGGATCCTGATCGTGGACGACAATCCAACCAACCTGAAGCTCGTCACTTATCTCATGCAACAGCACGGCTATGACGTCACGACGGCTGCGGATGCGGACGACGCAGTCGCGTCGATCGCGAACGCTCCGCCCGACCTGATCCTCATGGATGTCCAGTTGCCGGGCGTCGACGGACTCGAGCTTACCCGCCGGTTGAAGGCGGATCCGGCGACGCAGCCGATCGTCATCATCGCGGTCACCGCGTATGCGATGAAGGGCGATCAGGAGAAGGCGCTCGCGGCGGGATGTGATGACTACGTGTCAAAGCCCATCGATACGCGGGCGCTGCCTCAGGTGGTGGCGAAGCACCTCGCGCAACGGACGGGTCCGACAGGAGCGACGCCGTGACGCACAAGATCATGGTCGTCGACGACAACTCCGTCACGCGACGGATGGTGCGCAATGCGTTGCAGCGCAACGGTCACGACGTGATCGAAGCCCCCGATGGCGCGACCGCGCGCGAGCTGATGCGCACGCAGCATCCGCGCGTCGTGCTCCAAGACCTGATGCTTCCCGACGCGGACGGCTTCGAGCTCGTCGGCGAGCTACGCGATCTCGCCGAGGGTACCGAGGTCTCGATCCTCGCATTCTCGGGCTTCATCTCCGAGCTCGACGAAGCGCGCGTCTCCACGGTCGGCTTCGACGACATCATCGCGAAGCCGATCGCGCCCTCGCGCCTCGTGCCGATCATCGAAGCGCACCTGCCGACGCCGGTGCCGGCGGGAGGCAAGTTCGGCACGGGCCGCCGGGTGGTGATCGCCGACGACGATCCGATCCAGCTCAAGCTCGCGACGTTCCGCCTGTCGCGGCTCGGCTTCGACGTCGAAGGTGTTCCCGACGGGCGCGCTGCGCTCGAGGCGGTGAAGCGCCAGCCGCCCGATGCGCTCGTCTCCGACGTGATGATGCCGGAGCTCGATGGCTTCGGTCTCGCGATGGCCGTGCGTCAGGACCCGGCACTGCGCAAGCTCCCGGTGCTGCTCGTGACGTCGAGCTACGTCGAGCCCGCGGATCGCGCTCTCGCGAAGCGCGCGGGGGCGAACGATCTGTTGCCGCGTACACCCGAGCTCGTCGAGCTCCTCGAAGCGCTCGACGACGCGCTCGGCAGGTCGCACTCGACGCCGGTGATAATCCAGGCCGAGGCGATCCACGACCTCGAGAAGGAGCACAACCAGCGCGTGTTCCGCCAGCTCGAGCGTCAGGTGATGCTCAACGCGGGCCTCGCTCGGCGGTGCTCGTCGCTCGCGTCGGAGCTCACGGTGCTCACCGGCATCTCGGAGGCGGTGCTCAAGCATCGCGACGTCGATGTCGCGCTCGACGAAGCGCTCGCCGAGTGCTTCGACGCCGGTGGTATCGCCGTCGGTGCGCTGTACCTGTTCGGCGAGGGCGACACGCTGCGGGTGCGATCGCTCGGCAGCGGCCACCCGGTCGCGAGCCTCGAGGAGATCGAGGCGTTCTTCGGCCACGAGAAGCTGCTGCGCCAGACGCTCCTCCTCGGGCAGACGCTGTACCTGCCGTCGCCCGATGCGCCCGAGGACGTCGCCCAGGAGCTGCTCGCGCGCACGCAGGGCACCGCGATGCTCGTCGTGCCGCTCACGTATCAGGGAGCCGTCATCGGCGGCCTGCTGATGGTGTCGCGTGGCCGCGATCTCGATCAGGGCGACTGGACCGCATTCGCGCGCGGCGTCGCGAACCAGATCTCGCACGTACTCACGCTCGCTCGCGCGTACGAGGAGCGCGAGAAGGCCGAGCGCCGCGCTGTCGAGCACGCCGCGCTGCTGGACGCGATGCTCGTCAACATGCCGGACTGGGTCGTCCACATCGACCTCGACGGACGCATCAAGTTCATCAATCGCGACATTCGCGAGCTCAAGGCGAGCAAGTTGATCGGCCGCAACCTGAGCGATCTGCCGGGCGGCGAGCATCAGCGCGAGTTCAAGATCGCGCTCGAGCGCATGATCGAGACGGGGCAGCCGCAGGGACTCGAGGCGCCGATCGTGTTCCCGGACACGACGATCTGGTTGTCGACGCGCCTGGGTCCGGTGCTCACCGACGGAAAGATCACGGGCTGCGTCGTCGTGGCGCGCGACATCAGCGACAAGAAGCAGACCGAGCTGCACCTGATGGTCAGCGATCGCATGGCGTCCGTCGGGACGCTCGCCGCCGGTGTCGCGCACGAGATCAACAACCCGCTCGCGTCGGTGATCGCGAACATCGACATGGCCGTGCAAGACGTCCAGTCGATGCCGGACAAGTCGATGCTACCGGCGGAGCTCGTCGACGAGCTCGAGGACGCGCGCACCGCCGCCGACCGCGTGCGCGAGATCGTCCGCGACCTCAAGATCTTCTCGCGCGCCGAGGAGGAACGTCACGGCCCGGTCGATGTCGAGCACGTGCTCGAGTCGACTCTCCGCATGGCGTGGAACGAGCTGCGCCACCGCGCCAAGCTCGTGCGCGCGTTCGGCAAGGTGCCGCTCGTCGAGGCGAACGAGTCGCGGCTCGGTCAGGTGTTCCTGAACCTCATCATCAACGCGGCGCACGCGATCCCCACGGGCAACTACGAGGGCAACCGCATCACGCTCACCACGGCCTACGACCCGAAGGGCAAGGTCACGATCACGATCTCGGATACCGGTACCGGCATCCCGATGCACGTGCGGCCGCGTCTGTTCACGCCGTTCTTCACGACGAAGCCCGTCGGCGTCGGCACGGGCCTCGGTCTCGCGATCTCGCACCGCATCATCACGCAGCTCGGCGGCACGCTGACATTCGAGTCGGAGATCGGGAAGGGCACGGACTTCATCGTCACGCTGCCGGTCGCCCTCACGCAGATCCAGTCGCGTGTCAGCTCGCGGCCGACTCTCGCGCCCGCGAATCGGCGCGGCACGGTGCTCGTCGTCGACGACGAGGAGCCGCTCGTGCAGGCGATCCGCAAGTACCTCTCGAACGATCACGACGTCACGGCCGTGACGAGCGCGCAGGCTGCGCTCGATCTGATGCAAGAAGGCGCGCGCTACGACGTCGTGCTCTGCGATCTGATGATGCCGCAGATCACGGGCATGGAGCTCTATGCCGAGGTGGCGAACCTCGACATCTCGCAAGCGAGCCGCATGGTGTTTCTCACCGGCGGTGCGTTCACCGCCGCAGCGCGCGAGTTTCTCGACTCGTCGACGAACCTCAAGCTCGACAAGCCGTTCGACCTGAAGGAGCTCCGAAAGTTCGTCAACGAGCTGATCCGGTAGATCAGATCGGTGGCGCGGAGTACGGGAACGTCGTCGACACGGCGGGGTGACCCTGGTTGGGGTTGTTCGCCGCACCCGCGAAGCTCACGCCGTCGCTGATCAACGCACCCGCCTGTGCCTGGCCCTCCGGTGTACCGGCGAGCCCCGTGGGGACCGCGGCGCCTGCGAGCAGGTAGAAGTAGGTGATGTCGATGACGTCATCGTCGAGCTTGCGACCACCACAAAGCAGCGGCTTGTCCGCGGCCGCGCCAGCGCACAGCGCGGGCCCGCTGAAGTACCCGCTGTCGATCGACGTGTCGATGCGCATCACGTCCGGCACGAACTGCGAGAACACGCGATCGGCGTATGCCTGCGCGCCATCCTTGGCAGCCTGCGTGAGCGTGTCGCCCGTGAGCGGGTTGCCGTTGGTGAACAGGTTGCCACCGACGGCCGCGCACTCGAGGCCGCCGGGCTTCGCGCCGTTCTGCGCGTCGAGACCCGCGATGCCGTTCACGAGACACGTTCCGAGGTAGACCGCCTTGAGCACGGTCTTGGCCTCTGCGACGACCTCGCCGAGGACGTTCGCCGGAACTCCGGCGTAGGTCGGCGCGGTCGCGTTGTAGCCCGCGAGGTAGCCATTCGAGAGCAGCAGCGCCTCGGCGATGCCGGGGCGTGCGAGGTGCTCGATCTGGACGTACGTGACGGGCTGCATGCCACCGTCGGATCCGGATCCGGATCCCGAACCGTCGGAGCCCTGGTTCGCGTCGATGGGGTTGTTGCCGCCGTCGTCGCCACATGCAGCGCCGAGCGTCGCGAGAAGGACGAGTGCGATCGATTTCATCTTCATGGTCGTCCTCTCTTTCACTGCTTCACCGAGATGGTGGACCACGTGTCGAACACGGTTCCGCCGCCGAGGTCGGCGATCGGGACGTTCAGCACGATGGCGGTGACGTTGTAGTTCTTGGTGAAGTCGGGCGCGCAGCGCGGCGGGTTCCACAGGTTCACCGCGTCACCGTCGGTGGTGTCGCCGGTGCCGAGGATTCCTTGCGCCAGCGTCTGGCCCGCGCACGTCGGTGCGAGCGCCTGCAGCGCCGTCGGATCGCCGATGCCACCCGCGCCGCCGAAGAAGCGACGCGCGAGGAACGAGCGCACGGTGAAGAAGCGCTGCACGTCGAACGTGAACGAGTCTGCTCGCATGCCGACGAAGTACTTGAAGTCGACATCGGCCGCCGTGCCGCTGTTCGACGTCACCGTGTTCGCCTTCGAATTCGCGAAGTCCGTCGACATGCCGGTGTGCGTGCCGATCACGGTGCCGTTGCGGATCACCGTGAGCGTGATCGACTGGACACCCGCGGCGTTCGGCGGCCCCGCTTCGAAGCGGAACACGTAGTCCTCGGTCGCCGTCGGTTGCGCCGTCTTGTCGGCCACCTTCGAGACGTGGAACTCGTATCGCGCGTTGGTGCTGAGGTCGTACTGCCGCTGCGGCAACGACCTCGGGTTCACGTACATCACGAGGGAAAGATCGGTGCCCGACTTGAATGCGTAGTGGTCGGTCAGGTTCAGGGCACGACTCTTCAGATCGAGCTCGCCGTCGTCGTGATCCGACGCGTTCGCGATCTGATAGGTCGTGCCGAGGGCCGTCGCTCCCGCGAGCAGGCCTGCGGCTACGAACAAACTCTTCAGTTTCATGAGGTTCCTCCCAGAACGAGGAGCGGATTGAAGTTGCCCCTCGCGCCCCTTTACGACTCGATCGTGCGACCGGATCGAACAATGTAGGTCGACCGATCCGCTCCACGCGCCCGCTCGTACGTGCAGGCATGAGGGGCAAGCACGCCATGCTGCTGGTCGGATCCGGTGCGCTCGCGATCGCCGCGATCACCGCCTTCGCGACGACACGCGACTCCGCGCACGCGACGACCGAACCGATCCCGACGTCATCTCTCTCGCCGACGATCGATCAGGTTCGCTATCGCTTCACGATCAGCGAGACCACCGCCGCGATCGATCCACTCGCCTCGATCCCGGAGCTCGAGGCGCGTGTCGCCGCACCGACCGCGAGCGCCTTCGATCTCGCCGACCTCGCGAACCTCCACCTGCACCGCGCGACCCTCGCGGGCGACCCCGCCGACCTCGCACGCGCCGAGGAGCTGGCCCGGCGCTCGCTCGCGCTGCTCCCGTCGCCGAACAGCGCGCCGCTCACGCTCGCGCACATCGCGACCGCGCGCCACGAGTTCCGCACCGCGATCCAGCTCGCGCGCGACTACCTCGCCAAGACCGGCTCGCCGAGCGCGTACACGATCCTGACCACCTCGTATCTCGCGCTCGGCGAGCTACCCGCCGCCGCCGAGTCGGCGGACATGCACGTCACGGAGAAGCCATCCTCGAGCGCCTACCTCATGCGCGCGCTCGTGTTCGCCGCACAGGGTCGCGACGCCGAGGCCGCCTACGACTTCGCGCGCGCGGTCGTCGTCGAGGACTTCGGCGACCCGAAGGAAGCCACGCGCCTCCGCACGCTCTGGGGGCGCTTCTTGCTCCGCCGCGGCGACACCGCCGGCGCGGAGCTGCTCTTCAGCGAAGCGCTGCGCATCACGCCCGAGGATCCGCTCGCGCTCGCACAACGCGCCGAGCTCGCGCTCCGCACGGGCCACGCGCGCGATGCTCGCGATCTCTTCGAGCGTGCGTTCACCGCATCGCGCCAGGTGCGCCACCTGATCGACCTCGCCCGCGCACAGGAGCTGTCGAGCGACGTGCCGTCCGCGACCGCGACGCGGTCCCAGGTCGAGAAGCTCGTCCGCGCCGAGCTCGCCTCCTCGGGCACGGGCCACGCGCTCGACCTCGTCGAGATCCTCGTCGACCGCGGCGCCCCGGCCGACCTCGAGGAGGCGATCGCCATCGGTGTCGCCGAGGTCGCGCGCCGCCCCTCGGCCGACGTTCGGTTCCAGCTGGCCCGCGCCTATCACCGCGCGGCGCGCCCCCGCGAGGGGCTCGTGCAGGTCCGCGCCGCGCTCGCGACCGGAGTACGCGACGCGCGTATCTACGAGCTGGCGGCGAGACTCGAAGCAGCGATGGGCAACGCGCCGCGCGCGGACATGTATCGGCGCGAGGCCGCGCGCCTCGATCCCGCGAACAGCGGATGGCGCCACCTGGGAATGGTGGTGGCCAAGTGACGCCCGAACGGGCGTTCGGTGCGCTCGCGCGCCGAGGGCATATCGTGATGCTTCACGTCGAGGAACGGGTCAAGTCGTGCGCGCGAGCGTTCCTCGAACCGCGCGACGAAGACCCAGAAGAAGCGACAGGACATCCAACGCTCTATCTACAGCCATTCGCGATCGACGAAACTGCGACGCAGAGACGCGGAGGACGCCGAGAGGAGACTGTTCAAACCGCGTCGCGTGTACTCGACGAGATCGCGAGCGACGAAGGGGCGTTCGATCGAGTCGCATCATCGGCTGTCGATTCGTCTGGGAGAAGCCAGCGCAGCCCGCGAGCGCGCGATGAAGACCCAGAAGAAGCGACAGGGCATCCAACGCTCTATCTCGAGCCATTCGTGATCGACGGAACTGCGACGCAGAGACGCGGAGGACGCAAAGAGGAGACTGTTCAAACCGCGTCGCGTGTACTCGACGAGATCGCGAGCGATGAAGGGGCGTTCGATCGAGTCGTATCGGTACTGGGACAACGGGGTGCGTGCCAGACCGATCGCCGACCATCCAATGGCTCTTCTCCCCTTCCTCCCCTTCTCCGTGTCGAGTCATCTGGGAGCCGACCGTGCCAGGAAGGTTCGTCAACGCGCGAGGGACGCGTACGCGAGGCGATGGCACTGGCGTCCAGCATCTCGCCACGGGAAGCATGCCTGCGTGTCTTGTCGCGGAGCTGTTCGCTCCACATCATGCGTATCGCAACGGTGATCGTCGCGCTCTTCCTCGGGAAGCAAGCGAGCGCCCACTCCCTCGATATTGGCTACCTGCGCATCGAGCCAGAGCGCGTCGTCCTCGATCTCGATCGCGTCGCCGCCGCGCAGATGCTCGACGCACCAAACGCCACGCCCGAGCAGCTGCGCGCGCGAGCAGGCGAGCTCGCCGCGAAGACCTACGCCCGCGAGCTACCGGCGGCGTGCTCGGTGGCTGCGCCGACGATGGAGATCACCGCTGTCACCGTGCGCCTGAGCGCGACCCTGTCGTGCCGCGATGGCGAGCACACGTGGCGCTTTCCGTTCGTCACGGACACGCACGTCAGCGCGACGTTCGAGCTGCTCGTGAAGGACGCTGCGCGCGATCGCATGACCGTCGTCGACCGCGCGAGCCCGATGGTCACCTTCGAGGCGAGCAGTGCGGTGCCGGTGGAGCACGCGACGGCGAGCGTGCCGCGGCGGGGCGCGCAGGGGCGCTCGATGTTCCTGCTCGGCGGCTTGCTCGTCGGCGTGATGCTCGCGCCCCTGGCTCGGTTCGCGATCCGCAAATAGGGCGTACACTGGGGCATGGCCGACTTCGATTTCGACTATGTCGTCGTCGGGTCTGGCTTTGGCGGCGCGGTGAGCGCGTGCCGGTTGGCCGAGAAGGGCTACTCGGTGTGCGTGGTGGAGATGGGGAAGCGATGGGAGGCGAAGGACTTCCCGAAGACCTCGTGGAACCTTCGCAAGTTCGTGTGGAGGCCCGGCGCGAAGCTGCACGGGTTCTTCAACATGCGCCCGTTCAAGCACGTGATGATCCTGTGCGGGAACGCGGTCGGCGGTGGATCGATCACGTACGCGAACACGATGCTCGTGCCTCCGGACACGGTGTGGGGGGAGGGGAGCTGGAAGGGGCTCGCGAAGTGGGAGGAGGAGATGCCCGCGCACTACGCGACCGCGAAGCGCATGCTGGGCGTCACGCCGAACAAGATCCTCGGCGATGCGGATCACACGCTGAAGAAGATCGCCGTGGCGGCGGGGGTGGACGGGACCTTCTATCGAACCGACGTCGCGGTGTACTTCGGGCAGGAGGGCGAGAAGCCCGGGACGCCGCATCCCGATCCGTACTTCGGTGGGGAAGGGCCGCCGAGGAAGAGCTGCATCGGTTGCGGTGGATGCATGGTCGGCTGTCGCTTCGAAGCGAAGAACACGCTCGACAAGAACTACCTGTGGTTCGCGGAGAAGCGCGGCGCGACGATCATGGCCGAGACGCGCGTCACCGATATCCGGCCGATCGGCGCTGGTGATGGGAGCGGCGGCTACGAGGTGGCGACGGAGCGCTCGACGGCGTGGCTGCTCAAGCAGAGGAAGGTGATCCGCGCGCGCAACGTGGTCGTGGCGGCGAGCGCGCTCGGCTCGATGGATCTGCTCATGCGCGCGAAGCAGAAGGGCTCGCTGCCGAACATCTCGGAGCGGCTGGGCGCGGACGTGCGGACGAACAGCGAGTCGATCGTCGGCGTGCGGTTCCCGGGGACGAAGCTCGACATGTCCAAGGGCATCGCGATCGGCTCGGGCATCCATATCGATCAATGGACGCACATCGAGGCGACGCGGTACTCGAAGGGCTCCGATGCGCTCGGGTTGATGGCGACCTTGATGGTGCGCGGCAAGGGCGTCGGGCGCGTGCTGCAGTGGATGGCGAGCGCGTTCGTGCATCCGATCAAGTTCTTCCGCGCGGCGTGGCCGTTCGGCTTCGCGTCGCAGACGCTGATCTTGCTCGTGATGCAGACGATCGACGGCACGCTGACGTTTCAGCGGCGGAGGCGGTGGTTCTGGCCGTTCACGAAGCTGCTGTGCTCGTCGGGAAAGCGCATTCCGACGAACATCCCGGCGGCGAACGCACTCGTGGAGAAGTCGGCGAAGGAGCTCGGGGGAATTCCGATCACGAGCACCAGCGAGATCATCTTCGACATGCCGATGACCGCGCACTGCATCGGGGGCTGCGTGATGGGCGGCGATGCGTCGACGGGCGTCATCGACGCGCAGCACCGCGTGTTCGGCTATCACGGCCTCTACGTCGTCGACGGTGCGGCGGTCGGTGCGAACCTCGGCGTGAACCCGAGCTTCACGATCACGGCGCTCGCGGAGCGCGCGATGTCGTTCATTCCGGCGAAGACTCCGTAGCGCGACCGAGACGGACTGTTCCGCACGCGAGGTAATGCTCTCGCGACAACGGTTCGTTGCTCGGTAGCCGGGTTGTCGAGAGGCGTCCGGCATCCCAGATTGGCTTCCACTACAACGGAAACCAACAGGAGCTGATCCGATGACCGCTACCACCTGGAACTTCGACCTCTCGCACTCCTCCGTGAACTTTCACGTACGCCACCTGATGGTGTCCAAGGTCCACGGGCGCTTCGCCACGTGGGGCGGCACGCTCGTGATCGACAACGCCGACATCACGAAGTCGAAGGTCGAGGTCTCGATCGAGACCGCGAGCGTCGACACGAAGGACGAGAAGCGCGACGCCCACCTGCGATCGCCGGACTTCTTCGACACCGAGAAGTACCCGACGATGACGTTCGTGAGCACGGCCGTCGAGCGCAAGAGCGACGACGAACTCGAGGTCACCGGCAACCTGACGATCGCGGGCACCACGAAGCCGGTGAAGCTGCACGTCGAGAGCGCGGGCACCGTGAAGGACCCGTGGGGCGGAACGCGCGCGGGCTTCTCGGCGAAGACGACGATCAACCGCAAGGACTTCGGCCTGCACTGGAACGCGGCGCTCGAAGCGGGCGGGGTCCTCGTCGGCGAGAAGGTCGAGATCTCGCTCGAGATCGAAGCGATCGAAGCGGCGGCGAAGGCCGCGTAGCTCGCTCCGCGGATCAGTGGCGGATCGGCCAGCCCTGATCGCCGATCAGCGGGACGAAGCGGACCTTGCCGAGGTCCTCCTCGGAGTACGTCCGCTCGTTCTCGCGCGTGATGCGAACGAGGCGCTGGTTCTCGGCGTCGCCGTGCGGGATCACGAGACGCCCGCCGATCGCGAGCTGCTCGAGCAGCGCGCGCGGTGGTCGCGGCGCGCCCGCGGCGACGCAGATCGCCTCGTACGGCGCGTTGACCGGCCAGCCGAGCGTGCCGTCGCCTTGATGGACGTGCACGTTGTGAAAGCCGAGGCGGGCGAGGCGCGCCGCGGCGCTCAGCGCGAGCTCGGGGATGCGCTCGACCGTGACGACCTCGCGCGCGAGCGATGCGAGCACCGCGGCGGCGTAGCCCGATCCGGTGCCGATCTCGAGGACCCGCTCGTGGCCGTCGAGGTGCAGCGCCTGCACCGTCATCGCGACGACGTACGGCTGCGAGATGGTCTGGTCGTTGCCGATCGGCAGCGGGATGTCGTCGTACGCGTGATCGGCGAGCTTCTCGGGGACGAACTCCTCGCGCGGCACTCGCGCGAACGCTGCGAGCACCGCGGGGTCGACGATGTCACGGCGTCGCAAGTGCTCCGCCACCATCCGCTGCCGCCGCGTCTCCGTCGTGCTCATCAGCCGTCCCATCCTCCCACCATGCAGATCGATGTTCGCACGAGCAACGAGCGATTCCGCTCACTCACGCGATCCTTCGTGCGAGAGCTAACCCGAGCAGGCCCATGAGGAAGCAACCGGTGAGCGTGACCGCGATGTTGGCGGCGCCGCGCGCGAGCTGCCCGTTCAGCAGCATCTGCGACGATTCGTAGTTGAACGACGAGTACGTGGTCAGCCCGCCGAGGAAGCCGGTGGTGATCGCGAGCCGGAGCGTTTCGGACATGTTCGCGTTCCGGATCGCGATCTCCATCACGAGCGCGATCACGAACGAACCGACGAGGTTCACGATCAGCGTTCCGTACGGAAACGTGGCCGGGAGCCTCGTGGCCGCGCCGAGACCGATCAGATAGCGCAAGCCGCAACCGACCGCGCCGGCACCGCAGACCGCTAGAAACCGCTGCACGCAGCGAGCGTACTACGCCGCCTTCTCTTCTTCGTGTTTGTGCATGCGCACGGTCAGGACGGGGCAGGGCGCGGTGCGAACGACGGTCTCGGCGACGCTGCCGAGCAACACGCGCGTGACGCCACGACGGCCGTGGGTCCCGACGACGATCAAGTCGGCGCCGATCTCCTTGGCGGTCGCGTTGATCACGTCGCGGGCGTCACCGGTGCGCAGGATCGTCGGCGCGATGTCGGCGAGCGCGGCCTTGCGAGCAGCGAGTTGATCGAGCGCGGCCTGGTTGTCTTTGACCATCGTGTCGATCATCGTGCTCGTCAGCGCCATTCCCAGCTCGGGTACACCGACGACGGGCACCGCGATGACGTTCAGCAGGTGCACCTTTGCGCCGAGGGTCCTGGCGAGCTCGCACGCGTAGTCGACGGCCTCCTCGGCGTTCTCGCTGAGGTCGGTCGGGGCGAGGATGACTTTCGGCAGCATGATGGACTCCTTCGTCGAGGAGGTGGTTCACGAAGCGGGCCACCGGATCCGACCGACCTGAGAGGCCCACCTGTGTCAGGGGCGCACGGGTGCGGTAGAACAGCCCGGCGGATGCGCCTCACTCGCAAGTTCATCGCAGCCCTGGTGATCGGCGTGGCGCTCGTAGCGCTCATCCAGGGCTACCTGGACTACGAACGCGAGCGCACGGTGTTCGATCGCCAGATGCGCGGCGAAGCAGCGGCGCTCGGCCGCGCACTCGCCCGCGGCGTCGCGCACGTGTGGCAGCGCGATGGTGAGGCCGCGGCGCGCGAGTTCCTCGAGACGGCGACGAGCAAGCGCGAGAGCTTGCTCGCGAGGTGGGTCTGGCTCGACGCGAAAGGGCCCGACGCACCGCGGGCGGATCGCGACGAGCTCGTGCCGATGGAGCAGGATCAGATCGTCACGCTGCGCGACAGCGAGCGTCGCTTGTTGCTGACGTACATCCCGGTGAAGGTGCCCGAGCCGCGACTCGGTGGCCTCGAGATCGCGCAGTCGCTCGAGCAGCTCGACAGCTACGTGCAGGCGTCGCTGCGCAGCGAGGTGCTCGGGTCGGTGAGCGCGGTCGCGATCGCGGCGATCCTCGCGCTCGGGCTCGGCGTGGTGTTCATCGGCCGGCCGATCAACCGCCTCGCGGCGAAAGCGCGGCGCGTCGGTCTCGGGGACCTCAGCGGGCCGCTCCAGCTCGAGCAGCGCGACGAGCTGGGCGAGCTCGCGAACGAGATCAACGTCATGTGCGAGCGGCTCTCGGCGGAGAGCCAGGCGCGAGAGCAAGCGACCGAACAGCTGCGCCACGCGGATCGATTGACCACCGTCGGCAAGCTCGCGTCGGGGCTCGCGCACGAGCTCGGCACGCCGCTCAACGTCGTGAGCGGCCGCGCGAAGCTCATCGCCGACAAGGAGGTCGAGGGACAGGACGTCGAGGACTCGGCGCGCATCGTCGTCGAGCAAGCGGAGCGCATGACGGCGTTGATCCGGCAGCTGCTCGACTTCGCGCGGCCGCGCCCGCTGCACAAGGCACCGGTCAACGTGACCACGGTGGCCGCGCGCGTGTGCCAGCTGGTCGCGACGATCGCGAAGAAGCAGAACGTGACGCTCGTGCCACCTCCTGCGGACGAGGCCTTGCGTGTTTCGGCCGATGATGGCCAATTGACGCAAGTGCTGACGAACCTCGTCGTCAACGGTATCCAGGCGACGCCCACCGGCGGCACCGTGTCCATCACCGCGCGCTTCGTCGAGCGAACACCACCGCCCTACGTCGACGCCGATGCGCGGTCTGCGAGCTGGATGGCGATCGATGTCGCCGACACGGGTGTCGGTCTCGGCGAGGCCACACGCGCCCGCATCTTCGAGCCGTTCTACACGACCAAGGACATCGGTGAAGGCACGGGCCTCGGGCTGTCCGTGAGCTGGGGCCTCGTGCGCGAGCACGGCGGCTGGATCGATGTGGTCTCGGAGCCCGGCGCGGGCTCGACGTTCACCGTGTACTTGCCCACAGGTGCTGCATGACGACTGTATTCGTGATCGACGACGAGCGAGAGATGGTGGATCTGATCGCGATCGGCCTCAAGAAGCGCGGCTTCTCGATCGTGACGTTCACGAGCGGCGCCGACGCGCTTGCCGCGCTCGCGAGCCACGACGTCGACGTGGTGATCACCGATCTCAACATGAAGGGCGTCACCGGCCTCGAGGTGTGCCAGAAGGTCGTCGAGGATCGCCCGGACGTCCCGGTGGTCGTGCTCACCGCGTTCGGCAGCTTCGAGACCGCGGTCGGTGCGATCCGCGCCGGTGCGTACGACTTCGTGACCAAGCCCGTCGAGATCGAAGCGCTCGCGATCGCGGTGCGCCGCGCCGCCGAGCATCGGTCGCTGCGCGGCGAGCTCAAGCGCTTGCACGAGGTCGTGGCCAACACGCGCGGGCGCGGCGATCTGATCGGCGCATCACCGGCGATGCAGCAGGTCTACCAGCTGATCGATCAGGTCAGCGCCACCGACGCGACCGTGCTCATCACCGGCGAGAGCGGCACGGGCAAGGAGGTCGTCGCGCGCGCGATCCACGAGCGCTCGCGGCGCAAGGGCGGCCCGTTCGTCGCGCTCAACTGCGCCGCAGTGCCCGAGCAGCTCCTCGAGAGCGAGCTGTTTGGCCACGCGAAGGGCGCGTTCACCGACGCGAAGCAGTCACGCCAGGGCCTGTTCCAGCAGGCGAGCGGCGGAACGCTGTTCCTCGACGAGGTCGGCGACATGGCGTTGACCACGCAGCCCAAGCTCCTGCGTGCGCTGCAGGAGCGCAAGGTGCGCCCGGTCGGAGGCGAGAGCGAGATCACGACCGACGTCCGGCTGATCACCGCGACCAATCGCGACCTCGAGGACATGGTCGAGGACAAGCGCTTCCGCGAGGACCTCTACTACCGCATCAACGTGATCCACATCCCGCTGCCGCCGCTGCGCGCGCGCGGAGGCGACGTGCTCCTGCTCGCGCACTCGATGCTCAAGCACTACGCGGTCGTGCTCGACAAGAAGGTCGTCGGCATCTCGGCCGCCGCGGCCGAGCGCATGCTCGCGTACGAGTGGCCCGGCAACGTGCGCGAGCTCGGCAACTGCATCGAGCGCGCGGTCGCGCTCGCGAAGTTCGAAGAGATCCAGGTCGAGGATCTGCCCGAGAAGGTCCGCATGCAGCCCACGCGGCGCTCGGCGATGTCGGGCTCGGACATCGCCGAGATGCTCACGCTCGAGGAGATCGAGCGCCGCCACGTGCTGCGCGTGCTCGAAGCCTGCCAGGGCAACCGCACCGACGCCGCGAAGGTGCTCGACCTCGATCGCAAGACGCTCTACCGGAAGCTGCTTCGCTGGGGCGTTGGCGACGAATAGGCCGTACGCCCCACCACGAGCGGTTTATTCGCCGAAATAGCGGCTCGGGGCGGACTGCCCCGAGGGGGCAAACTACCCCACGCGATCGTCGCTAACGTGCGGTGATGCTTCGCATCGCCGGGCATACACGGTGCAGCCATGCGCGCGCTCTACCCCTCCTCAAGGAGCTCTCCTGATGCGTACCCTGTTCAGCACTGTTCTCGCCCTCGGTCTGTTCTCCGCTACGGCGATGGCCGGTGCGGATGCCCCGAAGCCCGAAGCGACCAAGCCCGCGAAGACGGAAAAGAAGGCCGATGCGCCGAAGGCCGATGCGCCGAAGGCCGATGCGCCGAAGGCCGATGCGCCGAAGGCCGACGCGAAGACCGCCGACACGAAGGCGCCGGCGACGAAGGCAAAGGCGCCCGCGAAGGCGAAGGCGACGAAGGAAGCAAAGGCGCCGGCGACGAAGGATGCCAAGGCTGCCGACGCGAAGCCCGCCGACGCCGCGAAGCCCGCGGACACCGCGAAGGCGGACACCGCGAAGAAGGCGGATGCGCCCAAGGCCGCCGACAAGCCGGCCCCCGCGGCGAAGCCCGTCGAGAAGAAGTAGCTCACCGAGCCACGTGGTCACCTCGCAAGAGCGGTCGGTGATCGCGCGTTTTGTCCGCCGGCTGGACAATGTCCAACGCGCTGGACAAAAGTGGTGGTTTTGACCAAATCGAGAATGTAATGGGGTCCGACCCCAGATCGTGTCGAAAGTGGTCAAATCCACCACTTCACTGAAGCCGAATCTCGGACGGGCGCAACGACCGCGATAGGGTGCGCGTGTGCCTCGCGATGTCCTGATCGTCGACGACTTCTCGCCCGATGCGACGACGTTGCGCGCGGTGTTCGACGAGCGGTTCGCGAACCCGCGAAGCACGCGCGCGGATCGGTTCGTGTGGGACTGGTGGAACGTGCCCGGGCAGTACACCGCGCTGCGCACGCCGGCGTGGACCTACTTTCCCAAGACGGTGTACGAGCGCTTTCATCGCGCGCTCGTGCAGTGGGGGCGCGAGACGCTCGGCTGTCACGACGTGTCGCCGCCGTGGCTGTCGCTGTACGTCGAGGGCTGCAAGCAGGAGCTGCACGGCGATCTGCCGCATGGACCGTGGGCCTTCGTGTTCTCGCTGACGCCGTGGCGCGGGCGCGTGTTCGCGGGCGGCGAGACGCTGCTCGTGCGCGACGAGGTACTCGACTTCTGGGAGGACTTCGCATCGGTGCGCGGCGTCGAGGAGCGCGAGCTGATCCGCGCGATCGAGCCGCGCATGAATCGATTGACGGTGTTCGATCCGCGGATCCCGCACGGCGTGCGGCGCGTGAGCGGCACGGTCGATCCGCGCGAAGGGCGGCTCGTCGTTCACGGATGGTTCGTGCAGCCGCGGCCGTTCGTCGAGGGGCCGCTCGCGACCAAGCAGCTCGCCGCACGGATCGAGGACCTGACCGAACGGCTCGGCCCGATCGTCGGCGCGTTGCCGATCGCGGGGCTCGTCAGCTTCGCGTTCGCGGTCGATCGCGCGGGACGCGTGCGCGACGTGCGCGTGCTCTCGGACACGACGCGAGTGCCGCGCGCCGACGACGGTCAGCGCAAGCGCGTGATCGCGCGGATCCGGAAGGACCTCGCGGCGTGGCGGTTCCCGAGCCAGCGTGGCCAGAGTCGCGTCACGCTGCCGCTCGTGTTCGAGCGGGGCTGATGTCGGATCTCGACACGAGCTGTCGTAAGGACTGTTCCGGATCGAGGCCGTTGTGGCGCGCACCGTGCAGCCCTACCGTTGGCCGTCATGCAGACCGAAGTTCTACGAGCCAACGAACGTGGCCACGCGAAGCACGGATGGCTGGAGAGCTATCACACCTTCTCGTTTGCCGATTACTACAACCCCGACGCGATGGGCTTTCGCGCGCTGCGCGTGATCAACGAGGATCGCGTGGCGGCGGGCGAGGGCTTTCCTCCGCACAGCCATCGCGACATGGAGATCATCTCGTACGTGCTCGAGGGCGCGCTCGCCCACAAGGACAGCATGGGCACGGGCTCGACGATCAAGCCGGGCGACGTGCAGCGCATGTCCGCGGGCACCGGCGTGCAGCACAGCGAGATGAACGCCTCCAAGACCGAGGGCGTTCACTTCCTGCAGATCTGGATCATCCCCGACAAGCGCGGTCACGCGCCGGGCTACGACCAGAAGGCGTTCTCGCGCGAGGAGCGGCAGGGCACGCTGCGCCTCGTCGTGTCGCCGGACGGACGCGATGGATCGATCTCGATCCACCAGGACGCGACGCTCGCGGCGGGCTTGTTCGCGAAGGGCGAGTCGGCGACGCACGTGCTCGCGGACAAGCGCTACGCGTGGGTCCACGTCGCGCGCGGATCGATCAAGCTCGGCGACGAGACGCTGTCCGCGGGTGATGCGCTCGCGGCGGTCGGTCCGGGCGAGCTCGCGATCACCGGCGTCGACGACGCGGAAGTCCTCGTCTTCGATCTCGCCTGACGCGCCTAGCGTTTCGCCGTCTGGAAGATCGGCGGCGAGACGACGCGTAGCACCTCGAACAGGATCTCGACGAGGAGCTCGCGCAGCTGCTCGCGCGTGAGCCGCGGGTTCTCGCACCAGTCGATCGTCGCGGCCTCGACGAAGCCGATCCATCCGCGCACGGCGGTCTCGAACCTCGCGTCGCCCTTCACGAGCGGCGCGAACGGCTGGTCCTGCAGGAACGTCTCGAACATCTTCGCGCGCACGCCCTCGACGACCGCGGCGACCTCCGGATCGCTGCCGATGCCGCCGCGCATGAGCGAGACGAACGCGCGCTGGTGACGCGTGATGTGATCGAGGTAGGCGTCGAGGCCGGCGCGCGCGCGATCGATCGGCGCGTCGCCTCCGGTCGACGTGACCGCAGCGACGAGCTCGCCGGCGATCTCCGACAGGCCCGCGACGTAGAGGTCTCGCTTGGTCGGGAAGTAGTGATAGAGGAGGCCCTTCGAGATCTTCGCTTCTTTCGCGAGATCGTCGATCGATACGTCGTCGTACGCGCGATCCGAGAACGCGCGGCGCGCGAGCGACAAGAGCTGCGCGCGGCGCTGATCGTTGTCGAGGCGTACGCGGCGCTTCACGCGCTTGGTGACCGCTCGAATCACTCGCTTCAGCGCGCGGCGGGGTGGTGGCACGAGGAGCAGCATAGCGGAACTACACGGCTCCCGTCGCGTGGCTTGTTGGCTATTGACTTCAGGTCAATAACGCAGCATGCTGCGAGCACATCTCAGAAGGAGCGCCCACCATGGCCGCTGTTCCTGTTCCTCGCGACCTCGACGTCGACTTCTCCAAGGTCCCCCGCCACTGGCTGTACGGCAACGCGACCGCCACCGCGATCGCGAATGGCGTCAACATGCTGTTCCCGTGGGGCGAGCGCTTCTTCGTGCGCTCGGTGAACCACTTCATGGATCGGGTCAAGGATCCGACGCTGCGCGCGCAGATCAAGGGCTTCTTCCAGCAGGAGGGCCGGCACGCGCACGCGCACGACGAGTTCAACGCGATCCTGCGCGCGCAGGGCTACGACGTCGACAAGTTCCTCGCGAGCTACAAGAAGTGGTCGACGCGGATCGAGAAGCGCACGTCGCCCGAGCTGCGCCTCGCCGTGACCGCCGCGTGCGAGCACTTCACCGCGATCATGGCCGAGGGCGCGTTCACGCGCGGTGTCCTCGACGAGGCAGCACCCGAAATGCGCCTCCTCCTCGCGTGGCACGCGGCCGAGGAGATCGAGCACAAGGCGGTCGCGTTCGACGTGCTGCAGATCGTCGATCCGCGCTACCGCACGCGCGTGCTCGGTCTCGTCCTCGCGACGCTGACGCTCGGCGGCTTCTGGGCGTGGGGCGCCGCGTCGCTGATGCGGCAGGACGGGCTCACCGGCCGCAAGGCGCTGAAGGAGGTCAACGCGCAACGCAGGACGGATCCGATGATCCGCCGCGTGTTCGTGCGCGGCATCCGCCAGTACCTGCGCCGCGACTTCCATCCGAATCAGAACAATGACCGCGCGCTCGCCGCCGAATGGTTCGCGGCTCGCGGTATGACGCTGCCGGAGCCCGCGCACGCCGCGGCCCCCGCCGCATGACGCTCACCAACCTCACCAACAAGGTCGCCGTCGTCACGGGCGCGGGCAGCGGCATCGGTCGCGCGACCGCGCTCGCCCTCGCCGAGCGTGGCGCGCGCATCGTCGCGTCGGACATCGATCGCGCTCGCATCGACGCGCTCGCATCCGAGCTCGGCGACCGCGCACTGCTCGCGCGCGCCTTCGACGTCTCCGACCGCGCGCAGTTCGCCGCGTTCGCCGACGCGGTCCACGAGCTCGTGCCTGCCGTCGACATCGTCGTCAACAACGCGGGCGTCGCCGTCGGCGGCATGTTCCTCGACACGTCGCTCGACGACTGGGACTGGATCCTCGGCGTCAACCTGCGCGGCGTCGTCCACGGATGTCACTTCTTCGCGCCGAAGATGGTCGAGCGCCAGAGCGGCGGCCACATCGTCAACCTCTCCTCGATCCTCGGCATCTTCCCGGCTCCGCAGGTCACCGCCTACGTGGCCTCGAAGTTCGCCGTGCTCGGCTTCTCGCAGTCGCTGCGCGTCGAGCTCGCGCTGCACCGCATCGGCGTCACCGCGATCTGCCCGGGCATGATCAACACCGCCATCATCGAGGGCGGGCGCATGTCGGCCAAGGTCGACACGCGCCGCGCGAAGATGGCGAAGATGTTCTCCACGCGCGGTGCTCCACCGTCGCTGGTCGCGAGCGCCATCATCGATGCGCTTCGCACGAACCCCGCGGTCCGCACCGTCGGTCGCGACGCGTGGGCGATTCACCAGCTCCATCGCATCGCGCCGACGTTCGCCCACCGGGCCGGCGGCGCGCTTTCGAAGATGTTCAACCGCGGCTGAGCACGCGCGCGGCGTCGCGTACTCTTCGCGCGATGCCGAAGGTCGCCGCCAAGCCCACCGCGAAACCCACTGCGAGCTCCTCCGCGAAGCTCACTGCGAGGTCCTCCGCGAAGACCGCGAGGTCGTCCGCGAAGACCGCGAGGTCCTCCGCGAAGACCGCGAGGTCCTCCGCGAAGACCGCAAGGTCGTCCGCGAAGACCTCCACGAAGGTCGCCGCCAAGCCCACGGGTCCCGCGCCGTTCACCGGATTCTCGAAGACCGCGCCGGGCTTCTTTCACGAGCTCGCCGTCGAGATGAACCGCGACTGGTTCACCGCGAACAAGGAGCGCTACGAGCGCGAGTGGGTGCGGCCGATGACCGCGCTGCTCGAGCACGTCCACGCGGCGCTCGTCCCCGTGTACAAGCCGGTGAAGCTCGGGCCGCCGAAGGTCATGCGCATCCATCGCGACGTGCGCTTCTCGAAGGACAAGGCCCCGTACAAGACGCACATCGGTGCGGTGATCACGTCCCACGAGAGGACGCTCGGCGAGGGCGGCAACGCGGCGATGTACCTCCACCTCGGCGCCGACGAGGAGTTCGTCGGTGTGGGCACGTACATGTTCCACGGCGACAAGCTCGCGACGTGGCGCAAGGCGGTCGCGGGCAAGGCGGGCGCCGAGCTCGCGACGCTGATCGCCAAGCTGCGCAAGGCGGGCTACGAGGTCGGCGGCCACGACGACTTCAAGAGGGTCCCGAGGCCGTACGCCGAGGATCACCCGCGCGCGGAGCTCTTGAAGCTACGCGGCCTCACGGCCGGGCCGGGCGAGATTCCCAAGGGCATGCTGCACGACGCGAAGCTCGCGGCGTGGTTGATCGCGCACGGAAAGGCGCTCGCGCCGCTCGTGAAGTGGCTCGAGAAGCACGTCGGCTAGTCCAGACCGACCGTAGCCCGCCGATGTGCGCCGAAGACGCGCACCGAACCCGACGAAGCGCGACGACGTGCACCGGCGCGTGCGCCGGCTACTTCTGCGAGTAGATGAACGTGACCGTGCACCGGCCCGCGCGGGCTACTTCTGCGAGTAATGACCGTGCACCGGCGGGCGCGCGGGCTACTTCTGCGAGTAATGACCGTGCACCGGCGCGCGCGGGCTACTTCTGCGAGTAGATGAACGTGACGGCGGTGCACACCGGCACGGCCTTGCCGTCGGCGATGTATGGCTTGTACTTCCACGCGCGGATGCCGGACATGATCTTCTCGTCGTAGGGCGAGAAGCCGGTCGACTTCAGCATGCGCACCTCGCGGATCGTGCCGGCGCTGTCCAGGCACACCTTGAACGTGCCGATGACCTTGTCCTTGTGCGCTCGCATCATCTCGGTCTTCGTCTCGTCGTCGGGGACGATCGCCTTGTCGCCCGCGATGCGATTCGCCTCGAGCATCGTCGGCGCGATGGTCTTGGGAGCCGGCTCGGGCCCCTTCTTGCTCGAGGACCAGACGGAGATGTCGCCGAACGGAGACGTCAGCACGTAGCGCTTCCAGTCGCCCTTGGTCTCGACAACCTTCGCCGTGAAGAACGAGGCGACACCGATGAACGCGCCGTCGATGCGATCGAAGAGCGGGGTCCTCTCGGGGAGCGTGATCGTCGAGGACATCCCGCCGACGACACCGCCCGCGACGCCTCCGACTTCTCCGCCTTCCTCGCCGAGCACGTCCTCGGACGACGGCTTCTTCAACAGCTTCGCGTCGACCCAGCCGACCGCGTCGTGTTCGATGCGCACGAGTGCGAACGCCCCGGAGCGTTGCAGCACCTTCACCGGCTGCGGATCCTGCGCGTGCATCCTCAGGAACGCGGTGCCCTTGGGCTTGTCGAGGAGCACGAAGCTCTTCGGCAGCATCTCGTCCGGCGTGAAGGCGGGGCGCGACGCCACCGCGCCGAAGCGGTTCGTGGTGCCGATCATCGACGGGGCGACGAACCCCGTGGCGTCGAGGTCCTCGGTCGAGAAGCGGACCATGACGAGGCCGTTCTTCGCCGGCGTTAGCACCTCCGCGGGCGTCCCGGTCTCGGGCCAGAAGCCGATGGTGCGCGATGGATCCGCCGCGGGCTTCGAGGTCTCGGTCGGTAGCAGGAGCGCACCGGCGAGCGCGATCGACTGGAGCGCGTCGCGTTCGATGTAGAAGAGGAGGCGGGCGCCGTCGACGAAGTCGCCGAAGCGCGGGCGCGTCGTCGTGTCGTCGTAGATGGCCACGGGGTTCTTCGCAGGCAGCGGCGTCGGGAGCCACGGACCATCGGGCGTGAGCGAGACGCGCGCCGCGTTCGCCGTCCTCGCCGTACCGACGGGGAGCTCGGGATATGACTGGGCGTGGGCTACCGACGAGAAGGCCACGAGAGAGACCGCGAGCGACCGAAACATGCGGCGCAGACTACCGCAATCTCTGCCGCTTCCTGCGATGGATCGATCGCGTTGACCGGCCCGGGGGCGCGGCATAAGGTGCGCTCGTCATGAAGCTCGCGACCCTGCGTGATGGCTCGAGAGATGGTCGCTTGCTCGTCGTTCGCAAGGACGGCGCGGTCGGTGCGCCGTCGCCCGAGATGTGGCCGACGATGCAACGCGCGCTCGACGACTGGAACGCCGCGGAGGTCGCGCTCCGCTCCACGGCCGACGCGCTCGACGCGGGCGCGATCGACGGGACCCCGATCGAACCGCATCGCCTGGGCGCGCCGCTTCCGCGCGCGTACGAGTGGGTCGACGGATCCGCGTTCTTGAACCACGTGATCCTGGTGCGCAAGGCGCGCAAGGCGGAGGTGCCGCCGACGCTCGAGACGGATCCGCTCGTGTACCAGGGCGGCTCGGGCGACATGATGGGCCCGCGCGATCCGATCGAGCTGCGCGACGTCGCGTGGGGACTCGACTACGAGAGCGAGGTCTGCGTCGTCCTCGGCGATACGCCGATCGGCACGACGGCGGAGCAGGCGGGCGGCGTCATCAAGCTCGTGATGCTCGCGAACGACTGCACGCTGCGAAACCTCGTGCCGGTCGAGCTCGCGAAGAGCTTCGGGTTCTTCCAGAGCAAGCCGGCGACCGCGTTCTCGCCGTTCGCGGTGACGCCCGACGAGCTGGGCGATAGCTGGCGCGATGGCCGGGCGCACGTGCGCGTGCGCAGCACGTACAACGGCGACGTGATCGGTGACTGCGATGCCGGACCCGAGATGCACTTCTCGTTTCACCAGTTGATCGCGCACATCACGAAGACGCGGCGGTTCGTCGCCGGCACGATCCTCGGCAGCGGCACCGTGTCCAACGCGGATCGTTCGCGCGGCGTGTCGTGCCTCGCGGAGCGCCGCATGATCGAGACGATCGACCACGGCGCCCCCAGGACGCCGTTCATGGTCGTCGGCGATCGCATCGAGATCACCGCGTTCGACGCGAGCGGCGCGCAGCCGTTCGGCACGATCGAACAAGTCGTCGTCGGAGGTGCCCCATGAAGCTGCGCTTGTTCAACTACTGGCGCAGCTCGGCGAGCCATCGCGTGCGCATCGCGCTGGGCCTCAAGGGCCTCGCGTACGAGTACGTCGTCGTGAACATCCTGAAGAAGGACCAGTTCGCCGACGCGTACCGCACGATGAACCCGATGTCGCAGGTGCCGACGCTCGAGGTCACCGAGGACGACGAGAGCGTCCACACGATCACGCAGTCGCTGCCGATCCTGGAGTTCCTCGAGGAGCGGTTCCCTGACGTGCCGCTCTTGCCAAACGACGCGTACCTGCGCGCGCGCTGCCGCGGGCTCGCCGAGATCGTGAACTCGGGCATCCAGCCGTTGCAGAACCTGTCGACGACGAAGCGCCTCGTGCAGCTCGGCGTCGACGACAAGGCGTGGGTCAAGGCGTTCATCGCCGAGGGCATGACCGCGCTCGCGATGGCCACGGCGGAGGTGAGCGGCATGTTCTCTGTTGGAGACTCGCCGACGATCGCGGACTGCTGCCTCGTGCCTCAGCTCGCATCCGCGCGCCGCTTCGGCCTGCTGGACGCGGACGGCGTCTGGGCCGAGCACGAGCCGTTGCCCGGCCTGCACGACCTGGGGCGCGCCTCGCTCGACGCGCTCCTCGCGATCGAGAAGCGTTGCCTCGCTCTGCCCGCGTTTGCGAATGCAGCGCCAGACCGCCAACCGGACGCCGTGAAATGACAGCACTGCCGGATGGCACTGCGGAGGTTGCCCTATGAAGAACTCGCCGATCGGAATCAAGCGCCTCGAGGGAATCCACTACTACGTTCGCGATCTCGAGCGCTCGCGACAGTTCTATACGAGCAAGCTCGACTTCGCCGAGACGTGGCGCAGCGACGAGGCGACGACGAAGGCCGGACGCCAGCAGACGTCGGTGTTCCAGGCGGGAAACATCCTCGTCGCGTGTTCCACGCCGAGAGGGCCCGACGGCCGCGCGGCGCGGTTCCTCGCGAAGCACCCCGACGGTGTCGGCACGCTCGTGTTCGAGGTCGAGGACATCCAGCGCACGTTCAAGCTGCTCGAGGAGCGCGGCGGTACGCCGATCGACGATATCCAGACGTACACCGACGACGGCGGCACGCTGAAGCAGTTCTCGATCACCACGCCGTTCGGCGACACCACGTTCCGCTTCCGCCAGCGCGATGGCTATCGCGCGCTGTTCCCCGGCGCGGAGCCGATCGCGGCGCCGGCGCAGTACAACAAGTACGGCTTCGAGGACATCGATCACACCACGGCGAACTTCCAGACGATGAAGCCGATGCTGCTCTGGATGGAGCACGTGATGGGCTTCGAGCAGCTGTGGCAGGTCGACTTCCACACGATCGACGTCGATCCGTCGCGCACCACCGGCTCGGGCCTGCGCTCGATCGTGATGTACGACAAGGCGTCGAACGTGAAGTTCGCGAACAACGAGCCCGCGCGGCCGTTCTTCAAGGCCTCGCAGATCAACATCTTCAACGAACAGCTGCGCGGCGATGGCGTGCAGCACGTCGCGCTCACGGTGCGCGACATCCAGGACGCGGTCGTCGGGCTGCGCAAGAACGGCGTGACGTTCATGCCGACGCCGGCCGCGTACTACGAGATGCTGCCGGAGCGCCTCAAGAAGTGCGGCGTCGACGTGATCGACGAGGACGTCAAGAAGCTGCAGGAGCTCGAGATCCTCGTCGACGGTGATCAGCACCGCGAGTACATGCTGCAGATCTTCCTGCGCGAGTCCGCGGGCCTCTACAACGACCCGAACGCGGGTCCGTTCTTCTACGAGATCATCCAGCGCAAGGGCGGCAAGACGTTCGGCGCCGGAAACTTCCGCGCGCTGTTCGAGTCGATCGAGCGCGAGCAGATGAAGCAGGGCAGGGCCTGATGCTCGACCGGATGCAGGTCGGCGACGTCGCGCGGAAGCACCACATCCAGCTGCGCGGCGCCGGCGGCGAGCTCCGCTTCGAGGAGTGCTTCACGCGCGACGGCTTCGACGGGCCGTACACGATCCTCTATCACCTGCGCCGTCCCCACGTGCACCGCATCGCGCCGGCGAAGCACGGCTGGAGAGCGCCGGTCGCGGCACCCGAGCACGCGCTCGCGAAGCGGCACTACAAGTCGTTCGAGCTCGCGCAGTCGAACGCGGGCCCGCAGATCGACGCGCGCATCCCGCTGGTCTTCAACCAGGACGTGATCTGCGGCGTCGCGTTCCCGTCGGCCGAGGATCCGGTCTACATCGCCGACGGCGACGCCGATCAGCTCGTCTACATCCACAAGGGCGGCGGCACGCTGCGCTCGCTCCTCGGCGACATCGCGTTCGCGCAAGGCGACTACGTGTTCGTGCCGCGCGGCCTCCTCCATCGGTTCATCCCGTCCCCGGACACGCAGTACTGGCTGTGGTTCTCGATGACCGGCGGCGTGCACATCCCGAAGCAGTGGCGCAACGAGGTCGGTCAGCTCCGCATGGACGCGCCGTACTCGCATCGCGACTTCAAGCGGCCTCTGTTCACCGGCCCGCTCGACGAGAAGATCCGCGAGCTCGTCGTGCGCCGCGCGGGTGTGTGGCACGGCTTCACGATGGAAGAGTCACCGCTCGACGTCGTCGGGTGGGACGGCTCGGTCTATCCGTGGGCGTTCCCGATCCTGAACTTCCAGCCGCGCGTGTCCTCGATCCACCTGCCGCCGACGTGGCACGGCACGTTCGCCGCGAAGGGCGCGCTCGTGTGCAGCTTCGTGCCGCGGCTCGTCGACTTCCACCCGGAAGCGATTCCGTGTCCGTACCCGCACTCGAACACGCACTGCGACGAGATCATCTTTTACGCCGAGGGCAACTTCACCTCGCGCAAGGGCGTGTCGTCCGGGTCGATCTCGCATCACCCGATGGGCGTCCCGCACGGCCCGCACCCCGGCAGCTACGAGAAGTCGATCGGCACGACGCGCGCCGACGAGCTCGCGGTGATGGTCGATCTGTTCGCGCCGCTCTCGGTCACCGCGGCGGCCGTGAACGTCGAGGACGCGGGCTACCAGGACTCGTTCCTGTGACGGCTCGCCGGATGCAGCGACCTGCATCATGGCGACCACCTCAAGCCCGAGCCAGCTCAGCCCCTACGCGCTGTTCGTTCCGTTCGTCGTCGTGCTGATCGCGCTCGTCGCGACGCACGCATCCGTCGGAGCCGACGTCACCGCGGCGGTCGCGTTCCTCGGGATCCCCGTGCTCATCATCGCGATGCGCAGGCATCCCTGAGCACGACGACCCGGACAGAACTACCCACGTGGGCGGACGCGCTCGATGAACGCGACGAACGCCGCGCCGAACTTCGCGAGCCACTCGCGCGTCGGCGCATCGTGCAGGCGCCCGTCGGCGTCGAACCGCTCCTGCGCCCGCGGGATCAGGACCTCGGGCTGACCGAGCACGAAGCTGTCCGAGTAGACCAGCATGTTGCGCATGTGAGCCTGCGCGCGGATGGTCCCGCTCATCCCGCTCGCCGCGCCGCACAGCGCGACCGGCTTCCCCCGCAGCGGGCTCGACGCCGGCGGCCGCGAGACCCAGTCGAGCGCGTTCTTGAGGCCGCCGGGGATCGAGTAGTTATACTCGGGCACCGCGAACACCACGCCATCGGCCGCGGCGATCGCCTGCTTCAGCGCGGTCACCTCTGCCGGTTCGGGCAGGTCGCTGTTGAAGATCGGCAGCTGCAACGGATTGTCCAGCACCGCGAGCGTCACGCTCGGCGGCAGCCCTTCCCCGATCGCCCGCAGAAGTGCGCGATTGAGCGACTTCATACGAGTGCTCCCGCAGATCCCGACGAGGTTCACGTCGCTCACCCTATCACTGATCGCACTCCACTCCGGGTAACCAACTCCATACGGAGCGTATGCTACGCATGAACATGTTCTTCAGCTCCAAGAAGTCCCGCATGCCTCGCCCCGAGGAGGCGCTCCCCGGCCGTCAGGTCGCGCTGCGCGTCGGTGATGCGCACTTCGTCAACGGCAACCGCATCACCGCGCCGTTCCCCGACGGAATGAAGACCGCGATGTTCGGGATGGGCTGCTTCTGGGGCGCCGAGCGCAAGTTCTGGCAGACGCCCGGCGTCTACTCGACCGCGGTCGGCTACGCGGCGGGCTACACGCCCAACCCGACCTACGAGGAAGTCTGCTCGGGCCTGACCGGACACAACGAGGTCGTGCTCGTCGTCTACGACCCGACGCAGGTCACCTACGAGAAGCTGCTCTCGGTGTTCTGGGAGTCGCACGACCCGACGCAGGGCATGCGCCAGGGCAACGACGCGGGCACGCAGTACCGCTCGGGCATCTACACCTTCGACCCGGATCAAGCGAGCGCGGCCGAGGCATCGAAGGCCGCCTACCAAGAGCGCCTGACCGCCGCGGGCCACAGCGCGATCACGACGGAGATCCTGTCGGCGCCGACGTTCTATTACGCCGAGGACTACCACCAGCAGTACCTGGGCAAGAACCCGGGCGGCTACTGCGGCCTCGGCGGCACGGGCGTGTCGTGCCCGATCGGCGTCTCGGCCTAGCCGTTTTGTCCGCCGGCTGGACAAGCGTCCAACTCGTTGGACAAAAGTGGTGGTTTTGACCAAATCGACGATGTAATGGGGTCGGACCCCATTACATTTCGAAAGTGGTGGATTTGACCAGTCCGAGATTCGGACTCAGTGGTGGTCGGCGGCACGTATCCTTTCGGTAGGCTCGCGGGTCTTCTCCGTATGAGCGACGTTTCCACCCGCGTTCGAGGGAGCTGGCATCAGTTCCTCGACGAGATCGAAGCGCTTCGACCGGAGCTGTATCGGTACTGTCGATATCTCGCGCGTAGCCCCTGGGACGCGGAGGATCTCGCGCAGGACGCGCTCGCGCGTGCGTTCGTGTCGCTCGCGCAGCAGACGCGTGCGATCCAGAGCTCGCGCGCGTGGCTGTTCCGGATCGCGTCGAATCTCTGGCTCAACCGCGTTCGGCATGCTCGCCTCGAGCGCGCGCACGCGAACGTGTCGTCGGGCGCGTCGATGTTGGACGCGTCGATGTTGGACACGTCGACGTCGGGCGCCACACCACGCGAGACGGGGGGCGCGGTCGATCCACGCGAGGCGCGGGAAGCCGCCGGGACGTTGCTCGCGCAGCTCGCGCCGCAGGAGCGTGCGGCGGTGGTGCTCAAGGACGTCTTCGACTTCTCGCTCGACGAGATCGCGGATCTTCTTTCGACAACCCAGGGCGCGATCAAGGCCGCGCTGCATCGCGGGCGCGGCAAGCTCGCCGAGCCGGAGGAGCCGGCGCCTAACCCCGTCGAGACGAGCGTCGTCGACGCGCTGTGCGCGGCGTTCAACGCGCGCGATCTGGATCGCGTGACGTCGCTGCTGCTCGAGAGCGCGGTCGTCGAGTACCCGGGCGTCGTCGTCGAGTACGGGCGCGAGGCGGCGCGCGAGGGCACGCTGCGCGGCGCGCTGTTCGGTTGCGACGATCCGGCGATCCTCGCCGCGGCGCCGCCCGGGCATCGGTTGCTCATGACCACGCCGCCGCGCTGCGAGGTGCGCGTGCATCGCGGCGAGCCGATCATGCTGTGCTGGTGGCGCGACGCGGGCGCCGACACCGTCCGCGCGATCGTGCGCGTGGATGTCGAGGGCGATCGCATCGCCCGGATGCGCACGTACATGCATTCACCGGAGCTGCTCGTCGAGGTCGGCAAGGAGCTCGACGTTCCGATCGTCACAACGGGGTATCACTGATGCAGAAGATCCGGTCGAAGGATGGCACCACCATCGCCTACGTCACCGTCGGAGATGGGCCACCGGTCGTGCTCGTGCCGGGCGCGCTCAACGATCATCGCGGGCGCGCGAGCGGGCTGCCGCTCGCCGAGCAGCTGCGCGCGAAGCTCACCGTCGTGTGCTTCGATCGCCGAGGTCGAGGCGAGAGCGGCGACACCGCGCCGTGGGCGCTCGAGCGCGAGATCGAGGACATCGCCGCGCTGATCGATCGCGTCGGCGGGCGCGCGAACGTGTACGGCATGTCGAGCGGCGGCATGCTCGCGCTCGAGGCCGCGATGGCCGGAGTGCCGATCGAGAAGCTCGCGGTGTACGAGCCGCCGTACATCGTCGAGGGAACGCGGGCGCGCGTCGCGAGCGACTATCGTGCGCGGCTCGCGAAGGCCGTGGCGGAGGGACGCCCGGGCGACGCGGTGGAGACGTTCATGACCGAGGCGGTGCAGATGCCGGCGGCGGCGGTCGCGCACATCAAGAGCCAGCCGTTCTGGCCGCACCTCGCGTCGTTCGGGCCGTCGCTGCTGCACGATGCCGCGATCGCGGGCGATGGCTCGCTGCCGGCGGCCGAGCGGCTCGCGCGCGTGCGCCTGCCGGCGCTGGTCCTCGACGGTGGCGCGAGCCCGCCGTGGATGCGCGCCGGTGTGCACGCACTTGCGCAAGCGCTGCCCGATGCGACGCATCGCACGCTGGACGGTCAGACCCACGACGTGGATCCCGCGCTCCTCGGTGCGGCCCTGGCGGAGTTCTTCGCCTGAAGCCCGACGAGCGTGATACGACCGGCCCATGAGGCGGTTCGCGCTCGTCCTGTGTCTGCTCGTCGGCTGCGGTGATGACAACGGAGGTCCGGCGGATGCGGGTGTGGACGCGCGCCTCGAGGGCTTCGACGAGCCCGACATCGTGTGCCCCGGCGGCAGCGGATGCGCGTCGACGGGCGATGGTCAGCTGTCGGTCGGCGTCGGCAAGCGCGTGTGGACGCCCGAGATCCGCGAGACGTTCACCGACGAGAACATGGACTGGGAGTGGAGCTCCGACGAGCCGTTCGACGACGTGAACGGCAACGGCAAGTTCGACGCGGTCTGGGTGTTCGGTGGCGGGCGCGCGGCGCAAGGCGTGATCAGCGATGTCGAAGCGCGCGCGATCGCGTTCGAGGAGGGCGATGTCACCGTCGTGGTGCTCTCGCTCGACGCGGTCGGCCTGCTCACGCCCGACATGGACAAGATCCGCAATCACCCGAACCTCGCGGGCCTCGACGTCGATCACATCGTCATCACGTCGACGCACGCGCACAACGCGCCGGACACCATCGGCCTGTGGGGACCGCAGGCGACGACGACGGGGCGCGTGGACTTCGTGCTGCAGAGCCTCTACGACAACGCGTCGCTCGCGGTGAAGGACGCGCTGACGTCGATGCAGCCGGCGCAGCTGACGATCGCGTCGACGAAGCTGCTCAACGATCCCGCGAACCCGATGTCGCTCACGGATGACTTCAACAAGGACATCCGCGATCCGGTGATCTTCGATCCGACGCTGACGATCGCGCGGTTCACGAAGGCGGGGTCGACCACGGACACGATCGCCACGCTCGTCAACTGGGCCGACCACCCGGAGATCCAGAACTTCGCCGACGAGCCGACGAAGATCAGCTCGCACTACGTGCACTGGCTGCGGCTCGGTATCGAGAACGGCGTGCTCGCGAGCGAGACCCCGTACACCACGACGGACCTGCCCGGCCTCGGCGGCACCACGGTGTTCGTGCAGGGCGCGCTCGGCGGACAGATCGGCTCGATCCGCGGCACGCACCCGCTCGATCCGGCGGGCGTGCAGCTCACGACGTACAACGACGGCTTCGAGAAGGCGATCGGCATGAACGCCGCCGCCTACGCACTCAAGGCGCTCGCCGCCGGTGGCGAGACGACGTCGATGCTGCCGCTCTCGTTCAAGAGCGCCGCGTTCCACGGCCGCATCGAGAACACGTTCCTCCACGTCGCGTTCCTCGTCGGTCTCCTCGGGAAAGAGGAGGACACGCAGGGCATCCTCGTCGGCTTCGATCCCGACGAGGCGATCGACGTCGGCAACTATCCGTGGATCAAGCTGCGCTCGACGTTCATCCAGGTCGGTCCGCTCGGCATGGTGACGGCCCCCGGCGAGCTGCACCCCGAGCTCTGGGTCGGCGGGTACGACGGCTCGTGGAGCTGGGGCTGGCCGCTGTTCGACAACACGAAGCCGAACCTGCCCGACTTCGACGCCGCGCCGAAGGCGCCGTACATGCGCGACCTCGTCCTCGCGCACGAGGGCGTGCGCTTCCCGATCTGCGTCGGCCTCGCGGAGAACTACACCGGGTACATCGTGCCCGCGTACAACTACGTCCTCGACGCGGAGAACCCGTACATCACCGAGGCGGAGGGCGATCACTACGAGGAGGTGTACTCGCTCTCGCCGTTCGTCGAGCAGCACGCGATCCACCCGATCCTCGAGCTGCTCAAGTACCGGCCGTAGGGCTCACCTGCGGCGCGAGCGCTTCTGGAGACGCTCGCAGCGGTCGACGACGCTACCGCCGTAGATCGCGGAGGCCAGCGAGGTCACGCCGAGGACGACGGCGGGGACGACGATCCGCGTGAGCGCGTCGAGCTGGTTGCAGTCGCGCGCCTCGATGTCGCACGGGACCGCGAGGTAGATCGCGGTGCCACCGGCCGCCGCCACGCCGGCGACCGTGTAGTCGAAGATGACGGTCTTGCTCGAGCACGTCCCCTGCGGATCGTTGACGCAGTTGGCGCGAAAGAACGAGCAGGCGGGCGCGAGCGAGAGCAGCGCCACGAGCGCCAGCGTCCGGAGATGCATCCCCTCACTACATCACGGTCAAGACCTTGGATGCGAGCATCGCGCCGTCCGTCATGCGCGCGATATCGAGGATCAAGCGCGAACGCGCATCGCCGGTCACGGGCGCGATGACGTTGTCGTTCGCGAACGTGGTGTCGGGCTGGCCGAACTCGCGGTAGTCGACGTGGCTCGCGAAGATCGCGGTCGTCACGTCCTCGGGGAAGAACAGCTGCGAGATGCGATACGTCGTCCCGCCATTGCGGACCTGGAAGTGGATGTGGATCGCGCGCCCGGGATACCAGCCCGGATAGCAGGTGTCGAAGTACACGATGCCGTCGGCGTTCGTCATCTGCACGCCGCGCATGTAGTTCATCGAGATCGCGCTCTGGTCGTTGTTGCTGCAGAACGCGGGGTTCGGCGTCTGCCCCGAGTACACGCCGGGGGCGTTCGTGTGCCAGATCTTGACCGATGCATTCGCAACGGGATTGCAGGATCCGTCGACGATCTTGAGGCCGAGGCGCACGGGGAGCCCGGCCCAGCCCTCGGAGATGTCCTCGCGCACCAGGTCTGTCGACGGCGTGTTGCACGGTCCCTCGGTCGTCGTCGCGACGAGCACGCACGACGAGAGCGCGCCCGTGAACGGATCGGGGTACGTCGCCTTGTCGGTCATCGCGGCCGTGCCGCCGCTCGCCCAGTCGGACGTGCCCGAGCCCGAGCCGTCGCCGGGCATGCTGGCGTCGGCGGTCTGCTCGCCGGAGTTGTTGTCGCATCCGGCGGCGAGGCGCGCGAGGGGAATCGCGGCGGCGCCGATGCACATACGACGAAGCAGATCGCGGCGATGCAGAAAGCTCGGGTTGCTCACGCGATCACGCTACGCGAAGTCGGTGCGCCGCGGGCAGATTGAAACAAGCTGCAACGCTACTTCGGCTCGGGGAGCGGCGTCATCGCGGGCACTTCGTGGGTGAACGACTGGATCGCCGGCGTCGGTGTGACCTTCACCGCTTTGCAGTAGACCTTCAGCGACGCGACGTTCTCCTGGAGGCGCTGCTGGAACGTCGGATCAGCGAGGCTGCCGGTGATCGGGATCGTGCACACCGAGTAGTCGCCGGCGACGAGCTCGTCGAACGACGGCATCGGCGAGCCGTTGCCGAGCCAGAACTTCATGCCCTGCGCGCTCCCCTGCATGAAGCCGTCGGTGATCTCCTTGCCGTTCTTGAACGCGGCCATGCCGCGGAACAGGAACACCTGCGCCGAGTCGACCTGGTTGTTGGGCAACGGCTTCACGGTCACGTTCAGCGTCAGCTCGCCGATCGGGATGTCGATCGTCACCTTGCTCTGGCGACCCGCGACGACGGTGACCGTGACCGACGCGGACTTCATCGCCATCATCTGCTGCTGCATCGCCTGCAGCACGATCACGCCCTCGGGCACGCGCGACATCGTGAACGTGCCGTCCTCGGCGGTCTGCACGAACGACGCGGATGCGCCGCCGCCCTTCGTCGACTGGCCGACGGTGACGCCGCCGACCGGCTTGCCCTTCTGCGTCACCTTGCCGGTGATCGATCCGAAGCCGCGTAGCTCCACGGTGCCGAGCGCGACGTCGTCGCTGCCCTCGGGCACGCGCAGCGCGTTCGAGCGGCCGCGATCGGGATGGTCTGCGATGAACGAGGTCTCCTTGGTGGGGACGCCGACGATCACGAAGTCGCCGCTCTGATCCGTGACCGACGAACGAATGCCGTACATCGTCTCGATGTTCTCCATCTGCGCCTCGCTGCCCTCCGCCGAGAACAGCATGTCGCCGAGCTTCACCTTCGCGCCCGCGACCGGGCCCCTGTCATCGACGACCTTGCCGGTGATGCGACGCCCGCGCGCGAGCTCGATCGTCCCGAGGTCGGTGGTCTTGCCCGGCTCGATCTTCACGTCGCGCTTGATCAGCTCGGTGAACTCGGGCCCGCGGAACGTGACGTCGAAGGTGCCGGGAGAGATGTCGCGCATGTCGAACTTGCCATCGGCGACGGGCGTCGGCGCCTGCTGCCCGATCTGCACGAACGCCGCCGACGGCACGCTCTTCTCGGCACCCTTGATCGCGAGCGCGCCCTTGAGGCCGCCCGGCGCGGGCAGCACGATCTTCACGTCGACGTCGCCGGTCTTCGCGGCGGTGCCGTGCTGGCCCCACTCCTGCCACATGTTCGTCGACGATCGCGCGGCCCACAGCCGATACGCGCCCGGCGGCAAGCCATGCACGGTGAACGCGCCATCGCCATCCGTCGTCGTCGACGAGAGTCCCGCGAGCGCGAGGCCCTCGGTGCTGCCGCCGCCGAGGATGTCGGGGAACGCGTTGACCTGCACCTCGGCGACCGCGGCGCCGTGATCGTCGACCACGCGTCCCTTGATCATGCCGGTGACGTCGAGGACCAGGACGAGATCGGTGACCGACGCCTTCGCGGCGAGGTCGACGTCGGTGATCGCGCTCGCGGCGGTGTCCGACTCCGCGCGGATCTGCACCGTGCTCCGCGCGAGGCCGCGCAGCTCGAACGCGCCGGACTTGTCGGTCGTTGCCTGGCGAGCGGTCTGCTCCCATGCGTTCTGACGCTTTCCCGCGACGCGCACGGTCGCGAACGCGACGGGCTGCTTGTTCCCGTCGACGACCGTTCCGCTGACGACCGCGCCGGGTTGCATCACGATCGTGATCCCGGTGACGGGCGCGCCGCTCATCGTGATCGGCGAGCTCGAGGCCGGTGCGTGCTCGCCGTCCTTGGCGCGCAGCGTGTGCGTGCCCGGTGCGAGCGGGCCGACCTTGAACGCGCCGTTGTCGTCGGTGATCGCGGAGTCGCGCGCGTCGTCCGTGCCGAAGTCCCACATGCCTTCGTGCGCCGTCACGCGCACCTTGCCGATCGGCTTGCCGCGATCGTCGCGGACGTGGCCCGACACGAAGTAGCCCTTGCGCAGCTTGATCGAGAGCGTGCCGGTCGCGCCGGCCGCGCCGACGGTGGTGAACGCGGCCTCGTCGGCGTAGCCCTCGGCGCTCGCGACCACGCCGATCCAGCCCGGTCGCACGGGCCGCAGCGTCGCGACTCCCTTGTCGTCCGTCGTCTCGCTCTTCTCTTCGTTCACCTTCACGGTCGCGCCGGTGATCGGCCTGCCGTCGTCGTCGGTCACCGTGACGACCAGGGCGGCGCCCGCGCCGATGCGAATCACCACCGGGTCGCTCTTCTCGGTGAGCTTGTAGCGAACGGGACCGCCGACCTGATCCGCGGTACTCGCCGTCAGCGAGTACGTGCGCCCGACGAGCTTGTCGAACGAGAAAGTGCCGTCGGCCTCCGTCGTCGTCGAGCGCGGCGGCACCGAGCCGAGCCACACGGTCGCGCCGCCCACGCCCGCACCGTCGGGTCCCTGCACCTGTCCCTCGAGGACGAGCGGGCCTTCCGGATCCGTGTCGAGCGACCACTTCGGCGCCACGCCGGTCGGCGCCGGCGGCTGCTCGACGGGCTTCGATTCCTTCGGAAGCACGACTTCCGCGCTGCGCGGATCGGGCTTCGTCTCCGTCTTCGCGGCGTCCTTGTCGCGAAACACGAACAGCCACACGCCGACGGCCACGACCAGAAGGGCGGCGAGGCCACCGAGGAGCGTCTTGTTATTCACGTCGACTCCGATGCACAGCGGTGCGCGCGCGCATCATGCGAACGATGTCGCGGCGGCGAAAGGGCTGATCGCCACGAACTCGCTTCGTGACGGGCGCGAGATATTTGGTGAGGCCACCTACGATTCGTCACGCGCTCTGCGGTGGCGCGTCGGCGCGGACCGCCTCGCGGCGGTGCAGGCGCACCATTCGCACGCGGCGCGACGATGCATCGACCACCTCGAGCGTGGTGCCATCGGGCGCCGGGATCCTCGTGCCAACGGGCGGCACCACGAGCGCGAGCGCCATGCACAACCCGGCGATCGTCATGCTCTCGCGCGCGATCGGCAGCGCGGTGTGCAGATCGCGGTTCACCTTCCGCGTCGGCATCCAGCCGGGGACGAGCGCGGTGCCGTCGGGCTCGATGCGAAGGCTGTTCTCCGGCGCTTCGTTCTCGCCGTAGATGTCGCCGACGAGCTCCTCCATGACGTCCTCGATCGTCGCGAGGCCGAGCGTGCCGCCGTGCTCGTCGACGACGATCGCGATCTGCGTGCGCCGCGCCTGCATGTCGCGCAACACGGTCGAGATGCGCGTCGTCGCCGTCACGTAGATCGCGGGGCGCACGATGTCGGGCATCGCGATCAGCGAGCTCTCCCACGCGAGCGCGAGCACGTCGCGCGCGACGACGTAGCCGATGATGTCGTCGGGCGAGCCGCGGTAGACCGGCATGCGGCTGTGCCCCTCCTCGAGGAGGACGCGCTGCACTTCCTCGGCCGACGCGTCGTGCGCGATCGCCACCATCTTGTCGCGCCGGACCATGACCTCGGCGATCATCACCTCGCCGAACTCGAGGGCGCGCGCGGCGATCTCGCCGGACTGGCTGTCGACGGAGCCCGTACGCGCCGCCTGATGGACGAGCTCGCGCAGCTCGTCGCGAGACATGCGCGCCTCGGTGAACGACGTGCGGTCACCGAACAGCCGCAGCACCGCGTTGGAGCACGCGGTCAGAAACCACACGAGAGGGCGCATCACGCGCGCGAGCCACAACAGCGGGCGCGCGATCAGGAGCGCGTAGCCGGTCGCGTACCGGAGCGCGAGCGACTTCGGCACCAGCTCGCCGAGCACGAGCGACAGGAACGCGATGCCCGCGACGATGATGACCATCGCGACCTCGTGGGCGGCGTCGCCGAACAGCGGCACGAGATACGGCTCGAGATCGCGCGCGACGCTCGAGCCACCGAACGCTGCCGCCGCGGCGCCGACCACCGTGATGCCGATCTGCACCGTCGCGAGGAACCGCTCGGGCTGCGCGCGCAGCGCATGGACCGCGCGGGCGGCGCGATCGGTGCGGTGCTCCAGCGCTCGCGACGCGGTGAGGACGGCGATCTCGGCACCCGCGAACAGCCCGTTGACCAGCACGAGGGCCAAGAGGACGAGTAGCTCGTAGGGCATCCCTGAAATGTGACCACGGGATCCGCGAGTTGGCGACCCGTCAGCCCGCGGATGTCGGGAGCGTCGGGGTCACTTCTCGGACAGGAACGCGTAGCGATAGTCGGTCGGCGGCGCGAACGTCTCCTTGAGCGTGCGCGCGCTGACCCAGCGGAGCAGGTTCATCGGCGAGCCGGCCTTGTCGTTGGTGCCCGAGGCGCGCGCGCCACCGAACGGCTGCTGGCCGACGACGGCGCCCGTGGGCTTGTCATTGATATAGAAGTTGCCGGCGGCGTCGCGCAGCGCGGCGGTCGCCTCGACGATGGCGCGGCGGTCGTTCGCGAAGATCGCGCCGGTCAGCGCGTACGGCGAGGTCTGATCGACGAGCTCGAGCGTCTCGGCCCAGGCGTTGTCCGGGTAGACGTGGCACGTGACGATCGGGCCGAAGAGCTCGTCGCGCATCAAGCGCACGCTCGGGTTGTCGGTCGTGATCAGCGTCGGGCGCACGAAGTAGCCGACGGAGTTGTCCGTCTCGCCGCCGGCGATGACCTTCATGCCGGAGGTGGCGCGCGCCTCGGCGATCGCGGCCGCGTGCTTGTCGAACGCGCCGGCCTTGATCACGGCGCCCATGAAGTTCGTGAAGTCGGAGACGTCGCCCATCTTGATCGCGTTCGTCGTCTCGACGAGCTCGGCGTTCATCTTGTCCCAGACCGAGCGCGCGACGTAGACGCGCGAGGCGGCCGAGCACTTCTGGCCCTGGTACTCGAAGCCGCCGCGGATGATCGCGGTGGCGAGGGCTTTGGGATCCGCGGAGGCGTGCGCGAGGATGAAGTCCTTGCCGCCGGTCTCGCCGACGAGGCGCGGGTACGACCTGTAGCGATCGAGGTTGTCGGCGGTGCGCTTCCACATCATGCGGAAGACGTCGGTCGAGCCGGTGAAGTGAATGCCCGCGAACGCGGGGCTGTCGAGCAGGAGGTTCGTCGAGCCGTGCGGCAGGCCGGGGATGAAGTTGATGACGCCCGGAGGGAGACCCGCTTCCTCGAGGATCTGATAGATGCGCCACGCGGACAGCACGGCGGTCTCGGCCGGCTTCCACACGACGGTGTTGCCCATGAGCGCGGGCGACGTCGGCAGGTTGCCGGCGATCGCGGTGAAGTTGAACGGCGTCAGCGCGAAGATGAAGCCCTCGAGCGGCCGTAGCTCCGTCATGTTCCAGATGCCAGGCGAGCTCCTCGGTTGCTGCTGGTAGAGCTCCTGCGCGTAGTGCGCGTTGAACCGCCAGAAGTCGATCAGCTCGCACGCCGAGTCGATCTCGGCCTGGTGCGCGGTCTTGGACTGGCCGTGCATCGTGGCCGCGTTGAGGCGCGCGCGCCAGGGACCGGCGAGCAGCTCGGCCGCCTTGAGCAGGATGCCGGCGCGTGCCTCCCAGCGCATGTGCGACCACTCGCGGTGCGCGGCCATGGACGCCTTGATCGCGCGCTCGGCGACGTCGTCGGTCGCGGCATGGAAGCGCGCGATGACGTGGCGGTGACGATGCGGCATCGAGACCTCGCGCACCTTGCCGGTGTGGACGCGCTCGCCGCCGACGACGCAGGGAATCTCGACGACCTCACGCTCCACGTCCGCCAGCGCGGCCTTGATGGCAGCGCGCTCCGGAGAGCCGGGCGCGTAGGTCAGGACCGGCTCGTTGCGTGGGTCGGGGATGCGGACGATCGCGTCGTGCATGCCGCACGTTTACCACGCGGCTGCCGTCGAGGATCGCGGTCAGATGAAACGATCGATCAGCAGGTGGATGCGCTTGCGCAGCGTGGTCACGCTCGGCAGGTCGACGAACATTCCGTCGAGCGCGAGGCAGAAGATCTCCGTCGTCTCCTTGTCGCCGATCAGCTTCTGGCAGACCTCCGCGAAGCGCTTCTCGTGCTTGTCGTGGATCTCGGGGATCACGTTCATGCACGCGTCGTAGAACTCCTGGACGGCGGGCGCCTTGAACATGATCGCCCAGGTGTCGACGCACACGACGTCGCAGAACTGCCGCAGCTTCTCCTTCTTGCTCCCGCGGCCCTCGAGGATCGCCTGCACGCGCGGCGCGAGGCTGTCGAACACGTCGTCGTAGCAGGCGCCGAAGATGTCTTCCTTGTTCTTGAACTTGCGATACAGCAGCGGCCGCGAGATGCCCGCGCGCTGCGCGATGTCGTCGAGCGAGGTCTTCGCGTAGCCGAACTGCAAGAAGCACGCGAGCGCCGCATCGAGGATCTCTCGGCGTCGGTCGGCGTCGCGCTGTGCATTCATTGCCATCTGCTACAGATTGACAAAATACACACCTTTTGTAACTGTGTCCACGCATGCGAGCCCTTCTGGTGATCGCCTTGGTGAGTTTGTTGGCGGGGACAGCGAGAGCGGATGACGATCCACCGTTCATCATCGGCTCGCAGCCCGCGTGGATCCTCCTCGGTGGCGTGACCACGGGCGGGACGATCGCGCTCGCGGACAAGGGAGCGCTCGTCGGTGGCGAGCTGTCGCTCGCGCGGCTGTCGAACGGCAACGTGTTCGGCTTCTACGCCGACGGCTACTACGACTGGGGCGTCGACGGGACGTACGTCACCGGTGGCATCGAGCTCGCGAAGAAGCTCGTGTCGATCGACGGCGGCGCCGCGCTGCGCTTCGCCGACGGCGATCGCGATCTCGGCGTGACAGGCCGGCTCTCGTTCGGCCTCGGCGTGTTCTCGCTGTACGGCCGCTACATGTACTTCACCGACACGATGTCGAACGAGCACGTGATCCAGATCGGCGTGTTGCTCAAGATGCCGCTCAAGACCTTCGGAGGCATGTGAGATGAAGCTGAACGTCAACGGCAAGGCCGTCGAGGTGAACGTCCCCGCGGACGTGCCTCTGTTGTGGGTGCTGCGCGAGGAGGTCGGCCTGACCGGCACGAAGTTCGGGTGCGGCAAGGCGCTGTGCGGCGCGTGCACCGTGCACGTCGACGGCGCGCCGAAGCGCTCGTGCGTGACCGCCGTCGGCGACGTGGGCGACAAGCCGATCGTCACGATCGAAGGGCTCGCGACCCAGCAGGAGCTGCACCCGGTGCAGCAGGCGTGGATCGAGGAGAACGTCCCGCAGTGCGGCTACTGCCAGGCGGGGCAGATCATGACGACGGTGATCCTGCTGAGGAAGAAGCCGGATCCGACCGACGAGGACATCGACGCCGCGCTGTCGGCGAACCTGTGCCGCTGTGGCACGTATCCGCGCATTCGCCGCGCGGTGCACCGCGCCGCCGAGCTCGCGAAGGGCAGCGGCGCACCGGCACCGACGCCGGAAGGCCACGGCGACGCGAAAGGCGAGCACCCATGATTCACCCCAAGGGTACTGGCTCGCCTGACAGCTCGCTGGCGGAGCTCAGCAGGCGCGGGTTCCTCGGCGGCTCGCTCGCCGGCGTGGGCGTGCTCACGCTCGCGGTGTCGTGCGGTGGTGGGCAGGCGACGCGCATCCGCCACGCGGATCAGACGGGCGAGCTCGTCGCGAACATGTACGTCACCGTGATGCCCGACGGGCGCATCGCGCTGATCGTCAACAAGGCGGAGATCGGGCAGGGCGTGACCACCGCGTACTGCACGCTCGCCGCCGAGGAGCTCGGCGTGCCGATCGACCACGTCGATCCGCACTACGCGGACTCGCACCCGGAGATGCGCACGAGCTTCCGCTTGCAGATCACGGGCGGCTCGACGTCGACGGCGGAAGGCTACAAGGCGGTGCGCCAGGCCGCGGCCGCGGCGCGCGAGATGCTCGTCGGTGCCGCCGCCGCGCAGTGGAAGGTGCCCGCGAAGGAGTGCACGGTCGCCGATGGCCACGTCGTGCACGGCGCGCAGAAGGCGTCGTACGGCGAGCTGACCAAGCTCGCGGCGCGGCGCGAGGTGCCCGAGTCGCCGAGGCTGAAGGCGCCGAAGGACTTCACGCTGATCGGCAAGGTCAACAAGCGCGTCGACGCGCGCGCGAAGGTCGACGGCTCCGCCGTGTTCGGCATCGACGTTCACGTGCCGAACATGGTGCACGCGCACATCACCCACGGGCCCGTCTACGGCGCGCGGCCGACCAAGGTCGACGCCGACGCGGCGAAGAGGCGCCCCGGCGTGATCGACGTGTTCCCGATCCGCATGGGCGTCGCGATCGTCGCGGACAAGTACTGGCAGGCGAAGGCCGCGGCCAAGGACGTGCAGGTCACGTGGAGCGCCGGCGACGTGCCGAAGCTCGACACCGCCGCGATGCAGACCGCGATGCGCAACTACCGCGGCGAGGGCACCGGCGTCGTCGACGACGGCAACGCGGGCAAGGCACTGTCGCGCGCGCAGGCCCGCGTCAGCGCCGTGTACGAAGCGCCGTACGTCGCGCACGCGACGATGGAGCCGCAGAACGCGACCGTGTGGGTCAAGGGCGACAGCGCCGAGGTGTGGGCGCCGACGCAGTCACCGACGGTGGTGCAGGCGTTCGTGTCCGACGCGGTCGACATCGACTTCGAGAGCGTGATGGTGCACACGACGCTGTCCGGCGGCGGCTTCGGCCGGCGCGCGGTCTCCGACGTGTGCGCGCAGGCGGCGCTGATCTCGGCGCGCGTGAAGCGTCCCGTGAAGCTGATCTGGTCGCGCGAGAGCGACATGACGCAGGCGTTCTATCGCCCGGTCTACGCGATCAAGGCGGAGGGCGCGATCAGCGAGGGCAAGATCACCGGCGCGCGCATGCACTGCATGTCGCAATCGATCGCGCTGTCGTCGAAGGACATGATGGGCGCGGCGATGCCGGGCATCCCGGGACCGATCCGCAACATGTTCATCGACTCGATGCTCGCGGTGTTCTCGACGAACTCGTTCGGCGATCTGTTCGCGACCGAGGGACTCAAGAACACGCCGTACAAGTGGGGCAACTTCGAGCTGACCGCGTCGCCGGTGCAGACCAAGCTGCCGGTGTCGTCGTTCCGCTCCGTCGGTAACTCGGTCACCGGGTTCGCGATGGAGAGCTTCTACGACGAGTGCTGCGTCGCCGCGAAGGCGAACCCGATGGAGATGCGCAAGAAGATGCTGGCGCCGGCGTCGCGACAGATGAAGGTGCTCGAGACGCTCGAGCGCATGAGCGGCTGGTCGCAGCACCGCCCCGGCGCCGGCTGGGGCCTCGCGCGTCACTTCTCGTTCGAGACGGAGGTCGGCCAGGTCGCGCACGTCGAGATCGTGAACGGCCGCATCCGCGTGAAGAAGGTGTTCTGTGCGGTCGACTGCGGCATCGCGGTCAACCCGGACATCGTCAAGGCGCAGATGGAAGGCGCGATCATCTTCGGCCTCTCCGCCGCGCTCGATCAGGAGATCACGATCGTCGACGGTGTCGTCCAGCAAACGAACTACGACACGTACCCGCTGCTGCGCATGTACGAAGCCCCGGAGATCATCGTCGAGATCGTGCCCAGCGAAGAAGCACCGACGGGCGTCGGCGAGCCGGGCCTGCCGCCGATCGCAGCCGCGGTCGCGAACGCGGTCTACGACCTGACCAAGATCCGCCTGCGCAAGATGCCGCTGCAGAAGGCCTACGACGAAGCGGTCGCGAAGGGAGGCACGCCATGAAGCGCTACGCACTCATCACCGGGGCGCTCGCCGTCGCGTCGGCGGCGATCGCCTTCGCGCAGTCGCCCGGACCCGGTGACGACAAGGTGGCCGCCGGCAAGAAGGCGTTCGTCGAGGTCGCGAAGGTGCTGCAGTCGCCGCGCTGCGCGAACTGCCATCCGCCCGACGATCGCCCGCGCCAGGGCGACACCGCGAAGCCGCACGCGCAGAACATCTCGCGCAAGTCCGTCGACGCGGGCGTCGCGTGCACGACGTGCCACCAGGATCGCAACTCGGAGGACACGATCGGCCTCGCCGGCGGCCCGCCGGGCGCGCCGCACTGGGGCCTCCCTCCCGCGAACCAGGTGTTCATGGGCCGCACGCCCTCGCAGCTGTGCGCGCAGCTCAAGGATCCCGCGCAGACGGGCAATCGCGATCTCGCGCAGCTCCTCGATCACGTGACCAACGACGCGCTCGTGAAGTGGGGCTGGAACCCCGGGGGCAAGCGCTCGCTACCGCCGCTCTCGCACGAGAAGTTCGTCGCCGCGTTCAAGACGTGGGTCGACTCCGGCGGCGCCTGCCCATAAGGGCAGTCTGGTCAAAACCACCACTTTCGAAATGTAATGGGGTCCGACCCCATTACACGGCCGATTTGGTCAAAACCACCACTTTTGTCCAACGTGTTGGACGCTTGTCCAGCCGGCGGACAGCGCGTCGATCGATGCGGGGCCGAACCAGGCGCTGTGCTCGTCGATCGACGCGAGCGCCGATCACGCGTGCGAGCTGCAATCGATGCCGAACACGTCGCACCTCGCCTGCGCGCCGGCGAGCGTGTGCACGTCGTGGTTCGACGCGCTGTGATCACTTCGGCGCGGCGGGCTTCGGCGTGCAGGTCGCGAGCGTGTTCAGATCCTTCGCGGTCGCGATGCAGCGCTTCTGATCGTCGGTGAGCCCGCGCTTCTCGCACTCGGCGACCATCTGCTTCTTGTTGCCCATCTCCATGTCGCCGTGCCCGGGCATCGCTTGCTTGGTCACGGCGAGCATGTTGTCGACGACCTTGTCGCACGACGGGACGTCGGCGGCCTTCTTGCTGCACGCGGACAGAACGAGCAGGGCGGCGATGGCGAAGCGCATGCGTCGAGCATACTCGATGCGCGGTCAGAACGATCCACCGACGACGACCGTGACGCCGGTCGCGTCCGGCTGCACGGCGACGCGCGGCGCTTCGGGCGACACGCGGTTGAGCATCACGAGGACGCCGCCCGCGATCATGCCGGCACCGCCGACGCCGAGCGCGATCAGCGAGACCGTGTTGTACGCGCTCACGCGATCTTCGAGCGCGCGCAGGCCGAGCTCCGCGTAGCGCGCTTCGTCGCAGCCGCGCACCGAGCACTGCGATGCCGTGCGCGCGTGTAGATCGTCGCGCCGGTCGCGCGCGAGCACGTTGAACACGACGCCGGTCGCCGCCAGCGCCGCGCCGCCACCGACGACGGCCCACGGCTTCCACACCGCCCAGCGGCGCACGGGATCGCCGGGCTCGCGAAGGTGGATGTCGACGTCGAGGCGGTTGCCTCCGAGGATCGTCACGTGCTGGACGAGCGTGACATAGCCGGGGCCGGCACCGACGACGGTGTGCTCGCCCGGGAGCACGCGCACCTCGCGAGATCCGGGGCAGGGCATCACGGTCTTGCCGTCGAGACCCGTCGTCACGCCCGCCTGATCGCACCGCACCGCGATCGTCGCGATCTGGTTCTTCAGGAGGCGCTGGTAGTTCAGCGCTTCGCTGTACACCTGCTCCTCGAGCGGCGCGGCGCCGTACGCGAGCGCCTTGTCGAGGTTCTCGGCGGCTTCGAGCACCTTGTCGAGGCCGATCAGCGCCTTGACGAGGTTGAAGCGGATCGCGGGGTGATCCCACGACGCGAGCGCTTGCTCGTAGATCGGCACCGCGTCCTTGAACTTCGAGGCCAGCATCAGCTGGTTGCCCTTCTCGAGCAGCGCCTGCGCTGTCTTCTTCTGCTGGTCGCTCACGCCGCGCGACCACGGCGAGTCGGTGCCGTCGGCGAACGCGACGTGTGCGTGCGCGAGGAGCGCGAGCGCGATCAGCAGTCCCCGACGCATGTCTCCCCCGGCGAGCACACGTGGTCGCCGCACGCCGCCGCGCACGCGCCGCAGTCCGCGCTGCACGTGTCACACGTCTCGATCGGCGCGGTGCACGCGCCATCGCCGCAGCGCGACGCCTGCGGATCGCAGGTCATCCCCGGCGAGCACGCCGGCGTGCACACGTACCAGCAGTCGGGATCGTCGCAGTCGACCAGGCCGTCGCCGTCCGCGTCGCGGCCCGAGCCGCAGACCTCGTCGCGCCCCGCGCTCTGGTAGCGGAACAACCATACGTCGCTCGCGCTCATGCCGATCGGAGCGATGGCGACGAGGCCGTGGCGCACGGGATCGTAGAACGCGGTCCCGGAGCCGAGCGTCATCGCGGGTCCGAGCTCCTCGACGGCGATCGACGTCCACGCTTGACCGTTCCACTCGTTGATCGTCGTGCCGGGCGCACTGTCCTCGCCGATCGCGATCACGCGCTGGCGCAGCGGATCGAACACCATGCGGTGCTGGCTCAGCCGCGGCGGGACCCCGAGCGGCGTGACGGGCGTCCACGTCGTGCCATCCCACTCCCACGTGTCGTCGAGGCCGAGGAGCCCACCGCTCTCTCGCCCGCCGTGCAGGACGGTGCGCTCGCGAATCGGATCGTAGGCCATCGCGTGGGACGAGCGCGCCGGCGGCGACATCGGCGGAGAGAGCATCGTCCAGGCGTGATCGCTCCAGCGCCACGTGTCCGCGAGCGTCCCCATGGAGCGCCCACCGAACAGCACGAGGCCGTCGCGCTCCGCGGCGAGCGCCGATTCGGTGCGCGGAAACGGAAGTCCACTGCCGCGCGATGTCCACGTGCCGTCCCAGGTCCAGGTGTCCGTCGCACCCGTGGTGAACGGGACGTGGCCGCCCGCGAGGACGAGCTCGCCCCGGTCGTACGCGAGGAGCGGAGCGAGGCGCTTGGAGGGTCCCGTCGCCAGCGGCACGAAGCCGCCATCCCACCGGTACGTCTGCATCGTGGTCTCGCTGGACTCGAAGGAGCCGACGACGAGCGCGGCGTTTCGCTCCAGATCCCACGCCGCGCTCAGCTCCATCCCCGATGGGCGCGGTGGCAGCGGTGCGGAGCGCCAGGACGCTCCGAGCGCGAACGTGTTGTTGTCGTACGCGAAGCTCGTCAGGTACCCACCGAACACGACGAGCTCGCTCCGCGCGACATCATACGCCGCGCCCATCTGCGTCCTCGGCGAGGGTGGCCCCGGGCTCGTCACCGTCGACCACGCGGTGCCATCCCACGCGGTCACCGTCGACTCCGCGCTGACCTGGTTGCCGTCGCTCGTGCCGCCGTAGACGAGCACGCGTCCGTTCGCGACGTCGAACGCGGCGCCCGCGCTCGCGCGTGGAGCGCCGCTCGCGGGGAGCGCGGTCCACCCGGTGGCGTCGAGCGCCCACGCGTCGTCGACCGCGGGGGCGATCGTCGAGGGGCGCCCGCTGAACAGCACGAGCTGCCCGCGAATCGGGTCGTACACGAGCGAGTGGTCCTGGCGCACGAGCGGCAGCGGCGGTCCGGGCTCCCAGTGATCGCCTTCGAACGTGAACACGTCGCCGAACGTCGTCGCGACGTTCGTGCCGCCGACGAGGACGAGCCGCTTGCGACCGCCGTCGTACGCGAGAGCGTGGCCGTAGCGTGGCGTCGGCGACGTCGACACCGTCACGCGGTTCCACGTCACGCCGGCGTACTCCCACGTGTCCGCGAGCGACGACGCGCCCAGGCCGCCGAACAACACGATCCGGCCGCGGTCCGGATCGAACGCCATCGCGCCGGCCTGCCTCGGCGGCGGCGACGCGAGCGTCTCGATCTTCGTCCAGCGAACGCCGTCCCACTCCCACGTGTCGTTGAGAGACATGTTGCCCGGGCCCGCTCCGCCGAACAGGACCGTTCGCTTCCGCAGGCTGTCGTACGCCATCATCGCGCCGCGCCGCACGGGCGGCGGCCCCGTATCGACACGCGTCCACCGTGGCTCCTCGACGAGGCACGTGCTGCTGCAGCCGTCGTGGTCGATGTGGTTCCCGTCGTCGCACTCCTCGCCGAGGAACGGGTTCGGCTCCTTGTCGCCGCACAGCTCGTTCGACTGGCAGTCGCTCGAGCAGCCATCGCCGGACTCGCGGTTGCCGTCGTCGCATGCTTCGTCCGGATCGCGCGTTCCGTTGCCGCACCCGATCGGGATGCACACGCCCTGGTCGCACACACCCGTCGCGCCCGGAAAGCTGCACGCGGTTCCGTCGGCGAGCCCGTCGCACGCGGCGAGCTGCACGGGCAGCGCGCAGATGCCACCCGTGGCGCACACGGTGCCTGCGGGGCACGTGCGCCCGTCGTCGCAATGCACGACGCCCGGCTGCACGCACGCCGACAGGCCGAGCACGAGCACCAGCGCGATCACCCCACGCGTCGTCACGAGAGCGATCATCATACGGTGATCCCGCGGCGGGTGTCGCGATCACTCGATGGTTCGCGTCATCACGATCCGCGGCGAGGCGACGAAGCTCGTGCGCTCGTACAGGCGCTTCGCCGGGTTCTCGGGCCGCACCTGGAGGTGCAACGCTCCGACGCCGCGCAGCTTCAGCTCGGGAACCAGCAGCTCGATCGCCGCCGCGCCCGCGCCGCTCCGCCGATGCTCCTCGTCGATCCACAGCTCGGTCATCCACGCGTCGCGGCCGGCGAACTCGAGGTCGAAGCCGTACGTCACGATCGCGTAGCCGATCGGCGCGCCGTCGCGCGTCACGATCCACACGCCGCCCAGGGACGGTGACTGCAAGAGCACGGACATCGCCTCGCGCAGCGTCGGGGTCGCGACGGTGATGCCCTCGTGGTCGTTGAGCGCGCGCGTGCGCGGGACGAGGTCTTCCAGATCCGAGGACGTGGCGATCCGCAGGCCGAACATGGCCCATCGTACGCTCGACCGCGCCCCGGTTACTCGCGATCGAGGTACGTGTAGCCGATCATGCCCTGACGGAACCGATTGATGAGCGTGCGGCTCTCCTCGATCGTCATCAGCTTCTTGCGCAGCGCGGCCTCGACGTTGTTGCGCAGGCGCCCGAGCAGGTCGCTCGGCGAGTAGTCGACGAACGCGAGCACCTCGCTGACGGTGTCGCCCGCGACGACTTCCTTCACGTCGTAGTCGCCCTCGGGGGAGAGCTGCACGTGCACCGTGTTCGTGTCGCCGAACAGGTTGTGCAGGTCGCCGAGGATCTCCTGATACGCACCGACGAGGAAGATGCCGAGGTAGTAGTCCTGGCCGTCCGGCTTGGGATGCAGCTCGAGCACGTGCTTCACGTCGCGCAGATCGATGAACGAGTCGATCTTGCCGTCGGAGTCACACGTGATGTCCGCGAGCGTCCCGCGGCGCGTGGGCTCCTCGGTGAGCCGGTGGATCGGGCAGATCGGGAACAGCTGGTCCACCGCCCACGAGTCGGGCACCGACTGGAACATCGAGAAGTTGCAGAAGTACGTGTCGCTGAGCGCCTTCTCGAGGCCCTCGAGCTCCTCGGGCACGTGCGCCATGTTTCGCGACAGGTGCAGCACCTTCTCGCAGATCGCCCAGAACAGGTTCTCGCACAGCACGCGGTTCTCGAGCGAGAGGTGCCCGAGGTTGAACAGCTGGAGGACCTGATCCTTGTACTCGACGGCGTCGTGATAGCTCTCGAGGAGGTTCTTGTTCGAGACGCCCTGGTACGTCTCCCACATGTTGTTGACGAGCGGCGGCACCGGTTTCTGCAGCTGCGCCGGCACGTGCGTGGTGAACTCGGTCACGCCGAGCACGTTGACCACGAGCACCGAGTGGTGCGCGGCGATCGCGCGGCCCGACTCGCTGACGATGTTCGGATGTGGAACGCCGTCCGCGTCGCAGATCTCCTTGATCGCGAACACCACGTCGTTCGCGTACTCCTGGACGGAGTAGTTCATCGACGACGCGAAGTTCGTCTGCGAGCCGTCGTAGTCGACGCCGAGGCCACCGCCGACGTCGAGGTACGACAGGCCCTTCGCGCCCATCTTGTACAGCTCGACGAACAGGCGCCCGGCCTCGCGCAGCGCGTTCTTCACGCTCTTGATCGCGCTGATCTGCGAGCCGAGGTGGAAGTGCAGCAGCTTGACCGTCTCGACCTCGTTCCACGCCTTCAGCTTGCCGACGGCCTCGACCATCTCGGCGGCCGACAGACCGAACTTCGAGAAGTCACCGCCGGACTGCTCCCAGCGCCCCGCGCCACGCGACGAGAGCCGCGCGCGGATGCCGAGCGCCGGCTTGATCTTCACGCGCTCGGCGACGCGATGGATGTGATCGAGCTCCGTCGGCTTCTCGACGACGAGGATGACGGTCTTGCCCATCTTCGACGCGAGCAGCGCCGTCTCGATGTACTCCTCGTCCTTGTAGCCGTTGCAGATGATGATCGACTCGTCGTCCTGGTGGATCGCCATGATGGCGAGGAGCTCGGGCTTGCTGCCCGCCTCGAGGCCGTAGTGGAACGGCCGGCCGAACTCGATGATCTCCTCGACGACGGTGCGGTTCTGGTTGACCTTGATCGGATAGACGCCGCGGTACTGGCCCTTGTACTCGTACTCGCGCATCGCGCTGGTGAACGCGCCGCACAAGAGCTCGATGCGCGCGCGCAGGATGTCGCTGAAGCGGAGCAGGATCGGCAGCTGGATGCCGCGCGCGGCCAGCTCGTCGATCAGCTCCTTCATGTCGATCGCGCCGTTGCCCTCACCGCGCGGCTGGACGATCAGGTTGCCCTGCTCGTTGACCGCGAAGTACCCGCATCCCCAGCGAGGGATGTTGTACGTGTCGTTCGCGTCGGCGGCGGTCCACCGGCGGAGCGGATCGGAAGAAAGCAGAGCCTTCGCGCGGGCCATGGTTTGATCATGGAAGTACGGTGAATTGCCCCCCAACGCAATGGAGATTTCACGATCTCCGCGCCGCGTCCTCGTCGGGATCCGCAGGCGCTCGCCGGTGACAGTCGCGTCGCGCTCGTCATCGGCGCGGCGATGTCGCCGCTCGTCGCGGCGGCGTGCGCGAGCCGTTCACCTCAGCGGTCGCAGTCGTCGGCGATGCCGAGCGAGCACGCGCGCGCGAACGACGCCTTGGCGCGCGCGGGATCCTTCGCGCCGCCGAGGCCCTTGTCGAGCATCACGCCGAGGTTGTGGCACGCCGCCGCGGAGCGCGCGCCGCAGGCCTTGTCGTAGAGCGAGCGCGCCTCGGCGTGGCGCTTCTCTTTCTGCAGCAGCTCCGCGCGCAAGTAGCACTGGGCCGTCGACGTCGCGCACGCTTGCTCGGCGAGCACCGCTGCGCGCTTCGCGTCGCGCTTCACGCCGCTTCCGTCGAGCAGTGCGATCGCTTGCTCCGTACACGCCGGCCCGCTGCCGGCGGCGCAGCCCTTCTCGAACAGCGCGTACGCCGCCGTCGGACTCTTCGTCGCGCCGAACGTGCCGTCGCGCGCGCTGACGCCGAGGTTGTAGCAAGACAGGCCCGAACCCGCGGCGCACGCGCGCTCGAGCATCCCCCGCCCCTTGACGACGTCCTCGGCGACGCCGATGCCGGTGATGAGATCGGTGCCGGCCTGCGCGCATCCATCGGCGAGGCCGGCCTCACATGCCTTGACGAAGGCCGCGTGCGAGCCCGCTTCGTCGGGCGGCTCGACACGCCCGCGCAGCGTGATGCCTCGCGCGAAGCACGATGCGCCATCGCCGAACGCGCACGCGCGGCCATAGGCGACCGCGGCGAGATCGAACGCGCCGTCGGCCTCGTGGTCCTCGGCCTGGTGATGGCACTCCTCGGCGTCGCCGCACGCGGGCGGCGCGTCGATCGTCACCGGGCGATCGCTCGCGCCCGCGGCGTCGGCCGGGGGCGCGATCAGCGGCGTCGGCGGCGTCGGTGACGAGGGCGTCGCGCCGCACGCGACGACGAAGATCAGAGCGCCACGCACCCGAACAGAGTAGCTCGCACCGGGTCCGCCGCGCTGTCACCGGCTGGACACGATTGCGAACGAAGGGGACGGTCCCCTTCGGCGCTATCCGCGATTGCGAACGAAGGGACGGTCCCCTTCGGCGCTATCCGCGATTGCGAACGAAGGGACGGTCCCCGTCAGGCGGCGAACGTGATGCCGGGCGAGCTGCGGCGGTGCGCGCGGCGGCCGCGCGTCGCGATCTCGTCCTCGTCGAGCGTCCACTGCGCGGGATCCGGGACATCGGAGTGCGTGCCGCGCGCGAGGCGGCGCGGCGGGATCGCGGGCGCCGACTCGGAGCGGTCGGGCATGCGCGAGGGCTCGCGGACCGTCGGCGCTTCGATCGATGACGAGTGGCGCTGCGACGCGTGCGGGGTGGCTGCCGCGCGGGCGAGCGGGTGGTGATCATCGATCGCGTGGGAGGAGCCGGCCGCACGGCGATCGTCCATCGCGTGGGAGGAGCCGCGCGCACGGCGATCGTCCATCGCGTGGGACGAGCCGCGCGCGAGTTGGCGGTCGGCGGCGTGCTCGTCGTACACGCCCATCGGCGGGGTGGCGCCACCCATCGCGATGAAGCCGCGCTCGAGCGGGCGCGCGTCGTTGCGAAGGCGCTTGCTGCGCGTGATCGGGCGCGTCGGCGGTGCGGCGGGGAGGGGTGGCGCGGGCTCGATGTCGACGCTGGTCGCTTCCTCGTCACATGCCCCGACGCGCGTGCGCACGGTGCCGAACAGCTGCTCCATCACGGTCTGGATCGAGTGGACGCCGCCGAGCCACGCGCGGCCGCTGAGGACGCGGTCGAGCGCGTCGAACAACGCCGCGCACGTGGGGAAGCGCTGGTCGACGTCGGGCGAGAGCGCGCAGCGGACGATCTGCTCGAGCTCGGCCGGATAGTCGGCGACGAGGTCGGACGGCGCGACGTAGTCACCGCGCACGACCGCGAGCATCTTCTCGAAGTCGGTCTTGCCGCCGAAGCAGCGCGCGCCGGTGGTCAGCTCGTAGAGGACGACACCGAGCGCGAAGACGTCGGTGCGGTGATCGACGTGCTCGCCCATGCACTGCTCGGGAGACATGTAGCTCGCCTTGCCGCGGACGATGCCGGGCATCGTGTGCACGCTGGACATGGTCGAGCGCGCGATGCCGAAATCGACGAGCTTCACGATGCCGTCGAAGCCGACCATGATGTTCGACAGCGAGACGTCGCGGTGCACGAGGTGGAGCGGCTTGCCGGTGGCGTCGGTCGCGTTGTGCGCGTGGTGCAGACCCGCAGCGGCCTGCATGACGATGCCGATCGAGACCTCGTACGGGATCGAGAGGCCGTGGTGGCCGGCGCGGATCATGATCTCGCGCAGGTCCTTGCCGTGGACGTACTCCATCGCGATGTAGTGGAGGTTCGTGCGCGAGTCGACGTCGACGTCGAGCACGGCGGCGATGTTCTCGTGATCGAGCATGCCGACGAGGCGCGCTTCGTCGAGGAACATCCGGCACGCGTCGAGCTCGAGCGAGCGCTTGGGGTCGAGCACCTTGATGGCGACGTGGCGGTCCGCCGCGCGACCGAGGTAGACGTCGGCCATGCCGCCGGCCGCGAGAGGGGCAACCACCGCATACGCACCGAGCCGGTCCACCGAGGCGGCGGACGGGGCGGATTCAGCACTGGTCATCGGCGATCGTACGATTGACGACATGGTGCGGATTCCCATCGATCGTGCGGCGTGATGCGTCATCGGCCCCTCTCCGGCAGTTAGGCCGGCTTTTCTCTCTTCGTCGAACCAGAGAGGGTGGATGCACCTTCGAGTCGCGATCTCGTAAGTGGCTGATCCGCAGCGGGAGTGCTTGTGCCGTCGCGTCATTTGGATAGATTCGCGGACCACCCATGGGCAACGAGGTCGCAAAAGGCAGCCCCGCCGCGAAGATCATCGCGGAGGAAGAGCGCCTGTATGGCCAGGTCCAGGCGCGCGTCGCGATGGGCGAGGAGCCGGACGAGGGCCATCCGAAGCTCGGCGCGAGCGATCTCGATGCGGATCTTTTGTCGCTGCGCGATCAGATCGCGGAAGCGCGCGCCGAAGATCTGCCGCCGTTGATCGAGCAGATGACGCGACTCGCGTCGCTCAAGGCGCGCATCGGCGGCGGCGCGCAGCTGCCGATCGACATCACGAGCCCGTACTTCGCGCACATGCGTCTCAAGGAGAAGGGCAAGGCGCGCGACGTGATGATCGGCAAGCGCGGCTTCATCGATCGCGAGTCGAACGTGCAGATCGTCGACTGGCGAAATGCGCCGATCTCTCGCATCTACTATCGCTACGAAGAAGGCGACGACTACGAGGAAGAGATCGCCGGCCGGCGCGTCGATGGCATCGTCGATGCGCGGCGGAACATCTCGATCGCGCGCGGCAACCTTCGCCGCATCGGCGCGCCGCAGGGCACGTTCCTCAAGGACGCGCGCGGCAGCTGGGTGCAAGCGGTCGGTCAGATCGCGCCCGTGCTCCACGGCGGCATGGGCAAGGCGGCGCGGCCCGTCGCGGCCGCCGGCGAGAAGGGCAAGCTCGGCGTGCATCACGGCACCGCGCGGGCGGACAAGGCGCTGCCCGAGATCGCGGCGCTGATCGACAAGGAGCAGTTCGAGCTGATCACGCAGCCGGGCAGCGGCATCGTCGTGATCCAGGGCGGCGCGGGCAGCGGCAAGACGACGGTCGCGCTGCATCGCATTGCGTACCTGAACTTCCAGGACGCGAAGCGGTTCAGCCCCAAGCACACGCTGTTCGTCGTGCCCTCGCAGGCGCTCGTGCGCTACGTCGCCGGCGTGCTGCCGTCGCTCGGCGTGGCGGGCGTGCCGGTCGTGACGTACACGGGATGGGCGCGCACGACGCGCATGCGCTGCTTGCCGGACTCGCCGACGAAGTACAACGACGATCCGCCGGAGCACGTCTCGCGCGTGAAGAAGCACCCCGCGCTGCTCGCGATGCTCGTCGACGTGGTCGCGAAGCAGGCCGCCGAGATCGCCGGCGCGATCGGCGCGATCCACGCGCCCGCCGTCGAGGAGTGGAACCGCCTGGCCAAACGAGCCCTCGTCGCGCGGCTCAGCGGGTTCAACTCGTGGCTCAAGAAGCAGACCGACGGCCTCGAGAGCAACGTGCGCGTCGCGCTCGAGGGCGTGATCAAGCGCTGGAAGAAGCGCGCCGACGACATCGTGCAGGACTGGGCCGAGCTGTTCACGGATCCGGCGGCGCTCGCCGCGGGTCTCGCCGGCACCGACGTCACGCAGAAGAACATCACGCAGGTCACGGAGTGGGTGCGGCGCCAGCTCGCGAAGCCGCAGAAGGCGCCCGTCGACGAGGAGGGCAACCCGATCCTCGACTCCGAGGGGCAGGCCGTCGGTCCCGACGAGGACGATCCGGCGGGCCGCTTCGACGACGAGGACGATCCGATCCTCTTGCGCCTCGTGCAGCTCAAGCGCGGCGGCCTGTACACGCCCGAGGGGCAAGAGCTGCTCTACGAGCACGTCGCGATCGACGAGGCGCAGGATCGCAGCGCGCTCGAGGTGAAGGTGCTCGTCGAAGCGGTGCGCGCCCCCGACGGAGACTCGTCGAAGCGCTCGGTCACGATCGCCGGCGACACGGCGCAGCGCCTCGTGTTCGACAACAACTTCAGCGGCTGGGAAGAGCTGCTGCAGCAGACGGGGCAGCCCGCGATCGTGCGGCCGCTCAAGCTGTCCTACCGCTCGACCGCCGAGGTCATGCTGCTCGCGCGCGAGATCCTCGGCCCCGAGCTCGCGCCCGACGAGCCGCTCGCCGCGCGCCCGGGCGAGCCCGTCGAGCTGCACGAGTTCGGCGACCTCGGCGAGGCGGTCGCGTTCCTCGGCGATGCGCTGCGCAACCTCATGGCGCGCGAGCCGACCGCGTCGTGCGCGGTGATCTCGCGTCACCCCGAGCAGGCCGACGCGTACTTCGAGGGCCTGCGCCGCGCGGAGGTGCCCGCGCTGCGCCGCGTGCGCCGCGACGAGTTCAACTTCCAGCCCGGCGTCGACATCACCGACGTGACGAGCGTGAAGGGCCTCGAGTTCGACTACGTCGTCATGGTCGACGTGAACGAGTCGAGCTACCCGGACCAGCACTGGGCGCGGCACCTGTTGCACATCGGCGTCACGCGCGCCGCGCACCAGCTATGGCTCGTGTCGACGGGTGAACCGAGCAAGCTCATTCCCACGGCGCTGCGCGATGGCGGGCGCATGACCGTGGGTACGGCGTGAGCGACGGCGCCACCCGCGGTACCCAGATCGCGGCGCTCGAAGCGCAACGCAACGAGCAGCAGGTCCGTGCCGAGGGCGCCCTCGACGGAGAACGCCGCGCCGCGCTCGCGCGCATCGTGATGGTCGCGATGTTCGGCACGATCTCGCAGCTCGGCGGCGAGCTGAACCCGACGATGACGTACGTCGGCGCGAGCTACACGCTGTTCTCGATCCTCACGCTGCTGATCGTGCGGCGCCGGCACGCGACGATCTCGGGCTCGATGTGGAAGCCGCTCGCGGTGACGCTCGTCGACTTCACGTTCATCACGACGGTGGCGCTCATCGACACGAGCGCGAACGGATACTCGGCGGGACAGCACGCGATCGCGGCCGCGATCCTGATCTCGTTCTCGATCGCGCGCATGACGATCTGGCACGTGGTCGCATCGCTCGCGCTGGCGCAGGCGAGCTTCCTCGTCGTGACGTCGCAGGCGACGAGCCCGGATTCGCAGACGACGATCTTCGTCTGCGGTGGCCTCGTCGTCGTCGGCGTGATGACCGGTCTTTCGCAGCGCGCGGTCGTGCGGATGTTCGCGGGCCTTCGCCAGCGCGACAACCTCACGCGCTTTCTGCCGCGCCAGGTCGCGGATCGCGTGATCGCCGCGGGCCCCGGCGCGCTCGCGCCCGTCGAGCGCGAGGTCACCGTGCTGTTCAGCGACATCCGCGGCTTCACCTCGCTGTCCGAGGGCCTGTCGCCGCGCGAGGTGCTGCGGATGCTCGACGACTACTTCGGCCGCATGTCGGCGGTGGTCAAAGGCCACGATGGCGTGGTCGGCAAGTTCCTCGGCGACGGCATGCTCGCGTTCTGGGGCGTGCCCGATCGCCTCGACGATCACGCGCAGCGCGCGGTGCGTGCCGCGCGCGACATGCGGCGCGTGCTCGCCGAGCTGAACGCGCACCGCGCCGTCTCGGGGCTCGCGCCGCTCAAGGTCGGTATCGGCATCCACACCGGCAACGTCGCCGCCGGCATGCTCGGCCAGCTGCAGGCCGAGTACACCGTGATCGGCGACGCGGTGAACGTCGCCTCGCGCGTCGAAGGGCTGACCAAGGAGCACGGCGTCGACCTCTTGATCAGCGAGACGACATGGGCCGAGCTGCCCGAGCCACGGCGCGGCGAACGCGTCGGCAACGCCGAGATCCGCGGGCGCAAGGCGCCGATCGTCCTGTACACGATCCCGCCGGAGTCCACGGCAGAGACCGCGGACGCACGGTAGCGGTCAGTACCGAACGATCTGGATCTTTCCGCTCGCGACGTCTTCCTCGAAGTAGCGACGCGCGGTCTCCGACGGCACCTGATCGAGGTGGTCGGGGTCGATCACGTACGCGGTGGAGGTACCTGCGTAGATCAGCGTCGAGTCACCGGCGAGTCCCGGCGTGCGTTGATCCGCGGTGAGCCGGAAGTCGATGCCGGGCGTGCAGCGGCCATTGTCGTGGTAGTGGACCCTCGGCGTCCCCGCGCCCACACCGTCGATCGTGATCTCGCGCGTGCTCTCGTCGACGTGTGCGCGCGTGACGATCACGGTCTCCTTCAGCACCTCCGACTCGGAGGCGTTCAGCGAGTGGAGCTCCGAGTACTCGACGATCACGCGGTCGTCCGCGAGGAAGTAGATGTTCAGGTCGACGCTGTCACCGTTGTCGAGGGTCGCGACGAGATCCCACGACAGGCCGACGCGATAGTAGTGGTGCGAGGTGCTCTCGAGCTCGCGATAGGCGAAGAGCTGGTAGTAGTCGCGCGCCGAGAGCGCGTCGAGATCGCAGCTCTGTCCATCCGCCTTGCCACCCGAGCGGATGTCCAGCTGTTCGTCGTCTGTGGGACGCCCCTCCTCGGAGGCGACACATCCCGTGACGAGACCCAGGGCGAGAAGCGAGATGGATAGCTGCTGCATGGAGCGTCATCACGCAAACACCGGTCCACTCTAACCGCTCGAAATTACATCGGGTGCCTTTGGCTACGCGACTGGCCGTATCTAGCCACACCAGTCGCCGCGAACGTCCATGGGCACGTGCGTGCGGGAATCGCTCTCGCGAGCCGACATCCGTTATGACGGTTGTCTGTCTAGTGGTCGTCCGTTATCTTGGACGCCATGCTGTTCTCGATCCTTCGCGCCCTGGCCGGTGGCGCGCTCGTGGGCCTCGCCGCGTCGGTCGCGCTGATCGGCAACGGCCGCATCGCCGGCATCAGCGGCACGCTCGGGCGCGCGTTCGACACCGGCGAAGGTCGCGACTTCCGCGTGCCGTTCCTGGTCGCGCTGCTCTCGGTCGGCGCGCTCGCCTTCGCGGTCGCGCCGTCGGCGTTCGGCGCGCCCCTTCGCTCGACGCCGATGCTCGCGCTCGCGGGTCTTTGCGTCGGCGTCGGCACCGCGCTCGCCAACGGCTGCACGAGCGGTCACGGCGTGTGCGGCCTGGCGCGCCTCTCGCCGCGTTCGCTCGTCGCGGTCGCGACGTTCATGCTGGCGGGCGGGGTCACCGTCGCTCTCGCGGGAGCGCGCGCATGAACACGAAGGCGATCATCTCCGCCCTCATCGCCGGCGCGCTGTTCGCGCTCGGCCTCGCCCTCTCCGGCATGGCCGACCCCGCGAAGGTCACGGGCTTCCTCGACGTCACCGGCGCGTGGGACCCGAGCCTGGCCTTCGTGATGGCGGGCGCGATCGCGGTGCATCTCCCGCTCGTGCGCATCGCGCGTGCGCGCAGGGCGCCGCTGTTCGATCGCGCGTTCCACGGGACGACCGCGCACGAGATCGATCCCGCGCTCGTCGTCGGCTCCGCCATCTTCGGCGTCGGTTGGGGCCTGTCGGGCTACTGCCCGGGGCCCGCGCTGACGAGCCTCGCGGCCGGCGGGCTGCCGGTGCTCGCGTTCGTCGGCGCGATGCTCGTCGGCCTGCTCGCGACGCGCGCGCTCGCTCGATCGCGCTGATGCCCCCCCTCACTCGTCGCGCAGAAACGGCTGCACGGGGAAGAGCAGCACGACACAGGCGATCGCGACGAGGCACAACGCCGAGGCGATCACGAAGTAGGGGCCGTAGCCGACGGCGTCGCCGAGCTGGCCCCACAGCGGCGCGGGGAGCGCCGTCGCGATCACGACCGCGCTCGCCATCACCGTGTAGTCCGTGCCGCTCGACGCGGGGCGGCTCCAGTCCATCATCGACGTGAACAGCGCCGCGGTCGCCATGCCGGACGCGAAGTGCTCGACGCCGGCCCACACGGAGAGCTCGGTGAACGATGGCGTCGTGAACGCGAGGTACGCGTAGCCGCCGACCGCGAGCACCTGACCGAAGCCGAACACGATCAGCGCGCGCCGCCGCCCGAAACGGCCGACGAGCGTGCCGCCGACGACCGCGCCGGCCATGCCGGTGGTGAAGCCGACCGCGGCGCCGATGAAGGCGATGTCGTCGTTCGTCAGCTTCAGATCGACGAGCATCGGCGTCAGCATGTTCTGCGCGGCTGCTTCGCCGAGCTTGAACAGCATGACGAGCGCGAGGATCTTGCCGGCGCCGGGCAGCGAGAAGAAGTGCGGCAGCGGCGCCGCGGCCGCGCGCTCGGCGTGCGTCTGCGGCTCGCGCAAGAGCAGCACCTGGACGCTCGACAGGACCGTGAGCGTCGCCATCACCGCGAACACCGCGCGCGTCCCGATGTCGTCCCACAGTGCGAGGAGCACCGCGCCGCCGACGATCATGCCGACGCGATATCCCGCGACCTGCAGTCCGTTGGCGAACCCGCGCTCCTCGGGCGACAACAGCTCGACCGCGAGCCCGTCCGTCGCGATGTCCTGCGTGGCGGCGACGAGATTGAGCACGAACGTGGCGACCATCAGGACGTTCAGATCGCCGGTGTCGGGGAGCAGCGCGAGCGTCGCGAGCACGGAGGTCGCGGCGAATTGCATCGCGAGGATCCACGTGCGGCGGCGCCCGATGCGCCGGATGAAGTGCTTGTCGACGACGGGCGCCCACAAGAACTTGAGCGCCCACGGCAGGACGAGCAACGCGGTCCAGCCGATCTGCATCAGCGAGTAGCCCTCGCGCCGCAGCACGACCGGCACCGCCTTCACGAAGAAGCCGAACGGCAGTCCCTGTGCGAAGTACAGCGTACCGAGCAACGAGAACCGCGCGATCGTGCCGGCCTTCACCGGCTCGCAGCGTACTCGAAGCGCCTACTGGATCGTGTAGCTCAGCGTGTACGCGCCTTCGCCGGACGTGCCGAAGCCGTCGACGATCAGCCACAAGAGATTTGCGCCGCTGATGCTCGCGTTCGTGATCCGGCTTTGCAGGCTGCAGTTGTCGTCGGCGCACGACGCGTCGGTCGAGGTGGCCGCGCCGCGCTTGAGGTAGAGCACCGTGTCCCAGCTCGTGCCGGTGCACGTGTTCGCGCTGACCGAGCTCGTCCCCGGGCAGGTCGTCGTGAAGTGCACGCTCTCGGGGCGCGGCGTGTTCGCCTCGCACGACGCGGTGGACAGGTTCGCCTTCCCGACGGTGGTGCCGGAGACCGAGCCGCTCGTGTTGGGGAGCTTGGCGCCCGTGCGTCCGCCGCGGCGGAACGTGAGCGTGGTGGCGCCGGTCGTCGACGCGTTCGAGAACTGATCGACGACGAGGCAGTACGTGCCGGCCGCGAGGTTCATCGCGTCCTGCGAGCGCGTCTGGCCGCACGCGTCGTCGGCGCACGCGAGCACGGTGCCGAGTGCGGTGCACGAGCCGGGGAACACGCGAACGACCGAGTCGTAGCTCGACGAGAACGTGTCGAAGTAGACGACCTCCTCGGCGGGCAGCGTGAACTGATAGAACGCGTCGCGGCCGCCCTGATCACCGCAGTCCAGGCCGGTGGCGGAGGCCCAGTTGTCGTCGTGCGCGGCGCCGAGGTCGACGGTGAACGTGCCGCCGGTCGAGATGTCGATCGCGCCGGACGCGAGATCGTTCGCGGGGCACGCAGCGTCGGAGCCGTTGCAGTCCTCGTCGACGCCGTTGCCGCACGTCTCCGGCGCGGGCGCCCCGGCCATCACGCTGCACTGCGTGCCGGTGCCCGAGCCCGTGCACTGCAGCACGCCCGTGCGCAGGCACTGGCCGAGGCCGACCTGGCACGACTGGCCGAGCGGGAACGTGTCGTCGACGCCGTTGCGGCAATCGTCGTCGAGGTTGTTGCACAGCTCCGTCGTGCTGCTCGTCATGTCGCTGCACTTGGTCCCCATCGGACCGTTGCAGACGATCGTGCCTTCGACGCACGCGTCGGTGTCCGCACCATCGCACGCAACGCCGAGCCCGAAACCTTCATCGAACCGACCATCGCAGTCGTTGTCGAACGTGTCGCACAGCTCGGGCGAGTCGCCGGGGCCGTCGTTGCAGACGGCGGCGTTCGGGCCATCGCAGACGAAGACACCGTCGGAGCACGTGTCTGCATCCGGGCCATCGCACGGCATTCCGATCATGAACGACTCGTCGATCTTCATGTCGCAATCGTTATCGATGCCATCGCAGGTCTCGGTCGTCGGCGTGCCCGGCTGCACGTCGCACTCGACGTCGCTGCCGTCGCTCTTGCAGACGTACGTGCCGGTCGCGAGGCACGCGCCGGTGCCGACGATGCACACCGAGCCCTTCGTCTCGAACGCCTCGTCGATCAGGCCGTCGCAGTCTTCATCGGCGTCGTTACACGTCTCGGCGTGCGGCTCGCACGCGTCGATCGACGGCCCGCTGTCCTCGACGCCTCCGTCGGAGTCGATGACCCGCCCTTCGTTGGCAGCTGCACACGCTCCGACGAGAATCGACACGAGGACGACGACGACGCGCACGCCGGCGTCGTTGCACGGACCGTTGTGCAAGAGCAAGCACAACCCAGAGAACGGCCGAGAAGCGTGCTAAGGAGAACGTCATGGACAAGCTGCCTGTTGTGGGCACTCAACGCTCGACTGTTGCCGAACCGCACACGGAACCCCTCGGCATGACGCCCGACGAGCTCGAGTCCGAGATCCGCCGGCTCAAGACCGAGCGTAACGCCGTGATCTTGGCCCACTACTATCAGGAGTCCGAGATCCAGGACCTCGCCGACTTCGTCGGTGACTCGCTCCAGCTGTCCCAGGCTGCCGCGAAGACGACCGCGGACGTCATCGTGTTCTGCGGCGTCCACTTCATGGCGGAGACGGCCAAGATCCTGAACCCCGACAAGATCGTCGTCATCCCGGATCTCGCCGCCGGCTGCTCGCTCGCCGACGGCTGCCCGGCGCCCGTGTTCGCCAAGTGGCTCGAGAAGTATCCGGGCCACACCGTCGTCAGCTACATCAACTGCTCCGCCGAGGTGAAGGCGCTGTCCGACGTGATCTGCACGTCGTCGAACGCGGTGAAGATCGTCAAGGCGCTCGGCGACGAGAAGATCGTGTTCGCGCCCGACCGCTACCTCGGCGCGTTCGTCGCCAAGCAAGCGAACCGGCCCGACATGGTGACGTGGGAGGGCTCGTGCATCGTGCACGAGTCGTTCAGCGAGCGCCGCTTGCTCGAGCTGATGGCGAAGCACCCCGACGCCGAGGTCATCGCGCACCCGGAGTGCCACGAGGGCATCCTGCGCCACGCGACGCACGTCGCCTCGACGAGCGGCCTGATCCAGTACGCGGCGAAGTCGCCGAAGACGACGTTCATCGTCGCGACCGAGGCCGGGATCATGCACAAGATGCAACAAGCGGCCCCCGGCAAGACGTTGATCCCGGCGCCCCCCGAGGACGAGTCCTGCTCGTGCAACGAATGCCCGTTCATGCGGAAGAACACGCTGGAGAAGCTCTATCTGTGCCTGCGCGACCTGCAGCCGCAGATCGACGTCCCCGAGGCCGTGCGCGTGAAGGCGCTCGTGCCGATCCAGCGCATGCTCGAGATGAGCGTCTGAGCCGCGCACTCGCGATAGCGCTCGTCGCTGTCGTCGGCGCAGCGTGCAAGTCGAAGCCCGCGTCGGCGCCGCCCGCGCGCGACAGCGCAACGCCCACGGTCGCGATCGACGCCTTCGTCGAGACGCTCGGCGACGGTGGCGCCGCGTTCGCGATCCCCGCGACGACGAAGCAGCTGATCACCGCGACCACCGCGGACTGGAACGCGGTGCGCGCCGAGCTTCGCCTGTGGAAGCGCGACGGCGCCGGATGGAAGCAGGTCGGCGAGCCGTGGCCCGGCGTCGTCGGAAAGAGCGGAACGGCCTGGGGCTCCGGCCTGCACGGTCGCGGCGCGCCCGCCGGCCACGATGGCCCGATCAAGCGCGAAGGCGACGGCAAGAGCCCCGCGGGCGTCTTCGATCTCACGTCGGCGTTCGGCTACAGCGAGCGTGCCCCGAACGGCACGACGATCGGCTACCAGCACGTCGACGCGAGCTGGAAGTGCGTCGACGATCCGGCGTCGCGCGCCTACAACCGCGTGCTCGACGCGCGCACGACCACCATCGACTGGAAGAGCGCCGAAGAGATGCGCCGCGCCGACGACGCGTACACGTGGGTCGTCGAGGTCGCGCACAACGCCTCGCGCACGCCCCACGATGGCAGCTGCATCTTCCTGCACGTGTGGTCCGGCCCGGACTCGCACACCGTCGGGTGCACGGCGATGGAAGAGCCACGGCTCGCGACGCTCATCGCCCAGCTCTCGCCCGCCGATCGTCCCGCGTTCGTGCTGCTCCCGCGCGCCGAGTACGACGCGCTCGCCGACGCGTGGAACCTGCCGACGCCGTAAGATGTCCTCGTGAGCGCACTCCAGCTCGAACCCGGCACACGCGTGGGTCGCTATCGCGTGATCGCGCCGCTCGGGCGCGGCGGCATGGGCGGCGTGTTCGAGGTCGAAGGTGACGACGGCACGCGCTACGCGCTCAAGGCGCCGATCACCGACACGGGCGCGTCGCAGGGCGCGGTCACCAAGCGCTTCGCGCGCGAGGCAAACGCGCTGCGCATGCTCGACCATCCGAACCTCGTCGCTGCGGTGGACGCGTTCGCCGAGGCCGGCCTGTTGTTCCTCGTGATGGAGAAGGTGGTGGGCACGTCGCTGTCGGAGCGGCTCCGCGCGGGCGCGCTCGCGCCGCGGCAGGCGCTCGTGTTCGCGCGCCAGATGCTCGAGGGCATCGGACACGCGCACGCGGCCGGCCTCGTGCACCGCGATCTCAAGCCCGAGAACGCGATCCTCGTCGACATGGGCGGCTGGGAGCGCGTGAAGATCATCGATTTCGGCCTCGTGAAGCTCATCGGTGACGTCGCCTCCGCGTTCGGACAAGGTGCGCTGACGAGCACGGGCCTCGTGTTCGGCACGCCCGCGTACATGGCGCCGGAGCAGGCGCTCGGTCGCCCGGTCGACACGCGCGCGGACCTCTACGCGATGGGCGTGATCCTGTTCCACATGCTCGCGGGCTCGCTGCCGTTCGACGCGGTCGACCCCGCCGCGATCATGCGCATGCACGTGAAGCAGCCGGCGCCGCGGCTCGACGAGCGCATCGCCGCGCCGTGGCTCACGCCCGAGCTCGTCGCCCTCGTCGACGGCGCGCTGATCAAGGAGCCGGAGAATCGGTTCCCGCGCGCCGACGTGATGATCGCGGCGCTCGACGACGCGTTCGCCTCGCTCGATCGCGTCCTCTGACCACCGCGGCCGCGCCGCGCACCGGCGAGTCGTCGGGTTCGTGGCGATGGGCGGTGATCGTCAGTCGTCGTGGCGACGACCGGGCGGTCCGCGGTGATCGTCGTCCGCGCGGTTCGCGAGCTGCTCGCGGAGCGATGCGGTCTCCGGCGTCGAGCCGTACTTGCGCTCCCACTCGCCGAGCTTCTTGCGCGCTTCGCGGTACTTGCCGCGCTCGATGTGCTCGACGACCTTGTGCCAGTCCTTCTCGGACTTGCCCTCGAGCATCGGCGGGTCCGCGATCTCGATCGGCTCGTCGGGTGGTGGCGAGGTCGGACCCACGCCGGACATCGTGGGGCCGCTGGTCGTCGACGAGCCCGCGGACGTCGATCCGCCGCGCGTCACGCCGATCAAGATGATGACGAGCACGAAGATCGCGCCGCCGATCGCGAAGGGCTTCCAGCGAAGCGGCGCCGCGGGGACGCCCGACGTCGTCGAGTCGAGCGGCACGCCCACGCGCGTCGGCGGGATCGAAATGCTGGCGGCGGACGCGCCCTGGTCCGCGACGGACGCGCTCGAGGAGCTCGATGCACTCGCTGGGCTCGATGCACTCGATGGGGTCGGCGGGCTCGATGCACTCGATGGGGTCGGCAGGCTCGATGCACTCGATGGGGTCGGCAGTCTCGATGCACTCGCTGGGCTCGATGCACTCGCTGCCTGGTGTGCGCTCGAGGGGCTCGAGGCACGCGCTGCCTGCTGCGCGCTCGATGCGGTGAACGCCCCGGCGAGCGCGATCGCGAGGTCACTCGCGCTCGGTCGGTGGGCGGGCTCGACCTGCACGGCGCGATCGATGATCGCGGCGAGCTCCTCGGACACCGACGGCGCGGTGGTGCGCACGGGCGGCAAGGGCGCGAGCAGCGCGCCGGTCTGCTGCTCGAGCCGCGGCCAGGCGCCGGTCACCGCGTGATAGAGCACGGCGCCGAGGCCGAACACGTCGCCCTCGCGATCGCACTGGCCGCGCAGCAACGCCTCGGGCGGCGCGTAGGCGGGCGAGCCGATGAACTGGCCCGTCATCGTGATCGACGAGTCGGGCACGTGCGCGACGCCAAAATCGGCGAGCTTCCATGTCTGCTCGCCGGCGGCGAGGATGTTGGCGGGCTTGACGTCGCGGTGCACGATGCCGCGCTCGTGGGCAGCGGCGAGCGCGCGCGCGATCTGGATGCCGAGCGCGCGGACATCCGGCTCGGGCAGGGCGCCGGAGGCGAGGCGATCCTTGAGCGACGGTCCGGCGACGCGCTCCATCACGAGGTACGGCGGATCGGCGTCGAGGCCGATGTCGAACACGACGACGACGCTCGGGTGGGTCAGCTGCGCGATCGCGCGGGCCTCCTGGCGGAAGCGCTCGTCGAGGAGGCGGGCGGCGAGCTCGTTGCGCTGCGACTTGAGCACCTTGATCGCGACGTCGCGGCCGAGCACCTCGTCGGTGGCGGCATAGACGTCGCCCATGGCACCGGCACCGAGCGTTCCCGTCACACGGTAGCGGCCGAACCGTTCCGGGGGCACGAGAGGAGCGTATCAGGGTGGGAATCGGGATGGCGCTGCGGCGCGTGCTCGGCTAGGGTGCGCCCACGAACCACATACGGGGGAGCTTCGACGAGAGGCTGAGAGGCGCGGACCGCGCGACCCCAAAACCTGATCGAGGTAATGCTCGCGAAGGGAAGGCTCATGAGCAGCACGAACGGCAACGGTACGCACAACGGCAACGGCAACGGCAACGGGACCAAGAAGTCGCTCCCGCAGGTGACAAAGGATCCGGTCGCGGATCTCCCCGCGATCGAGGGCTTCCCGGCGAGCGAGAAGGTCTACGTCGAGGACGGCGATCTGCGCGTGCCGGTGCGGCGCATTCATCTGTCGGGCGGCGAGAAGCCGTTCGATGTCTACGACACGAGCGGACCGCAGGGCGCGGATCCGCACCGCGGGCTGCCCAAGCTGCGCAAGGCGTGGATCGACGCGCGGCTCGCGGATGGCGACACCGGCAATCGCTCGCAGATGCACTACGCGCGGCGCGGGATCATCACGCCGGAGATGCGCTTCGTCGCGATCCGCGAGCGCGTGACGCCCGAGCTCGTGCGCGACGAGCTGGCGCGCGGCCGCGCGATCCTGCCCGCCAACATCAATCACCCCGAGAGCGAGCCGATGATCATCGGCCGCAACTTCCTCGTGAAGATCAACGCGAACATCGGCAACTCGGCCGTGACGTCGACGATCGGCGAAGAGGTCGACAAGCTGCGCTGGGCGGTGAAGTGGGGCGCGGACACCGTCATGGATCTGTCGACGGGCGACAACATCCACGAGACCCGCGAGTGGATCATTCGCAACTCGCCGGTGCCGATCGGCACGGTGCCGATCTATCAGTGCCTCGAGAAGGTCAAGGGCGACCCCGACAAGCTGACGATCGACCTGTTCATCGACACGCTGATCGAGCAGGCGGAGCAGGGCGTCGACTACTTCACGATCCACGCGGGCGTTCGCCTCGCGTACATCCCGTACACCGCGAACCGCGTGACGGGCATCGTGTCGCGCGGTGGCTCGATCATGGCGAAGTGGTGCCTCGCGCACCACAAGGAGAACTTCCTCTACACCGAGTTCGAGCGCATCTGCGAGGTCATGAAGAAGTACGACGTCGCGTTTTCGCTCGGCGACGGCCTGCGCCCCGGCTCGACGGCGGACGCCAACGATCGCGCGCAGCTCGCGGAGCTCGAGACGCTCGGCGAGCTCACGGACATCGCGTGGAAGCACGACGTGCAGACGATGATCGAGGGCCCCGGCCACGTCGCGATGCACAAGATCCGCGAGAACATGGACCTGCAGCTGAAGCTGTGCAAAGAGGCGCCGTTCTACACGCTCGGCCCGCTCGTCACCGATATCGCCCCGGGCTACGACCACATCACGAGCGCGATCGGCGCCGCGATGATCGGCTGGTTCGGCACCGCGATGCTCTGCTACGTGACGCCGAAGGAGCACCTCGGCCTGCCGAACCGCGACGACGTGAAGGACGGCGTGATCGCCTACAAGATCGCCGCGCACGCGGCCGACCTCGCGAAGGGCCACCCCGGCGCGCACGAGCGCGACGACGCGCTGTCGAAGGCGCGCTTCGAGTTCCGCTGGCAGGACCAGTTCAACCTGTCACTGGATCCCGACACCGCGAAGGACTTCCACGACGAGACGCTCCCGGCGCCGGGCGCGAAGGGCGCGCACTTCTGCTCGATGTGCGGGCCGAAGTTCTGCTCGATGAAGATCACCGGCGAGGTCCGCGAGATCGCGGCGAAGCAGGCGGCCGAGCAGGAGATCGCCGACGGTCTCGCGCAGAAGGCGGCCGAGTTCCGCGAGCACGGCCAGAAGCTGTACGCGAACTCCGACGGCGATCATCACTGATCGCCCCGCGGACGCGCCGCGGCGGTCATCACGGATCGCCCCGCGGACGCGCCGCGGCGGTCATCACGGATCGCCCCGAGGACGCGCCACGGCGGTCATCACGAATCGCGGCGAGGACGCGCCACGGCGGTCATCTCGAATCGCCGCGAGGCGTTATGGCTGGAAGCTGAGCCCGAGCCCCGCGCGCAGCACCGTCAGGTTGCCCATGAAGCCCTCGGGCTGACCCACGCTGCTCGCGTTGACGTTGAGCGCGACGCCGAGCTTCGACGTGATCGCGAACGCGACGATCGCGTCGCCGCCGACGCCGAACACGGTCTCGCTCGCGCCGGTCAAGATCGAGACGCCCGGCGTCACGTGCACCGCGAGCTTGCCGCTCTCGAAGCGAAGACCCGCGCCGGCGAAGATGCGCTCGAACGTCGCCTGGTCGACGACGACATCGCCGTTGACCGCCGCGATCACGCCGAGCGATCCCGCGACGCGCCGTCCGACCGCGCCGCCGATGCCCGCCGCGAACGCGGGCGCGTTCTCGCCCGGTGGCGCCGAGTACACGCCCGCGGTGGCGCTCGCGACGAGGATCCACGGCGACGCGGTCGCGCGCGGGGCCGTCGTGGTCACCGCGTCGTCGGGCGTCTCGACGACCGCGACGACCTTTCCATCGGGCGTGGGCGTGTCGGCGACGTTCGGCTGATCGACCTTCGACGGCTTCATCTCGGGCAATGCGATCGCGACGTGCTGTCCCTCGGACGCGATCGCGACCGACTTCGTGACCGTGTCCATGCCCGTCGCCTTCGCCACGACCTCGTGCGTACCGACGTCGAACGGTGCTTCGATGCCGAGCAGCCGATCCGCGGGCTCGCCGTCGATCGTCACCGCGAGCCCGGGCGGCCTGGTCGGAGGCGCATCGACCTTGATCCACGACAGCCGCGGCTGGAGCTGTTTCGCGAGCTCGGCCGACTTCGCCTTGCGTCCGGCGTTGGTGTCCTTCTGCGCGAGCTCGCTGTAGAGCGACCACGCAGCGACTACCTTCTTGATCTGCGCGTAGCAGCCCGCGAGGTTGAACGCGGTGCCGAACTGCGGGTCGAGATCGTTGCTCTGCTTGAACGCCTCGCACGCCTCGGCCCACTTGCCGTCGCTGCGAAGCTTGGTCGCGCGTTGAAACGCCGCCTCGGCCGCCGCGGTCTTCGCGTCGGCGTGCGCGGATCGAGGCGCGAGGATCAGCGCGGCGAGGAGGAAGCTAGCAGCGACGGTTCTCATGGGATGGGCGGGTGTTCGTTCGCGAAGGTCGTAGCGACAGTTCTCGTGGGATGGGCGGTCTTCGCTCGCGTCGCGACCTCAGTAGCGACTGTTCTCGTAGGAATCGCCGGGCTTCTCGGTCTTGGCCTTCGTGGAGGTCTTCGACTTCGACGAGGACTTCGACTTCGACCTGGTTCCGGCCTTCGTCGAGGTCTTCGCGACGTCGGTCTTCGCGTCGGTGGCCTTCGCGTCGGTGTTCGCGTCGGCGGCCTTCGCGTCGATGGCCTTCGCGTCGGTGGCCTTCGCGTCGGTGGCCTTCGCGTCGGTGGCCTTCACGTCGGCGGCCTCGCTTGCTGCAGCGGTGTTGCCGGCGGTGTTGGTGCCGGCGGTGTTGCCAGTGGTGTTGGTGCCGGCGGCGTTGCCGGTGGTGTTGGTGCCGGCGGTGGTGGTGCCGGCGGTGTTGGTGCCGGCGGTGGTGGTGCCGGCGGTGGTGGTGTCGCCTGTCGTCGTGTCGGCGGGCTTCGTGTCGATCGCCGGCTTCGGGTCCGACGTATCACTCGACGTCGCCGGCTCCGACGCGGCCGATGTGCCGCCACCGCGCATCGACATCGCGAGCACGATACCGCCGGCGAGCACCACCGCACCGACGAGGCCCACGATCAGCGGCGTCTTCTTCGACGGCACGCTCGCCATCGACTGCGCCGCGGCGCCGCCGAGCGTCGTCGGCGTGCTGGTCGTCGGTCCGCTCGGCGCGGTCAGGGGGCGCGATGGCGCGTTCGGCCGCAGGATGCGCGCGATGCCTTGCGCCATCTCGTAGCCGCGCGGTCCCGCGATCGGCGCGAGCGCCTCGGCGAGCGCGGCCACGTCCTGGAAGCGCTGGTCCGGGTTCTTCTCGAGGCAGCGATAGATCACGTTCGCGAGGTCGGGCGAGACGCCCGGCGCGGGCGGCGTGGGATCCATCGACACCTTGACCGCGAGCTCCGTGATCGACTCGCCGGAGAACGGCGGCGCGCCGACGGACAGCTCGTAGAGGATCGTTCCGATCGACCAGATGTCGCTACGCGCGTCGACGTTCTTGCTCGAGCGTAGCTGCTCGGGAGACATGTAGCCGGGCGAGCCCATCACCGCGGAGGTCTGCGTCAGGTGGAACGCTTGCTCGGTGGGCGCCTTCGCGATGCCGAAGTCGAGCACCTTCACGATCGCGGTGCCGTCCGGGCGCTGCGCGAGGAACATGTTCGCGGGCTTGAGGTCGCGGTGCACGATGCCGGCGGCGTGCGCCTCCGCGATGCCGAGGCACGCTTGCAGCACGTAGTCGGCGGCCGTCTGCGGCGAGAGGCGCTGGTACTGCTTGAGCATCGTCGAGAGATCGGTGCCCTGGAGCATCTCCATCACGATGTACGGCGCGCCGTTCTCGAGCGTGCCGACGTCGAACACCTTGCACACGTGCTCGCCGCGCAGGAGCGCCGACGCGCGCGCTTCGCGCAGGAAGCGCTCGACGATCGCCGCGTTGCCGAGCATCTCCTCGAGCATCAGCTTCATCGCGACGCGCTGGCCGAGGTAGATGTTCTCGACCTCGTAGACCGCGCCCATGCCGCCCTGGCCGAGCTGGCGGATCACCCGGAACTTTCCGGCCAACAACGTCCCCGACATCACGACGAGCCTACCACGTGCCCTCGTCGGTCTCGGTGCCGTCGCGCACTCGGGCCTACATCCCCACCCTGGCGAGGTCGTCGACGAACGAGCGATAATTTCCACGTGCGGGTGGTGGTCGCGATCGTTGTCATCGTCGGGGTCGGTGCGTGTTACGCGCCGAGCTTCCCGACCGGCGCGCCGTGCGACGAGCTGCATCCGTGTCCGAGCGCGCTCGTGTGCACGAAGGCGGGCACGTGCGAGACGAGCGAGAGCGTCGAGCCCGATCCGGACGCGAACATCGTCGACATGCCCGATGCGCCGATCGATGCGTGCGTCTCGATGGGCGCCGAGATCTGCGACGACGGCATCGATCAGGATTGCGACGGGCTGGACAGCACGTGCGCCGCGAACGACGTCGCCACGAACCCCGTCGATGTCACCAACGGAGGCACGTTCAACGGCGATCTCGCCAACGCGACCGATACGTTCGCGCAGCGCGGCTGCGGCGACGTCGGCGGCCGCGAGCTGTTCTACAAGATCACGCTCACCGCGGCCGAGGTCTACTACATCGACACGTTCGGCTCGGACTTCGACACGAGCGTGCGCGTGTATGCGGGCACGCCCTGCAACCAGCTCGACGCGACCGTCACGCCGACGACCTGCGACGATGACGCGTGCGGGACCGAGCAGAGCCAGTTCGCGTTCCCGCTACCGAGCGGGACGAGCTGTATCGTGGTCGACCAGAACGCCGGCTCGACCGATGACGACCTGACGCTGCACGTGACGCGGAGCCGTCGCACCGGGACACCGCTCGGCGACGGCATGCAGACGCTGACCGGCGACACGTGCACCTCCACCAACAGTGGAAACCCCAACATCCCGTGTAACGACGCGGACAACGACGCGAAGGACGTGTCCTGGTACTTCACGAGCTGTCCCGGGGTGAACCGGCGTCTCGATGCCTCGACGTGCGTCGATGTAACAATGGTTCACTTCGATACCGTTCTCTACGTTCACAAGTCCGGCGTACAGGCCGATCTCGTGTGTCGCGATGACTCCGAGCCGCCGTGCACACCGCGCCCCGATCGCCCCGACCACGTCGACGGGACGGTCCTGACGAACGTCAACACTACGGGCCCCGGCCTGTTCTGGCTCGTCCTCGACGGGTTCGGGATGGACGCCTGTGGCGGATATCGGTTGGATACGAATCTCGACTAGACAACTCCGCGAGATCAGGAAATATTCAGGACGTACTTTCGTGTCAGTCCAGTCGAAGCGAACGCTCAAGGTCGAGAAACTCGCGCGTATTTACGACGACGAGATCGCACCGGTCTGGGGCACGCGCTTCGGCAAGATGCTGCTGCGCAACCTCGCGGTCCCGGATCGCGGACAGGTGCTCGACGTCTCGTGCGGCACCGGATATCCGACGATCGAGATCCTGCGCCGCATGAACGAGGGCTCGCGATTGATCGCGATCGATGCCTCGAGCGCGATGCTCGACGTCGCGCGCCGCAAGGTCGCCGACCTCGGCCCGCTCGGCAAGAAGGGCGTGTTCTTCCGCACCGAGAGCCCGGTGCCGAAGCTGTCGTTCGCCGACGACGTCTACGACCTGCTCGTGTGCAACCTCGGTCTCGACGAGATGCCGAGCCTCGAGGTCGCGCTGCGTGACTTCGCGCGCGTCACCAAGAAGGGCGGCGAGGTTCGCTGCACGTTGCCGCTCGCCGGCACGTTCCAGGAGTTTCACGATCTGTATCGCGAGGTGCTGATCAAGCACGACAAGCACGACGCGCTCGATCGGCTCGAGAGGCACTGCGCGCACTATCCGTCCGCCGATCACGTCGAGCGGTGCATGCGGAGCGCGAACCTCCAGGGCCGGCTCGAGATCGAGGAGTTCTCGCTGCTGTTCAAGAGCTCGCGCGAGTTCTTCTTCGCGCCGGTGATCGAGTACGGCCCGCTCGCCGACTGGAAAGAGATCGCGGGGGGCGGCCAGGAGATGCAGGACGTCTTCTGGTACATCAAGGAAGCGATCGACGCGTACTTCGACGGCCGGCCGTTCCAGGTCACCGTCAAGGCGGGCTGCATCATCGGCACGAAGAGCGATCAGATCGTCGCGGTCTCGATCCCCGCGCCGCTTCCGGACATCGATCTCGACGAGCTCGACGAGACCGGCCGCCCGAACGTCGACATCGAGGACATCGACACCGGGCTCCCGATGCCGCCGAACCGCATCGCCGCGGGCTCCGTGCAGATGGCGGATCCGGATGACCTCGAGGTCGAGGAGATCGTCGAAGGCGACGCGGCGGACTTCGACATCGATATCGATTCGCCCGCGGAGCAAGACCTCGACGCGTTCATCGAGGGCAAGAAGCGGCCCGCGCACCTCGACGACTCGGACTAGCGAATGGGCTAGTCTTCGTCGCGATGGGTGACTCGCGACAAGGGATGTTCGACTTCGGTGCGCCTGCTCCCCAGGCAGCGGCGAAGGCCACGGACGAGAAGCAGGCGTACCTCGATCTCGTCGATCAGCTGACCGAGCACGACCGGCGCTACTACGTCGACGCGAACCCATCGATCAGCGACCTCGAGTACGACAAGCTGTCCAAGCAGCTGCGCGAGATCGAGACCGCGCACCCGGACTGGGTCGTCGATTGGTCGCCGTCGAAGCGCATCGGTCACGTACCGGTGTCGGACTTCCCGAAGGTCACGCGTCCGGTCGCGATGCTCTCGCTCGACAACAGCTACGACGAGAACGACCTGCGCGCGTTCTACGATCGCGTCGTCAAGGGAATGGACGGCGACGTGCCCGTGCTCTCGATCGAGCCGAAGATCGACGGCTTCGGCATCGAGCTCACGTACAAGGCGGGCGTGCTCGTTCTCGCGGCGACGCGCGGTGACGGCCGCATCGGCGAGGACGTCACGCCGAACGTGAAGATGGTGAAGGGCGTGCCGCTGCGGTTGCGCGAACCGGTCGACATCGTCGTGCGCGGCGAGATCTACATGCGCAAGGACGAGTTCGAGGCGATGAACAAAGCGCGCGCGGACGCGGGCGAGGAGCTGTTCAAGAACCCGCGCAACACGGCCGCGGGCTCGATCAAGCTGCAGGACCCGAAGGAGCTCGTGAAGCGTCCGATGCACGCGATCCTCTACGAGGTCGTCGACGGCGAGACGTTCGCGTCGGGCCACCTCGCGTCGCTCGACTTCATCAAGCGCCTCGGCATCCCGATCAGCGCGCACAACTCCAAGGCCACCACGTGGGACGAGCTGATCGCGTGCGTCCACTCGTGGCAGGACAAGCGCGACTCGCTCGCGTACGAGCTCGATGGCCTCGTCGTCAAGATGGACGACTTCGCCGCGCGCGGCGCGCTCGGCACGACCGCGAAGTTCCCGCGCTGGGCGATCGCGTACAAGTTCCCCGCGCGTCAGGTGACGACGGTGCTGCGCGACCTCGAGATCAACGTCGGTCGCACGGGCGCCGTCACGCCGGTCGCGATCCTCGATCCGGTCGATGTCTCGGGCACCACGGTGTCACGCGCGAGCGTGCACAACTGGGATCAGGTCGCGCGGCTGGGGCTCGGCAAGGGCGACCGCGTGCAGATCCAGAAGGCCGGCGAGATCATCCCCGAGATCCTGCACGTCACCGAGAAGGGCCCGGGCCCCGCGTTCGTCCCGCCGACGAATTGTCCGTTCTGCGACAGCGCGCTCGAGCGCGAGGAGGGCCGCGTCGCGCTGATGTGCCCCAATCGCATCGGCTGCCCGGCGCAACGCCTCGGCGCGATCGAGTTCTTCGCGTCGCGCCACCAGATGAACATCGATGGGCTCGGCGAGAAGGTCGTCGTGCAGCTCGTCGAGGCCGACCTCGTCAAGGATGTCGCGGACCTGTTCGTGCTCACCGAGCAACAGCTGCTCGGCCTCGATCGGTTCGCCAAGCTGAGCGCGCAGAACCTCGTCGCCGCGATCGCGAAGGCGAAGGAGACGGCGACGTTCTCGCGGCTGCTCTCGGCGCTCGGCATCACCAACGTCGGCACGGTGCTCGCCAAGCCGATCGCGCAGAAGTACCTGACGCTGTCCGCGCTCCGCGCCGCGTGCGCCGCGAAGGACAGCGACGCGTTCGTCGAGGAGCTGCACTCGATCGAGGGCATCGGCGAGGTGGTCGCGAAGCACGTCGACACGTTCCTCCGCGATCCGCACGTCGCGGCCGTGCTCGACAAGCTGAAGGAGCGCGGCGTCGATCCGGCGGAGCCCGTCGTCGAGACGAAGGACGGCCCGCTGACCGGCAAGACCCTCGTCGTGACGGGCACGCTGTCCAGGCCGCGCGCCGACGTGCAGAAGTCGATCGAGGCCGCGGGCGGCAAGGTCGCCGGCTCCGTCAGCAAGAAGACGCACTACCTCGTCGCGGGCGCGGACGTCGGCGCGACGAAGCTCGAGGCAGCGAAGAAGAACGGCGTGACGATCATCGACGAGGCGGCGCTCGAGAAGCTGATCAATCCGTGATCAGAGCGGGTTCCAGGTCGAGCACGCGCCGATCGGACCCGTCTTCGTCGACACCGTGACCGGCGTCGCCCACCCCGTGCCGTTGCACTGGTACCACTTCGAGTCCGACGCGGCTTGCACGCACGTGCGCGCCGGCACCGCGCGACCCAGCGTCGCCGAGTCGCAGAACGCGTACACGATATCGCAGCCCGCGCTCGACGCGCGCTGCACCCACTGACCGCCGGTGCACGTCATCCAGCGCGCGTCGCTCGCTTGCTGCACGCACGTGCCTTCATCGACCTCGCGACCGAGCGTCGACGACATGCACGTCGTCGCCATTCCCGGCGGCGGCGGGGGTGGGTTGCCACCGGGCGGCGGCTCCATCCCTGGGGGCGGCGGGTTCGTCGTCGAGCAGATGCCGACCGGCGTGCTCGACGCGACCTCGGTGACCGTGACCTTCAAGCGATCCGACCAGCCGGCGCCAGAGACGCCGAACAGGTGCTTCGAGACCTTCGGCGAGACATCCATGATCGGCATGCCGACCGCGCGCTCGACGCAGACGTCGGGACCGTAGTCGAGCGCGTTGACGACGGCGCACTTGCCGTTCGCCTCGACCTTGAGCTTCGAGCCGCAGCCGTACCGCTGGCGCGAGGCGGCGTACCACGTGGTGCCGTCCGCGAAGCCGCCGCACGACATCGACTGGTGATCGCCCGGGCCGCCGAACGTGGTCAGCACGTAGCGGCCGTCGGCGGGGATCGTCGACGACGCCTGGCCGCGGCAGCCGGTGAGATCCGCGGACGTCGTGGCGACGGAGACGCCGGAGCTGGCGTCGGTGGCTTCGTCCTCGCCGACCATACAGCCAGCCGAGAACGCGAGTGGGACGACGACGAGGGCAGCGAAGTGGTGACGCACGGCGCCGGCCATCTGCACCGCGCCTGCCAAGTGGCTAGGTCTGCGACGGCGATCGCGCCATGCAACGGCGTGCACATCGCGCGCAGCACGAATGTCGGCGAGACGACACTCGGATCATCCGTCGCGCGGGCAGTGGGACCGAGAGCGCGCACGGGTGGTGCCCCGACCCTCAGCGCGGGCTATCGCGGATCGCGAACGCGGCCGACGAACAGGATCGCGCCGGTCGGACGATCCTTGATGAAGAAGAAGAACGGCCTGTCGACCACCATCGTCGCTTGCTCGGGGACCGAGGTCGGACCGATGACGACCGCGGTCGCCGCCGCGGCCTCGGTGCCGTTCTCGTCGATGCCGACGAAGCCCTTGTGGAGCACGTCGGTGATCACGAGGTCGCGCTTGCCGTCGATGCCGGAGAAGTCGGCGCGCGCGTCGTCGAACGCGTCGGTCATGCCGAGCTCGGCGAGGATCGGCTGGAGCGCGAGCGGCGAGGAGAACTCGAACTTCGGGAGGTACAGCTGCACCGAGTGGTGCGTGACCGCGTCACCGATCGCCGTGAACGTCGCGCCGGTGAGCTGCTGCTCGAACGCCGACAGATCGTCGGGCACGACGACCGTCATCGACAGCTCGTTGCCGTCGTACGGGATCTCGACGGCCTTCCAGCCATCGCCCTCGCCGTAGTTCATGTCCGCCGTCTGGTACAGCGTGGGCACCTGCACCGGTGCGCCCGCGACCTGGAACGGGCGGTCCTGCGTGTCGCTCGCCTCGAACGGCTCGGCCCACGCGGCGGAGAAGTAGATCGCGTTGGTCAGCACGAGCTTCGTCGACGGCTGGATCACGCCCTGCGGCAGGAGCTCCTGGATCTTGTCGTTCGTCTGATCCTCGATCCAGCCGTTGATCGTCTGGCGCGAACCCTCGGTGTCGCCCTCGAAGTCGAGCACGTGCATGCCGGCGCCGTAGTTGAGCGCGAGCGTGTCGAGGAACGGATCGAGCACGTCGAAGCCGTCCTGTCCCCAGATCGAGTTCGCGGTGCGCAGCCGGAACGGGATCGTGTCGCTCTGGCCGCTGTCGGCGCGCGACGCGAGCGCGAGGTCGAGCGCGTTGAGCGAGGCGTGCAGCGTCGCCGGCGTCTGCGTGAAGTGGAAGACGTCCGCGATCTGCGTCGCCGTGTTGTTCGCGGCGCCGGCGTAGGTCATCGCGAGCGCGGTCGTGACCGAGTGCGGCGACATGAAGAGATTGCCGTCCTCGCCACTCGCGAGCCGGTACATGTCCGCGGCGAAGTCGGTGTTACCGGCGACGAGCGCGTCGAGATCCGCGTCGGTGACATCCGGTGTGGTGTCGCGCGCGAGATCACTCTTGATCATCGGGGGCTCGGTCGACTCCGACGAGCACGCAGTCAATGAAGCAAACAGAAGCGAAGCGAAGAGACGATGCATGCCTCGCTCGTTCTTCAACCTACGTGCCGGCACGCGATGCGCGTGATCGTCGCTAGTTAGCGAGACGTTCGCCTCAGATTTTCGTGAGGCTCGGGCGAGCACCGCGAGAGATTTCGGCCCCGCGCTACTTCTTCGTCCACTTCTCGATCCACGCGAGCACCTCGTCGTGCCACCGCTTGCTGTTCTGCGGCTTGAGCACCCAGTGGTTCTCGTCGGGGAAGTGCAGGAAGCGCGAGGGCACGCCCTTGCGCTGGAGCGCGGTGAACGTCGACATGCCCTGCGTGTCGACGACGCGGAAGTCGAGACCGCCGTGGACGACGAGCGTCGGCGTCGTCCAGTTCTTCACGTGATCGATCGGGTTGTGCTTTTGGTAGCCGGCCGGGTTGTCCCACGGCGTGCCGCCGTGCTCCCACTCCGGGAACCACAGCTCCTCGGTGTCGAAGTACGCCATGCGCTCGTCGATGTTGCCGTCGTGCGTGACCAGCGCCTTGAACCGCTTCGTCTGTCCCGCGATCCAGTTGACCATGTAGCCGCCGTACGACGCGCCGAGCGCGGCCATCCGGTTCTTGTCGAGCCACGGGTACTTCGCGAGCGCGGCGTCGAGGCCGAGCATGAGGTCCTCGTACGGGGCGCCGCCCCAGTCGCCGCGGATCGCGTCGGTGAACGCCTGGCCGTAGCCCGTCGAGCCGTGGAAGTCGATGAACACCGCCGCGAAGCCGCGACCCGTGTACGCCTGCGGGTTCCACCGGTAGTGGAAGTGATCGCCGAAGCTGCCCTGGGGGCCGCCGTGGATGAGGAACGCGACGGGGGCCTTGCCGCCCTTGAACCCGCTCGGCTTGATCACCCAGCCGTAGACGGTGTCGCCCTTCGCGCCCTTGAACGAGAACTGCTCCGCCTTGCCGAACTCGATCTTCTTGAGGCGTGCGTCGTTGAAGTGCGTGATCGCGCGCTGCTCGGTACCGTCGAGGCGCGCGGTGTAGATCTCGACCGGCTGATCGAGCGCGTCGTGCGCGTAGACGATGCGATCACCCGCGAACTGGACCGACGTGTTCGTGCCCTTTTCGACGAGGAGCTTCGCGGTGCCGCTCGCGACGTCGATCGCGAACACCGAGTGATGACCGAGGTTGTCGGTGTCGGTGTAGATCGTCTTGCCATCGGCGGACCACGTGAGGCCGCCGGCGGAGCGGTCCCACGCCTCGGTCACCACGCGCGTCTTTTTGGTCGCCACGTCGTAGATCGAGATGCGCGTGCGATCCGCCTCGAAGCCCGGTCGCTTCATCTGGAGCAGCGCGATCGACTTGCCGTCGCGGGAGAACGTCGGCGAGAAGTCGTACGCCTTGTTGCTCGCGGTGATCGCCACCGGCTTGCTGCGGCCGTCGGCGGGCACGAGGAACACGTCGGTGTTCGTCTCCCACGCGTTCGCCTTGCCGCTGTTGCGGATCACGAACGCGACCGTCTTGCCGTCGGGAGAGATGTCGACCTCCTCCATGCCGCCGAACGGATGGGTCGGCGCGTCCGTCGCCTGACCGGGCGTGAGGTCCTTCGCGTCGTCGGCCTTGCCGCCGAGCTCGGGCGGCGTCCACACGAAGAGGTGGCTGAACTTGCCGTCCTCCCACTGGTCCCAGTGGCGAAACAGCAGGCTGTCGTACGCGCGCGCCTTCACCTTGGACTTCGCCTGCGCGTCGTCCTTCTTCACGGAGTCGGCGAGCGTCTTCGCCTCGGGCCACACGTCGATCGCGACGACGAGGCGCTTGCCGTCGGGGAACAGATCGAAGCCGTTGACGTCCGTCGGCAGCTTCGTGACCTGCTCGGCCTCACCGCCCGACGGAGAGATGCGCCACACCTGCGAGGAGCCGGAGCGCGTCGACATGAAGTAGATGAACGCGCCGTCCTTGGTCCACCGCGCGTCGCTGTCGTTCTCGGGGTGCGACGTCAGACGGCGCGTCTGCGTGCCGTCGATGTTGGTCAGCCACAGATCCACGCGGCCGCGGTTCGCGTCGTAGTCCGTGTCGCGCACCGAGTACACGACCCATTTTCCGTCAGGGGACACCTGTGGATCGGCCACGCGCTGCATCGCGAGCATGTCTTCGACGGTGAGTCCCTTCGCGATGGCCGGCGAGGCGGCGGCCGAAACGAGGACGCAAGCAACGAGCACCCGGAGCTTCATGCAGCGGGTTATACACGCGAGCCGCGTCAGATTCCTACGTGAGCCCGACGACGCTGAGCGCTCAGCTCACGACGTGCGGATAGAGCATCATCAGAAGCGCCATTCCCGCGACGATCGCGATGACCGCGAGGAACGGAATGAGCCAGCGAATTCCAGCGTGATCGTGAAGGTTCGTGTCGAAGGTGGTCGCCATGAGCCAAGAGCGCTGCATCGACCGAGCCGTGAGGCGACCCGCATACTTGGAGCACCACACGCCTGCGAACGATCCGGATGTACGTCTCGGGCGTAGGATGAGAAGGTGACCGGACCGAACGCGCTCGGGAGCAACACCTCGCGCGGCACACCGTTCGGGACGGCCGAGGCCCAGGATCGGATCCGGCGGCATCAGCACGCCGGCGAGGTGCTGCGCGCGCGAAGCGTTCTCGTCGCGGCGTGCTCGCTGTGGGTCGTGTGCGGCGCCGGGCTCGATCTCGCGACGCACCACGTGATCGGCACCGGCTCGCTCGGGTTCGTGCTGATCGTCCGGTTCGCGACGAGCGCGTTTCACGTCGGCGTGGTCGCGCCGCTGTACCGCTCGCCGCCGCCGTCGCCGCGGACGTCCGCGCTCCTCGTCGCGTCCGTGTTTCCCGTGACCTCGTTCGCGCTGATGTTGATCGCGACGCATCAAGGCGGCCTCAGCTCGCCGTACGCGACCGCGGTGTTCGTGATCGTCATGGGGCAGACGATCGCGTGGCCCGCGCCGTGGCGACGCGGGGCCGTGCTCGCGGCGATGTCGGCGCTCGTCTATCCGATCGGCCTCGTGATCGCGGCGAGCTTCGATCCGCACATCGCGGCGCAGCTGCAGGATCGGCACGAGCTCGCCGTGTTCGCCGTCTACGTCGCGGTCATCATGGCCGGCGCGATCGTCGCCGTGTGGGGCGGCCACGTGATGTGGTCGCTCAAGCAGAGCGTGTTCGAGAGCCGCAAGCTCGGCCGCTATCGCTTGCTCCGGCGCATCGGGCAGGGCGGCATGGGCGAGGTGTGGCGCGCCGAGGATCGCGCGCTTCGCCGCGGCGTCGCGCTCAAGATCCTGTCGCCCGAGCACGGCAAGAAGCCCTCGCGCGTCGCGCGCTTCGAGCGCGAGATCCAGGCGACCGCCGCGGTCTCGCACCCGAATGTCGTGCGCATCCACGACTGGGGCGTCACCGACGACGGCGTCTGGTACTACGCGATGGATCTCCTCGAGGGCAAGGACCTCGGCACGGTCGTGCGCAAGGCGGGCCTCTTGCCGCCCGCGCTCGTCGTCGATCTGTTCTTCGACGCGGCGAAGGGGCTCGCGGCCGCGCATCGCGCCGGCGTGATCCATCGCGACATCAAGCCGAGCAACCTGTTCGTCGTCGCGCCCGACGCGGAGCCCGTGCGCCTCGAGCTGCTCGACTTCGGCATCGCGCGCATGGCCGCCGCCGACGAGAACGACGGCGAGCTCACGATGGCCGGCGTCGTGATGGGCACGCCGGGCTTCATGGCGCCCGAGGTCGTCGCGGGGGCGCCTGCCAGCGTGGCGTCGGACATCTACGGCCTCGCCGCGTCGATCTACTTCGCGCTGACCGGCACGACGCCCAAGGACGCGAACAACGCTCCGGTCTCGGAGCTGATCGCGGGCATCCCGCCCGAGCTCGACGACGCGATCGTCCGCGCGCTCGACTCGCAGCCATCGCGCCGCCCTGCGAGCGCCGACGACTTCGCGGCCGCGCTGGCGAAGAGCACGCTGACGTGGACCGGCAGCTTCTCGATCGATCGCGCGAACACGCTGCCACCGGCGCTTCCGTCGAGCGATCCGACGATCGATCCCGAAGCGCCGCCGACGCAGGTCGAGCGTCAGTCGCGCCCGTTGATCAAGTAGTCGACGATCGCCGCGATGCCGAGGCCCGCGGCGGCGATCGCGAGCGGCCAGGCATACGCCGGATCGACCACCGCGACGGCGCACGCGAGGAACTGCGCGATCGTCGCCGCCTTGCCGAGCGTGCGCGCCTTGAGCTGCGACCGGGGGACGCGTCGCACGAGATAGATGATCGCGAGTGGCGCGAACAGGATCTCGCGCGTCGCGATCAGGGCGATCAGCACGGTGTCGTGCGTGTGCCACCAGATCGTCGCGAGCACGATCACCACGAACAGCTTGTCGACGAGCGGATCGAGCCAGCCGCCGATGTCGTGCCGCGTGGCGCCGCGATGCTTGAGCCAGCGTGCGACGGTGCCGTCGACGGCGTCGGTGGCAGCGGCGAGCATCACGAGCGCCGCCGACCACGCGCGATCGCCGAACGTCTGCGTGAGCGCGATGGCGATCGGCAGCCTCGACAGCGTGAGGATGTGGGCGAGCCACATTCGTCGAGCTTTCCATGCCGGCGCCGCATTGACCACGCGGCGTACGTCTTGCAACGTCCACCCCCGATGAAGCCGAGGATTCCTACGCTGGCACTTGGGGCCGCAGTTATTGCGGGGGCTGTCACGGGTCTGGTGCGCCGGCAACGCCGCGATGCGACTCGCCGTCGGGTCGGCTCCGAGCACGCTGCGCGGTCGGTTGTCGACGCGAGGCATCGGGCCAAGGTCGACCGCATCGTGAAGGCGCTCGCGGCCCACGATCGTGCGAAACCGCTCAGCCTGCGGAAGAGCTCCCCACCACACCAGGTCCCGAAGAACGGCGACCTTCGTCGCAACGACGACAAGATCGATATCGGTGACCTGACGGAGATCCTCTCGATCGACCCGGAGCGGCGGATCTGCGTCGCCGAGGCCGGCGTCCGGTTCGTCGACCTCGTGCACGCCACGCTGAAGCACGGGCTCGTCCCGATCGTCGTGCCGGAGCTCAAGACGATCACGATCGGCGGCGCGGTGTCGGGCTGCTCGATCGAGTCGATGTCCTTCGTGTACGGCGGCTTCCACGATACGTGCCTCGAGTACGAGGTGATCACCGCGCGGGGCGAGGTGCTCACGTGCACGCCCGAGAACCAGCACGCGCTGATCTTCCAGATGATGCACGGTGCGTTCGGCACGCTCGGCATCCTGAGCAAGCTGACGTTCCGGCTCGTTCCGGCCAAGCCGTTCGTGCACGTCGTCTACGAGACGCATCCCGACTTCGCGTCGTACCGCTCGTCGATCGAGCGCCACACCGAGACGCGCGACTGCGACTTCATGGACGGCATCATCCACTCGCCATCGAAGTACGTGCTGTCGATCGGCCGCTTCGTCGACGAGGCGCCGTACACCTCGAACTACGACTGGCTGAAGATCTACTACGTGTCGACGGGGGAGCGTCGCGAGGACTACCTGACCACGCCGGACTACTTCTTCCGCTATGACCGCGGCGTCACCAACGTCCGGCCGAAGTCGTTCATCGGTCGCCTGTTGCTCGGCAAGCTCGTGTCGTCGAACAACGTGCTCGCGCTCGCCGAGAAGGTCCACTTCCTGCTCTCGCGCGACCGGCCGACGGTTACGCTCGACGTGTTCGTCCCGATGTCGCGCGTCGAGGAGTTCTTGACGTGGTACCGCGCGGAGCTCGGCTACTTCCCGCTGTGGTGCGTGCCGTACAAGCGCGTGCACGACTATCCGTGGCTGAACACGTCGTTCTACAAGGATCTCGAGGACACGATGTTCCTCGACCTCGCGATCTACGGGATGCGTCAGCCCGAGGGCAAGAACGTCCACAAGATGATCGAGGACAAGCTGCGCGAGCTCGGCGGGATGAAGACGCTCATCTCGCACAACTACTACACGCCAGACGAATTCTGGCAGACGTGGAATCGGGACAACTACGTAGCGGTGAAGACGCAGACGGATCCGGACAACTTGTTCCGAGACATCTATACGAAGACCTGTCGCGCCGCGATGGGCATGGCGTCGTAGCGCGCCGAGCGCGCGAGCGCGCCGGACCTCCTCGCGAGACGCGCAGAATTCGATTCTTCGCGGGTCGCGGAGGCGCAGTTCGTGCACACCCGGCGCGCATGAAGATCAAAGCATTCCTGTTCGCGCTGCTGATCGCGGTTCCGTCGCTCGCCATGGCCGACAACACCAAGGCCGCCGACAAGACCACGGATAAAGCCAAGACCACCGAGAAGGCGACGCTCGCCGAGGACGATCTGAACGTCGTCGCACACGTGAAGCACGTGAACGACATGGAGATCGAGATGGGCAAGCTGGCCAAGACACGCGGCACGGCGAAGGTGAAGGCGTACGGCGCGACGCTGGTCAAGGACCACACCGCGAACAACACCAAGCTCGTCGCACTCGCGAAGAAGAAGGGCGTCACGACGATTCCGAAGGAAGAGCCGATGACCCAGGAGCAGAAAGAGGAGCATCAGAAGATGATGGACGGCATGGCGAAGCTCGAGACGCTCAAGGGCGCCGAGTTCGACAAGGAGTTCATCCCGATGATGATCGAGGGTCACGACAAGGAGGTCGGTCGCATCGACGTCGCGATGGCGAGCGTGAAGGACCCGGATCTCGTCGCTCACCTCAAGGCGACGAAGCCCGTCGTGCAGCGCCATGCAGACGCCGCGCGCGAGCTACAGAAGAAGTCCGTCTCGATGAAGTAACTACTCGCGCTCGATCGGCCCGACCGGCACGAGCGGCAAGCTATCGGGCGTGAGCTCGCGCGGCGTGTCCTCGCGTGCCGCGACCGGCGCGCGATCGTGCTCCGGCGCTTCGAGCGGCTGCAGATCCGTGAGCGCCGGCCCGTTGAGGCACGTACCGTAGCGATCGAAGCGCGAGCCGTGACACGGGCAGTCCCACGTCTTCTCCGCCTTGTTCCACTGCACGACGCCGCGGAGGTGCGGGCAGGTCGCCGACATCAGGTGGCACGCGCCGGCCTCGTCGCGATACGCGGCAACCATGTGCAGGCCCCGACGCACGAGCGCGCCTTCGCCGCGGGGGATGTCGTCGATCTTCGAGACGTCGCCCGACTTGAGCCAGTCGAGGTACGGCGCCGACGAGCCGACCGCCTCGCGCAGCAGCGTACCGACGGCGTGCAGGTGATTGCGGCGCGGATCGTAGACGCGCGCCCAGCGCGGGTGATGGCCCGACAGCATCTCGGGCAGCATCAGCCCGGCGATGGTGCCGTGCGTGAGCCCGTTCCCGCTGTCACCGCTGACGATGTAGACGTGGTCCATGTCCGGCGAGCGGCCGATGTGCGCGGGGCCGTCCGCGGGCTCGATGACCTGCCCCGACCAGCGCGCGACGACATCGCCGACGACCGGGATCCACTCGCGCGTCCACGCCTCGAGCGCTTGCCACTGCGGGCCCGCGTCTCCGTGACCGACGCGATGGTCCTCGCCGCCGACGATCAGCACCTCGCCGTTCGCGCTGTTCGCGACGCGGATGTAGTGATACGGGTCGAGCGTGTCCCAGAACAGCGCGTGCGGGATCGTGTTGTTCGGCAGCTCGAACGCGAGGCAGTACGTGCGATACGCGGCCTGTCGCAGGTGCATGTGCACGTAGCTCGACATGGCGCCGTTCGTGCAGTCGATGACGACGCGCGCGAGCATCGTGTGACCACCGGCGAGCTTCACGCGTAGCGGCTCGCCGGGCTCGATGCCGATGACGTGGACGCCGGTGTGGATGTTCGCGTGCATCTCGAGGACGCCCTCGGCGAGCCCGCGCAGGTACTTCATCGGATGGAACTCGGCCTGGTTCGCGAAGCAGATCGACGGGCCGGTGTCGAACGGCAGCGGCGCGTTGTCGACCATCTCGCACGAAAGGCCGGCGCGCTGCGCGGCAGCGAGCTCCTTGTCGAGGAAGCGATGCTCGTCGTGCTTGTGGCCGGCGGGCTGGATCAGATAGCCATCGACGCGCTGGAACTCGCAGTCGATGCCGCGCTCGCGCACCATCGCTTCGATGTAGTCGATCGCGGTCGCGTGACTCTCGGCGATGATCTTCGCGCCGCCGGCGCCGAACTTCTGCTCGAGGTCCGAGTAGTGATCGTCGACGGCGGACGCGAGGTGCGCGCTCGTGCGAGCCGTTTCACCGCCGCCGATCGGCCCGTCGTCGAGCACCGTCACGCGTGCACCGCGCCGCGCGAGCTCGAACGCGGTCGTCAGGCCCGCGATGCCGGCGCCGATGATGCAGATGTCGGTCTCGGGCGGCGGTGGTCGATCGAAGACGGGAACGTCGACGTCGAGCCACAGCGAAGAAGTCGTACCTCCAGCTTTCGGCGTGGTGCGCATGCGCACTCGGGCTTCAATCGATGTGCCATCAGAACTAGAAGTAGAAGCGAAGCCCGAGCCCGAACTGCCCGCTGAGATCACCGCCGTGCGTCGCTGTAAGGAGCAACGCAGGTTCGAGGTAGAGCTCGAGCGGCGTCGCACGAAAGCGAAACGCGATCTCGAACGGGACGCGCGCACCGACGTCGAGGTGATCCGAGTTGCCGAACACCGCGGCGCCGATGCCGATGCGCAGCGGGATGATCACGGAGCGCCCGCGCCCCGCGGCGATCGTGAACAGGTACGTCAGGTGCCCGTACGTCGCGCGGCCGCGCTCGAACGTCGTCCATCCGAGCAGCACGTCGAGCGAGCTGCGCGGTTGCAGATCGAGCTTGAGATCGAGCCCCGACGGTCGGCCGACGAACAGACCGAGCGCGACGTCGGCGCGTGCTGCCCGTGCGGAGAGCCCGACGCAGGCGATGACGAGCGCGACGATGAGCTTCTTCATCCCGCGATGGTAGGCCGCGCCGATGTGGTACGTCGAGGCCATGACCTACGACATCCACACCGACGTGAAGTACGGCCCGCTCGAGATCGTCGACGCGAAGCAGCTCGTCGCCGACAACACGCAGCCGTGGTGGAACCAGAGTTTGTGCATCGTCAACGACAGCGTCGCGCGCATCGGCGTCTTCTGCGGCGAGTTCCACTGGCACAAGCACGATCGAGAAGACGAGCTGTTCTTCGTATTGGAGGGCACGCTCCTTCTCGACATCGATGACGCGAGCGGCAAGCGCACCGTCGAGCTGACTCCGCAGCAAGGGATGGTCGTCCCGAAGGGCGTGATGCACCGAACGCGCGCGCCCCAGCGCACGGTCGTGCTGATGGTGGAGCCCGCGACGGTCAGGCCGACGGGCGACTGAGCGCCCCGTTCGACCGCGACCGCGCGCCCGCGCACACGATCGTCGTCGAAGGTGGTGTGCCTGCGAGCGCTGTCGCGCGATGCACCATGGCACGCGGGATGCTGAACCTCGAGGCATGGAAATCCTCGCTTGGCTTATCGTTGGTTTGATCTCGGGCGTTCTCGCCTCGCTTGTCGTCGGTGGCTACGGCCTCGTCGCGGACATCGTGATCGGTATCGTCGGCGCGTTCGTCGGCGGCTACATCTTCCGCGCGGCAGGCTGGTCGGCGCCGTGGGGTGGGCTCGCGGGAACGATCTTCGTGGCGTTCATCGGAGCGGTCGTCCTGCTCGTGATCATTCACTTGATCCGCGGTGCGACGACACGAACGTTGTGAGCGCTTTGCGCACGTAGCTGCACGAGATCCTTGCAAACCTGACCACTCGAGCTGCCAGACGGATCGATCGGTCAGCCAAAGACGAGCTAAGCCCGCGCCGAGATTGAGCTCGGCGCGGGCATGGGCCGTGCTGATGGACGCGGCGTGCGCTCGTTCATCTTCACGCTGTGTACTGCTGCCGCCCTCGCTGCCTGCATCGAGCCGATGCCCGACGGTGCGGATCCCGAGGACGGCGCCGGCTACGAGGGCGTCGACGAGGACAACGACCCGAACACTGTCATGGACGACGGCAAGTCGGACGTGCCTCGCTACGCGGTCCCGACCGACCTGCCCGAGCTCGTGAGCCCCGAGATCATCGTCTCGCTCGACGGGCTCACCGTTCACCTGTTCGACCGCGCGACCGGCTTCTCCGAGGTGTACCCGGCGGGCGTCGGGCAAAAGAACTCGCGCGGCCGCAGCATCACGCCGACCGGCCACTTCCAGACGGGACCGGACATCACCGACACCTGGTGGTACGTGGCGCGCCGCACGAACCCCGAGTACTTCGGCGGGTTCCCGTTCCTGCGCCTCACGGCCGAGAACAGCGCCGGCGCCAACACGTACGCGCTACACGGCCCGATCACCGAGACGCTGATCCGCGGTTATGTCTCGCACGGTTGCGTGCGCATGCGGGCCGCCGACGTGATCCGCGTCTTCTGGATCATGAAGAAGCACGCGAGCGCGCCGGTGACCATCCAGACCGAGGTCGAGAAGGATGCGAGCGGCAAGCGGGTCGACGTCGGCATGAAGCCGGCGCTGTACCCCGTCGGTGCCGCGATCCCGTACGGCGCCTCCGTCGGGCCGCGCCCGTTCTAAAAAGCTCCCCGAGGGCCGAGTAACTCGGCTATACCCCCGCCCCATGAAGCTAGGGACGTGGGTCGTCATGGCGCTCGCACTCGGTGCGTGTGCGTCGGCGGATAACGGCGGATCGTCGGCGACCAAGCCGAACAAAGAGGTCACCGCAGGTGGCGGTTCGATCCGCGGCGGCGGCATTCGGATGGACGTGCAGGTCGGACGTGCGCAGCCGAAGAAGCCCGTGAAGAACGGGACGGTCGAGATCAAGCCGCACGCGACGGTGACGCCATGAAGCGCGCGCTCGTCGTGCTGTTCGCGCTGCTCGCGAGCACACCCGCGATCGCGGAGGTCCCGTCGACGGTGTCGTTCTCCGCGCGCCTGTTCGAGGAGGACACCGGCAAGGCGGTCGACGGCATGCGCCGGATCTCGTTCGCGCTGTTCACCGCCGAGACCGGCGGCACGAGCGTGTGGGACGAGGGTCGCGAGGTGATGGTCGACGATGGCGTCCTGTTCACGTCGCTCGGCGAGAACCGCCCGCTCGACGCCGCGGTGTTCGACGGTCGCGCGCTGTGGCTCGAGGTCACCCTCGACGACGTGGTGATGGAGCCGCGCGTCGCGATCGAGAGCGTGCCGTACGCGATCCGCGCAGGCGCCGCCGACAAGATCGGCGATGTCGACGCCACGCAGATCCAGCAGCGCGTCAGCGGCGCGTGCACGTCGGGCTTCATCTCGACGATCAACGCCGACGGTACCGTCGTGTGCGGCACCGACAACGTCGGCACCGGCGATGTCAGCGCCGTGTTCGCGGGCTCGGGCCTGTCCGGCGGCGGGAACTCGGGCGACATCACGCTCTCGCTGCTGCAGACGTGCGCGGCGAACCAGATCCTCAAGTGGAGCGGCACCGCGTGGCAGTGCGCGGCGGACGCGACGGGCGCGGGCGGCGGTGGCGACATCTCGTCGGTCACCGTCGGTCCGGCAGGCGGTCTGATGGGCGGCGGCGCGACGGGCGACGTGCAGCTATCACTGCTCTCGACGTGCGCCGCGAATCAGGTGCTGAAGTGGAACGGCGCGACGTGGGTGTGCGCGAACGACGTCGACACCGACACCAACTCCGGCGGCGACATGACGTCGGTGACCACCGCGCTCGGCAGCGGCCTGCAGGGTGGCGCGACGACCGGCGACGCGGCGCTCTCGCTCGTGACGACGTGCGCGATGGGGCAGGTGCTCAAGTGGGGCGGCGCCTCGTGGGCCTGCGGCAACGACGACGCCGGCGCCGGCGGCGGCGGTGACATCACCGACGTGATCGCGGGCAACGGCCTCACGGGTGGCGCGACCGCGGGCGCGGCGACGCTCAACGTCGTCGGCGGCACCGGCATCACGGTGGCGGCCGACTCGATCGCGCTCGACACCGCGTTCACCGACGGTCGCTACGTCAACACGCTCGGCGACACCATGGCGGGCAACCTCGACATGGGCGGCTTCCTCGTGACCAACCGCGGGTGCCCGGCCGCGTACGTGAAGATCCCGCCGGCGCTGTGCGTCGAGCAGACGGATGCGTCGTCGTTCACGTTCACGCAGTGCGCGAATCGCTGCCGCCTCGCGGGCGCGCACATGTGCTCGTCCGCCGAGGTGCGCGCGGTGATCGCGTCGGCGATCCCGCTCGGTGGCTCGTCTCCGTCGCTGTTCCTCGACTGGATCGACGATCAGGACGGCGACGACAGCGCGATGTTCTGCAACGTGAGCGACGCCGACAACCCGGACGGCACGCGCTCCACCTCGACGGCGAGCTACTGCCGCTGCTGCACGGATCTCGAATGAGCAAGCGCGTCGTTCTCCTCGGTACGCTCGCCGCGGTGCTGCTCGCGGGCGGTTACTGGCTCGGGCAGGCGTCGTCGGCATCGGCGCCCGCGCCGGCACCCACGACGGCCGCGCGGTCGGCGTCGCTGCCGGCGATCACCGTCGCGCCGGCGCCCGTGATCGCGGCGCCGGTGGTGAAGCGAGTCGACCCGACGCTCGTCGCGGATCTCGCGGATCCCGATCCCAAGGTGCGCCGCGCGGCGATGCACGAGGCTGTCCGCGCGCCGGACGTCGACGTGCAGATGCTGCTCGGCGCGTCGCGCGACGCCGATCTCGAGGTCGCCGGTCTCGCGACGATCGCGCTCGCCGATGCGTATGCGCGCGGCGACGTGCCGGCCGCGGAGCTCGTCGCGCGCGCCACGGACAGCGCGCTACACGAGAAGGTGCGCTCGGTCGCGCTCAACGGCCTCGGCCAGGTCGCGTCGACGGAGGCGTTCACGCTGCTCGCGGATCTCGCGACGCGCGGGTCCACGGCGGAGCGCGCCGCGGCGGCGATCTTGCTCCGCAACCAGGACGCGGACCGGGCCATGCCGGTGCTGATCGCGATGCTGGGCGACTCCGATGCCCATGTCCGCGACTGCGCCCATGACTCGCTGAAGGCCCGCGCACGCGGCCGCGATTTCGGCGAGGACCGCGGTGCCTGGCAGGCGTGGTGGACAACCCGCCGGTAGAGTTGGTACATACGAGGAGTCGACGCCAGCCACACCGGCTGGCGTTTTCATTTTCGGCGCGGCCGACACCGCGCGCGGAGCTACTGCCATGCCCCGACTCCCGCTGGTCGCCGACTGCGACCACTGCGATGCATTGTGCTGCACGCATCTCGCGTTCGACGCCTCTCCCGCGTTCGCCTTCTCCAAGCCCGCCGGCGTTCCGTGTCCCAACCTGCGCGCGAATCGCTGCAGCATCCACGCGCGTCTCGCCGCCTGTGGCTTCGCGGGCTGCGCGGCCTACGATTGCCGCGGGGCCGGTCAGCGCGCGACGGCGCTCTTCGCGCGCACGCAGCTCACCGACCGCGAGAAGCACGACGTGTTCGCCGCGCTCCGCGAGCTGCACGAGCTGATGTGGATCCTCGACAGCGCCGGCGATCTGCCCGCCGACAAGCTGCTGGCGATCGACACCGCGCCGCTGCGCGCGGCGATGCGTGTGGCGTTCGAGAAGCTGAAGTAGGATGGCGCCATGAGATGCCCGGGGTGCACGAGCGACATGGTGTTGGTCAACGTCGACTCCATCGAGATCGATCGCTGCCCCGCGTGCGGCGGCATCGTCCTCGATAAGGGCGAGTCCGAGATGATCGACACGCTCGGCATGGCGCACGTCATCGAGGGCGGCGTCACCATGGCGCATCAGCATCGCCAGACCACCGCGCGCTGCTACGAGTGCGAGAAGGACATGCTCGCGCTCACGGGGCCGGGTGACGTCGAGTACGACTGGTGCGAGGGCTGCGAGCGGCTGTTCTTCGATCGCGGCGAGCTCACCGCGTTCGACGCGTTCATGAACGATTAAGGGACTTCCGCGGGCCCGATCGAGTACGTCGTGTCCGGCGCGCTCTGACTCGCGACGTCCGCCGCGACCCACGAGTCCGCTCGCGCGACGTTCTGGATGCGAACCTCGTCGAGCGTTCCGTTCATGCCGGTCTCGGTGTTGAGGTTGGGGCCCCACTGCATCGGCGCGAACCCGATGTAGCCGGTCGCACCCATCGTGTTGACGCCGTTGCCGTGGCCGAACGTCGTGACCAGCGCGCCGTTCACGAAGATGCGGCTCGTCCGGTTGCTGCTGTCGTACACCCAGTGCACCGCCGTCCAGGTCCCCTGCGGGAGCACCATGCCCGTGTCGCGATCGTTGCCGTACATTCCAAAGCCGAGGGTCTGGCTTCCGGTGTAGCGCGCGTGGATCCATCGCGAGTTGTTCATCGACGGGTTGCCCAGGACGACGATCGGGTCGTACGACACCGCCGCGTCCAGCTTCACCCACGCGGAGATCGTGTGCGACATGTTGCCGGTGAGCGAGCTCAGGAACTGGATGCGTTGCGAGACATCCGTGAGGCGCACGCCGCCGCCGAGGATGGCGGCGACGTGGTTTGCGGCGGACAGGCCGGAGCCGCTCGTCGGCGTCGCACCGACCGCGTCGACCACGGCGGGCGTCGCGAAGGTGTCCTCGAGGTGCCAGACCGCGGTGAATCCACCGGCCACGGTGAACACGTTGCCGGGGGGGTGCACGCCCGCGTCGCCGTAGCGCAGCTCGAACGTGGTGCCGTAGTCCGCGTTGGTTTGGACCCACGCTTCGAGGCGGCCGGTGGTCGGATCCCAGCGCTGGATCTCGTAGACGAGCGGCTGGCCGTTGCTCGCTCGGAAGTAGATGTCCGCGCCATCGGCGCGCGCGCGCTCCGCGAGGTCGCGGTCTTCGATCGCGAACCAGAGCGGAAAGCTCTTGAAGGTGCTGATCGGCGAGCTCGGCGAGATCGTGATGACTCTCTTGCGCTGGCGCGGACCGGGCTCGTCGACGGGGACGGAGTCGGGCGGTGCGTCGGCGGGTGCTACCTGGGCCGGGTCGAGTCCCAGGATCTGCCGGCAGCCGGCGAGCAGGACGAGCGGGAGGAGGCGGCGCAGCACGCGGGGACATCGTACCGCGGCCGCTCGTCGAGCGGGCATCGGCAACGGAAGCGGAAACGGAGGCGGCACCGGCATCGGCATCGGCACCGGCATCGGCACCGGAGTCGGTATCGGAGCCTCGTCACGAGCGTCCGTGAGAACGCGCATCGCCTCGCGGCATCCGGCGCGGGGTCACCCTTCCAGTCCGGTCGCGCACCGAGCACGTGCCGAGCGCTCGAACGTCGTGCTGGCTCGAACGGTGGGCGCGGAGTCGAGCGACGCGAGAGACCCCGCGCGCGTCAAGACGAGAGCGCTCGTCACGGCTCGTGCGCACCGGCCTGGTGCGGGTGAGACCCCGCGCCGGAGCCGCTCGGCCCCTCACAAACCACGTTCGTCGCGTACGAGGCCGCGCTCGAGATACTGCGTGTCCCACTCGAGCTCGTCGCAGCCGTACACCGCGTCGACGGCGGAATCGAGAGCCACTACAGGCATGCGCCGTACTCGGTTCCGCCGACGTTAAACGCCGTCGTGAATCCGAGGCACGTCGTGGACGCGGGGCAGCCCGTATTCGCTGGTGGCTTGCAGATCTTCGCGCACTTCATTGCGGTGCCTTGCGTCACGCACGTGAAGCCCGCCGCGCATCTGACGGTCGACGAGCACGTGGCACCTTGCCCGGCCGTGCCTGCGATGCGGCAGTCAGCGATCTGCTTGCTCGCGCCCATGTATGTCGCAGTGAACAGGTCACACGTCCAGTCTGTCGGGCATAGCGGGTTCGTCGCGGCCGCCGGATCGCAATTCGAAGAACATGCCGTTGCTCCGGGCGCGATCGGCATGCCGCCCGAACTGAGCTCGAAGACGCACTGACCCCGGGGCGCGAGGCAGTCGGTGTCGCTCGAGCAGTATCGACCGCACGCGCGCTCCTGACCTGATCCGAGGCACACGTAGTTCGCGGCGCACTTCACTTGAGGTGCGCTACCGGTGCACGCCGTGCCTTCCACGCCGGTGTCGACTTTGTTGCGACACGCGGTGCCCATGAGATCGCTAAAGTCGATGTCGCACGCCTGCGTGGTCGAACATCCGCACTGCGGTTGGATGTCACACGGCTGGTTCGTGCACGTGTTGCCATCGATCGGGGGCGTATCGATCGGAGCATCCGACTCGGCGGGTGGCGAGTCTTGGGGCCCCGCGGACGAGCTCGCGCTGGCGCACGCCGAGACCGAAGCGAGACCGAGAACGAGAGGAAGCCAGACGGTCGTCACCCCTCAAACCTCGCACACATTGCTCGTTGATCAGAGCTGAACGTTGCGCAAGCTAGCCCGGACGTGACGACGGAGCGTGCTCGGTGTTCGCTGACGTCACAGACCAGCGCGATCTCGAGCGAGGTCCCGTTTGCGGTTCGTCCGCTTCATCGACCGGCGCGTGCGGCTCGTCGGGCTCGAACATGCGCGCGGTACTCGTCGAGCGTCATGGTTTCGGCGGTCCCAGCATCTACCTCCGCGCCTCGACGTTCGATCGCCACGTCCCACGCTGCTGCCGCGTCGGCGTCGGGTTCACCATCGAGACTTCGCAAGAGCTCGAGCGCGAGTCGCGCACGTTCCTCAACAGGAAGCCGAAGCATTTCGGTCAGCATGTCTGGCGCCGCCATCGGCTCATCCTAGCAGGGCGGTCGGATCGCGACGAAGCGCATGCTAGAGCGCTTCTTGGTACTCGCCGACGTCCGGGTACCGCGTGCGAATCGAGGCGACGTCGGTTTGCGGTAAGCACTGAAGCGTTGTTCGAAGAACAGACGTCGTCGCGTCGTTGATGATGTTCCACCCGACCACGGGATCGATTCGCGGATCGCTACAGTCGAACAAGAAGCCCGCGAGCTGAGCGCCACACACACCGTGTTCGTTCGCGATCTCGAGCAAGTCTTGTCCCTGCGCGTTGGTGGTCTCGCACAGATCCGAGAAGGCGAGGTGGCGGGCCTCGGCGAGTGCGATGTAGCGACGCGGTGAAACGGATCCCGACCACGCCGTCCGAACTTGGCCCGCAGAGACAACGGTGTCCGCCTGGCCCGCGAGGAACATCGTCGATTCGATCGAGGTCGACGTCGCTGCTTTGTTGCCGGCCATCGAAATGACCGCGCGTACGTTCGCCTTGGAGCCAGCCTCTGCAGCCGCGCTGCCGCCCGCGGAGTGACCGGTCACGGCGATGCGAGTCGTGTCGACGTGATTCGCGAGAAATGCGAGGTCGCCCGTTGGTGCGCTAAGCGCCGCGATCTCTGCATCGATGTCTGCGGAGAGAGTCTGCGGAACGGAAGGCGCGCCGCACGCCATGCCCAGAACGTCGCCGAGCCTGAGGCCCGGGTGGTCTGCGGCGATGACGACGAAGCCGTGGCTCACCCAGTGCGTGACGATCGCCAACGACTGATGGCGAAAGGCTGCGGTGCCGTGAACGAAGACAATGACGGGATACGGCCCGTGCTCGGCATCGAGAGGTGCATCTCGAACGCAGTCACACGTTTGCCACGGGTTGTCGTCGTCGGGGATCTTGGCTGCTTCCGCGGGCGGCAGTTGCGCTCGAATGTCGTAGCGAGCCTTCGTCGCTCCTTCGATCGAGCTCGCCGCGACGGGATACCAGACCTCGGTCTGGAGATTGCCGAGCATCGTGGTCTTGACCCCGACGCCCCATGGGCCAACACGCGAGAGATCTGGATCGCTCGCGAGGAGCTTCGCGTCATCACATCCGGCGATCTCGCTTCCGGTGGGTGATGAGCTCGAGCCGCTGCAGGCAGCGATCGCGGACAACGCGCCGAGGAGGACGGTTCGCATGCAGCGAACACTACGCGGAACGATCTCCAACTTCGATCGAATCCCGACGAGGATCCGTGGATCGAGTGAACGATTTGCACGCTCGGATCGTGAGGCACCTTTCGCTGGAGAGGCAGGGCGAACTTCCTAGTCCCGCGTCACCGCTTTCTAGTTGCGAAGCACCACCATGAAATCATTGGCGCCGGTCAGCGCTCGTTTCGGAGTCTCGGGAAGCCGATCAGATTTCGACGAGGTGGCCTGACACCGCAGTCGCGATCGCGCCGCACTCGCACGGGGTAACTCGCGAAAACTGCATGGGGCACGATAGTTGCTCACGGCGATGGCGTGCGTCCTGCCCTGTCGTTGTGTCTGCTCGCTTCGGGTTGTCTTTTGGAGCAACCCACCACGCTCGAGCGCATCGACACTCCGATGATGCTCGCGGACATGCCGGGCCTCTACCTGTGGTTCCACGGATCCCTCGGTGACGGACTGTGGAATCCGGGTAGCCAAGGGTTCAGCGCGCAGTTGAACTACGACAAGAGCGACCTCGTCGACGAAGATGACGGCACCGCCGGCTGCGCCACGCTCGATGATTCGTTCAAGGCGACGATCGGCGGCATGCCGATCACCTCGTTTCATCGCGGTGGTTGGCCGTTCGAATTTCCGAACGAGCCGTGCAGTGCTCCCTCGGTCGGACTCGCCAGCATTCCGGCCGAGCTGCGTCGACCCGGCGTGCAGCTCGTTCTGTCTGACTCGTCCCGATCGATCACGGCAGACATGGGCGAGTGGTTCGTCACGCGTACGGCCGAGCCCATCGGGGTACCCGACTGGCACTTTCGCCCGGGCGAGACGGTGACGTTGCGCTGGACGCCCGCGATCGATCTGACCACCGCGTCTCCGTCGGTTCGATTCCTCGGCCCGACCGATCCGCCGGCGGGTCACGTCGAGTTCACGATCACCGACCCTGCCGCCTTCACGCGCACGGAAGACACGATCGCGTTCACGCTGCCGAACCGCGAGCTCGACGGACGCATGATCATCGATTTCGGCGGCAGTCCGACGATCGAGTGCGGTGATATCGATTGCACGTCGTACGGCGGCCAGCGCGTGTATCGCGATGACGTCGTGATCGCGCCGTGAGGTTCGGCTAGTAGATCGATCTCGACGAGAAGGGCACTAGCCAACGTACGTGATCGACCACTCGCGAACGTCGCCCTCGACGGTGACATCGACGACGTCGCCGGTGCGCTTGCCGAGCACGGCCTTGCCGATCGGCGATGCGGGCGTGACGACCGAGAGGTGCCCATCGCCACCGGGCCCGGTCAGCGTCATGCCGGCACCGACCGGCGCGAGAAAGAACGTGCGGCCTTCGCCGGAGTCGGCGTCCTCGATCTCGACGATCGCTCCGACGGTGATCGGCGCGGTCGCCGAGAGCGCTGCGGGACGGAACGTCGCGAGGGCCGAGGCCTCGGCCAGCGCCTGCTTCGCGCGACCTTGCGAGGCGCGGCCCATCGTCTGGAGCTGGTGCGCGGCGCGGGCGTCCTCGCGCTTCTCGTCGGGCGTCGCGCCTTCTTTGGCTTCGTGGGCCGCGGCGTCGCGGGCGGCGAGGGCGGTGCGAGCGGTGGCTTCGAGCTGACCGACGAGCTGTGCGACGAGCACCTTCTTGTCCATGCCGAAAGCGTCGCGCCGGTCCGCGCGGCGAGCAAATTTACGGCGCGGGCGCGGTCGGTGCGGGGGCGGGTGTGGTGGGGGCAGGCGCGCTCGAGGTGTGATCGTGGATGATCTTCCAGCCCTCGGCGCGGCGCTCGAGGATCACGGTGAACACACCGCTGCCCGGGTGCTCGGCCTCGGTGAGCCTCCAGTTGCCGAGGACGACCGCGCCGTCGGCGCCCATGTGATCGACCTGGAGGATCTCGAACTCGAGGTGGCCCATCGTGCCGGGCGCCGTGTCGTACTTGGCCTTGTACGAGTCGAAGGTGGCTTGCCAGCCCTTGCGGATCTTGCCGCCCGAGGTGAAGACGAGCGAGTCGACCTTGGCGTAGCCGTCCATGTAGCCCGCGAGATCGCCGCGGTTCCATGCGGCGGCTTGAGTGGCGAGGACGTCGGTGACCGCCGTGTGATCCATCGGCGTGAACGATCGCACGGGTGGGGCGGTTGCGCAGGCGGTTGCGCAGATGGCGGCGGAGGCGACGAGTACCAACGCGAGTAGCAGGCGGTGCATCGCACGCAGCTTATGTGATCACTCCGGCGCGACCCACTCGAGGCGCGAGGCATCGACGTCGAGCGCGGCATAGGCGGCGTCGACGCGCGCGCGGGGGCCGCGAACGATCACGATGCGGCGCGCGGGGGCGAGCTCGTCGGCGGCGGCGGTGAGGTCGGCGAGGGTGAGCGTGCGGATCGTGTCGGCGAGGGCGAGCGGCTCGTCGAGCGGGGCGCCGCGGAGGACGAGGTCACCGAGCTCGTTCGCGAGCTGCGAGGCGCCGGCGGGATCGGCGAGGGTGCGGCCGAGGACGAGGCGGCGGGCGCGCGCGAAGTCGGCGGCGAGCTCGGCGTCGTTGGTGGCGATGCCGCCGCGGAGGCGCGCGATCTCGGTGTCGATGACGGCCATCGCGTGCGCGGCGTGAGCGCTGCTGACGTTGCCGGCGATGCGCAGGTAGCGCGTGCTCGCGGAGCCGTGGACGCCGTAGCTGACGCCCATGCCTTCGCGCACGATGCGCATGCGATCGTCGAGCATCGCGGCGAGGACGTCGCGGATCGCGCGCGAGCGGGTGTCGGTGCGAGACGTGGGCGGGAGGTACGCGAAGATGATGTCGGTGGCGGGTGCGCGCGGGTTGTCGATCGCGAGGAAGCGCGGAGCGCGCGGTGCGGTGAGGGCGGCGCTGCGCGCGGTGGTGGCCGGCGCGTGCCACGAGGAGAAGAGCTGGCTGACCTCCTTCTCCATCGCGTCGGCGTCGAAGTGGCCGCTGATGATGAGCGTCGCGCCCTCGGGGCGGAACGCGTGGCGGCGATAGCGCTCGAGCTCGGTGCGCGAGATCCAGGAGGCGTCGGCGAGGACGTCGCCCGTGCGCGCGTTGTGGCCGATCGCGCGATCGAGGACGACGAGTGGGTTCGCCGGGCGGCGGTGGGTGCGGCGGCGGGTGCGTGCGGCGGCGGTCGCGGAGTGCTTGGCGAGCGAGTCGACGATCGGCGAGTAGCCGCCGTGCACGACGGTCCACGCGATGTTCCATACGTGCCAGTCCGCGAACAGGCCGAAGCCGACGGTGCGGAACGTGGTGGCGTGATCGGCGACGTCGATCTGCGGGCGACGGCCGACCTTGGACATGTACCACTCGACGAGGCGGTGCTCGTATGCGCCTTCACTCCAGCCGTCGGGAGGTTCGAGGAACATCGCGGCGAGCGCGGCGCGGTTGGGCTGATCGCGCGGGTCGGCGTCGCGGCCGCGCGGGAACACGAGGCGCGCGTCGATCACGATGGATTGCGTGTCGGGTGCGAGCACGACGCGCAGGCCATTCGCGAGCTTGTAGTCGCGTACCAGGCGAGAGACGCGCGTGGTGGGCAGCCGGATCGCGGTGTCGGCGATCGCGGGGTCGACCGGCGTGCGCGCGATGTCGACGCGGTGGAGCTGCGTGGTGAGGCTCGACAGGCGCCCGCGCTCGCGGCTCTGGCCGGGTACGAGGAGCACGGATCGCTTGCCGCTGGTGCGGATGAAGTGAACGACGTCGTCGGTGGTCACGCGATCGAGCTGGTGCAAGCGGCGGTATTGGTCGATGCCGGGCCCGCTGGCGACGAGCTCCGCGATGCGACGGCCTCGCTCGCGCGGTTGATCGAAGGCCATCGCGAACTCCATGCGCAGGTCGCGCAGCGTGTCGCTCACGTCCTGGCGCACGGTCGCTTGCAGCGCCTCGCGCATGCGCGTGGCGAGCGCGGGAAGAGCGCCGACGGAGTCGGTCTCGACGTACGCGACGATCACGCGTGCGCGGTGATCGCCGAGAACGAACGCATCGGCGTCGGAGAGGCCGGCGAAGTGGAGCAGGGCGGTCATCTGTCGCGTCGCGACGTCGACGAGCGCGTCGTCATCGCTGCCGGCGGGCGGGACGGGGACCACGAGCATCGCGGTCGGGTTCGCGAGTCCCTCGACGATGAGAGGACGCGCGTCCTCGTGCGGGATCCATGGGAGCACGCGGCGTCGCATCGGCGCGCGATCGGGGATGTGCTCGAAGCGCTCGCGGATCGTCTCGATGATCGACGCATCGACGTTGCCCGTCACGACGAGCGTCGCGAGGCGCGGGACGTAGTGCGCGCTGACGAACGCGCACAGCTCCGTCGAGGGCGCGTCGTGGAACTCGAGCCCGCCGGCGCTGCGACCGTAGGGATGACTCGCGCCCCACACCGCGGCCGAGAGGCCGTCCATCGCGGGCGTCATGCTCCGGCGCAGCTCGACCTCGGCGATCACGACGTCGCGTTCGCGCGTGAGCAGCTCGTCCTTCAGCGACATGCACGGCAGCTCGAGGCGCCGCGCTTCGATCTCGAGAGCGCGCGAGAGGTCGACGTCGAGCGCCGTCGCGGTGAACTGCGTTGTCGAGTGCATCGTCGTCGCGTTCGAGAACAGCGCGACGTCGGCGAACGTGGCGGAGCCGTCGCCGGAGACGCCGGCTTCCCACATCACGTGCTCCGCGTAGTGCGCCATGCCTGCGCGGCCGGGCGGGTCGTCGGCGGCGCCGACCTCGTAGCGCATGTCGACGGAGACGAGGTTCGTGCGCGTGTCCGGAACGACGACGACGCGGAGACCGTTCGCGAGCGTCGTCACGGGCACGGTGTCGGTCAGCTCGAACGGTCGCGTCTCCTCCTCGAGACCGGCGAACTTGGGGCTGACCTTGCAGCTCGCGAGCAACGCGACCACTCCGATCACGGCGCGCATGCATCGATCCTACTCCAGCGCTGCTCCCTACTTCGGAGTGATCACCAGCAGCCAATGAAATGTCGCAGCGATGCTTCGGATACGCACACCCACGTTTCCCGATGACCGCCACGGTGCGTGCTGGACGCTCACCGTCGCCGTGGGACCGAGCGCGGGGACCTCGGTCGTGCAGGTCATGGTGGCGGCGCTGTGATCGAAGGTCGTCACGTACGTCGCGCCCGCCTTCAGCGAGTCCGGAAACGTTCGACGCATCGACCGTGGTGCCGGCCATCTCGTAGCCGATCGCAAGACGCGACGGCGACGCTTGCCCGCACTTCTGCGAGTCCTCGGTCGGCAGGTCGAACGCGTCGACCGCGCTGATCGTGAAGTTCGTCGTGCCGCCGCTATCGAGCTCGTCGATCGTGTAGCGAACGATCACCGTCAGCGGAGGATCGAACGACCCCGGCGCGACGAACGAGGATGCCGACAGGTCGGTGTACATCCCGTGCAGTCCGCCGGCGGTGACCGTCCAGATCCCGGCGCCCGTCGTGGTCCACGGCGGTAGCGTGTCGAACGGCTCGTACAGCGCCACTTCGTGGGCGACCGCGCCGGATGGATCGCAGGCATCGCCGATGCCATCGCCGTCGCTGTCGCTCGACCCGCAGATCACGTCGAGCGGGTTCGCGTCGGTGCCGGCGTCGGCGCCGTCGTCGAGCGCGGCCGGCCGGGGCGCCAGGATCGAAGCCGAGCCGGCCGCAGCCGGCGAGAGCGACGATCACGAGGGCGCGCACTCGCCCAGGATACGCCCTTTAGATCGGTTGGAGGGAGAACACCACGCGGACCCGAGCGCCGTCGCCCGTGAGGATGATCGTCGACTCCTTGCGCCAGCCCGTCTCGAACGGGTTGACGCTCGTCTCGTTGCCGATGTCGTCGTCGGGGTTCAGGAAGTCGTCGACGTCGTCCATGTCCGCGCGCAGGCGGATCGTCTCGCCCGGCTTGGGAGACACGGCGACGACGGTCTCGGCGAGCGGCTGACCGGCGCCGAACTGCTGGCCCTCGCGGACGCGGACGTAGTTGCCGCTGTTGCGGTTGAACAGCGTGCCGGCGTTCGTACCTTCGACCCAGATGCGGCCGTAGAGCTCGAGGTCATCGCCCGCGTCACCGCCCGCATCGTCGACCGCGATCGAGTTCAGCGCGATGCGGATGCGCTGCGACACGCGCGTGCACTCCTTGACCTCGTAGTCCGTGGTGAACGACATGCGCGCCGGCGAGTTGTCCTTCAGGTAGTTCAGCTTGTAGGCGATCGGTGCGCCGGGCGACTGGCGCGAGTAGTTGCCGCCCGTCTTGATGAACTCCTTGAGCGCCTCGTAGCTGTCGATCGATTGCACCGCGGTGCCCGCGTCGCCGCCGAGGATGAACGCGGTGATCTTGCTCTTGGAGATGATGTCCTTGTAGGTGACCGAGACGTCGCCCTTGACGTCGATGCCGCCGGAGTAGGCGAACTCGAGCGCGGCGCCCATCTCCTGTGCCGAGTACTCGGACTCGAAGGTGAACACGACCATGCGGCCGTAGGTGACCGACGACACGTACGCCGGAGGGCGCGTCGCGTCCATCTTGAGCTGCACGTCGTCGAGCGTGACGTCGGGCGCGAAGATCGCGCTCGGCGCTTCGGGCGCGTCGAGGTCGACGGTGTAGTAGGCCTGCGTGTAGCGCACGACGTAGCGCGAGCGAATCTCTTCCTTCGAGAAGTCGAAGTTTGTCTTGAGGCTCGCGACGCCGAGGCCCCACGACGCTTGAACACCGAGCGCCATGTTGAGCTGCTCTTCGGTGTGGACCTCTTCGATCTCGGAATACAGGTTGGCCGGCGTCGAGCCGGTGATCTCGGCGTCGAGGATCGAGGCGAGGGCGTCGCGATACGCCGACAGGCTCGGCTCCTCGATCACCGCGGTCTTCATGCCGCCGAGGTTCTCGAGGCTGACGGAGATCGTCGCGGGCGAGCGCGGCAGCACGATCTGCGTGAACAGTCCGGTGAGCACCGAGTCAGCGCTGACGAGCGCGCCCGGATAGAGCGAGTCCGAGTTCGCCGCGTACGCGACGATGCGATCGTACTGGCGGGTCTCCTTCAGGTTCTGCTTGACGCACTGATAGTCGCCCTCGCGCGCCTCGGCGGACATCGCGCCGTTCTGGATCTGGGCGTCTTCGACCGGCAGGTACGGCAACGTCGCGATGTACTCGTCGATGCCCGGACCCGCGGGAGGTGTGGGGATCTCGGTGGTGCACGCGACGACGAGCGGGAGACCAGCAAGCCAGACAAAACGCATGGCCGCAGCGACCAGCAACATCGTGGCCAGCGTTGCGCATGGTGTGCAGCACGAGCAATCAGCCGCTTGCGCGCGCAGCGCACACAAGAATATGCAGGCATTCAGTTCCCATCGGAGAGTCTGGACCTGGCCAGTCGAGCAGCCATGTGCCGCGATCGCGGGGTACCGTGTGCACGTGACGAATGGCGTACAGATCCGCGAGCCAGATCTCGCGCAGCTCTACGCGCAGGCGCTGGTCGCGATCGCGCGCGCGGACGATCAGCTCGGACTCGAAGAAGGCCTGCGCCTGCAGCAGAAGATCGACGCCCGCGTCGTGGGACCGGTGGCGATCGACGACCTGTTGCTCGCCGAGCCGCTCGATCCGGACACGCTGCGCGAGATCGTCTCGACGGCGCGCGGTCCGTTTCGCGGCGGCAGTCTGCATCCGGGCGAGCTCGCGCGGCTGATCGTCGTCGACGCGATCGAGGTCGTCCTCGCGAAGGGCTACATCTCCGAGGGAGAGGCGCAGGAGATGATCCGCTTCGCGACCGCGCTCGGCTGCACCCTCGAGCAAGTCCGCGCGATGGCGACGCACCTCGCGCCCTGGCTCGGTCACCTCCGGTAGCGGTGACTCGTCTGATCGCCGGCCCGGCGAGACTACTTCGCGTGCTTCGCGACGACGGCGATGTACTGCTCCATCGCGGCGTCCTTGCTCGTGCCCTTCTTCTTCGCCCACGCGTCGTACTTCGCGCGGCCCCTGATATCCATCATGCCGGGGCGGTCGCCGGAGACGTCACCGACGGTGGCCTGCTTGTACAGCGCGTACATCTCGAGCATCACGTCGTTGCCCAGGCCCGTGACCGGCTTGATCTTCGCCTGTGCCTCGGCGAAGCGCGTGGATAGGTCCGACATGCAGCCAGCATATTGCAAAAGGTTGCGGCAAAGAATCATTCGCAGGGCGGTGCGTCGGCAACGACATGAAGCGCAACGCGTATTTCCTCGCCTCCCTTAGCCTGCTGGTCGCGACCACCGCGTCGGCCGATCAGTGGCGCCGCCCGCATCGCCCGCGTCCGGACCGGCCCCCGCCGCTCGACCTCGGACGACTGCAGGCGATCTCCACCGCGTGTCAGAACGCGTTCGAAGGCCCGGCCAACGAGCAGTCGTGCGTGCAGACGGTGAGCGCGGGCCGCGCTCGCTTCGACGTCGTGCCGGCGATCCGGGCGTGCGAGAACGCGTTCGAAGGCGACGCCAACGAGCTCGCGTGCGTCGCGATCGCGGTCGACGCGAAGCGCGAGCCATCGGGTGCGATCAACGCGTGCGAGAACGCGTTCGAAGGCGATGCGAACGAGCTGACGTGCCTGCGCACGATGACGTCGTCGCGACTGTCGGTGTCCGCGGTCAGCGCGTGCGAGAACGCGTTCGACGGCGACGCGAACGAGCAAGCGTGCCTCGACACGCTCGTCGGCTCCCGCTACGACGCCGCGCAGCTCGTGACGTTCTGCGAGCAGAACTACGACGGCGACGCGAACGAGCTGTCGTGCCTCGGCATGTATCGCTAGCGCAAGAACACGTCGAGATCGAAGTCCGGATCCTCGGTGCGGCCTTCCATGCCGGCGCCGCTGCGGTACGAGCGGACCTTGCCGCACTCGGTGCAGAGCCGGATGTCGCGACCGCCGTTCCGGCTGAGGATCGCGTAGGTCAGGATCGCCTTCTGCGAGCAATCCGGGCACTCGTGGAGGAACACATCGTCGCGCTTGAAGCCGCGTTTCCTCAGCTTGTACTCGTACGTGTCGAGCTGGTTCTGGGTGAGCGGCGGCACGAGACGAGCCTACCGCGGTGGCGCGTAGTACAAAAGGCGCGTGGACGGCGCGCTCGAACGGCTCGCACAAATGCTGCGCGGCAAGCGTCTCGTCGCGCTGACGGGCGCCGGCTGCTCGACAGAATCCGGGATCCCGGACTATCGCGGCGCGGGCAAGCCACCGAGAGCGCGTGCGTCGATCGACCTCCGCACCGCCTCCGGCGGTGCTGCGCGCCCGGCGTTCGCCGGACTTGCGATCCAGCACCGCGAGTTCGTCGACAAGGCGGAGAACCGCCGGCGGTACTGGGCGCGGTCGCTGCTCGGGTGGCCGCGGCTCGCGGCGGCGAAGCCGAACGACGGGCATCGCGCGCTCGCGGTGCTCGAGGGTGCGGGCGTGGTCGGCGGGCTCATCACGCAGAACGTCGATGGCCTGCACGGAGCGGCGGGGAGCCGCGCGGTCGTCGAGCTGCACGGTGCGCTCGCGCGCGTGCGATGCCTCGCGTGCGCGCGGCCGATCACGCGCGATGACCTGCAGCAGCGGTTGCTCGCGGCGAACCCTGGGTTCGGCGCGCGCGCGCAGGAGGTCGCGATCGCGCCCGATGGCGACGCCGAGCTCCCGGATGATCTCGTCGCGGACTTCGTGGTCGTGCCGTGCGATGCGTGTGGCGGCGTGCTGATGCCCGACGTCGTGTTCTTCGGCGGCAGCGTGCCGCGGCCGACGCTCGACGCAGCGTGGGAGGCGTTCGATCGCGCGGACGCGCTGCTCGTCGTCGGCTCGTCGCTGACGGTGTTCAGCGGCTACCGGTTCGTGCGGCGCGCGGCGGAGCGGGGCATGCCGATCGCGATCATCAATCGCGGTCCCACGCGTGGCGATCCGCACGCGACGCTGCTCGTCGACGCGCAGGCGGGACAGGCATTGCCAGCGCTCGCCCGCGCACTCGCGTGACGTTCGTGTAGCATCGCCGCGATGCGGCTCGCGGTGGCACTGCTCGCGCTCGGCGCGTGTGCGGACGACGGCGAGCTCGGTCCCGATGCCGCGCCCGACGCGCCGGCCGATGCCGCGCCCACGGATCCGAGCGCGTCCGACTTGCTCGCCGCGGTCGCCGACTGCTCGATGGTGATCGGCGGGCCGTACATGGACGGGCCGGGGCAACCGAACGACGTCGACATCTGCGGCTTCCCGACGGCGGTCGCGTGGACGAGCGACATGGACATCGACTGCGACGGCAAGGAGACGCCGCAGTGCAACCTGATGACAGATCCGTACTTCATGAACCAGACCGCGGCGAACGACTCGATGGGCAACCCGCTCGACGCCGCGACGCTGCCGTTCGTGGTGCTCCCCGGCGCGAGCGCGCGATGGGATTACCGCACCTGGGGCATCGGCATGCGCACGGTCGTCGCGGTGATCTACGCCGACCAGGTCGTCTACGGCGTCGCCGGTGACGTCGGCCCGACCGCGTACATCGGCGAGGCGAGCTACGCCATGGCCGAGGCGCTCGGCATCGACCCCGACCCGTCGACGGGCGGCACGACGGGCCCGGTCACGTACATCGCGTTCACCGGCATGGAGAGCCGGGTGACCGTGATCGAGGACCACGCCGAGGCGACGGCGCTCGGGATCGCGCGGGCGAAGATCCTCCTCGGGCGATAGCTACCGCGGCAGCCGCGAACAACCGTGGGCAGTGTTCACCTGCGCACGTGGAAGCCACCGCGGTCGAGACGGTTGTCTCCAGCAAGTCGAGTTGCCGTCGAGGATCGGGTCCAAGTAGGCCGATCGTCACATCATGTGCACCGAAATGGCCGGGTCTGCACCCGATCCACCATGGCGCACTGCTTGCTCGACGCACCGACCATGCGCCATGCCTCGATGTTCTTCCTCGCCGCGACGCTCTCGGCGATCGGGTGTACCGACGAAGGTGACCTCCACTGCGACGAGAACGGTGAGAACTGCACCGACGAGACGAGCGCGTTCGAGCAGGCCTACGAGGAGGGCCAGCTCCCCGGCAAGGCCGATGGCACGGACTGCTCGGGTGTTCGCGTTCCCGACAGGTCTGGCTTCAACAAGCGCATCGCGCTGACGTTCGACGACGGTCCGAACCCGGCGACCACGCCGCGCGTGATCGAGGTCCTCAAGGCGCACGGCGCGCCCGCGACGTTCTTCATCAACGGCAGCAAGCTGTCGGTCCCCGGCGCCCGCGACATCGCGCGGCAGATCGCCGCGGATCCCGACTTCATCCTCGGAAACCACTCGCAGAACCACCTGAACCTCGCCGAGCAGACGCTCACGCGCGCGGCGCAGGAGATGGACCGCACCGCCGAGGGTGTCACCGCGGCCGGCGAGACGATGCACTGGTTCCGCTTCCCGTTCGGCAGCTCGACGTGCGGCACGATGAACCTCGTCAAGCAGCGCGGCTGGACGTCCACCGGCTGGCACATCGACAGCGCCGACTGGTGCTACGCGTCCGGCAACGGCGTGTGCAAGAAGTCGACGTTCAAGTACGTCCCCGACGACCAGCGCGACGACATGCTCGGCTACATCATGTCCCAGGTCGCGACGACCAACGGCGGCGTGATCCTGTTCCACGACATCCACCCGAACACCGCGAACAACCTCGACCGCATCCTCACGACGCTCGAGAACGCGGGCTACACGTTCGTTCGCCTCGACGACGTCAACGCGTTCCCGCGCCTCAACGGCGTCACGCCGAAGTTCATCGGCGACGCGTGCACCACCAACGCGCAGTGCGCGTTCACTGCGAACGGGCAGGCCGGTCGCTGCAGCGCCGCCGGCTTCTGCACCGTGTCGTGCGCCGGCTCGTGCCCTGACGCCGAGGGCAAGGCTCCGACGTTCTGCATCGCCGACGCGACGTCGACGAACGCCGGCCTCTGCGTGTCCAAGGCCCACGTGCTCAACAACAGCTGCGCGTCGCTACCGAACACCGTGCGCCGCGACGCCGACCGCTTCATCGGTACGAGCAGCGCCGCTCCCGCGCGCGCGAACGTCTGCGCGCCGCGCTAACCGGTCCGCGGTAGCGGTGTACGCTGAGCGGCATGAAGACTCGTGCCGCCGTCGCGTGGAAGGTCAACGAACCGCTCCGCATCGAAGAAGTCGACCTCGATGGGCCCAAGCAGGGCGAGGTCCTCGTCGAGATCAAAGCCACCGGCGTCTGCCACACCGACGAGTTCACCCGCTCCGGCGCGGATCCCGAGGGCCTGTTCCCGGTCATCTTCGGTCACGAAGGCGCCGGCATCGTACGCGAGGTCGGCCCGGGCGTGACGTCGCTCGCCGTCGGCGATCACGTCATCCCGCTCTACACACCCGAGTGCCGGCAGTGCAAGACGTGCACGTCGCACAAGTCGAACCTGTGCACCGCGATCCGCGCGACGCAGGGCAAGGGCCTCATGCCCGACGGCACCTCGCGGTTCTCGATCAAGGGCCAGCCGATCCATCACTACATGGGCTGCTCCACGTTCGCGAACCACACGGTGCTCCCCGAGATCGCGCTCGCGAAGGTCCGCAAGGACGCGCCGTTCTCGTCGATCTGTTACATCGGCTGCGGCGTGACGACCGGCATCGGCGCGGTCCTGTTCACCGCCAAGGTCGAGGCGGGCGCGAACGTCGTCGTGTTCGGCCTCGGTGGCATCGGCCTCAACGTCGTGCAGGGCGCGAAGATGGTCGGCGCGGACAAGATCATCGGCGTCGACATCAACCCCGCGCGCGAGGCGCTCGGCCACTCGTTCGGCATGACGCACTTCGTGAACCCCAAGGCGCTCCCCGCGGGAACCGATCTCGTCCCGCACCTCGTCGAGCTCACCGGCGGTGGCGCGGACTACTCGTTCGAGTGCGTCGGCTCGACGCAGCTGATGCGGCAGGCGCTCGAGTGCTGCCACCGCGGCTGGGGTGTCTCGGTCATCATCGGCGTCGCGGGCGCGGGCCAGGAGATCTCGACGCGTCCGTTCCAGCTGGTCACCGGCCGCGTGTGGAAGGGCACCGCGTTCGGCGGCGCGCGCGGGCGCACCGACGTGCCGAGGATCGTCGACTGGTACATGGACAAGAAGATCGAGATCGATCGCCTGATCACCCACAAGCTGCCGCTCGAGAAGATCAACGACGCGTTCGATCTGATGCACGAAGGCGCATCGATCCGCACGGTCGTCGAGTTCTGAGTCGTGTCCCAGGCGTCGATCACCCTGGAGCTGGATGCGCGGATCCGGCGCGCGCTCGACGAACGCGCAGCGTTGCTGAACGAGCCTGCCGAGCAAACGGCGCGCGATGCCCTCGCGCTCGGCGTGTTGCTCTCGGTGCCGAGCGCGGAGCTCGTGGAGCGCCTGCGGGTCACGTCGCGGCTACCGCTCGGGCAGAAGACGGGGAATCGCTGGGAGCCAACGCCGGCGAGGGCCGAGATGCTCCAGTTGATCCAGGCCGTCGGGTTTCGCGTCGATCACGATGCGATCGACGACTACCTCGCGGTGATCGATGACTCCGTCGACGATCCGTCGATGTTGCAGGAGCTCGCTCGGACGCTCCGTGCGCGGTATCGCGCGCAGGTGTTGATACCAGCGCTGATGCGGACGTTCGAGACGATGCGACGTCGTGCGCCCGAGACGACGCTGGTGTTTCATCGCGCGATGATCGACAGCGACGATCGAGCGGTGGTCGATCTCTACATCGCCGAGCTCGCATCATTGAAGGCGCGCAGCCGGTCGGCATTGCGGACGCTTCTCGCGACGGATGACGGCTATCGGCCGGAGCGACCGCGACAGTTCGCTCGGGTGAAGCGAACGCTCGCCTAGTTCGGCTCGTCGACGACGATCCGGAACCACAGCGAGCGCGGCGCACCGCAGTTGCGGCAGATCACGTCCACGCGGCGCAGCCCGGCGGCGATGGAGACGTGCTCGCGGATCCGGTACTGCGGGGCATCGCATTGCACGCACGGCATCGCCTCGACGCGCACCTCGATCACGGCCGCAGAGCTGACCTCGAGCGGACGCTCCTCGGACCCACCGGGCTCGAGCTTGAACAAGCGCTCCTTGTCGCGCACGAGCTTCTTCAGGTCGCGCTCGAGCTCGCGGCGCGACGTGCGTGATCGCTTGGTCATCGGCTGTCCCGCATCACCGAGAAGATACCTCGCGCCACCGGATGGCGACGACCACTGCGAGCACGAGGTTGGCGCACGACGTGATCAGCATCCGGTGCTCTGGCAATTGCGTCGTCGCGAGGAAGCCCGCGAAGTAGCCGAGGGAGATGATGTTGAGCCAGGGGTCGGTCATGATCGCGAACGTGCCGACGAGCACGCCCCAGCACAGCAGGTTGATCGTCTGTGTGAGGTACGGATCCAGCCCGAGCACCCACAGTCCGACGGTGGTGATCGACTGGGCGAAGAACAGGAAGCGGCCGACGTGCAGGATGCGGCGATTGAGCGCCGTCTGGGGCCGATTGATGATCGAGAAGATCGTGATCACCGCGAGCGAGCCGAGCGCCCAGGCGAGCTGGCGTTGGTGCGAGTACATCCCCGCGCTCGGGACCAGCCACGCATAGAACGGTGCGAGCGTGAACACGATGCCGAGCCCGAGGATGATCCGCCGCGTGCGCCGGTGCACCGTCGGATCGGCATCGCGGCCGATCGCGGCGAGGCTGTCGCGCCTGGCGGCGGCTTCCACGGCGCTCGCCAGCAATGGGTGTCTCTCGTCGAGCTCGTTGAGCAGCACGATCGCGGCGTGCGGATCGCCGCACGCGAGCTCGTACTCGGCGATCGCGATCGTGGTCGCGTTCATGGCCGCGCGAAGCTCCGTGTTGTCGCGCCACGCGGCGAGCGCCTCGTGGAACGCGAAGCGAGCGACCGCGAGCTGACGATAGATCTCCTCGCGGTCACCGGCGCGCCGGTTCGCGGCGAGCGTGCGCAGCGCGGTGCCGCGCGCGATCGCGCTGTCGGCGAGCTGGCTCGCGCCGCGATGATCGAGGTAGCGGCGCAGCGCGAGCTGGAGCTCCTCGATCGACGAGTAGCGGTCGTCGGGGTCGGCCTGCATCGCGCGCGTGCAGATCGCGGCGAGCTCGGCGGGCACGTCGGCGGGGAGCTGCGGCCTGGACAGGATGATGCTGGCGATCATCTGCACCGCGCCGTCGCCGGCGTGCGGTGGATGTCCCGCGATCAGCTCGAACAGCACCGCACCGGCGAGGTAGACGTCGGTGCGAACCGACAGCGGCGCATCGCCCTCGCGGCGAAGCATCTCGGGCGCCATGTAGCACGGCGTGCCCGCGAGCTCGGTCGCCTCGGAGGCCAGCGCGAAGCGGCCCGTGCCGTCGTCGCCGAGCGAAACCGCGAGGCCCCAGTCGAGCAGGTACACCTCGCCGAAGTTCCCGATCATCACGTTGCTCGGCTTGAGGTCGCGATGGATCACGCCGCGCGCGTGCGCGAACCGCAGCGCGTCGAGCACGCGATCGAGGATGCGCAGGTTCCACGCAAGCAGGTCGGTCGCGAGGAAGCGACGCTGCACCTCCGCCGCGTCGCGAATCAGCGAGCTCCACTCGACGCCGTCGACGCGCTTGAGGATCAGCAGCGGCGACAGGCTCGCGTCGATCTCGAGGTGATGAACCGGGACGATGTTCGGATGCTCGAGCGCGCCGGTCGTCCACGCTTCGCGCAGCAACGAGGCCGCGTTCTCGGGGTGTCCGGGCTTGAGCGTCTTCACAGCGACCATGCGGCCGAGCGCCACTTGCTCGGCTTCGCGCACGATGCCCATGCCGCCCTCACCGAGCGTCTTGCCGGGCTTCAGCTCGACGGGCTGACCGCGCTCCGCGAGTTGCGCGAGGAGCTCGGCCGCGCGGCGCGCGCTGCGATCACCGCGGTGGGGGACGATCGTCGCGACGGTGCTGGACGGCTCCGATGCAACGGTGTCGAGCCACGCCTGGACCTCGCGCTCGGGGCCCGATTGCATCGGGAATGATCGTAGCGTTAATTCAGCTCGGGCGGCGGCACGATGCGAAAGAAGAACGAGCGTGGCTCGCTGCACTGCCGGCACGTCACGTCGACACGGCGAATTCCGGGGGCGGCTCGCTCGTGCTCGTGGAGGCGATACGTTCCGCCGTCGTGCGGGCAGTTCATCGCAGCCACGCGCGGCTCGATAACGGCAGCAGACGTCACGATGATCATGAGATCAGGATGAGCGCTCGCGCGCGACGCGCTACCCCGCAATCCGGGTAGGCTGGTCGCGTGGCGAGCAGGAAGCCGTCGAAGACGCAGCTGTTCGCGAAGGTGCGAGCGCTCGCGCTGAGTTCGCGGTGATCGTCGACAACCATCACGGTGACGGCAAGGTCGCCATCTGGGCGGCGGCGCCTGAAGGCGCGCAAGAGATGCTGATCGACAGCGAGCCGGCGCACTTCTTCCGGCCGGCGTACGTCGGTCATCTCGGCTGGGTCGGCGTCGAGATCGACAAGGCTCCGTGGAGCTCGGTGGCGAGCGTGCTCGAGAGCGCCTACCAGACGCGCGCGCCGAAACCCAAGGCTAGAAGACGATCGACTGGCAGGTGAGCGAGCCGTCCGCTTTCTGGACCTCCGAGCACGGCACGACGTGCAGCGCGAAGCCGGCGGCGCGAAGCGCGGCGTGCGCGGCGGGATAGCCCTCGGCGACGATCGCGTGGTCGCCGATCGCGACGCAGTTCGCCGCGTAGGTCTCGTCGCGCGGGACCCGCACGACGGCGGCGCCGCCGAACGCGTCCGCGGGGATCGAGTCATCCGCGAGCAGGATGCGATCGCCGCCGAGCGGCGTGACCACGCACTTGAGGTGCAGCACGTGAGGTGGGAGATCGAGCGGCGTCACGATGAACCCCTGCGGACCGAACGTCGCGAACAGCTGCGCGATGCCGGCCTCGTTGGTCCGTGCCGAGCGACCGACGAAGATCCGCGTGCCGACGCGCATCACGTCGCCACCGTCGAGCGTCGCGGGCTCGGTCATCACGGTGACATCGACGAGCGCGGACAGCGCGGTCGCGATCGCGGGCGTCTCTTTGCGGCGCGACGGGGCGCCGGGCCGCGTGACGAGCGCGGTGCCGCCCAGGACGATCGCGGTGTCCTCGACGAACACGCAGTCCGGGCACGCCTCGTCGGCGGCGAGGATCGTCACCACCGCGCCGCACGCCTCGAGCGCGCGGACGTAGTGCGCGTGTTGCTCGCGCGCGAGCGCGACGTCGATCGGCGGATCGGGCGGCGTGGCCGACAGCGCGTTCGCGAAGCTCGCCGGGATCGAGCGAACGATCGCGCGCATCTAGTGGAGGTACCGCTGCTCGAGCGGCGCGACGCCGTACGCCGCGCGCACGGTGTCGAGCGGCTCCTCCCAGTAGTCCTCCCAGTACACCGCGAGCAGCGGCGCGGCGTCGCGACCCGCGCGGTACGCCTCGAGCATCGAGTGGCGCAGCGCGCCCCACCGGCGCTCGAGCACGAGGTGCTTCATCGTGCCGAACACCATGATCAGCGCCGACACCGGGAGTCGCAGCTGGCCGTACGAGAACCAGTGAATGATCACTTCCTCGTGGCCGGTGATGCCGATCCCGAGGAGTGCGTGCCACACGTCGTGGGTCTGGCGAAAGCGGCGCATCAGGTACGCCATGTCCGGATCGTCGACGTGGCGCGTCTTCGCGGCCTGGTAGTCCGCGGTGATGTGGTTGTTGTCGAGGTGCCGCACGTAGGCGCCGCCGAGCGTGTCGGCCGGCAGCTTGCGTAGCGCGTCGTAGTCGACGTACTCGCTCGACAGCTCGGGCTTCTCCGCGAGGAGGCGCGCACCCTCGGAGCTCGCTCGCGTCTCCTCGAGGATCCGCCGATAGCGCGGGCGCCCGGTGATCTCCTCGACGCGGTGGATCTCGGACGTCTGGTCGGAGTCCGCGAGGACACGCAACACCGCGCGACCGACCAGAAGCGATTCGGAGAGAAGGCTCGCCGCCATCTCTCCGACTGTACCAGCTCGTTCGCGCGATGCGTCTAGTTCGAACCGTCGACGGCGTGCACGATGCTGGTCGCCCACTGCGCGTTGTGATTCTCGGCGGTCAGCGACTGCCACGGCGCGCGGAACGCGGGGCCGGTGATCGGGCCGACGCCCTCGCTCGCGTGCAGCGGGAAGAACGGCGCCATCCACAGCTGCTCGTGACCGGCTTCGAGCTGGCGCCCGAACGCGCGCGTCGACGTGAAGCTCAGGAAGTACATCACCTCGCCGTCGAGCGTCGTCTCGTACGGCATCCACCGCGCCCACGACCCGCCCTCGCCGCCGGAGATGGCGAAGGGACCATGCTTGCCATCGGCCGACACGACGAACACCTCCGCCGACTGGTTCGCGTACGAGTTGCCGGCGGCGCGCGTCACGGCGAGCCACTTGCCATCCGGCGACCACGACGGGTAGTAGCTCTGCACGCCGTTCGTCACCGGCAGCACGACGCGCGCGTCACCGATCGAGAGGCCATCGGCGTTGAACGAGCGCACGACGACCTGCGCCTGGGCGAACTGCCAGTCCGCACCCTCGGGCGCCTCGACCGTGACGAGCTTGCTGCCGTCGGGCGAGATCTCGGGGTTGCCGGTCACGTACGTCGTTTCGAACGCGTGCGCCATCGTACCGCTCTCGACATCGAACAGCTTGAGCTGACCCGCCTCGACGGCGAGCAGCTTGTCGCCATCGGGCGTGAACGTCGCCGACGACCAGCGCTGCGTGGCGGAGCCCATCGGCATCGCGCGGCCTTCCGCGAAGTCGACCACCGCGCCGCGGCCGCTCGCGCCGTCGAGCGTCATCGCCATGCGAGTGCCATCGCGCGAGATCGCGTGGCAACCGACGCACGCCGCCGGGCTCGAGTCGGCCGGGAACACCGGCGCCGCCTGCGTGTTCTCCATCATGTCCTTGCGAACCAGCGTTCCACCCGAGCCGCTCGTCTCGTTGTAGTAGATCGCGCCGGCGACCTCGGTGTCGCTGAGCCGGATCGTGCGCGTCTGCGCCACGCACTTCGTCAGCGTCGCGGCGGTCTCCATGCCGCTCACCGTGATCGTCGCGCGGTCCTTGGACGTCGCGAACGGCATCCACGCCGTTCCGCCGACCGCCGTGCCCGAGGCGCGCGTGTAGATGACGCGCTCGACCCATTGGTTCGCGATGCGCACCTCGAACAGGTCGCCGGTGCCGCCGTTCCAGTGCACGTCGAGGCGTCCGAGGTTCGCGGGCGCCGTCGTTCCCTCGGCCGGGTACACGATCTCCGCACCGCAGTTGGTGCCGGTGATCGCCGTCTGGAACATCTTGCCCGCGTCGTGCGGAACGCCCACGCCGTACTCCGTGGTCGTGACGCGAACGAACGCCGTACCCGTCGCCGTCTCACCATCCGCTCGCGCGGTCACCTTCACCGCGCCCGCACCGCCACCCGTCGCGCGCATCGTCGCCGCGTCGAAGCTACCGAACCGCCCGTCGCCGAGCGTGAAGGTAGCCTCGTCCGTGACGTCGACTTCCGAACCATCCGGCTGCGTCATGTAGGCGCGGAACGGCTGGTTCACCGCATAGCCCTCGGCCACCGTCATCGCGACCGTCGCCGGTTCGATCCGGAGCGATCGGTTCGCGTCGATTCCACCCGCCGACCCCGCACCTCCTTCGCGATCGCTATCGGGCGCGACCGCCACCGCACAACCAGACACCCACACGAGAACTGGGACGACGAGCTTCGAGGTCATGATCTCGGAGTCGGCTGTCCTGCGAACGTGGATGACCCCAGCTACCCTGGGCGTAACCCGGCATGGCGGTGCTCTCACACTGTGGCAACACCGCGCCGCACGACGCGGCGAGGTCCGGCAGGGCCGCGAACCGCGCGGCACGTCGCGGCTGGTTCGGCCCTTGCTGCCTCTCCCACATGGAGGCCACCGTCGATGACACTCAGGACCGAACACGCTCCCTCGCAGCTCTCCCAGCTCATGACCCTCACGTGTCGCGGAGAGCTCCCGTATCCACTCTCCCGCGCGAGCCAGATGGTGCTGACGATCTCGGCGATCGTCTGTGCGCTCGTGCTGTCCTCGATCTGGGGGATCGCCGCCGGTAGCTCGTCGAGCATTCTCGCGCTGTCGAACTCGTACAAGGTGCCGATGGTGATCTTCCTGTCGGCGCTCACCGCGCTGCCGGCGGGCCTTCTCGCGCTGCGGCTCGCCAACGCCAAGCTCGCCGCGAGCGATCTCGTGACCGCGTTCGCGACCTCGATCTTCAGCGGCACGCTCGTCCTCGCGACGCTCGCGCCGCTCGTCGCGATCTACTACCACACGAGCTCGCGCGCCGGCGTTCCGCTCGCGCTCGGCTCCGTGTTCGTCGCGCTCGGCACGGCGACGCTGCTGTTCGCGCGCGCGGTGAAGCGCAAGCTCGGTGACGATTCGCGGATCGCGTCGCTCGTCCCGGTGATCATCCTGGTCGCGCTGTTCTCCGCCGCGCTGATGCAGTTCGTCGCGCTCGCGTCGCCGATCATCGGCCACGTCGGGACGGTGTTCGACGGCGGCTTCGACACGGTGTTCGGCCGATGAGCCCGCTCGACACGATGAACGGCCTCGGCGGCCACACCGCGGAGGCGACGCGCCTCGTGTGGATCGTCGCGTCGGCGATCGGCGCCGGCCTGCTGGTCCTCCTCGGGATCGTCTACCGGCGGGCGCGCGCGCAGCGCGATCTCGAAGAGGCAGAACGCCTCATCGCCGAGCGATTCGGCCCCGAGTGATGACGCGCGCGTGAATCGTGGCATGATGCCCGGGCATGTGGGACGAGCTGTGGATCGAGCGCGAAGTGCTGCCCCGCGAGTTGCTGGCAGCCGTCGCGAAGGCCCACGGGACGCCCGAGGAAGACATCGAGATCGTCGATGGCGTCGCGACCGAGGCGGTGCGGCAGGCACGCGTGACCGTCCATCGCACGCGCGGCGCGGGGCAGTTCGCGACGCGCATCCAGCTCTCGGGCCTCGAGCCCGATGACCGCCGCGTGTTCTGCGCCCGCCTGGCGAGCGCGCTCGGCTGCAAGCTGCTCGGCGACGACGGCAACATCAATCCGTTCACGTTCATGATGTACGAACCGGGCAACGCGACGCGCGTCGCGGTCGACCAGACGAAGCTCGAGCAGAACGAGCTGGTCATCGTCGGTCCGTACGTGCCGTTGCCCGACGACGAGAGCCACCCGACCAAGCCGATTCGCCGCTACCCCGCGCCCGCCGCTCACCGCACCACGCGGGGCGGTCAGATCGCGTACATCATCAACGACTACATGGTCGAAGGCCTCCCGCGCCCGCCGATGGTGCCGTGGAGCGCGGAGGCGACCGACGTGTACAACAGCCTCCACAAGCTCCTCGGGACGATCGCGTTTCGCGCCGCGTCCGACGAGGAGATCGCGAACGTCAAGGCGTGGAGCGCCACGCTGCGCGAGATGTTCCCGGATCAGGAGAAGGCAGGCTGGTTCGTCGTCGAGGTGCTCGAGGCCGCGTCGATCGTGCTCGCCGAGCCGTGGAATCCCGACAAGCCCGCGATCGAGATCGCGAAGCAGTTCGTCATCTGATCGGCGCGAGATCCGGATCGGTCGCTGCCGCCGGCGCGAGCTCGGGATCGATGTGCAGCGCCACGCGCAGGTAGCTGCGTGCGAGGTCCGGGTGTGATCCGGCGTGCAGGCACGCGAGGTTGTACAGCCGGTGCGGCGTCGCGTCGGTATCGGTGGCGCGCATCCACGTCGCGTACAGCGCCGCCGCGAAGTCGGGCACGCCGTGCTCGCGCTCGAGATCCGCGAGCCGGTGCAGGCCGGGCGCGACCGCGTTCCAGAACGAGTCCTTCTGCTTCATCGCGTCGGCGATCCAGCGCTCTTTCGCGGCGCGTCCCATCGCGAGCGCGCGCGCCGGATCGGAGTCCTTCAGCGCGTGCAGCATGTCGACCTCGACGAGCGAGCGCTTGTCGTCCGGAACGATCGCGAGCGCGCGCTCGAACGCTTCGATCGCGGCGGCCTGAGCGTAGTCGCTCTTGAGGAGGCCGAGCTGGTGCCAGGTCTGCCACCGCTCCGGGCGATGCTGCACGAGCGCCATCACGGCCCGGAAGCGAACCGACGTCGGCTCTTCCTTGTCGCCGCCGGCCCACAGCATTCCATCGAGCATGTCCTCGAGGAGGAACAGGCCGAAGTCGCGATGCTTCGCGGTCTCGACCAGCACGAGGCCGACGTGGGAGTTATCGGGCGCGACGAACTCGATCGTCAGCGCTCCGTTCGCGATGCGCCACTCGCGCACGTAGTTCGCGTACTCGTCGGAGACGTAGAACACGGCGTCCTCGAGCACCGGCGCGTTCGCCTGGAGCCACTCCTCGAGCTCGTAGCCATAGCCCCACTTGCCGCCGGTGCGGATCACCACGTACCGGCGATCCGTCGCCAGGCGCGAGCGTCCGATCTTGCGTCCGCCGTTGTCGAGGACGGTGTAGCTCGGGTACTTGGTGTCGACGAGCTCCGCACCGTCGCGCAGGATCAGCGCGGCGCCGTGCTGCGAGCGGAACGGCTCGGTCTGCGTGACCTCGTGGACGTTACCCATGCCGGCTCCGCGCCGCGTCGACGAGCTTCACGAGCCCGGCGTGCTCCATGGTCCACGTCGTGTCGGGTGGCTTCGGCCATTGATTGTCGGGCACGGGCTTCAGCAGATCGCGATCGAGATCGAACGCGACCTCGAGGTACGCGTGCGCGTCGTCGACGCGGCCCAGCTTGCACATCGCTTCTGCGAGCTCGAACATCGAGCGACCGCGATGCCGGTGCGCGAGCGTGCGTACCGCAGCCGCGGGATCGTTCGCGCGGATCGCGGCGACGCCGACGGCGAGCTGCGCGGGCACCGTGTGGTGCAGCGCGAGCGCGGCTTGATGCTCGGCGAGTGCGGTCTTCGCGTCGCCGCGCTTCGTCGCGATCTCGCCGAGCAGCGTGCGCGCGGGCGCCTTGCGGTAGTCGCGCACGTCGAGCGCGAGCAGCGCCTTCGCGATGCGCGTCGCATCGTCGAGACGATCGAGAGACAGATAGAGCCGGCCGAGCAGGACGTACGGCTCGGTCTGGGCGGGCGCGAGCCTCACGAGCTCCTCGAGATCCTCGAGGTCCTCGGGCCGCGCGACGCGTTGCCGCGCGACGATCACCTCGGTCACCGCCTCGACGAGCAGCTCGTGCTCGTTCTCGTCGGCGAGGTGCTGGCGCCAATCGCCGACGTTGGTGATCGCGATGTCCTCGTCGACGTGGATCGCGCGCCAGCCGTCGTAGTCGCGGACGAGGAACCGCGCGGGCATGCAGACGTCGATCATCTCGGCGGCCATGCGCGCGAGCTCCTCGACGGAGCCATCGCGCATGCTGCCGATCGGCGCCGCGTCGCCGACATCGATCCAGCCGCCGTCGATGTTCGTGCCCGGAGCGTAGATCTCGGCGTTCGTCGGCGTGACGGAGAGTCCGAGCTCGGCCGCCTTTCGCGAGAACGCGTCCTCCTTGTGGGGCCGCGGGACGAAGAACAGCTCGTCGAACGAATCGACGGGCTGCCATTGGATGATCCGCGGCGGCACGGTGGGACGTTAACAAGTACAGTCGGCCCCGTGGGCTCGCGCGTCCTCGTGTTGTTGCTGCTCTCCGGATGCATCTCGATCGGCGGGGGGACCGCGCTGAATGTGGGCATCGATGATTCCCCGGTGCGTCGCGTCGGCGGCTCCTACGAGATCGGCAACCTCGTCGAGATCGTCGAGGACAGGCTCGTCGGCCAGCTGTTCTTCGCGCGCGATCTCGGTCCGCTCGGAGCCCGGTCCGAGGCGCTCGGCGCGTGGGGTGGTCGCCTGTCCAGCACGCAGGGACACGGACTCCCGGGACTGTACGTGCAAGGCGCATACGGCCAGAACGACGACATCGATCAGTCGTACGCGCGGCTCGTGATGATCGGCGCGGGTGTCGCGTACGCGCGTCACGATGCGAAGGCGCGCGGCCGGATCTGGACGGCGCTGCGCACGGGGCTGGTCTATCACCGCCAGCATCAGCTGACGACGAACGGCGGCGAGGTCGGTCACTTCCTCGGCCTCGAGATCACGGTCAATGTCGGCTACGACGTGTTGGGCCCGATGTTCACGTCCGACTGAGAAACACGATGCACGACTGCGCCGGGGACAGCGGACGATCGACTGGATGTGACGAACGATTGTGCAGGAACGCTCGGCAGGTCTCAGGATCGGCGTCGACAGCGGTGGAGTCGGTTGTCTCCTTTCTGGGCCGATGATCGAGTCGGCCCTCGCGCCCGGATTTTCATGGGCGGCGATGTAGGATGGCGTCGATGAAGGTCCTCGTCGTCAACGTCGGCTCCACGTCCGTGAAATACAACCTTTACGAGACGGACACCGAGGCGCGGCTCGCCGTCGGCAGGGCGGAGCGCATGGGCACGAAGGACGCGGTCCACATCTTCGAGACGGGCCAGGAGCTGGTCGATGGCTCGAGCGTCGCGAACGCCCTGCGCGCGATCCTCGCGCACCTCACGCGCGACGGCGGACCGCTCAAGGATCCATCGCAGCTCGGCTGCGTCGGTCATCGCGTCGTGCACGGCGGCGAGCGTCTGATCGCGCCGACGCGCATCGACGACAAGGCGCTCGCGATCATCGAGGAGTGCTCGGTCTTCGCGCCGCTGCACAACCCGGTCAACCTCGCCGGCATTCTCGCGGCGCGCGAGGTGTTCCCGTCGGTGCCGCACGTCGCGGTGTTCGACACGGCGTTTCACGCGCAGCTACCGCCGCACGCGTACACCTACGCCGTGCCGCACGAGCTTTATCTACAGAAGGGCGTGCGTCGCTACGGCTTCCACGGCCCGAGCCATCAGTTCATGGCGCTGTCGGCGGCGGAGCACCTCAAGACGGATCTGTCGCGGCTCAAGCTCGTGACGTGTCACCTCGGCGGCGGCGCGAGCGTCGCGGCGATCGACGGCGGCATCTCCATCGAAACCTCGATGGGCATGACGCCGCTCGAAGGTCTGGTGATGGGAACGCGCTCGGGCGATCTCGATCCGCAGATCCCGCTGCTCCTCGCGCGCGACGGCATGTCGTTCGACGCGATCGACAAGCTGCTCAATCGCGAGTCGGGGCTCGCGGGTCTGTCGGGCATCGGGGCCGACTTTCGCGACATCCAGACGGCGGCGGACAAGGGCGACGTTCGCGCGCGACTCGCGATCGACGTGTTCGTCCATCGCGTTCGCAAGTATGTCGGCGCGTACGCCGCGGTGCTCGGCGGCGCCGACGCGCTCGTGTTCACCGGCGGCATCGGCGAGAACAGCGCGCTCGTGCGCGACCGCGTCACCGAGGGCCTCACGTACATGGGCATCGCCCTCGACGCGCAGGCGAACACGACGCTTCATCCCTCCGAGCACGGCGGCATCGTCGAGGTCTCGCAGAAGCGCTCGCCAACCAAGGTCCTCGTCGTGCGCACCGACGAGGAGCGCATGATCGCGCGCGAGGCCATGCGCTGCGTGGTCGGCGCGTCGGGTGCGATCCGCAGCGTGCGCGCGCGGCCGATTCCGATCGGCGTCAGCGTCCGTCACGTGCATCTGTCGCGCGAGGACGCCGACGCGTTGTTCGGCAAGGACTACGTGCTGACAAAGAAGCGCGACGTCACGCAGCCCGGCCAGTACGTCACGCGCGAGACGGTCGACCTCGTCGGTCCCAAGGGCGAGATTCGCTCGGTCGCGATCATCGCGCCGCTGCGCAAGCAGACGCAGGTCGAGCTCGCGAAGACCGACGCGTTCGCGCTCGGCGTATCACCGCCGCTCCGCGAGAGCGGAAAGCTCGACGGCACGCCGGGCATCACGCTGCGCGGACCCGCGGGAACGATCACCACGACGAGCGGCGTGATCCTCGCGCATCGCCACGTGCACATGAGCCCCGCGCAGGCGAAGGACTACGGCGTCGGCGACAAGGACATGATCAAGGTCCGCGTCGAAGGTGATCGCGAGATGACGATGGGCGACGTGATCGTCCGCGTGCACCCGGAGTACGAGCTCGACATGCACATCGACACCGACGAGGCCAACGCCGCCGGGCTCAACAACGACTCGGTCGTCGCCTTCGACGGCATGCAGCGCTAGCCGCGGCCCGACCTCGTGCCCGCGCTCGCGCCGGCATCGAGACGCTCGTGCTCGCGCCCAACCGCTCGTCGAGCCGGCGTCGAGACGCTTTGGCGAAGGACTTTGGGAGCGCGGCGTCCTCGGGCAGCACCTCCGGAGACGGCCAGCTCGCCGGATGCCCCTTCGAGAAGCTCTGCCGAGTCGAGACGCTGCGCTGAGTAGCGCAGCCGACGGTTGGTCGTCGGTGCGCGCAGTGACCGGTCGTGCGTGGGGGCCTCGTCGGTCCCGTGTCGTGCGCGTTTTGCTCGAGCTCCTCGCGGACGCTGCGACCGCGGGCGTCGTGCTCTCACGACCGACCGCCGAGCCTCCCGAACACGACCGTGGTCAGAGCACACCTCCGCTGTCGCGATGCCACCGCATAGCTTCGCGAAACAACGATGCACGGATGAACCCACAGTGATGTTTCTACCTAGATCGTCGAGACGAGCGGCGGTGCAAAGGATCGGTTGAATGGGTGTGGTGTCCGGATGTCGGACAGTCGAGCGTTCACGAGAGAGAATGAATGCGCAGCTTCTCGTCGAAGAACTGTCAGACGTGGGTGCTGCCACCGTCGCCGATGCGGGTCAGGAATACGAGCGCGCAGTGCGAGATGAAGCTCGCGAAGCCGGTCATGCGGTGACCGGGCCGGGGCGACGTTGATGGAGCTCGCTGGGCGGACGTGCGTGATCGCGATGTCCGATCGGGTTGTGTAGGTGCTCGTTGCCTCCGCCGGCGGCGATGGCGAGACCGTTCGCCCGAAAACACCGCGGTTCGCAGCTAGCCCCGCGCAAACGTTGCGGACACGCCCCCTGTGTCCATGCGGCATCGTCCTCGGTAAGGCTGCCAAACCGCTGGCGGTTCCAGGGGGCCCGAGCCTTGCAGCTCCGTGGTCCCATGTGGTTTCGCCCCGAGATCGCGTCGCCTTCCCATGTCGCACGTCTGACCGCCATCGGCATCGCCTTCGCGGGTGCGGGCCTGTTCGCCATCGCCAAGCCGGCGCTCCAAACGCCGGCTCCGCAGCGCACGGCGATCGAGGCCCCGGTCGAGGTTCCGGAGATCGCGCTCGACGTCCCGGTCTCGTCGCAGACGGACGCGCCGCCGGTCGCGCGGATGGGATCGCGCAGCGTCGCCATGGTGTTCACGGCGCAGGGCGCGACGTGGATGAAGCTCGAGAACCTCCGCGTGCTGGGCGAGGCGACCGACATGGACGGCGTTCCGCGCTCGGCGTTTCCGAAGCATGGCGAGATCCGTCACACGCAGGAGGACTACGTCGAGATCGCGACCGCGCCGATCGCGCTCGAGGACGTGCCCGCCGCGCATCGCGATCGCCTCGGCGACAAGATCATCGTCGACGGAACGTGCACCACGTACATCACCGGCTTCGCGGTCGTCGCGCGCCTGACGGGCAGCACCGGCTACGCGGGTGACGACACGTCGGACGGGTGGACCGGGACCTCGGTCATGAAGTACGGCGCGCCGATGATCGCGGCGAAGCTCGGCGACTGCACCGGCACGCTCGCGCGCGATGCGACGCTGCCGCCCGCGATCGAAGCGCGCGCGCAGAAGGACGACGATGCGAAGCTCGTCGCGCGCGCGAAGCAGATGCTGCTCCGCTCGGCGGACGCGAAGGCGACGACCAAGGAGTGGGACGGCTTCTACGCGAACAACGAGTTTTACAAGGACGAGTCGCGCGGTCACTGGTCGACGGACTCGTCGACGACGTGGCAGACGATGACGTTCGTCCACCCGACGACGCACGAGACGTGGATCTCGATCCACGCGAACCAGCTCGAGGGCTGTGGCTCGCCGCACGTCAACGTGTGGGGCCTGTACCGCGTCGAGGCGGACGGTACGCTCACCGCGTTCGAAGCGAAGCTCGGCGACATCGAGACGATCGACCAGCTGATCGATCTCGACGGCGACGGCGTGGTCGAGGTCGTCGGCAAGGAGTGGCTCGGCGACACGCTCGTGAACGACCACCTCGGCAACACGCTCGAGAAGCTCGACCGCCCGTTCTACGGCTGCCCTTGCTAGTAGTGCGGCGGCTTCTCGGTCGCGGGGCCGATCGGCACCTCGGGGCTCCGCACGGTCTGCTTGAGCGCTTCCAGCTCGCGCTGCGTGGCGTCGAGGCGCGTCCCGAAGTCGCGCACGAGCGCGTCGAGCTCGCGGATCAAGCGGTCTTGAAACGCGAGCTTGACCTCGAGATCGATGAGCTGCTCGGCAAGCTGCGCTGGATCTGCCATCGCGATCTGTTATCACGAGCTGTGCGCCAGCGAGCACGTGGTGTCCTCGTCGTCGCCTTCCTCGTCGTCGCCCTCGTGGTGGCGGGTTGCGGCTCGTCGTCGTCGCCTCGGCCTATCGTCGATTGCCGGCTCGTCGCGCAGGCGATCACGTCGCTCGAGATGGGCAACTACGCCGAGCCCGAGGTGCGCGAGCCGCGCGAGCGCGAGATCGAGCGGATGTGCACCAGCGCGAACCTGACGAAGGCGGACGCCGAGTGCCTGCTGTCGTCGCCGGCGCTCGATGACCTCGCGTACTGCCCCAAGCCGCTGGTCGTGAAGCCCGTGGCGCAGGTGACGCTGCCGCCGGTGGCCGCCGGCGACATCTGCGAGCAGTACGTGCGGCGGCTCGAGCGCATCGCGCGGTGCGCGACGTTTCCGCCGGACTCGGCGCGCGCGCTGCGCGGTCAGATCCCGCAGCTGCGGCAGATGTACGCGCAGTACGGCTCGCAGAAGCAGGTCCAGCAGAGCTGCCAGATGGCGCTCGACGCGACGGACCGCGCGTACGCGCAGCTCGGCTGCTGAGTCAGCGCTCGACGACGCGCGCGACCGGCAACGGCACGGGCTCGCTCTCGCGACGCTTCCGCGCGAGCTCGGCGGTGTGCTGCGACAGCGCGATGCCGCTCGCGGCCGTGAACGCGAACGACGACGCGAGGCCGACGTAGGCGCCCCACACGGCGCCCCCGTCGCTCGCGAGGAGCAGGTACCAGACGATCGAGAGGGCCCCGTGGATGATGCCGCCGGTCCACATCGCCCGCGCCGTGTACTTCTGGTTGTGAACGACATCGCGGTGACCACGACGCCGACGAGTCCGCCGCCGATCAGAAGGAGCGCGGCGGTCTCGCTCGCCTCCGCGAGGAACATGCACGCCCACGTGATCGCGGTGGCGAACCACATCACGTACCAGGCGGTGAACCACGCGCGGCGCGCGCGGACGCTGCGCAGCACCGCGATCACCGCGAGCACCGCGGCGCCGAGGTACACGACGTAGTCCGGCGGGAACTGATACGGCGCGACCGGGTCGCCGCACACGCGCAGCGTGGGGAGGAACGCGCACACGAACAACAGCCAGCCCGATCCGGCGATCAGCGGCTTGCGTCGCTGTGGGAGCTTGTCGTCGTCGTCCTCGTCGGTGGTCGACATATATCGATCCTAACACTCGACAGACCGCGCTCCATCCAGGCACGTTGGTAGGGCATGCGCAGCGCGATCCTGCTGGTTCTTGCCGTCGCTTACCCACAGGTCGCGAGCGCGGGGCCGTGTGCGATCCAGTCCCCACAGCGAGCTCCGCTCGTGAGTGCGCCGGTCTCGCCGGGCGGCGGCGTGATCGTGGCGCTGAGACGCGCGGGCTTCCGAGCGCAGGGCGCGACCTCGGCGGTCGACAAGGCGTGGCGCTTCAAGGATGTCAACGCGCTCGTCGAACCCGCGGCGGTGCAGGACATCGCGCCCGGGCTCGCGGTGTACACGCTGCCGCCGACCGGTGGTCCCGAGCTCTCGCTCGTCGATGGCGACGGCAACGACGTCGCGAAGGTCGTGCGCGCCGGCAAGGCGGCCTCGACGCTCGCGGCGCCGCCGCTGAAGTCGATGGTCTACGAGACCCGCTCGTACGCGGCACCGCGCCGCGGCCTCGAGACGTACACGATCGGGATCGCCGACGTCGGGATGCAGGTCCCGGACACGGCGGCGGCGCTGATCGTCTACGAGGTCACGAAGTCGGGCAACGTGGCGCGGAGCTGGGCCTCCATCATCGACGCTCCACCCGAGCCCAAGTCGACGAAGATCAGCGCGTATCACAGCGGTGGCCGCTGCAATCCGAACCTCCCCGGCATAACGCCGATCGCGGCGGGATCCAAGGTCGTGGTCGCGTGGCTCGACACGTCGGGGCGTCTGTCGCCCGTGTCGAAGCCCGTCACGGCGAAGGCCGTCACTCGCAGGTGACGCGCGACAGCGCCGCGCTCTGGCCTTCGCTCACCGTCAGGTAGCCGCGGCCGTCGGGCAGCCACGCGATCGCTTCGCCCTGTGCCTCGATCGCGACGGGCTCGGTGGTCGGCGCCGCGAGGAGCAGGTCGGCGATCGTGATGTCCGGTGGACCGGACAGCTCGAACACGTTCGAGTACGTGCGCACGAGGAGGCGCACGCCGCAGTCGTCCGCGTAGAGGTCGGCGCCGGTGACGAGCAGGTTGCCGGTCGGGATCGCGAGCGTGCCGACCTCGACGGCGGTCGCGACGGACGCCGACTTCGGCATGCGGAACACCGTCGAGGGCGTCGCGGGGCTCGGCGGCGTCTGCTTCGTGATGATGTACGCCTCGCCGTCGCGCGGGTCGATGATCAGCGCCTCGCTGTTGTGCGCGCCGTCGGGATACGCCACGTCGAACGTGCGCGCGGTCGCCGATTGCGCGCCGCTGATCGTCGCGGGCTCGTCGATCTCGTAGACGCGCACGCGCGGTCGCACGAGGTCGTTGTCGCCGATGTCGGCCGCGTAGAGGCACCAGCCGCTCGCACCGCACGGACCGATCGCCATGTCCTCCCAGTCGGTCGCGGTCCCGCCCGTGATCGCGAGCTCGCCGATCGTCGCGCCATCGGTGCCGATCGCGAACAGCCGCGCGGTGTCGCCGCTGTCGTTGTGCGTCCACACGGTGTTCGCGAGCGCGCGGCTCGTCGCGAGGCCCGACAGCTCCGTGGCGGCGGCGGTCGCGACGTTGCCCGCGCGGGCGGGCGTGCCGAACGTGCAGCCACAACCGAGAGGCGCGTCGATCGCAGCGCCATCCGTCGAGGCATCTTGCCCCGACGACATATCGTCACCACACGCCGGCAGCGCACCGACGGCGAGCATCAGGAGGAATCGCGACTGCACGTGAGGCACATAGTATCCTTCGCGGATGCAAAGTCGCATTGTCTTCACCGCCCTCGTGCTCGCGCTCACCACGGGCAGCGCGCTCGCGCAGGACGCCTTCGAAGTGTGCAAGGGCGAATCGAAGATGGCGGTCGCCGGGACGGGCAAGCCGTCGATCGCGATGGTCTATCTGAACGACTTCCCCGTCACGACGACACCGAAGATGCGCAACGCGGTCGCGGCGCAGATCGCGACGTTCGAGAAGGCGAAGATCGTCCCGGCGAAGGACGTCGAGGCGGCGAAGAAGCTCGTCGACGAGAAGAAGTGGGACGACAAGAGCGAAGCGTGCGGCCAGGCGCCGTCGCTCGTCGCCGCGCTCGGCCAGAAGCACCCGAACCTGTCGACGGGAACCGTGACGGTCGACTGCGAAGGTGATGCGTGCGTGCTCAACGTCGACCTCGAGCGCCACGGTCGCCACAGCAAGGAGCGCTGGGTCCGCTACACCGCGCCGCTCAAGGTGGCCAAGGACAAGATCAAGGTCGCGACGATCCAGGGCGCGAAGCTCAAGGCGAACGGCGTGCCGCCCGATGCACCGAAGGCCGGCCTCGAGGTCGGCGAGCTCGCGCCGGGCACGGTCACGGTGCGCAGCGACGTCGACGGAACGCTCGAGTCCGATCGCATCATGGAGAACAACCCCGCGTTCGCCGCGTGCTCGCCGAAGTCCGGCAAGAAGGTGATGCGCGGGTTCTGGGCGCAGTGGAAGCTGTCGGCGAAGGGCAACCCGTTCCAGATCCAGGTCAAGCCGTTCGCCGGTCGTGATCCGCTCGACGCGCAGGCGGCGGAGTGTCTGAAGAAGGCGCTGGAAGCGACCCAGCTGCGCTGTCCGCGCGACGGCAAGGTCGTCGACGTGAAGACCGCGATTTGTCTGTAGCAGCGCCAGAAGACCTGATCGGGACCGACGTCGGTCGCTACCGCCTCGAGAAGATCCTCGGCGAAGGCGGCATGGGCGTCGTGTACCTCGGCGTCGACGTCGAGCGTGGCTGGCGCGTCGCGATCAAGGTGTTGTCGAAGCAGACCGACGACTCGATGCAGCGGTTTCGCGCCGAGGCGCGTGCGGTCAGTCTGATCTCGCACGGCAGCATCGTGAACCTGATCGATGTGGCCGAGCTCCCCGACGGCCGCCCGTACATGGTGATGGAGCTCGTCGAGGGGACGAGCCTGCGCGATCACGCACCGACGGCATCCGTCGGCGAGATCGTGCGCATCTGCGGCGAGGTGCTCGAGGCGCTCGAAGCCGCGCACGCGATCGGCATCGTCCATCGCGATCTCAAGCCCGACAACGTGATGGTCACGCGCGCGGGTCACGCGAAGGTCCTCGACTTCGGCGTCGCGAAGCTCGCGCCCGGCGTGGGCGGAGGAAACACGCCGCGGACCAAGGAAGGCCTGACGATGGGCACGCCGGCGTACATGGCGCCGGAGCAGGTGACGGGCAGCGCCGTCGACGCGCGGACCGATGTCTACACGATGGGCGTCGTGCTGTTCGAGGCGCTGACGGGGCAGCGGCCGTTCAACGTCGGCAGCGACGTCGAGGTCATGCGCGCGCATCGCGACAAGGCGCCGCCGCGCCCGCGCGCGCTCGTTCCGTCGATCCCGGCGTCCGTCGAGGACGTGATCCTGCGTGCGCTCGCCAAGGATCCGGCGAAGCGATTCCAGTCCGCGCGCGAGATGGCGAAGTCGCTCGCCGACGCCGTCGAGGGCCGCCCGTCGGCAAAGCGCGTCGATCCGACGCCCGAGAAGGCCGTGGTTGCCGAGAAGCCAGCGGCGATCGAGCCCGCACCGCCCTCGCGAATCCCCGCGATGCTCGCCGTCGCGGCGATCGCGATCGCGGCGACGATCGTGTTCGCGATCGCACGCGCGCGGCGCGACTCGCATCGCGCCCCCACCGACGCCGCGGACGTCGTCGCGGATGCGTCCGAGGCCGACGTGCTCGACGCGGCGGTGCCGGACGTCGCCGACGCTGCGAGCGATGCCGCGACCGACGCCGCGATCGACGCTGCGATGGACGCTGCGATCGACGCGCCGCTCGACGCGCCGGTCGACGCGGCCGTGGTCGACGCCGCCGTCACCGCGGCGCGGCCGGCGCCGACGCCGGCGCTCCCCGCGCCGATCACGCGCGCGCCGGACTTCGCGACCGACGCGTTCGATCCGCTCGTGTACCTGCCGCGCGCGACCGAGCTCGCGCAAACCCTCGCGGCGGACGCGAAGCTCGTCGAGATCCACGCCGGGCCGATCGGCGCGTCGAACGTGATCGACCTCTCTCGCGCGCAGCGGCGCGTCGAGTATCGCTACCTCACGCCCGCCGGCGCCAAGGCCGACACGATCGGAGACGGTCGCCCGTGCATGGTCGTCGTCGCCGTGACTCCGAGCGGCGCGACCGCCCGCGTGCAGACCGACAAGCGGTGCGCGCTCGCTCCCGTCGCCCCACCGCGCTGCTCGCTCGCGAAGCTGCGCTCGCGCAGCGAAGCCGCATACGCGCTCGACGAGCGGTACGAGGGCGACATCACGGTGCTCTACCGCCGCGGGTGGATCGTCTATTGGCGCGACGACGGCGAGGACAGGCGCGTCGAGCTCCCCGACGATTGTTAGCTGTCGGTCGGCGGCTCGGCCGCGGACTCGGCGACGACATCGTCGGTCGATACGGTGATCTCGGCGTCGTGCGACGTGTCCGCCGGCGGGAGCGCGCCGAGCATCGCGAGACCCTCCTCGAGGTACGCGACGAAGCGCAGGCGATCGAGCGACGTGCGGCGCACCTCGCTCTCGGCGGCCTCGATCTGCTCGCGCAACACCCGCTGGTCCTCGAGCATCTTGTCCGCGTTCTCGCCGACGACGATCAGCCGATCCTCGAGCGTGGTCTTGTCCGCTTCGAGCACCGTGCAGCGCTCCTTCACCTCGGCGAGCTCGCGCTGCACCTTCTTCAGTGACTCGCGCAACCCCACGATGGTCTCCTCGAGGCTCTTCACCTTGACCTCGGCGAGCCGCGCTTCTTGCTGGGCGGCTGCGATCTGCTCGTCCTTCTCGTGCCGCATGCGCGCGAGCTCCGCCGTGTGTCCGCGGACGAGCGCGTCCATGTCGGCGGCGTGGACATCGGCGGCTTGCGCGAGCTCGCGCGAGCGTTGCTCGTCGCGCTGGGCGGCGGTGCGAACGACCTCGTTCTTCAGCGCGGCGATCTCGTTGAGCAACCGCTCGCGCTCCTCGGCGAGCGAGTGCGCGGCGACCGCCTTGGGCTCGAGCTCGCCGCGCAGCGTCGACAGCGAGCGCTCGTGCGCGGCGAGGATGTCCGCGAGCTGCGCCTCGTGCGCCTCGCGCATCCGCGAGGTCGCCGCGGCGATCGCCTCTTCACCGGCTTCCACCGCGGCGCGGCGCTTCGCCTCGATCGCCGCGACCTCGTTCTTCGTGCGCTCGTCGAGCGTCGCGCGCTCGCTGTTCCACAGCGCGCGGGTCTCGTCGAACACGCGCGTGAGCTCGTCGACGCGCGCCTCGGCGGCCGCGGTGCGCGCGTGCTCCTTCTCGACGGCCTGCGCGAGCTCGTCGGCGGCGGCGATCTGGTCCTGCAGTCGCTGCTCGATGCCGCGGGTGCGAGCCTCGTAGGCGAGCAGCTCGTCGTTGCGCGCCTGCAGCTCGCGCTGCTGCTCGACGAGCGTCTCGTTGATGTGCACGACCTCGAGCCGGCGCTCCGCCTCGGCGGCGAGCTCGTCATCCTTGTTCGCGAGCTCGCGCTGCGCTTCTGCGAGCTGGCGCTGGAGTCGCGAGAGCTGGCGGCGAAGCGCGAGCTCTTCGCTCTCGCCCGCGATCGCCTGCTGTCCGGTCTGCCGTGCCGGACGCGTGCGCTCGAGTAGCTGGTTGGCGACCTGCGATGCTTCGCGCGTACGCGGCAGCGGCGCGAACACGCGATCGACGCGATAGTTCGTCACCGCCTCTGGCGGCGTACCAATAGGATTCGGCTCGGTCCGCGAATCCCTTCCGGACGGTCGCTTCTTGGTCACCCTCTTCAGTATCGGGCATCGACTCGCGCCGAGCTAGCGTTCCCGTGGCAAAGTCGCGCGCGTACGTGAGCCTCCCACCCGGTCATCGTGTCGTTGTCACCGAGCTCGGCGAAGAGCCGCTCGAGGCGATCGCCAACCATGCCTCGCTCGTCCCGATGGACGCGCCCGACCCTGCGACGCTGCGCGACCGCGACGTGATCGTCGCGATCAAGAGCGCCTCCGTGGGGTGGGTCGATCTGATCATGACGAGCGGGCAGTACCAGCACCCGCCGAAGCCGCCCTACACGCCGGGGCTCGAGTACGCGGGAGTCGTCGCGTGGCGAGGGCCCGCCGCGTCGGGGATCGAGGTCGGCGATGCCGTCCTCGTCGATGCGTTCCTCGCGGGGCCGCGCTCGTACGGCGACTACCAGCAGTGGGGTGGCTTCGCGTCGTACGGCGTCGCACCGATCGAAGCTATCCATCGCTTACCCGAGAAGCTGACGTTCGACCAGGCGTGCAACTTGCTCGGCAACTACGAGACCGCCTATCACTGCCTGATCGCGCGCGGGCGCCTGCAGCGCGGCGAGACGGTGCTGATCCACGGCGCATCCGGATCGACGGGCCTCGCGGCGGTCCACATCGCGAAGCACCTCGGCGCGACCGTGATCGCGACCGGCCGGTCCGACGCGAAGCTCGCGGTGGTCAAGGCCCAGGGCGCGGATCACGTGATCAACACGAGCGACCTCTCGACGATGCGCGACGCGGTCAAGGCGCTCACGAACGGCGAGGGCGTCGATGTCGTGTACGACGGCGTCGGCGGCGACATCTCCGTCGAGAGCCTGCGCTGCGTGAAGTTCGGCGCGCGGTTCGTGATCGTCGGCTGGGCCTCGACACCGTCCGTCTCGCGCGGCAAGGGCATGCGCGGCGCGCCCAACGCGAACCAGCTCCCGACGAACCTCATCATGATGAAGGGGCTCGACGTGCTCGGCTCGCCCGCCGTGATCTCGAGCGTGAAGAACCCGGCCGTGCGCCCGCCGCGGCTCGCGCAGGTGCTCGCGTGGGCCGCCGACGGCACGCTGTCACCGTACGTCTCGCACACGTTCCCGCTCTCGGCGTTCAAGGACGCGATGCACGCGAAGTGGCGCGGCGACGTGATCGGCGGCTGCGTTCTACATCCCTAGCCGCCGGACGGACGCATCGTGAACGGGTAGTTCACCTGCACGCCGCCGCCGCCCTTGGGCTTGGGAAACTCGATGTTCCGGATCACACCGGCGACACACGAGGCCACGCGCGGTGACACGCCGCTCGCCGCGGCCTGCGCGACCTTGCCGTCGGGGCGGATGAAGAACTGCGTGCTCACGGTGCCCGAGAGGTCAGGTGTCGCGAGCAGCTCCTTCTCGTAGCAGTACGTGATCCTCTGGATGTTGCGCTTGATGTAGCGGCGGATGATCGCCTTGTCGAGATCGCCCTGCGCGTTCGGCTGTCCGATCATGACCCGCGGGATGCCGCGGTTCGAATCGGCGTACGCCGTCGACGAGTGCACCGTCGAGTCCTGCACCGGATACAGGTAGACGGCCTCGACCTTCGCGCCGGCGAGCACGTCGAGCACGGCGACCATCCGGTCGTTCGTGGTGCCGCTGCGCACTCCGATGCGCGCCTCGATGCCGATCGTCGAGCTCTTGCGCAGCTCGGCGATCGCGGGCGCGATCCCGTGGGCGGCCACGAACGATTGCTCGCCGATCGTGATCTCGTCCTCGGTCACGTCGATCTGCAGGCGATCGCGCACGCTCGCATCCGCCGCGCCGAACAGGTAGCGGAGCTGCGCGTAGCGCGCACCGGTCCACGTCGCCATCGCGACCTGCGAGAGCTTCAGGTCGTCGAGCAGGTACAGCGTGTCGACCGCGCTCGAGGTCCGGTTGACGAACAGCGCGATCGATCCGGCGGCATCGTCGAGGCGACCTGCGACGCCGACCGGAGCGAGCGATGTCGGCTTCACGTAAGGCACCGGCGTGCCCGCATACGGATCCGTCGACGACGTTGCCTTGCGCAGGATCGTCGTGTCGAAGATGACGAGCTCGGGCGCGTACGCGAGCGTCGGCCCATCCGCGGTCGGCAACTTCACCGGCAGTGGAGCGTCGGGCATCGTCGGTCGCGGCTTCGGCACCGGCGCGCGCGCCGCGGGCATCTCGCGATGCGATGTCTTCGCGGCCGACAGATCGATCGGCTTCTCGTCCGGACAGCCGGCCAGCAGCAGCACGACGACCGCGATCACCATCCGGAACGGCCGAGTCATCCATCCCACGGTAACCCACCCCCAACGTTCTCGACCTCACCAAGCGATCGAATCGATATCGAGAAACTGTGTGGGCGAGACTACGCGAAAGATCCGCCGTGTTTTCTGCCTCGTGGTTCCGGTTGCGACGAATGCGCGCGTCGGTTTTAGTGAACAGATGCGAAGCGTGGAGGGTGCTCCGCAACCGCTGCGACCCCTGGTGGTCGTGAAGGGAACGATCGCGGATCGCCCGTGGGGCGCCACGCTCGCCGCGCTCGGCCTGTCGGGGCGCAGCGGCCAGCTCGATCTCGTCGGCGATAATCAGCGCTACCAGATCGCGTTCGTGCACGGGCTCGTCGTCGGCGCGACCTCGCCGCTCCCCGTCGACTCCGTCGCGCGCATCGCGCTGTCGAACCGGCTCATCACCCCGCTCCAGGCAAAGACGTACAGCAAGATCGACGACGTCGATCGCTTCGCGGACGCCGTGAAGCTGACCGCGCCGCAGACGCTCCACCTCAAGCGCCGCGTGCTGATCCAGCGCGTCGCGCGCACGTTCTCCGTCGACGTCGGCGAGTACACCGTCGACGAGCGCCTCACCATCCCCGCGCTCCTCGGCGTCGAGGTCGACATTCGCGCCGCGATCTACCTCGGCATGCGCATGAACCTCTCGCAGCAGCGGCTCACGCGCACGATGCACAAGGTCGGTCACTCGCGCTTCGTGCTCGAGCCGACCGCGATCAACGACCTCGCGAAGTTCGAGCTCGGCGACGAGGAGCAGGTCGTCATCGATCGCCTCCACGATGGCACCTCGCTCGCGGAGCTCGAAGCGAATCACCGCGAGCTCGATCCGCGCATGATCGAAGCGCTGCTGTGCACGCTCGCGATGTGCAACGCGGTCACGCAGCACGACCTGCCATCGGCGCCACTCGCGATCGGCACCACGCCGCCGCCCCCGACCGTGATCCCGTCGGGCCTCGCGAAGCTCGGGCAGAACACGATGCCGCGCACACCGACGCCGCGCGAGCCGATCGTCACGCGCACGCCGACACAGCGCGATCCCTCGATCACCGGGCGCACGCCGACGCCGCGCGAGCCGACGATCACGCCGCCGTTCGGTGTCGGCGAGGCCGCCGAGGTGTCCGCGGTCCCGATGCTGATCCAGCAGGACCCCGATGTCACGCGACCGGCGTCCACGCCGCGGACCCTGACCCAGCAGGCGATGGCGTCGAGCTCGACGGCCTCGCGCACGCGAACCAAGCGCGACAACCGCACGGTCCCGGTCGCCACCCGCGAGCTCGCCGAGCTGATCGCCAAGTCATCCCCCAACCGGGTCACCCGCGACAAACTGTCGCGAGCCCCGCGCGAGCGGCAGATGACCGACCCGTTCCTCGAGGTCCAGGCGACCAAGATGCGGCCGCCCGCCCTCGACATCGACGAGATCCGCGAGCTGATCGAGGTCGGCACGATCCTGCTCGAGCGCTCGGTCGACCACTTCAGCTATCTCGGGCTGTCCTTCGACGCTCCCATCGAGGAAGTCCGCGACGCGTACCTCGAATTCGCGCGCTACCTCCGCCCCGAGAAGCTCGTGGAGCTTGGCTTCGTGGGCCAGGAAGCGGAGGACGCGAACGCGGTCTTCGCCCAGGTCGTCATCGCCTATACGGTCCTCACCGATCCCCACCGCCGGCGCGAGTACGTGGCGATGCTGGAAGCGACTCGGGCTCGCGCACGGCGCTGAGAAAGGGTAGGGTCGGCGCGTGTCCGGCCCCATGCCCAAGACGTATCAGTTCGAGACGATGATCATCGCGATCATCATCATCGTGGCGATGATCTTCTTCCTCAAGTCGCAGTGGAGCCACTAGCCCGCAGCGGCTAGCACGGCTTCGAGTCGTTCGAGGAACTTCACGCTCTCCGCGACGTTCGACGACGTCGGCGCGTAGCGTTCGAGCTGGATCACGAGCTGGTCTGTCGCCGGGTGACGGCCGCGCAGGCGCTGTGCTGCCTGGTACGCGCGATCGAGCTCGTCGTTCGCCGTCTTGGGCGAGATGTCGACGAGCTGGCGCGCGTTCGCGAGCGCTTCGCGCATCGCCTCGATCGTGCGCTGGTCGTGGACGAGCAGCACCTCGCGCTGATTGATCGATCCGAGCGAGTCGAGATACTTCACGAGGCCCTCGCTCGTGAGGCGTGCCGCGGCGAGCGGCTGCTCGGCGAGCTCGCGCTCGAACTCGACCATCTGCCAGCGATCGGCGGCGCGCATCGCGCGGCACACGACCGAGCCGACGAACGTACGCATCACCGCTCGGACCGCGGCGAGGGCGGGACCGTGCTTGCCCGTGTCCGCGCTCTGGAGCGCGTCGTTGTACGGACCGAGCGTGGTGGCGAGCTCGGCGAGGCCGCGCCGAACGAGCAGCGCGCGGCCGAGCGACGTGAGGTAGCCGGGCACGACCGAGGCCGGGTTCACGTCGGGCAGGAACGCGGTGTAGACGGCGGTGACGAGCGCGTGCACGCCCTCGGACGAGGACGACGCGACGTCGTCGAGGATGCCGAGCACCTGGCTGATCTCGTTCGCCTCGAGCGCGACCTCCATGCGCTCGAGCGCTTCGTTGTGCTGCGAGCGCAGGCCGTACTCGATCGAGATCATCTTCTCGATCACCTTGGCCCAGCGCTCGGTGTCGCCTTCTTGCTTGGACGCTTCGGTCACCGCGGCGTCGATGCCTTCGAGCAGATCGCCGAGCTCGTTCGCGCCGAGGTCGAGCTTGTCTTGCTCGAGCGGCGCGCCGCCTTCGAGGTCGCCGAAGTCGAACGGGCCCGAGGGCTCCTCGTCGGGTGCCGGCTTGGTCGCTTGCTCCGCCTCGATGCGCCGGCACGCCGCGAGGAGCTCGAGCAAGCCGCGGAACGTCTCGGTCCACAGGGTGCGCAGGCTCTGCGCGTTCGCGGCCTTGTCGGTCGGCGCGTTACGGCTCGCGACGAAGCGCTCGTAGAGAGACTCGTCGAGCGCCTTCAAGTGCTCGAGCGCTGCCAACGCGAGGCGAACCAGCTCTTGGGCGTGGTTCTGAATCCTCGGCGTACCGATCGCTTGCTGTAGCCGTGGGTCCACCGACCGGGTCATTTTCACATGCCGAAACCGTCCGGGGCCAGTTCTCCCTCAACTGTGGGAAACTGCGGGCAGTGACGACCCCGATCATCATCCTGGGCTGCGGCTTTCTGGGCGGCCATATCGCGCGGGCAGGGCTCGCCGCGGGGCGGCCCGTGCGGGTGCTCGCGCGCGGGACGGGCCGCATGCAGCCGCTGGCGGCCTTGGGCGCCGAGGTGAAGTACCTCGACGTCGGCATCATGAGCAAGATCCCGCAGGCGATCAGCGGGCTGCACGGCGCGACCGTCATCTACTCGGTGCCGCCGGTGACGACGCTGCGGCCGGGGCAGGCGATCCGCGCGGCGATGCAGGCCGCGTACGGCATCGGCGCCGGCTGCTTCATCTACCTGTCGTCGAGCGGCCTCTACGGCGACAAGCCAGATGACGAGGTGTGGATCGACGAGACCACGCCGCTCGCGGTCGACCACGGCATGCAGAACGTGCGCTCGGACGAGGAGGAGGTCGAGAAGCACCAGTTCGAGCGAATGCGTGCGGTGATCCTGCGGCTGGCGCCGGTCTACGGCGGCGGCAAGGGCGTTCGCCCGCGGCTGCGCGAGGGCAAGTTCAAGCTGCTCGACGACGGCGAGCACGCGACGTCGCGCATCTACCTCGACGACTTCATTCGCGTCGTGTTCGCCGCCGAGGAGAGGGCGCCGAACAAGTCGGTGTACCTCGTCGCCGACGACGAGCCGACGACGCAGCTGGCCTACGCGACGTGGCTGTGCGAGCACCTCGGTCTCCCGATGCCGGGCAAGCGCGCGCTGTACGAGCCGGGCAAGCCGGCGACGAACCACCGCAATCGCAAGTTCCGCAACACGAAGATGAAGACCGAGCTCGGCATCGAGCTGCAGTACCCGACGTTCCGCGACGGCGAGCTCGCGATCGACAAGGCGGAGGCCGCGACGTGAGGCGCGATCCGAGGCGCGGCGATGCGCCGCTCTACTTGCTGTGCACGCTGCTCCTATCGTGCGCGACCGGCGTCGGTGTCTATCTCTACTTGAAGGACCACTACGCGGCGAAGGTCGCCGAGGCCGCGCCGCCCAAGCCCCGGCCGGTCGCGCAGCCGGTCGAGGCCGTGCCCGCCGCGACGCCGGTGGTCGAGCCGCCCGCGCCGGTGCCGATCGTCCCCGAGCCGGTCGCCGATCCAGCGCCACCACCGGAGGACCCCGACGAGCCCGACGAGCTCACGGCCGAGGAGGTCGAGGCGACGATCACCGCGGCACGACAGCGCTTCTCGGACTGTGCCGTCACCGGCCGCGTCACGCTGACGCTGAGGATCCGCCCGAGCGGCCGGGTCGAGCTGGTCACCGTCGACGGCGCCGAGAGCGATGAAACGAGCGCGTGCCTGGTCCGTGCGGCGAAGCGCATCCGGTTCGCGAAGTCGACCAAGGGCCTCACGGCGCGCTATTCGCTCGTCGGCGAGTGACGTAGGATGCGCACGTGCGCACCTCGCTGTTGCTTGCCCTGAGCCTCGCCGCGTGCGGCGACGATGGCTCGAACCCCACGATCGTCGACGCGATGCCGGACTCGCCGCCGCCCGACATGGCGCCCGCGTGCACCGCACCCAACATGATGTGTGGCGCGACCTGCCTCGACGTCTCCACCGACGAAGAGAACTGCGGCTCGTGCGGCAACCCGTGCAACGGCGGCGAGGCGTGCACCGCGAACGCCTGCGCGTGCGCACCGACGAACTTCATTCCCGACACCCTCGTCGGCGGTCAGTTCGATCAGCTGATGGACGTCGGCGGTGGGATCTCGATCGCGCTCAACGCGAACATCGGCGACGGCATCAACCCGTTCATCGTCGGCTACGACGCGCAGACGCCGATCGACGCGGACATCGATCTCTCGATGGTGACGCTCGGCAACGCGCCGTTCGTCGGCGCCGGCTATCACTTCGATCTCGGGACCAACACGATCGACGCATCGTTCGTCGCGACCGAGGGCACGCTCCACATCGACGTGGTCTGCGCGACGCACATGGAAGGCACGCTCACCAACGCGACGTTCCGCGGCATCACGGGCGGCTTCACGAACCCGGCGATCGATCCGGACGGCTGCATGTTCACGCTGCCGACGGTGACGTTCGCGATGGGCGCCGACCCCTGCCCGTAACGCTCACTGAATCGGCGGCGGCAGCGCCCAGAACGCGCTCATGTTCATCGTCGCCACGTCCTGATCGGGCAGCCAGTACGGCACCGAGCTCGGGTCCTGTCCGGTGCCGAGCTTGGACTTGTCGATCGCGGTGATCCACATCTGGCGACGGCGCGTGCCCTTCGTTCCCGACTGCGCGTTGCCGTAGTCCTTGAACGAGTAATAGATCAGCCAGAAGTGATCGCCCGAGTCGAACGGGCTGAAGTTCGGCAGGTAGCAGCGGAGCGCTCCGCCGCACGCGTTGTCGAGCCTCGTCGGCGCGCCGCCGTTCTTGCTGATGACGAACAGCGCGCCCGGATACTCGGTGCCGCCGAGATCACCGCGCGAGTACGTGCCGGCGCCGTACGCGATGTAGTTCGAGTCCGGCGAGAACGACGGCCACGACGGCGCGGTGAGCCCGCCGCCCTGCGCGCCGGCGAGCGCGATCGGCGACGCGGGCCCGAACGCGTCGGGGCCGGTCACCGGGAGGATCGAGAGGTTGCCGTTGTAGTAGTCCACGCCACCGGCCGGCTGGCCCGACTGGTTCGTGCAGCTCGAGATGAACGCGACCATCGATCCATCGGGCGACCACGCGGGATGCGACGTCTGGCTCGACGGCAGCGGCGTTCCCGTCGTCGGCACCGGCTGTCCCGTCATCGGGTCGATCACGGTGAGCGCCGCGGTCGGCGTGTTGATCATCAGGCGCGTCGCGTCGGGGTTGAACGTCGTGAACAGCTGCGTGTACGTCGAGCCGATCTGCAGCGGCGCGACCGTCGGCGCGGGCGCCGCGACCGTCGAGTTGCGCACCGCGGGGCTGCTCATGTCGAACACCGCGCCTTCGCGCGCACCGCCCCACAGCGAGCCCGAGAGGTAGCGACCATCGCGGCTCACCGTGTGACACGCGACGCAGCGATTGCCCGGCTCGGGCGTGTACTCGGGGGGCGTCGGGATCGCCTTCGCGCGGCCATCGGCGTCGATGCGCTCCATCTCGCCGGCGCCGAGGTTCCAGTAGTAGATCGCGCCGACGACCTCGGCCGCGACCAGCTTGACCTCGACGGGCGCTCCACCGTGCGGCCCGTTCGTCGCGTCCCAGTGATCGATGCTCATCGTCACGGCGCCCGCTTGCACGCTGTTCTTCACGAGCTGCCAGTCGTCGGCCGACGGCAGATAGTTGAAGCCCGGCGTGTCGGCGAGGATCGTGTCGATCGTCAGGAAGCCGGCGACGATGCGCACGCGATAGAGATCACCGCCGCCGCCCACCGCCGGGCCTTCCCACATCAGCATCGGCGCCTTCACGCTCGTCGGCATGACGGCGTGATCGAGCGGATAGACGAGCTGCTGTGACATCGTGCCCGGCGGCGACACATCGGGAAAATTCGCTTCGGCACCGGGCGTCACGCCGAGGCCGTAGTTCACCGGGTGCATCGTGACGATCACACTCGTCGCGCCGCTCACCTCGCCCGACGTGGCGATGACGCCGCCTTTGCCCGCGGCCTGGCCCGTCACCGAGAACGTCGCGTCGGTGAACTGACCGAGGCGCGCGCCTTCGTTGTCGAGCGTGAACGTCGCGCTCGCGAGCGGTGCGACGGTGCCGTCTTCCCAGTGACCGATCGCGGTGTAGTCCTGCGTCACGGTTCCGCCGGTCCACTCGATCATCGCGTTCGCGGGTTCGACATCGATCGACAACAGTTCGCCGTGCTCGCCGCCGTCCCTTGGACCACCGCATGCAGCGACAAGACAAACGACTACGAGCGCCCTCATGCTCATGCCGCGGAAGATAACACCCTGTTCCAAACGCTCGCGCAGATCTTCTCGCTGTGCGGCGCTGTCACAAATTCTTTGCCTGGTGCTGGTCGGTTGCACCCAGGGCGGGTCCGACCTGTCCGACTCGGGGCCGATCGACGACCTCCAGTGGGCCGACGCCGACGCCGAGGACGCGCCTTCACCCGACGGTGACATGCCCGGTGACGGCGACATGCCGGGCGACGGCGACATGCCCGGCGACGGCGACATGCCCGGCGACGGGGGAATGCCCGACGACATGCCCGACCCACCGGGCGACGCCGATGTGCTCGACAGCACGATGCCGCCCATCGACGTGCTCGTCGATGCCCCGGTCCTGATCGACGCCGGCCCGACCTCGCAGCCCGCGACCGGCGACGGGACCAAGCTCTCGGAGCAGGGTGTCTACGGCGACTTCGGGACCCGCTACATCCCGTCGGACGCGATCACGTACACGCCGCGCTGGGAGCTGTGGACCGACGGCGCGGTGAAGCGGCGCTGGATCCTGCTGCCGCCCGGCGCACAGATCGACAACACCGATCCCGAGCACTGGAAGTTCCCGGTCGGCGCGCGCCTCGTGAAGGAGTTCGCGCGCGACGGCGCGCTCGTCGAGACGCGCATCATCGAGATCCTCGCGAGCGGACCGTCGCTGCGCACGTACGTGTGGAACACCGCGCAGACCGAGGCGGTGCTCACCGTCGACGGCGCCGTCGATGTCGCCGGCACGCCGCACGATGTTCCGACCGCGCACGACTGCATGAAGTGTCACCAGAGCGAGACGGGCGGCGGGCTCGGCATCCAGGCGGTGCAGCTGTCGCCCGCGACGATCACCGCGTGGAACACGGCGGGCCGCTTCGTCGTGCCGATCGCGAACCCGACGTTCGGCCCGACGGGCAGCTCGACCGAGGTCGCCGCGCTCGGCTACCTGCACGCGAACTGCGGGCACTGTCACAACCCGGGCGGCTACGCGGCCGTCGCGAACAACATGACGCTTCGCCTCGACGCGGCGCCGAAGATGGCGACGAGCGAGCCGGGCTACCTCACGACGGTGAACGTCACGGTGCAAGGCAACGGCGCGGGCGCGGGCAAGCGCATCGCGCCGATGAACCCGAGCAACAGCGCGATCATCCGGCGCATGTCGGTGCGCGGCAACTACGATCAGATGCCGCTGATCGGCAGCGAGGTCGTTCATACCGCCGGCGTCTCGACGGTGACGAGCTGGGTGAATACGATCGCTCCGTGAAGCTCGATTTCATCAGCGCGGCGAAGACAGGTCGGTGGAAGGTCGCGGGCGCATCGCTGACCGGCGAGTGCGAGGGCGTGACGTTCGCGGGCGAGCGCGCGTGGTGGGGCGGGCGCTGGACCATCACCGGCGAAGCTCCGTTCGCGATGCCGGAGAAGGTGCTGCTGTTCATCTCGGAAGAAGGACCCGATCACGGCTACTGGCGCGACATGACCGCGGGAGGCGCGCAGTTCGACTATCGGCACTTCGTCTTCTGCGACACGCCGGGCTTGCTGCGCTTGATCGTCGGCCCGTCGACGCGAGAGGCGATGCTCGACCGCGAGCCGGGACACAAGCCCATCATCGTCTACGCACGCAACGGCTCCGTGCGCACCACCGGCAAGCACGACGCCAGCGAGGAGCGCGCGATCGCTCGGCACGTGGCGATCCACCGTGCGCTCGCGAAGGACTACGAGCTCGTGCTCGCGACGTGGCAGACGCGTCTCGCCAGCGCGTCGGGACGCGGCGCGTCGACGTGGCCGCCGACCGGACAGATCAACAGCCGCGTCGGCACGCTGAGCGTCGGACTGACGTGGGAGCTGCCGCCGGAGAGCCGCGACGCCGCCGAGTGGGAGTCGGGGTATGTCTCGTTGCGCACCGAGGTCAGCGCATTCGGCGATCGCGACAAGCCGAGGTGGGTCCTCGACGAGGTCGGATACGGCGTGCCCTCGACGCACCAGATCGGGCAGCGCCAGTACCGGCTGCGCGGCACGCCGAGCGTTCCGATCGCCCGCATCGCGAACCTCGTCGAGGAGGCGGACCTCGTCGCGCTCGCGTTCGGTCCGAAGCTGACCGTGTCGCTGCGCGATCTCGCGAGCGAGCGGCGGCTCCAGGCCGCGGTCGGGCTCGTCGAGCAGCTGCTGGCCCCCCAGGCACGGACGACCTCGCCCTATCGATAGGCGCCCATGCGACTCGGGTCGTGTGGCATACGTCCGGACCGCACATGCGGTCTGCTCTCGCTCTCGCGCTCGTCGCCGCGTGCGGATCGCCGCATCGCTCGCTGCCGGACGCGCCGGAGCGCGAGGACGTCGACGCGCCGAGCGCGATCGATGGCGGCACGAGCGACGACGGCGGCGGCGGCGATGGCGGCGGTACGGGCGACGGTGGCCCGGACGACGGCGGCGTGACAGACGGCGGCGTGACCGACGGCGCGACCGCGGACTCGACGATGATGCCGTTGCCGGACGCCGCGCCGGTGGGGCCGATCACGGGCGGTGCCTGTCGGGCGCCGCGGGACAGACCGCGTATCGCGTGCGCTGGGCCGGCGGCAGCGGCGCGAGCAGCACCGCGTATCCGGTGTACGAGAAGAACGGGCTGCCCGATCACTCGCGCGATCACGTCGGCGCGTACGGCTACCAGATCGGCTTCACCCCGCGCTACGAGGACGTGTTCCTCGCGCAGGGCGGGCTCGTGCTCGACAGCAGCGACTTCGTCGACATCGAGCTGTCGACGGTCGGGCTCGCGAGCATCCAGTCGATCACGCTGTCGATCTACGGCCGCAGCTTCAACACGACCACGCCGGGCAGCTTCACGTGGCAGACGTTCGAGGACGTCGGCGCGGCGCCGCAGAACCTCGTGTCGAACTCGGCGCCGTACGAGTGGTACAGCGCGGACGCGACGGGAATGATGTCCGCCGGCAACGGCGGTGTGCTCGTGCGGATCAAAGCGGGACCGAGCTCGGGCGTGCTCGTCGTCAATCGCATCGAGATCTGCATGCAGGCGAACTGACCCCGCGGTAGCGTCGCGACGTGGCAAAGCCCGAGGTCCAGGTCCTCACCGCGAAGACGTTGTACAGCGGGCGCAAGGCGCGCATCACCGTCGAGATCACGGCGAAGAAGCCGACGAAGACCGACGGCATCTACGCGCGCCTGTTCGGCGAGCAGGGTTGGGTCGTCGGCGGCGGGAAGCAGACCGTCAGCTCGAAGGTGAGGTGGCCCGAGGTGATCGAGTTCGAGCTGTCGGGCCCGATGACGCTCGCTGCCGGCGTGACGACGCCGTTCATCATCGAGTGCACGTTGCCGCCGGGCATGGCGGCGTCACACGACATCGATCCCGCGTTCGCGCGCACCGAGCTGCGCATCCACGTCTCGATCCCGTGGCGGCTCGATGGCCGCTATCGCTTTCTGTTGCCGGTCAGCGTGCCGCCGCCCGACGTCGTCGAGCGCACGCCGTACGCGGTGCGCTCGAACCAGTCGTCGAGCGCCGCCGACAAGCCACGCATCGAGCTGTCGCTCGCGTCGACGCGCCTCGTCGCGGGCGAGACGCTCGTCGGCACGTGCGCCGTCTATCACATGGATGACTCGAAGGAGCGCGAGGTCCAGCTCTCGCTCGTGCCGATGTTCAAGCTGAACAGCCGCATGCGCGATCGCGAGCGCCGCGGCTACGCGCTGACGAGCAAGCTGATGCTGCCGGTCGGCAGCTCGGGCTCCGGCGTGCCGTTTCGGCTGGCGCTCCCGCGCACGATGACGCCGAACTTCAGATCCGTGACGCACGACCTCGAGTGGTGGCTCGTCGCGCGCACCGGGTCGTTCTTCGGCGGGCGGGTCGACCTGTCGGTGCCGCTCGAGATCGTCGACGCGAGCGCCGCCGCGACGACCGCGAAGCTGACCGAGGCGCCGCGCCTCGGCGACGAACGGATCGCGACGTTGTTCGCGTCGTTCGCGGCGAAGTACGGCTGGAAGGGCACCGACCCGGAGGTCGACGCGGATGACAGCTCGCTGGCGGGCCAGTTCGCGATCGAGCGCGAGATCGGCGACGTGCTCGTCCGGATCGCGTACGACTACCGCGGCGAGGACGGCACGTTCTTGATCGCGCGCGTCGAGCATCGCTCGCTCGGGCTCGCGCTGAACGTGTCGCCGAGCTCGACGATGCGTCACGTGTTCTGGAAGGACATCGAGGTCGACATCACCGCGTGGGACCGCGCGCATCACGTCGTCGCGCGATCGGCCGAGCAGACGGTGCCGTTCCTGCGCCAGGTCGTGCCGGTGCTGATGAAGTCGCAGTGGCTCGGCTCGATGCTGCGGTGGAGCGATACGGAGATGGTCTGGCAGAACCCGATGGCCACGCTCGGCATGAACGACCTCGCGACGATGGACGCCGACCTGTCGCGGATCGCGCTCGCGATCATCGACGCCGAGAAGAACATCGCGCCGCCGGCGAACATCACGGTCGATCTCGACGCGTGGCGCTCGCTCGCCTCGCGGTGCAAGGGACACCTCGCGTACGGCGACATGTCGATCACCGGCACGTACGACGGCGTGCCCGTCGCGATCACGCCGCAGTGGAGCGGCGAGGGCGCGATGACCTCGGTGCGCGTTGCCTACGGGGATCCCGAGCTGTCGGGCTCCGACCTGCGCGCGGTCGATCTCGCGCTCGCGAAGCCCGCGCACGACGTGCTCGGGCGTGATGTCGCCGAGGCGCTCGTCGACACGCTGACGCGCTGGCCGGCGGACATCGTGAACCTGCGCGTCACCGACGGTGTCGCGGGTGCCACGTTGCTCGTCGCCGGCGCGCCGCCGGTGCTCGATGCTGCGCGAGCGCGCGAGCTGATCGAGATGCTGCGCAATGTCCTCGCCGCGCTCTCGCCAGGCGCGGGGCCATATCGCTGACCCACCTGCGATAGTATCGACCGCGATGACGCTCGATACCGGCCGCTTCCGCGAGATCCTCATGCCGCTCCACCCGGGTCCGGTGCCCGCGGCCGATGCAGAGGTGATCCTCGAGCTCGCCCAGCTGTGCATCGACTCCGACGGGCGCGAGGACGCCGACGAGATCCAGTCGTTCTTCGCGCTCGGCAAGGCCGTGTTCGCGATGGCCGGCCTGTCGAACACGCCGACGCCGACGTCGATGGGCGGCGACGAGGACAACGAGCGCATGCGCGAGCTGTCGGGCCAGCTCTCGACCACGCACGCCAAGGAGCTCGCGTTCGCGTGCGCGCACCTCTTGTCGATCAGCGACATCGACATCGCGCCCGAGGAAGACGCGTTCATCGGCGAGCTGCGAGACGCGCTCTCCATCTCGGTGGAACGCGGAGACGAGATCGCGGCACAGCTGAACGCCGCCGTCACGCCTCCTGGCTGACACAGAGCAGTGGCATCATCGAGCCATGGACTTCGTGTTCATGCTCACGCGTTCGGATCAGACCGTCGAGGACTGCCTCGACGTCATGGATGACATCGCGCCGGTCGGCCTCACGCACGTCGGCTTCAAGGACGTCGGCGTCACGCCCGACGTGCTTCACGCGCTCCACGACAAGATCAAGGCGACCGGAGCGACGAGCTACATGGAGGTGGTCTCGACGACGCCGGAGGCCGCGCTGCAGTCGGCACGTGTCGCGCGCGACCTCGGCGTGGACCGGCTACTCGGTGGCACGCAGGTCGACGAGATCCTCGCGATCCTCGCGGGGTCGAAGGTGCAGTACCTGCCGTTCCCCGGGCGCCCGCACGATCACCCGACCAAGCTCGGCGGCTCGGTGCAGCAGATCGTCGACGACACCAAGCGATCGCGCGCGAAGGGCTGCGCCGGCGTCGACCTGCTCGCGTATCGCGCGACGGAGTCGGACCCGATCGAGCTGGTCAGGGCCGCGCGCGCGGCGAGCGATGGCATCTTGCTCGTCGCCGGCGGCGTGAAGACGCCCGCGCAGATCCGCGCGCTCCGGGACGCGGGCGCGGATTCGTTCACCGTCGGTTCCGCCGCTCTCGATGGTTCGTTCGCACCGCGCATGGGCTCGCTTCGTTCGCAGCTCCGAGCGGTCCTCGATGCCTGCAAGTAGTACCGATCCGATCGAGCTGTTGCTCGCGGGCCGCTACCCGGATCCGGAGACAGGCGAGCTCCTCGCGGCGGAGACACGGTCGCTCGTCATCGAGGACTCGCTCGATGGCCGCGAGGTCGAGCTGATCAGCGGGCTCGGCTTCGGACCGCGGATCGCGCTCGTCTCCGATCGCAACACCCACGCGGCGATGGGCGCTCGCGTCGAGCGCGTGCTCGCGAGCGCGTTCACCGTGCAGGCGTTGGTCCTCCCGGCGCCGCACGCCGACTCCGCGACGGTGGCGCAGCTGATGGCGGCGGTGGCGCCCGATACCCACGCGGTCGTCGCGGTCGGCTCGGGCACGCTCAACGATCTGTCGAAGATGCTCGCGATGGCGCTCGATGTGCCACAGGCCGTGTTCGCGACCGCGCCGTCGATGAACGGCTACACGTCGGTGTCCGCGTCGATCTTGATGGACGGCGTGAAGCGCTCGCATCGCACGCGCACGCCCGCGGGCGTGTTCTTCGATCTATCGGTGATCGCCGCCGCGCCGAGACCGCTGATCCGCGCGGGCCTCGGCGACTCGACCGCGCGATCCACCGCACAGGCCGACTGGCTGCTCTCGCACCTCCTGCTCGATCGCCCGTATCGCGAGGTGCCGTTCGCGCTGCTCGCCGACGACGAGCAGCAGCTGTTCGCGGAGCCCGCCGCGCTGGTCGCGGGCGACACCCAGGCGCTGCGCGCGCTCGTGCGCACGCTCGTGCTCTCGGGCTTCGGCATGACGCTGTGCAACGGCAGCTTCCCGGCGAGCCAGGGCGAGCACCTGCTCGGCCACTACCTCGAGCTGATCCATCCGCTCGACGTGCTGCACGGCGAGCAGATCGGCGTGTGCACGATCGCGATGGCCGATCTGCAGGAGCGCTTGCTCGCGTGGACGAATCCGCCGGTGCTGCGGCCGAGCCCGATCAAGCGCGAGGAGCTCCAGCGCGCGTACGGCGACGAGACCGGCGCCGCGTGCTGGAGCGAGTACGAGCGCAAGCGCGTCGACGCCGCCCGCGCCGACGAGCTGAACGCGCGCCTGTCGGTCTTGTGGGACACCATCCGCGCGCGGATCGGCGCCGTCACGGTCGGACCCGAGCGCATCCGCGCGACGCTCGCTGCCGCGGGTGCGCCGATCGCGCCGGCGGCGCTCGGCTACACCGACGCCGAGATGGCGCTGGCGATCGCGCACGCGCGCGTGCTTCGCGATCGCTACACGTTCCTCGATCTCGCGGCCGATGCCGGTTAGCGGCGAGCGCGAGCGAACGCGATCGAGCCGGCGATCAGGCCGAGCAGCGCGGCGGGCAGCCAGAACACGGTGTAGTAGCCCGCGGTGTGCATCGCGATCGACGGCACGCAGTGCAGCGTCATCGCGGTGTGGGCGAGGAGCGCGAGGCCACCGACCGCGAGGATCGCGATGCCGACCGAGCGGCGCGCGACGACGAGCGCGCCACCGAGCGCGAGGATCGGTGCGAGCACGAGCGCGGACCACACCGTCGCCGGCGCGACCGGCTGGCCGAGCGCGTAGAGGAGGAGCATCGGCGCGGCGCCGAAGTTCGCGATCGCGGCCCAGCGCGCGGACGCGATCAGGCGATCGCGCGAGGCCCACACCGCGTGCTGTGCGCGACGCGCGAAGTGCGCGCCGACCACCGGGCGCAACAGCTGCGAGAGGATCACCGCCGCGCCGATCACGCCGATCGCGGCGAGCCACGCGTACTCGTCGCGCCACGCGCGCATGTTGTACGAGTTGAGCAGGCCGCCGATGCCGCTGCTCGCGGCGAACGCGATCGCGCCCCACCGCGCCCAGAACGCGCCGGCGAAGAGCCCCACGCCGATGGTCACGGCGAGCGCCGCGATCACCGCCGCGTAGCGAGCATCGGGCATCGAGTCCCACGCGAACGGCCACCGGCCGATCGCGCGTGTCATCACGAAGCCGGCGAGCACGAGCACGAGCACGCCGGCGACCGCGGCATGCGCCCGCGCCGCCGCCGGTGCGATCACGACTCCCGCGAACGCCGCCGCGATCGCGACGGCCGAGGCCGTCCACACGATCGGACGCACCTCCATCGGACCGGCGAACAGATACGCGAGCCAACCCAGGGATGCGACGAGGATGGCGAGCGGGATCAGGCGCTGACGCATGGACGCTTTCAACGCGCGGTCGCTCCGAAAGATTCCTCGCAGGTGGGAGCGGCTCCCACCTGGCCGTCAGCGGGCGCGCATGCGGTTGTTGCGCGGCTGGTGCTCGACCTCCGCCAGCCCGAGCGCCTCGAGCACCGGCGGCACGTACACGCCGAAGCGACCGCGCAGGCCCTTCTTCAGGCCGTACCAGCCCTTCACGGGGTTGCTCGGATCCCGTCCCCACGCCTCGACGGTGTCGTCGGCCGCGGGCTTCTGCTCGTCGGCGCCGCCGAGCGCCATCCAGTCACCGTGCTTCTTCAGCATCGCGTGCAGGTCGTCGATGCACCGCAGGTGATAGCGGAGCTCGGTCGAGCCGACCTTGCACACCAGGGCAGGCGGCGTCGCCGCGTCATCGCGGTACGCCTCGAACGCCGAGGTGCCCGGCGGTGTCGTGAGCTTCCACGGCTTGGCCTTGGTTCCGTCGCCCGAGACCTTGGACGCCTTCGGGGCAGCAGCTTTCTTCGCGGGTGGTTTCTTCGTCGACGCCATGGGCATCGGTAACACGCAGGTTACCGGTGTTCAAGCGCGTAGCGGTCGAGCGCGGCGAGCACGAGGTCCCACGACGCCGCGTAGCGCGGCGCGCGCGCCGGATAGAGCTCCTCGCTCGCCGGGGTGGGCCCGTGCTCGATCGTGATGCGGGTCTGCTCGTCGGTCGCGGTGAACGTCACGACCACGCGCGTCGGATGATCCGCGTCCGTCCCTGGAAACCAGTCGAGCACCAGCTCCTCATCGGGCCTCCACACGAGCACGCGTCCGAGCTCCACCTCGCGGCCGTCACTCGCGCGCTCGAAGAACCGACCGGACTCGAGCATCGCGATCGTGCTGGTCGCCTCGCCCGTGTGGCGCCGCTCGGGCGGCCACCACTCGGAGGCGTGCTGCGTGAACAGAGCGAACGCGCGCGCGGGCGAGCAGGGCAGGGTCACCGTCTTGACGATCATCGCTTCGCGAGCTCCTCGAGACGCGCGAGCGCGACGTCCCAGAACTCGTCGATGTACGCGCGCACCGGCGCGAAGCCCTGGACGCGCACCGCGCAGACGCTGTGCTTGCCGGTGGTGCGTGTCTCCACGAGGCCCGCCTCTTCGAGCACCCGGAGGTGCCGCGAGACGGCGGGGCGGCTGACCGGGAAGCGCTTCGCGAGATCACCCACCGTCATGGGTGTCTTGCGGAGCGCTCGGAGCATGTCGCGGCGGACGGGATTTCCGAGGGCGTCGAGCGGGTGCACCCCCGTAACATAGCCGTTACTGGTGGAGCGAACTGCTGCCGGAGGCATCGGACCGGGCCGGGGTCGTGGCGGGTTAACGTGTCCACTGGCCATGGGTATCTGACACGAGAATCCACGGACCGTGGATATACCCTCTCCGGAGCTGGTCGACCCGAGAGGCAATGGCTTCGTCTCCCCAGCACGCGCTCCGCGCTCTCGGTCAGTTGATCCGCGCGCGCCGGGTGTCTGCGGGCCTCACGCAGTCCGAGCTCGGTCGCAAGGCCGGCATCGTCGGCAAGTACGTCAGCGAGATCGAGCGAGGGAACCGCGACGTTCCGTTCAGCACGCTGCGCCGCATCGTCGAGGACGGGCTGGGGCTGTCGCTCGACATCCGGTTCGAGGCGAAGGGTGCGCATCGCGCGGCGCCGATGCCGCCGCTGTCGTCGGAGCTGCGCGAGATCGCGGAGCTGCCAGCGGAGTCCCGCAAGGCGGTGCTCGCGGTCGTCCGCGCCGTGCTCGCCCTCGTTCGCTAGATCACGCGAGCGGTCGGGAAGTCGCCGTTGGGCGGGAGCTCCTTGAGCGACTTCACGATCAGGTACGCGATCACCGCGCCGAGGATCGCGCCGAGGATCGCGTAGCCGTACAGGTTCATCGACTCCGCCCCGCCCATGGCGCCGAGGATCGCGCCGCCGATCTCGCCCCCGATCCAGCCGACCGCGCCGACCGCGCCCCAGCTGCCCGAGCGATTCTTCTCGCGCGCGATCGCAGCGAGCTTCTTGCAGAACTGGACCAGGATGATGATTTCGATCATCGGCGACCTCTTGGTCACACTACTCGATCCGGCGTTCGGGTGCTCGCCGAACGGCTAGTACCGCGGACAACCGACCTACCTCATCCTTTGTCTCATGGGGTCCACATGAGTTTCTCGATGGCCACGCTCCTGATGCACAGCCCCGACGTCCCGGCGAACGTTCGCGAGGCTCTCCGTGCCGCCGACCGTGCCGAGCCGGCGGATCGCACGGATCAGTTGAAGACGGCGGCGCACCTCCTCTACCAGGAGGTCGACCTTCCGTGCGCCGATGTCCGCGAGCTCGTTGGGCTCCCGGCGGGCGAGTGCGGTTGCTAACAGTTCGCAGTTCGTAACGGCGCCTCAACACATCGACAGAGGCGCTGCGCCAGGCTCGACGCATGCGCACCTCCATCGTCGTGACCGCCGTTGGCCTCGTCGCGATCCGCGCGAGCGTCGCGAGTGCCTCGCCGTGCGGCGGCTCGGACAGTGATTCGTCGAGCGACTTCTCGAGCTTCGCGTCCGACGACTCGTCGTCGAGCTACGAGCCGCCGTGCGAAGGACCCTGCGCGGAGTACAGCGCGTGGCGCATGAAGAACATGCCGACGCTGTTCTTCGATCTCGGGATCGCGACACGAACACTCGCGAGCCCGCTCGGCGCCGAGACCGGCACGGTGACGCACGACATGCAGTCGTTCTCCTATCGCGTCGTCGGGCCGGCGACGCAGCCGCAACCCGAGCTCGAGAACGCGGTGGTCGCGCAGCTTCGTGTCGGCGCGCCGCTGCGCCACGGCTTCTACCTCGCGGGCGAGCTGGAGGCGGGGGCGCTCACGAGCTCTGGCGTCGCCGCGGAGATGACCTCGTCGGGCGAGCTCGGCACGCCGACGCTGACGGCGTCGAGCACCACGCTCGTCGGCGCGGTCGGTGTGCTCGGGTTCGGTGGTCGGATCGGGGACGTCGATCTCGGCGTCGAGGTCGCGGGCGGTGGGCGGCTCCTCGCGTACACGTACGACTCGACGTACCTCGCGTGCGAGACGACGTCCACGATCGCGACGGGCTCCGCGGTCCTCGAGGGCCGCGCGCGCGCGTCGCTGTGGGTGTCGCCGCACGTGACGCTGTCCGCGCTCGCCGGCAAGAGCGTGCTCGACGACGGCATGATGGGTGGGATCTCGATCGGCTTCACGAATCACGCGTTCGGCAAGCGCTGATCGCGACCTCGCGTGATGCGGGCAACCTGCAGACTGCGACCGCGGTCACAGGTTCGTGCGGTTGGCGAGACTCGCGGTCCTGCTCGCGCTCCCGGCGATCGCACACGCGGACGACGAGCTCGGCGTGCACGAATCGGGGGCGTTGTTTCACGATCCGGACGCGCCGCTGCTCACGCTCGACGTCGTGCCGCGGCCGAACATCGTCGGGCTCGGTGTCACCGAGGACACGAAGCGCACCGCGATCTCGCTGAACAAGCGCGCCTCGATCACGCTGACCGGCACGTCCTGGAAGGGCTATAGCGACGCGGTGCCGCTCGACGGGAGCGAGCGAGACATCGCGCGCGGGCACCGCGCGGCGATCGGGTTCCACTACGACCTCGGGTGGCTGCAGCTCGACGCCGAGATCGCGAACAACGTGTTGTCGTCGGCCTACGGCTCGGGCGCGTATCGCGAGTACTCGCTGCGCCTCAGCAAGTCGCATCGCTTTTCGCGATGGGTCACCGGCTGGATCGGGCTGTCGATCGGGCGCAGGCAGTGGGAGGGGACGCCGCCGACCGGCGAGGCCGACTCCACGTTCATCATGCTGTCGATCGGAGGGACGTTTCGCTAAGAACGGATCCGACGCTTAGCCATTGAAGTTGCCCCGCTTTGGTGGACGGGTTGATTCGGGAACTAGGCGGCCATCAGCTGTTGGCGTTCGTACTCGACCGAGAACGGGGACGGCGAACGGCCCATCGTGAAGTTTCGGATCGGTTCTAGGGCTCGACGACGTCGGCCTTCATCGAGTTGAACGCGGCGAGGACCTCCGCCTTCTCGCGCTCGCCGACCTCGAACTTGTCGAGCGTCGCGGTGAGATCCTCGATGAACGCGGCGAAGTGCTCCTCCTTCACCTTCATGCCGGTGTGGCTCTCCTTCATCGACTTGCCCGTGTACTTGCACGGCCCGCCGGTGCCCTCGCAGATCTGCTCGACCATCAGCTTCTCGAGGCGCGGGATATCCGCGTTGGTGAAGAACTGAGCGATGCGCGGGTCGGCACCCGTGGTCTTCACGAACTCCTTCACGACCGCTTCGATCGCGGGCAGTCCACCGAGCCGTTCGAACAGCGTGCGCGTGTCGGCGCTGGCGCTGGCGCTGCCGCTGCCTTCGCCGGTCGGCGTGGTGTCGGGTTTGGAGCTTCCTCCGCACGCGGAAGCGAGGAGGCACACGGCAACGAGGAGTGTTCGCATCGGCACATCCTACTGATGGTCGGCGTGCGGGTGTGGTCAGCCGCGCGGTATCGTGGCGCATGACCTCGCCGTGGACCCTCGACGGATCGACCGCCCTCGTGACCGGTGCGAGCCGCGGCATCGGCCGTGCGATCGCCCAGGAGCTGCACGGGCTCGGTGCCCGCTGCGTTCTCGTCGCGCGCGAGGCGCCGGCGCTCGACGCCGCGGTGCGCGAGCTCGCGGGATCGATCGGCGTGGTCGCCGACGTGACCACGCGCGAGGGACGCGCATCGATCGTCGCCGCGGTGCGCGAGCTCGGCGCGCTGCACGTGCTCGTGCACAACGCGGGCTCGAACGTGCGCGGGCCGCTGACCGGTTACGACGACGCGACGATCGAGCGGCTCCTCGCGCTGAACCTCACGTCGACGCTGCTCCTGTCGCGCGACCTCCACGCGTCGCTCGTGGCCGCGAACGGAGCGAGCGTGATCCACATCGGCTCCGTCGCCGGCCATGTCGCGCTGCCGACCGGCGTCGCCTACGCGGCGGCGAAGGCCGGGCTCGCGCAGGCGACGCGAACGCTCGCGCTCGAGTGGGCGCGCGCTCGCATTCGCGTGAACACCGTGTCGCCCTGGTACACGCGGACGCCGCTCGTCGAGCCGGTGCTCGGCGATCCGGAGAAGCTCGCGCGTATCCTCGCCGCGACGCCGCTCGCGCGCATCGCCGAGCCGCGCGAGGTGGCGACCGCGGTCGCGTTCCTCGCGATGCCCGCGTCGAGCTACGTCACGGGCCAGGCGCTGATCGTCGACGGAGGAATGACGATCCAGGGCCTCGCACCCTGACCGAGCACACTGCGGCCTCGTCGGTCAGTTCGACACGACCGAGCTCCGGGTTCAGATCCGCGCGCGGCCGAGGCCGGTGCGCTCCATGGCGAGCGCGAGCTGGAGCAGGCGGGTCTCGCCGCCCTTGCCGGCGACGAACATGATCGACAGCGGGCGGCCGCGATCGTCCTCGCCGCACGGCACCGCGATCGAGGGCAGGTCGCACAGGTTCGCGAGCGGCGTGTATGCGCCGAGCGAGCGCAGCAAGAGGACGTTCGTCTTGCCGGCGACGATCTCGCTCGTCAGCGCGGGCGGCGGGATCGCGGTCGTCGGCATCGCGAGGATCGGCGTGCGTGCGAGCGCGCGATCGGTCGCCTCGCGCAGCGCCGCGCGTTGCGCCTCGAGCCGCGCGACATCCGCCGGCGAGAACGCGCCGCCGATCGCGAGGCTCGTGCGGCCCGCGCCGGTCGTGGTGCGATCGCGCATCGGTCCGGTCGACAGCTCGTACGCGCCGGTCATGCCGCCGAGGAACGTCGCGCTGTCGAGGCCCGGGATCGTGGTCTTCTCGATCTGGATCGACAGCGCGTCGAGCGCGCGGTGAAACGCCGAGATCACCGATCGCGCCGCGCGCAGTCCGATCACCGGCACGCCGACCTTGTCGGGCACCCACGGCGTGATCGCCTCCACCTTCTCGCCGGCCATCACTTGCCACAGCAGCGCGCAGTCCTCGACGGTGCGCGTGATCGGACCGACCGCGTCGAGCGAGCGCACCGGGCTGCGGATGCCCTTGCGCTCGAGTCGCGTGCGGCTCGGCTTGAGGCCGACGAGGCCGCAGAACGCGGCGGGGATGCGGATGCTGCCGAGGCCGTCACCGCCGACGCCCCAGCGCGCGAAGCCGCTCGCGACGGCGACCGCCGTGCCGGTGCTCGATCCACCGGGCACGTAGCCCGGCGCGCGCGGGTTGCGCGGCATCGCGTAGTGCATGAGCGAGCCGAGCCCGTCCATGCCGAGCTCGGTCATCTTCGCCTTGCCGACGATGCGGCCGCCGGCGGCGAGGATGCGCGCGACGAGGGGCGCGTCCTCGGTGGCGAGCTCGCCGCCATCCGCGCAGCCGACGCCGGTGCGCATGCCCGCGACGTCGATCTGATCCTTGATGACGACATCGCCGACGAGGACCGTGCCCGTGCCCTCGCGCGGCGTGACCTCGGCGACGATCGGGCTCGCGTCCTCGCGTGCGATCGACGGTTCGCGATCCGCGAAGCGGTTCGGCTGCACGAGCGGAATCGGGGTGCGCGCGAGAAACGTGAGCGCACGGCCGGGGCGGCTCTTCTCGAGGAGGTCGATGACGATACTCATCGGCCAACTGTTGTTCGTTCGCGCCGAATACACCAGCGCGCCGTCGACCATGTCGCAACGTATCGCCTGCGCGGTGAACGCGAGCTCAGCCGCGCTCGCGCGTTCGCTTGCTCGACGGATCGCGAGCGAAACCCGGGCTATACGCCGCCCGCGCGAACACGAACCGGGCGAGAAGCAAGAGCGCGATCGCCGCGATCGGATAGGCGAGCCAGCCTCGGCGACGCCAGGCCGCGTCGCGTATGCGCGGCCACGTCCACTCGCGGGCCCGCTGCGCCGCCGCGACCTGCTCGGCTCGCCGCTGCGCCTGCTCCTCCTCGAAGTGTCGCGCGCGTCGAAAGTCCGGCTCCTCGCAGTCCGCGGCGATCGAGAAGCCCGCTGCGCCGTTGCGCACGTACATCGCGTACAGCTCGTCGACGCGCGTCTGGTCGCGCTTCGCGTACAGCGCGGCCCAGCACAGCATCGTCGCGTACGCCTGGCTGCGCGGCGGCACCAGCCCGGCTGCCTCCTCGGCGAGCTTCGACGCGACGTAGCGATACGAGAAGCGCTGGTCGATCTCCGGCGCGCTCGCCCGCACCCGCGCGACCTCGAGCGGCGTGACGAGCGCGGCGTCGCCCTTCGTCGGCTTCACGCACGGCGCGTCCCACTCGTAGGGGATGTCGCCGCTCTCGTCGGGGACCGCGAACGCGCTGTAGCCATGTACCGGCGAGGGGAGACACAGCGTCTCCCCCTCGTAGCCTCCGTCGTAGATGCGCCAGTCGGGACCGACCTCGGTGCCGGCGATCTCCATGCCGTACGAGCGCAGCGTGCGCGATGCGGCGAACAGGTGCTCCGCACGCTCGATGCCGGTCGTCGCCGCGGCGCGCTTCATCTCGGCCACGAACGTGCCCGCGGGATCCGGATCGTTGTCCGTGGCCTCGTCACCATCGACATCGTCGTCGGCGGTCGGGCGATTCGCACCGAACGCCTCGAGCGCCTCGTCGTAGCGATGCGCGCGCAACAGCCGCCGCGCGTAGATGTCGAGGAGCAACCGTCCCCAGCAGTACGCGCGGTCCTGCTCTGTCGTTGCGTCCCAGTAGCGACACACGGCGTCCGCCGCGACGCCGTCCGGCGCCGCCGGCACGATCGCACGCACCGCCTGCGTGCGCTGGACCTCGGCGAGCAGCTCGTCCATCGACATCGCTCGCTCGACGACATACGCCGCCTCCGGCGTGCGATTCGCCTTGCCGAACCACGCCGCCGACTCGGCGAACCGATCGCCGGCGAGCGCCAGCAAGCCCAGCTCCGCGCGAACGAGCGAGCTCGGGTCGCTGTCGAGCTCGTAGCTCGCGATCTCCGACTCGACGCGGTTGCCCTGCAAGCCCGCCTTCTCGACCTCGCGCAGCAGCGCCTCCGCCGTGGCGCGATCGCCATCGCGGAGCGCCAGCTTCGCCTTCACCCACGTCGCGATCGGCGCCTTCGACATCGCGGCGAACCTCGCCGCCGCCGTCCACTCGCCCGCGCGATACGACGCGGCCGCCATGTACGCCGCGCCGCGACCACTGCTCGTGACCGCGCGCCCGAGCTCCTTCTTCCACGCGGCCCGCTCTTCGTCGGAGAGCTCGTTGCCGCGCGTGTAGTAGTAGAGCGCGAACAGCGCGGTCGAGACGTCATCGCGATACAGCAAGCGCCGCTCCTTCGCGTCCGTCTGCCGCACGAGCTGTAGCAGCGACGTCGCCCCGGTCGTCCCGCCGAGCGCCGCTTGCTGCGCGTACAACCGGATCGCCTGCGGCGTGCTCTCGCGCCACGCGGTGCGTGCTTCCTGGCCGAGGCTGCTCAGCGCGAGCCCGTCGTCGTCGACGAACCCGGCGCGCGCGAGCTTTCGCACGGTCCGGTACGCCGCGATCGCCTTCGCATTCCGGTGCAGCACGTCGTACGCGCGGCCGAGCGAGTACGCCGCGGACATCGACCATCGCTCGCGCTCGCTCGGCGGGAGCCGCAGCAGCGCCTCGAAGTCGCGCGCGGCCTCCTCGTACGAGCCAGCGCGGAACTTCTCGGCGCCCGACGTGTACAGCGCCTCCTCGCGCGCCATCGCCACGACGTACGCGGGCCCCCGCACGAACACCTCGCGATCGCGCGCGGACACCGGCACGAGCTTGCCGACCTCCTCGGCGAACGAGCCGTCCCACATCGTGGCGAGCGCGTCCGCCCGCCGGATGATCATGTTCGTCGGGAAGTCCGGTCCGCACGCCTCGACCTCCGGCTCCGGCACGAATGCAACTCCGGCACCGACGACGATCACGACGCTCGCGACGATCGATCGCGCTCTATTCGACAAGGGAGATGTCCTTTCCGTAGATCCAGCCGATCACGATGCGTTCGCCGCGTGCGAGCGACCGACGGGGGGCGTCCCACCGGCCCGGTCCCGCCTCGCGATAGCCAGCCACCATGTCCGCCGCGCCGATGTCGCCGGCGATGCGAATCGGGGGCAAATCGACGAGCGTGCCCGTTGGATTCGAGACGACGACGTCGAAGCGATGGTCGCCTTGCGAGACGAGCTCGATGTTCGCGTGCGGCGTGCGGGCGATCGGATGCGAAGCGCGTGCGCCGTCGACGAGCCGCGCGAACGTCGCGCGCGACCACGTCTGCTCGTCGCCCTCGACCGGGAGTCGGAACCAGACGATGCCATCGACACCGGCGATGGGTTCGGTGCGAAGGCGGCGAACGAAGCGCGCGACATCCTCCGGATCGACGCTCACCTCGACGTCGCGCACGATCGCGCTGTATGTCGGGAGCGCCACGCGCAACGCGGCCTTCTCGCGCGCATCGTCCCGCATCTCGTTCGCGATCGCTCGTGCGAAGCGATGGAGGTCGCGCCACGCGGTGTTCGCGTCGAAGATCAGCGGCGCGCGCACGGCGTGGACCTGGACGACGATCTCGTCGACGGCGCGAGCCACATCTATCAGCGCAGGGCTCGACGCCCACGTGGGCAGCGCTGTGATCGAGAACCGGTACGCGCCAGTCGCGTCATGAACGGTGTCATCGGGCGAGCCCGCACCAGCGGCGGATCGATCAACTTGATTTCCGGCGGGGAAGTGGTCAGGCCGATCTGTCGCGGTGTGTGCGCGCCGAGTGTGCTCGGGGCGCGAAGCGGCTTCGATCGTGTGTCGTTGGCTCGCGAGCCAGCGCGCGTAGCCGGCGAGCCTCGCAGTCGCGCAGTCGTGATCGACCTCGATCCCGATGACGTTCACATCCGCTGCTCGGAGCCGATTTGCGGCAGCGACGATAGGCTCGAGCGAGAGCGCTTCGATCGGTCGCGAGCCTTCGATACGGATCACGAGCGCGATCGACACACCCGCATTCGCCAACGACTCGGCGTCCACGGGCATCATCGTCAGCGATGCGCTCGGTGAGACCTCCGCGATCAAGACGCGCAGCTCGTCGATCCCTGTTGGCGGGTGAGCCACCGCATCGCGGACGCCGGGCGTCCAGTTGCGCTGCCAGACATACGCTGCCTGCGAGGGTGGGCTGGTCGGCGGGCTGGTCGTTGGCGATGGTTCAGGCGCAGAGCGGCCACACGCGATCACCGCGGTGATCGCGATCGTGGCGAGGCCCCTCGTGGCCAACATCGATCCAGACAACGCACCCCATGCGCGACCTATTCGCAGCGTCGGAAGAAACCTTCACGGCCGCGCGTTCGGGCCGCCTTATAGAACCCCGACGACTACCCGCAGTGATCGCACGTGCACGGCTCGCCGCCGGGGAGGCTCACCATGCCGTCGCCATCGTTTAGCTCGTGCGGCCGACGGCGAAGTACTGCGACTTCGCGTGCGCGAAGTAGAGGCCGCTGACGCTCGCGGTCGGGTGCATCGCGAAGCTCTCGGTCAGCGAGACGCCGTGGTGGTCGGCGTTGTCGAGCAGCGCGAACAGCGTCGCCTTCGGGGCGTGCTCGGGGCACGCGGGGTAGCCGAACGCGGGGCGGATGCCGCGGTAGGTCTCGGCGAGGATCGCGGCGTGGTCGAGCGTCTCGTCGGGCGCGTACCACTCGCGGCGCACGCGCGCGTGGAGGTACTCGGCGGCGGCCTCGGCGAGGCGGTCGGCGAGGGCCTTGGCCATGATCGCGGAGTAGTCGTCGTGGTCGCGCTCGAAGGCGGCGGCGAGGGCGTCGGTGCCGATGCCCGCGGTCACGATGAACGCGCCGAGGTGATCGAGCGGCATGCGGTTGGTGGTGCCGGTCTCGGGAGGCTCGGAGCCGTCGAGACCCATCGGCGGGATCGTGGTGGTGCGGATCGTGGCGAGGGGCGCGATGAAGTCGGCGAGCGAGAGGCAGGTCTCCTTGTCCTCGCGCTGGCGGGGCATCGGGAACTGCGCGAGCTCGTGGGCGCGATCGGCGGAGAAGACATGGATGATGTCGTCACCATCGGTGCCGGCCGGGAAGTAGCCGTAGGTGGCGCGCGCCGTGAGCGAGCGCTCGGCAACGATCTTCGCGAGGAGCGCCTGGGCGTCGGCGAAGACCTTGCGCGCGGCGTCGCCCTTCTTCGGATCGTCGAGGATCGCGGGGTAGCGGCCCGAGAGCTCCCAGGTGTGGAAGAACGGGGACCAGTCGATCCACGGCACGAGATCCGTGAGCGCGAGGTCGACGTTCTTGGTGCCGAGGAACGGCGGGCGCGGGATGTCGGTCGGGCCGAAGGGCAGGGCGAGGCGGCGCTTGCGCGCTTCCTCGAACGAGATCAGCGGCCGCTTCTGGGACGAGACGTGCGCCTCGCGGATCGAGGTCTGCTTCGCGGCGACCTCGGCGATGTACGCGTCGCGATCCTTGGACAGGAGCTTGCCCATCACGCCGACGGCGAGCGATGCGTCGGGGACGTGGATCGTGGGGCCGGCGTAGGCGGGCGCGACCTTGACCGCGGTGTGCTTGCCCGACGTCGTGGCGCCGCCGATCAACAGCGGCAGCGTCAGACCGCGGCGGGTCATCTCGGTCGCGACGCTGATCATCTCGTCGAGCGAGGGCGTGATCAGGCCCGAGAGGCCGATCAGGTCCGCGCCGAGCTCGGCGGCGGTGTCGAGGATCTTGTGCTGCGGGACCATCACGCCGAGGTCGGTGACCTCGTACCCGTTGCAGCGAAGCACGACGGCGACGATGTTCTTGCCGATGTCGTGCACGTCGCCCTTCACGGTGGCGATGACCATCTTGCCCTTGGCCGTCGTGACGCCCGAGGCCTTCTTCTCCGCGTCCATCAGCGGCTCGAGGATCGCGACCGCCTTCTTCATCACGCGCGCGGACTTCACGACCTGCGGCAGGAACATCTTGCCGGCGCCGAACAGCTCGCCGACGACGTTCATGCCGTCCATCAGCGGCCCCTCGATGATCGCGAGCGGTTTGGGATAGACGGTCAGCGCCTCGGCGACGTCGGCGTCGATGAAGTCGGTGATGCCGTTGACGAGCGCGTGCGCGAGGCGCGCGGCGAGCGGCTCGGAGCGCCACGCGAGCTCGTCCTCCTTCTTGACGGACTGGCCGGAGAACGAGGCCGCGAGCGCGAGCAGGCGCTCGGTCGCGTCGGGGCGGCGGTTCAGGACGAGATCCTCGACGTGCTCGCGCAGCACGGGATCGATGTCGTCGTACACCGCGAGCTGACCCGCGTTGACGATCGCCATGTCGAGGCCCGCCTTGATCGCGTGATAGAGGAAGACCGCGTGCATCGCCTCGCGCACGCGCGGGTTCGTGCGGAACGAGAACGACAGGTTCGACACGCCGCCGCTGACCTTGGTGCCGGGTAGCTCGGCCTTGATCCGGCGCGTGGCCTCGATGAAGTTCACGGCGTACTCGTCGTGCTCCTCGATGCCCGTGCCGATCGTCAGGATGTTGGGATCGAAGATGATGTCCTCGGCGGGGAAGCCGACCTTCTCCGTCAGGATCTTGTACGCGCGGTGCGCGATCTGGAGGCGGTGGTCGACGGTGGTCGCCTGGCCGGTCTCGTCGAACGCCATCACGACGACCGCGGCGCCGAAGCGGCGCACGACGCGCGCTTGCTCGATGAACTTGTCCTCGCCTTCCTTGAGCGAGATCGAGTTGACGACACCCTTGCCCTGCAGGCACTCGAGGCCGGCCTCGATCACCGAGAACTTCGACGAGTCGACCATCACGGGGATGCGCGCGATGTCGGGCTCCGCGGCGATCAGGTTCAAGAACCTGCGCATCGCCGCGACACCGTCGAGCATGCCCTCGTCCATGCATACGTCGAGGATGTTCGCGCCGCCCTCGACCTGCTGCCGCGCGACCGCGACCGCCTCGTCGTACTTGTCTTCCTTGATCAGGCGACGGAACGCCGCGCTGCCCGTGACGTTGGTGCGCTCGCCGACGACGACGAAGTTGGTCTCGGGCGTGATCGTCAGCGGCTCGAGGCCCGCGAGACGCATGAAGTGCGGCGGCGTGACGATCTTGCGGCGCGGGACATCGGCGACCGCCTTCGCGATCGCGGCGATGTGCTCGGGGCGCGTTCCGCAGCAACCACCGACGAGGTTCAGCATGCCCTCGCGCGCGAAGGACCCGAGCACGCTCGCCATGTGCTCGGGCGTGTCGTCGTAGCCGCCGAACTCGTTCGGCAGGCCGGCGTTCGGATAGCACGCGACGCGAATGCCCGCCGAGCGCGCGAGCTCCGCGACGTGCGGCCGCATGTCGTCGGCGCCGAGCGCGCAGTTGATCGACACCGCGAACAGGTTCGCGTGCGAGATCGAGTTGTAGAACGCCTCGACCGTCTGCCCGGACAGCGTGCGCCCCGAGCGATCCGGGATCGTCACGCTCGCGATCACCGGCACGCGACGCACGCCCTGCGCGAACAGCTCCTCGAACGCGAACAGCGCCGCCTTGCAGTTCAGCGTATCGATGTGCGTCTCGGTCAGGATCAGATCGACGCCGCCCTCGATCAGCGCGCGCGCCTGCTCGGAGAACGCATCGGCCAGCTCTCGGAACGTGACCGCACGCGCGCCGGGATCGTTCACGTCGGGCGAGAGCGACGCCGTCTTCGTCGTCGGCCCGATCGAGCCCGCGACCCAGCGCGGCTTGCCGTCCTCGCGCATCGCGCGCTCGACCGCGCGGCGCGCTGCCTGCGCACCCGCGATGTTGATGTCGCGCACCGCGCCCTCGAGGCCGTAGTCGGCGAGCGCGATCGAGGTGCCGGTGAACGTGTTCGTCTCGACGATGTCGGCGCCCGCCTTGAGAAACGCGTAGTGGATGTCCTCGATCGCCTTCGGCTGGGTCAGCGCCAGCAGGTCGCTGCAGCCCTTGAGCGCGTGCGCGTGGTTGGCGAAGCGCTCGCCGCGCCACTGCGCTTCGTCGGCAAAGCCGAGGCCTTGGATCATCGTGCCCATCGCGCCATCGAGGACGACGATCCGGCGATCGAGCGTATCGATCAGCTGATCGATGGAGGCGGGCGGGGACGACATCGTCGGGGCTGATTACCACCGTTTCGCGGGCTTCGCTACGTGACGGAATTGCTAGTCTGGCGGCACCAACCGTCATGCGCTTGGGGATCGTCTTCCTCGTCCTCGCCGCGGGTTGCGGCGACGCCTTCCACGGGCCGTGCGGCAACGGCGCCCTCGATCCCTTCGAGGAGTGCGACGACGGCAACATCGAGTCGGGCGATCTGTGCTCGGCGAACTGCACGCGCGAGCCGAGCTGCGGCGACCGCATCATCGATTCGCCGAGCGAGAACTGCGACGACGGCAACCGCGTGCCGGGCGACAACTGCGACGAGAACTGCCGCACGGAGACCGTGTGCGGCGATCTCGACATCGAGCCCGGCGAGATGTGCGAGGACGGCAACCCCGATCCGGGGGATGGCTGCTCGGACACGTGCACCATCGAATACAAGGTCCTCTCGAAGGTGACGTGGAAGTTCGTGACGGCCGCGGACTTCGTCGATCACGGCTGCCCCGACGGCATCGACACGATCGAGCTGACGACGCAGGTGCTGCGCAGCGACGACACGGTGGTGCGCGAGGTCGTCGAGATGCTGCCGTGCGACCAGGGGATGCGCGCCAAGCAGTGGTACGTCGGGCGCTATCGCGTGCTCGTTCGCGCGACCGACGCGACCGGGACCGCGGAGTACGGTTCGCCGATCGACGCCGTGATCGATCTTCATACGGGTCAGCGCGACGTGCTCGCGCAGTACGTGATCGATGGCGGGTACGCGCACTTCGCGTGGCGGTTGGTCGACGCGAAGACGCGCCAGCCGTTGTCGTGCGCCGATGCGGGTGTCGACGACATGGGGATCGTCGCCACCGCGGGCGCGTTCAGCCGGGGGAGCTTCGCGCACTGCGGAGTGGGCCAAGGAATGACGCAGGTGCTCCCGGCCGGCGACTATCAGCTGTCGGTCACGGCGATCGATGACATGGCCACGATCGGCAGCGAGGTCGGGCACGCGACGCTGCCGATCACCATCGTCGCCCCGAGCGGGGTGACCGAGGTCGGGACCATCGACGTCGCGATCGAGTGATCGCCGGCTCAGCGAGCGCGGCGGAGCAAGCGCAGGCGCAGCTGGTCCTCGCGGTCTCGCTCGTCGAGAGCCGACGCCACGGAGGCGGCGCGTGCGGCGAGCTCCGGGGCGACGCGCTGCTCCAGCGTGTGCAGCTGTCGCGCTGTCCGCGCGAGAGCGGTCGCGAGAGCGCGGACCTGCGATTCGCGCGCGATCGCGTGCACGAGGTGCGACGCGAGGAGCTCGAAGTGGTTGGTGGCCTCGAACAGCGCGGTGCCGACCGACGAGGGAGCCGTGGAGCGTGCCTCGAGATCGCGCTCGAACGCCGGCGGATCCGCGAGGCTGGGCAGGGTCACGCCCCACACGCGCTCGACGTCGAGCTCGACCTCGAGGGTGCGCGGTGGCCACGCGGTCGCGGCGACCGCGGCCTCGCCGTGGATCGCGAGCGCGGCGTGCTCGGCGCGATACGCCGCGGCCGCGGTGTCGTCGATCGCGCGGCGCGCTTCGGCGGCGGGTCGCGCGAGCGGCACGAGCGTGCGGACGAGCGACTCGCGCTTGCGGCGCAGGAGGCGTGCCCCTTGCTCGACGCGCGACAGGAGGCGCTTCGCGCGGAGCAGCTCGGCGCGGGTCGGCGAGGTGTGCGACTTCACGCGGCCCCCGGCCGGCGCGCCCACGTCGCGTCGTCGATGCGCTCGAGGTCGCCGCGCGGCAGCATCTCGAGGAGCCTCCAGCCGATCGCGAGCGTCTCGGCGATCGAGCGACGCGCCGAGCCCTGCGCGACGAGCTCGCGCTCGAACCGCGTCGCGAAGTCGCGCGCGCGGCGATCGGCGTCGGCGAGGCCGGCGTCGCCGACGATCGCGCCCATCAGGCGTGCTTCGCGACCGCGCGCGTAGAGCGCGTAGATCTGGTCGGCCCACTGCCGGTGCTCGGGCGCCGAGTGCTTGATCCCCGCGTTCATCAGCCGGGACAGCGAGGGCAGCACGTCGATCGGCGGCACGATGCCCTGACCGTGGAGCGAACGCGACAGCACGATCTGTCCCTCGGTGATGTACCCGGTGAGGTCCGGGATCGGGTGGGTGATGTCGTCGTCGGGCATCGAGAGGATCGGCAGCTGCGTGACGGAGCCGCCGCGATCGCCGAGGACGCCGGCGCGTTCGAACAGGGACGCGAGGTCCGTGTACATGTAGCCCGGGTAGCCGCGGCGCCCGGGCACCTCGTCGCGCGCGGCGGCGATCTGCCGCAGCGTCTCGCAGTAGTGCGAGAGGTCGGCCATGACGACGAGCACGTGCATGCCGTGATCGAACGCGAGGTGCTCGGCCTGCGCGAGCGCGAAGCGTGGCGCGAGCAGCTGCTCGATCGTCGGGTCGCGCGTCTCGTTCAGGTAGAACACGGTGCGCGCGAGCGCCTGCGAGCCACGGAACCGCTCGACGAACATGCGCGTCTCGCGCGTCGTGATCCCGATCGCGGCGAACACGACGGCGAACGAGTCGGTGTTGGAGGCGCCGGCGACGCGCGCGCCGTCGATGATCTGCGCCGCGAGCTCGAGCGCCGGGAGCCCGGCCCCGGAGAACACGGGCAGCTTCTGGCCGCGGACGAGCGTGTCGAGCCCGTCGATCGCCGAGATACCGGTCTCGATGAAGTCGCTCGGCGGCACACGGCGCCACGGGTTCATCGGGCGGCCGTAGACCGGGCGCTGCGCCTCGCCGATCGGCGGCGGCAGTCCGTCGAGCGGTCTGCCGGCGCCGTCGAGCGTTCGTCCGAGGAGCTCGCGGCCGACCGGGGCGTGGGCGGTGACGCCGGTCAGCACGATCTCGGCGCTCGCCGGCGAGAGCCCGAACGTGTCCTCGAAGACCTGGACGACCGTGATCGCCTCGCCGGCCTCGATGACCTGACCGCGGCGGTCGGGCTGCCCTGGCGCGCGGATCACGACGTCCTCGCCGAGCGCGACGCCGCGCGTGTTCTCGACGTAGAGCAGGGCGCCGGCGAGCGAGCGCGCGCCGCGATGCGTGCGCGTGACGTTCATGTCGATCCTCCGATGCTCGCGATGTTCGCGATGCTCGCGATACTCGCTTCCGCCTCCGCGCGCCGTGTCGCGTCCGTCGACGGCGCCGCGCGGCGCAGCGCGGCGATCGCCTGGCGCACCGCGGGGAGCGGGAGCTCGTCGATGCTCGCGCCGCGTTCGAGCGCAGCGCTCGCCGCGTCGAGCGCCGCGATCGAGAGCGCGGCGAGGTCGCGCGTCTTGTCGAGCGTCGACATCGCGTCGTTCGGATCGAACGCGTTCTGTCCGAGGACGTGCTCGCGCACGAGCGCGGCGATCGCGAGCACGAGGCGATCGCGATCCTCCATCTCCTCGACGCCGAGCAGGCTCGCCACCTCGCGCAGCTCCGCGTCGCGCTGCAACAGGGCGATGATCCGCGTCCGCAGCGGCGCCATGTCACCGACGGCGTACAGCGAGTAGCTCGTCGACCAGTCGACGGCCGGGAACTGCCGCGCGCGCGCGAGCTGCGCGTCGAGCGCCCACAGCGCACCCGTCACGCGGAGCGCTGCCTGCGTGACGGGCTCCGAGAAGTCACCGCCCGGCGGCGAGACGGCGCTGACGATCGTGACGGCGCCGATCCGCGACGGAGCGCCCTGGACGACAACGCGCCCCGCGCGCTCGAACACCGCACCGAGGCGGCTCGCCATGTACGTCGGATAGCCTTCCTCGCCGGGCATCTCCTGGAGCCGCGCGCCGATGTCGCGCAGCGCTTCCGCCCAGCGCGAGAGGCTGTCGATCATCACGGCGACGCGATAGCCCATGTCGCGGAAGTACTCGGCGATCGTGATCCCGAGCGCGACCGACGCCTCGCGCGCGACGACCGGCATGTTCGACGTGTTCACGACGAGGACCGTGCGCTCCATCATCGGGCGGTTCGTGCGCGGATCGACGAGCGCGCGGAACTCCGAGATGACCTCCGCGATCTCGTTGCCGCGCTCGCCGCAGCCCACGAACACGACGACGTCGGCGTCGGCGTACTTCGCGAGCGAGTGCTCGACGATCGTCTTGCCGGTGCCGAACCCGCCGGGCACGGCGACGGTGCCGCCCTCGGCGATCGGGAACAGCAGGTCGAACACGCGCTGTCCGGTGACGAGCTGGTGGTTCGCGGGGAGGCGCTCGGTCACCGGGCGCGGCCGGCGGATCGACCATCGACGCGCGAGCACGAGCGGCGTGCCGTCGGAGAGCGCGCCGAACGCCTCGTCGACCGTGACGCTCGCCTCGCGGATCGACGCGACGATCCCGTCGCGCTCCGCGGGGACGCGATGCTCGAAGCCGTTCTCGTCGACGGTGCCGAGCACGTCGCCAGCGGCGATCGCATCGCCGGGGCGCACGCGCGGCACGAAGCGCCACCGCCGATCGCGGTCCAGCGTCGGCGCGGTCGCGCCGGGGGCGATGAAGTCACCGCTCGCATCGGCGAGTCGCGCGAGCGGCCGGCCGACGCCGTCGAGGATCGCTCCGAGCAGGCCAGGGCCGAGCTCGACCGCGAGAGAGCCGCCGGTGCTCGCGAGACCCTCGCCGATCGCGAGGCCCGTCGTGTCCTCGAACACCTGCAGCGTCGCGCGCTCGCCGTCGAAGCGGATCACCTCGGCGAGCAGACCGCGGTCACCGACGCGGACGAGGTCGTAGAGCGCGGCGTCACGCAGCGGCGCGGCCTCGGCGAGCGTGCCCGCGATGCGAACGATGCGCGCCGTCATCGCAGCCTCATGCGGTAGCCGACGGCGCGTCGCAACACGTCGAGGAGCTCCTGCTCCGGGGCGATCGCGCGATCGAAGGCGGGGGAGGGAAACGGCATCAGGATCGGGAGGCCCTCGCGACGGATCCGTCGCCGCGTCGCGGCGGGCAGCGCGTCGTAGAGGACGGACTCGATGAACACCACGCCGCCGCTCGCGGGCATCGTCGCGAACGAGTCGAGCACGCGCGCTGCCTCGAGGCCGTCCTGCGCCTCGACGGGGGCGATGCCCGACAGCGCGAACCCGAGCGCGGTCTCGTGCGTGCAGATCGCTCGCAGGCGCGCCCTCACGATGGACCTCCGAGCGCGGCGCTCCACGCGGCCGCGCGTGCGTTGCGTGCCTCGTCGCGCCGGTGAAACGCGAGCCAGATCACGGGCGCGAGACCGAGCGGCTCGACGCGGCGCAGCCGCGCCTGCGTGGCGAGCTGCCAGGCGAGCGCCGCATCCTCGATCGCCGAGGGGTGCGCCGCGAAGAGCGCGCCGGCGATCGGAGTGCCCTCGAACACGCGGGCGAGGCGTTCGCGCACCGTCTCGCGCGATGCCGCCGCCGCGGCGAACACTGCGCGATCCACGCGGGCGCCGCCGTCGAGGAAGATCGAGAGCGGGTCGAGGTTCGCGCCGCGCACGACGAGCGCGAGCGCGGCCTGCGCGTTCTCGACGTCGACGATCTGCGTCCTGTACGTGCGGAGCGCCAGGTCGCGCGTGCGGATCTGCGCGACGAACAGACGGGGCAGCGCGCGCTCTACGTCGAACAGCTCGTCGACATCGAACGCCGCGCGAAGCGGGTGCCGCTCGAGGAGCGCGTGGACGTCGGCGAACGACGCGGCCTCGGCCACACGTGCGAGCAGTGGCGGCGGAAGCGTCGACGTGGGGACCGCACCGAACAGACGCTTGACCGGGCTCGCGTTCGCGACGATGCCGCGCGCGATCGCGCGGAGCGTGCGGCGATCCTCGTCGAGCTCGAGAGCGGCGACGGCGTTGCCTCCCCAGCGGCGAAGGATCGCGAGGTCCTCCGTCTGCCGCGCGCGCAGGAGCTCCTCGACGGCCGACGGCGGTCCGGCGAGCGCGGGTGCGCGTCGCGTCGAGAGCCCGCGTGCGCGCGCGACGAGCGCCTCGCGACTCATGCGGTCGCTCCATCCACGAGCGCCAGCGCTTCGGCGGCGAGGCGCGGCCACGCGACGGCGAGCGTCGCCTCGAGCGATGCCTCCACGCGCGTGCCACCGTCGAGCTCGATGACGACACCCGTCGGCACGTCGCGCCGCGCTCCATCGCCGAACGCGCTCGCCGCCTCGGCGAACCGCGCGCGCAGCTCGGCATCGACGAACGACGGGAGGATGTCGCGGAGCGCGGAGCGGAGCCGCTCCAGCATCGCGGCGCGCGCTTCGAGGACGGCGCGGCGGCAGCGCTGCGTGGTCTCGGCGAGGTGCGCCGCGTGCTTCGCGCGCTCGCGCTCGGTGATCTCGCGCAGGGCCGCCTCGAGCCGAACGACGCACTGTCGCGCGGCCTCCGCCTCGATCTTCTCCGCGTCGCGCGCGGCCGCGTCCGCCGCCGCATGGACCTCGGCGTCGGCGTCGCGCGCGAGCGCGGCGAGCAGATCGGCGAGCGCCATCTCAACCGCCTCGCAGCATGATGAGGACCGCGACGACGAAGCCGAGGACGACCATCGTCTCGGGGATCGCGATCATCAGGACGGCCGTGGTGCGGAGCTCGGGCTTCTCGGCGAGCGCGGCGGCGACCGATGCGCCGATCTTCGATTGCGCCCATCCGGTCGCGAGAGCGCTGCCGACGATGGCGGCTGCGGCGGCGAATGCGATCCATAGAGTGCTCATGGTGCAATTCCTTTCGGCGTCCAGTGACGCAGCGGTTGATACGGACCGCCACCGGGTTCGAAGAACGTGCCGAAGAACTCGACGTAGTGGAGGCGCATGACGTGGATGGTCGGGCTGAACAGCGTGATCGCGAAGTTGACGAGGTGGAACAGCAACGCGAACGCGACGCCGATCGCGACCGAGCCAAACGCTCCGGCCATGCGATTCGCCACGACGGCGAGCATCACGGACGCGGTGCCGAGCGCCATCACGCGCGCGTAGGACAGCACGTGCCCGAGGATCGTCATGAAGTCGAGCAGCGCCGTCGCGCCCTCGAGCGCGATGACGACGGGGAACGCCACGAGGAGCGCGACGACGATCGGCGTGAGGAACGTGTGCGGGAGCCACTCGAACACCGCGAGCAGCGCGAGGACGACGAGCAGCAACATCACCGCGGTGAGGCCGCGTCCGATCGCCTCGCGCCGGTGTCGCTGCCAGCGATTCGCCGCGGCGACCACGAGGCCGAGGACGAGGTGGACCACGCCGAGCGACACCGCGAGGACGAGGAAGCCGAGGACCGCCTCGCGGCGATCGAACCACAGCGCGTGCATGCCGAACAGGTGCTCGCCGAGATCGCCGAACATCTCGCCGTAGAGGATCCCGAAGAGGATCGAGTACACCGCGACCGCCGCGGTGATCTTCGCGAGCTTCCGCGCCGAGCCGGCCGGCTTGCTCCCGAGGCGAAGCGCGCCCGCGATCGCGGCGAGGACCAGGCCGTAGCCGACATCGCCGACGACGACACCGAAGAACAGCGGGAAGAACACGGCGACGAACGGCGTCGGATCGACGCTGCCGTAGCGAGGCAGTGGAAGGAGAGAGGTGAGCGCCTCGAACGGAGCGAACAGGCGAGGGTTCGCGAGCACGACCGGTGCGTCCTCGCGACGCCAATCGCGCTCCTCGAGCGTCTCGACGGTGATCTCCGGCCCGAGCGCGCGGAGCGCGGTCTCGAGCTTCTCGCGATCGCGCGCCGGAACCCAGCCCTCGAGGACAAACGCGCGCGTGCTCTCGGCCGCGTGAGAGGCCGCCTCGAGCGCGAGCAGCTGATCGTGAAAGCGGGCACGCGCCGCGGCGAGCGTCGCGCCGTGCTCGCGCGCGAGGTTCGTGGCGCGCTCGCGAATGCGCGCGAGCTCGCGGTCGACCTCCGCGAGCCGCGCGCGCATGCGAGGCAACGCTTGATCGAGCGAGGTCGATGCGAGCGCCGCGGGCAAGGTGGCGCGCTCGACGCGAGCGGACGCGAGGGTCTGCTCGATCTCGTCGGCGCGCGCGCTCGGCACGAGCAGGAGCGCGGCGAGCTCCCCGGATGCGAGCATCCGCGCCCGCAGATCGTGATCCTCGCCGAGGGCGCGCGAGAGCGCCGCGCGCAGCACGTCGAGCGCCGACTGGGAGCGCAGCGTCAACAGGTACATCGAGAAGCGCCGCTTGTTGCCGTTGCCGAGGAGGCGCTCCAGATCGTCGAACAGCGGCTCGTACAGGCGCAGCGCCAGGCGCTCCTCGTCGAGCGCCTGCGAGCGCGCGATCAGCGACGCGGTCTCGGTCACGACGCGCGCGGCGAGGCGCGCCGCACTCCCTTCGGGCGGCGCGCTCGTCGCGGCCTCCGGCGGTGCGGCGCCGAGCGTCGCGAGGTTCGCGAGCGCGCTCTCGATCCGCGCGACGGCCACCGTCACGTCCCGGCGCCGGCGGCGCTCGCCGACATCCGCCGCGTGACGCCGGAGCCCGCCGGCACAGCTCGCGTCGACGACGTGCAGCACGGACGTGTCCTGCAGCACCTCGATCGCCCGGCGCGCCGCCGCGCGCGGACCGAGGACGCGGACGCGTTGCATCTCGACGATCACGGCTCCTCCATCGCGATCGCGACGAGCCGGCGGGCGAGCTCCTGCGCGATCGCGTCGAGCCGCTCGCCGCGCACGGCGTCGAAGCGGGCGATCTCGTCGTGCGCGCACCGCTCGCTCGCTTGCTCGCGGTCTCGTGTCTCGTCCGCGATCGCCTGCTCGGTGCGAGCCCGGCGCGCTTCGATCGCCTGCTCGAGCTCCTCCAGCGCGACGCGCGCTCGCTCGCGAGCCGCCGCCCGCGTGGCCTCGGCCGCGATCCGAGCCGACGCGACCGCTGCATCGAGACGCGCTTCCGTCTCGACGAGGGTCGTCAGCTCGGACGCGGTGCTCATGACAGCGCCAGCTCCTCGCGCTTGCCCGGCGCGAACGAGTTGTCCGCGAACAACAGCTGCGTCGGCGTGACGCGATAGAAGTCGTGGCCTTCCGGATCGAGCGCGATGACCTCGGGGTCCGTCTTCCCGTGCCACAGCGCGGCGGAGTACGGGAACTTCGCCAGGTACGCACGGACGACGCGGCGTCGCTCGTCGAGATCGGTGACCTTCTCGACGATGCCTCCGACCTGGATGCCGGCCATCGACTCCCACGACTTGCAGTCGTCGTTGATCGTCCCCGCGATCGTGTTCTGCGCGAGCATGTTGACGCTGTGCCGCGTGCGGTCGACGCTCGTGAAGTAGAGGTGCACGCCGTCGTGGACGTAGAGCACGGCGCACGACCACAGCCCGCCCGGCCCGTAGGTCGCGAGGTTCAGCGTGGTGTGGTCCGAGAGGTACCGTTCGATGCGTTCGCGAAGCATGATCACCTCCAGAGAGCTGCGAGTACGAAGCCGGCGCCGATGCCGGCGGCCATGAGGACGAACGAGAGCAGCGTCCACGCCTGCGCGGGGATGATCTGCTTCGTGGTCTCGGGATAGAGGTACAGGCGCCGCGCCGCGGCCACGCCGTGCGGGAGGCCGACGAGCCCGAGCAAGGTCGTCGCGGGCAGCCCGACGAGCGGCAGCGCGACGACGCCGGCGTACGCCGCACCGACGATCACCGCGAACACGCGCGAGGCGCGGATCCGACCGAGCCGCACGACGAGCGTGCGCTTGCCCGCCGCCGCGTCCGCCCGCGCGTCGGGGAACTCGTTGATCCACAGGAACGCACCGCACGCGATCGCGAACGGGATCGATGCCCACAGCACGGGCGCGTCGATCGTGCCGCGCTGGACGAGGTAGGTCCCCGCCGCGATCACGGGACCGTACGCGATCGACACGGCGAGCTCGCCGAGGCCGCGGTACGCGAGCTTGAACGGCGGCGCGTGGTAGAAGAACGCGAGTCCGACGCCGAGCATGCCGAGGTACATCACCGCGTGCTCGCGCCACACGACGATCACGACCCCGATCGCGATCGCGATCGCGTAGAAGATGCCGGCGACGAGCGCGGTCTGTGCGCGCGTCAACAGCCCGTCGAGCAGCACGTGCTTGCCACCCGAGAACGGGCTGCGTTCGTCGTCGCGCACGCCCTGATCCGCGCCGGAGTCCCAGTCGAAGATCTCGCCCGATGCGTTCTTCGCGGCTTCGACGCAGAAGATGCCGATCACGGTCGCGACGAGCCAGCCCCACGCGACGGGGCCCGCCCACGCGGCGCACGCGGCGCCGATGATCATCGACGATACCGACGCGAGCGTGATCTTCGGATCCGCGACGCGCCAGACTCCGGCGGCGAAGCTCCCGCCGTGCTGCGAAGGAAGTGCATGTGTCACCATGGTGGTCTCCTCACACGAGTAGTCGCGCCGCGGCGTAGACCGCGACGGGGATCAGGAGGTTGTCGGTACCGCGCGGCGAGAACGCCTCCGTCACCGCGGCCACGAGGCCCAGCGCGAGCGCGGCGAGGAGCGGGACCGATACGCCGAAGACGAGCCCGGCGCCGAGGACACCGGCCGTCGCCGCGAGCGCGACGATCCCCGAGCCTTCGAAGCTCTTTCGCTTCCCGCCGGGCGCGCGATAGTGATGGCGCCCCGACGCGCGACCGACCGCGCCGCCGATGCCATCGCCGAGCGAGAGCGAGAGCAGCGCCGCGCCCGCGTGGAACGGATCGACGGTGACGCCGACCGCCGTGAACATCGCGTACGACAGCGTGTAGAGCACCAGGCCACCCCAGTGCTCGTCGCCGCCGGTCACGCTGCGCTGGAAGCGCCGGGCGATCGGCACGCTGCGCGCGAGCGAAGGCACCGCGAGCATCGCGCACAGCGCGAGCGCGGTGATCGCGATCGGGACGCCGCCGCCGTGCCACCACGGCCACCCGAGCACCCAGACCCCGGCGCCGATGTGGAGCAGGTCGCGGATGTACGTCGACGCGACGCCGAAGGCGCGCAGGCCGATCGCGGCGATCACGCCGGCGCCGAGGACGCCGGCCCACAACGCGGCGAACATCGGATCGCTCATGCGGCCCTCCGTTCGCGGCGCTCGGCGATCGCGTCGATCGCTTCCATCGCCGACGACGCGGCGAGCTCGGTGCCGATGCCCGCACCGCCGGCGCCATCGCCGACGATGTACAGGCCGTCGATCGGCGTCGTCACGGGGAGCCGGTCGTCGCCGACCTGTCCGGGGAACTGACCGGTCGAGATCGCGGCGCGATTCGACTTGCCCATGTAGCCGGCCACGGCGCGGATCGGCGTCAGCTCCGCGAACACGAGCTCGTCGTCGAGGTTCGGGATGATCGTGCGGAATGCATCGAGCGCGCGGTCGCGCCACGAGATCGCTCGGTCGATCGGATGATCGCAGGTCGGGCCGTAGATGCTCGCGACGATCAACTGTCCGCCGTTCGGAGCGAGCGACGGGTCGTAGTTCGTCGGGACCGGCGCGTAGATCGCGAGCGGATCGCTGATCTGGCCGACGCTGATCGCGTCGACGGTCGACCGCATGAGATCGAGGCTCAGATCGCGGAGCGTCAATCCCGAGAGCGAGACGCCTCCGATCAGGCAGCCCTCGTCGACCAGCGGTCGCTTGAGCGCGAGCTTGATCTGGTGCGCGTTCCCCGATCCGCGCAGCGCGGCGACGCGCTCGCGATAGCTCGCGAGCAACTCGCCCTGGTAGAGCGCGACCGCATCCGCCGGCGCCATGTTGCACAACACGATCGGAGCGACGTACTCGTCGCCGTCGGCCGTGACGACGCCGAGCGCGCCGGCGCAGCGGCGAAGCGCGACCACGCGCGCGCCGGTGACGATGTCACCGTTCTCGACGACGAGACCGAGCAGCGCGTGCGCGATCTGGTCCATCCCGCCCTCGACGTACGACAGGCGGTACGTGCCGATCACGTGGCGCAAGCAGCGGATCGCCTCGCCGGCCGCGACCTGCCACGGCGGCAACACGAAGAAGATGCTCGCGAGAAAGCTGAACAGGAAGTACGCGCCCGGATGCTCGGTGTGCTCGCGGATGAAGTCGTCGAGCGTCCGATGGTTCCACCGCCGGAGCTCCCACTCGGTCAGCGTGAACACCTGGAACATCATTCGCGCGAGGCGGGCGGTCTCGAGCGCGGACAGATCGAGCTGGCGCGCCGCCTCGAGGCCGACCTGCACGAGCCCTCGACGGTGCTCGGGGGCCGTGATCTCGAACATCCCGCGCGACCGCACCGGGATGCGGTGCGTGAGGAACCGCGGTCGATCGAGGCCCGCACGCGCGAGAGCGCGGCCGAGCGGCCCGCGGTCGCCGCGAGAGATCAGGTGGCTGCCGAAATCGATCTTGAAGCCGTCGCGCTCGTACGACGCGAGCACGCCGCCGAGCTCGCGGTTCTTCTCGAGAACGAGCACCCGGGCGCCGTCCTTCGCGAGGAGCCCCGCCGCGACGCACCCGCCGACGCCGCTGCCGATCACGATCGCGTCGTAGTGACTGCGCGTCGGGCGCTCGCGGGTGGGTGGCCGTCCGATCATCGCGAGGCTCCCGGACGTGCACCGTTTGCGCGACGTCTTTGGCGCCGCGCACGGACTGCGCGCGCGATGCAGAGACTGCCGAGGCACTTCGCGCCCATGCCACGGCGCGGTGCAGCGGATGTGCCACGTGAATTGCACGGACACACGACGCGATGCTCCATTACGTCACGGGCAAGGGCGGGGTCGGCAAGTCGACCATCGCGGCCGCCATCGCGATCGCCGCGGCCTCGCGCGGAGCGCGCGTGCTCGGGATCGAGCTCGGGCCTCGCGGCGGGCTCGCGCGCGCGCTCGCGGCGCGGCCGGAGATCAGCGTGATGCAGATCGACGGCGCCGCGGCGGTCGGCGAGTACCTCACGCGCCGGATGCACCTCGGTCGCTTCGTGCGGCCGATCCTCGAGCATCCGCTGTACGCGGCGTTCGTCGAGGCAGCGCCGGGCCTGCGCGAGCTCGTCGCGATCGGCAAGGTGCGCGACGAGTACGTCTTGCAGCGGCGGTGGGACGTGGTCGTCGTCGATGCCGGCGCCTCGGGTCACGCGCTCGAGCACCTGCGCATGCCGTCCGCCGCCGAGCTCGCGTTCCGGTCCGGGCTCGTGCACCGCGAGGCCGCGCGGAACGCGGAGCTGCTTCGCGATCCCTCGCGCTGCGCGATCCACGTCGTCGCGATGCCCGAGGAGATGCCGCTCGCCGAGGCGGCGCAGACGGTCGAGACGCTGCGCGGCCTCGAGCTCGCGATCGGCCGCGTCATCGTCAATCGCTGCGTGCCACCTCCGCCGCGGGGCGTCGAGGTGCCGGCTGGCGATGCGGTGCTCGCGGCTGTCCTCGGGCGGGCGCTCGATCGCGCGCGAGCGCAGGAGAGCGCGATCGCGGCGTTCCAGCAGCGCCTCGGCCTGCCGGTCCTGCGCGCGCCGTGGCTGCCGATCATGGAGCTGTCCCGGCACGCGCGCCTGCTCGCCGCATCGATCGCGGAGCTGGCGTGAAGGAGCTGCTCGAACGCCACCGCCTCGTGGTCTGCGTCGGGACCGGCGGCGTCGGCAAGACCACGATCTCCGCCGCGCTCGCCCTCGGGGCGGCACGCGCGGGACGCCGCGCGATGGTGCTGACGATCGATCCCGCGCGCGCGCTCGGCCGCGCCCTCGGCGTGGATCTCGCGAACGGCGCCGAGGTCGCTCCGAACCTGCACGCCGCCATGCTCGATCAGAAGCGCGCGTGGGACGCCTTCGTCGCGCGCCACGCACCGAGCGACGCCGTCGCGCGCACGTTGCTCGACAACCCGTTCTATCGGCGTCTGTCGACCGCGTTCGCCGGATCGAGCGAGTACATGGCGATCGAGGAGATGTGCCGGCTCGTCGAGTCCGGCGCGCACGACCTGGTCGTCCTCGACACGCCGCCGTCCGTCCACGCGATCGACTTCCTGCGCGCGCCGGAGCGCATCGATCGCCTGCTCGACCAGCCGCGCGACATCACGGGGTCGCTCGCGCGGTTCGTCGCGCGCCAGCTCGAACGCGCCGCGGGCTCCACGACGCTCGGCGACATCGGACGGTTCCTCGGCGCGATGACCGCGCTCGTCGACGGCGTGCGCGAGAGGACGCGCCGCGCGCGGGGCCTGTTGCGCGACCGCGAGGCGGCGTTCGTGCTCGTCACCGGCGCGCGCGCCTCGATCCTCGAGGACACGCGCGAGCTCGCGATCGCGCTCGAGGCTCGCGCCGCGCCGCTCGCGGCCGTCGTCATCAACCGCACGCACCCGATCCTTCCGGCGCGGTCGGTCGCGGGGCTCGATCCGTGGCTCGCGGCCCGGTGGAACGAAGCGTTCGCGGAGGCCGTCGCGGAGGACGCGATCCTGTCCCCGTTCGTCGCGTCGCTTCCGCCCGCGGTCACGTGTGCGCGCGTTCCAGACGGGCGCGACGTCTGCTCGCTGTCGAGCCTCGAAGAGATCGCGGATCACCTCGGGCTGTGACGCGCAGAATCGGCGTGCTGGGCCGGTCCACCTGCCCGGATGCGCGGAATCTGCGCGTGCTCGCAGCTCGAAGCACGGCGTGGAACCTGCAACAGCGGAGCACGAACAGACCGAGGTCGAAGCATGAAGCGTCACCTGCCGCTCGTGTCCGAGCCCGAGGAAACCGAACGAAGGTTCGGGATGACACGGCGAACGTTCATCTCGTTCTGTGCCGGGTTGGCCGCGTCGATGGGCCTCTCGAACGCAGCCGCGCAGACGGTCGCGAAGGCGCTCCTCGAGGCGCGCAGACCGTCCGTGATCTGGTTGCACTTCCAGGAGTGCACCGGCTGCAGCGAGAGCCTGCTGCGCGCCGAGCACCCGACGCTCGAGAAGCTCCTGCTCGACGTGATCTCGCTCGACTACCACGAGACGCTCATGGCGGCGGCGGGGCATCAAGCGGAGGCCGCGCGCACGGCGGCGATGGCCGCGAACAAGGGCAACTACATCCTCGTCGTCGAGGGTGCGATCCCGACGAAGCAGCAGGGCGTGTTCTGCAAGATCGGCGGGAAGACCGCGATGGAGCTCGTCGAGGAGTGCGCCGCCGACGCGCTCGCGGTGATCGCGATCGGATCGTGCGCGTCGTGGGGCGGGATGCCCTCGACGGGACCGAACCCGACGGGCGCCACGCCGGTCTCCGCGATCCTGCGCAGGCCGGTGCTCAACATCCCCGGCTGCCCACCCAACCCGTACAACTTCCTCACCACCGTCGTGCACTACCTCGTGCTCGGCAAGCTCCCCGAGGTGGACTCCAAGGGCCGACCGACGTTCGCGTACGGCCGCCTGATCCACGAGAACTGCGAGCGACGCGCGCACTTCGATGCCGGACGCTTCGCCCTCGAGTTCGGCGACGAAGGGCATCGCCAGGGCTGGTGTCTCTACAAGCTCGGGTGCAAGGGACCCGAGACGTACGCGAACTGTCCATCGATCCTGTTCGGCGACGTGGGCAGCGGATCGTGGCCCGTCGGCTGCGGTCACCCGTGCATCGGGTGCACCGAGCAAGGCGTCGGGTTCACCAAGCCGATCCACGCGCTCGCCACGCTGCAGAACGTCACGCCGGCAGCGTTCCCGCAGCCGGGCGCCGCGCAAGGGCAGGGCGCGACGGTCGCGACGGTCGCCACGGTCGCCGCCGTGACCGGGCTCGCGATCGGAGCGGGCGCGCGGCTCGCGAAGAACATCGGCAAGGCGCACGACGAGCCGCGCGAGAAAGAGAAGCCCGAGCAATGATGGACCGTCGCAAAGCGCTCACCGTGATCGGCGCTGGATGCGGCGCCGCCGTCGCGTCGTCGTGCGTCGGGACCGCGGAGGCGCGGGCGACGAAGCAGATGCCGCCGAAGGCGCTCGGCCTGCTCTACGACGGGACGCTGTGCGTCGGCTGTAACGCGTGCGTGTCCGCGTGCAAGGAAGCGAACGGGATGCCGCCCGAGGGCAACGGCCTGTACGACAGCCCGATCGACATCTCCGGCAAGACGCTCAACGTGATCAAGGCGTACCGCAGCGGCAGCGCGAAGAACAAGGATCAGGTCACCGACGGCTTCGCGTTCACGAAGATGTCGTGCTTCCACTGCGTCGATCCCTCGTGCGTGTCCGCGTGTCCCGTGTCCGCGATGACCAAGGATCGCGAGACCGGCATCGTGAAGTACAACGTCGAAGCCTGCATCGGCTGTCGCTACTGCGTCGCGGCGTGCCCGTTCGGCGTGCCGCGCTTCACGTACGACACGCCGGATCCGAAGATCTCGAAGTGCCAGCTCTGCCAGCACCGCCTGGTGGAGGGCAAGTACGCGGCGTGCGCGACGGTGTGTCCGACGGGCGCGACGCTGTTCGGTCCCGTCGAGCTGCTGAAGAAGGAGATCGCGCGTCGCAAGGCGCTCGCGCCCGGGACGAAGACGACGTTCCCGCGCGGCCGCATCGACGGCACGGACACGTACGAGGGAACGATCGGCAAGTACGTCGAGCACGTCTACGGCGAGCGCGAGATCGGCGGCACGCAGGTCCTCCACCTGTCGGGCGTCCCGTTCGAGCTGCTCGACAAGCCGGCCCTCCCCGACGTCGCGCCGGCGCGGATCTCCGAGTCCGTGCAGCACGCGATCTACAACAAGCTGATCGCTCCCATCGGCTTCCTCGGTGTGCTCGGCGCGCTCGCGTGGAAGCACATGCGGCCGAAGGACGACGGCGGCGAAGGAGAAGAGAAATGAGCGAGGCTGCTCCGGCACCGCTCGGTGGTCGGTTGTTCACGCCGTTCGCGCGCGTGCTCACCGGCTTCGTCGTGATCCTCGTCGCGATCCTCGCGGTCCGCTTCATCCGCGGCATCGGGGCGGTGACGAACCTCAACGACGGCTATCCGTGGGGACTGTGGATCGCGTGGGACGTCGTCATCGGCTCCGCGCTCGGTGCGAGTGGCTTCACCGTCGCGTTCATCGCGTACATCTTGAACCGCGGCAAGTACCACTCGCTCGTCCGTCCGGCGCTCTTGACCGCGCTGTTCGGATACCTGATGGCGGGCGCATCCGTGTTCTTCGACATCGGGCGCTACTGGGACTTCTGGCACATCTTCTCGCCCAAGTACATGCAGGTGAACTCGGTGCTGTTCGAGGTCGCGATCTGCATCATGTCGTACACCGTCGTGCTCGCGCTCGAAGCGAGCCCGATGGTCCTCGAGCGGCTCGGCATGAACAAGCTGCGCGCGAAGTTCGATCGCCTGCTGTTCGTGTTCATCGCGCTCGGCGTGCTGCTGCCGACGATGCACCAGTCGTCGCTCGGCTCGATGCTGATGGTGTTCGGACCGCAGGTCGATCCGCTCTATCAGACCAAGCTCTTGCCGGTGCTGTTCCTGACCTCGACGATCGGCATGGGACTCGCCGCGGTCACGCTCGAGGGCAGCCTCACCTCGCTCGCGCTGCGCAGGCCGTTCGAACGCGATCTGCTCGGGAGTCTCGTCAAGGTCGGGCGCGCGCTCGGCGTGCTGTTCTTGCTCGTGCGGTTCGGCGACCTCGCGTGGCGCGGGATGCTGCCGATGCTCGTCGAGCCACGACTCTTGACCGTGCTGTTCTGGATCGAGACCGTGCTGTTCGCCGCGCCGGTCGTGCTGCTGTGGGGACGCCATGGCCGCCGCCCGTCGCGCATGTTCATCGCCGCGTGCCTGCTGGCGCTCGCCGGCATTCTCTATCGCATCGACGCGTACCTGGTCGCATACAAAACGGGCGCCGGCTGGACGTACTTCCCGTCGATGGGAGAGCTGATGGTCACGATCGGGCTCATCGCCTTCGAGATCCTCGCCTTCATGATCGCGATCAAGGTCCTGCCCGTGTTGCCGGCAGAACGAAGGGAACCACATGGGTAAGCGCATCGTCATCGATCCGATCACGCGCATCGAGGGGCACCTCCGCATCGATGCCGAGGTCGACAAGGGCAAGGTCACCGACGCGTGGGCGTCCGGCACGATGTGGCGCGGCGTCGAGCAGATCCTGCTCCGGCGCGACCCGCGAGATGCGTGGGCGATCACGCAGCGGTTCTGCGGCGTGTGCACGACCGTCCACGCGATCGCCTCCGTGCGCGCCGTCGAGAACGCGCTGAAGATGTCCGTGCCGAAGAACGCGCAGTACATCCGCAACCTGATGATCGCCGCGCACGCGATCCACGACGAGATCGTGCACTTCTATCACCTGTCGGCGCTCGACTGGGTCGACGTCACGTCCGCGCTGAAGGCAGATCCGAAGGCCACGGCGAACCTCGCCGAGAGTCTGTCGCCGTGGCCGATGAACGGCGTGCGCGTGCAGGCCGCGACCAAGGAGCGCCTCGAGAAGCTCGTCAACAGCGGGCAGCTCGGCATCTTCCAGAATGGCTACTGGGGCCACCCGGCGATGAAGCTGCCGCCGGAGGTGAACCTGCTCGCCGTCACGCACTACCTGCAGGCGCTCGAAATACAGCGCAAGGCGAACAAGATCGTCGCGATCCTCGGCAGCAAGACGCCGCACATCCAGAACGTCGCCGTCGGCGGCGTGTCCAACCCGATCGCGCTCGGCAGCCAGTCGGTGCTGACGCTGGAGCGCCTGCTCGCGGTCAAGGAGCTGATCGGCGAGCTGAGCGCGTTCATCAACGACGTCTACCTGGTCGACGTCGCGGCGGTCGCGGCCTTCTATCCGGAATGGACGACGATCGGCAAGGGCGTGACGAACTACCTCGCCGCGCCGGACTTCCCGCTCGACGAGGCGGGCACGAAGTTCGTCACCACGGGCGGGTACATCCCCGACGGCGATCTTTCGAAGCTGCAGAGGATCTCGGTGTTCGGCGATCCGCTGCTGCGCGACAACGTCGCCGAGAGCGTGAAGCACTCGTGGTACGTCGGCGGCAAGGGACCGCTGCACCCCTACAAGGGCGAGACGGTCGCCGAGTACACGGACTTCCAGGAGAACGGGAAGTACTCGTTCGTGAAGTCGCCCACGTTCGCGGGCAAGCCGGCGCAGGTCGGGCCGCTCGCGCGCGTGCTCGTCGCGGCGGCGACGAACGACGAAGCGATCACGAAGCACCTCGGGCGCGTCCTCGGAATGGTGAAGACGATCGCGAACGTCGACGTGCCGCTCGCCGGATTGCATTCGACGATCGGCCGTCATGCAGCGCGTGCGGTGATGTGTGCGCGCAACGTCGAGATCCTCGCGGGGCAGTACGAGCTCCTCGTCGCGAACATCGCGGCGGGCGACACCGCGACGTTCGAGAAGCCGGTGTTCCCCAAGGGCGAGGTGGAGGGCTTCGGCTTCCACGAGGCGCCGCGCGGGATCCTGTCGCACTGGATCGTGATCGAGGGCGGCGTGATCAAGAACTATCAGGCCGTCGTTCCGACGACGTGGAACGCCGCGCCGCGCAACGAGCAGGACCAGCGGGGCCCGTACGAGGCATCGCTGCTCGACACGCCGCTCGCGGACCCCGAGCAACCACTCGAGGTGCTGCGCACCATCCACTCGTTCGACCCTTGCCTGGCATGTGCGGTGCACCTGGTGGATCCCGACAAGCGGGACATCATCCAGGTGCGCGCACTATGAAACGAGTCGTTCTCGGCGTCGGCAACACGATCATGAGCGACGAAGGCGCCGGTGTGCGCTGCGTCGAGTGGCTCGCGCCGCACGTGCCGCCCGATGTCGCGGTGGTCGACGGCGGGACCTCGACGCACGAGCTCCTCGGGGATCTCGAGGACGCCGATCTGTTGATCATCGTCGACGCGATCGCGACGACGCTCCCGCCGGGGACGATCATCCGCCTCGAGGGCGATCGCATCCCGTCCGCGTTCTCGAACAAGCTGTCTCCGCACCAGCACGGGATCAACGACCTGCTCGCGAGCCTCGCGCTCGTCGGTCGCTCGCCGAAGCGGATCGTCTTGTTCGGCATCGCGCCGGAGCGCATCGCGCTGGGCATGGAGCTGACGCCCGCGGTCGCCGCCGCGATCCCCGATGTCGGACGGCAGGTCCTCGAGGAGCTCGCGTGAGCGGGCTGCGTATCGAGATCCGCGGGACCGTCCAGGGCGTCGGCTTTCGCCCGTGGGTCTATCGCATCGCGCACGAGCTGCACGTCGCGGGACGCGTGCACAACCACGCGCGCGGCGTCACGATCGAGGCGTTCGCGGACGACGACGTGCTCGCCGCGCTCGTCGAGCGACTGCGCGAGCCGCCGGCGCCGGCGCGCGTGCTCGACCTCGCGACCGAAGCGATCGCGAACGAGCCCGTGGTCGACTTCTCGATCGTGCACAGCGCCGAGGGCGGACCGCGGACGCTGTCGATCCCGCCGGACCTCGCGACGTGTCCGGACTGCGAGCGCGAGATCTTCGACGAGCGCGACCGCCGCTATCGCTATCCGTTCACGAACTGCACGGCGTGCGGGCCGAGGTTCACGATCGCGACCGGCGTCCCGTACGACCGCCCCTCGACGACGATGGCGCCGTTCGTCATGTGCCCGGCGTGTCGCGCCGAGTACGACGACCCGCTCGACCGCCGGTTTCACGCGCAGCCGAACGCGTGTCCGGCGTGCGGACCGCGCCTCGCGCTGTGGACGCCGTCGGGCGCCGAGATCGCGTGCGCGGATCCGCTGGCAGAGCTCGCGGCGCGCCTGCGCGCTGGTGCGATCGCGGCGATCAAGGGGCTCGGTGGATTTCACCTCGCGTGCGATGCGGCGCGCGGGGACGTGATCGCGGAGCTGCGCCGCCGCAAGCATCGCGAGCAGAAGCCGTTCGCCGTGATGGTGCGCGACCTCGCCGCCGCGGATGCGCTCGCGATCCTGTCGCCCGCGGAGCGCGCCCTGCTCGCATCCCCCGAGCGTCCGATCGTCCTCGTCGCGCGGCGGGCCGATGCACCGCTGGCCGGCGAGGTCGCGCCCGCGACCGAGCTCGTCGGGATCATGCTGCCGTACACGCCGCTGCATCACCTGCTGCTCCACGCGGTCGCGCGGCCGCTGGTGATGACCTCGGCGAATCCGTCGGAGGAGCCGATCTGCGCGGACAACGCGGAGGCGGTGGCGCGGCTCGGAGCGATCGCCGACGTCATGCTCGTCCACGATCGCGAGATCGCGACGCGCTGCGACGACTCGGTCGCGCGCGTCATCGCGGGCCGGCCGACCCTCGTCCGTCGCTCGCGCGGCTATGTCCCGCGGCCGGTCGCCCTCGCGCATCCGGTAAAACGCGCAGTTCTTGCGGTGGGCGCGCAGCTCAAGAACACGTTCTGTGTCGCGACCGGTGACCTCGCGTACCTGGGGCCTCACGTCGGCGATCTCGACAACCCCGCGACACTCGACTTCTTCGAGCGAGCGATCACCCGGATGGAGGACATCCTCCAGGTCCGCCCCGACGTGATCGCGCATGATTTGCATCCCCGGTACCTGTCCACGCAATATGCGCGCGGTCGCGGCGGCCACCTGATCGGCGTGCAGCACCACCACGCACACGTGGCGAGCGCGATGGCCGAGCACCACCTGGCCGGACCGGTGATCGGCGTCGCCTACGACGGCACGGGCTGGGGACCCGATGGCACCGCGTGGGGCGGCGAGATCCTGCACGCGACGTTCGTGGACTACGCGCGGCTATCGACGTTTCGGCCGGTCGCGCTCGCCGGCGGTGAGGCGGCGATCCGCGAGCCATGGCGCATCGCGCTCGCGCTCGTCGACGACGCGTTCGGTCACGACGTCGCGCTCGCGGACCTCGGCCTGTTCGCTCGGGTGTCGTCACGCACGGTCGCGAACGTGCGCGGGATGATCCGCGCGAGCGTCAACACCCCGTACGCGCGCGGGATCGGGCGATTCTTCGACGGGATCGCGGCGCTGTGCTTCGAGCGGACGACCTCGGCGTACGAGGGCGAGCTCGCGGTCGCGCTGAACCTCGCGGCCGGCGATGACGAAGGCGCGTATCCGTTCGCGATCACCGACGGCGAGGTCGATTTGCGGCCCATGGTGCGCGCTCTCGTCGCGGATCTCGCGACGCGCGTCTCGGTCGCCGCGATCTCGGCGAGGTTCCACGCGACGATCGTCGCGGCGACCATCGATCGGGTGCGTGCCGTCGTCGCGCAGGTGGGACGCGTCCCGGTCGTGCTCACGGGCGGCGCGTTCCACAACCCGATCCTCGCGCGCGGGATTCGCGACGGACTGTCCGACCTCGACGTGCACCTGCACGGCGACGTGCCGCCGGGCGACGGTGGCATCGCTCTCGGCCAGGCCCTCGTCGCCGACGCGCGCGTCGCGCGGCACGCCTGATGCAGCGAGGGACCCCATGTGCCTCGGGGTCCCCGGACGTGTCGTATCGATAGACGGCGACATCGCGCAGGTGGACTTCTGGGGCGTCACCAAGCCGATCCGCCTCGACGTGATCGACGAGCCCGTCGTCCCCGGCGACTACGTGCTCAACCACGTCGGCTTCGCGATCCGGCGCATCCCGCACGAGGACATCGAGGCGACGCTCTCGCTCTACGAGCAGCTGATCGAGCGCGGCGGTGACGACGATCTGATGGCCGCGGATGTGCGCGGCGAGCTCGACGCGGCGGGGAAGCAACCATGACCCCCGAGCTCCGCTTTCGCGATCCGGATCGCGCGCACGCTCTCGCGGCCAAGCTCGCCGCGGCCGCGAAGTCGCTCGGTCGCGCGGACAAGGTCTCGGTGATGCACGTGTGCGGCAGCCACGAGCAGGCGATCGCGAAGTTCGGCCTGCGCGCGAGCTTCCCGCCGGAGCTCGACGTGATCATGGGCCCCGGGTGTCCGGTCTGCGTGACCGACGTCCCCGAGGTCGACGAGGCCGTGGCGCTCGCGAAGCAAGGCGTGCGCGTCGCGACGTACGGCGACATGCTGCGCGTGCCCGGCACCGCGATGTCGCTCGCCGATGCGAAGGCGCAGGGCGCGCGCATCGATGTCGTCTACGGCGTCGCGCAGGCGGCCGAGCTCGCGCGCCAGAGCGGCGAGGAGATCGTGTTCTTCGCGTCGGGCTTCGAGACCACCGCGGTGGCGACCGCGGCGGTGCTGCTCGCGGATCCGCCGCCGAGCCTGTCGATCCTGTCGGCGCACAAGTACATCCCGCCGGTGATGGAGATCGTGGCGGAGATGCCGGGCTCGAAGATCGAGGGCTTCCTCGCCGCGGGGCACGCCGCGACGATCACGGGCTGGGGCGTGTTCGAGCCGTTCGTCGAGCGCCACGGCATCCCCGTCGTCGTCGCCGGGTTCGAGCCGCTCGACATCCTCGCGGGGTTGGTGAGGCTTGTCGAGATGATCGGCCGGCGCGAGGTCTCGGTCGACAACTGCTTCCCGCGATGCGTCACTCGCGAAGGAAATCGCGCGGCGCAGGAGACGCTGTGGCGCGTGTTCGAGCCGCTCGGCGGCGTGTGGCGCGGCATCGCGCACGTCCCGAACGGCAACCTGCGCCTCCGCGACGAGTTCGCGCAGTGGGACGCGCGGCGCCGCTTCACGATCGACATGTCACCGCTGTGGGACCACGCGCCGGCGGCGCAGGTCGCGCAGTGCCAGTGCGGAGACATCATGGCGGGCATCGCGTCGCCGCACGACTGCAGCCTGTTCGGCCAGGCGTGCACGCCCGCATCTCCCGTCGGTGCGTGCATGGTCAGCTCCGAGGGCACGTGCCGCATCTGGCACCAGTACGGCGGTCACCCCGACCTGCGTCAGATCCGGAGGCGCGCGTGAGGAACCCGGCGTTCGTCGACGATCACATCTCGCTGTCTTACGGCGCCGGCGGCGGCGCGATGCGCGCGCTGATCGAGCAGGTGTTCTCGGTCGGCTTCGGCGACGTCCCCGGTGGCGTCGGGCTGTCCGCGATGGACGATGGCGCCGCGATTCCGTTCGGCGATGGCTACCTCGTGTTCACCACCGACGCGCACGTCGTGCAGCCGATCGAGTTTCCCGGCGGCGACATCGGCCGCCTCGCAGTGTGCGGCACCGTCAACGACCTCGCGATGATGGGCGCGACGGAGCCTCTCGCGCTCGCGTGCGCCGCGATCATCGAGGCCGGCTTCGCGCGCGCGGACCTCGAGCGGATCTGGGCGTCGATGCGCGACGCGTGTCGCGACGCGGGCACCACGATCGTCACGGGCGACACCAAGGTGATGCGCTCCGGCGAGATCGATCGCCTCGCGATCACCACGACGGGCATCGGCTTCACGCGGCGGCTCGTTCGCGACAGCGGCCTCGCGGAAGGCGATCGCATCATCGTCACGGGCACCGTCGGCGACCACGGGCTCGCGATCCTCGCGACGCGCAAGGAGCTCGCGCTCGACGGCCAGCTCGTGTCCGACGTCGCGCCGCTCAACACGCTGATCCGCCGCGCGCTCGCGGTCGGCGGCGATGACATCGTCGCGATGAAGGACCCGACGCGCGGCGGTCTGGCGAGCGCGCTCCACGAGATGGCCGACAAGAGCGGCACGTGCGTCGTGCTCGACGAGACCGCGGTGCCGGTCCGCGACGAGGTCCGCGCGGTCGGCGAGCTCCTCGGCATCGATCCGTTGATCGTCGCCAACGAAGGCAAGGCGGTGATCGGCGTTCGTGCAGCGAGGGCCGAGGCCGTCCTCGACGCGCTTCGCGCGCATCCGCTCGGTCGCTCGGCCGCGATCGTCGGCACGTGCACGCTGGAGCGCCCGCGCTCCGTGATCGTCGAGACCGGGGTCGGGCGGCGCCTGCTCGTCGAGCCCGATGGCGAGCTCTTGCCGAGGATCTGTTGACCATGAAGCACATCCGCATCGACCGTGATGGTGCCGTCGCGACGCTCTCGATCGCGCGGCGCGAACGCTTCAACTCGCTCGACGTCGAGACCGCGCAGGACCTTCGCAAGGCGGGCCTGCAGCTGTCGCGCGATCGCGACGTCCGCGCCGTGATCCTGCGCGGCGATGGCGGCGTGTTCTGCAGCGGCGCGGACCTGAAGTACATCGCCGCCGGCGGCGACGACGACGTCGCGTATCTCTCGCCCGACGCGCGACCCGCGCCCGCGGGATACGGCGCGACGTTCAAGCAGATCCTCGAGTACATCCACTCGACGATCTCGGAGATCCGGCGCGCACCGAAGCCGTGGATCGCGTGCGTCGATGGCGCGGCGGCCGCGGGCGGTCTCGGCATCGCGATGGCGTGCGACCTCGTGATCGCGTCCGAGCGCGCGACGTTCGAGTGGGCGTACTTCAAGACCGGGCTCACCGGCGCCGAGAGCACGACGTTCATGCTTCCCCGGCTCGTCGGCTTCCGGAAGGCGATGGAGCTCGTGATGATCGGGCCGAAGCTGTCCGCGACCGAGGCGCGCGACGTGGGCCTGATCAACGAGGTGGCCGGCGATGCGGACGCGCGCGCCGTCGAGCTCGCGACACAGCTCGCCTCGGCTCCGACGACGGCGCTCGCGATCGCGAAGCGACTCCTGAACCAGGCGGTCCAGATGGACCGGCTCGAGAGCCACCTCAGCGCGGAGCTCGCCGAGCTCGCGCGCGTCGCGGACGGGGCGAACTTCCACGAAGGACTCGCGGCGTTCTTCGGGAGACGCAGTCCACGCTTCGGAGTCGAGTGATGCACGAGTACTCGATCGTCTCGTCCCTCCTCGAGCGCGTTCACCGCGAGGCGAAGCTCCATCCCGGCGCGATCGTTCGCACGCTGCACGTCCGGATCGGGGAGCTCGCGGGCGTCGAGGTCTCGTTGCTACGCACGGCGTTCGAGACCTGTCGCGTGCGCACTCCGTGCGAGAGCTCCGAGCTCGTGATCGATCAGGTCCCCGCGGTCTGGCACTGCCCGAAATGCGGCGCCTCGATCGCTCCGCCCGTGCGCTGCCCCGGCTGTCAGGCCGCGGCGCGCCTCGCGTCCGGCGACGAGATCATCCTGGAACGAATCGAACTGGAGGTGCCCGATGTGTGAAGACTGTGGCTGCGGAGATAGCGAGCTCGTTCCGGTCCACGTGCACGAGCGGATCCTGTCCGACAACGACCATCGCGCCGCGCACCTGCGCGAGCACTTCGTGGAGGCGAACGTGCTCGCGATCAACCTCATGGGATCGCCGGGTTCGGGCAAGACGGCCGTGCTCGAGGCGACCGCGCGCCTCGCCGAGAACCTGCGCATCGGCGCGGTCTCGGGTGATCTCGCGACGGACAACGACGCGCAGCGCCTGCGCCGCGCGGGCATCCAGGCCACGGCGATCACCACGGGCAACGCGTGCCACCTCGATGCGCGGCTCGTCCACGACGCGCTTCACCACGTGCCGTGGCGCGAGCTGGATCTGTTCGTGATCGAGAACGTCGGCAACCTCGTGTGCCCGGCGATCTACGATCTCGGCCAGGACGCGAACGTCGTCGCGCTCTCGATCACCGAGGGCGAGGACAAGCCGCTCAAGTACCCGACGATGTTCATGCGCGCCGACCTGGTGCTCTTGACGAAGGTCGACCTCGCGCCGCACCTCGACGTGGACATCGACGCGATCGTCGCGAACCTCGCCAAGGTCATGCCCGAGCCGCGCGTCATCCTGGTGTCCGCGAAGACGGGGCTCGGGATCGCCGAGTGGCTCAGCTGGCTGGCGGTTCGTCGAACCGCGGGTCAGTGGGCGTCGCTCTCGGTATCGTGACGCTCGATCGGTCCCGAGATCTCGACCTCGGCGTATTCGTCGTCGACCTCGGTCTCGGCGAGCGAGAGCAGCGCGGCTTCGAGGGCGCCGGGCGCGGCGTCCTGGAGGATCTTCTGCGTCGGCGCGCCGATCGCGATCTCGCCGCTCACGATCTCGCTCGGGATCGTCGCCGCGAGTCTCTCGCGCGGCTGGATCACGACGACCTCGGGCATCTCGGGTGGCGTGTCGCGCGTCGGCAGGACGAGCGCTTCGGGATGCGCGAGCTCGACCTGCGGCGTCCAGCGCGGCTGGCGGATGCGAAGGCGCGCGCTCGCGAGCGCCTCCGCGAGCCATGACGCGTCCTTGAACACCTCGTTGCTGCTCGGGCGATCCCAGCGATCGTACGCGAGCATCTGATCGACGATCGCGCACAGCTCCGGCGGTGCCTCGGGCGCAGCCTCGAACGTCGGGAGATGGTGCCCGCCGTCGTTGCGGTTCTGGATCGCGCCGCGCTCGAACGGCAGGTTACCGGTCAGGAGCTTGTACGCGATGACGCCGAGCGAGAAGACGTCCGCGCGATCGTCGACGACGTCGCCCATGACGACCTCGGGTGCCGCGTAGTGCCACGCGCCCGGTGCGCCCAAGAACGGCGTGGGCTGCGCGTCGTGGGCGCGCGCGTCGCTCCAGTCGGTGATGCACAACACGAAGCCGTGCGGACGGCGCGCGAGCAGGACGCGGTCCGGGCGAAGCCCCGCATGGACGATACCGTGGCCGTGCGCGTGCGCGAGGACCTCGGCGATGTCGCGGACACGGTCGAGCACGTCCATCGGGTCGATGTGGCGGCGCGTGAAGAGCGATGCGATCGTCGGCCCCTCGACGAGCTCGCGCGCGAACCACGCGCGGCGATCGGGCAACAGGGCGGACTCGTAGAGACGCGGCACACCCGGGTGGTCCATCGTGTCGAGATAGACCGCCTCGCGGAGCGCGCGCACCGCGATGCGCTGCGTGGCGCTCGCCATCACCTTGACGATCGCGCGCCGCGGCAACACCGCGTGCACCGCTTCATACGTCGTCGCCGCGGCCGTTCGCGAGATCTCGCTGACGACCCGGTATTCACCAATCCGCTCGCTCGCCGTCACGCGCGACGTATATGTCGAGTGCGCTCGACGATGGAAGTCAATACTCGCGACGAGATCGGCAATGCGCTCGAGGACTGCGCACGATCGTGCGCAATCGCGTCAGAACCTGAATGCTGCCTTACGTCCTGTCACGCAGACGTTGCGTCGCGCGCCAAGGTCGAACCAATCGCCGTGCCGTAGCGCTCACGGCATCTGGTTCTTGCGCGCCGCGAGCATCTCGATGAGGTCCATCTTGGTGACGATGCCGGTCACGTTGCGGGCGTCGTCGATCACGATCGCGACCTCGCCGCGCTCGAAGATGCGCGGCAGCTCGCTCGACGACGCGTTGAGCCCGACGGTCGAGACCTTGCGCTCCATGATCTCGGCGACGACGGTGTCCTTGGTCACGCGACCCGCGACGAGGTGATGGAGCAGGTCGCTCTCGGTCAGGATGCCGGCGAGCTTTCCCTGATCGAGGACGGGCATCTGCGAGATGCCGTGCTCCTTGAACACGTCGGTCGCGCGGCCGAGCTTGTCGTTGAGATCGAGCGAGATGACCTCGCGCCGGCCGAGCGCGCGCACGACATCGCCCACGGTGCCGACCTCCCAGTCGCCCTTCACGAAGCCCTGCTGGCGCATCCAGCGATCGTCGACGAACTTCGTCAGGTAGTTGCGGATCGAGTCCGGCAGGATCACGACGACGCGCTTGCCCGCGCCGAGCTCCTTCGCGACCTGCAGCGCCGCCCACACCGCGGATCCCGACGAGCCGCCGACGAGAAGGCCCTCCTGGCGGATCAGCTGGCGCGCCACGAGGAAGCTCTCGCGGTCGTTCGACTTGATCCAGCGATCGACGAGCCGGCGATCGAGCACGTCGGGGATGAAGTCGTAGCCGATGCCTTCGACCTTGTAGCTCTTGATCTCTCCCGGTCCGGCGAGGATCGAGCCCTCGGGGTCGACGCCGATCACCTTGCAGCCCGGCACCTCGCGCTTGATGACCCTGGCGACGCCGGTGATCGTGCCGCCGGTGCCCGCGGTCATCACGACCGCGTCGAGCTTGCCGCCGCACTGATCGATGATCTCGCGGCCGGTGCCCTCCTCGTGTGCGGCAGGGTTCGACGGGTTCGAGTACTGATCGAGGATGTGCGAGTTCGGGATGATCTCCTTGAGCCGGCGCGCCACGCCGATGTGGCTCTCGGGCGAGTCCCACGCGGCCTCCGTCGGCGTGCGAATGATCTCCGCGCCGAGCGCCTCGAGGACGACCTGCTTCTCCTGCGACATCTTCTCGGGGAGCGTGATGATCACGCGATAGCCGCGGACCGCCGCCGCCATCGCGATGCCGATGCCGGTGTTGCCGCTCGTCGGCTCGATCAGCGTGTCGCCCGGCTTGATGCGGCCTTCGCGCTCGGCGTCGAGCAGCATGCGCACGCCGATGCGGTCCTTGACGGAGCCGCCCGGGTTCATGAACTCGCACTTGCCGAGGAGCTCGCACGGGAGGCCCTTCGCGATGCGCGAGAGGCGCACCATCGGTGTGTGGCCGGTCGTGTCGAGGATCGAGTCGTAGATAGCGTCGCGTGACATCGCGACGGACCATACCTCAGCGAATGCGGGACATCATCTCGCGCACCTCTTCATAGATGCGCAGATCCGCGCGGAGCATGCCGCTGGTGTGGAAGACCTCGCGCAAGATCGCCACACCCTCGGTGTCCGCCGCGTCCACGTCGACGAGCGTCTTCGCTATCTTCTCGACGAGCGCGGGTGCGAGCCCCGGACGGTGCGCGATCGCGTCGCACGGAACGGCGCCGGTGACGTGCAACACGCGAAGCTCGCCGAGGTCGAGCAGGTCGATCCACCCGGAGTGCACGATCGTGTCGGTGGTGTCGCGGAGGATGTACGTCGCGCCCGCGTCGACCCACCCGTGCTGCACCGCCTCGCACACGGCCTTGTGCGAGCCGAGGATGTGCTGCTCCTTGAGCACCTCGCCCGGCGGACCGACCTCGCGCGTGATCGCGTCGAGCGGGTAGTGGAAGCCGCTCGACGAGTCGGGATCGACGAGCGCGATCGACTTGCCGACGAGATCCGCGAGCTCGGTGATCGGCGAATCGGGCCGCACCACGATCGCCGCGTCGAACGTGGGCCGCCCGTAGCGCTGCGCGATCGCGACGACGCCGCAGCCGCGCTCCGCGGCCTGCACCACGCTGATCGGCGGCATCCACGCGAAGTCGACCTCGCCGTCGACGGTCGCATCGACCAGCGCCTTGTAGTCGCCGAGCACGACGGGCTTCACGTCGCGTTCGATGCGCTTGCGCAGCCACGTCGCGATCCGGTCGGCCTGCGCGCGCGCCGCCGTCACGCCGAGCGCGGGCGAGATGCCGAAGCGGATCGGCCGCGCGGCGTCGACGACCACGGTCTCGATGTACGCGACCGCGGGCGCTTCGATCGAATCGGCTGCGAGCTCGGGGACCAGATCCTCGACGTGCGGGAGCGTGCCGAAGCGAGTGACGAACTCGTCGCGCTTGTAGAACTCCTGCAGGAAGCGCCGCCAGTAGTCGGTGTCGTCGGCCAGGCGCGGCAGCGCGTCGTCGAGCATCGCGCGGAACGTCGCGGCATCCGGCACGCGATCCTCGGGCGCACGCGCGGTCGCCTTCTCGACGAGCGCGCGCAGCGCGGGCGGACAATCGGGCCGCTTCTCCTCGAGCGAGGGCAGCCGGGCACCGATCACGGTGGCGCCGGCCGCGCCGCTGTTCTCGACATCGGGGTCGTTCGACAGCGCCGAGTGCAGCACCACGCCGAGCGCGTAGAGGTCCCAGCCCTGGGTCGCGCTCGCGCCGTGCCGCGCGTCGGGCGGGAGGTAGCGCGGCTTGCCGATCACGACGCCCGCGCGCGCGGCATCCATCACCATGCCCGCGACGCCGAAGTCGCTGAGCTTGATGCGCCCCTCCGCGCCGAGGAGGATGTTCGACGGCGAGACGTCGCGATGGATCAAGCCGAGCTCTCGGCGATGCGGTCCGCGGACGCGATGCAGGTAGTCGAGCGCGTCCGCCATGCAGCGCACCACGTGAGCGATCGGCCGGAACGGCAGCGGCTCGTTCTTCTCGGCGCAGAACGCGATCACCTCGCGCAGCGAGAAGCCGCGCACGTACTCCATGACGAGGAAGTACGTGCCGTCGTGCTCGCCGAGGTCGAAGACCTGCACGATGTTCTCGTGGTCGAGGCGCACGCCGATGAACGCCTCGCGCAGCAGATCCTTGACCCGCGCCGGGTCGTGGCTGACCTGTTTGCGCAAGATCTTGACCGTGACGAGCTTCTCGAACCCCGCGGCGCCGCGCGAGCTCGCCAGGTAGACCTCGCCCATCCCGCCGTAGCCGAGCAGGCGCAACAGGCGATATCGACCCAGCTGCCGACCCGGGAGCTCCACCACGGAATATCGTACGTCACATGCGCGCCGCTGTCGTCGTCATCGCTGCGACCTCGATCGCGTGCGGGCGCGTGGGCTTCGATGCGCGCACCGACGGCGGCGGCGCCGGCGGCGGGGACGGTAGCGGGAGCTCCAACCCCGACGGTGGTGGCAGCGGGGATGGAGGCAGCGGCACGTGCATCGCGGCCACGCCGGCGACGACGTTTCCGGGCGGCGCACAGTTTCCGTGCCTCGACTGGGGCGCGAACGCCAACTTCAGCAACGCGACCTTCACCGAGCAGAACGGCTCGCTGACGATCACGCCGTTCGCGAACACGGCCGGCGCGAGCGCTCGGTGCTCGCGCGACAACGTCGCGATCGGCGCGGCGGGCGCGCGGGTCGAAGTCAGCCAGGCGCTCGCCGGTGCGAGCTCGCAGACCCGGCTCGAGCTCGACTGGGGCGGGACGACGTACTTCATCGGCGTCGAGAACAACGGCCTCGCGGCCGGGCGCCCCGGGGTCACGTTCACCGGCGGCGTGGTTCGTCGCTGGTGGCGGATCTGGCCCGACGCCGACGAGCTCGTGTTCGACACGAGCGACGACGGCCAGACGTGGATGCGCTTCGGCGGCATGGGCGGCATCCCGAACGGGACCGCGACCCTTCGCATCATCGCGATCACGGTGAACGCGGAGTCAGCGCCCGGCCTCGCTCGCTTCGAGAGCATCAACATGTGCCCGTGATAAGACCGCCCCGTGCCGGCCGAGCTCGATGACCTGATGCGCGCGTCCCTGGCGGCGACGACCGACGCCGAACGCGCGGAGCTCGGCAAGGCGATCGCGAGCGTCCCCGACGTGATCGCGCAGCTCGGCGCGCGGCTGCGCTCCGCCGACTGGGACACGCGCCGCATCGCGATGCACTTCGTGACGCGGCTCGCGCCTCCGCCCGAGGAGCTGACACCCGCGATCGCCACCGTGCTGCTCTCGCCGCTGTCGCGCGATCCGTTCGGCGAGGAGACGGTGCTCGGCCTCGTGATCGCGGGCGCGATCGCATCGCGCGTCACCGCGCAGCGCTTCTGCATCGCGCAGCGGCTCGGATGGATCGAGCGCGCGATCGCGGTCGGCAGCGACGAGGTCGCCGATCACCCGGGCGAGCCCACGCAGTTCGACCTCCGCGCGAGCACGGTGAAGAAGCTCGCGCTCGACACGCTCGCGAAGATCGACGCCGCGATCGCGATCGAGGCCGAGAAGCGCGCGGCGCTCGTGGCGACGATCGCCGATCGCTTCGCGACGTCACCGGGCGACGCCGTCACGATGGTCGCGCTCACCTCGGCGACATCGCCCGACGATCGCTACGCCTACGCGGCCGGGATCTGGCGCGCGGTCGCGCACCGGTTCCCGGCGGTGTCTCCCCAGCGCCGCGCGGCGCTCGAGCACGCGCTCGAGTCGATGCGCTGGTACGCGTCGGGCGCGACGGCGGGTGGCGAAGGTCTCGCGCGGATGGACGACGTCCACGAGCTCGAGCGCGAGATCGCCGCGTTGCCGGTCGGGTAGCTAGAGCAGCTCGAGCACCGCGTCGATCAGATCGGCCGCGTCGTCAGCGCTGCCCGCGAGTCCCGAGCCACACGCGGTGATCGCCGCGCGCTCGCCGTCCTCGACGATGGTGATCACGCATCCGCCGATGGGGTCGCTCTTCGTCGCGAGCCGCGCGGGCGAGCTGACCGCGCACGACAGCGGCACGCTCGTCGACATCCGGATCTTCGACAGACACGCGCGTCCACCGAGCACCTCGGCGATCTTGTCGAACACGCCCGCTCGCCCGGCGGTGAACGATCGCCGCTTGAATGCGAGCGGCACCGGCACGGCGCGCGCGGCGGTGAGCAGGCGCGAGCACAGCCCACGCCCCTGCGCCTCGCGCGCGAGGATCTCTCGCGCTCGCGCTTCGAACACCTCGAACGGCTCGGGCTCGCCGTCGTCGAACCGCACGCTGATCGACGACGGCACGACGCGCCGCTTGATGCGCTCGGGGTCGCCCGGATCGCCCGGCGCGATCGGGATCTGGAACGTCGGCGAGAACGTCGCCTCGGGTTTGCCCGCCACGCGATGCAACACGCGACCGAGCGCGTACGCGAGCGCGAGCGCGCGCGGCGCGGGCGACGGCAGCTCTCGCCAGGCGACGCCCAGCGGGATCGCATCGGGCACCAGCGCGAGGTGTGGAAGGTCATCGTCCGAGAGTCCGGAGGCAGCGATCCGCGCGCCGTGCTCGGCGATCCGCGCGTGATGCTCCGCGATCCGCGCGGCGAGCCATGCGTGACCGTAGCCGTCGACGACCATGTGGCAGGTCGAGGTGGTGGCGAGCTCGCCCACGCGACCGAGGCCGAGCCACGGGCCGGCGTTGTCGCGCCACGCGCGGCGATGGCCGTGCCGCGCGACGGTGATGCGCTCCTCGCCGATCGATACGCACACGAACGGAACGTCCTCGCGCGATGGCGCTGCTCTCTTGCGTACCGCGTCGGCGAGCCGGGTGACGAGCTCGCCCTCGCCGGCGAAGTCCTCGGCGAGGCGCGCGTGCACGACGGTGTCGCCGATCGCGAACGCGGCGATGTCGAGCGCCGAGGGGACCACGCGCGCGCCGATGTCGCTGCGCTGGATCGTGACCGCGAGCGGTTGCTCGGGCAGCGTGCCGTCGAGCTCGCGCAGCGCCGCGCGGGCGGCGTGGGCGCGGGCGATCGCGTCGACGATCGGGTCGGCGGGCGAGGGCGAGCGATGGCCGATGAACGTGTCGCCGTTCGGCTCGGCATCGGAGACGACGTAGTGCGCGCGGGGCGGCAGTGGCTCGGCCGCGGCGGCGGTGCCGGCGACGAGCCACCACGTCGGACCGAGCGCCGAGACATCGGTGATCGCGGCGAGCTCGTCGTGCAGCTCGCGCGTGCGGCGCGCCCACGCGAACGCCACTACGCCAGCTCCAGGATGTAGACGGGCTGGACCGGATCCGCGCGCAGCGAGCGGCGCACGAAGCCGGCGGTGAGGGCGAGCGCCTCGATCGCCTCGACGGGCGGCGCGGTCCGAACGACGAGCGGGCCGAACGTCCGCCGGAGCAGCGTGGAGCCGAGGCGGTCGGCGTGGGCGGCGATGCGCGCGGGCGATGCGGCCGGATCGAGCTCGACGATCACCGCGCGGCCGGTGACGACCCGGCGCAGCTCCGCGAACGTGCGCCCGCGGTCCTGCACGTGGCGGATCGAGGACAGGAGCACCGCGACGTCGATCGAGCCGTCCGCGAGCGGGAGCGCTTCACCGGCGGCGCGGATCAGGGTCACGTCTGGATGAGGCGGCATGGAGGCGAAGTCGCGCGAGGGGTCGACCGCGATCACCGTCAGCTGGGGATACCGCACCGCCGTCCGGGTGGCGAAGGTCCCGGGACCACAACCGAGATCGAGGAGGCGGCCGCCCTCGGGAGCGGACGGAAAGATCGCGTCGAGGAGGCGGTCGTCGAGATCGCCGAACGCGGGTCGCTCGTCACGGGCGTACCGTTCGGCGCTCCTCCCCTCGAACGGGTGGCGGAACAGCCAGCGGTCGATCCACCGGGGAAGTGACGAGAGCACGCGAGCTGACAATACCTACTCCCGGGGCGTCTCGTCGGTGATAGGTTCGCCGCAGTTCCTCGGGGGGAGCGTATGCGTACCTTTGTCGCGTTCGTTGTCTTGATCGCTGCATGTGGGGATGACGGAAACACGAGCGGAATTCCCGACGCGTGTAATCCGATCGATGGCCACGGCTGCATGTTGCCGTGGCCGTCTTCCACGTACATGAAGACGGACTCGACGAGCGAGACCGGCTTCCGCGTGAACATCCCGCTCGAGGCGATGCCGACGAACGAGGACGAGGTCACCGTCGACCCGGCGATGCTCAATCGCTACGACGGGTTCTCGATGACCGCGCCGCTCCTCGCGCGCTTCGAGACCGGCGTCTCGCCCACCGGCTTGCCGAGCTTCAAGAACCCCGACGAGTCGCTCGCCGCCGACGCGCCGATCGTGCTCGTCGATCTCGACACCGGCGAGCGCGCGCCGTTCTTCGCCGAGGTCGACGTCAACACGCTGGACGTTCAGGTCCGCAACCTGATCATCCGTCCGCTCGCGCGCCTCCACGAGAAGGCGCACTACGGCGTGATCATCACGAACAAGGTGAAGGCCGCCGACGGTGGCCCGCTCGTCTCGCCGAAGGGCTTCCTCGCGCTGCGCGACGGCGGCGACTTCGGTCACCCGCGGTTCTCCGCGCTCAAGGAAGGCTGGGCGAAGATCGAGGCCGCGCTTCCAGACCTCGGCATCGCGAAGGCCGACGTCGCCCTCGCGTGGGAGTTCCGCACCGCGTCCGACACGTTCATGCGGTCGGATCTGACGACGATGCGCGAGAAGGCGCTGCCGGTGATCGGCACCAACGGCGCGGGCCTCGGCTTCTCGATAACGTCGACGAAGCCAAACCTCGCGACCACGCACAAGCGCTACCTCGGCACGTACAAGGCGCCGGACTTCCTCACCGACGGCGAGAAGGACGCTTCCATCTTGCGCCGCGGCGCGGACGGCCTGCCGGCGAACATGGGCCTGCGCGACGCGCGCTTCGCCGCGATCATCCCCAAGTGCGTCACCGACGGCAGCTATCCCCTGCCGCGCCCGACGGTGGTGTTCGGTCACGGTCTGTTCGGCTCCGCCGAGGAGTACCTCGACGACGACTTCGTCGGCGATCTCGCGCAGGACCACTGCCTCGTGATCATCGCGGGCGACTTCATCGGTCTCACCTCGCGCCAGCTGCAGCTCGCGCCGCTCGCGGTCAACGACATGAACCGCGGTACGCAGATCAGCGAGAAGCTCGCGCAGTCCGTGATCGACTTCATGTCGCTCGGCGCCGTCGCGCGCGGCCCGATGGCCGCAGCGGCGGACTTCCAGTTCAACGGCCAGGCGTTGATCGATCCCGAGAAGGTCTTCTACATCGGCGGATCGCTCGGCGGGATCATGGGCAACACGCTCATGGCGTACGACCCGAGCTTCAAGAAGGGCGTGCTCGCGGTGCCCGGCGGTGTGTGGTCGATGTTGTTCGAGCGCAGCGCCGCGTGGTTCGCGCTCCTCGGCGCCGCGCAGGGCAGCTACTCGGATCCCGAGGTCTACCAGCTCGTCGTGTCGTTCCTCGGCCTCGCGATGGAGCCCTACGATCCGATCACGACGGCCGCCCACGTGATCAAGGATCCGCTGTTCGGCCAGCCCGCGAAGGACATCCTGATCTGGTACACGCTCGGCGATTGCCTCGTGACCAACATCTCGACGGAGATGATCCTCCGCACGATGGGCATGAAGATCCTCGCACCGAGCGTGAAGATGCCGTGGCACATCGAGGTCGCCGACGGTCCGCTCACGAGCGGCGCGACGGTCTACGACGAGCATCCGACGCCGATGCCGCCCGACACGAACCAGCCACCGTCGGAGGACAACGGCACGCACTCGGGCGTGAACCGAAACCCGTCGGCGCTTCGTCAGGTCGAACAGTTCCTGCTCCAGAACCAGGTCGTGGCCGAGTGCAAGAACGGCCAGGAGATCGTGGCCTGTAACTGCAACCCGGATGGGGGTGGCGTATGCGACTGATGCTCGTCTCGTTCAGCGTCCTCGCTCTCGCGGCGTGCGGTCCCGACGCGCGCAGCGGCTCCGACGGCGGTGGCTCCGGCTCCGACGGCGGCGGCCCCGCGTGCGTCGACGGGATGCACCAGTGCCTCGGCTCGACGTACCAGGTCTGCAGCGGCGGCCAGTGGTCGACGCAGCAGGAGTGCACCGCCGCGTGCGATCTGTCGCTCGGCTGCGTCGAGTGCATCCCGGACAGCAACGTCTGCCAGGACGGCAACGTCCATTCGTGCACCGCGGCCGGCGAGATCGGGCCCGAGACCGAAGCGTGCACCGGGTCGAACATCTGCCAGAACGGCGTGTGCACCGACGCGTGCGCCGCGGCGGCGATGAGCCGCAGCTACACGGGCTGCGAGTACTGGGCGGTCGACCTCGATAACGCCGAGGAGATCCAGGATCCGCCGCCGTGCACGGGCAACAACCAGGGCGTCGCGCAGTCGCGCACGAACGTGTGCATGGCCGCGGACAACATGACGTCGGTGGGTGGTTGCGATCCGCCGAACAACACGTGCCCGGCGGGGTACACCTGCACGCAGACGCCGACGACGCTGTGCGTCCTCGACGCGCAGCACGCACCGTTCGCGATCGTGGTGTCGAACCCGCAGTCGCGCGCCGTCGACGTGACGGTGACCGCGGGTGACGGCACGACGTTCACCGCGAGCGTGCCCGCGGGGCAGGTGCAGGCGATGCTGCCGCAGGCTGCGCCGCAGAGCATCCCCGATCAATCCGTCGACGGCAGCGGCACGCAGAAGAAGGCGTACAAGGTGACGTCGACGCTGCCGATCATCGCGTACCAGTTCAACCCGCTCGACAACTCGAACGTGTTCTCGAACGACGCGTCGCTCTTGATCCCGCGCACCGCGTTCGACGTCGAGTACTACGTGATGACCAAGCCCAGCATCGATCGCCGCACCGGCGTCCCGGCGGCGTCGAGCTCGAACCCGTACCTCGGGTACCTGAGCGTCGTCGCGTGGCAGGACGGCACGATGGTGGAGGTGACGCCGAAGGTCGCGACGCTTCCGGGCCCGAGCCACGCGGCGATCGCGGCGAACACGCCGACGATGTTCACGCTGAACGCGCACGACGTGCTCACGCTACAGGCGTCCGGCACCGGTGATCTCACGGGCTCGCGGATCCGCGCCGTCGGTGCGACGCCGACGCCGATCGGCGTGTTCGGCGGTCACGAGGCGATCAACTTCGGCGAGACGACCGCGCCGACCGGCCTCCTCTTGCCGCGCGGACCGTGCTGCGCCGATCACCTCGAGGACATGATGTTCCCGACGTCGACGTGGGGAAAGACGTTCGCGATCACGCGCAGCCAGGTGCGCATCACCGGTTATGCGGATCCGGACGTCATCCGCGTGATGGCGCAGAAGCCGAACACGACCGTGACGATCACGCCCGCGCCGATGGGCTCGTGCAGCACGCTCGGGCCGGGCGCGTTCTGCGAGGTGAAGATCACCGCGGACACGGTGATCTCGGCGAACGAGCCGATCCTCGTCGGCCACTACCTCCAGGCCGACATCTGGCAGGACTTCGTCGGCGCGACCGTCGGCGAAGGTGATCCGTCGATGGCGATCGCCGTGCCCACCGAGCAGTTCCGCAACGACTACACGGTGCTCGTGCCGAGCCAGTACGCGAAGAACTTCCTGTCGATCGCCGCGAACCCGACCGGCGCGGTCACCGTCGACGGCACCGCGGTGACGCTGTCCGCGAACGGCATGTATCGCGCGGCGCGCGTGCCGGTGACGGCGGGCCAGCACAAGATCGCGTGTCCCGGAGGCTGCGGCGTCGAGGTGTATGGCTACAGCGACGCGGTCTCGTACATGTTCGCCGGCGGACTCGATCTGAAGCAGATCGTCATCCAGTGATCAGCTGCGCGGCCTGCTGGAGCGCATCGGCCATCTCGCTCGCCGTCGCGTAGCGATCGTCCTGGTGCTTCGCGAGCGCGCGCTGCAAGAGCGCGTCGAGCTCGGCGGGCAGCGACGCGTCGAGCGGCGGCGGCTGCTCGTGCAGGTGCGCCTCGATCAGCGCGAAGTCGTCGCTGGTGCTCCACGGCGGCGCGCCCATCAGCATCTCGTACAGGATGATGCCCATCGCGTAGAGGTCGCTGCGGTGGTCGACCTTCTCGCCGCGCAGCCGCTCGGGCGCGATGTAGCGCAAGCTGCCCACGACCGAGCCTTGCTGCGTCAGCTTCGCGCCGCCCTCGAACGTCGCGAAGCCGAAGTCGATCAGCACGACGCGCTCGACGGGGCCGGGCGACGGCTCGAGCATGATGTTCGCCGGCTTGAGATCGCGGTGCAGCACGCCGAGCGCGTGGACCGCGGACAGTCCTTGCAGCGCCTGCCACGCGTAGCTCGCGGCCTGGCGCGGCGGCACGCGGCCCATCTCCTTGAGCACGCCGCGCAACGTCTTGCCGCGCAGCAGCTCGACGACGAGGTACGGCTCGTCGAGGTCGGTGACTCCCGTGTCGAGCAGCGCCGCGATGTTGCGGTGGCGCATCTTCTCTTGCACCTCGCCCTCGCGATGGAAGCGCTGCTTGATCGACGGATCGCTCCCGAGGATCGACGTGCGCAGGATCTTCACCGCGACATACGCGGACGTCTGCTGGTCGAGCGCGCGATAGACCGTGGCCATCGCGCCCTTGCCGATCGGCGCATCGATGCGGAATCGCCCACCGAGCACGTGCCCGGTCCGGTCGATCTTCTCACCCGACACGGTGCCACCTTACCACCGAGGAAATGCGCTATACGAGGTGCGTGCGCCACCTGGTGAGCATCGCCGACCTGGACGCCGCCGAGATCACGGCCATTCTGGATCACGGTGATCGCTACTGGCCGATGGGCGACGAGCCGATCAAGAAGCTGACGTCGCTGCGCGGCCGGACGGTGATCAACCTGTTCTTCGAGAACTCGACGCGCACGCGCACGTCGTTCGAGCTCGCGGCCAAGCGCCTCAGCGCCGAAGCGATCAACATCGCGGGCTCGTCCTCGTCGACGACGAAGGGCGAGACGCTGATCGACACCGCGCGCAACCTCATGGCGATGTACCCCGACGCGATCGTCGTGCGGCACTCGTTCGGCGGTGCGGCGGCGGTGATCGCGAAGACGGTCAACGCCGCGGTCATCAACGCGGGCGACGGGCAACACGAGCATCCGACGCAAGCGCTGCTCGACGCCGCCACGATCCGCCGCCACAAAGGCCGCAATGGATCGATCGAGGGGCTCGAGGTCGTCATCGTCGGCGACCTCGCTCACTCGCGCGTCGCGCGCTCGAACATCCTGTGCCTCGCGAAGCTCGGCGCGCGCATCCGCGTGTGCGCGCCGTGGACGCTGATCCCGCGCGGCATCGAGCAGATCGGCGGCGAGCTGACGCGCGAGCGCGTGCGCGTGGTGACGCGCCTCGAGGACGGCCTCGAGAACGCGGACGTCGTGATGATGCTGCGCGTGCAGAGCGAGCGCTTCGAGGGTGAGGCACCGAGGTTCCCGAACACGCGCGAGCTGTCGCGAACGTTCGGCCTGTCCGAGCGCACGCTCGCGTACGCGAAGCCCGACGCGATCGTGATGCACCCGGGACCGATGAACCGCGGCGTCGAGATCTCGCCCCAGGTCGCCGACGGGCCGCGCGCCGTGATCCTCCAGCAAGTGTCGTGGGGCGTCGCGATCCGCATGGCGGTCCTCGAGCGCTGCGTGCTCGGAGACAATCCGCTTCCATCATGACGAGCGCGCTGTCGGTCAGAGGCGTCGTCAAGAAGTTCGGCAACCACGTCGCCGTCGACGACATCTCGTTCGAGGTCCCGCGCGGCGTCGTGTACGGCATCCTCGGCCCGAACGGCGCCGGCAAGTCGACGACGCTGCGCATGATCAACGACATCATCGCGCCCGATCGCGGCGAGATCAGAATCCTCGGCGACATGACGCCCGGGGTCGCGGCCGCGAAGAAGATCGGCTACCTCCCCGAGGAGCGCGGCCTGTATCCGAAGATGAAGGTCGGCGAGATCGTCGAGTTCATGGGCGAGCTGCGCGGCCTCTCGCGCGCGGAGTCCAAGAAGCGTGGCGCTGCGTGGCTCGAGCGGCTCGGCCTGACGAAGTGGCTCGGCAACAAGGTGCAAGACCTGTCCAAGGGCATGCAGCAGAAGGTGCAGTTCGCGACCGCGCTCTTGCACGAGCCCGAGGTCGTGATCCTCGACGAGCCGTGGAGCGGCCTCGACCCGATCAACGCCGAGGTGCTCCGCGAGATCGTCGGCGAGATCCGCGAGAGCGGCCGCACCGTGCTGTTCTCGACGCACCAGATGGAGCAGGCGGAGAAGATCGTCGACGCGCTGTGCATCATCGCGCGCGGCAAGCTCGTCGCATCCGGTCGACTGCGCGACCTCAAGGCCGCGTCGATCGCGGACGGGTGGATCGCGCTCGCGTTCGTCGACGGCTCGCGCGACAAAGCCGCCGCGGTCCTCGCCGATGCCTCGGTCGTGACCGAGCAACGCGAGGCAGAAGAAGACGATCACGACGTCGAGGTCAAGGCGACCGATCCGCAGCGCCTCCTGGCGGCGCTGATCGGCGCGGGCGCGTCGCTGCGCAAGTTCGAGGTGATCACGCCCTCGCTGCACCAGATCTTCGTCGAGAAGGTCGGCCCCGAGGCCGCATTCGCCGAGCGCCGGGACGAGGAAGCCGAGGAGCCCGCGGCATGAGCATGAGAAACACCTGGGTCGTCGCGCGGCGCGAGCTGCTCGAGCGCATCAAGAGCAAGTGGTTCGTCGCGATCACGCTGCTCGGTCCCGTGTTCATGGTCGCGCTCGTCGTCGTGCCCGCCGTGATCAGCGCGCGCAGCACGACGGGGGCGCGCATGGACATCGTCGATCACACCGGCGTGCTCGGCGAGCGGCTCGCGAAGAAGCTCCGCGAGGACTACGACTGGGTCGTCACGGTCGTCGACAAGGACACACCCGATCAGACCGAGCTCGACAAGATCCGCGACGACAAGATCAACGGCTTCCTGGTCATCCCACCGGGCGCGATCGTGCTCTCGAATGTCCTCTATCGCGGAGACAACGCAGCAAGTCAGTACGTCACTGCGTATCTGCAGAAGGCATTCACTGATGTGGTGTTCGATGCACGCGCAGATCAAGTCAAGCTGACACCCGAGCAGCGCGCGACGATGACCGGCGACATCAACGTCGTCGCGATGCACTCGACGGGCGAAGCGCAGGGTAGCTCGGGCCTCGGCTCGTTCCTGATCGCATACATCCTCGCGTTCATTCTCTACATGGTGATCACGCTGTACGGCGTGAACGTCATGCGCAGTGTCGTGCAAGAGAAGACGAGCCGCGTGATGGAGTTCCTGGTCGCGGTCGTGAAGCCGCAGAGCCTCATGTCTGGAAAGATCCTCGGGGTTGGTGGGGCCGCGCTGATCCAGCTCACCGTGTGGCTCGGGATCGGCGCGATCACGCTCGCCTATCGCACGGAGATCCTCGGTGCGTTCGGGATCTCGAGCGGCGAGTCGCCCCTGCCACCGCTCGACTTCTTCGCCGTCTCGATCACGATCGTCTACTTCATCCTCGGCTTCTTCTTCTACTCCGCGATGTATGCAGCGGTAGGTGCAATGGTGTCGTCGGAGCAGGACACGCAGCAGGTGCAGATGCCGGTGACGATGCTGCTGATCATCGGCGTGATGTGCTTCCAGCTGATCGCGTCGAGCCCGCGCGGCGGTGCGGCGTCGGTGATGACGATGGTGCCGTTCTGGTCGCCGATGCTCATGCCGATGCGGTTCGTCCTCGGAGGTGCGACGCTCACCGACGTCGCGATCTCGCTCGCCATCTTGCTGATCTCGACGATCGTCGTGGTGCGCGCCGCGGCGAAGATCTACCGCGTCGGGGTGCTTCTATATGGCAAGCGTCCGAGTGTGCGAGAGCTCGTCCGCTGGCTTCGGTATTGAGTGACGAATCGGTCGCCGCCGATTGCTGCAGCAAGACTGTCAATCGGACGCGAATCCCCTTACACTTTTTGCAATGCGCCGGGGAATCGCATCCGTTCTAGCCGTCGTGGCAGCCGCTCCGCTCGCGTGGGCGCAGTCACCGGCCGATGTCGTGGATTCCGCTGAACCGCCACTCGTGGAGGCAGGTCCCAATCCGGTCATCGGATACGGCGCACTCCCGGGCGGTCTGTGGGCGCCGAGCGCCGAGACGTTGCCCAAGGGGGCGGTGCAGGTCGCGCTGCTCGGCGGCTACGGCATGCGCAACGATCTGATCGGCACGGACACCACGTTCACCCGCGCGACCGGTCGTCTCGCGATCGGCTTCGCGCCGCACGAGCTCGTCAGCATCGCGCTGTCGCTCGACGGCCGCTTCGACAAGCACTCGGGCGACGCGATGGGCACCGACGACGACGGGTACGTCGGCGATCCGCACCTCCTGGTCCGCGCCGCGAAGGCGTCGGGCAATCTGCACTTCGGCGGCCAGATCGATCTGTGGGTCCCGGGCAAGGACGCACCGTCGGTCGCCGGATCCGCGATCTCGGTCGCCGCATCGGCGCTCGTGTCGCTGACCGCTGGACCGGGCCTCCTCTCGTTCAACGCCGGCTTCCGCGTCGACAACAGCGCGAAGTCGGTCGATCAGCCGACGCTGCTCTCCGTGCAGGACCGCGTCTCGCTCGGCGTGTCCGAGTTCCACGCCGTCGTCGGCGGCGCGCACCTCGGCATCCCGGTCGGCGACAAGGCGTTCGTCGGGGCCGAAGGTCAGATCGATGTCTTCGTCGGAAGCGGTGACACGCCGATGGGGGCGACCGAAGCGCACGAAGCGCCGAGCCCGCTGATCCGGTTCGGCGCGAGCGGCGGCTACCACATCAACAAGTCGTGGACGGTCCTCGGGTACCTCGGTGGTGCGCGCGTCCCGAAGATCACCACCGCGGATCTCTCGGGGAACGACATCAAGCTCGTGCCGTACGAGCCGACGTTCAGCTTCGGTGTGGGGCTGCAGGGTCGGTTCGGCGGACCGTCGACGACCGTGAAGAAGCGCCCCGACCCGGGGACCATCGACGTGCCGATCTTCGCGGCGGTCGATGGCGAGGTCCTCGACGAGGCGGGCAAGCCCGTCGTCGGCGCGAAGGTCGTCGTGAAGACGTCCACGTACGAGGGCACCGGTGTCACCGACGACAAGGGCGCGTGGAAGGTCGACAAGCTGCCGATCGGCAAGCAGGTGAAGGGCGTCGACAACATCACCGACCCGGTCGGCGAGATCACGATCGACGTCAGCGGGAAGAAGCCCGCGAAGGTCACGATCAACCTCAAGCCGGGCGACAACAAGGCCGAGCGCATCTCGCTCGAGCCGGTGCTGCCTCCCGGCCAGCTGCGCGCGGTCGTTCGCAACGCGAACACCGGCAAGCCCATCGGTGGTGCCACGGTGAAGATCGAGCCGGGTGGCCTGACGGCGACGTCGGCCGCGGACGGTCAGTTCTCGGTCGATCTCGCGCCCGGCACCTACAAGATCACCGCTTCGTCGCCGGGTCTCAAGGACCAGGAGCTCGACGTCACGATCGATCCCAATGGTGTCGCGATCAAGATCATCGAGCTGCGGTAGCGTGCTACGCGCGCTCGTCGCCGCCTTCGTCACCATCGCGTGCCTCGTCGCGTGCGGTGGCAAGAAGGACAACGCGATCGCCGAGCTGAAGAAGGCCGACGGTCCGATCGAGCGCCAGCAAGGCGAGGGCGCGTGGGCGAGCGTGAAGGTCGGCCAGCTGTATTACATCGGCGACGCCGCGCGGACGGCCGATGCCGGCGCGGAGCTCCAGATCACGGGCGGCGGCGCGACGATCACGATGCAGCCGCACACGGTCCTGCGGTTCGGCGGCAAGGAAGGCAACAGCAAGATCGCCGTCGAGCTCGGCGCGATCGATCTCGCCGGTAACGGCCTCGTCGGCCTCGACGTCGGTGATGTTCGCCTGAAGTCAGGTCGAGTCCGCGTCACGGCGAAGGGCGAGGGCGCCACGCTGACTCTCGAGATGGGTGATGCATCCGTCTCGAACTTGAAGGGCGAGTCGTTCGACATGGTGATCGGCTCGATCGTCGATCTCAGCGTCGACGACGTCACGGTGACCTCGGTCCCCGACGCGGGGGTGGCCGACGCCGCGGTCGATGCGCCCCAGGACGCGGCCGTCGCCCCCGACACCGCGATGCTCGTCGTCAGCGGCAAGAAGGTCGAGCTGCAGAACCCCGGCGAGAAGAAGTGGACCGCCGTCGAGGGGCAGCTCGTGATGACGCCGGGCGCGCGCGTGCGCGTGGGCAAGGGCTCGTCGGCGAAGGTCAGCGCGAAGGGCACCACGCTCGACATGGCGGGCGGCTCGTCGATGACGCTCGGCGAGGGCCTCTTGCTCGCGCTCGACAGCGGCCCGGCGCACGGGCTCGTCGACGCCGGCGGCAAGGGCAGCGTGAAGCTTCCCGGCGGTGCGATCGAGCTGCGCGGCGGACAGCAATCGGGCGCGGACGCGCGACTCGACGTGAGTGCCCGCGACACGAAGGTCGCGATCGCTCGTGGGAACGCGGAGCTCTCTGGCACGACGGGCGGCAAGCTCGAGATGAATCGCGGCGAGAGCGCGACGCTCGCGAAGAACGGAACGATCCGCGTCGTCGAGGCGATCCCGAACTACTACGACTTCCAGGTCGCCGCCGGCGAGAGCGCGACGATCCACGATCCGCGCGGCAAGACCGCGGTGCAGTTCCAGTTCGGGGGCAAGTGCAAGGACGGCGGCTTCATCGAGATGGACCAGAACGCTCGCTTCCAGACCGCGAAGGTCTCCGGCGGCAAGGACAGCGCGAACCTGATGGCGGAGGCCGGTCAGTGGGCGTACCGCCTGCGCTGCTCGTCGGGGAGCGGGGACTCCGCGCCGGTCGCGTCGGGTCGCGTTCGCATCATGCGCGACGACGGCGGCCGGCCGCTGCCCAAGCAGCCGGCGACGATCTCGATCGATGCCGACGGGCGCACGTGGCGCGTCTCGTATCAGAGCGTGATCCCGATCGTGAAGGTCTCGACCAAGGGCGTCGGGAGCGCGTTCAAGCTGCACATCGCGACCGGCGGCAAGGAGCAGGTGTTCGAGGGCAAGGGCGCGAGCATCAACGTGCCGGGCAGCAAGCTCGACGAGGGCACGTACACCTATTACCTCGAGCGCGACGGCGAGAAGGACTCGAAGGTCTCGACGCTGATCATCGACTTCGACAACACGGCGCCGCAGGTCTACATCCAGTCGCCGCCCGCCATCAGCAACAAGCCGTGGGAGCCGCAGGTGATGGTGCGCGGTGCGCTGATGCCCGGCTGGACGGCAGCCGCGGGCGGCGTCGAGATCCCGGTCGACAAGCAGCGTCGGTTCGTCGGCAAGGTCGACAAGCCGACCGGGACGAACACGCTGGCAATTCGCCTCTCGCACCCTCAGCGTGGCGTCCATTACTACCTGCGCCGCGGCAAGTAGGTAGACTGCCGGGGTGCGCTGGCTGAGCCGCCTCGTGACCGTCGCGATCGGCATCGCCGTCGTCACGCTGATCGTGCTCGGGGTTCGCGCGCAGCTGCCGTCGACCACGGTCGAGGGCACGTTCCCGACGTGGGCCAAGTTCCGCGATGGTGGGCGCATCACCGTCGGCTCGCCGGTCGTGATCGCGGGCGTACAGATCGGACAGATCACGAAGATCTCGATCGAGGGGCAGTTCGCGCGCGTCGACATGGACCTGCGCGACGACACGGCGATCCCGTTCGACTCGTTCATCACGCGACGCGCGGACTCGCTGTTCGGTGATAGCTACCTCGAGATCATCCCGACGAGCGGGGAGGCCGGTGCGCCGAACGTGCGGCTCCTCGCGAAGGGCGAGCCGATCACGCACGTGATCGAGGGCGCATCGACCGACGCGGTGCTGCGCGCGATGGATCGCGGTCTGCCGCGCGTGGACAACGCGCTCGACGTGGTGCACGAGGTCGTGATCGAGGGGCGCAAGGTCGTCACCGGGCCGAGCGCCGACAAGATCATCGAGGCGGATCGCTGGCTCGCATCGGGTCGCATCGAGAGCCCGCTCGCGACGGCGCAGCGCGCGATGGTCCGCGTCGACGAGCTGACCTCGCGCGGCGCGGCGGCGATCGCGGGCATGCCCGCCGACGTGAACGCGACGCTCGATCGAATCGACGCGCGCACCAAGCAGGCGCGCGAGGGCATCGCGGACGGCAAGGTCGCGCTGATCCAGGCGCTGCGCGATACGCGCGCGAACCTGAACGGCGCCGACGAAGAGATCGCGCAGGCGGCGGAGGTCGTCGCGGCGATCAATGAAGGCTCGGGCGCGGACTGGAAGGGCACGCTCGGGCGCCTCGTGAACGATCCGGAGCTCGCCGACGCGCTGTACGACGCGAGCGAATCCGGTCGCGAGGCCGTCGGCAGCTTCTATCGCTTCAAGTCGTGGCTCGGCATGCGCTTCGAGGTCGGTCTGTACGCGCGCGCGCCGCGGTTCTACGCGACCGCCGAGCTGCGTGCGCGCACCGACAAGTTCTACCTCGTCGAGTTCGAGAAGGGACCGCTCGGCGGCGTCCCGTACGACTCGGTCGCCGAGGTGACCGGCTCGAACACGTACACGCGCCGGCAGGAGATCCGCGACACGCTTCGCTTCACCGCGCAGTTCGGCAAGCAGATCGGTCCGGTCTCGATCCGCGGCGGGCTCAAGGACTCCACGTTCGGCATCGGCGTCGACGTGCTGATGGCGCAGGGCCGCCTGAAGCTCTCGGGCGACGTGTTCGGGAGCTTCTCGCGTACGCCACGCGTCAAGCTCGGCGCGGCGTTCGCGGTGTTCCGCTCGATCTACATCCTCGGCGGCATCGACGACGCGTTCAACACGCCCGGCTATCTGCAGATCAACAACGGCATCGATCAAGACGTGCCGACGCAGTTCACCGAGGTGCGCTTCGGACGCGACTGGTTCCTCGGCGCATCGCTCCACTTCGACGACGCCGACCTGTCGACGCTCTTGCGCGTCTACGGCGCCCTCCTCGTCGGTGCGCTGACGCTCTAGGCGCCGTCTCCGGGAGCGCTACACTGGCCTCATGAGAGCCATCGCATTCGTGTTGCTGGTCGGCGCGTGCGGAGGCCCGACGCGCAACCAGCTCGCAGAGACTCCGACCGCGCAGACGAAGCGCACGCCCTCGCTCGCACCACCTGCCAGCGACTCCGACGAGGATCGCTACAAGACGAACGAGCAGTTCGAGAACATGCAGGACGCGCAGCAGGCGCGCCGCGAGGCAGCGGGCGAGAGCGCGGCACCTCCACCGGCGCCACTGCCACCCGAGGGCGCGGGCTCGGGCTCTGCGGCGCCTCCGCCGCCGAAGAAGAAGAAGTGAGCTACCCGCCCGCGAGCGGCGAGAGCAGATAGATCTCGTCGCCCTCGGCGAGCACGCGGTCCTTGTTCTCGTCGTACGCGCAGCGCTCGCCGTTGAGCATCAGCGTGTCGCGGAGGTGCGGGCTGTTCTCGATCGCGTTGCGCAGCGGCACCTTCGCGATCTCCGCGGCGTCGACGAGCGTGGCGAGCGTGGTGCCGGAGGGCACGCGCAGGTGCTCGTCGACGTCGACCCATCCGTCGCCGATGCGCCCCTTGATCAGGATGTGTACGCGGATCGAGCCGCCGCGATGTCTGTCGAAGATACCCATCTCAGTCCAAGTATCCGTCGAGGATCTCGGTCATGCCCAGCTCCTGGGCGCGCGCTTTGGAGAGGTGGCCCGAGGTCGTGTTCCACTTCATCGACGTGTAGTAGTCGTCGCGCAGCACCGGCAGCGAAACCCGCACACCCTTGAGCGGGCCCGCGTCGAGCGCGCCATCGCCTTCGCCGAGCATGCGGCGATGCGGGACGAAGTCCTTGGGCGCGAGACCTTCGCGGCGGTTGAACGCGGCGCGCAGGTTCTGGATGCGCTCGCCCGCGACGAGGAGATCGTTCTCGGTCATGCCCCAACCGGTCGCCGCGTCGAGGAGGTCGGCCCACGGGAGGCGCCCCGTGAGCATCGTGAACATGCACAGGCCGAGGCCGTTCATCGCCTGGTGGGCGTTGGAGAAGTGCGCCTGCGCGACGCCCTTGCCCTCGGTGCCCTTCCACTTCACGTTGACCTGCGACTTGTCGACGGCCTTCGGCAGCGAGAACTTCGCGCCGAACGTCTCGTTCCACGACGCGGAGCCCGCGGTGTGGCGGCCGGGCGTCGGGTCCGCGATGTACGTGACCCCCATCAGCGAGGTGAAGCGGCTGTCGTGATACGCGGGCTCGCCGCCGTGGATGTGCACCGCGAAGTCGTCGCTGCCCTTGCCGACGTGCGCGGCGGCGCGCTGCACGCCGTTGCCGAGCCACGCGCCGCAGCCTTCGCCGGTGCCCATCTTGATCGTGAGCGCGAGCGCGGCCTCGCCGTCGCCCCAGCGCATGTCGATGCCGTCGAGATCCGCGGCCGAGAGCACGCCGCGCTCGACGGCCTCGCACACCCACGCGAGCGTCGCCGACGACGACACCGCGTCGATGCCCAGTCGGTTGCACGCGTCGTGGCACGCGGTGACGAGCTCGATGTCGTCGTTGAGGAGGTTCGCGCCGAAGCCGACGATCGTCTCGTAGTCGGGGCGCCGCACGTCCGAGAGGCCGCGCGACTTCACGTGGACGCGTCCCTTGCACGGCATCGGGCAGTCACCGCACGACAGCTTGTTGGTGATGTACTTGTCGACGACCTTGCCGTCGATCTTCATGCCCTTCTTCGCGAGCGGGAAGTCGCGCGCGCCGACGCCCTTCCAGTTCTTGATCGGCGCATCGCCGTTCTCGATCGACAGCGCGACCGCGGCGGTGGTGCCGCGCTCGGACCACAGCCGGCGCATCGACGCGGTCGGCGCTTCGGCCTTCATCCCCATCTTCGTCATGAGGCGGTACATCCAGCCGAGCCAGCTCTTCGGCTTGCCCATGTACGCCATGAACCGCGCGAACCAGCCGAGGTCGCGCTTGTAGTCGTCGGTGATCGTCTTGCAGATCTTCTTGAACACCTCGGGCTTCGCGATCGTGATCTCGCCCGAGCCGCCGACGACGATCGCCTTGAGGTTCTTGCTGCCGTAGATCGCGCCGAAGCCCTGACGACCGAACGCGTGATAGCGATCGTTCATCACCGACGCGATGCGCATCTGCTTCTCGCCGGCGGGGCCGATCGCCGACACGCCGACGTCGCGCTTGGTGCCGTACTTCTTCGTCAGCGCGGTGAACGCCTCGGGGATCTCCGTGCCCCAGAGCTCGCCCGCGGGCTCGAACGTCACCTCGCCGTCCTTGATCACGAGCACGATCGGCTCGCTCGCCTTGCCGCTGACGACCAGCGCGTCGTAGCCGGCTGCGCGCAGGTGGCTGCACACGCTCCCGCCGGAGTTCGAGTCGGCCCACGTGCCCGTGAGCGGTGACTTGCCGACGATCTGGATCCGCCCCGAGAACGGCGTGCGCAGTCCGGTGAGCAGGCCGCTACAGATCGAGAAGCACGCCTCGGGCGCGAGCGGATCCGCGCCGGCGGGGAAGTGCTTCCACATCAGCCACGCGCCGAGGCCATAGCCGCCGAGGTAGCTGCGATAGACCGCTTCGTCGACGGTCTCGACGCGGTGAGTGCGTGCCGACAGGTCGACGAACAGCACCCTGCCGAGATGGCCGTAGCGAGGACGTGCGGGCAGCGCACGATCCGATGTGGTGATCTCCCCCATGTGCGCCGAGCATAGCTGGGATTGGGCACCCCAAGCCTTCGTGGACTGCCGCCCCCTGACCCCACAAATTGACGACGTAACGTCGGTGAATCATTGATCTCGATCCTGGCCTTTGGCGTGCAGCCTCCTCGTTACATGCGCTTTACCTCGTACGTGGTCGTCGCGCTCCTCGCTGCAACGGGCTGTGTTGGTGATGTGGTCGACGGAGGCATGACGGGGGACGACGACGGCAGCGGCTCGAACATGGGTGGTGAGGCCGAGCAGATGTACAAGACGACGGTCCACACGATCGTCCTCGCCAAGTGTGGCCAGGCCGCCTGTCACGGGCAGACCACGGTCACGGGCATGTACGGCTTCGCGATCGCCGACGCCGACAGCTCGTATCAGCAGATCACCGCGACGCCGACGCTGACCGGCACCTACACGGTGGCCTCGGCCGGCCTCGTCACCAAGATCAAGCAGGCCGGCGGTCACAACGCGGTCGTCTACACGCCGTCGGATGAAGCGGCGATCGGTGCGTGGCTCGCGAAGGAAGCGCAGGAGCGCACCGGTGGTGGTCAGCCGCCGCCCGTCGATCCGATCGCGAAGATCAACGAGTGGTCGGGCTGCATGAAGCTCGCGGACTTCGAGACGGCGGAGATGGCGGAGGCGTGGAACGTGCTCGCCTCGGTGCAGAACCAGCGCTGCGCGAACTGCCACCAGGCGGGTCTCGACACCTTCCTCTCGGGTACGGGCGACGCGACGATCTTCTTCAACGGCCTCACGTCGCAGCGCGACTTCCTCCTCAAGTACTTCACCGTCGACGCGATGGGCCAGGTCGTCATCAACACGGCGTCGATGGCGAACGCCGGCACGACGCTGCCCGGTCACCCGCGCTTCAACCCGACCGACAACATCGGCATGACCGCGCTCAACGCGTTCTACACGCTGGTCAAGGCGCACCAGACCGCCGCGACGTGCGATCCGCCGCGCCTGCCGCCGACCTGATCAGCTCGCCATCCGGCGCAACAGCAGGGCAGGGCCGTCGACCGCGACCGCGGGCTGGAGGCTCTGCTCGAAGCGCACGGCCTCGAGCTTCTTGCCGTCGGATGCTTCGACGATGTCGCCGGGCTCGATGCGCTCGCCGTCGGCAAGCGCCGCCGAGAGATCGCGCAGCAGCACGGCGGCCTCGGTCGCTGCCGGTGCTTCGATGTCGAGGAGCACGAGGTCCGGGCGCCCGAACTTGCGCAGTCCGAGCGACCACGCCGCCAATAGCTGCGGGCCGGTCTCCTCGAAGAAGAACGTGACCTCGTGCATGACGTCGAAGGCGCGCTCCGGCTCGAGCGCCGCGATCGTCGAGCCGAGGTGCGCGCGCGCCGCGTAGACGTCGACGACGACGGCCGCACCTTCCTCGCACACGCACTTCGCGAGCGCCCACGCGGCCTGCACGTGGCCGAGGTCGTCCGGGTCGCGGATCTCGGCCTCGATGATGTACGCGTGCTCGGCGGCGAGCGCGGTCGCGGCCGCTTCGGCGCCGAGATCGGAGGCGATGAGATCGGTGAACGGGGCGAGCACCTGCTCGGCGAACCACGTCGGATCTTCGGCGCGATCCTTCGCGACGATCGCGATCGCGGTCGCGCCATCGCCGTGATCGGGCATGCCGTGTCCGCGGCGAGACACCGGCAGCGGATCGGGGAGCTTTGCCTGCGAGAGGGCGATCAGCGCGACCTGCGCGTCACCGCCGCCGATCACGTAGCCTTCACGGATCCAGGGACGCGCCACTAGGCGCACCCTCGGCGCGTCTGGCCGCGTCGCGTCCAGCTATCGCTTCGCGCCATCGTCAATTGTCCGCGTCGCCGGCGTACATCGCCTCGATCTCGCGCGAGAAGTTCTGCGCGACCACCTTGCGCTTGATCTTCAACGTCGGCGTGAGCTCGCCCGTATCGATGCCGAACGCGCGCGGGAGGACCGTGAACTTCTTCACCTGCTCGACGCGCGCGAGGGTCTTGTTGACCTCGTCGAGCTGCGCCTGCACCGCGCCGCGGATCGCATCGGAGCCGCCGAGCTTGGACGCGACCGCGTCGTCGACGGTGATCAGGCAGGTGAGGAACTTGCGGCGGTCGCCGATCACGACGGCCTCGCCGATCAGCGGCGACTGCTTGAGCGCCGCCTCGATGTTCTTCGGCGCGATGTTCTTGCCGCCGGCGGTGATGATGATCTCCTTCTTGCGACCGGTGATCGTCAAAAAGCCGTCCTTGTCGAACGCGCCGAGATCGCCGGAGTGGAGCCAGCCGTCGACCAGGCACTCCGCGGTGGCCTCGGGCTCCTTGTAGTAGCCGAGGAACACGTTCGGACCCTTCACGAGGATCTCGCCGTCGTCGGCGATCTTGCACTGCAGCCCAGGGAGCGCGGGGCCGACCGAGCCGATCTTTGTCTTGCCCGGGAGGTTGAACGACGTCGGGCCGGTGTCCTCGGACTGACCGTAGATCTCGCGGATCGGCAGGTCGATGCTCGCGTAGAACTCGAGCACGTCCGGCGCGATCGGCGCGGCGCCCGAGATCAGCGAGCGCGCGCGATCGAAGCCGAGCGCGGCCTTGATCTTCGAGAGCACGAGCTTGTTCGCGAGGCGGAACTGGAGCTCGAGCGACAGCGGTAGCTTCTCCCCGCGATCGCGATGTGCATTGACCGCGGACGACACCTTGCGCGACCACTCGAGCAGCCGCTTCTTGGTGCCCGTGGCTTGCGCCATCTTTCCCGTCAGGCCCGCGTGGATCTTCTCCCATACGCGAGGGACGCCGAAGAACACCGTCGGGCGCGCGTCCTTGAGGTTGTCGAGGAGCTTCTCCATCGACTCCGCGTAGTACACGCACGAGCCGGTCGTCGCCGGCATGTGGATCGTCGCCATCTGCTCGGCGATGTGCGAGAGCGGCAGGTACGACAGCGAGATATCGTGCTCGGTGCCCGAGCCGATATCGACGAGGCAGCGCGCCGTCCACGACAGGTTGTCGTGCGACAGCATCACGCCCTTCGGCGGGCCCGTGGTGCCCGAGGTGTAGATCAGCGTGGCGAGGTCCGCCTGCTGGATCGCGTCGATGCGATCGTCGAGCGTCTTGTCGGGCGTGGCGTCCGCTTTCGCGAGGAAGTCATCCCACGTGAGGACTCCGCTTCCGGTCGCGGCTGCTCCGCGCATCATCACGATGTGCTCGAGCAGCGGCATCTTGTCGCGAAGCTTCTGGATCTTCTCGAGCTGCCCCGCGTCCTCGACGAGGACGACGTGCGCTTCCGAGTGATGGACGATGTACTGCACCTCGTCGGGGGAGCACGTCGTGTAGATACCCGCGGCCGCGCCGCCCGCCATCATCGCGGCGTGATCGAGGATCACCCACTCGGGCCGGTTGAACCCGAGGATCGCGACCTTGCCTCCCTTGGGGAAGCCGAGCGTGATCAGCGCGCGTGCAGCGGCGCGAACTTGATCGGCAAAGGCTCGCCAGCTCGTCGGCTGCCAGCGTCCGTTCAGCTTCACCTGATACGCGATGGACGCGGGCCGCTCGGTGGCCTGTCGGAGCAAACGATGGGGAATCGTGTCGCGGGCCTTCGTCGTCATTCGTCTCCTACCTGGTTGACGAGGGTCCTCGATGACCCTCGGATCAGTTCTTCGCCTTACCCGGGAAGTACGCCGTCGAGCGCTTCTTGCCCTTCACCTTGAGCGTGCCGTCCGCGATCATCTTGCGGATCGGCAGCGCGAGGTCCTTCGTCGTCGTGCCGAGCTGCTTGTTGATCTGCTCGATACGAAGTCCCGGGTTCTTCGCGACGAACGCCAGGAACTCGTCGGAGAGCTTCTCCAGCTCCTCGCCCGTCCGCTTCGCACCACGGCCACGGCCGCGACCGATCCGGAGACCGGCCCCCGCTCCACCCCTGCTCCCACCCAATGCGCTCTCGAGCGTCGTGATCGCCGCACGCCGTGCGAGCTCGGTTACCTGCGCGACAAAACCGTCGACCAGGCGTTGGATGTCAGATTGAAGATTGGCCATTCGTATTCCTCGAAACGGAGTGTGAACTAGAGTTCAGAACTCGCGCATTCGAGCACATAACAAACTCGGACAGCAACGGGGGGTGCAACAAATTGCGGCAGGTCAAGGTCCGCCCGGTGGCGGGAACGCCGCCACCACGTCTTCGAGGGTGATGTAGACGACCGGGCCGGCGTGGGTCTTCGCGAGGAACATGTCGGCGTGCTTGAGGAAATCGTTCACGCGGATGAACTCGGCCTCCGAGAACTGCGGCGCCGGGTGGAAGCCCATCATCAGCGTCTTCGGCGACTCGAGGATCTGATCCCCACTCCAGTTCGCGTCGAAGATCGCGTTGAGTTGTGCGACGGAGGTGTAATCGATCATCACGCCATTATCGGGGACTTCGAGGATGCCGAGGCCCGGGCCGCCGTCGTTGGCGAGGACATTGTCCTCGCTCGGATAGTACGGCTGGCTCGTGTCGTTGATCGGAGCCCAGTTCTCCATGTTCCAGCGATAGAGCTCCTTGTCGCCCCACGCGGCCTCGATGTACGGCCAGTTGAGCGCGCTCGTATCGGCGGTGAAGCCGGTGCTCGCGAGCGCGGCGACGGTATCGAGCGATGCGGTCCATCCGCCGGCGCGGAACGTCTTCGGCGTCGGCAGGCCGTTCTGCTCGAACAGCGTCTTCGCGTGCTCGAGGAGCGTGGCCATGTCGTCGCGCCCGTAGGCCGCGAGCTTGATCGTGTAGCCCGATGCGTCGGTCGCATACACAGTCGACTGATCGGTGATGCAGGTGACTCCGGCCGATTCGACGAAGTGACAATACGGATGGATGTGCAATCCGATCTCGTCCTGGTGCTCTGTCTTCTGCTTGTTGAACCAGGTCACGATCTCGGCGCGCCGGGCGGGCGTCACCGACGGATCGGTGAACGTATATGGCGCCGCGAAATGCGTGATTCGCATGCCTGGATGATTTGTATGCAAATGATCGTGATAGATGAGCGCCTGCTGTCCCGCGTCCGCGAAGTCCCAGTCTGTGGTGACGAGAACGTAATACGGCGCCGAGCGCTTGAACGGCAGCGCCGCGAACCCGGTCGAGCTGTTGTTCGCCGAGAGCACGATCTCGTGCTCGCCGATCGGCAGCTCCGTCAGATCGAACTGCGCGGCGAACTGTCCGTTCGGCTGCTTCGAGAACCGCTGTCCCGTGTCGCCGATGAACCCGGCGATCTCGTCGGTGCCGCTCGGCACCGTGACGAACACGGTCATGATCTGATCGACGGTCGAGGCCGGTGTGTTGACCACGTAGAACCTGCCGACGCCGTCGACCTGGTACGCGGGATCGTTCTGTCCCGGTGCATCGGGTTTGACGAGGTCATCACTGCACCCCATCGCGCAAAGACCAAGCACGAGAGCCCACAGCCGCATGGCGCGGGACCCTAGCACATGGGCTCCGACGACAGGCATGGTAGTTTCTGCGCCGATGCGCAGGATTCTCCTCGGTATTGTCGTGGCTTCGCTCACCGGCTGCGGTGGCGTCAGCGCGGACGCACCGCTCCGGGTCAAGCTCGGGACGCCGCGCGAGCAAGCGCTCGCCCAGCTGCGCGCGCAGAAGTTCTGTTTCAACGAGGACGGTCCGGCACAACGCGTCGAGACCTATCCTCGCTGCGAGCGCACCGGCACCGATTGGGGCGAGGGCTGGATCACCGCGACGTACGAGAACGGCAAGCTCTCCGAGCTCCGTCGCTACGAGCGCTTCACCAACGACAACGCCGCGATCGAACGCTGGAACCAGCTGGTCGCCGATCGCATGAAGGTCTCCCCCGACGCGCCCGACGCGGGCGACGCGCTCCGCCGCCGCGGACCGCTCGAGCCCGGCACGCGCAGCGTCAAGGCGTTCCAGCTCGACCCGACGACGATCGTCGCGGTCTACCTGCTCACGCCGTCACCGCCCGAGAACGCGAGCATCCTCGAGGCGATCCTTGCCGTCAGTCCGCGCGACAACAGCGGTATCGAGGTCATCACGGACTGACGCCGCGCGCCGCGATCAGCGTCGAGCCAACGATCTGCGGCGACGGGTCAGGAACGATCAGCGATCAGCGGCACCAGCGACGATCAGCGAGCGCAACAATTGGCGACGTCGAGCGTCGACGATGCGCTCAGCTGCCGACGATGGAGCGTCGACGACGCGCTCAGCGGGGGCCCGCGTCCGTTAGCCGCGCTGCCGCGAGGCCCGTGACGATGAGCTGTGCGCCACCGTTGCCCGCGGGGGGCGGCGGCGTGTTCTCGAACCAGCTACCGGTGAAGTCACCCTGCACGCCCGGGCTCGTCGCGACGTCGATCTGATTTCCGAACCAGTTGTTGTTCGTGAAGTTCGCGTTGGTGCCGTGATAGAACATCAGGCCGTACGACGTCGTCGAGATGTTCGAGTTCGTCACCTTGATGATGTTCGGCATCGTGCCGTCGAAGTGCATGTCGCAGTGGGTCGAGTCGATCTCGCCGGCGTTGCGCCCGACCTGCGAGTAGGTCATATCGATCTCGCCGCCGGCCATGACGAGGAAGTCGCCGCTCGCCATCGACATGTACGTGTCGACGATGGTCGCCTTGCCGCCCGACGTGTGAATGCCGCCGCCGGTCTGGACGACGTAGTTCAGGTTCACGAGACCGCCCGTCGGGATCTTGAAGCCGCTGTGGTATCCGTTCGGCGCCGACGGCGCGATCGTGATCGGCGCGGCCTTGGTGCCCTTCGCATCGAACACGCCGTTGACCGTGATGCTGTATCCGCCGGGCGCGAACGAGATGGTGGTCCCCGGCTCGACGGTGACCGTCGCGCCCGCGGCGATCGTCATGTTCGCGGTGACGTTGAACGTCCCGCTCCACGTCGTGTCCTCGGTGATCGTGTTGGCGGAGCTGCTGCCGCTCCCGCTTCCACTGCCGCTGCCGCTGCCCTCGTCATCGCCGCCGCCTCCACCGCCTCCGGTGCCATCCTCCCCGACGACGCACGCTGCCAGCGGGAGGGAGATCGCGATGAGCCAGGCGAGCTTCTTCATGTGGCGATGATGGAGCAACGCCCGTGCCGAGACAATTGTGCAGAATCAGGCACTGTTCGCCCTCGATCTGGGGGACAACTCCCCCGGTCGACCGGGCCTCGTGTCATCAGTCCGTAACGTGCGATCTCCGCACTATGTTGAGGGAAACAGGAACCGAAGGAAGCGCCACGCGCGCGCCTTCCACGCGAGCTCGTCGTGCGTCGCGCCGGGCTCCATGAAGTAGCAGAGCGTCGTCTCGCTCGGCGCGCAGCTGGGCGAGTCGCTGCGCGTCCACCCGAGGCCGACCATCATGTCGCGCACCTCGACCGAGTCCGCCGCGCCGTCGGTGTTCGCGGCCACGTTGCCGCCGTGATCCACGTACACCGCGAGCGGCTGCTTGCCATACGACGGCAGCCGATCGCGCAGCGCCTGCTGCGAGTCCTGGAGCGGCCAGAACGCACCGGACAGCGACGCCACGCCGCTGTACGTCTGCGGATACGACAGCGCGAGGTGCATCGACACCAACCCGCCGAGCGAGCTGCCGGCCACCGCCACGCGCTGCTGGTTCCAGCGCACCTGTCCGAGCGCCTGCGGCTGCAGCTCGTCGACCTGGAACTGCATGAACGCCTGCATCGTCTGCGTCGACAACCCGTACTCGTTGTTGCGCGCGACCGTGTTGTCCGCCGCGATCACGATCACCGGCGCGACGCGGTGCGCGGCGATCTCGACATCGAGGGTCGTATCGATCTCCCAGCCCGTGTGCCCGAAACAGCAATCGTGATCGGACCACACGTTCTGTCCGTCGTGCATGAACAGCACGGGATACGTGACGCTCGCATTCGCGGGCGACGCATATCCCGCCGGCAGGTACGCGGTGACATCGCGACAGTTCGCCAGCGCCGACGAGCACGCGCGCTCCAGTCGCACCACGTGCCCGCGCCCCGAGTCCGGCGTGTTGAGCACGCTGTTCTTGCCATCCGCATTGCCCGCGAAGTCGTCATACGCGAACGCGGGATTGTGCGGATCGAGCATCCACGTGCCGGCCGACTCGAGCTTGTATTGCCAGTAGCCCGACCCGACCTCGCCGACCCCGACGAACAGATCCGTGTTGCACACGGCCTGCGTCTGCAGCTCCGTGGTCAGCCAGTCGTTGAACCCACCCGCCACCGCCATCGAGCTGTCGGTTCGAAACAGCGCGCGCCCACCCGCCCACAGCGGGCCCAGCTGGGCGCGCGCATCCAGCTCGCCACGCAGCTTGGCGACCACGTCGGGCTCGCAGCCATCGATCGCCTGATCGTGCAGCGCGATCACGCACGCGGCGCCCGCATAGCTCGCGGGACATCCGCCCGGACCCATGCCGCCATCGTCGCCACCGCTGCCGCTCCCACCATCGTCGCCCGGTGAGCCACCGTCGGTTCCCTCGGCCGGCGCGGCGGGAGGGCCGCACGCGATCGTGGTGCACGCGAGGAACGAGGCGAACAGGAGCGGGCATTTCGTCGGCATGTTGCGATCGGCAACGCGCGTGCGCTCAAGTGCGCGAGGACGCGAGGCTGGTCCGGCCGGACGCAAGTCCTGTTCCGGGCCAGTTGGCAACGGACATCAGCGAACCATTCGCGAGGACGTCGAGCTATCGAGAATCAGCGCCGCGCTGCCGGGCGATCGCGAACCCGATCGCGATGCCGGCCGCGAGCCCGATCAGCACCCCCGCGCCGAAGCCAAGACCCGAGCTCTGGGTCGGCGTGGGGCCGGGGGTGGAGGGCTCGGTGGGGGCGAGCCACATCGCGATGAACGCGATGGTGCAGATGCCACCGACGATGAGCGACGTGATCCACAGCCAGCGCGGGTTGGAGATCCTCGCTTTGGGCGGCGCGGTCATCCGCGGGACCACTCGTCGCGGAGCAGGCCGTAGAGGATCACGTCGCAGAGCTTGTCGCCCTTCTTCACGTGCTGGCGCTTGGTGCCCTCGGTGGTCATGCCGAGCTTGTCGAGAACGCGCTGCGAGGCGTGGTTGCCGGCGAGGACCTGGGCGTAGATGCGCGCGAGGTCGAGCTCGCGAAAGCCGAAGTCGACGGCGGCGGTGCAGGCCTCGGTCGCGATGCCCGACCCCCACGCGGACGCGGCGAGCCAGTAGCCGAGCTCGGCGCGATGATCGCGCGAGTAGCGGCGGAGGCTGACCGTGCCGAGGCAGATGTGCGGGTGCGTGCGGCGCGCGATCGCGAGGGTCACGCCGCGGCCTTGCTCCCACCAGTCGATCCGCGCGGTGAGCCAGCGTCGGGCGAGGGCGACGGGGTAGGGCGAGGGGACCTGGATCAGGAAGCGCGCGACCTTCCGATCGCCCGCGCCCGCGGCGATCGCAGCAGCGTCTCCGACCTGGAGCTCGCGCAGCAACAGTCGCTCGGTGACGAGCGACGGTGCGCGAGACCTCAGGTTGGCGGGCGCGTGCCGTTGAATTCCTGGAACGTCAGACATCCCTGGATCGAGGCGCAGTCGGGGTTGGAGGGAGTGGTGGTGGCGGCGCGGTACTCGACGCGGCCCTCGATGGCGTCGCCATCGACGCTGCCGAGGATCTTCGCGTTGAAGGTATAGGTGCAAGTGGCTTGCATCTGCGGGCGCGTGCCGAACAGGTCGAGGACCATCTGGTCACCATCGACCGTGCCCGAGAACATGTTGGAGCCGAGGCCGAGGTTGAGGCCCGCGCCGGTGAGGCCCATGACGGTCGCGGTCGCGTTGGTGCCTTCCTGGGTGATCGTGACCGGGATGCCGGCCTGCGTGTCACCGACGGTGTAGTTCGGGAAGTTGCAGCCGTTGTCCCGGTTGGCGACCGAGACCGTGAAGTTTCCCTCGACGTTCGCGGGCTCGTCGTCGCTGCACGCGGCGAGTACGACCGAGCCAACGAGCAAGCCAAGCGCTAGTGCCCTCATGGCCACGAGGATAGCTGATGAGGGTATGGTCCCAAAAGATGCTCTGCCGAGGAGGCCGTGCCTACAATTTCGCCGCCGCGCTGCTGGTCGCGGGATGCGGAATCGCGAGCGCTGCCGTGCAGGACGTCCACACTCATCGGTTCGATAACGGGCTCACGTTGCACGTGGCCCCCGGACACCCGGCGCCGGTGGTGGCGGTGCAGGCGTGGGTGGGCGTGGGATCGGCGGACGAGCCGGGGCCGATGGCCGGCGTCGCGCACGCGGTGGAGCACATGCTGTTCAAGGGCTCGAGCGACTACGGGCTCGGCGAGCTGACGCGCGCGATCGAGGCGGGGGGCGGCGAGATCAACGCGTGGACCGCGTACGACCACACCGTCTATCACGCGGTGCTCGGGGCGGATCATGTCGACGGCGCGATCGATGCGCTCGGCGATGCGCTGCTCGCGCCGCGCGTGGATCCCGAGGAGCTCGCGCGCGAGCGCGAGGTGATCCTCAACGAGATCCGGCAGGGAGCGGATGACCCGGCGCGATCGGTCGCGCAGAGCCTGTTCGCGACGGCGTACGTCGCGCATCCGTACCGGCGCCCGGTGATCGGCACCGCGGATAGCGTGCAGCGGCTGCGCGAGAGCCAGCTCGTCGAGTTCTTCCGTAGCTACTACGTCGCGGACAACCTCGCGCTCGTCGTGGCCGGCGATGTCGATCCGGACCGCGTCGCGAGGAGCGTCGAGCGGCGGTTCCGCGCGATGCCGGCGGGGCGGCCGGCGCGCTGTCACGCGGCGGAGCCCGCGCAGACCGCGCCGCGCGCGAGCTGCTCGTACCGCGATGTCGCGGAGGCGTACGTCTCCGTCGGGTTTCACGTGCCGGCGGCGCGGCATCCGGACCTCGCGGCGCTCGATGTCGCGGCGATCTTGCTCGGGCAGAACGAGTCCGCGCGGCTGCCGCGAACGCTGCTGCGCGATCAGCTCGTGACGAGCGCGTACGCGAACGTGCACGCCCTCCGCGACCCGGGGTTGTTCGTGCTGTCGGCGACCGTTCCGTCGGGCAGCACGCGGGGCCGCGAGGCCAGCGCGCAGGCAGCGGTCGGTGCGCTCGTCGAGCACAGCGTGGAGCTCGCGCGTGCGCTCTCGACCGAGGAGCTCGACAAGGCGCGCATCGCGGCCGAGACCGGGTTCATCCGCCAGCTCGAGACCGCGCAGGGCCGCGCGCGATCGCTCGGGTGGTACGCGACGACCGCGGGCGATCCGCAGTTCGGCCACGTCTATCTCGATCGCATCCGCGCGGTGCGGCCGACCGACGTCGTCCGTGTCATGCAGCGCTACCTGCGCGCCGACAACGCGAGCGTGGCGGCGATCCTGCCGTCGGCGTCGGGGACGTCGACGAGCAAGCGCGCGACCACGTTCTCGCGCGATGCCGAGCGCCGCGTGAAGACCGCGCTCGCACCGGCGCCCGCGCAGGCGGCGGCGACCGAGAAGCGCGTCGTGCTCTCGAACGGCATGGTGCTGCTCGTCCGTCGCGATCCGACGGTGCCCGTCGTCGCGATGCGCGCGGTGTGGCGCGGCGGCCAGCGCAACGAGGACGCGACCACCGCCGGTGCATCGACGCTGCTCGCGCGCATGATCACGCGCGGCTGCGGGAAGCGCGATGCCGCGGGCGTCGCGGACGCGATCGATCGCCTCGGTGGATCGCTCTCGGGCGTGAGCGGCCGCAATAGCTTCGGCCTCGCCAGCGAGTGGCTCGCGCGCACGTGGAAGCCCGGGCTCGAGCTGCTCGCGGACTGCGTGATCGATCCGCAGCTCTCTCCCGAGGACCTCGTGCGCGAGCGCCGCTCGCTGATCGACGATCAGCTCGCGCAAGCGGACAGCCCGACGCAGCTCGCGTTCCGCGCGTTCAGCGAGGCGCTCTACGGCGCACATCCGTACGCGCGCGATGGCCTCGGCACGCCGGCATCGCTCGAAGCGCTGACGCGCGCGAAGCTCGCCGCCGTCTATCGCGCGCAGTACCCGGTGTCGGCGATGACGCTCGCCATCGTCGGCGACGTCGAGATCGACGAGGTGATCGCCGCCGTCAAGGCGCGCTTCGGCGCCGTCGCCAGGTCGCAGGCGACCGCACCGCGGATCGCGCCGCTCGCCGTCGACGGGCGCCCCGCCGCCGAGCGCGAGGTGTATCGCTTCCTCGATCGCGCGCAGTCGCACCTCGTCGTCGGCTTCCCGGGGGCGACCGTCGACGCGTCGGATCGCTTCGCGCTCGAGGTGCTCGTCGCGATCCTCGGCGGCCAGAGCGGCCGCCTGTTCACCGAGCTGCGCGAGAAGCAAGCGCTCGTCTATCGAGTGTCCGCGCACTCCGTCGAGGGCATCGATCCGGGCTTCGTCGTCGTGTACCTGTCGTGCGCCAGCGACAAGCTCGAGACCGCGCTCGCGTCCGTGCGCGCCGAGCTCGCCCGTGTCCGCACGAGCGGCGTGACGCCGGCCGAGGTCGAGCGCGCGCAGAAGTACCTCGTCGGCAGCCACCAGATCGCGATGCAGCGCCGCGCCGCGGTCGCGAACGCGCTCGCGTATCACGAGTCGTACGGCCTCGGCTGGACCTCGTGGGCCGACTACGGCGCGCAGATCCGCGCGGTGACGCCGGCGCAGGTCGCCGCCGCGGCCGCCGCGTACTTGCGCGAGGATCGCGAGATCACGGCGACGGTGCGCGCACCCGCCGCGAGCCCCGCCGCCGCGAAGAAGTCCCGGATCAAGGCGCCGCCAAAGGCGAAGAAGTCGCCCGTGCGCCGCATCGTGCGCCGCCCGCGAGGCACGGTCTGATGCCGAAGCGCGCGCCGGCACCCGCGCCCATGTCCGCGTACGGCCACGGCGATGTCGCGTCGAGCCTCGTGCTGATCTTCCCGCTGCTCCTCGCGTACGAGGTCGGCGTGCTGTTCGCGGGGCGCGTGAACGGCGCGGACGTGGTGACGCGCGCGCTGTTCTCGCTCGCGGGCAGCCGCGGCGCGTACCTGCTCGTGCACGCGGTGATCGCGCTCGCGTTCCTGGTGTGGATCCGCCGCGAGAAGCGCTGGGCGACGCTGTCGTTCGACGTCGCCGCGCCGGTCGTGCTCGAGGCCGCGATCTACGCGCTCACGCTCGGCGCGCTCGGCACGCTGATCGTCACGCACATCCTCGGGCTCGGCGCGGGCGCTTCGATCGTGTCGGCGCTCGGCGCGGGCGTTCACGAGGAGCTCGTGTTCCGCCTCGGCCTCATGGCCGGCATGGCGACGCTGTTCTCGCGTGCGTTCGGCGCGCGCCTCGGCGTCGCGCTCGCGCTCGTCGGATCGAGCCTCGTGTTCGCCGCCGCGCACCACGCGGGCGTCCACGGCGAGCCGTTCACCGCGCACGCGTTCGCGTTCCGCACCGTGGCGGGCTGCGTGTTCGGAGCGGTGTTCTGGTTCCGCTCGCTCGCACACGCGGTCTACGCGCACGTCTTCTACGACATGCTCGTCACGCTGGCGTGACTACTCGAGGCCGAGGCCCTTGGCCCCATCGAGGTCCATCTTGTGGACGAACAGCTCGAACCGCACGCGCTTCAGCTTGTCCTCGTTCGCCGTCGACTGCATGACCTTGTAGTCGAGGAGACCGAGTTGATACAGGTTGAGCCGGAAGATCGGCTTCTTCGCGGCGTTCAAGAACTCGAGCGAGCCACCGACCTGGCTCTTCTTCTCGGCCTTGCCCTTCGAGTTCTCGATGTGCCACTTGAGCAGGTCCTTCGCGTACGCCTCCGCGATGGTGCACACGAGGTTCGGATACTGGATCGCCGTAGGCACGAGCTGCGGGAACCGATCCTGTCCCGTGTAGAACGGCTTCACGCTCTGCTTGATCGTGAATGACTCGATCTTGTTGACCTTGTCCGCGTCCGGAATGCCATCGATGTTCAAGCGGAACGACGACGCGAGCCACTGCTTCTGCTTGATGCCACCGAGCGGAGCGAGCTGCGCGCCGGCCTTCTGCTTGAGGATCACCGTCTGCGGCAGGAACTTCACCTTCAGGTACGCGCCCTGCTTCGAGCTACCGTCGAGCTCCGGGAACGTCGTCTCGAGGATCTGCGCCTCGAGGAACTCCTGGATGAACGTCTGCTTCATGTTGAAGTCGGCGTGAATGACCTCGCCGTTGCGCGTGCCCCAGTCCCGGCGCCACGAGCCCTGGATCCACTTGAGGACCTCGTCGGAGCCCGCGAGGCCGAAGTCGAACGTCAGCGGTTCGACTTCCCACGTCCCGCCGTGCTTGACCTTCTCGATCTCGCCGCCGTGCGTCTCTTCGATGATCTTCTGCTTGGGATATCCGCCATCGATCGACTTCAAGAACGACGTCGTCTTGTGACCGTCGATCGCCATCTCGAAGTGGCCACCTGCGTACGCGCGGGGACCGGAGGGATTGGAGGCTTTGGCCATAAAAGCGATCCTCAGCTTATCGCGTTCCTCATACGCCCAGTGGCGCCTGGATCCCCCCGACGAGGAGCCGCCACCCAGGTGTATCGTTCCCGCTGGATCGTCCCGCGTCCGGAGCCGGATCAAATGCCGTGATTCAAGGCGCTTGCCCCATCATCCAGGCTCGCACGCCACCGATCGCTCGACGGGCAGCGCTGGAGATCGGGCACGAGGCTTGTAGAATCAACGGTCATGAGGGTGACCGTCCTGATCTTCGTGCTGCTCGTCGGCGTCCTCGGGTCCCCCGGGACGAGCCACGCCGAGAAGGTGCGCACGAACTCCAAAGCGAAGGTCTACAACCGCCCCGGCGAGCGGGGAAAGATCATCGTCCGCGTCAAGGAAGGCCAGGCCATGACCGTGCTGGCCCGCGAGGGCCGCTGGGTGAAGGTCCGCGTCTCGGGGCGCACGGGCTACATCCCGCGCACGTATCTCGACCTGCCGAACGACGACGAGGACATCGCGCGCAACACGCGCCGCCGTCCGTTCGTCGATGGCCGCAGCACCAAGCGCAGCTTCGGCGGCTCGGCGCCCGACGATCGCATCGCGGAGGACGCGACCGAGGATCGCAGCGACGAGGGGGATAGCGAGGGCGACGAAGCAGACGAGGGCGACAGCGGCGACGACGAGGAAGAGGACGAGCCGAAATCCAAGAAGGAAAAGAAGCCGAAGAAGATGGCGAAGTCCTCGTCGGGCGATGACGAAGAAGAAGAGGAAGAAGAAGGCTCCGACGAAGACGAGCCGACGACCGAAGAGGAAGAAGAGGTCGAGGACGATCGCAAGAAGGCGCGCGTCGCCGAGAAGACCGTCGCGTACGCCGAACCCGACAAGAAGAGCGACAAGCAGTTCACCGCGTCGCCGAAGGACACGTTGTTCATCGAGAGCCAGAAGGGCAAGTGGACCGAGGTCTCCGTCGAAGAGGGGGACATCGGCTGGATCCTGACCTCGAAGCTCGAGATGGACGACGAGGACGACGGCGGCAGTGGTGGCCGCTCCAAGAAGCGCATCATCGACACGCGCGCGCGCCTCGGCTTCCGCTTGATCAGCCAGTCGCTCACCTCCGCCGGTGGCGCGTCCGTGTGGCCCGATCGGTACAAGATCGGCAGCTCGTCCGTGGCCGTCTCGCTCGGCGGCGCGCTGCTGTTCCCGTACAAGAAGGACTTCCTCGTCGGCGGCGGCATCGACTACGACATGGCCTACGCCATCCCGGGCATCTCGTTCGATCCCGACGGCGCGAACGGCCCGATGCCGGGCGCGACGACGAGCTTCATCATGCACAACGTCCGCGTGCGCGGCATCGGCGGCTACGACTTCCACAAGAAGAACGGTCTCGCCGTCTTCGCGAAGCTCGGCGTTCACTACGAGTCGTTCCTCGTCGCGAACAAGGAGGATCTGACCAAGAACACCGCGCGGCTCCCGTCGGAGGTCATCAAGGGACCGGGCCTCGGCCTCGGCGTGTCCGTGCCGCGCCTCACCGACAAGATCGGCCTCGCGCTGAACCTCGACGCGGTCCTGTTCGGCGGCAGCCTGACGCAGACGAAGAACCTCGAGGACGGAGCGAACCCGACGGTGAAGCGCTACACGGTCAGCGCGATCCTCAACTACAAGTACGGCAGCGGGTTCGATCTCAACTTCGGCTACGACCTGAACTACGCGAGCCTGACCTGGGGCGCGCCGATCGCGGCGTCGATGCGCATGCACACCGGCACCGCGGTCGCCCGGACCGATCTGAACCACACGGTCTCGGCCGGCGTGTCGAAGGCCTTCTAGGCGCTACGTTAGCGAGGCGGTTCGGTCGCGGCGCGCACCTGGTGCGTGAACGGCAACAGCACCGTGAACTCCGTGAACACCTCGGGCTGCGAGTCGACGGTGATCAGGCCGCCGTGCAGCTCGATCAGGCCGCGCGCGATGTAGAGGCCGAGGCCCGCGGAGTCGGGGCTCGTCGACGTGTGGTGCTTCGTTGGCTGCGCGTGGATGAACGGATCGAAGATGCGCTGTCGATCTTCTTCGGCGATACCGACGCCGTTGTCGCGCACGCGCAGGCGAGCCCATCCGCCGGGATATCGCTCGCGTGGCGCTTCGTCGACGGTGATCGTGATCTGGCCATGCTCGGGTGTGTAGCGGATGGCGTTGGAGACGAGGTTGACGACGATCTGGTGGAGCTTGTCGCGATCGGCGTCGATCGGCGAGAGCTTCTCCGTCTGGACGTCGATGCGCTGGTGGCGCGCGTTCGCGAGCGGCAACAGCTCGGTGACGACGTTGTCGACGACATCGCCGAGCGGGACGGGCTCGCGGCGCAGCGTGATGCGACCGTCCTCGAGGCGCGTGACATCGAGCATGTCCTTGACGAGGCGGTTGAGGCGGTGCGCGTTGCGGCGAACGGACGCGAGCGGGCGAGCGAGCATCGGCGGCAGATCGCCGAACCGACCCTCGGAGAACAGATCGAGGTAGCCGACGATCGAGGTGAGCGGCGTGCGGAGCTCGTGCGCGGCGATGGTGATGAACTGCGTCTTGATCTTGTGCTGGCGCTCGAGCTCGACGTTCTTGGTGCGGAGCTGGGCCTCGGACTCCGCGAGGGCGCGCGTTCGCTGACGCACGATGCTGTCGAGGTTGGCACGAAGCGCGCGGAACTCGGCGCGCGCGTCCTCGACCTCGCGCGTGCGCTCCTCGAGGACATGGCCGAGGCGGACCGCGGCGTCGAACAGCTCGGCCTGCGTCGGTGGGGTCGCGGTGGAGGAGCGCTCGATGCGCGCGACGAGGACCTCGATCGTCCGTTGCGCGGCAGCGAGCTCGGCCTCGAGCTCCGCGACGCGGGCGCGATCGTCTTCGCTCATTTCGGTGCACCGATCGCGACGCCGGCGAGCGTGTGGTTCACGAGCAGCATGCCGGACTGCTCACCGCTGGTCTCGAAGCCGATCGTCGGATACGCCGCGTAGCTCTCGACGAGATCGCGCTCGATGCGACGCATGCGCGCCTCCCAGTGCCGGCCGTGGCACGAGAACGCGATGAACGCGCCGATGCCACCGACGCGCTCGGCGGCGACCGCGAGGTCACGGCGCGTGGTGCCGATCAGGTCACCCGGGCGCATCACGCGGAGCACGCGACCGACTTCGATCGGAGCGGCGACCTCGATCACGTTGGCCTCGATGCGCTTCATCGAGCGCACGTACGGGACGTTGTCGACGTAGCGCGCGAACGTGTGGAATGGCTGCGGCTCGTCGAGCTTGTCGCCGAGCTGTCCGACGAGCTGGCGCAGACGCGCCGCGGCGGGATAGCCGTCGAGCTCTTCGATGATGCGTCCCGACGCGGCGGTGACGACGGTCTTGGTGTCCGTCGGTACGACGTGCGTCGACGTGACCGCCGCGAACGGCAGCGCGCTCTCGAGGAGCACGACCGCACCCGCGTCGTGCATCGCCTCGCCGTTGACCCAGATCGTGTCGCGTCGCGACGGGCCGACGGTCCACGTGCAGCCGCCGACGAAGCGGATCTGCGGAGCCGCGGCCGCGGAGCCGATGCAGAACGCCTCCTCGTGGCCGCACGTTCCGTCGAGGATGGTGAGCGCGATGTGCTTCGCGGGATCGAGCGCGGTCGCGGTCGTGCCGAGGGATTGCGCGGCGCGGTTGACGGCGTCGCGGCTGCGCGTCAACGCCGACTTCGCCAGGTCGGGGGCGACGCCGAGTCCGACGCGCAGCCAGTCGCCGTACAGACCGACGCCGACCGCCGCCGCGATCGACGTGATCCCGTCCTGGCCGAGCGGTGCCTTCGCGCCGATGACACCGAGCGTCGTTCCACCCACGACCGGAACGCGTAACGCGCGATACGTCGCGGCGAGCTGGCGAGGATCGAGGCGCCAGTCGCTGAAGATGAACGCGAGCTTGAGGTCCGGCGCGGCGAGCTGTTCGACGATCTGCCCCGCGACCCAGGCCGCGTCCATCCCCGTTGCAACCGCCTGCCGCGCGATCGTCGTCATGCCGTGGGCACTATAGCGCCGAAAACTTGCCCGGTTGCCGACGATGCCTCTTCCATAAGGCCATGGAGAAGACGTGCAGCGCGTGCGGGCAGGTGTTCCGTCCCGCCTTCGTGTTTCAGATCGCGGTGACGCCGAGTGGGGAGCGTAGCCACTTCTGCTCGCTCGAGTGCCGCAAGGATGCGCTCGGGGCGGAGTCGTTCCGGCAGAAGCGAGCGCGCCGCATCGCGATCCTGAACCAGAAGGGCGGCACCGGGAAGACGACGACGGCGGTCAACCTCGCCGCGGGCCTGGGCGAGCGCGAGCAGGACGTGCTGCTGATCGACACCGACGCGCAGGGCAACGTCGGCGTCTCGCTCGGCGTCAACGGCGAGAAGTCGCTGTACCACGTGCTCGTCGAGGGCGCCGATCCCACCGATGCGTGTGTCCCGGTCCGCAACCACCTCGATGTCATCACGTCGGACTCGACGCTCGCGGCCGCCGAGATCTGGCTCGCGCGCCAGTCCGTCGAAGCCCGCAGCAAGATGCTGACGAAGCGCCTCAACCTGATGGCGATCTCGCGGCGCTACGACTTCGTGCTGATCGACTGTGGCCCCTCGCTGAATCTGTTGAACCAGAACGCGCTGTCCTACGTCGACGAGGTCATCATCCCGGTGACCTGCGACTACCTCGCCCTGGTCGGCGTGAAGCAGGTGCTACGCACGATCAAGGACGTCGAGCGGCACCTCGGCCACGCGGTGCGCGTCAGCGCCGTGTTGCCCACGTTCTACGACGGCCGCACGCGCCTGGCGCGCGAGGTCCTCGAGACGCTGCAGGGCCACTTCAAGCACAAGTGCCTCGAGCCGATCCGCCACAACACGCGCCTCGCCGAAGCACCGAGCCACAAGAAGACCATCTTCGAGTACGCGCCGGTCTCGCACGGCGCGGCTGACTACAACCGCATCGTCGACTGGGTGCTCGCCACCACCGCACACACCGAGACGACCCTCACCACCACCACGCACATGCCCGCGCCGTCGCCGGCAGCATGAGGAGCCATCCAATGAAGGAAGAGAAGCTAATGGGACACGATCCTCTGAGCGATACCGACGCGATCCTGTCCAAGGAGTACTACGGGCGGGCTCCGGCAGCCGACGAGCCGCGCAAGCGCACCCGCGCAGGCACCGCGGATCCGACCAAGGAGCGGCCGACGCACTACAAGGTGATCTGCATCTCCATGTACACCCGCGACCTCGAAGAGCTCGATGCCAAGGTGGCCGAGCTCAAGCGCCGCGGCTGGACGAAGGCGAACAAGTCTCAGCTGATTCGTCTCGCGCTCTCGCAGATCGACCTCGACAAGCTGCCGACGCCTCGCCAGTAGCCGTACACTGGCGCCGTGACCGCAAACACGAGCAGCGCGGATGGCGGTGCGGAGGAGATTGCCGATCTTCCCGCGCGCTACCACGAGTACCTGGAGCGCGTGTCGAAGGAGCTCGGCGACATCGCCGTCGGCGCCTTCGCGAAGTGGAGCGGCAAGCTGATCAAGAAGCTGTCGTTCGAAGAGTTCACGCCGGCGTTCCTCGAGCACGCCGAGCTCGTGAAGAGCTATTACGAGAGCATCGAGCGCGGCGACACGATCAACGATGTCGTGCTTCGCTTGATCCGCGACAAGTCAGCAGCGCTGATCTTGCCGCCTCCTCGACTGGCGTGAACGCCACGCCCTCGGGGCGCGATCGAGTGCATCGAGCGGAATGATCTCGGCAACACGCTCGTCGCGTCACCCGGGACATCGATCGACGATGTCGGTCGGAGCGCGATCGACGGTGTTGCCGGGGCGCGATCGAGTGCATCGAGCGGAGCCGGCGATCGCGGCTCTTCGGTCGCGTGGGCCACACGCTCGTCGCGTCACCCGGCAACGCATCGATGGCAACACATCGATCGACGATGTCGGTCGGAGCGCGATCGAGTGCATCGATCGTAGCCTGCGATCGCGAACGACGTAGGCGCCTCGCGGGCGAACGACGTAGGCGCATCGCGGCGAACGACAAAGGCGCCTCGCGGCGCCTCCATCGATCGTTCGCTCGGTCGCGAGCTACTTCTTCTTCTTCGCGGGCTTCTTCGCCGGCTTCGCGGGCTTCTTCGCCGGCTTGGGGGCGGGCTTCTTGGGAGCGGGCTTCTTCGCGGGCTTCGCGGCCGGCTTCTTCGCTGCGGCCTTCGCGGGCTTCGCGGCGGGCTTCGCCGGCTTTGCAGCGGACTTGGCCGCGGCCTTCGCGGGGGCTGCCTTGGCGGGCGCCGCGGCCTTCGCCGGGGCTGCGGGCTTGGCGGGCGCGGGGGCAGGCTTGCCCTTGCCCTTGGCTGCCTTTGCATCGGCCTTGAGCTTCTTGTTGCGCTCCTCGGCGATGTTCTGCGCGTCGTCCATGCGAGCTTGCGCCGCGGCACGCGCCTTCTGGACGGCGGCCTCGACCTCTTGCTTCGTGCGCGGCGCGACCGGGGTCGGCGCGGGCTCGGGCTTCTTCGCGCGCTTCTTCTTCTTTGCCTCGCGCGGCACCGGGATCTCGGAGATGTCCGGCATGCGCGACGCGAGATCGCCGCGGTTATGGACGAGGATGCGCGACCCGCCGTCGCGGAAGATCACCTCGACCTTGTTGTCGGGGAGCAGCTCGACGACGAAGCCGATGTCGAACACCGGGTGGTGAACGACGTCGCCTTCCTCGTAGGCGTCACGGATCGAGTACGGCCGGCAGTTGGCGAGATCGCCCTCGGTGGCACGCGCCATCGCGTCGTCCCACGTCGCGCGCTTGGTGGTGGCCTTCTTGCCACCGCCCTCGCCATCGCCTTCCACACCGTCACCACGGGGCTTTCGGTACGCGTGGACCTCGCCGCAGACGACACATTGCACGCGACGGACTTCGTCCTCGTACATGCTGATGATCGTGTGGGTCGTGTCCGCCTTGCACCTGGGAGACGGGCAATACGCCTCGATCTCTCCTCCCACCTCATCTGCGTCTTCTTCGAAGATCGAATCCATCGGCGCCTCTTCGGGGACCAGTCCACTGATAGCTAACTATTGGAGATTAGATGCAATCCGTCTGTTCCGGATTGAACCTACCTCTGATCAGCCGTCTAACACGTAAACCTGTGAGCTAGCAACCTAGCGGCCTTACTAGTGTTATGGACATGGCAGGATTTTAGAGCGTGCGACGCGTCCTGCTCCTGAATGCCTTGATCTTCGCGGTGTTGGCCGCGGCGGTCGCGCTCGCCTATTACAGCTATTCGTTCACCAGCGAGGACAACTCGCGCGAGCGCGAGCTGGCGCTGATGCGGGAGCTCGCGGAGGAGAAGGTCCTCAACATCGAGTCGTGGATCGACGAGAACGATCGAAAGCTTCTGCGCGAAGTGCAGATCGATCCGATGTCGGATCTGCAATCGCTGATGCGATCGACGGGCGCCGGTGCGGCGAGCGTGTTCGTGCTCGACGCGGAGAAGAAGCTGATGCCCAACGGCGTCGTCGGACGCTCGACGGCGCTGACCGACTACTTCATGAAGACGATCTTGCCGCAGCTCGATCTCGACAAGGAGGAGGTCGGCGAGCGCGGCTGGCAGTACCTGCGCGAGACGAGCAAGGCGGGACAGCCCGCGGGGCGCTGGTACCTGTTCTCGTTCATGAAGCGGCTGTCGGGTGACAAGACGTTCTACGTCGTCATCGAGGACGATCCGAACCACCTCGTGGGTCGCCTGTTCCCGCAGTTCCTCCTGTACAGCCCGCGCCTGTACCAGGTCGTCGACGAGAACGGCACGCCCGTGTACGGCAACCCGTTCACCGCGCCGCCCAACGCACTCGTCGTCGAGCGCGAGTTCAAGCTGACCGTCGTCGGGTGGAAGCTGCGCGTCACGCAGCGCGACGTCGCCGACGAGGATGCGCTGCGGCGCAAGCGCGTCGTCAACTCGCTGCTGATCGGCGGCGCCGTCACGATCATCCTCGTCGGGCTCGGCGTGCTGGTGTTCGCGATCCGCCGCGAGCGCCGCCTGAGCGAGCTGAAGTCCGAGTTCATCTCCAACGTCAGCCACGAGCTCAAGACGCCGCTGTCGATCATCTCGATGTTCGGCGAGATGCTCGCGCAGGGACGCACGAAGAGCCCCGAGCAGGCGCACGAGTATGCCGAGATCATCTGGCGCGAGAGCGTGCGGCTCGGGCGCCTGATCGACAACGTCCTCGACTTCGCGAAGATCGAGCGCGGCATGGGCGTGTACGAGTTTGCCGAGACCGACATCGGCGAGGTCGTCGAGCGCGCGGTCGAGCTGTCGCGGCGCCGCGTGCTCGCGGCCGACATGGAGCTCGAGACGGACATCGCGTCGCCCGAGGACCTGCCGATGGTGCAGCTCGACGCGAACGCGTTCACGCTCGCGGTGCTGAACCTGATCGACAACGCGATCAAGTACGCGCACGAGGGCAAGAAGATCCGGCTCGGCCTCAAGCAGGAAGGCGATCAGATCGTGCTGCGCGTGCGCGACTGGGGCCCCGGCATCGAGCTCGTCGAGCAGGACCGGATCTTCGAGCGCTTCTATCGCGCGCGGGCGATCCGCTTGAAGCCGATCCGCGGCTCGGGGATCGGCCTCGCGCTCGTCCAGCACATCGCCCGCGCGCACGGGGGCGAGGTCACCGTCGAGAGCAACGTCGGCGAGGGCGCCACGTTCAGCATGACGATCCCGGTTGGTGGTAAGAAGTAGCAGCCGTGAGCGAGGACGAAGAAAGCACGCGAAAGCGCATCCTCGTGATCGAGGACGAGCCCGACATCGTTCGCGGCCTGCGCGATGCGCTCCAGTTCGAGGGGTTCGATGTCGAGGCGAAGGGCACGGGCGCCGAAGGCCTCGCCGCCGCGATGGACTGGGCGCCGGACTGCGTGCTCCTCGACCTGATGCTGCCCGACGACAACGGCTATCGCGTATGCGAGACGCTGCGCCAGCGCGACGAAACGGTGCCGATCATCATCCTCACCGCGAAGGCGCAGGAGACCGACAAGATCCGCGGCCTCGACGCGGGCGCCGACGACTACGTCACCAAGCCGTTCTCCGTCGCGGAGCTGATCGCGCGGATCAACGCGATCTTCCGCCGGCAGGCGCGCCTGGTCTCGCACACCGACGAGACGTTCACGATCGGCAGCTGGACGATCAACGCGCGCAAGCACACGATGGCGAAGGGCCGTACGAGCAAGCGCCTCACGTTCTACGAGCTCGAGGTGCTGAAGCTACTGCGCGAGCGCTCCGAGGAGACGGTGTCGCGCGACGAGCTGCTCGAGAAGGTGTGGGGCATCCAGGCCTCGCCGACGAGCCGCACCGTCGACAACTTCATCGTCAAGCTGCGCCGCAAGCTCGAAGAGGATCAGAAGTCGCCGCGGCACATCCTCACGGTGTACGGCCTCGGCTACAAGCTCGTCCCTTAGCGGATCAGCTCGACGAAGCCCTCGGTCGCGCCGGGGAACAGCACGCGATCGGGCGCGGCGGTCACCGCGATCGGGCCGCTCGCCTGCACCGCGAGCTTGGACCACACGCTGCCGTCGAAGTGCTGCACGCTCGTGAACACGCCCGACAGCCAGACGTCGCTGTCCGACGTTCCCGACAGCGAGCTGCCGACGGCGTCCTCGTCGACGCTCCACGCCGTCCCATCGAAGCGCGCGGCCCCGCTCGCGCCCGCGACGACGAGCGCGCCGCTGTTCGACCGCAGCGCGGCGAGGAGCGGCGGCGTCATCGCGAACCGCTCGAGCTCGGTCCACTGCGTGCCGTCGTAGCCCCACACGACGGACTCGTCGCCGCAACCTCCGACCGCGATCACGTGCGACGAGTCGGTCCCGTGCACGCCGCGCACGGTGCAGCCGGTGCGATACGCGGTCTCCCACATCGTCCCGCGACGAACGCCGAGGAACGCATCGCCGGCGTCGTTGTCGCCGACCGCGAACAGGGTCGAGTCGTCGGGAGCCCACCACAGCGCGTAGAGCAGCGGATTCATCGGAACCGGGATCGGGGCCCACGTGCTCTCGGGGTCGCCCGAGTAGAGCATCGGGTTGCGCGCCGACGGCGTGTCCGTGAAGTCGGAGATGAAGTACCGCTGGTCGGCGCCCGCGAACCCGCGCGTGATCTGGGCGGGGCTCGTCGCGAGCGACCATCCCGCGCCCGTCGCGTCCGCGACGTGCAGCGCCGCCTTCGTCGCGACGACGACGGTGCCGTCCGCCTCCTGCACCGAGCCGACGACCTCGAGCTGCGATGACAGCGCGTCGCGCGTTCCATAGGTCGTGCCGCGGAAGCGGTAGATCGGGCCGCGATACGAGTAGATGTCGCCATCGCCGGTGATCAGGCCGGGCGCGCGGAAGCGCTGGACGCGACCATCGCGAACGCGCGCGACCATGCCGTCGTTGTCCCCGAAGTACGTCGCCGTCGGCGAGAAGGCGATCGTCGTGGGGCCGAAGCCGAGGCCGAGGTCGGTGTTCCGGTTGGTGTCGTCGATCGTGTACGCCCCCGTCGTCGTGGCGACCCACAGGCGATCGCCATGGAAGCGCATGTCGGTGATCGGCGATCCGGTCGCGGGTGATACCGGGTCGAACTTGGCGCGGTCCGGATCCCACCGGTACACGCGATCGGAGACGCCGATACCACCGGCGACGTAGATGCGCGCGCCGCTCGGGGTCGGCGGGCCGACCTCCATGCGCGAGCACGAATCGCTGTCGACGGCGGGCGGCCCGAACGGCGTCAGCCGATCGGTCACCGTGTAGACGCGGCACCCGTCGAGCGCGTAGACCGTCCCGTCGACGCCGACGCGCGCGTGCTCGATGTCCGGGACCGACCGCTTGATCGGGAGGCCCTCGAAGACGTCGACAAACGAGGTCTGGTGAAACGCGATCACGCGTCCCGCGGCCGCATGCACCTCGGAGTAGACGCCGGGAACATCCATCGTGCCCGACGGCGCGCGGATCGTGAGCCCGGTCGACGTCACGTACGCCTGCGTGTCGCCGTCGATCCACAACGCGATCGTCGGTGCGTCGACGAGCCGCTCCCACCCGAAGCGCGAGCACCCGAGCGTCGGATCGGGCCGGCACGCGGTGCAGCCGGGGCGGCCGAGGTCGTAGCCGAGGTCGATGCAGTGCACGTCGGGCACCGAGGCGTCGCACTCCTCGCGCAGCACCTCGTCGACGTAGCCATCGCCGCACGTCGCGACCTCGCAGACGTTGTCGATGCATCGGCCGGGCTCGCCGAGCGCGTCGCACGCCGCTCCTTCCGGCGGTGTCTCGCACGCATCGAGCAGCGATGGATCGAGACAGCGGTTGTCGTGACAGACCTGCTCGGCCGCGCACGCGAGCTCGCCGCACTCGATCAACGCGGGACGGAGACAGGCTCCGAGGGCGCCGGCGGCGACGACGATTGCGAGACCTCGAAGCACCCCCCGACGATCGCACAACTTCTCTCGGTCGAGGGAATCGTGATTGACGCCGGGAGATGTCGTCGAGACAATCCGTTCCCGATGCGTGGGGTCATCATCATCGCCAGTTGTTTCGCGATGGGGTGCGGCTTCGATATCCCACTCGGCAACAACGGTAACGGCGGGAACGACGGAGGGAGCGGCAGTAACGACGACGGAGGCATGATCACCGGCGACGGTAGCCTCGGCTGCTACGGCACCGGCCTCGTCATCGTGTGTCCGCTCGCGCAGCCACCGACCTCCTACGACATCACCGTCCCGACGACGCTCGACACCAACGTGAGCGGCAACTGCACGATGGTGAACGGCACGAACGTGACGGGGACGTGCGTCGTCGTCGCGGAGAACATCACCATCTCGCACGACCTTCGCGGCATCGGGCCGCGCCCGCTGGTCCTCGTCGCGACGAAGACGCTGCGCGTCTCGGGATCGATCGATGTCGCGAGTCACCGCGACAGCCAGGGCGCCGGTGTCTCGACGAGCGTGTGCGCCGGCGCGCAGGGACCCGGCGGCGTCGGTGGCGGCGCCGGCGGGAGCTTCGGAGGGCAGGGCGGTGTCGGCGGCAACGGCGATGGTGGGAGCGCCGGCCCGACGACGACGCCGACCTCGCTGCGCGCCGGATGCCGTGGCCAGGGCGGGGCGGGACCGTTCGGGATCGGTGGAACGGGTTCGTTCGGCGGCGGAGCCGTCGCGTTGATCGCGGGCACGATGATCGAGATCAGCGGCCGCGTGAACGCATCGGGCGAGGGTGGCGACGGCGGCGAGCTCGGCGCGGTCGCCGGTGGCGGTGGCGGCGGCGGCGGCGGATCGGGCGGCATGATCCTGATCGATGCACCCGCGGTCGCGATCATGGGCCACGTGTTCGCGAACGGCGGCGGCGGCGGCGGCGGCAGCAGCGGCGTGTCGAACGCCGGCAACGGCCAGGATCCACCGGACGCGCAGACGATGCCGGGCGGCGGCACCAACGCGGGCGGCGCGGGCAAGGGCGGCCGCGGCACGCAGGGGAGCACGCTCGACGGCGGCCCCGGCGAGAACCAGGGCTCGTTCGGCAACGGCGGCGGCGGAGGCGGCGGTGGCGCGGGCTACATCAAGATCTACGGCACGCCGACGATCAGCGGCCACGTCTCGCCGCCGCAGAGCTGAGAGCCGATCCCTGAATCGATCCACGATCGAAGCGGTTCGGCTGTCTAGCGCGAGCTTGCGAGCGCGCATCCGCCTCGCGAGCCGATCCTGCTCTTAGTCCTCGTCGAGGTGGCCGGTCAGCTTGAGCTTGTTCTTCGCCGACTTCGCGAGCTTGCTGCGCGGGCGCTCGTCGATGATGCCCTGGAGCAGGTCGGCGCCGAGCTCTTCGTTCGAGCCGTCGCGCGACTCGAGCAAGCGGAAGCCGAGCGCGTAGAGCGCCTCGTCGGAGAGGTCCTTCTCGCGCGCGAGCTTCTTCGCGACCGGGTAGCCCTTCGCGGCGAGGCGCGAGAACTGCTCGAACACCGGATCGTCGGTGCGCGTCGTGCGGATCAGGCCTTCGCCCGCGGCCTCGAGGGAGAGCAGCGCCATCAGGAACCGCTGATCGTCGTCGATCGCGGTGTCGATGTCGGCGCGCGAGCGAAGCAGCGGCTTGAGGCTGCCGAACGCCTCGACGGACTTGCCTTGCTTGCGCAGGCGCATCGCGCGCTCGAACAGCAGCTCGACATGCTTGGCCGGCGCGATGTCGGCGATCAGCTCGCCGAAGATCCGCTCGAGCACGATCTTGTCGGCGGTCGCCTTGTTCTTGACGTGGAGATCCATGTACTCGCGCAGCTGCTCGACGAGCTCCTCGATCGCCTGGTTCGAGATGTTGCCGCGATGCGAGCGCAGCACGCCGGCGTAGCGACGCGCGATCTGCTCGTCGGTGGTCGCGAGCAACGCGCGCGTCACCGGCAGCACCGCCTCCGGCGCCTTCGAGAGCCCACGCGCCGCGGCGTCGCGCGCCGACGGGTCATCTCCCGCGAGCGTCTCGACGAGCGCCTTGACCGCGGAGGCTCCACCGCCGGCCGGCAAGCGCTCCATCGCGAGCTTCTGTGCCGACACGTTCTTCGACTTCGCGAGCGCGGCGAACGACTTCGCGAGCGACTCGGGGATGCGCGCGCCGCGCAGCGTGTCGACGGCGGACTGCGCGACCGCGAGGTCCTCGCTGTTCGCGAGCTCGATCAGCGCGGAGATGACGTTCTCGGTGCCCTTTGCCTCGCTCGACGCGACGATGCGGCGCAGGCCCGCGATCGCGGCGAGACGGATCGGGCGCGGCTGATCCGCGTCGTCCGCGTACTTGAGCAGCATCGTCTTCGTCGACGGGCGCCCGAGGTAGCCGATCAACCGGAGCAGCGCGCCGAGCTCGACGATGCCGCGCGCGACGTCGCTGTCGCGCGTCGGATCGTGCGACGAGGGCGCGTGGCCGTTGATGGCGGCGTGGCCGTTGATCGCAGCGCCGTTCTTCTTCGCCTTCTTCTTCGCTGCCTTCTCGGCTTCCTTCTTCGCGGCGTCGGCGGCCTTGACCGCCTTGGTCCACGCCTTCGCGAGCTCCTTGTTCGCCTCGCTCGCGCGCTCCGTCGCGGCTTTCTCGATCTGATTGGCGAGGCGCTCGTTGCCCTGGTCCAGCTCGTGGCGGATCAGCTGCAGCGCTTGCTCGCCGAACTCGTTGTCGGGGAGCTGATCGAGCACGGCGTCGATCGCGGGCTGCGTCTGGCGGCGAAGCAGCAGCTGCGCCATCACGCGGCGCGCGCTCACCGGACCCGACGACACTTCCTTGCGCAGCGTGGACTCGGCGGCCGCGCCCTGACTCGCGAGCACCTGCGCCGCACGCTCGGCGAGCGCCTCGTCGCCCGAGTGAAGGAGCGGGACGAGGTTCGGCGCGATGCCGCTCGCGCCCATGTCGGCGAGGCCCTCGAGCGCGATGCGACGAACCACGCCGTCCTTGTCGGCGAGCGAGTCGGTCAGCGCGCTGATGACGGTCTTGTCGCCCTTGCCCACCGCGGACAGCACGGTGGCAGCGGCCACGCGTAGATCGACGCGCTCCGACTCCAAGAGGTCGATGATCTCTCCGCCCAGGTTCTTGCCCATCGGGCGGAGAAGCTACGCGAAGTCCCGTCGATGGAACAAGAGGGCCGCAATGGCCAAGAGCCCCACGATCCAGCCCAGACCATGCAAGCAGGACATTCCCACGTAGCCCCATGAAACGAAGTCCGCGTGGACGGACACGGTGTCGCCGTCCAGGGTGCGGCCGGAGACCGAGAACAGGTGAAGATCCGGGATGATCTGCAGGGCGATGCGCGCCAGGGTGCGGATCCAGGCGGCGGCGTCGCGAGCGGCGGCCTCGATATCGGGGGTGACCCGGCCGAGCACCCAGATCGCGAGCGCGAAGATCCCCGACATGAACGGCGTCGAGAACGACGAGAAGAAGATCGCGATCGCGGCGACCGTCAGCACCTCGAACCACGCGAGGACGATCGCCTTCGCGATCGCATCCGTGATGCCGACGTCCTGGATCGCGAGCATCACGATCATCGCGAGCGCGAACAGCACGACGAGCACCGTCAGCACGAGCGCCATGCCGAGGTACTTGCCGAGCACGAACTCCCAGCGCTCGATCGGCTTGGAGACAATGGCGTGGATCGTGCGTCGCTGCACCTCGGTGTAGAGCAGGAACACCCCGAGGAAGATCGCGGTCAGCGATCCGAACAGCGAGATGCCGGCGAGGCCGACATCGCGTGCGACGCGCGCTTCCTCGCGCACGGCCATCTGGCCGAGCACGAGCGCGAACAGGTTCGCACCCCCGACCAGCACGAGGATGCCGTACAGCACGCGGATGCGCGCCGCCTCGCGGAACGTGTTGAGGGCGATCGCCCAGATCCGGCCGAACATCCCGCTCACGACGCGTCACCCGTCTTCGTCACTTCGCGCAGGAACAGGTCCTCGAGCGTCTCGTGGCGCGGCGAGACCGAGACGATCTTCCCGCCCGCGGCGTGCGCGCGAGAGATCCACGCGTCCACGTCGTCGTCCGAGGACAGGGTGAGCGAGAGCTCCTCGCCGGACCGGCGCACGCGCGTCGCGTTCGCGACGAGCCCGTCGACGTTGGCGCTGTCCGGAATGCGGACGAGGATGTCGACGCCGAGCAGCGTGCGCTTCACGAGGTCGTGCGGCGTGCCGCTCGCGACGAGCGTGCCGCGAGCGACGATCGCGACGCGATCCGTGATCGCCTCGACGTCGGACAGGATGTGCGTCGAGAAGAACACGGTCTTGCCGGCGTCGCGCAGCGAGACCATGAGCTCGCGCACTTCCTTGCGGCCGATGGGATCGAGACCGGACATCGGCTCGTCGAGCACGACGAGGTCGGGGTCGTTCATCAGCGCCTGCGCGAGGCCGGCGCGCTGGAGCATTCCCTTCGAGAACTTCTTGAGGCTCTGCGTGCGCGCGCGAGAGAGACCGACGCGCTCGATCAGCTCGTCCGCGCGCTTCTTGCGCACGCTCGCCGCGACACCGAACAGCCGCCCCGCGAGATCGAGCAGCTCGCCGACGGTGAGGTAGTCGTAGAAGTAGGGCGACTCGGGGAGGAACCCGACGCGAAAGCGCGCGGCGCGGCTCGGGATCGCGTGCCCGAGGATCGTCGCGCTGCCGCCGGTCGGCCGGATCAGGCCCATCAGCGTGCGGATCGTCGTGGTCTTGCCGGCGCCGTTGGGGCCCACGAAGCCGAACAGGTGGCCCTTCTCGACACTGAACGAGACGCCGCGCAGCGCTTCGACCTTGCGCCGCGCGAACGGCGTCCGGAACGTCTTCCGGAGATCCTTTACTTCGATCGCGAGCTCGGCCACGCCGGCCGCAGTCTACTTGATCGTGTAGACGAAGGTGACAACCGAGCAGGCGGGCACCGCGCTCACCACGCCCTGGTTGCTGATCGTGTACGGCCGGTAGCGCCAGCCGCGCATCGCGGCCGTGATCTTCGCGTCGTACGCGGGGTACTTCGTGCCGCCGCCGATCGGCGCGATCGACGACGTCCGGCCGCTCGCGTCGATGCACAGCTTGAACGAGCCGACCGTGCGCTCCTTGCCGGCGCGGAGCATCTCGGTCTTCACCGGATCCGGCGGGACGATCTGGGTCTCTCCCGCGATGCGCATGCCGGTGAAGATGCCGGGCGGGATCAGGACCTGCTCGATCTTGCACGTCGCGGAGCACTTGTCGCCGCTCGTCGTGTTGCCGTCATCGCACTGCTCGCCCCCGTCGACGATGCGATCGCCGCACGCCGGCGTGTGCGTGGCGATCGGATCCTGGCACTGGTCCGCATCGGTGAGCGGATCGCACGTCGCGCCGCCGCCACCGCCCGTGCCGGGGCCGACGCCGGGGCCTTCACCGTCGCCGATGGCACCGCCACCGCCGGTCGCTTCGAGCGCGACCTCGACGGGCTTGTCGTCCGCCTTCTCGACCTTCTCGACCTGGCGCAGGTCGACCTTGGTCTTCTCGCGCTTCGGCTCCTTCTTCTGCTTCTGCTTCTCGGGCGCCTTCGCGTCGTCCTTGTCCCCCTCACCGCCACCCATCTCGCCGGGCGGCATCATGGCCCCGAGCGAGAGGCTGACGCGGTGCCGGTAGTCGAGGCGCTCGATCTTCCAGACACCGGCGATGAAGAGGCCCAGGCCGACGGCGACATGGGCAGCGACGGAGACAATGATGAGGTAGCGACGGGACATGGACACCCCAACGTCATCCTCCTCGAACCGATCTAAACGGTGAACCCACAGCCGCTGGTGCGGTGTGGACTCGGCGTATCGTAGGTGTCGCAGTGGTCGGGGCTCTCGTTGTCTTTTGCTTGACGTACCTCGTGATCGCGAGCCGCCAGCTGCGCTGGATCGGCCTCGATCGTCCGGCGGGTGCGCTCGTCGGGGCGACCGCGATGGTGCTCGTCGGCGGCTTGCCGATGGACCGCGCGATCGCGGCGATCGACATGCACGTCGTGATCTTGTTGTTCGGCGTGCTGCTGATCGCCGCGTACCTCGCCGAGGCGCGGTTCTTCCGGTTCACCGCGTATCACGTGCTCGTGCGCGCTCGGTCGGCGCGCTCGCTGCTGTTCGGGCTGTCGTTCGTCGTCGGCGGGATGTCCGCGCTGCTGCTCAACGACACGGTGTGCGTGCTGCTCACGCCGCTCGTGATGTCCGTCATCGTCGAGGCGCGCTTGCCGGCGCTGCCGTACCTGCTCGCGCTCGCGTCGGCCGCGAACGTCGGTGGTCTCGTCAGCTTCTCCGGCAACCCGCAGAACATGATCGTCGGCGCGGCCGCGCACGGCACGATCAACTTCTTGCCGTACTTCGTGTTCACGCTGCCCGCGGGCATCGCGTGTCTCGCCGCGAACGCGGCCGTGATCGCGTGGCTGTTCCGAAAGGAGCTGCCGTCGGAGCCGCTCGCGAAGCTGGCTCCGCCCAAGCCGGCGCTCGACACACCGCTCGCGCTCAAGGGCCTCGCCGCGCTCCTCGCGTTCGCCGTGCTCGCGGCGTGTGGTGTCTCGCTCGCGGGCGCGGCGATGGTCGCGGCCGCGGGGCTGATGGTGATCGCGCGCACCCCGCCGAGGAAGGCGTTCGTCCTCGTCGACTGGCAGCTGCTCGTGTTCTTCGCGGGGCTGTTCATCGTCGTCGCCGGCGTCGCGCACGCGGGCGTACTCGACGAGATCTTCGGCTACGTCGCCCCGGTCGTGGCGCGCGGTGACATCTGGGGCGACCTCGCGTTCCTCGTGTTCGTCGTCGTGGTCTCGAACCTCGTGTCGAACGTGCCGCTCGTCCTCGTCGCGGTCGCGTGGGTCCCGCAGATGCCGTATCCGGCGTGGGGCTTCGTGATGCTCGCCGTCGGCTCCACGGTCGCCGGGAACCTCACGCTGTTCGGCAGCGTCGCGAACATCATCGTGATGGAGGGCGCGGGACCGCGCGGCGAGATCGGGTTCCTGCGCTTCCTGCGCTACGGCAGCGTGATCACGCTGGTCGACCTCGTGGTCGTGTTCGCGATCCTCTACGCGGAACGCTCGCTCGGGTTGCTCGCGGCGCTGACGTAGGTCGTCTATTCGCTATTGGCGCCGCGGTCCGTTTCCGTTTCGGCGAATCGATCTTTTTTCGATCTTTCTTCGGGGCGCCGAAACGGACCGACGACGAATCGCCAATCCGAAGGCATGAACGCACGCACTTCTGTCTCGGTTGTCCTTCTCCTGGCTGTCACGTCCACCGGTTGCTGGCGCACGGTGCGGCACGCCGCGCCGCCACCGCCGCCGCCCGTGTTGCCGGCGGTCTCGCTCGACGGCGATCCGGGCCCCGGGCTCACGCGCGTCGTCCTCGACGCCGCCGACGGCCCCGCCGTCGTCGAGGAAGTGCGCGGCGGCTCGATGGGCGGCAACCTCGGCGCGAAGGCGTTCGGTGGCGCGCTCGAGATCTCGACGAAGGTGTGCGTCACGCCGTGCGTGATGGACACGACGCCCGGCAACAAGCAGCTGCGGTTCACGCTCGTCGACGACGACGAGCGCACGAGCATGGGCTTCGTCAACGTCGACACGAAGGTGTCCGCGTATCGCCACTCGGTCGGCATCCAGCGCAGCGCGCGGTGGAAGGGCGTGATCGGATGGCCGCTGCTCGTGTTCGGCGTGATCGCAGACATCGCGATCGTGAGCGCGATCGCCGACGGCGGGCGGTTCGGGACCGAGGAGGCCATCGGGACCGCGGCGGCGCTCGGCGTCACGGCGCTCGGGGGCTGGCTCGTCTACGGCTCCGTCGTCGAGGAGCAGCCCGGAAGCGGCGTCCAGTGGCATCCGGAAGGCGTTGGACCCACTGCCCGTCGGTGATATGCACGCCGCGTGAACGCCACCGGCCTGCGTGTAGTCGTGATCGCGAGCGCGATCGCGAGCGCGGGCGATGCCGTGGCGCAGCCCACCGGCTCGACGATCGCGATCGAGTACGTCGCGCCGACCACGTGCCCCGACGAGATCAGCCTGCGCGCCGGTGTCATCTCGCGCCTCGGACGCGACCCATTCTTCGGCGACTCCGATCGCAGAGCGTTCATCGACGTGAAGCAGACCGCCGCCGGGTTCGTGGCCGCGATCGAGTTGCGAGACGGCGATCGCGGTGCATCGCGGCGCGCGATCGGACCGACCTCGAAGTGTGAAGACGCGGTCAGCGCGCTCGAGCTGGCGCTCGCCGTGATCATCGATCCCGCGTACGGCTCGGCATCGCAGCCGGCGCCGCAGCCGACGACGAGCCCGCAGCCGTTCGTGCGGCCCGCTCCGTATCCGGAACCTCGACGCAGCTACGAGCCACCAGGATGGCGAGGACTTCCACCACCCACCACCGAACCGCCGGCGCCGCCGAAGCACGAGATCGCGTTCGCGATCGGCGGGCTGACGAGCCAGCACCCGGAGGTGGCGATGGCGTTGATGCTCCGCGCGGCGTACCTCCTGCCGGCGTGGAGGATCGGCGTGCTCGCGCGGATGTCGAGCGGGACGGGCACGGCGGACGATCTGTCGCTGCGCGCGAACCAGACCGAGCTGCTCGCGGAGGTGTGCCGCCGGCAGGGCTTCTTCCTGTTGTGCGCGGGGGCGGGCGTCGGCAGCAAGGACGTGGAGATCGGGGACTACAACTGGGACGGCGTCGGGATGCCGCGCGACGCGGAGTACTCCGAGGCGTTCTTCGAGACCGCGTTCTCGGCGAGCTTGACCATCCCGCTCGGGACGCGCGCGTTCCTGCGGCCCAACGTCGAGCTCGCGTTGCCGCTGCCGGCGGTGAAGATCGAGTCGCAAGGCGTCGAGCGCTATCGCGTCGGGTTCGGTCAGGTCGGCTTCGATCTGTCGCTGGGATATCGCTGGTGACCGGCGCGCCCGCGCTCGACTTCGCGAGCATCTATCGGGCGCACCTCGAGTACGTGTGGGCCTCGCTCCGGCGGCTCGGCGTGCCGGCGGCGGATCTCGAGGACGTCGCGCACGAGGTGTTCCTCGTCGTCCATCGCAAGCTCGGCGACTACGATCGCGCGCGGCCGCTCAAGCCGTGGCTGTTCGGCATCGCGTATCGCGTGGCGAGCGAGCATCGGCGCAAGAACGCGCGCCGCGCGGCGCAGGAGCTCGAGGACGAGCTCGCCGCGAGCGAGAGCAGCTCGCCCGAGCGGCAGACCGTGAAGCGGCAAGCGATCGCGCTCGCGCAGAGAGCGCTCGACGGGCTCGACGAGGAAGCGCGCGCGGTGTTCGTGCTCGCGGAGCTCGACGACGTCGCCGTGACCGACGTCGCCGAAGCACTGTCGATTCCCGTCAACACGGCGTACACGCGGCTGCGGCGCGCGCGGCAGGCGATCAAGAACGCGATCACCCAGACCCCAGGAGCGGCATGAGCGAGCAGGACGACATGCCGCTCGATCCGTGGATGCGCGCCGCGATCCTCGCCGAGGGTCTCGATGGTGGACCGTCGGAGGCGCAGCGCTCGCGCATGGCGGGCAAGCTCGCCGCGGCGCTCGGGCTGTCGGTCGCGGCGCTGATCGGGACCGCTGGTGGTGGTGGCGGTAACGGCGGCGGCGATGGCGGTGGTGACGGCGGCGGCAATGGCGAGGGCGGCGGGTGGGGTGGGGGTGGCGGTGGTGGTGGCGGTGGCGGCGGCGGTGGCGGTGGTGGCGGTAGCGGTGGCGGTGGCGGTGGCGGTGGCGCGGGCGCTGCGGGCGCAGGCGCGGCCGGGGCGGGCGCGATCGCCGGTGCCGCGGGCACGACGATCGCGGGCAAGACCGCGGCGCTCGTCGTCGGTGCGGTGCTCGCCGGCGGTGGTCTCGGCGCCGCGATCAGCGAGCTGCGCCCGCGATCACAGCCGGCGATCTCGCAGCGAGAGACGCGCGATGCGAGCGTCGTCGCGGTGACGCCGGGCGCGAGGACGACGAGTGACGCAGCCGATGCAAACGACCGCGACGCGGCCGACAGCGATGCCGCCGACAGCGGCGCGAGCGCGCCGATCGATGCGGCCACGGTCGGTAGCGCGTCGATCGATGCGTCCACGAGCGGGGCGTCCACACCAAACGATGCGGCGAGGCGCAGCACGAGCGCGCCGAACGATGCAGCACCGGCCAACGCTCGCGATGCCTCGGTGCGCGCCGCGCCCGCGATGACCGCCGATGAGCTCGAGCGCGAGCGCCAGCTGATCGACGTCGCGCGATCCGCGCTGCGCGGTGGCGATCTGCAGCTCGCGAGCAAGTCGCTCGTCGAGCACGGCATGCGCTACCCGCGCGGCGCGCTCGTCGAGGAGCAGCGCGTGCTCTCGATCGAGCTCGCCGTCGCGAAGGGCGACTTCGACGGTGCGCGGGCCAACGCGAACGCGTTCCGTCGCGACTATCCGCGCAGCGTGTTCCGCGCTCGCGTCGATGACATCGCGCCGCCATGACAGTCGATCGACGGTTGGCCGCTGCAACGTTTCGACACGAAACGCGACGAGGAACGACACGTTCGTGGCCTCGGGCTTGCTCGTTTCGCGAGCGATGCCACCCACGACCGACATGATGACCCTCGCTCGCCTGCACGCCGCCCTCGACTCGGTCGTCGAGACCGAAGAGCTGCTGGCGCAAGTGCGAGAGACGACACCGGGTTCACCGACCGCGCTGGCCCGCGCGTCCGCGGCCATGCGCGAAGCGCGCGAATTGCTCCGCGCGCTCCTCCGACCGGATCCCCGACATCGTGTCGAGAATCCGGTCAGGACGTAGCCAGATCGGCACTGCCTTACATGCGGTGCTTCACGTTCGACAGGCGCTTGTGCGTCAGCTCTTGCTCGGGCAGGAGCTTGGACATCACGAGGGTGCGCGACTCGGGATCGAGGTCATCGAGTCCGCGCTTGTAGTCCGCGAGACCGTGATCCTCGCCCTCCTCGAGGGCAGCGACCGCCGCCTTCTCGCCGAAGGCCTTCGCACCGCCCTCGACGACCTTCGCGAACGCGCCCCACGGGCCGGAGCCTTCGGCCGGCGTGCCGCCGAGCTGGATGATCGCGTCGCGCAGCATCATCACGCGATCCTGATGCGACTTGAGGTTGACCAGCAATTGATCGCGCGAGGTGCTGAACGCCTCGAGCTTGTCGATCGCTTGCTGATACGTCTCGACGGCAGACATCTCGCCGCGCAAGAAGCTGTTCAACTGTTCGACCGAAGACTTCGTACCCATGATGTTCCCTTTCGGTTGTTTACCGACGAGAACAGGTGCAGATGCGAGACCAGGCAGCTCGGCCGATGGCTCAGCGCTTGGCGGGCGCTTCCGCGTCCCACGCGAAGCGCCAGCGCACCTCGCCGTTGTCGAGGCGCACGGCCTCGGCCTTCGCGAGCGCGGGAAAGTCCGATCGACTCGCGAGGAGTCCGGCGATCGCGGAGATCGATGGCTCGTGGCCGACGAGCATGACCTCCGCGTCGGGTGGCAGCGCGAGGACCTTCGCGACGACGTCGCGCGCGGACCCGTCGGGCGCGAGCTGCGGCAGGATCTCGACGCTGGCGTCTCCGCCGATCGCGTTGCACACGAGCTCGGCCGTCTGTAGCGCGCGAACGAGTGGGCTCGCGTACAGGTGCGTCGGGCCGCAGTCGTGCCACCGCAAGCGCTCGCCGAGCGCGCGTGCCTGTGCGCGTCCGTGCTGCGTGAGGTGGCGATACGGATCGCGAAGCTCGACCGTCTCGTCGACGGCTTCGGCGTGGCGGACCAGGAACACCTGCACGCTCCTAGTATACCGTCGCGCGCATGAAGCTCTACGGCACCACGACGTCACCCTTCGTTCGCCGCACTCGGGTCGTGGCGGCCGAGGTCGGCGAACCGATCGACCTCGTGAACACCGCGTCCGACGCCGGGCAGGCCCAGCTCCGCGAGGTGACTCCGATCCGCAAGGTGCCGGTCGCCGTGGTCGACGGGCGGACGCTGTTCGACTCGCGCGCGATCATCGAGTGGCTGACGACGACACGGGGGTGGGCCGAGATGGCACCGCCGCGCGATCCTTGGCGCGACGCGAACATCATCAACGCGATCGACGACGCGCTCGGCTCCGTGATCCAGACGTTCTACCTGAAGCGCGACGATGGCATCGCACCAAACGCGAGCAAGTTCGCGACGCGTCAGATCGAGCGCGCGGATACGATCTTCGCGTGGCTCGCGACGCAGCTCGCCGCCGACGGGAGGAGCTTCGGCGGTGGCTTCGGGCTCGCGGAGCTCTCGCTCGTGTGCACGCTGGAGTGGATGGAGTTTCGCCAGGCCTACCCGACGGAGCGCGCGAGCGGTCTCGCCGGCGTTCGCGCTGCGTGGGCGGAGCGCCCCACCGTCGCCGCGACTCGCCCGCATGCATGAGCTAGGCTACGGCTCCATGCGGTGCGCGCTCGCGCTGGTCCTCGTCGCTGCGTGCGGTCGTGCGACCACGCCGCCGCAGCAGCTCCCGGCGATCCCGAGAGACGCGCCGCCGGGCACCCGCTGGATCACGCCCATCCTGCCGTGGCACCTGAGCCAGGGCGCGGGCGGCGTGATCGTCGCCGGCAACGTCGCGCTCGTCGCGGGCAGCGAGGGGGTGATCGAGGAGATCGATCTCTCGACCGGCGCGCGCTTGCGCGGCCACGCGCTCGACAAGCCGCTCCACGTGCAGTCGTTCGTGCGGCTCTCCGACGGCCGCTACCTCCTCGCGGGCGAGATCGGCGACGAGACGCACGCGGCGATCCTCGATCCGACGACGTTCGCTGCCTCGTGGTTCGCGCTCGAGCGCCTCCCGTTCGACAAGGAGTCCTACGCCTCCGCGTCCGCGCTCGAGCTCGCGGATCACGGCATCGTGATCGGTGGCATCGATCTGCCGCTCGCGATCTACGATCCGAAGACGCTGACGCGCACCCGCGTGCTGCAAGAGCAGGCGACGTGGACGGACCTCGCCGTCAGCTCGACCGCCGTCTACGCGCGCCACGGCGTCAGCGGCATGATCGAGATCGACCTCGCGAGCGGCAAGACCACCACGCCGACGACGTCATTGATGGCTGCCGCGCGCGACACGCGCGTCGAGCGCACCTACGAGAAGGGCCAGGTGAAGTTCCGCGTCGTCACGGGCACCGCGAGCCACGAGCTCCCCGCCACGCTCGGCTTCACCGCGTCCCTCGACGAGGAGGGCGCGCGCATCGCCTCGCTCCGCACCGGCGTCGTCACCGTGTACGCCGCCGCCGACGGCTCTGTCCTCGGCCGCTTCGACCTCTCCCCGCAGACCACGTTCGGCGCCAAGCTCGTCTTCGCCGGCGACCGCCTCGTGATCGCCACCGGCAGCACGCTCCGCGTCGCCGACCTCGTCACCAAGTCGCTGACCTCCGTCCCCGAGCCCTATGGCCCGTACATGCAGCTCGCGGTCGATAGCGGCGGCACCATCACCGCGATCGGCTCCGAGGTCTGGCGCTTCCAGGACGGCCGCCTCATCAGCACCGCCTCGCTCGGCAAGCAGACCGCGCTCGTCGACGGCAACCCGCTCCGGCGCTTCGCGACCCGCACCGCGCGCCCGATCGAGCCCGGCATCAGCCGCGGCAAGTTCCCCTCGGTCATCACCGTGAAGACACCCGAGGGCCGCCCGATCCGCGAGGTCATCCTCCCGCGCGAGACGGACAACGCCTGGATCGGCGACGAGGGAAAGCTGATCGCATCGTACCGGTGGGAGGTCGATCAACCGCAGAAGCTCGTCCGCGCCCAGGGCAGCAAGCTCTACGACATCGTCGCCTACAACATGGACGCGATGATCGACGACATCGACGTCGACGGCGGCATCGCCGCCTTCAGCCTCGGCGGCACCACCACGCTCCTCGACACCACGACCGGCGCCAAGACCCACGAGGTCTACAACCCCAACTGCGCGGAGCTCGGTGTCAGCGAGCTCGAGCGCCACGGCGACCGCATCCTCGCGACCGACGACAAGGACGCGATCGTCTACGATCGCACCACCGGCCGCGCGATCGGCTCTGCCCGCTTCCCCAGCACGATCGACAGCAACACGTTCATCCCCGACGAAGATCAGATCCTGATCCGCCTCGACGATCGCCTCCTCCTCTGGGAGCCCGCCACGAACGCGACGCGAGAGCTGTCCTTCCGCGACGCGGTCGACATCCGCGTCTCGCCCGATCGCCGCCACGCCGTGTTCGCGCTCCGCGACGGGCGCCTCGCGCTGGTCGACTTCGCGGCGCTCCGCGCGGCGATGAAGCAGGGAGTCACGCTGCCGAAGATCGACGTGCCGACGTCCTGCTCCGAGCGCGATCCGTTCGATCTGCGCGACCCCGCCGATGAGGATGACCAGACCGGAGACATCGACGAGGACCACGAGGACCCCGAGGACCCCGAGGACTACGAGGACCTCGACGAGGAGGACACGGGTGACTAGCCGACGCGGAACAGACATCACGCGCGCCGTCGAGGTCCTACGAGGCGGCGGTCTGGTCGCCTTCCCGACGGAGACCGTCTACGGCCTCGGCGCCGACGCGGCATCGAACGACGCCACCGCGAAGATCTTCGCGGTCAAAGGCCGCCCGCGAGCCCACCCATTGATCGTCCATCTGGCGACTCCCGAGCTCGACGGATGGGCCCGCGACATCCCCGACGCAGCGAGGAAGCTGGCGCACGCGTTCTGGCCCGGTCCCCTCACGATCATCGTGCGCAAGGGCCCGCGCGTCGCCGACGCCACGACCGGCGGCGCGGACACCGTCGGCCTCCGTGTTCCGGCGCACCCGATGGCGCTGGAGCTGTTGCGAGCGTTCGGCGGTGGAGTCGCGGCGCCGAGCGCCAATCGCTTCGGCGCGGTGAGCCCGACGACCGCGGACCATGTCGAGACGGATCTCGGCGACGATGTCGACTACATCCTCGACGGAGGCGCGTGCGATGTCGGCGTCGAGTCGACCATCGTCGACCTGTCGCGCGGACACGCGGTGCTTCTGAGGCCGGGTGGGCTCGCGCGCGAGGAGATCGAGCGCGTGATCGGGCCGCTCGCGAGCGCGGATGCGAGCGCGCCCGCGGCGCCGGGGACACTCGCGAGTCACTACGCGCCGCGTGCGAAGGTGATCGCGGCGAGCGTGGTCGACGTGCCGGCGCAGATCGCGATGGTGAGAAGGCGTGCGCTCGCGGCGGGGGAGGAGGTTCGCGTCGCCGTGCTGGCGCCCGCGGCGGCCTTCGCGCTGTGGCCGGCTGAGGCGCTCGCGCACACCGAACAACGCGCACTGCCCGACGACGTCGCGGGGATGGCGCGGGAGCTGTACGCGGCGCTCCGGGATCTCGACGCGAGCGGCGTCGATGTCGTGATCGCCGCGTTGCCACCGGCCGTTGGGCTGGGCGAAGCTGTCGGCGATCGGCTGCTGCGTGCGGCCGGGCCGCGAGGCAACGACCAATGACCACACCGCGCGTCGGCATCATCATGGGCAGTCACTCCGATTGGGAGACGATGCGTCACGCCGCGGACGTGCTGAGCCACCTGGGCGTTCCGTTCGAGACGCGGATCGTCAGCGCGCATCGCACGCCGGATCTGTTGTTCGACTATGCCGAGAATGCGGAGGGCAGGGGCATCTGGGTCATCATCGCGGGCGCGGGTGGCGCGGCGCACTTGCCGGGCATGACCGCGGCGAAGACGCGCTTGCCGGTGCTGGGCGTGCCCGTGCAGAGCAAGGCGCTCAGCGGGATGGACTCGCTGCTGTCGATCGTGCAGATGCCGAAGGGCATCCCCGTCGGCACGCTGGCGATCGGCGAGGCGGGCGCGGTCAACGCCGGACTCCTCGCCGCGGCGATCATCGCGCTCCACGATCCGGCCGTCGCCGAGAAGCTCGACGACTATCGCAAGGCGCAGACGGATCGGGTCCTCGCCGAGAAGCTGCCGTGACGCGCGACCGCACGCATCGCGACAGCGGGTACATCCGCGAGCGATCGACGGACACGAGCAAAACCGTGTTCGGCGTCGGCTCGACGATCGGCATCCTGGGCGGCGGACAGCTCGGTCGCATGATGGCGATGGAGGCCCGCAAGATGGGCTATCGCATCGTGGTCCTCGATCCGAGCTCGCGATGTCCGACGGCGCAGGTGAGCGATGGCTTCGTGGTCGGCGCGCTCGACGACGTGGCGGCCGCGACGCACCTCGCGCGGCAGGTCGACGTGATCACGCTCGACACCGAGCACGTGCCCGCGGAGGTGCTCGACGAGATCGCGAAGATCGCGCCGGTGCGCCCGGGCGCGGACGTGCTGCGCACGATCCAGGATCGCCTCGTCCAGAAGCAGTTCCTCGATCGCATCGGGATGCCGCAGGCGCGGTGGGCGCAGGTCGACGGCCCGGCGGATCTCGACGCGGCGCTCGCCAAGGTCGGGCGGCCCGCGATCCTGAAGGTCCGGCGCGCGGGGTACGACGGCAAGGGACAGATGCGCATCGATCCAGACGGAGACGCGCCCGCGTTGCTCGCGCGGTTGCGCCCGAAGGCGCCGGCCAACCATCGCCTCGAGGACGGCTTCACGCCGTCCTCGGGCAACGAGCCGTGCGTGATCGAAGAGGTGATCAGCTTCGTGCGCGAGATCAGCGTGGTGCTCGCGCGCGCGCTCGACGGAAACATCGCGATCTATCCGATCGCCGAGAACGTGCACCGCCGGCACATCCTGCACACGACGCGCGCACCCGCGCCGGTGACGCCGGAGCTCGCGGCGCGCGCGACCGAGATCGCGTGCAAGGTCGCCGAAGCGCTCGACCACGTCGGCGTGATCGCGGTCGAGATGTTCGACCTCGGCGACGGGCGGCTGCTCGTGAACGAGATCGCGCCGCGCACGCACAACAGCGGCCACTACACGTATGGCGCGTGTGCCACCTCGCAGTTCGAGCAGCACGTCCGCGCGATCTGCGGTCTCCCGCTGGGCGATCCGCGGGCGATGTCGGGCGCCGTGATGGTCAATCTGATCGGCGATCTGTGGGCGGCGGGGCCGCCGCCGTGGGAGCACGTGCTCGCCCGGCCCGAGGCGCGGCTGCACCTCTATGGCAAGGACGGTCCGGCGCCCGGCCGCAAGATGGGCCATGTCGTCCTCCTCGACGACGACACGGATCGCGCTCTCGTCACTGCGGAGGCGCTGATCAGCGCTCTAAGTCCGCGATCGTGATAGGTTCGCGCGGTCGGGATGGCGACCCTTGTCTACTCTGACGTGGATGGCGTCGATCGGTCGTTCGCGCTGGGACACGAACCGGTCACGGTAGGTCGCGATCCGCAGTGCACGATCCGCTCGAACGATCCGCGCGTGTCGCGGCATCACGCGCGGTTCTACGTCGATCAAGGTGCGCTGTGGGTCGAGGATCTCGGCAGCTCGAACGGCATCTTCGTCGGGCCGAACAAGGTGCAGCGCGCGCCGGTGCCGACCGGCGAGATCATCCTGATCGGTAGTCTGATGATCCGGCTGCTGCCCGCGAGCGGCACGCTGCCGCCGCCGATGGGCCTCCACGGCACGCTCGCGACGTGGCTCGATCTGGAGCGCAAGACGCGCGCCGGGGTCGAGGAGGAACGCGATGCGTTCGCGAAGCGCGTCGGCGAGCTGCACCAGCAGATCGCGGCGATGAAGCACGCGAGCGACACGCTGCGCCCCGAGAACACCGCGCCGATCGACGGCGAGGCCGTGCGGCTGCACGCCGAGGCCGAGGCGAAGATCGCGGTGCTCGAGCGCGCGCTCGAGGGGATGCACGCCGAGGTCGAGTCGCTGCGGGGCCTGCGCGCGGGCGAGGACGTGGCGACGCCGATCCCCGGCGAGCTCGAAGACCTGCGCGACCGGATCGCGATGCTCGAGAAGGAGCGCGCGGAGTGGTCGTCCGGCGGGAAGACAGCGGACGCGGATCTCGACCTCGAAGCCGAGGTGGCGAGGCTGCGCGCGGCGCTCGAGAATGCCGAGTCGGCGAAGTCGATCGTCGAGCACGCGCACGCCGAGGCGTCGCGCGAGGCGCAGGAGCTACGCGATCAGCTCCTCGTCGTGAAGCGACAGTCGACCGCCGAGATCGACGCGGCGAAGCTCGAGGCGGCCAAGGCGCGCGAGAAGGGCATGGTCGCCGAGACGTCCGCCGGCATGGCCGCGGCGGAGAAGCTCGCCGAAGCGGATCTCGTGATCACGCGCCTCGAGCGCGAGGTCGAGGAGCTGCGCGCGGCCGCGGCGGCGCCCACCAGCGTCGCGTCGGTCGCCGCGCAGGCGACGCTGGCGGCGAACGATCAGGTCGTCACGCTGACCGCGAAGGTCGAGAAGCTCGAGAAGGAGCTCGCCGCCGCGCAGATCCGCGCGCAGGGTGCCGAGCGCAACCTGTCGGGCGCGAACGCGCAGGCCGCGAAGGCCGAGACGCGCGCCGCGCAGATGGAGGCAAAGGTCGCCGACGCCGAGGAGCGCGTGAAGAGCGCGGAGCACGACGTCGCGAAGGCGCTCGAACGCGTCGTCCAGCTCGAGACGCGCCTCGGTGCCGGCGATGCGCCGCTGCAGGCCGCGGAAGCGCGCGCGGCGAGCCTCAAGACCGAGCTCGACGAGCTGAGCGCGCAGCTCGATCAGCGTCGCGAGAAGGTGGTCACGCTCGAGAAGGAGCTCGCCGCTGCGACCGAGGCGGCGAAGGCTGCCGAGGCGAAGGCGGCCGCGGCCAGGGACGAAGCGACGAAGGCGGCCGCGAAGGTCGCCGACGCCGAAGCCAAGCTGAAGGAGATGGCCTCCAAGCTCGAGGCGCTCGCGGCCGCCGATAGCGCGATCGCCACCGCGACGAAGGCGCGCGATGAAGCGCTCGCGAAGGCGTCGACGGCCGACGCACGCGTCGCCGAAGCAGAGCGCCGCGCCGCCGATGCCGAGCAGCGCTCGAGCGCCGCCGACACGATGGCCAAGGCGATGGCCAAGGATGTCGCCGAGGCGCTGCGCCGGGCCGCCGATACGGACACGCGCGCGAAGGGGCAGCAACGCGACCTCGCCGACGCGATCAAGCGCGCCGCCGACGCGGAAGCGCGGATGGGCGAGAGCAACAAGCTGATCGCCGACGCCGAGGAGAAGGCCGCGCAGGCCGCCGCGAAGACGCTCGAGGTCGAGAAGGAGCTGACCGCGAAGGCCAACGAGATCCGCAAGGAGCTCGGCGACAAGCTCGCGGCGACGCAGAAGGAGCTGAGCGCGCAGCTCGCGGCCGTGCAGAAGGAGCTCGGCGGAAAGCTCGAGTCGACCCAGCGCGAGCTCGCGGCCGAGCGCTCGGGGCTGCTCGCCCTCGTGGATCGCAAGACCGGCCTCGAGCGCGAGCTCGCCGAGGCGAAGAACGCGCTGCCGGCGCTGCAGCTCGAGAAGCAGGAAGCGGAGGCCAAGCTCGCCGAAGCTCGCGTGCAGATCGACACGCTGCAGGAGCGCGTCACGGATCTCGAGAGCGGCATGGCCGTGAGCGAGACCGCGATGACCGCGTCCCTCGAGGAGGCGCGCGCGCGCGTGCTCGAGCTCGAGAAGCAGCTCGCGAGCGCCAACGTGATGAAGCAGGGCGCGGACCAGCGCATCGCCGCGCTCGAGGCGCGCGTGATGGAGCTCGAGCCGCAGCTGCGCGCCGCGCTCGACGCGCGAGACGTCGCCGAGCACGCGCTCCGCGAGGCGCAGCTCCAGCTCGAAGCGGGCGTGCGCGACGCCGAGGACCGCACGAGCCTCCTGCACGCCGAGACCGCGCGCCTGCGCGACGAGGTCCACATGGAGTCGGCGCGCGCGAACGCGGCGCAGATGCAGCTCGACGAGGCGCTGCACAAGCTGTCGGCGCTCGACGGCAGCGAGCAGCGCACGCGCGTCGCCGAGGAGCGCCTGCGCGACGCCGACGCCCGACTGCGCGACTCCGAGCAGCGCCTCCGCTCCGCCGAGGAGCGCGCGCAGGACGCGATGGACGAGCTCGAGGAGACGCGCCGCCAGCTCGCCGAGGTGGGCCGCGCCGCGTCGCAGTCCGGCAACGCCGAGGCGGCCGAGCAGCGCGCCGCGATCGCCGAGCAGAAGCTCGCGTCGATGCAGGCGCACGTGGTCGCGCTGCAGAAGGAAGTCGACGCGGCGGAGAACGTCCGCTCGTTCGCCGCCGAGACCGAGCGCGAGATCGCGCAGCTCCAGCGCGACCTCAAGGAGGCGCGCTCGAAGCTCACGCAGGTCACGCTCGAGCGCGATCGGTTGGAGCTCGCGGTCAAGGACGCCCGCGGCGATGACGAGGAGACGGCCAACCGCGCGCTCCCGTCGGCGAACGATCTCGTCGCCTACGAGAAGGCGATCGCGGACGCGAAGGAGCTGTCCGAGCAGGTCAAGCGCCTCCAGCGCACCGAGGGCGAGCTGCGCGCGCAACTCGAGGATGCGGAGCAACGCGTGCGCGCGGCGATCGATCGCGTCGACGACGACAGCGACAGCGAGTCGACGCGTACCGGCAGCCAGCTGCCCATCGCGGTGGCAGAGCAGGTCAGCGTGATCGAGGAGTCGGTCGAGTCGCTGCGCGCCGAGATGCGCGCCGCGAGCGACACCGCCATGGATCTTCAGCCCACGCCGGAGATCACGGCGATCTCCGACGCCGTCAGCAACGCGCAAGAGCACATCGAGCGCGCCCGCGGCGCGATCCGCGCCCTGCAGTCGGCGATCGGAATGAACTGACGGCGCGACGAGCGCGCCGCTGATCCGTCAGTTCGCCGCTGTCGTGTGCTCGGCGAGGAACGTCAGGCTGTGCGGCACGCGTGCCCGCCAGAACGCGCCGTCGTGGCGGCCCGGCCCCAGGTACCAGGCGTGATCGATCTTCTTCGCGAGGAGCAGGTCGTGCAGGTACTGCGCGCCGTTGTGGAGCCGGAAGTCATCCTCGGTCCCGCAATCGAGGTAGATCGCCAGCGCGCCCGGCTCGAGCTTCTCGACGAGAGACGCCGGATCGTGCGCGCGCCAGTTCGCGATGTCGGAACCGAAGATGCCGACGATCCACTGCGAGAATGGATCCCGCGGCGCCTTGCTCGGATCGTCGCCGAGCTGGACCTTGCCGGCGACGTAGGGATCCGGACCGAGGTAGAGCAGGGCGTCCACGCCGGAGTGGCTGGCCGTCGCCGCGAACAGGTCGGGGTGGCGCATCGCGAGCTGGAGTGCGCCGAAGCCGCCCATCGATAGACCCGCGATCGCGCGTCCCTGCTTCGTCGCGATCGTGCGGTACGTCGCGTCGACCCATGGAATCAGATCGTTCACGACGTACTGCTCGTACCTGGTGTTGCGCACGCACGTCGACTTCTTCGGTGCATCCGGCACGAACAACCCCGTGCCGTCGCGCATGCACGCGTCGTAGTCGAGGGGCGTGACGGAGTCCGCGTAGAAGCTGTTGTCACCGTCCGGCATGACGACGATCGCTCCGAGCTTCAGCTCGTCGGCGGCGTTGTCGAGCAGCAGGCCATCGACCCAGCCGGTCTCGGTGCCCGTGAGCCCGTGCAGGTAATAGAAGACGGGCCACCGCTTGCTCGGCTCGCTCGCGTAGCCGGCGGGCAGATACACGACGACATCCTTCTCGACGCCGAGCGCGGCGCTCTCGAACGACGTCCGGACGACCTCGCTCGTCGCGCTCGCCTTCGGCGCGCTCTCCTTCACCACGGGCGCCGGCGCGCTCGACGGCCCGCTCGAGCACGCGACGAGCGCGACCGCGACGAGAGCTCTCATCGGATCACCGGCAGCAGCGCGATCGCCTGGATCTGCGTGCGCTGGAACGACAGCGCGAGCTCGATCAAACGACGCGTCTCGGCGGCCAGGTGCGGCTGGAGCTTCTCGATCCCGGCGAGCACCGCGTCCGTCTCGAGGCCGAAGCCGGTGCTCACGCCTCCCACGCTGACGAGGAAGTCGCGCAGCGTCGGCGACGGCGGATACACCTCGAGGCCGGTGGTCGCGTCGACGTTGCCGAGCGTGCGCGCTTCCGCGAGCGCGGCGTCGAGACCACCGAGCTCGTCGACGAGCCCGAGCTCCTTCGCCTTCGCGCCGGTCCACACGCGACCCTGCGCGATCGCCTTCACGTCCTTGACCTTCGCACCGCGTCCCTCGGCCACCCGCCCGGTGAACACCTCGTAGACGTCCTCCATCGACCTCTGGATGACGGCCTTCTCCTCCTGGCTCCACGGGTTCAGGCTCGCCATCATCGTCGCGCGCTTGCCGCGGCCGATCGGGAACGTGTTCACGCCGAGCTTCGCGAGCGCGCCGCCGGGCGCGATCTTTCCGCCGACGACGCCGATCGATCCGGTCAGCGTGTCCTGTTGCGCGAAGATCTTCGTGGCACCGCTCGCGATGTAATAGCCGCCGCTCGCCGCGACGTCCGACATCGACACGACCACCGGCTTCTTCGCCTTCAGCTGGCTCACCGCCTCCCAGATCAGCTCCGATGCCTGCGCGCTGCCTCCGCCGCTGTCGATGCGCAGCACGACCGCCTTCACGGTGTCGTCCGCCGCGATCGCGCGAAGCGCGGCGACGAGCGTGCCGCCCGCGATCTGCTGCCGCGCACCGAGCACGCCATCGCCGTTGCCGTCGACGATGTCGCCGATCGCGTAGACGACCGCGACGTGGTTGCCGATCGGCTTCTCCGGAGGCACGGCGCCGATGAAGCGCATGACCTTCAACATCGAGCCGAGCTGGTCGGCGGCCGCGTTGCCCTCGGGCTTGCCCTCGTCGTCGAGCTTCGTCCACGGGCCGGTGACGACCTTGTCGCGGAACGACTCCCACGACGCGACCTCGTCGACGAGCTTCGCCGCCTTCGCCGCGGGCGACGGGAACAGCGCGGTGTCGATCAGCGTCTTCACACCCGCGGGATCGAGCTTTCGCTCCTCGGCGATCACGCCGACCATCGTGTCGTAGTGGCGGTCGAGGATCGCGCCGAGCGTCTCCTTCATCTCCTCGGACGGTGCGTCGCGCGTCAGCGGCTCGGCGGCGCCCTTGTACGCGCCGACATGCAAGAAGTCCGCGGTGACGCCGAGCTTGTCGAGCAGCGGCTTGACGTGGATCGGCATCGCCGCCGGGCCGGTCACCGCGATCTGTCCGAGCGGCGCGAGGCCGATCGTCTCGCACGCGGACAGCACGAGATACGTCGCGTTCGCCGCGTCGGTCGTGTGACACGCGAGCTTCTTCCCCGCGGCGCGGAAGTCGTGCATCGCCGCGCGCAGCTCCATCACGTCCGGAAGGCTGATCGACAGGTCGCCGACGCGCAGGAGCAGGCCGGTCAGCTTGTCGTTCTTCGCGAACGCTCGCAGCTGATCGATCGCCTTGCGCAGCTCGGTGCCGCTGCCGCCGGTCCACGAGTACGCCTGTCGCTCGACGAAGTCGCCGCTCATCGAAGTGATTCCCCAGTGCGGCTTCTCGGCGTCGAAGTCCTTCGACTTCTCGGGAGCCTCGTACGGGCCTGGCTTCTCGATCGCCTCGGCGAGCTTGGTCAGCGTTCCTTTGATGTCGAAGCCGCCGAGCCCGCCGTCGTCGTCGCTGTCGCCGTCGAGCTCGATCTTCGCGGCACCCGCCGACCACGGATCCGCGCCCGCGCTCGGTGACGCCGACGGATCGCTGACGACCGCGTCGAGCTTGGATGGATCGCTCTCGCACGCGACGAGAGCCAATAGAAGAACCGACGACAGGTGGTGACGGGCACGCATCGTGCCCCGGTCATAGCACGCGGGTGGGAGCGAAACGCTCGCGCTAGTTGCTCGCGCCGGAACCCGCGGGCGGAGCCTCGGGCGAGGGCGTCGGCGCCGGTGTTGGCGTCGGGGCCGGCGGCGGTGTCTGCGTCGGCGGCGGTGCCGCGGAACCCGCGCCGGCGTCGGTCGGCGGCGGGGTTGCACCACCGCCGAGACGATCGAGCGCCTTGGTCCCCTTCAACGTCCCGGGATACACGTCGAGGTACGCCTTCACGGCCTCGAGCGCCTGCTCCTTGCGTCCCTGCTGCATGTACGCCTCGGCGATGCCCCACAGCGCGGGCTCGTAGCGCGACGACACCGCGAGCGCTGCGCGGAACTTGGAGAACGCGCTCGCGAACTGCTTCGCGTCGATGTGGCAGTAGCCCATGCCGGTCAGCGCCTCGACGCCGTTCGGCTTCTGCTCGAGCGCCTTGGCGAACAGATCGATCGCCTTGGTGCAGTTCGACTCGGCGAGCGTGTTCGCGCGAGCGAGCAGCTGATCGTAGCTGCCGCCAGTGGTGACGTTGCCACCACCACCGCCGTTATTGTCCGGCGGCTTCGTCGCGCCGGAGCCGTCCTCCGGCGGAAGCGGATCCGTCTTCACGACGGTGGTCTCGATCTTCGCCGCGAGCGCCTTCGCACCCGCGTGGTCGGGCGCCGCGGCGAGGATCGACTCGACGAGCGGCTTGGCCTCCGACGGCTTGTTCTGCGCGAACGCGATCATCGCGAGACGGAAGCGCACGCGGACGTCGCCCGTGGCCTCGAGCTTGTCGTCGGCGCTCTCGTCGAGCGGCGCGAGCAGTGCCTTCGCATCGTCGTACTTCTTCTCGCGCTCGAGCGCGAGCGCCTGCCCGATCGCGATGTCTCGCTTCCACGCGGGCGTGACCTTCGCGATCGCGGGCTCGAGGTAGCGCGCGATGTCCTTCGCGCTCTTGCCCTGCAGCCGGAGCACGGCCGCCATCGCGAGGTTCGCCCCTGGATCGTCGGGCGTCGCCTTGACCGACTTCTGCGCCGGCGTCGCGGCCTCGAGCACCAGCGCCTTCGCATCCTTCTTCAGCTTGTCGGCATCGCTCTTCTCGACGAGCACCGCGCGATCGAGCATGCCTTGCGCGATGCCGGCGATCAGGTTCGCGCGCATCGCGTCGGCGCCGGGCTCGGTGGAGCCTTCGAGCGACTTCAGCGCGTCGCGCAGGTCGAGCTCCTTGTCGGCCTCGAGCTTGTCGTGCGCGAGATCGACCGCCGTCTGCGCCGGTGCTGCATCGACGACGGGCGGAGGTGCCGCCGCGTCGACGGCCATCGCGACCGCAGCATCGGCGACGCCCGCCGAGCCCGCGTCCGCCGAGGCGACCGTCGCCGCACTGTCCTTCTTGATCACGAACACGTAGATCGCGCCGGCCGCCGCGCCCATCACGAGCAACGCCATCAGCACGAGCAAGAAGCCGCCCTTGCCGCCGCGCTGCTGCGGAACGACATCGTCATCGTCGTCGACGGAGCGGACCCTGCCGGTCTCGAAGCCCGTCTCGTCCGACGGACCGACGCGCACGCGACCCGCGAACGCAGGCTCGTCATCGATGGGGCGGATCTTGCCGGCCATCGGGCCCGCCGGCATCGACGCCATCGACTCGGTGGGCGCGATGTCGGAGCTCGCCCACGCCGCGGTCGCGCGATTGCCGGCCGGAACCTGCGGCGTGCCGCCGAGCGCCGGCGCGTTCGTCGGTGGCTTCTTCGCCGGCGGCGGCGGAGGCTGCGTCGGCGGACGACGCGGCGCCGCGGCGACATCGGGCTTGGCCTTGAACGAGCCGGTCGTGCGGCGATCGATCTCGTCCTCGTCGTCGGGAAGGATCGTGCCGCCCGCCGCGGACACGCCGACCCCGAGCATCGTCCCGGGCTGCGGCTTTTGTACGGGCTTTGTCGATCGCTCTTGTCGCGCGCGCAGCGCCTCGTCAGCGATGTTGAAGTACTGCGAGAGCTCCGCGATGTCGCCGAGCCGCTTCCACGTCTTGCCCGAGCGCGAGATCAGCGACTCGCGCGTGACGATGCCCCCGACGATCCACTGCTGCAACGCGCTCAGCTCGCGGCAGCTCTTCTGCTCGCCGTTCTCGAGACGGATCAGCCAGTGGCGATCGTCGCCGCCCTGCTCGGCGCGCGGCAGGGGCTCTCCGATCACCGAGTCCGCGCGCCGGGTCGTCGGCGCTTCGTCGACGGACGGAGCCGGGCGCGCCGGCGTTGGCGGTCGCGATGACACCGGGCGATTGCGCGGCGGGTCCGGCGGTGGCGCGCCCACGTTCGTGATCGAGCGCTTCCGGATCTTGAACATGTGCCCGCAGTTCGTGCACTTGACAGTGACACCACCGGGCTTGAGCCGAGCTTCGTCGAGCTCGTACTCGGTCTGACACTTCTCGCAGCGGACGTCCATCGTTTCCGTGCCTTAGCGACGCAACCTACCACGGCGGTTTGCTCGGTGCATGCGTTCCCAACCCTACTAGACGCCGCTAAACCACTCGATCAACACGTCGACGGCCGCCTTGGGCGGTGGGATCGGTCGCACGGAGGTGGCGCATGCGTGCAAGAGCGGGAGGTGTGTCTCGTGCACAGCGGCCGCGGTCTCGAGGCGAAGCAGGTACAGCATCCGCCCGTCGGTCAGGCCCGCATCCGACACGATCGCGGGCTCCCCGGCGATCGTGCCCTTGGTCGTGACGAGCTGGCCGCGCATCCCGAACCGGCTCTCGATCGTGACGGGCTCCGCCGGCCGCTCGAGGCCGAACTCGCGCGGGAGTTGCTCGAACAGCTGGCGAAACTGCAGCGTGCCGATGGTGTTGCGCTGCGGGCGCGCGTGAAACACGTGCAGCGTCGCGCGCTGGTGCCCGCAGTCGGGGGCGACCCACAGCGTCGAGTGCGCGCGGCGTACGCCCTGCCATCCCGGGGGCGGATCGTAGAAGTACGGTCGCCGCCGCTCCGCGCCGAGCCCGAGCGAGTGTCCGTGCACGAGCCGGCGCACCACCTCGACAAACTTCTCGTACAGCTCGGGATCCGTCGCGCGCGCGTGCACGAGCGCGTAGGTCTGCTCTCCGTACAGGATCGCCACGGTGACCTGTTCGTCGGGAGCGATCGCGTTCGCGATCACGCCGTAGTCGCCCTCGGCGTTGACGATCGCGAGCGGACCCTCGCGCGTGACGCCCGCCGGCATCCATTCGTTCAAGATCTCCTCGGCGGGGCGCAGCGGACCGAGCGAGGGCCGCAGGTGCACCTGACCTCCCGGTACCGAGAGCACGACCCCGTCACCCGAGTAGGTGCGAGTCCAGCCTCGGATCAGGTTCTTCATCTCGGCCATCACCCAGGATTAGCACGAGCGGCTGTTATCATTCTCGCGTGAGAGTCGGTGTTCTCGGCGCGTGGTCGATCGACAACTCCGGCGACGCCATCGTCGGATACGCCACTCGCCGCGCGCTGCGAGCCCGCCTTCCAGGCGCCGAGATCATCGCGTTCGCGCCGCGCTTCGAAGGCGCGCAGTGGAGCCACGACGTCACGCGCGCGCGCGGTATCGATGGCCCGATCACCGCTGTCCCCGTCGACGATCTCGCGTGGGCGCGCGAGCTCGATGCGCTCGTGATCGGCGGCGGTGGCATCATCAACTTCAACCCGCAGTTTCGCAGCTTCCTGCTCGGCGACACCGCGTGGTCGGGACCGCCGGTCGCGTGGAACGGCGTCTGCTCGCAGAACACACCCGCGTACGCCGCCACCGACGAGCAACGCGCGCTCGTGCGCCGATGCTGCGAGCACCTCGCGTACGCGAGCGTGCGCAACACGACGACCGCGAAGCTCGTGCGCGCGTGCGGATACACCGGCGAGCTCCACGTCGTGCCCGATCCCGCGTTCGAGGATCTCGGCCTCGCGCCAGCGCGCCCCGAGCGCTTCACGATCGCGCTGTCGGCCGGCGCGGCGCTCGCCTCACCGCGCGCCGAGGAGTTCTTCTCGACCCTGTTCGTCGAGCTGTCTCGGGCCTTGCGCGCGCGCTCGGGCGAGCTCGTCCTCGTTCCGAGCGGCGGCGTCTACGGCGACGCGACCGCGCACGAGCAGCTCGCGACGCGCCTCGGTGCGCGCTGCGTGCGCCCGGATTCGCCGCTCGACGTGTGGCGCGCGCTCGGCGAAGCACACGTCGTGCTCGCCGCGCGGCTCCACGCGGTGATCGCGGCGATCTCGCTCGGCGTGCCGTTCCTCGCGCTCGACGAGTACTTCTCCGATCAGATCGCGTCGAGCAAGATCCGCGAGCTCCTCGTCGAGCTCGATCTCGAAGCGCACTACACGTGCCCGCTCGTGTCGAGGAACCCGGCGCCCAAGCTCGCGCACGTCCTCGGCCTGGCCGGCGAGGACCGCTTCGGCGATCTCGTGGCCCACCAGCGCCGGCGGCTCGACGCACACTGGTCGGCGATGATCCGCGCGCTGGGGCTCGCGTGCTGACGCCGGGGAGCGGCGACGCGACCGATAACCCGGGGTGGAAGCGCTGCTTTCGCGCGCCGGGCGCGATGACGCTCGGGCTGTGGATGCCGATCGAAGCGGTGTGGCGCGCGACCCCGGCGCTCGTCGATCAAGAGCGGCTCGCGCGTCGCGCCGAGGAGCTCGGCTTCGCGGCCCTGTGGCTGCGCGACATCCCGCTTCGCGATCCGAGCTTCGGCGACGTCGGCCAGGTCCACGATGTCTTCGTCTATCTCGCCTGGCTCGCCGCGCACACGCAGACGATCGCGCTCGCGACCGGAGCGGTCGTCCTCCCGCTGCGTCATCCGCTTCACGTCGCGAAGGCCGCGGCGTCGATCGATCAACTCTCGCGGGGGCGGTTGATCCTCGGCATCGCGAGCGGCGATCGCCCGATCGAGTTCCCCGCGTTCGGGCGCTCGCGCGACGACGCGCCGGCCGAGGTCCGCGCAGCGCTCGACGCGATCCGCCTCGCGCTGCGTGGCGATGCACCCGCGGACGTCGTGCCCAAGCCCGTCGCGCGCGAGCTCCCGATCGTGGTCGCCGGGCACGCCGGTCAGTCGCTCGAGTGGATCGCGACGAACGCGCACGGCTGGATCACGTGGCCGCGTCCACCGGAGCATCAGGCAGCACTCGTTCGTTCGTGGCGCGAGGCGGTCGCGGCGTCGGGCGCGGCACACAAGCCGCTCGCGCAGGCGCTGTTCGTCGATCTCGCGACGGATCCGGACCTCGACGCGTGGCCGATCCGCCTCGGCGTTCGCATCGGGCGCAACCGCCTCCTCGCGCTGCTCGAGCAGCTCGAAGCGAGCGGGATCGATCACGTCGCGCTGTCCCTCACGCCGGGCCATCGCCCCGCGAGCGAGGTCCTCGACGAGCTCGGCGAGTGGATCCTCCCGCGCTTCGCGGCTACTCGATCGTGACGAGGTGGCCGGCGGCGGGACCGAGCATGCGGCTCAGACAGGTCGTGTCCTGCGGCCCCCAGTCGGGGCGCGCGCTGCGCAGGATCTCGAACAGCGCGGCTCGCTCGTCGTCGTAGCGATCGGTGCTGGTGTCGACGATCGCGCCCGCGGCGTAGTCGAGGAATCGATACAGCGCGACGATGCGCGTGCGTCTCCAGGCTTCGTGCGTGAGGTCGAGCTCGAGGACCAGACCGAACCATCCATCGCGTGTGGTGAGCTCGGAGCGAGCGCGCTCTGTCCCTCGCGCGCCGGCAGGCCCACCGAGCACGGCGGTCCGGCGGATCCAGCGTCCCGCATCTGCCGGCAGCTCGCGGATCGCCAACGCGGTGATCGAGGTCTCGCCGCTCGTGTGGACGATGCCCTCCGCGATCGCGGTGCTCGTCCAGCCGTCCGGAACGTCGACGCGCAAGATCACGAGAGCGGGATCCCCTCGCGCAAGCGCGCGGCCTCGCGCGCGACGTAGACCATCGCATTGTCGAGCGTGTCGAACGAGAGCCCGTCGAGCGGCAGCACCACGCGAAACACGTAGAGGTCGGCGCTGATCGCCACGCCGCCGAGCTCGAACGTTCCGTTGCGCTGGAGTGCGACCTTGTGAGGCACCTTGTCGTGGCTGATGATGTCGCTCCACATCAGCACGGCCGGCTTGCCGAGCGCCGTGGCCGGCTCGACCCGTTCGCGTTGAACGACATCGCGGCCATCGAGCGTGAACGAGAACGCGAGGCCCAGCCACCCCGGCTCGTCCATCGCGACCTTGTACTTGGACTTGATGTGTTCCCGGATCTCGTCGAAGGTCGGCACGAACCTAGCTTTGCACGAACGCACGGATGCGGACAGCGGTGGGCTCGAGATCCCGCGGCTTACCGAGCGCCGACACGATGGCGAGCGTCCCGCCGCCTTTCAGCGTGGCGACGATCTGGTTGCCCTTCGTCTCGATGCTCGTGATGTCGGAGAGCTTCGCGCGCCTGCGCGATCCGAAGCGCCGGACCATGTCGTCGGTGCGATCGAGGACGGCGCGCGCGCCGATCGCGAACACGACGAGCAGCGCCAGCCCGAGGAGGAGCGCGACGCCCGCGAACCCGAGCCAGCGCAGCGTGCCGCGCACGGGCACGCTGACCTCGAGGCGGCCCTTCAAGCCGTCCGCGATGTACTTGTCGATCTCCTTCTGGGCAGCGCGGTAGCTCGCCGGACCGCGCCGCGCGACCCACGGGCCCATCACCACGTCGGGGCTCGCGACGAGCACGAGCTCCTGCGCGACCGACGTCCCGCGTAGCCCGACGACCTCGACGCGCTCCGAGCTCGTGATCGCGACGCGCTCGATCGCGCACGTGGCGTCGACACATCGGAGCACCACGTCGTGCGGCTGGCGCGCGCCGATCAGCGCGAACACGACACCGAGGGCAACGAGCGCGCCGCCGATGATCCCGAGCACGCCGGGCCGGTACACCACCGCCAGCCGTGTCTTGTCCTCGCGGCACGTGAGCATGCTGCGAGGCTACCGATTCTTCAGTCGCCCGTCAGCCAGTTCCACGCGCTGCTGGCTGCATTGGAGACGGAGCTCGCCGCTCCGCTCACGGCGCCGGTCGTTGCATCCCACGCGCGACCTGCGCCGCGCGCGACCGTCGAGGCGGTGTTGCTGACCGCGTCTGTCGTCGCATCCCACGCGCGACCCGCACCGCGCGCGACCGTCGAGGCGGTGTTGCTCACGGCGTTGGTCGTGGCATCCCACGCGCGACCCGCGCCGCGCGCGACCGTGGACGCGGTGTTGCTGACGGCGTTCGTCGTCGCATCCCACGCGCGGCCCGCGCCGCGCGCGACCGTCGAGGCGGTGTTGCTGACGGCGTTCGTCGTGGCATCCCACGCGCGACCCGCGCCGCGCGCGACCGTCGAGGCGGTGTTGCTGACGGCGTTGGTCGTCGCATCCCACGCTTCGCCCGCGCCGGTCGCGACGCTGTTCGCGGTGTCGCCCGCCCAGTCCCACGCGGCGCTCGCGCCGCTCGAGATCCCGTCGCCCGCCCAGTTCTTGAACTGACCCCAGTAGTCGTCGCGCTGCGATCCGCCCGGACCGCTGTCGTCGTCGAACATGTTGCCGACCGTGTTGACGATGCCGCCGGCCGTCGCGTCGAGGATGTTCACCGGCGCCGCGACCACGTTGGTGAGACCCGCCGCTCCGGCGCCGAGGACGGTGCCGAGCGTTCCGCCACCGACCGAGTCGTGGACCCAGTTGCCGGCGCGGTTGCTGATCGCGTCTTCCTCTTCGGGAATGATCGCGTCGAGCAGGCCACCGACGACATCGCCCGCGCCGAACTTCGCGTCGTCGCCGCCGGCCCAACCCGCCGCCGTGCCGAGGCCATCGAGCGCGAGCTCGCCGGCGCTGATGTAGAGCTCGGCGACCGGACACCACGAGCCGATGCCCGCGTGCAATGCACCGAGCGTCGCGTCGCCCGTCGAGCCCCACGCCTCGCGCTCGAGCTCGGCGCGTCTCGCGGGATCTGTCTCGCGCGACATCTCGTCGAACTTCGTGTACGCCTGATAACCGTTCGCGAGTGCCTGGGCGGTGCCGCCGATCGCGGGACCGACGCCGGGCGCCATCTTCAACGGACCTTCGGCGAGCCCGGCACCACCGGAGACGATGTCACCCCAACCGCCGTGGTTCGGATCCCAGTTGCCGTTCTCGTCCCAGTGCAACACCTTGCCCGCGCCCGAGACGATATCGGCGACATCGCCGAGCGGGCCGACATCGGGCACGTTCTTCCCAAGGTCACCAGCAGCGTCCATCACACCGGCGAAGTCGCCGACGACGCTGCCGACCTCATCGGCTCTCTCGCCCACCCAGTTGGTCGCGCGCTCGTACCAAGGACGTTCGGGTTCGGACATGGTCGAGCAGAATACGATGGAATCAGCCGATTCTTCCCGTCGCGACCGCACACTCTCGCAGACGCCGCCATGACGTCTTCGTGGCCCCGGCGCGGTCCAGATAGTTAGTGAGGTGGGAGCAGGTAGGTACGCGGCCGTCTCCGAAAAGTTGGCACGCGAGCCCGAAGGCGAGCGCTGCGAGCGGACCGGTTCGGTCATCGTCCACGGCGACGTCCTTGATGGCGATGAGCCCACCCGGGTCGACCGCTCGCGCGACACGATCCACGATCGCCATCGCGTCCGGCTCGGGATGGAGGTGCAACACGTTCGACACGAACGCGAGGTCGGAGCGCGGGAGCTCGGCGGTTCGCAGATCCGCCGCGACGAACGTGATGCGGTCGCCGAGATCCGCGAGGTGACGTCGCGCGGCGTCGATGATCGGCGCCACGTCCACGAGGATCGCGCGCCCGCTCGAGCGTGCGAGGAACCAGCGCGTCGCGTCGCCGAGCCCTCCGCCGGCGTCGAGAAACACCGCGTGCTCGGCGGCGCGATCGATGGTGTCGAGCGCACTCGCGACCGCGCCGAGCGAGAGCAGCGGACGCACGTCGAGGTGACGTGCATCGCGCGCGAGATCGGACGAGTCCTGCGCCGGTGCGAACGCGCGCCCGCGCCGGATCACCTCGGCGATCACGGCAGCGCCGCGCGGATCCTGCGACCCCGGTTCGCCGGCGCGGAGGACATCGCCGTCGCGAACGAGACGCCGTCCACCGACGAGGAGATCGATCAGCGCGTGAAGCCGCGCGCTCGCACCGAGGCGCTCGGGGAGCTCGTCGAGCGCGCATGGAAGCGCTGCGAACACCCCGAGGCGCTCCGCCGCCGCGGCAGCGGACGCCACGAACGCGAGCGCTGCGATGTCCGGATCGACCCGCGTCATGCGCGGTCCATGACGGCGCGCCCCGTCGGTAGTCGGCGGATCGCGTCGACGTAGGCGCGCCGCGTGCGCTGGCGTTCGGTGCGAGTCGCGTCGTCGAAGATCTCCGCGTGCAACGCACCGGCAAGCGCGGCGACATCGATCGCGGGGACCGCATCGGTGTACGCGTTGTGATCGAGCGCGGGCGCCATGAACGCGTGCAGGCCGAGCGGGAACACGCGGAACTTGTACTGGGTCGACTCGCCGATCACGGCGAGGGCGGGGACATCGAGCGCGAGCGCGAGCGAGATTCCCGTCGCGGCCTGGTTCGGCGTGAGGAGGAGATCGCTCGCGCGCATGACCTGCTCGAAGCGCGCGGGCACCATCTGCGGCAGGTGGTGATAGCGCGCGCTGTCCTGGGCGAGCGCGCGCGGTCCGACATGAGCGACGTGCACGCGAGGATCGGCCGCGAGACACGCGTCGAGGATCCGAGCGGGGATCTCCGCGACGGCCCGCGTCTGGAACGCGGTCAATCCGCGCGACTGGAACTGCGCGGTCGTGAACATCACGAGCCGATCACCGGTCGCGAGGCCCAGCTCCGCGCGCGTCGCGGTTCGATCGTCGGCGGTCGTGATCTCGGGCAGCGCGCAGTAGGCACCGGCGGCGTCGGGCCGCGCGAACGGCACCGGCACGAGGCGGCGAGGCACGAGCGTGCGCGCCGACTCTCGCAGCGTCATCTGCGCGTCGCACATGTCGAAGAGCAGATCGCTGCGAGCGAGGTCCCAGATGTCGAGCGCGTGCGTCGTCACGCCGAGCTCGTCGAGGAACGCCGGCTCGATCCGGTGCTTCTCGAGCACGAGCAGCGTCGAGAGCAGATCGAGCAACACGACGCTGTCGCACGCGCGATCGCGGATCACGCCGGGCAGCGCGCGATCGAGCATCGGCAGCACCGGATCGATCGCGCCGTGATCGAACGGCGTGTGCTCGAGGAGCATGCGGTGCGAGCGAGGCGCGAGGAACACGACGCGATCACCGGCGGCGTGCAGCTCGCGCGCGAGGCGCAACCCGAGCAGCAGCTCGCCGAACGCGGCGTTGCCCGGCGCGACGAACAGGTGCGTGCGCGGCATCAGCGACGGACCGGCATCGTCGTCGCGATATCGCCGTAGCTGCTCGCGAGCATCTCGTAGCGGAGGTGCGTGTGCCACGCGCCGTCGCGCCACACGTCGTCCTCGTGCCGACCGACGAAGCGGAAGCCGAGGCGCTCGATGATCTTGCGAGAGCCTTCGTTCTGCGCGAGGCAGCCGACGGTGATCTTGTGCAGCCCGAGCGTCTCGAAGCCGAAGCGGATGACCTCGCTCGCTGCCTCCATGCCGAAGCCGCGGCGCTGGAACGGGATGCCCACCCAGTAGCCGAGCTCGGCGCGATCGACGCGCCACGCCGACAGCTGGAACTTGATGCCGTGGAGGCCGATCGCGCCGGCGAGCTCGCCGCCGCTCTCGATCGACCACACGATGCCGGTGTTCTCCGCGATGCCCTTGATGCTGCCCTCGACGAAGGCGCGCGTCTCGTCCTTGCTGGCGTGCGCGTTCCAGCTCATCTGCGGCATCAGCCTCGGATCCGAGACGTGCGGCCATAGTCGCTCCACGTCGTCGAGCGTGTACGGCCGCAGCGCGAGGCGCTTCGTCGCGAGCTCGAGCGAGAGCTCGGACAGCTTCGGGATCGTCGAGCGTGGAGGCGCGGACATCCCGCGCACTCTAGCCTAGTGAGCTTCGGACGCGTCGACTTCCTCGACCGTCGCGAGGATGTCCTTGACGTCGATCAAGCGCAGTCGATCGTCCCACGGCACGCGCACCCCGGCCTCCTTGCGGAACAACACGTGGGCGCCGTGCGGGACGCCGGAGACGTTCTCCGAGACATCGTCGGTGGTCGGCCGATCGCGCGCGACCTCGACCACCTTGCCGTAGAGCGCGTCGTCGTGCGCTTCCTTCGCGCCCGCCGGCAGGAACAGGCCCGCGTCGGTACGCTCTTCGATGGTGATGACCTGCACGAGCACCCGAAGACCCAGCGGCAGGATCAGGCGGTGAGGTTTTTCAGAGGTCGCGCTCGAAGACAACGGCGCCACTCTGCGCCAAGCAGCGCAGCTTGGTCAAGCCGGCACCCTGCAAGCGCGCGGCGGCGGCGTCCACCATCGCCTCCATGTCCTTGGCCTCGCACGAGCCGGAGCGGATATCGATGCGCTGGTCGACGACGCTGGTCGTTCCCCAGAGGCGTTGTCGCTTCAGCTCGCGCTCGAGCTCGGCGGCCGCAGCCTCGGCCGCCGAGTCGTCGGCCACGGGCTGCGTCGGGGTGAAGCCTGGCTCGTCGGGTTGCGCCGGCCGGACGACCGGCTGCGGGACCGGTTCGTCGTCGTCGATCTCGGCCGTATCGGTCGTGGGCGTCGTGCTCGCCGTCTTCGACCCGCCGCGGCCACCGAGCACGACCGCGAGCACGATCGCGATCGCGACGCCCGCACCGAGCGCGGCGAACAGCGGTGCGCGCGAGCCGCTGCTCCGGTCGGGGACCGAGGTGCCGCCGCCGCTGCCGAACGTGTTCGACTTCGTGCGCGCGAGCGCGGGCAGCGGGTTGCCGCACTTCGGGCACTTCACGTACCCGGGCACGACGGCAACCCCGCACGAAGGACACGCAGCCATCGCTCGATCGTACCGGCGGTCGCTCTCGCTGGCGAAGTTTTCTAAGCGCGGCGGCGGCGCCGGCCACCGACGACGAAGTACCCACCTATACACACGAACAGGAGGGCGGCGCCGCTCGGCCCGCTGTTGGCACTACAGCACCCGACGTCGTTCGAGACCTCGAGGCAGGTGCCGGGATCCTCGGCCGTCGGGTAGATCGCGCAGATCCCGTCGATATCGTCCTGCTCGAGCGACGCCTTCTTCGTCTCTCCGCAGTCCTGGTAGTTGTACATCGTCGACTCGACGATCTTCGGGTCGTTGGTCTGTCCGCACAGCGGGGCCGGGTTGCCGTCACCGTCGATCCGCGCGTCGTCACCCGGTGCGAGGCACGGATGTTCGAGGCCGAGCAGGTGGCCGAGCTCGTGCGTCAGCGTGTTCAACAGATCGGCCTGGCAGCTCGCCGCACCGAGCGTCTGGCCCTCGTTCGAGATCGCGAAGTGCTTGCCGTTGAGCTCGATGTCCGCGTCGACGATCGCGCCATCGCGGTCGCTGTCGCCGTCGTCGACGTAGACCGCCGTCGTCAGGCCGGCCGCCGATTCGGCATAGCAGCGCATCGGATCGTTCTTCACCGCCGGCCGGCACCACGATGCGTCGCGGAACTTGATCACGTTGACCATGTCGCGACCGACTTCCTTCTTCTCGCGACCCTGGATGCGGATGTCCATGTACGAGCAGCCGGCGACGCCTTGGTTCCACGTCTCGACGGCCTGCTCGACGAGCTCGAACTCCGTGTCGCCGGGAATCTCCTTGGTGCCATCGGCGTCGACCGTGACGAACACGCAGCCCGACTCCCAGTACAGCGACGCGCCGGCCTTGGTCGGTCCGGTGCGCACGAACCCCTCCGGATACGCGAGCACGCGCACGTCGTCGACGAGGATGTGCGTGCGCTGCTCGAGATCCTGCGCGCGGTGCGCCGCGACCGCGACCCGCATGCCGGCGACGAGCGGCTCGGCGCCCGGGAACTGCCGCATGGTGAGCCCGTCGACGTGACCGCCGAGCTGGCTGACCACGACGTCGCCATCGCGCGTGTGCACCACCGCCTCGGTCACGATGCGGTCGTTGTCGCCGACCCACTTCGACGAGGTCTCCATCACGACGCCCTCGACCGTCATCGCCGTGTCGGACGGCGCTGCACCGGCGGTCACGGGGGCCGCGAGGCAAACAAGCGCGAGCACGCGGCGCATGGACGCTGACTTTATCATCGAGGGGCCGTGGCGTGTTACAAGGGCCGCCCATGGCCCATGCCGCTCGGCCAGTCCGTGTGCGGATCGCACCATCGCCGACGGGCGATCCGCATGTTGGGACGGCCTACATCGCGCTGTTCAACTACGTCTTCGCCAAGAAGCAGGGCGGGAAGTTCATCCTCCGCATCGAGGACACCGACCAGTCCCGCGCCCGGGGCGACTCCGAGCAGATGATCTACGACGCGCTGCACTGGGTCGGCCTGTCGTGGGACGAGGGTCCCGACGTCGGCGGCCCGCACGCGCCGTACCGCCAGAGCGAGCGCGCCGAGCACTACCAGTCGCACGCCGGCATGCTCCTCGACGCCGGCCAGGCGTATCGCTGCTTCTGCACGCCCGAGCGGCTCGCGAAGATGCGCAAGCTCGCCGAGGCGGAGAAGCGCAACACCGGATACGACCGCCACTGCCGCGACATCGATCCGGCCGAGGCGCGCAACCGCGCCGCGCACGGCGAGCCGCATGTCGTGCGCCTCAAGGTGCCGACGAGCGGGCCGATCGTCGTCCACGATCAGCTGCGCGGCGAGATCTCGATCGACGCGACGCAGATCGACGACCAGGTGCTGCTCAAGACCGACGGTCTCCCGACGTACCACCTCGCGAACGTCGTCGACGATCACCTGATGGAGATCACGCACGTCGTGCGCGCCGAGGAGTGGATCTCGTCGACGCCGAAGCACGTGCTGCTGTACCAGGCGTTCGGCTGGGAGCCGCCGCAGTTCTTCCACATGCCGCTGCTACGCAACAACGACAAGTCGAAGATCAGCAAGCGCAAGAACCCGGTCTCGATCAACTACTACCGGGACATCGGCATCCTGCCCAAGGCGCTGCTCAACTTCCTCGGCACGATGGGCTGGTCGTTCGGTAACGACCGCGAGAAGTTCACGCTCGACGAGATGGTCGAGGTGTTCTCGTGGGACAAGGTCGCGCTCGGCGGCCCGGTGTTCAACATCGAGAAGCTGACCGCGCTCAACGAGAAGTACATCCACGAGCTCGACTACGAGCAGCTCGCGCAGACGCTGATCGACTGGCGCCTGAACAAGGACTACCTGACGAAGCTGATGCCGCTGATCCGCGAGCGCTCGAAGAAGCTCGACGAGATCATTCCGCAGGTCGAGTACTTCTTCGCCGGCGATCTCGACTACTCGGCGATCCGATCGGAGATCGCGATCCCGGAGGTCGCCGACAAGGACGTCGCGGTCGCGCTGCTCGAGCTCGTCGAGGCGCTCGAGGCGCGTGAAGGCTTCACCAGGGCCGTGCTCGAGGACGAAGCGAAGAAGTGGGCCGAGGTGAAGGGCTGGAAGCCGAAGCACGCGTTCAGCCTGCTGCGCCTCGCGGTGACCGCCCGCAAGGCGTCGCCGCCGCTGTTCGAGACGATGGAAGTGCTCGGCAAGGAGATCACGCGCCGGCGCTTGCGGCAGACCGCGCTGCTTCTCGATCCGAAGGCCAAGCTGAAGTGACCTTACCGGAGCCCCTCGCGACTCCGTGGCGATGGTTCAAGGCCGTCAGCATCGATCAGTGGCGCGCGATCGATCGCGAGACCGTGCGCACGCCCGAGGACGCGGGCAACACGAACCTCCGCATCCTCGCCATCCTGCTCACGTGCTGCATCTCGCTCACGCTGCAGGAGTACCTCGGTAACCACCAGACGTACGCGAAGTGGTTCCCGAACACGCGCGATCCGAACTGGGAGCTGTGGGGCTTCGCGTGGTGGTCGGGCTGGCGCCTGTTCGGCTACGTGATCCTGCCGATGATCGTGCTCGCGCTGTTACCGGGCGAGAGGATCCGCGACTACCACATCTCGTTCCGCGGCTTCTTCAAGCACCTGTGGATCTACGCGGCGCTGTTCGCGTGCATCTTGCCCGCGGTGATCCAGGCGTCGACGACGGGCTCGTTTCGCAACACGTACCCGTTCTATCGGATGGCGAATCGCTCGCACTTCGATCTGTGGACGTGGGAGGCGTTCTACGCGCTGCAGTTCGTCTCGCTCGAGTTCTTCTTCCGCGGCTTCCTGTTGCAGGGCCTGCGGCGCTCGCTCGGCGCGAACGCGATCTTCGTGATGATCGTTCCGTACTGCATGATCCACTACGGCAAGCCGATGCCCGAGACGATCGGCGCGATCGGGGCCGGCCTCATCCTCGGCACGCTCGCGATGCGCACCAAGTCGATCTGGGGCGGCGTCCTGATCCACATCGGCGTGGCGGTTACCATGGATGTTCTTGCACTTCGCGGCTGTCCCCCGATGGGGAGCGGCCGGTACTGTCACTGACTGCGACGAATGTTCCACCTCTAACGTCCGGACCAATCCATGACCCGTACTCGCCTCGCTCTCCTCCTCGCCCTGTCCCTTGCCGCGTGCAAGAAGGATCCGCCGCCCGAGCCAAACCTCGGATCGGGTGCGAAGACCGATCCCACGACGACGCCCGAGAAGGGTGGCGAGACGGGCGTGAAGGCGCCCGACAAGCCGGCGGCCGACGCGATCACGAAGGAAGAGGCCGAGAAGTTCGGCAAGGAGTTCGCGGCGGCGCTCTCACCGTGCGATCCGGCGAAGGCGGACGCGCTGATCGACTCGGTGAAGTTCACCGCGCGCTTCGACGCGAAGACGCGCGCGCAGATCGGGACGTTCGACAAGCTCGGCGAGAGCCTGTGCCAGGGCCTCGGCGAGGACTCGTCGGTGCGCTTCGTGGGCGTCGTGCAGAAGGACGGCGTGAATCGCCCGCGCATCCGCACGATCGTGCGCGGCGGCGTGAACTTCCTCGACGTGCTCGTCGTTCGCGAGCCCGACAAGTCGCTCAAGCTCATGGACGTGTACTCGCTGCGCAACGGCGAGGAGATGTCGGGCCTGCTGTCGCTCGTCGGCAAGCTGATCTCGCACGGTGAAGCCGCGGCGCGCGCGTACATCGATGCGACGCAGCTCCACGGCCAGGGTGACTACGCCGCCGCGAAGAAGCGCTTCATGGAGATCCCGGCGGAGGTCCGCACGAAGGTCAAGGCGATCGCGCTACAGGGCCTCACGATCGACGTGCAGCAGCCGGCCGAGGTCTATCTGGCGTCGATCGAGGAGTTCAAGAAGAACTTCCCGGGCGACTCGTCGGTCGATCTCGTCGAGATCGACGCGCACTCGCTCAAGAACGACTACCAGAAGCTCGTCGGCAGCCTCGACCGCCTGCTCGCGAAGACGAACAACGATCCGTACGTGATGGTCATGCGCGCCCGCGCGTGGCTTCGCGCGAAGGAGTACGAGAAGGCGACCGCCGACGCGATGACCGCGGTCACCGCGGAGCCCGAGATGTGGGCCGGCGACGGCGGCGATCTGTTGATCGAGATCGCGGTCGAGCAGAAGAAGTGGGCCGACGCGGTCGGCTACCTCGACAAGATGCTCAACGAGTCGATCACGAAGGACGCGCTCCACAAGGTGCTGAGCGAGGACGCCGCGTACAAGTCGCTCGTCGCGAGCAAGGAATACAAAGCCTGGCGTGCGAAGAAGTAGTTGAGCCCCTACGCTCGGTGCGCGTGCGCATCAAGTGAAAAGCAGATCGCTCCCGATCTCCGTCGAAGATTTTCACTTCGAGCGAAAAACGATCGCAGGTGATCGAGTCCGCATTTTTTCGATTGACGGTCTCGATCGAGATCCTTAGTGTCGAGATCGAGCACCGACGGTCTGATGCGAGACCCGAGGGAAATCTGTCTCCTACTTCTGCTATCCAGGGATCTGCCTCTGTTCCGGGAGTGCACGCCCGCTCGTCGGGAAGCCCGATGGATTATGTGGAGCCCACCTACGCACACGCGTAGGGGATAGAACCCCTCACGGTCGGACGGTGGTGCTCATTTGAGGCGCAGCGGACACAAGCCGCTGCGCCTCCTCTATTTTCGGCCCAGGCTGAACGGGCAGGCCGAGCTCTAGTGCGATGGTGGTCGCTCGTAGACGCTGAACCGCGTCGCTTTCGGTAGATCGACCCGCAGCATCGGCGTCCACACACTGTCGAAGTACTGCTTGCGCGCGACGAGCAGGATGTCCGGTCGATCGCGAGGGTTGTAGATCACCACCTGCTGGCGATCCTTTTGATACGGCCACTCGCTGTGCGGGCGTACGGAGATCGCGGCGTGGATCGGGCCGAGGCTGCGCCCCGTCGCCGGCTCCACCCACAGCGGCTGGAACGACGTGCTCGCACCCGCGATCGGAGGCTCGGAGCTCGGCAACAGCTCGAACCGCTCGTAGCGACCCGCGGAGTTGGCTCCCGTCTCGACGAGGGAGAGCACCAGCGGACCGCCGCGCGAGCCCGTGGTGCGCACGACGTCCATGTACACGGTCACCACGCCGCGATACGGAACGCTGCGTCGGTCCTCCCACCGGGCCGAGAGCGGCGGGAGGTCGGCCGTGATCGCCGAGTAGTCGCGAAAGTTGCGATCGTGCGTCTGGTTCCAGCGCTCGTTCGCTTCGTACATGATCTTCCGTCGAGTCGCGGGATCGATCTCCGGCGCCGGGCACGCGGGGGCGGGCATCACGTAGGTGACCTCCGCGACGAGCGGCGGGACGGTCGTCGGTGGCGGTGTCGCCACGACGGCGCGCGCGGGCGCGCCACAGGCGGCGAGGGCGATCAACGCGGCGCGCACCACGTCAGTGCCAGCCGGGATCGATGAGGTCGATGCTCTTCGCGTTCGGCACGTCGAGCCGGAGGAGCGGTGTCCACTCCGTGTCGGTGACGAGCTTCGTCGCGACGAGGATGACGCGCTTGCCCTTCGGCATGTAGACGACGACCTGCCGGCGCTCGCTCTCGGGCGCGGGCGGATCGGCGCCACCGTTTCGCGACGGCAGCACGCGAATCGCGGCGAGGATCGGCCCGCGCGGACTGCCACGCTCGGCGAAGCCGGGGAACGAGCTCGACCACGGCCCCGCGTCGTCGGTCGGGACGAGCGGGAACCGCTTCAGCGCATGCGGGTACCCCGACTCGTTGTTCGTCTCGCCGACGAAGGTCAGGTTCACGTGCGCGTACGAGTGATTCAGCGCCATCGGAACGTTGCCCTTGTAGGCGACGCGCGCGCGCTTCTTCCACGTCGCCGAGAGCTTCGGTAGCTCGTCGAGCGTGACCGTCGTATCGCGATGGTTGATCGTGACCGCGGGCTCGACGTACTCGCCGGGCACGGGCACGGCGCCCTTCGTCGTGCCGTCGTCCTCGGCGAATGCAGTCCCCGAGAGCGCGAGCAGCAAGACGGTCGTGCGCCACATGCCGACGTGAACGGCGGGGTCCGCCGTGCTATTCGCACCCGCGCAAAAGTGGCGGGCGCGCGAACGGGATTGGCGCGCCGAAGACGGCGCAAACGAGCGGCTACTTGCGCTCGCGCCAGTTCGGGCCTTCGCCGCCCTGCGTGGCCGTCGAGCGAATGCCGCGCGCCATCATCGACTCGCGCGTCTCGATCGCGTTGGCGCGATCTTCGACGGGCTTCGCGTGCTCGCCGGTGTCCATGCGAATCGCATCGCACGGGCACGCTTCCACGCACAGGCCGCACACCACGCAGCGCAGCTCGTCGATCTCGAACAGCGCGGGCTTCTTCTCGATGCCCTTGTCGTCGGTCTCGGCGGGGATGATCGTGATGCAGTGCGCGGGGCACACCGTCGGGCAGCACATGCACGCGACGCAGCGAACCGCGCCGTCCTCGCGCAGCGTGAGGCGATGCAGACCGCGGAAGCGCTCCGGGTACACCACCTTCTCCTCGGGATACTGCACGGTCTCGATGTCGTTCTTCAGCGTCTCGTCGTCGGGCGCGCCGGCCTGGCGACGGTTCGCGAGCTTCTTGAGCGGCAGGAAGAAGTTCTTGGCGAAGTGCTTCAGCGTGACGCCGAGGCCCGTGCCGGTCGCCGCGAGGAACGAGACGTCCTCGGGGTCGGGACGCACGACCTGGATCGTGCGAACGCGGGGATGGCGATCGGACACCGAGAGGACCTTGGGGCCCTCGTGCTCGTCGTCGTGTGCGTGTTCGTCGTGCGCTGCAGACATCACGGACCTCCTGGCAGGCCGGGCGTGGTGAACGCCTGGACGAGTAGCTTGATCAGCGCGGTGACCATGATGTTCGCGAGCGCGAGCGGCAGCAGCAGCTTCCAGCCGAGGTTCATCAGCTGATCGGCGCGGAAGCGCGGCAGCGTCCAGCGCACGAGCAGCTGGAACCAGCACAAGAGGATCACCTTGAGACCGAACGCGCCGAACTGCAGCGCGACGACGACCCAGTGATCGAGCGGCAGCCAGCGACCGCCCTCGTGGAACGTGCCGAGCGACGTCGTGACCATCTCGCCGCCGATGCGGAAGCCATCGGGATCGAGGAACGGCACCTGATAGCCGCCGAAGAACACGGTCGCGACGACCGCCGAGATGAAGACGATCTCGATGAACTCCGCGAGGAAGAAGATGCCCCAGCGCATGCCGGAGTACTCGACGAAGTAGCCGATGATCTCGGGCTCGCCCTCGGGGATGTCGAACGGCGCGCGCTTGGTCTCCGCGATCGCCGCGGTGAAGAACAGCAACAGACCCACGGGCTGCCACAGCCACAGCCAGTTCGCCGGGTTCGACGGCGCCATCGACGTGGTCACGCCGTGCGCGGCGATGTAGCCGGGCTCGAGCGAGCCGGTCACGAGGAACGCGCCGATCAGCGCGAGGCCCATCGCGACCTCGTACGACATCATCTGCGACGAGCTACGCAGACCGCCGAGCAGCGCCCACTTGTTGTACGAGGCCCAGCCGGCGATCGTGCCGCCGTAGTTCGCGAGCGTGAGGACCGCGAAGTAGAAGATCAGGCCGAAGTCGACCTGGAACATCTGCATGCGGATCGAGTCGGCGAACTCGGGGGCGCCGGGGTTCGCGGCGAGGTTGTAGTCGGACAGCACCTCGGTGAGGTGGTGCGGATAGACCGTCGGCCCGAACGGGATGATGCAGAACGCGATCAGCACCGGCGCGAGCGCGAGGATCGGCGCGAGCGTGAACAGTCCCTTGTGGACGTTCGCGGGGATGAAGTCTTCCTTGAAGATCATCTTCAGCGCGTCGGCGACGAAGTGAAGGATGCCCTTCAGCTTGATCGGGCCGATGTTCGCGCGGTTCGGACCGAGGCGGTCCTGCATCATCGCGCTCTGCCGGCGCTCCGCCCACGTGAGCAGCGACGCGAGCGGCATGACGAGGATCAGGATCAGGAACAGCCACTTCGTTCCCGGCCAATCGAGGATCGCGTACAGGGTGCTCATCAGCCTCGGCTCCCGGCAAAACGCAGCAACAGCGGGCGCGCTTCACGCACCCACACGAGGTCCTTCCACCCCGGCACCGCCGCGATCATGTCCTTGAACACCTCGCGCGGATGCGACCACGCGAGCTTGACCGTCGTTGCCTGCGCGAGGCGCACGATCACGTCCCACGCGGGCAGCGCTTGGCCCGGCGCGGCGAACGCGGCGTGCATCCGCTGCACGTGGCCCTTGTTGTTCGTGATCGTGCCCGCGATCTCGGCCCAGCTCGCGGCCGGCAGCGCGACCTTCGCGTGCATCACCGGCCCGCGTTCGTGCGCGCTGATCGCGACGTACTCGAGCTCCTGCAGCCGGCTCTCGGACAGCCCGGGCAGCACGTCGCCGAGCGCGAGCACGCCGCGGATCGACGCGTCGAGCTCGAACACCGGCTTGGTGGCCAGGCCGAGCGCCTCGGCGATCGCCTTGACCCCGGCGGTGTTCGGGTTGATGTCGGCGACGCGCAAGCGGCCATCGGCGCGCGCGGGCACCGGCGGCTTTGCCGCGATGTACACGTGCGAGACGCCCCACGCCTGCGCGAGCTTCGCGAGCGCGAAGTTGTCCTCGTTGGAATGCAGCGCGCTGAGCACGACGGCGAACTGTCCCGCCGCGCGACCGACCGCGAGGCGATCGGCAGCGGCGCGGATCGCGCGATCCCAGCCCGCGGGCAGACCGTCGACGGTCGCGGCCGCGAGGCGCTCCTCGCGAAGCTCGTGGTACGTGAACCGGCCCTCGTCACACATCCAGTAGTCGTTGACGTCCGGGTTGTGCCGCGGCACCAAGCGCCACGCGCGGCCGTTCTTGTGGTGGATCTCGATGTTGCAGCCCGTCGCGCAGCCGTTGCACACGGAGGGCGTTGCCTCGAGCTCCCACGCGCGCATCGTGAAGCGGAAGTCCTTCGCGGTCAGCGCGCCGACCGGACAGACGTCGACGACGTTGAGCGAGTACGGGTTGTCGAGCTGCTCGCCCGGCGCCGTCGTGAGGACCTCGTGGTCACCGCGGTGCGCGAAGTCGAGCTGGTGCTGTCCCGACGTGTGATCGCACGCGCGAATGCAGCGCGAGCACAGGATGCAGCGCTCTTGATCGAGGACGACCGTCGGGCCGAGGTCGACCGCCTTGTCCTTGCGGACCTTGGGCGTGTCGACGCGCGAGTCGGCGTTGTCGTGCTCGAAGTACAGCTTCTGCAGCGTGCACTCGCCGGCCTTGTCGCAGATCGGGCAGTCGATCGGATGGTTGACGAGGGTGAACTCGAGCTGCTGCTTGCGGGCGAGCGTGGACACCGGGTCGGTGGTCCTCACGACCATCCCCTCGCCGACGACCTGCTGGCAGCTCGGCTGGAGCTTCGGGTTCTTCTCGACGGCGACGAGGCACTGGCGGCACTGCGCGACGATCGGGAGCCCCGGGTGGTAGCAGAACGCGCTGATGTCGATGCCGAGCGTCTTCGCCGCCTCGAGGACGTTGGTCCCCTTGGGCACGGTCACCGACTGCCCGTCGATGACGAGCGTGACCTTGTTCGGATCGGTGGGCGCCGGTTGCGCGGGCGGGGGAGGGGGCGCGGTGACTGCCGCGGGTTGCGTCGTGTCGCTCATTTATCGCACTCGCCGCCGATCATGTTGATCATGCCGAAGATGGGAACGATGTCCGCGATCAGGTGACCGTGGATCAAGTTCGACGCCGTCGAGAGGTGCACGAACGACGGCGACCGCACGTACGCCTTGTACGGGCGGCCCGTGCCGTCGGCGACGACATAGAAGCCGAGCTCGCCGTTTCCGCCCTCGACGAACGCATACGTCTCGCCGGCGGGCACCTTGATGCCGTCGACGATGTGCTTGAAGTGCCGGATCATCGACTCGATCGTGTTGTACGTGTCGACCTTGGGCGGCAGCGTGCAGCGCGGATCGTCGACGACGACCGGGCCGTCGGGGATCTGCTTCATGCACTGGCGGAGGATCCGGATCGACTGATGGATCTCCTCGACGCGCACGAGGAAGCGATCGAGGCAGTCGCCCGTGGTGCCGACCGGCACGTCGAACTCGACCTCGGGATAGATCGAGTACGGGTAGTCCTTGCGAACGTCGTAGTCGAGGCCGCACGCGCGCGCGATCGGGCCGACGCAGCCGGTCGCGATCGCGTCTTCCTTCGTCATCGTGCCGATGCCGGCCATGCGATCGCGGAAGATCTTGTTCGTGTTGAGCAGACCCGCGACGTCGGGCAGGACGTCCTTCTCGATCTTCGCGAGCGTGTGCTCCAGACGATCGAGGAAGCCCTCGGGCAGATCCTTGTTCACGCCGCCGACGCGGACGTACGTGTGCGTGAGCCGCGCGCCGGAGACGACCTCGAGCAGCTCGTAGATCCACTCGCGCGCCTTCAAGAAGAACAGGAACGGACCGAACGCGCCGAGCTCCATCGCGGACGCTCCGCAGCACGTCAGGTGGTCCGTGATGCGCGACATCTCCGAGACGATCACGCGAACGTACTCGGCGCGCTTCGGGATCTCCTTGGTGAGTCCCATCAGCTTCTCGGCGACCATCGCCCAGCCGACGTTGTTGATCATCGGCGAGACGTAGTTGAGGCGATCCGTGTACGGGAAGATCTGCGTGTACGTCGCGTGCTCGCTCTCCTTCTCGAAGCAGCGGTGCAGATAGCCGGGCTGCACGTCGGAGCGCACGACCTTCTCGCCGTCGACGGTGAGGACGATGCGAACCGTGCCGTGCATCGCGGGATGCGACGGACCCATGTTCACCGTCATCAGGTCGGGCGGCAGCTCGTGCTCGACATCCGAGAGGTCCTGCGCGTCCTTGCGACCGAGGACGAGCTGCTTGAGCGACTGTGCGTCGGTGACCGGCATTACTTGTGATCTCCCGCGCCAGCGCGCTTGATCGGGTTGATCGGGAGGTCATCGCGGCGCACCAGCGGCTGCCGCTTGTCCTTGGGGTAGTCCTTGCGGAGCGGATGGCCGACGAACTCCTCGTAGAGGTAGATGCGGCGCAGATCCGGGTGACCGTCGAACTTGATGCCGTACATGTCGAACGTCTCGCGCTCCTGCCAGTTGAACGCGGGCCACAGGCCGGCGAGCGACACGACGCGCGGATCGTGCTCGGGCACCTCGATCTCGAGGCGGATGCGATGCTTGTGCTTCGTCGAGCGCAGCTGGTAGCAGACGGTGAAGCGAGGCTTGCTCTCGTCCCACCGCGCCGACGGCGGCTGGTTGAGCGGGCTCCAATCGAGCCAGTCGATCGCGGTGCAGAACACCGGCGCATCGAACAACATCGCCGGGTCGTTCTTGAGCCACGTCGCGACGGCCAGCAGCGAGTCGCGCTTGATCCACGCGATCTCGTCGCCGTGCGGAGAGGCGGTGCGATCGACCGCGCTGGCGTGGGAGGCTTTCAGCGCGTCGAGGACTTTCTGCGCCATGGTCGGTTTCCTTAGCCTTCGTCGCCGGCAGCGCGTGCCGCGATGATCTGTTCGTGCTTTTCGCGAAGCTGGCTGTGCCCGCGACCGTTCTGGATGCGATCCATCAGCAGGATGATCGCGTCGAGGACCTGCTCGGGCCGCGGCGGGCAGCCCGGGATGTAGACGTCGACGGGGATGACCTGATCGACGCCGGGCATCGTGTGATAGTTCTGGTAGAAGCCGCCCGTCGACGCGCACACGCCGAACGCGATGACGAACTTCGGCTCGGCCATCTGGTCGAACACGCGCTTGACCGCGGGACCCTGCTTCTCGGTGATCGTGCCGACGACCATCAGGAGGTCGCTCTGGCGCGGCGAGAAGCGCGGGAACTCGGCGCCGAAGCGCGCGAGGTCGTACTTCGGTCCCGCGACGGACATGAACTCCATGCCGCAGCACGCGGTGACGAACGGGTAGCTGAACAGCGAGAACTTGCGGCCCCAGTTCGTCGCCTTGTCGAGCGCCGAATTCTTGGCCCACTTCGCCGCGTCTTCGAGACGCGTGGTCGTGATCTCTACTCCCATCCGATCGCCTTCTTTCTCCAGACGTAGGCCAGGGCGACGACGAGGATCGCGACGAACAGCATCATCTCTGCGAAGCCGAACACGCTCACCTGCGGCATCCCGGTGGGGCCGGTGGTCTTCGACAGCTGGCTGTAGAGGACGGCCCACGGGTACATGAAGGCAGCTTCGATGTCGAAGACCAGGAACAGGATTGCTACCTGGTAGAACTTCACGCTGTAGCGCCCGCGCGGCGTTCCGATCGGCTCGCTGCCGCACTCGAACGGCTTCAGCTTTTCGGGGTTGGTGGCCTTGGGGCCGATGAACACGGCGAGCACGGTGAACAACCCGCAAAAGCCGAGCGCGAACGCGATGGCCAGCCCCGCTGGCATGTATGCCTGTAGCTGCAAAGCCTGCGCAGTATATGGCGGGGCAAGGGGCGGTCAACGCGCCGGGCAGCCAATTAGCGGAAGGCGATCGCGGCGTTAGCCTGCGACAAGCTGTCCACTACGAGAGCTTCTTGATCAGCTTGTCGGCCGTGTCCTGACCCGTGATCGCGCCGCCTTCCATGAACCCCTGGAAGTCCTGCGTCGTGTGCTCGCCGCAGAAGTAGACGCCGCCTTGCTTGTGGGCCTCGTATCCGCCGAAGTCCGTGTACTGGCCCGGCTTGTAGAAGCTGTACGCGAGGTTCGCGTAGGGGTTCTTGTGCATGAGCGACTGGGTCGCCTTGCCGTTCCACGACAGGTTCGGGAACGTGTGCGTGATCTGACCCAGGCCCTTCTGCGCGTCTTGCTGGACCTTCGGATCGGCAGCGGTCGCGAACGGGACCGTGGTCTTCATCGAGTCGGTGTTCGAGCCGCCCGAGTAGAGGACGAGGATGCCCGCGGTGCCGTCCTGCGCGCGCGTCGCTTCCCAGCTCGCTTGATACGATTCGGAGTAGCTCGAGCCGTTCGCCTTGCCGGGCCACGGTCCGGTGCCGAGCCAGTCGCGCTGCGCGAACTGGAGCTGGAGCTTGCCGTTGTGGCCGCCGCCGAGCTGGTTGATCGCGCGCTTCTTGCGAGCGTCGAAGCCGGCCTGCGCGGTGTCGATGTTCTTGAGGATCGCGAACGGGATCGCGAGCACGACGTAGTCGCTGACGACCTCGACGGTGGAGCTCGCGCGCTCGAACGTGCAGCGATAGCGGCCGTTCGGCGTCTCGACGAGCCTGACGAGCGAGTGCCCTGTCTTCACCACGCCGTCGCCGAGGTCGTCCGCGATCGCCTCGGGCAGCTGCTGGTTGCCGCCGCGAATATGGAACTTCTCGTCGGACTCGCCGAACATGTCGAGCTGCTGATTGCCCGGCTGGAAGCCGAGCAAGTAGATCAGGTTCAGCGCCGACTGCTTCTCGATGTCCGCACCGAACTCGATGTTGTACGCGGCGTCGAGCACCTGGCCGAGCTTGCTGTTCACGCCGCCGGGCACGCGCGAGTTGATCCACTGGCGGATCGACATCTGATCGAGTGACTGTCCCTGCGCCGTGAAGTCGTCGAACCTCGTCGGATAGCCCGCGGCGTCGAGGTCGGCGTAGAGCGCGTCCGCCATCGCGAGGAAGTCCGCGTCGGCCTGGGTCGCGGGGTAGTACTGGTTGTCGATGCGATAGATGTCGCGCGAACCGTTCGGCTGCGCGTTGAGCAGGTTGTCGAGCCGCAGGTTGAAGCGCGCTGCGAGCTTGCGAACGGTCTTGTGACCCGAGTCGATCAGCTCGCCGCCCCACTCGGTGATCTGGCCACCGAAGTAGTTCGTGCGGTTCGTGAACATGCGGCCGCCGATGCGGCCCGACGCCTCGTACACCGTCGAGTCGTAGCCGGCGTCCGCGAGGGTGAGCGCGCAGGTCAAGCCGGCGATGCCGCCGCCGACGATCGTGATCGAGGGCTGACCCGCCGCGCGTGCGCCGCGCGGGATCGCGAGGAGTCCGGCGCCCATCGCACCGCCGATCATCAGGTCACGGCGCGTGATGCCGTCGCGACGTCTGCGCGCGGATCGCTCCGCGCGGATGTCCTGGATCTCGTCGACGGGGATCCCCGTCTTCTTCGAGTTGCGTGCGTCGCGAACGAGCTGACGGAGTCTGCGGAGGAGCGGTGTGCGCATGGAGCTCCATCATGCTGGAGATCCCGCGGTAAGAGCTGCGAGCGACCTGACGTTTTACAGGTTCGCTTGCGCGTTCCGGAGCGCTTCTTCGAGCGCGGCGACCATCATGTCGTTCATGTCGACGAGGTAGATCGTCTCGGGGTTCGGCCGGCGGTGCGCGCGGATCTCCTCGACGATCGCGCGGGCGGCCTCGTCGATCGGCACGTCGCCGAGGTCGGTGCCGATGCCGGGGATCGCGATCACCTTGAAGCCGTTGCGATCGGAGGCGATCAGCGCGGCGCGCGCGGCGCGGCGGACATTCTCGGCGCCGATCTTCATGCCGGGCTCTTCCATCGTCGGCACGTGGATCACGTTCTTCGCGGGCAGCTGACCCGCGGTCGTCACGAGCGCCGCACCGACGGCGATCGGCGCGGCCTGCATCGCCGCTTGCTGGATCACATCCCCGCCTTGCCGGCGCAGCGACCCGCCAATGCCTCCGCCCATGATGCCGAGCGAGTTGGCCGGATTGACGATGGCGTCGACCGGCAGATTCCAGATCTCCGCCTTGGCTACGTGAACCTGCATGAGGCGGTCACGTAACACATTTGGGCGGCTAGGCGCACGCCTTCTCGAGCTCTTGCTCGACCTTGTCCTCGGCCCACTTCTTCGCGACCGCGAGCTCCTTCACGATGAGCTGCTTCGCGTTGTCGAGCATCTTGCGCTCGCCGAAGGAGAGGACCTTCGACGACTTCAGTCGGTACAGGTCGCGATAGACCTCGGCGACATCGAACAGCGAGCCCGTCTTGATCTTCTCCATGAACCCGCGATAGCGACGGTTCCAGGTCTGCTTGTCGATGTGGACATCCTTCTCGCGGAGGATGTCGAACACTTCCTCGATCTCCGAGGAGGTCGCGACCGGACGAAGCCCGACCTGATCAGCCTTGTCCTTCGGCACGAGGATCTGCATCCCCGTGGCGAGCACCTTCAGCACGTAGAAGGAGCACACCGTGGTGTTGATCTCCTTCTTCTCGATCCCGATCACCTCGGCTACGCCGTGGGCGGGATAGACGGCCTTTTCACCGATCTTGAAGTCATTGCTGTTCACTAGGTTCTCCTACGAAGCCGCTTAAGAAACCCGCAAAGGAGGCAATGCTGATGCCACTTCGGGGTTGGTGCGAAGTCGTGTGGTTGCTGTCGAGGATCCCATCGCGATGCGCCAGCCTGTCACAGACGGACCGCTACCCAGCGACGGGTTCTTCAAGGCGCGGCGGAGTTTATCAACCTCGACGAGGATCGCTAGAGAAAACGTGACGCGGCCGGTCGAGTAGCCGCCCTGCCTCGACCAGAGGACGGGATTACGGGGACTTGGAAAGCCAAGAAAATGTGAGATCTGCAGGGACCTGATACGCTCTCTCGCGAGTGCGCGGATCGATCGGGCAGTTGCTCATCCAGCAGGGAGTCGTCGACGCCTCCGCGCTGTCCGACGCGCTCGCCCGGCAGAGCGGCCGGCATCCGGTCGCCTCGGAGCTCTACGCGCTCGGCTACGCCAGCGAACGCCAGCTCGCGCTCGCCCTGTCGATCCAGACCGGCTGGCCGGGCATCGTGTTCGACGAGTCGGTGATCCGGCTCGACGTGCTCGAGCACGTGTCGCTCGAGTGGGCGCGGATCTTCAGCGCGCTCGTGGTCTACGAGGACGCGAGCACGATCGTGATCGCCGCCGCCCGCCCCGAGGATGCGATCGTTCCGGCGCGCGAGCTCGCCGCCGCGCGCGGCAAGAACGTCGAGCTGCGCATCGCGCTCGACCTGACGCTCGCGCGCTCGATCCGCGTCGGCTTCCAGCGCTACAAGGACGGCGAGACATACCTGTTCGGCGTCGAAGCCAAGCGGCAGACGACGTACCTCGCGGTCGTCGCGCCCGACGAGGACAACCAGGACGACGCGCGCAGCGCACAGCGCGCGCTCGCCGAGGAAGCCGCGCGCGCGATCGAGGACAACGAGGAGCTGCCGTCCGAGGAGATCGCCGCGTCCGCGACGCTGTCGGGCGAGTGGCAGGCGAACACGATCACCACGACGACGTCCGCCGACGATCGCCTCGTCGAGGAAGCGACGCTCGTGATCGCCGAGGAGCTCGACCGCGGCAGCGAGGTGGACTCCACGCAGGGCGGTCGCATGCGCGCGCTGATCGTCGACCCCGATCCGCCGGGACGCATCCAGCTGGTCTCCGAGCTCGAGCGCCTCGGCTTCGAGTGCCAGGCCGTCGGCGTCGGCGCGCAAGCGGTCGACTTGCTCTCGAACCTCTACTTCGATCTCGTGTTCGCCGACGTCGCCACGCCGGAGCTCGACGGCCTTCGCATGTGCCGCGCGATCAAGCGTTCGCGCCGGCTCGCCCGCTCGCGCGTCATCGTCACGACCTCGGTCGTCGACTCCGGCCAGATCCCCGACGAGACGCTCAAGCAACACGGCGCCGACGGCTACCTCGAGAAGCCGCTCGATCCGCGCCGCTTGCACCGGCTGCTCCGCGATCTCAACAGCGACGAGCGCGCGGATCACGAGCAGATCCTCGCCGACGCGCTCGGCCGGTATCACCAGGGCGACATCGATGGCGCGATCGCGCGCCTCCGCGGGGCGCTGGTCACGGATCCATCGAGCCCCAAGCTGCACTTCATGCTCGCGAACATGCTGCAGCGCGCGTCACGCTGGGCCGAGGCTGTCGACGAGTACGAGGCCGTCGTCGACCTGCAGCCGACCTACTTCCCGGCGCTGACGCGCCTCGCGTACCTCTACTTCCGGCAGGGACTCCACGCGCGCGCCGTCGAGACCTGGCGTCGCGCATTGCCGGTGTGCGAGGACCAGGCGCTGCGCCGGAACATCGAGCTGTTCATGCGCAAGCTCGTCGCGGACATGTCGAAGCAAGACTCGAACGTCGGCTAACCACGTCGATCGCAGCTCTCGGATCGATCGCGACGCATCGGTCGCCCGCGGTGCTGCGTCGATCACCGCGCCGACGCAGCTCTTCGATCGCGTGGGTCTTCGAGGGGGGGGCTTACGTTCGATCGACCCAGAATTACGCAGAGGACACGGAGGGAGGAGAGACCACGGAGAGGATTTTTTCTTCGCTTCGCGAAAGAACAAACACTCCCATGATCTCACCGTCACTCTCGTTGCGTCCCTCGCAGCGGATCTCACAGCGCATCGACCGCGACGCATCGATCGCGACGCATCGATCGCGACGCATCGATCGCGAACCATCGATCGCAGCGCATCGATCGCGACGCATCGATCGCGACGCATCGATCGCGACGCATCGACGGCGACGCATCGACGGAGCTCTCGGTCGCGTGGTCTTCGAGGGGGGCTTACGCTCGATCGACCCAGAATTGCACGGAGGACACGGAGGGAGGAGAGACCACGGAGAAGAGTTTTCTTCGCTTCGCGAAAGAAACAAACACTCCCATGATCTCACCGTCACTCACGTTGCGTCCCTCGCATCGATCGCAGCGCATCGATCGCAGCGCAGTGCATCGATCGCAGTGCATCGATCGCAGTGCATCGATCGCGAGCGACGATCGCGCTCCCCGGCGAACAGCGATCGCCGCGCCGATCACCGTCGCGAGCGCTCAGAGCTTGACGCCGAGGAGCATCGTCAGCTTCTTGCCCTTCCACGCGACGACGGGGAACTGGCGGACGATCGTGATGTTGTCGCCGACCTTCGCGCCCTGCAGGTATCGCGTCGGGACCTCGACCGCGGTGGTCTGGTTGTCGACCATGCCGCGCTTCAAGCACTTCTTGTCGTACTGCACGTCGCCGCCCGACGAGATCGACTTGACCTTGTTCGAGTCCGCCCACTGGAGGCACGCCTCGACCTTGTCGCCCTTGAAGCCGACCTTGGTGACGTCGCCGTCGGCCTTGAGCGTCCCGATCACGCCGTCGCTGGGCGTCATGATCGCGGCGATCGCGTTCACGCCCGACATCGACACGCCGGTCTTCCACGCGCTCGTCATCCAGTCGCCGCCGATCGAGCGGTCGGCGAACTTCGGCTTGAACGTCGCGGCGAAGAACTTGGTCAGTGCGTGGGTCCGCGGGCCGTCGTGGATGTCGACCATGGGGTTGCCGTTCTCGTGGTTGGCGGCGGCGGCGTAGATCGCTTCGCCGGATTCGTGGTGCGACCACGCGCAGGCGGCGTACGACACCGTCGTCATGTAGCCGTCGATCGTCGCGGTCATGTAGTCGGTGTACGACGGGAGGTAGTCGCGGCCGACGTCCCACGGGATCTTCGGCGCGGTCGCCTTCACGAGCTTGGCGAACGCGGGGCCGGTGGTCGTCTCGCAGCCCTTGAACGCGGCGTTGTTCGACTTGTTCGAGCGAACGCCGTCCTTGAGGGCGAGGTACTGATCGTACGCTGGCTTGTTCTTGCCGATCCAGGCGGCCCACTCGGCGCGACCGTCGGCGGCGGTCTTGAGGAACAGCGCGACACCGGGATCGTCCTTCGCCGCCGCTTCCACCTTCTCGCCGTACTTCTTGGCCTTGTCGAGGACCGCGGTGGCGTCCTTGATCGCGTCCGCGCGCTCCTCGGCGCCGATGCCCTCGGCCGCGAGCTCCGCGTCGAGCTTCTTGAGGTCGAGCTTTTTCACGTCCTCGCCGCAGATCGCCCACGGGATGAGGCTGTTCGCGAGCTCGGCGTTCGAGTAGATCGCGCCGAAGCACTCGTCCAGCATCGAGACGCGGCCGGCTTCGCTCAGCTTGTCACCGAGCTCGTCGGCGAGGAGCAGCGCGCCGACCTCGGACGCGTATCCGTAGGCCACGCGATCGCCGTCGCTCATCATCCATTGCTGGGCGGGCGTCCACGTCGTGAACGCCGCGGTGGCATCCGGCTTCTTGATGTCATCCATCCGCTTGTCGGCCGATGCGGCGATCGGAACGAGTAGCGAGGCTACGAGCACGAGCTTCTGCATGAATCCTCCCGAGCGTGACCCTACGCGGAAGAGAGGAGACCGATCGCAGCAAGTCGCAGCAAAAACGTCGGACACACTCGCGAGCGCTCGCAGGGCAATTTGCCCCACGGCGGTCAGGCGAGCGTGCCCGGGTTCATGATCCGGTCGGGATCGATCGCGTCTCGAAGATCGCGCAGGTAGGCGTCGAGCTTGGTGGCGCGGGCACCGAGCAGCCAGCCGCCCGCGGTGTGGGCGGCGCGCTCGCACGCGGCGACCACGCTCGGTGCCGCGGGCTCGGCGCCGTCGACCAGCGTGAAGAACAGCACCGCGCCGTCGGCGTCGAACCGCGAGATGTGTGCGCGCGCGGTGATGTTCAGCGCTGCCGCCTGATCCACGATCGCGTGATAGACGGGGCGCAACTTCGACGGTGTCGCCATCACCTGCAGCGATGGCGAGACGCCCGGGCTCGGCTCACCGGCGTGCGTGCGGCGCCACCACAGATCGGCGAGCGCCGTGTCGGTCGCGCGGCCGCCTTCGGCGAGCACCGCGCTCGTGATGAGATCGCGATCGCACGCCGCGAGATCCGTGGGCCCAGCCGTCGCCGCGCACACGAGCACGCTCTGGGGAGGAAGTGCGAGGCCGTCGAAGTGGAGCGCTGCCTCGGCCGCGTCGTAGAGGCGGAGACCGGACGGCAGCGCTTCCTCGCGCAGCGCGAGGTAGACGGCGGAGATCGCGGCATCGATCGACGGCACGATGTAGGCCGCGACCAGGCGCGCCTCGGGCTTCTTGTGGATGCGCAGCACCGCACTCGTGATGAAGCCGATCGTGCCTTCGCTCCCGCACAGCGCGCGCGCGAGGTCGGGGCCGGTCGAGCGCCGCGGCGCGATGCGCGTGTGCACGGTGCGACCGTCGGCGAGCACCGCCGAGACGCCGACGACCGCGTCCTCGAAGAAGCCGTGGCGCGCCGATGATTTTCCCGGCGTGCGCACCGCGATGATGCCGCCGAGCGACGAGGTCAGCACGACCGGCGGATAGTCACCGAGCGAGAGGCTGCGCGGCGCGAGAATGCGCTCGAGCTCGAGCCCGGTCAGGCCGACCTGCGCGTGCACGAGCAGCGACATCTCGTCGAGCTGCAGCACCTGATCGAGGCGCTTGGTCGAGAGGAACACGCGGGGGCGCGCGCCATCGCTGCCGCGCTGGGGCCTGCCTCCCGCACCGAGCGGATGCACCGCGGCCTTGTGTGCGCGCGCGCGGGCGATCACCTCGGCGACCTCGGCCGACGAGCCGGGCGAGACGCGGTAGTTGTTCTCGTCGAGCTCCTCGACGTTCTCGAAGCCGACCGCGAGGATCAGGCCACGCCCGAGGGACTCGCTCACGCGCGCCACCGATGGTGCAGGCCCATCTTGCCGGGGTTGAGGATCCCGTCGGGATCGAGGCTCGACTTCGCCGCCTCGAAGATCGCCATCGCCTCGCGATGCTCGCCCGCCATGTACGGCGCCTTGAGCAGCCCGACGCCGTGGTGGTGGCTGATCGTCCCGCCGACGCGCGTCGTGGCCTCGAGACCATCGCGCCAGATCGCGTCGTAGATGCGCTCGGCGGCCTCCGCGTCCGGCGCGGTTCCGGCGAACGTGAAGTAGATCGAGCACCCGTCCGCGTACGCGTGTGAGAAGTGCGCCATCACCAGGGCGTGCTGGCCGATCGCCTCGCGCACGGACTGATAGAGGTCCGCGAGGCGGTCCCAGCTCGACGCGACCTCCATCGTGTCGACGAACGCGCCGTCGCGAAACACCGGGCTCATTCGATAGGACACGTGATAGCGATGCGCGAGCCACGACCAGCCCGGGTCCTCGCCCTTGTCGCGTGCGCCGGCGGTCTCGAGCTCGTGGAACGTGAGCGCGGCTTCGATCTCGGTGCGAATGCGCGACCCCTCGAGCCCGATGATCATGCGGCAGCCTCGTCGCGCGACCTTCTCGACGGCGCCGAACAGCTTGTTCACCATCGACGACTTGCCGAGGGCCGCGTTCATCGCGACCTTGCGCGAGGTCTGTCCCTTCGCGAAGGCGATGATGCGATCGATGACGCCGGCCTCGTCGTGCCGCGGCGCCTCGGGCCAGGCGGGCAAGGCGCCCGACGAGATCGCGGGGACGGGTCCGCGCACGGCCGGCGCTTGCTCGTGAGTGTCGTCCTTCGAGCTGAACGAGTTGATCAGGGTGTCGAGCTCGTCGTAGAGCCGCACGACCGCGGGGCGCAGGCCCTTCTGCAGCACGCGGCGGATTGCTTCGACGCCGGTGGCGACATCGTCGACCTCGAAGCCGCGGAACACGCGCAGCTGCGGCGCCGGCGATACGCGCACGCGCGCGCTCGTGATGATGCCGAGCGTGCCTTCACTGCCGAGCAAGAGCTGCGTCCAGTTGGGCCCGCGCAGCGCGCGATTCGGGCCGTCGGTCTCGATCACCTCGCCCTTGCCGGTGACCACCGTGAGGCCCGCGACGCGATCCTCGACCTTGCCGTACTTCGTCGACAGCTGGCCAGCGGCGCGGGTCGCGAGCCATCCGCCGACGGTGGAGCAGTAGATCGACGACGGGAAGTGTCCGAACGTGTAGCCGCGCCGGGCGAGCTCGCGCTCGAACCGCTCGCCGTTGAGCCCCGCCTCGACATCGCAGATCAGCTCGTCGGAGTGCACGCTGCGCAGCTGCTGCATGCGCTTCAGATCGATCGTGATGCCGCCGAAGATCGGCACCACCCCGCCGCACACGCCGGAGCCGCCGCCGTACGGGATGATCGGGACCCGCATCTCGCGTGCGAGCTTCACGACGGCGACGATCTCGCGCACGTGCTCGGGCCACACCACGGCGTGCGGGCGAGGGACGTCGAGCGTGCCCTCGCGATACTGGAGCAGCAGGCGCGGCCACATGTCGCGCGCGTAGGTGTCGAGGTCGACGGTGCGCATCGACAGCCGACGCGGCCCGACGATCGCTTCGAGATCGCGCTGGAGCCGCTCGACATCGACACGCGCGATCATTCGCAGCGACGGTACTGCAACTGGACGAGACCTTCGATAGCCTCGGCCACGTGAACGCCGCACAGATTCGTACCGTCACCGTCATCGGAGCCGGCACCATGGGCCACGGCATCGCGCACGTCGCCGCGATGATGGGCGCCGACGTCCGCCTCTACGACGCGCTCCCCGGTGGCGCACAGGCCGGCATCGACAAGGTTGCCAAGAACCTCGCGAAGGGCGTCGAGCTCGGCAAGGTCGCCGCGGCGGACCGCGATGCAGCGCTCGCTCGCATCCGCGCCGTCGACGACCTCGCGGTCGCGTGCACCGACACCGACTGCGTGATCGAGGCGATCCCCGAGCGCATCGAGCTCAAGCGCGAGGTATTCGCGGCGATCGACCGCGCGGCACCCGCCGGCGCGTTGCTCGCCACCAACACGTCGTCGTTGCCGATCGCGCAGATCGCAGAGGCGGTGCGCGCACCCGGTCGCGTCGTCGGCATGCACTTCTTCAACCCGGTCCACGTGATGAAGCTCGTCGAGGTCGTGCGCCACCCGGCGGCCGACGACGCGGCGGTCGCGTGCGCGGTCGCGCTCGCCGAGCGCATGGGCAAGACGCCGATCACCGTGACCGACTCTCCTGGCTTCGCGTCGAGCCGCCTCGGCCTCGTGATCGGCCTCGAGGCGATGCGCATGGTGGAGCAGGGCGTCGCGTCACCGGCCGACATCGATACCGCGATGAAGCTCGGCTACGGGCACCCGATGGGCCCGCTCGAGCTCACCGACCTCGTCGGCCTCGACGTGCGCCTCGGGATCGCGGAGTACCTCGCGACCGCGATCGGTCCGGCGTTCACGCCGCCGCAGACGCTGCGCGACAAGGTCGCCGCGGGCAAGCTCGGCAAGAAGAGTGGCGAGGGCTACTACCGCTGGTCGCCCGACGGCAAGCGCATCGGCTAGCTCCCGTCGGGATCGGAGTCGTCGATCGTGTGCGTTCGCGTGCGCTGGCCACCGCGCGTGACGTTCTGCATGTTGTTGTTGCTGATGTCCATGATGATGGTCTCGTCCGCGCCTTCGACGACCTCGTCGCCGACGATGACGAGCTCGAGGTTCACCGAGGTGGCACCGAGCGCGCCTGCCGAGGGAGGCGTGATCGTCATCCGGACCGTCCCCGCGTTCTGCGCCGGGATCGTCGTGTAGTCGTCCGGGATGATCGCCGTGCCGGTGAGGAGGATGTCGAACGCGATCGTCTTCTCCGACGCGGCCGACAGCACCAGCGTGTAGGGCACGGTGCTGGTCCCCGAGTCGCCTTCGCTGGCCATCCCGCTGGCCGTCATGAACTGGACGGCGGGCGGGTTGTCGTCGTCGGTGATCGTCTGGGTCTGGCTCTGCGTCGCCATCGGCCCCAGCACCGCATTGATCGGGTTCTGGCCGAGCGAGGTGATGATGGTCTGGTCGTCCTCGTCGATCGTGTCGCCGGCGATCGCGATCGTGACCGTCTTGGAGATCTCGGAGAGCGTCGAGTTCTGGTTCGGCATGAACACGAGGTCCGTCTTCGAGGCGTACGAGTAGTCGGTGTTCTCGGTCGCCGTTCCGCCCGCGAACACGAGGGGCACCGTGACGGTCTTTCCGCTCGGCCCGGAGAGCTCCACCGTGATCATCACGTTCTTCGTGCCGGAGTTGCCTTCCATGGTCGCACCCGCGGCGGTGGTGATCGTGACGGTCGGCGGCGTGTCGTCGTTCAGGATCGTGTGCGTGCGGTCCTTCATCGTGCCGATCACGCAGTTCGTGGTCGTCGTGAGCTCGAGGTCGACGGTCTCGTCGTCCTCGTCGACCATGTCGTTCGTGACCGCGACCATCACGGTCTGGCTCTGCGTGTTGATCGGGAACGTCACGACCGTGGTCGTGGGCATCGTGAAGTCGAAGCCCACGGCGGCGGTGCTGGACACCTTGAGGCCGAAGGTGACGGTGGTCTCGACCTGCGGTGGGCTATCGAGCGTGATCTCGAGCGCGATGTTGCCGTCCTCCGCCTGTGCGGATGTCGCGAGCGCGAAGTTCACGCGGGGGAGCAGCTCGCTGCTGATCGTGACGGTGTGCTGCGTCGCCGACGAGTCGAGCTCTGCATTCGTCGCCGAGGTCAGCCTGAGCTCGATCGTCTCGTTGGTCTCCATCTCGTTCGTATCGAACAGGATCGTCAGCGGGATGCTCACGTCCGTCTGTCCGGGGAGGAACGACACGGTCCCGCTGGTCTCCGCCTCGTAGTCGACGTCGATCGTCGCGGTGCCGCCGCTGATCTCCCAGCTCGCATCGACTTGCTCGGTCGTGCTGCGCGAGAGGCTGACGAGGACCTGGATCGATCCCGAGTTCTCGTCTTGCGTCGTTCCTTCGACCTTGAAGCCGACGGTGGGCGGAGGAAGTGCCGCATCGCCCGCGAACTGCTCCGTCTGGAAGCCACACGCGCCGAGCAGGATCCCGAGGACGACGATCGTCGCCTTCCGCCTCATACAAATATTGTATCGCAGCGGACCGGGGCTCCGTCGAGAAAGCCGGTGCGGAACGCATCGAAGCTTGTGCGGAGGCCGCACGCTTATAGAGGAAGGCGTGACGGCGGCCGCAGCGCGAGGATCGCCGGGACGACCACCAGGGCGGTCAGAACGCATGCGATCTCGCCGATCAGCGAGGCCGTCCCGAAGCCTCGGATCGCCAGGTTCTGGCTGACCAGCAGGGATCCGTAGCCGATGATGGTAGTGAACGAGCACACGAACACCGCACTGCCGCTGGTCTGCAGCGTGCGGATGGGATCGGGCGCTTCGTCGTGACCCTGGCGGTGCGCGACGTTGATCGCGTAGTCGATGCCGAGGCCGAGCGTGATCGGCAGCGCGACGAAGTCGAGGAAGTTGACCTTGAGGTCGATCAGCGCGCAGGTCGCGACCAACAAGAGCGAGCCGGCGGCGGTGCCGACGAGGACCGCGAACGCGCGTCGATTGGGGCCGACGAGAAGGAGGACCATGATGATCAGGCCGACCGATGCGATCAGCGTGACGGTGGGGCCATCGCGTTCGATCGACTCGACGATATCCGCGAAGATCACGCTCGTGCCCGAGGTGGTGACGGTCTCGCCATCGCGCAGCTTCAGCGAGCGCACCGCCGTGGCGAACGCGATCAGGTCCTTGCCGTTCCACTCGTCGAGGTGGTTGGCGGGGCGGACCTCGATCAACAGGCCGACGTTGCCGTTCTTCTCCGTGAACCGCTCGCGCAGCTGCTGCGGCAGTGACGAGATCGTGATCGGCGCGAGCTTGTCCGGCGGGCGGAGCTCGAGGATCGATGCGCGCTCCTCTTCGGGGAGCTCGTCGACCGCCTCGTCGATCATCGCGCGGATCTCGTCGAGCACCGGGATCTTCTTGTCCTGGTCCTCGGGGACGAACGAGAAGATCGACCACACATCGCCGATCCTCCGCTTCTCGGGAGGCTTGTCGGCGCCGACGTCGCGCAACGCTTCGACGATCAGCGGGACCTGCTCGAGGCGATCCGCGGCGATCACGGTGCGCCCCGCGACTCCGCGTCCGAAGGCGGCGTCCGAGGCCTTCATCCAGGCGCGCGCCTCGACGGCGTCGCTGCCCTCGGACCGCAGCTTCTTGATGTCGTACTCGAACGGATCGGCGGCGATGTAGCGCGAGACGATCGCGGCGGCGCCGAGGGCGAGCACCATGCTCACCGCGATGACCACCCTCGAGTTGCGAAAGCCGAGCACCGCGACGAGGGTGCGCCCGACGATCGGGTCGCCCGTGTACACGCGCGTGTTGCGACCGAAGCGCAGCACGAGCGCGGGGAGCAGCGAGTACGTCGCGAGCCACACGATCACCATGCCGAGCGCGCCGATCACGGCGAAGTCGGCGAACCCCTTGAAGCTCGTCGCCGCGAGCGAGCCGTAGGCGATCGATGCGCCGAACGAGGCGATGATCGTCGGCCGCACGGTGTGCACCATCGCGAGCGCGAGTGCTTCGTCGACGTCGTGCTTTCGCCGCTCCTCGAGATAGCGCGCGATGAGGAGGATGCCGTAGTTGATGCCGTTGCCGGCGATGATCGCACCGAGGAACGCGGTCGCCGCGTTGAGGTGGCCGACCGTCAGGGCCGCCGCGCCGAACGAGATCGCGGTCGCGATCGACAGCATCCCGACGAGCAGCACGAGCATCGTCGCGCTGCGGAAGTACAGAGCGAGCACGAGTCCGACGAGGACGCCCGTGATCACGCTCGACAGGATCATCCCGTTCGAGATCGCGCGATGCTCCGCGACCGCCGTGATCACGCTCCCCGTGAAGCCGACGCGGATGCTCGGATGTGCCGCGCGGACCGAAGATCGCACCTGATCGAGCGCGGAGATCAGCTGCTCGCCGAGCTCCGCGTTCGTCGAGCGAAACGCCGTGCGCACCTGGATCATCGCGGTGCGTCCGTCCGCGCTGACGTTCGACAGCCGATCGAGCTGCAGCTGCGCCTGGCGGCGCTTCTCCTTCAGCTCCTCGAGGCGCTCCTTCTCGCGTTGCTCGGCCGCGGGGTCCGGCTCGTCGTCGAGGTCGATGAACAGCGGGTTCGCTTTCAGCTTCGCCGCATCGATGCGCGCGCGAAGGGCGTCGCGCGCGTTCACGAGATCCTCGAGCGGGACGAGCAGGTGCTTGTTCGCCTCGAGGAACGCCCGCGTCTGGTTCTGGTCGGTCGATACGTGCTCGACCAGCGTCGCGGGGATGCGCCGGAAGCCGGCGGCGAGCTCGGTCACCGCGGCGGCGCGCTCCTCGGGTGGGCCCTCGATGATCACGAGCACCGCGTCGGTCGACTTCACGCGGGCCTCGAGCTTCCGCAGATCGACGACGGCGCGCGCCTCCTGCGGCAGCAGGTACGAGAAGTCCGCGCGCAGCGGGAGATGAAACGCGATCAGATAGACCGCGACGCCGAAGAGCGCGACGCTCGCGAGGAGCATGGCGACCGCGTGACGGCGCAGCCACGCGACATAGCGGCGAGCGAGGTCTACGTGGGCGCGCGGCACCGTGCGCGAACTATTACAGAGCGGGCGCCGTTGTCACGAGACAGGGCGGACGCGTTTGACGCGGCCCGGGCGATCCGGACGCGTCTCCTTCGGAGCCTTGGTCCTCGCCTTGCGGGTCTTGGGCGGATCGAGATCCGACGTCGCGTGCGTCTGCATCTCGGGGCTGAGCGCGAACGCGGCGACCTTGCCCTGCTCGGGCGCTTCGCGCTGCAGCTGCGCGATGGTGAGCGCCATCGTCGGATCGACCGGGTTGCCCTCGAGGCGCACCTCGAAGTGCAGGTGCGGACCCGTCGCGCGGCCGGTCGAACCGACCTGGCCGATGCGCTTGCCGGCGGTGATCACGTCGCCCTCTCGCGCCTGAATGCGGCGCAGGTGCGCGTAGCGCGTGATCACGCCGCCGCCGTGGTCGACCATCACGATGTTGCCGTAGCCACCGCGCCGACCCGCGAAGACCACGACGCCGTCGCCGGCGGCGAACACGGGCGTGCCCGACTTCGCGCGGATGTCGGCGCCGGGATGGAACTTCGCGCGGTGGCGCATCGGATCGTCGCGCCAGCCAAAGCCCGAGGTCGCCCACGAGTCATTCGACGCGGGAAGCGGGAACGTGGTGAGCGTGGTGAGGTCGGGAACCCGGAAGCCGGAGCTCTGGACGAGCGTCGCGATGCTGTTGGCGGCGCCGCGCATCACGTCGCGAAGGCCGACCTGCCAGCGCACGATGCGATCGACGAGCGTGTGCGGGACGAGATCGATGTCGAAGATGTTCGTGAAGCGAGCGAGCGCGAGCGCCGACTCTGACGCCGGCGTGTGATCGAGCGTCGGCTGCTTCGACGTGCGCGCCTCGGCGACCGGCGCCACCAGCGCTGGAAGAACGAACCCGAGAACCACAGCGCGGGGGATCATTCGAGGACCGACAGTCTTTTCGACCGACCCATGTCGGGTCAATGTAGGCATTTGGCCTTTTTGGGTTATGTAAGCGGCTGCCAGGAGTCGAGAACATGCAGCGTCGATGGATCATCATTGTTCTCGCTCTCGTCGCGGCGACGGCGTTCGCGATCTCTGTTCAGACCGGCAGGTGGTGGTCGGTGGGAGATGTGGAGATCGGTCCCTTCGGATCGAAGCACTGCTTCGACGGTGATTGCCGGCCTGCAGGCCTGACGTGGGTCGGTGGCACCGAGCGATGGGCGCGCACCGGGATGGGCGCGTGGGCCGGCGGACTTCTCTCCGCGCTCGTGCTCGCGATCATGGCGGCCGCGATCGCGTCGCGTCGCGTGCCGAAGCTCGCCGCGAAGACGGCGCTCGTCGCGATCGGCACGACCCTCGCCACGGGCGCGCTGTTCATCGCGCAGTATCCGGGCGTGCCGGGTGCGAGCGTCGATCGCGGACTCGTGATCTTCGCGATCGCGATCGTGCTCGGCGCGGTGGCCGCGATCGCGGTGCTTCGATCGAAGCCCCGCGTCACGGATCCAGGTCCCGCGGTCTAGTACGTGGAGCCCGGGCTCGGCGGCTGGGGCGGAACGTGACTGACGGCGGCGTGCACCGCGGCGCTCGCGGCTTGCGCGTCGTCGAGGCGGAGCGCTCTCCTCGCCATCGATCGGATCACGAGGAACGCGGTCACCGTCAGAGCGACGGGAACGAGCAGCATGCCGGTCGCGAGATCGGAGTAGCCCTCGTAGTGCAGCGGCTGTTGATAGAACACCGCCGCGTCGTACGCGCCGTGGAAGGCGACGGCCAGCAGGTAGCCACCGATGAGACCGAGGCCCTTGCCGTCGAACCGCTTGCGCGCGGCGCAGTAGCCGATCATGCCGGTCCACATCGCGTGTCCCGGGACCGCGAGGAGCGCGCGCGCGATCCACACGTAGATCTGGCCTTCGAGGCTCTGCTGTCCGAGCAGGTAGCCGACGTTCTCGACCAGGGCGAAGCCCAGGCCCGCACGGCTCGCGTAGACGATTCCGTCCATGCGCTCGTCGAACTCGGGGCGGCGCCAGACGATCCAGTAGACGACCGCGATCTTGCACGCCTCCTCCGTGGCGGCGGCGACCACGAACGCCATCCAGGTGGCGCCCTGGTAGGTGTATTGCGGATGGAAGCTTGCCCCGACAGATCCCGACAGCCAGCCCTCGATGAGGATCGCGGGAATTACCGAGAGGGCACCGACGATCGCGACGAGACGGCGCAGCTTTGCGGGCTCGGGACGCTTCGCATCCAGCCGATCCACGAGGTACATCGCGACCAGCGCAGGAATCGCGCCCGAGAGAGCTACCTGGAGGTTCGCGTTCACGCGTCGCCAGTATAGGGCCGTTGCTTGACAGGGTGGGCTAAGCAGCCGAAACTTCCAAGGTGGCGCCGCCGGAGCCCACCACGGCCGCCCCCCAAAAGGTGGGCCGCTACGAGGTGATCAGTCATCTCGCGACCGGCGGTATGGCGCAGATTTACTTGGCGCGCCAAACCGGTCTCGGATCGTTCGAGCGTCACGTCGTGTTGAAGACGATCCTTCGCGAGCGCGCGACCGACCAGCGCTTCGTCACGATGTTCCTCGACGAAGCAAAGCTCGCGGCGACGCTGAACCACCAGAACGTCGCGCAGGTCTACGAGGTCGACCAGGCAGACGGCGCGTACTTCATGGCGATGGAGTACGTCCATGGCGAGAACGCGCGCGCGATCCTCGAGACGACGCTGCGTCGAGGATGGACGGTCCCGCTCGAGCTCGCGGTGATGATCATCAGCGGCGCTGCGGCCGGCCTGCATCACGCGCACGAGCGTCGAGGCAAAGGCGGTGCGCCGCTCAACATCGTGCATCGCGACGTGTCACCGGCGAACATCATGGTCGGCTACGACGGCAGCGTGAAGGTGCTCGACTTCGGCATCGCGAAGGCCGAGGAGCGCGCGACCAAGACCGTCGGTGGAACGATCAAAGGCAAGTACGGCTACATGTCGCCCGAGCAATGCAAGGGCAAGCCGATCGATCGCCGCAGCGACATCTTCGCGCTCGGCATCGTGCTCTACGAGCTGACGACGCTGCGGCGCGCGTTCAAGGGCAACGACGACTTCGAGACGATGAAGCGCATCGTCTCCGGCGACGTGGTGCTGCCGTCGGTCGCGGTGCCGGGATACCCGCGCGAGCTCGAAGCGATCGTGCTCACCGCGATGGCCAACGATCCGAACGCGCGCTTCCAGACGGGCCAGGAGCTGATCGAAGCGCTCGATGCGTTCGCGGTGCGAGCGAAGCTGACCGGCTCGAACACGGCGATGGGCCGGTTCATGACGCAGCTGTTCGGCTCGAAGAAGGAGCCGTGGGTCACCGGCGGCGAGCAGCACGGCGAGAAGACCGAGATCACCGGCGACGGCGATCTGGACAACGAGAAGACGTCGGTGGTCGCGCCGCGCGATCTGCCACCCGAGCTTCGCGCCGAGATCGAGAACGCGAACCACGCGAACCACCGTCCAATGCGTGCGGACACCGCGGCCACCGCCGACGAGGGCCCGCAGGTCGCCGATGCGTGGCAGCAGAACGATCGCACGTATCAAGCGCGCCAGTCCTCGCGCGCGACGCCGCAGCACCTGTCGCCACCGCCGCCGCAGACCAAGACGTTGCCGGGCTCCGGTCCGCAGGCGATCACGGCGCCGAGCTATCCGCCGAGCAACGAGCCGCACATCCCCACCCAGGAGATCAGCGATGTCGGTGCGCGGCCCCTCGTCGACGATCCGAAGCTCGGGTGGAGCACGAATGTCGGCAACCGTCTCCACCAGCAGAGCGGCGGCGCGACGCGCCTGTCGAGCGACATCCCCAACGACAACTACCGCATCAAGTCGAACACCGGCTGGATCCTGCTCGCGGTGTTCCTGCTGCTCGGCACCGCCGGTGCTATCGCGGCCATCCTGCTCTACTGAGGCACATCCACTTGCGCTGACCGACGACGATCGCGCTTGAGGCGTGGCCTGCCCGGTGCCATGGTGCCGCCATGGCGACCGCGGCGAGCACTCCGACCACCGAACGACTCACGAGCTACAACCCGGCCACCGGCGAAGCCGTCGGCAGCGTTCCGATCCACACCGCCGCCGACGTCGATGCGGCCGTCGCGCGTGCGCGCGTCGCGGCGAACGCGTGGGGCGCACTCTCGTTCGCCGCGCGCGCCGAAGAGCTGACCGCGTTCCGCAAGGCGCTCGCGAGTCACGCCGAGGAGCTCGCCGATCTGTTGCACCGCGAGAACGGCAAGCCCGAGCTCGAGGCCACCACCGAGGTGATGATGGCGCTCTCGCACCTCAAGCACGCGGTCGATCGCGCCGAGGAGGCACTCGCCCCCAAGAAGGTCTCGTCGGGCGTGCTCGTGAACTTCCGCTCGACGATCAGCTATCACCCGCTGGGCGTCATCGGCGTGATCGGACCGTGGAACTATCCGATGTTCACGCCGATGGGCTCGATCGCGTACGCGCTCGCCGCCGGTAACGCCGTCGTGTTCAAGCCGTCCGAGCTCACGCCGCTCCTCGCCGTCAAGATCGGCGAGATCGCGAAGAAGACGTTCGCGCTCCCCGATCTGCTCCAGGTCGTCACCGGCGCGGGTGCCACCGGCGCCGCGCTCGCCAAGGCCGCCGTCGACAAGATCGCGTTCACCGGATCTGCTGCCACCGGCAAGCGCGTGATGATGGCCGCCGCCGAGCGCCTCACGCCCGTGCTCCTCGAGCTGGGCGGCAAGGATCCGATGATCGTCGCCGACGACGCCGACGTCGCCAAGGCGGCCGAGGCCGCTGTGTTCGGCGCGCTGACCAACGCGGGCCAGGCCTGCGTCTCGATCGAGCGCATCTATGTCGCCGACTCCGTCCACGACCAGTTCGTCGACGAGGTCGTCAAGCAGGTCCGCGAGCTCAAGGTCGGCGGCGACGACGGTCACCTCGGCGCGATGACCTCTACTGCGCAGGTCGCGATCGTCAAGGATCACCTCGAGGACGCGATCAAGAAGGGCGCGAAGGTCCTGACCGGCGGCCCCGACGCGATCAGTGGCAACTACATCCAGCCCACGGTCCTCACCGATGTCGAGCACTCGATGAAGGTGATGACCGACGAGACGTTCGGTCCGGTGATCCCGATCAAGCGCGTGTCCTCGCTCGACGAGGCCGTGAAGCTCGCGAACGACACCACCTATGGCCTTGGCTCCGCCGTCTTCGCAGGCAAGGCCGCGCGCACGATCGCGAACAAGCTGCGCGCGGGCATGACCGCGATCAACGCCGTGCAAGCGTTCTCGGGCATCCCGAGCCTTCCGTTCGGCGGCGTCGGTGACTCCGGCTTTGGCCGCATTCACGGTGACGAGGGCATTCGCGAGTTCACGCGCACCAAGGCGACCGCCGAGCAGGCGTTCGCGATCCCGATGAACATGATGAGCTTTCGCCAGCCCAAGAATGCCGCGAAGCAGATGCTCGGCATGATCAAGCAGCTGTACGGCGATGGCATCGTGTCGCGTGCGACCGACGCGTGGCGCAAGCTGCGCTCGTAATCGCGTGCGCATCCTGATCGTCGGTCCGAGCGGCGCGGGTAAGTCGACGCTGGCCCGCCGCCTCGGTGCGCGACTCGGCGTGCCCGTGATCCATCTCGACGCACACTACTGGCGCGCGGGATGGCGGGAGCCTGCGAAGGCCGAGTGGGAAGCGCAGGTCGACGCGCTGGTCGCGCGCGACGCGTGGATCATGGATGGCAATTACAGCGGCACCTTCGAGCGGCGGATCGCCGCCGCGGACACCGTGGTGTTCCTGGACTTCCCGCGCTGGCGCTGCGTGGCCGGCGTCTACACGCGATGGTGGCGGACGCGTGGCACGGTTCGCGAGGACCTCGCGCCGGGGTGCCCGGAGAAGCTGCCGTCGGCGGAGTTCCTCAAGTGGATCGTTTGGGATTATCCGCGACGGAGTCGGCCGAGGCTGCTCGGGTTGCTCGAGCACGCGAAGCATGTCGTGGTGCTTCGCTCGCGCGACGATGTCGAGCGCTACGCTCGTGAGTGAACGTCGGCACCGGCATCGGCATCAGTAGCAGCATCGGCATCGGCATCGGCATCGGTGGCGGGAGCAGAATCGGAGCCTCGCGACGGGCGTCGAGCAGAACGCGACGTGGAACGCTTCGCGCGTTGAACGGGTTCCTCCATGTGGGCGGCGCTAACGCGCCGCGCACTCGGTCGTCGCTCGTGGTCGACGATCCTCGTCGCCAGCGTCCGGGAGAACGCGCATCGCCTCGCGGCATCCGGCGCGGGGTCACCCTTCCAGTCCGGTCGCGCACCGAGCACGTGCCGAGCGCTCGAACGTCGTGCTGGCTCGAACGGTGGGCGCGGAGTCGAGCGACGCGAGAGACCCCGCGCGCGTCAAGACGAGAGCGCTCGTCACGGCTCGTGCGCACCGGCCTGGTGCGGGTGAGACCCCGCGCCGGAGCCGCTCGGCCCCGAGGGCGTTTGGGTCGGAGACCTGTGCCTTGGAGAACAATGTGAAGAACCTGAACGTCGTCGAGAACAATCATCCGCACGCGCCGTCGAGCAAGAGCGGGCCGGCCCCAACAACCTTCGTCGCGTACGAGGCAGCGCTCGAGATGCTGCGAGCGCTCGCGCCGGTGGTGGAACAACTGAAGCGTCACAACGCGGACATCGCAGACCAGGTCGTTCGTGCTGGCACCAGCGTCGCGTTGAATCTGTCGGAAGGGTCGGGGCGCCGCGGGCGCGATCGGAAACGCTTCTTTCAGTTCGCGCAAGGAAGCGCCAAGGAGATCCGCGGTGCGCTCGACACTGCCGACGCGTGGGGCTGGCGTGTGGAGAGCGCGCGAGCGCGAGCGTTGCTGGATCGTGTGCTCGCGCTGCTCTGGGGACTCTGCAGGTAGTGCGTGGCGTGCGCGGGGGCTCGGTCGCGCGCAGTGCGTCCACTCGCGGTCAGCTCAGGGCTTCTCGATGTTGCCCGCCGACATCAAAGGCTCGAGCACGGGTATCGCCGAGCTCGATGGTCGCTGGTCGTGGCCAACGGGAAGCAGCTCGTTCGCCTGCCGCTGCGCTGACCACATCGATAAGCACCGTCGAGGATTTTGAATCCCGCGCCGGCTGAAATTTTGGATCGCGCGCGCGGATCACTCACCATGGTTTTGCGATGCGGGTCTTTGCCGTTGTTTGTGTCCTGCTGGCGATGACGTTCACGACGACCACCGTCGAGGCCCGAGGCAAACGCGCGAAGAAACACTCGGTCGAGAAGCGCAAGAAGACCGAGGCCGCGGCGACGCGGGCGCAGCGCGAGGGAGAAGCGCCGAAGAAGAAGAAGAGCGACCGCTCGATCGGCGCGCCGTGGTCGGGGTCGCTCCAGGCGGCGGCGAAGCTCAGGCCGGGCGAGCGCTACTATCTGCGGCGCCCGTGGCGCGCGTACGCGACGCGGACGACGGTGGACTTCGTGCGTCAGGCAGTGAAGGACACCCTCCAGTCGTATCCAAAGGTGCACACGCTGGCGATCGGTGACTTCTCGCAGGAGAGCGGCGGGAAGATCACCGAGCATGCGAGCCATCAGAGCGGACGCGATGTCGACATCGGGCTGTTCTACAAGAAGAAGCCCAAGGGCTATCCCGATGCGTTCGTGAAGGCGACGAAGGACACGCTCGATGCCGCGGCGACGTGGCGGTTGGTCTCGCTGCTGGCGCGGACGAACGACGAGGATGGCGGCGTGCAGATCATCTTCCTCGACCAGAAGCTGCAGAACGCGCTCCTCACGTGGGCCGAGAAGCACCGCATCCCGGAGAAGCGCATCAAGGAGGTGCGGAAGGTCTTCCGGCACATCCCGCTGCACGCCGATCACATGCACGTGCGGTTCAAGTGCCGCGAGCGCGACACGAGCTGTCGCTAACGCGCTGACCGCGGTTCGCGCTCCGCGCTCGCTCACCCGATCGATCGACCGAGCATTGCGTTAGCTCGCGTCAGCTCTTCTTCGCGCGCGCGGTGGCGCACTTCTTCGCGAGGATCGGCGTGAGGGGTGCGAGGTCGTCTTGCAGCGTCTTCGAGAAGTCGCTGCGCTTCAGCGTCTTCGCGGCGAGGACGAGCGAGCGGATGTCGCCGCAGGCGCGGTGCGCGTCGGTCAGCGCGTTCGCCCCGCCGTTGTAGACACGCGCTTCGGTGAGGGACGCGTTGTTCGGGCGGCGGCGGAGGCGCAGGTCCTCGACGAGCTCGTCGATGATCGCCTTCTTCTTGTCGAGCTTCTCGCTGCGCGATGCCGTCGAGTCGTAGACGGCCTTGAGCTGCTTGTAGCCGTGGAGGAGGCGCGCGGTGCGGTGGACACCGAGCGCCTGGCCGAGCGTCCACGCGAGCTCTTCGGGCGAGCCGCGGCCGAAGCGGTCGACGATCCAGTGATCGGTGAGCGTGTCGGCGACATAGGTCGCGATCGACTCGTTGAAGAACGGCTGATCGGGGACGAGGATCGTCGCGTGGACCGACTCGTGAAGGATCACGTTCGCGAGCTCGGGGAACGCATCGTCGCCGCCGCCGAGCATCGTGGACAGGACCGGATCGGGGAACCAGCCGCCGGTGGAGTAGGCGGAGGCGGGGCGCACGATCGCGTCGTAGCCCTGCGCTTCGAGCTCGAGCTTGTGCTTGACGCCTTCGTCCTCGTCGAACCAGCCGAGGCCCGCGAAGCAGCCGACGATCGGGAAGCACCACTTGAGCGGCTTGAACGCGACGGGGTCGGCGGCGCCGACGAACCAGACCGCGGCAGGGCGACCGAGCGCGGAGTACGTGTTGTAGTTGCGCTTGATGTTCAGGCCGTAGCTGCGGCCGTACTGCTTGATCGCGGGGATCTCGGCGAGGAGCAGCGCGGTGCGGATCGAGGTGTTCTCGTCGGTGACGACCTCGTCGATCGGGCGCGCGCGGTCGAGCAGCACGAGCTGGCCGTGCGCCGCCTGCGCGAGGTACCGCGTCATCAGGCAGCCGGGCGCCGCGAGGACGATGGCGAGCGCGAGGATCGCCCGCGTCATAGGGCCGCGGCGATCGCGCTGGCGAGGGCGGCACCGTCGGCGAGGTCGCCTGCGGGCCACGTGAAGCCGAGCCCGCTGTCGTCGTCGTGCTTGGGGATGATGTGGAAGTGGACGTGGAACACCGACTGGTGCGCGGCGGCGCCGTTGTTCTGCAGCACGTTGAACGCGGATGCGTTCGTCGCCGAGAGCACCGCGCGCGCGATTCGCGGCAAGACGCGACCGATGGCAGCGGCCGCGTCGTCGGAGAGCTTGTCGAGGGTCTCGGCCGGCTCCTTGGGAATCACCAGCGTATGACCGCGCGCGACCGGGTGGATGTCGAGAAACGCGAGGACGTGGTCGTCCTCGTACACCTTGTGACAGGGAATCTCGCCGCGGACGATCCTGGAGAAGAGGGTCTCGGACATCTCCCCCGAGCGTAGCGCTACATGCGCGCGCGATCACCCGCCGTGGGCACGTCCCGCGTGAGGACCGCGCTCGCGGGCACGTTCGCCTCGCCCGTGGACGCGAGGCGCGCTGCCGTCGAGCTGATCTCGACGTCCACGTTGATCTGCTGGCCACCCGCGGCCGCGGCGACCGGGATGGTGCCCGACTGGCCGAGCTCGGCCTCGACGCGGACGCAGTTCCGCATCGCGGCATCCTTGCCACCGGTCGAGGCCTCGCCGTCGACGTTGAACTGCCACGTGAGGCCGTAGATGTAGCGGCCCGCGTTGCGCGCCTGGAAGCAGATCTGCGTCGAGCTGTTCGGCTGCACCGTCGGGACCGCGCCGCCGATCACGGTGATCGAATCGGCGCTGCCGACGACCTCGAGGTCGAACGTCCGCGGCGCGATGTCGCCCGCCTCGACGGTGAGCGCGTGCACGCCGATGGTCGCGTTCGCCAGGCGCAGCTCGTCCCAGTGCGTGCGCTCGGAGCCCGCGAGCGAGAGGCCCATCGAGCTGTCGACGATGCGCTGGATCTCGGGGTCGCTTCCGTCCTGCACCTCGCCGAACAGCGCGATGCCGATCTTCTGATCGCCCGGCGCCCACACGAGGTCCGCGCCCTGCGGCACGACCTCGGCCTCGGTGCCGATCAGGCGGATGTCGCTGATCGCGGCGCCCGCGATCTCGTAGCGGTCGTAGAGCTCGCCGCTGTTCGGATTGATGATGCGCAGGTAGTTCTTGCGGCTGCGCTGGCCACCGACCGTCACGATCGAGCCTTCTTGCTCGAGCACGCGCACGCCGAGCGCACCGTCGTCATCGGCCTCCCACGGCAGGTCGAGCGAGTAGCGCAGGCCGTTCGCGCGCTCGTACTCGAGCTCGATCTCCTGCGTGCCGCCGATCGCGGTCGCCGACGGACCGGAGAGGAAGAACTCGTCCGCCATCGGGTTGCCGATGAAGTGCAGGCCGTACGGAGTGAGGTCCGAGCAGACCTCACCGGCGGGGCACTCGCCGGACTCCGCACGCTCGCCGAGCGTCGTGCAGCCTACGAGTGAGAGCAGGGCAGGGAGCGAAAGCGAAGCGAGCGCGGAGAGTCGAATCATGTCGAGGGGGAAGAGCAGTGGTCGTGCCATTCGCCACTCGCGACGATCCGCACACTTGCGCAGACACCGGACATCCGTTGCCACATCGACCGGACACGAATGTCGCGGCCCCGGACGTCAGGGATCGAAGCGGTATCCAGAGCCACGGACGGTGATGAAGTGGCGCGGCTGCTCCGGGTTCACCTCGAAGCGCTTGCGGAGCTGACCGACGAAGTTGTCGACCGTACGCACGGATCCGGCGGACTGGCCCCAGACGTGGCCGAACAGCTGATTGCGGCTGAACACCTGGCTCGCGTGACGCACGAAGAACACGAGGAGCTCGAACTCGAGGTGCGTGAGCTTCACGTCCGCACCCGCACGCGTGACGACGCGCTGGCCGAGATCGATCTTCGTGTCGCCGAACGCGAGCTGGTCATCCGCGCGCGAGATGACCGGCGCCGTCGGGGTCACCGACGTCGTTCGGCGCAGCACCGCTTCGATGCGCGCGAGGAGCTCCGCGAGCGCGAACGGCTTGGTGACGTAGTCATCGGCGCCGAGTCGAAGCGCCGCGACCTTGTCGAACTCGCCGTCGCGCGCGGACACGACGATCACCGGGACGAGGTTGTCGGTCGCGCGCAGCGTCGACAGCACCTCGAGCCCGTTCTTCTTCGGCAGGTTGATGTCGAGCAGTACGAGCGCGAAGTCGGTGGTCTGGATGTGCTCGAGCGCTTCTTCTCCGTCGCGCGCGATCGTGGTCGGGCGACCCGCGAGCTTGAGGTTGAGCGCGAGCCCGGTCGCGATCGCCTCGTCATCTTCGACGATCAGGATGTGGTTGCTCACGACTGGGTGACCTCGCGTGCCTCGGGTGCGGGTGCGGGTGCGGGTGCGGGTGCAGGCGCGGTCTCCGATTTCGGCGGACGGCGCTTCTTCAGCCGGATGCGGAACTCGGTCTCACCCGGGCGGGACCAGAAGTCGATCTTGCCCTTGTGCCCGTGGACGATGGTGCGAACGAACGCGAGCCCGAGGCCGATGCCCGGGATTCCGCGGTGCATCGCGCCTCGCCCGCGGTTGAACTGCTCGAAGATCGCGCGCTGCTCGCCGCGCTCGATGCCGATGCCGTTGTCGCGGACGAGGATCTCGATGCGCCGGCCCGCGTCGCGCGCGTGAATCGAGATCTTCTTGTCGTCGCCCGTGTACTTCCACGCGTTGGTCAGGAGGTTGACGAGCGCGCGGACGAGCGTGGATCGGTCGCCGACCACCGTGAGCTCGGGCTCGACGTGCGTCTCGATCTTGGTCGGCCTCGTCAGCGTCAGCGCGTCGAACGCGGCGATCGACTCCTCGACGAGCGACGACACCAGCAAGCGCTCGCGCTTGTACGTGTGGCTCGTCTGCAGCTTCGACAGCTCGAGCACGCGATCGACGAGCGCTTCGAGCCGCTCCGTCTCGCGTCCGAGCAGCGACAGCACCTGCGTCTGCTCGGCGGCGTCGAGGCGCCCCGTCGCGAGCGACTCGATGAACAGGCGGATCGACGTGATCGGCGTGCGCAGCTCGTGCGACACGCTCGACACGAAGTCGTTCTGCACGCGCACGAGCGACGCGCCCTTGCCGACGAAGATCGACACGAGGACGTATCCCGTGATGCCGCTCGTGCAGAACGTGAGGATCAGGATCGCGGCGACGATGCTCGAGGTCGTCGTGCCCAGGAGCAGCAGGATGATACCGACCGCCGTCATCGCGACCGTCGGCAACAGCACCGCGAGCATCAGCACGAGCTGAGCTCGTCGCAGCTGCATGTTCGCGGGAGGGAAGCGCACGATGCGACTATGCCACGCGGTCGACCTCCCGTCGCTGACGCGATCTACGCGTGTACGCCGTCGACGCGGCCTTCGACGATCTCGTCGTCATTCGCGACGAACGAGGGGTCGTCGGCGACGCTGTCCCGGATGTGCTCGGGCACGCCGTGCAGGTCCCACACGAGGCCGACCGCCGAGAGCGCGCGAAGGATGTAGTACGTGCAATCGATCTCCCACCAGAAGAAGCCCTGCCGCGCGGCGACTTGATAGTGGTGATGGTTGTTGTGCCAGCCTTCGCCCATCGTGACGATGGCGAGCACCGGGTTGTTCCGCGAGTCGTCGTCGGTCTTGTAGCGACGACCGCCCCACGTATGCGAGAGCGAGTTGATCGTGAACGTGCCGTGCCACACGAGCACCTGGCACACCGCGAAGCCCCACACGAGCGCGAAGAACCCGCCGACGAGGAACGTGATCACACCGGCCGCGACCGCGGGCAGCATCCAGTACTTGTTGAGCCAGCGCAGCTCCGGATACTTCGCGAAGTCCTTGATGCGCGAGTAGTCGGTGTCCTCGAGGTCGTTCGAGAGGATCCATCCCATGTGCGACCACCAGAAGCCCTGCTGGATCACCGAGTGAAGGTCGCCAGGCTGATCGCTCAACTTGTGGTGCATGCGGTGATGCGCGGCCCACCACAGCGGTCCCTTCTGCGCGGTCAGCGTGCAGCCGAGGGCGAGCACGAACTGGAACCACCGCGAGGTCTTGTAGCTGCGATGCGAGAAGTATCGATGATACGCGCCGGTCACGAAGAACATGCGCGGCACGTACAGCGCCAGCGCGAGCGCGACGCCCCACCACGAGAACCCCGTGATGATCACGCCGACGATCGCGAGGATGTGCACGCCCCAGAACGGGATCGCGAGCGGGTTGAAGTAAATGCGTCGCCAGCTCCTGGCGGCTGCATCGGCGACGGAACCCATGGCCCACGGATAGCACGACCTGCCCCTTCGAGGAGGGCCTGATGCGGTCGTGACAGAGAGATGTTGGGGTAGGTTCCGGCCATGAAATACCGGAACTTGGGAGGCGCGGGAGTCAAGGTCTCGAACCTGTGTCTCGGCGCGATGACGTTCGGCGAGGCCGACGAGAAGTCCTTCATGCACAAGGTCGGCTCGGACGAGGAGACGGCCCACGCGGTGCTCGACCGCGCGCTCGATCGCGGGATCAACTTCATCGATACCGCCGACGTGTACGGCCAGGACGGCCTGTCCGAGCGCGTGATCGGCAACTGGTTCGAGCGAACCAAGAAGCGCGACAAGGTCGTCCTCGCGACGAAGTTCCGCTTCACGATGGGCGATGGCCCGAACCGCAGCGGCGCATCGCGCTATCGCATCGTGCGCTGCTGCGAGGACTCGCTGCGCCGCATGAAGACCGATCGCATCGACCTCTATCAGATCCACATGCAGGACATCACCGTCCCCGAGGAGGAGACGCTGCGCGCGCTCGATGACCTCGTGCGTGCCGGCAAGGTCAACTACATCGGCTGCTCGAACTACGCGGCGTATCGCTTGATGGACAGCCTGTGGCTCTCGAAGTCGCAGCTGCTCTCGCGCTTCATCACGCTGCAGGCGCAGTACAGCTTGCTCGTTCGCGATCTCGAGCGCGAGCACGTGCCGCTATGCCGCGACAAGCAGCTCGGGATCCTGCCGTGGTCGCCGCTCGCGGGCGGCTTCCTGACCGGCAAGTTCGAGCAGGGCAAGCCGCCGCAGAGCGGCACGCGCCTCGGCGAGAAGGCCGAGCGCTTCGCTCGCTACGATCTCCCGCGCAACTGGAAGATCCTCGACGCGGTGCGCGCGGTGGCGAGCGAGATCAACGCGACGCCGTCGGCGGTCAGCCTCGCGTGGCTGCTCGCTAAACCGCAGGTCACGTCGGTGATCTTCGGCGCGCGCACGATCGAGCAGCTCGAGGCGAACCTCGTGGCCTCGGATCTCGAGCTGTCGACCGCGCACATGAAGATGCTCGACGACGCGTCCGCGTTCGACCTCGGCTATCCGTACTCGTTCATCCAGGCGACGCAGTCGTCGTGGTGAGTCACGGCACCGAGATGCCGAAGCGCACGCAGATCTGCGCGTAGTTGCTCGCGATGTTCGGCGGTAGCTTCGCGTAGTAGAGCTTCGCCTTCGCCGCCTGCCTCGATCGACACGCGGCGAGGAACGCCGTCTTCAGGACTCCCGAGTCGTACTTGCAGCGCAGCGACTCCTCGAAGTAGCCGAGCGCGATCGTGTCCTTGCCGTTGCCGAGGTAGTCGTCGCCCTTCTTCTTGAGCGCGTCGGCGTCGCACGGCTCGCCGGTCGGCTCCGTCTCGGACGCGACCGTCGCTCGCGTTTGGTCGAGGAGCGCGTCGGCCTCGTGCCGATAGATCGAGGACTCCGGGATCAGGTCGCGGATCTTGCGCACCTCGTCGAGATCCTTCGCCCTCGACGCATCGATCAGCTTGCGGAGCAGCGCCTCGGACTTGTTCTCGGTGATACCGAGGTCGTGAAACTCCTTGCCCTTCGCGGGGTCGCTCGTCGCGAGCCGATCGCCGCACTCGACGAGCTCGGGCCACTTGCGATCCGCGCGGAGCTTGGCGCAGCGAAGCGCGATGTCGTCGGAGACCTCGTCCGGATCGGGGATTTCCGACGGCGGAACTACGGGCTCCGGCGCAGGCGCGGCATCCGGCGTCGCCGCGAGCACCGGCTGCACGGGACGTGGCGCGGGCTCCTTGCCACCGCGCGTGACGATCACGCCGAGCAACGCGCCGAACACGACGACGCCGACCGCGCCGAGCACGAGGTTGCGTCGCTGCTTCTTCTGCTCGAGCGCCGTCTGCTCGCCGACACCTTCGTAGAGCGTGGTCACGCTCGTCGGCGCGATGTCGCGCGTGCCGGCGGCGGGCGGGTGCGGCACCGTGGCGGCGAGCACCGATGTCCCGTCGAGCGACGCGAGCGCCGATTCGACCGCGTCCATCGACGGGCGCTCGTCGGGCGTCTTCGCGAGCATCTGCGTGACGAGCACCTCGAGCGGCCCGGGCACTTCGGGCGCGTACGTGCGCGGCGTCGGAATCGGCGCGAGCTGGTGCTGCGCGATCAGCTCGCCGGCATCGCCCTCGTAGGGCGCGCGACCGCACAGCAGCTGGAACAGGATGCAGCCGACGGCGTAGATGTCGCTGCGATGATCGACCTTCGCGCTCGACTTGCACTGCTCGGGCGACATGTACATCGGCGTGCCGAGCAACATCGCCGAGTGCGTGCGCACACCGTCGGCGAGCTGCCCGTCGGCGAGCTTGGCGACCCCGAAGTCGAGGATCTTCACGCGCACGCCGCCGCGCACGGCGGGGTCGGGCACGAGGAACAGATTGTCGGGCTTGAGATCGCGATGCACGATGCCGGCGACGTGCGCCGCCATCAACGCGGAGCACACCTGGCGCGTGATGTTGACGGCGAGCTCCGGAGCGAGTCGACCCTCACGCTTGAGCCGCACGTGCAGGCTCTCGCCGTGCAGCAGCTCCATCGCGATGTACACGGTGTCGTCGGCGCGCGTGCCCGTGCCGCTGACCTGCCCGCACTCGAACACGGTCACGATGCCCGCGTGATGGATCTTCGCCGCCGAGCGCGCCTCTTGGAGGAAGCGCTGGACGACATCCGGACGCGTGAGGTGCTCGGGACGGAGGAACTTCAGCGCGACTTCGCGATCGAGCTCGACGTCGCGGCCGACGTACAGGATGCCGAACCCGCCCTGTCCGAGCTTGCGGACGACCTCGTAGCGTCCGACGCGAAGACCTGGAGGAAACGCCATCCCCGGCACATGATACCGTCATCCCGATGACGCCCGGTCTCGATGAGCTCGCGAACCACACCGTCAGTACGAGGAGTGGCCTCACTCCCCACGAAGTGACCAACGAGCTCCAGGCCCTCGGAGATCGGTGGTCGGTCGACGGTCCGGATCTTCGCCTCGATCTCAAGGGACCGATGGCAAAGACCGGCGCGGTCGCGGCGCACGCGGGCGCTCTCGCCGACGAGCTCGACCATCATCCGTCGATCTCGCTCGAGTACGCGGGGCTCGTCCTCAAGATCCACACGCACGACAAGCACGCGATCACCGTGCTCGATCTCGTCTACGCGGCCCGGCTCGAGCAGTGGCTGCGCGCGAACGGCTGGGCCCAGCCGTGAGAGCGGCGCTGTCCTTCTTGCTGCTCGCCGCGTGCACGTCGGGATCGGGCGATGGGCCCGGCGAGGGCGACTCCTGCGATCGAATGACCCCCTGCGGCGACGACACCGTGTGCAGCGTGACGCACACGAGCGATGGCAGCGGCGAGTGCCTCGCGAAGGGCGAGGACATCGACAGCGACGGTCTGTCCAACGAGATGGACTACTGCAACGCGGGCACGGGCGGACAGTTCGACGAGGACCGCGATCTGATCGGCGACGACTGCGACAAGTGCCCGATCGCCGCGCCTCCGGCAGCTCCCGATCCCGACGGCGACGACGTCGACTCGCCGTGCGATCCGGACAACCGCGAGCCGGGCGATCAGATCGTGGTGTTCGAGGGCTTCCGGAACGGCATCCCCGCGACGTGGACCAAGACCGGCACGTGGGAGCAACGCGGTGGCGATGCGGTCGCGACGTCGACCACGGAGATCTCGCTGACCACCGCGCTGCCGCTGACCACGTCGAAGATGGCGCTGCTCGTCCAGTACCGCGTCGATGCCGTCGACGCCGCTGCGAACCCCGCGTACATCGGCCTCATCGCGCGCGACCAGCGGCCCGCGAGCAACGCGGTCGTTCGCTGTGGGTCGCAGCGCACGACGGCCGTCGGCGACTCGCTCTTCCTCGAAGGTGACGCGGGCGCGATGTCGGCGCCGGTCGCGAACGCGTTCAACAGCGCCAGCCTCTACTCGGTCGCGCTTCGCACGCAGGGCATCTCCGCGCAGTGCGCGATGCAGGCCGACGACACGCAGGTCGCGGCCGAGGCGACGACGTCAGGGGAAGCGCTGACGCAGGCGGGCGTGTTCGTGAAGGGCGGCACCGCGCGCTTCTCGTACGTGCTGGCGATCCAGCGGCCGTAGCGGGAATCGTCAGGCGAGGGCGGCGGTCGCGATCGCGGCGTCGCCGACGACGAAGATCGTGATCTCGTCGAGCTGCCGGCCGTCGACAAAGCCGGCGGCGAGCTGGCCGAGGCCGGGCACCTCGTGCGTGATGTCGGCGATCTTCTCGAGCTCGTCGCCGATCATCGCGCCGCCGTGGGCGTGGCCCGGGGTGAGCACGTTGATGTGCGTGCCGCGGCGGATGTCGCGCGAGTCGAGGAAGAGCTGGGCGTGCACGCAGACGATGTCGCACGCGAGGGCCTCGGCGAGCGACGTCGCGCGGGTGCCATCGATGATCGAGCCCGGGTTCGCGCCCTCGACGAGCGCGCAGCGGATATCGCTCGGCTTGAACCACGTGCGGTGCGCCTCGATCGACAGCGCGCCCGTCTCGCGCGACGCGTCGTCGATGATGAGGCCCATCGTGCGCGGCGTGCCGACGGCGAGATAGCGCGAGGCGACGGCGCCGATCGCCGCGAGTGCGCGCGGTCGCGTGGGTTCGCGCGGCGCCTCGACCGTCGCGCGTTGCTTGCTCGTCGCGGTGGCGACGTACGCGCGCTCGACCGCGAGCACCCACTCGGCCATCGTCAGCGATCCTCGACGGCGCGGACGACCACGGCTAGAAGTCCGCTTGGCGCGGAGCGCGCGGGAACGGGATCACGTCGCGGATGTTCTCGACGCCGGTGGCGTAGATGATCGCGCGCTCGAAGCCGAGACCGAAGCCCGCGTGGGGGACCGTGCCGTAGCGCCGGAGATCGCGATACCACCAGTAGTCGGCGGCGTGCAGGCCCATCTCGGCGATGCGCTTGTCGAGGACGTCGAGGCGCTCCTCGCGCTGCGAGCCACCGATGATCTCGCCGATGCCGGGTGCGAGCACGTCCATCGCGGCGACGGTCTTGCCGTCGTCGTTCTGGCGCATGTAGAACGCCTTGATGTCCTTCGGGTAGTTGATGACCGCGACGGGACCTTTGATCACCGTGTCGGTCAGGTACTTCTCGTGCTCCGACTGGAGATCGATGCCCCACTTCACGGGGAACTCGAACTTCGTGCCCGAGGACTGCGCCTTCTCGAGCTCCTTGATCGCGTCGGTGTAGTCGAGGCGCGCGAACGTTGCCTCGATCATCTTCGACAGGCGCGCGATGCAGTCCTTGTCGACGAACTTCTCGAAGAACGCCATGTCGTCCTTGCGTTCGTCGAGCAGCGCTCGATAGATGTACTTGAGGAAGTCCTCGGCGAGCTGCGCGTCGGCGGCGAGATCCGCGAACGCGATCTCGGGCTCGATCATCCAGAACTCGGCGAGGTGGCGGCGCGTGTTGGAGTTCTCGGCGCGGAACGTGGGGCCGAACGTGTAGACCTTGCTCATCGCGAGGCAGTAGCTCTCGACGTTGAGCTGGCCGGACACCGTCAGGTGCGCTTGCTTGCCGAAGAAGTCCTTGTCCCAGTCGACGCTGCCGTCGGCGGTGCGCGGCGGGTTCGCGGCGTCGAGCGTCGACACGCGGAACATCTGGCCGGCGCCTTCCGCGTCGGAGCCGGTGATGATCGGCGTGTGGATCCAGAAGAAGCCGCGCTCGTGGAAGAAGCGGTGGATCGCCTGCGCGAGCGTGTGGCGCACGCGCGTGGTGGCCGAGATGATGTTCGTGCGCGGGCGCAGGTGAGCGACCTCGCGGAGGAACTCCGGCGTGTGGCGCTTCGGCTGCATCGGATAGTGGTCCGGGTCGTCGACCCAGCCCACGACCTCGACGGTGTCCGCCTTGATCTCGACCGCCTGGCCCTTGCCCTGCGAGGCGACCAGCTCGCCGGTCGCGCGGACCGCGCAGCCGGTCGTGAGCTTCACCACGTCGGTCGCGTAGTTCGCGAGCTCGGCGGGCGCGACGACCTGCAGCGGATCGAAGCAGCTGCCGTCGGAGACGGCGAGGAACGACAAGCCGGCCTTCGAGTCGCGGCGCGTGCGGATCCATCCTTCGATGGTGACGCGGCTACCGACGGACTCTTTGCCGGCGAGGATCTCGGAGATACGTGTGGCCACGACTTACTCGCGCGCCGCGTCCTTGCTTCCGACCACCGTCATGTTCATGCCGATCTGCACCGACAGCGCCTTGCCGTCGACGGAGATCACGGTCTTGCCGTTGAGGTACCAGCCGAAGCTGCCCGTCGAGAACTGCTTCACCTCGGCGAGCATCTCCTGGCCGTTGATCGAGATCTTGAGTGGCTCGGCCTTCTCGGCGAACTGCGCGGCAGTGACGGGACAGGAGGTCTTGGGAGGCATGGCGCGGATACTAGCCTGAACGCAGCGCGAGATGGCCGAACGCGGCCACCACGAGTGCGTGGTCGATCCTGCCCTCGCGCACCATCGCGTAGACATCCGCGAGCGGCGCGGTCTCGATCTCGAGGAGCTCGCCGCCATCGAAGTGCGGTTCTTCGGTCTGCTTCGCGTCGAGCGCGAGGAACGTGTGCAGCGTGTTGTTCTGGATCGCCGGGTTCGGAGCGACCGCGCCGATCTTTCGCCACTGCGATGCGGTGTAGCCGGTCTCTTCCGCCAGCTCGCGCGCGGCCGCGGTGCGCGCGTCTTCTCCCGGATCGACCATGCCGCCCGGAATCTCGATGCACACGCGATCGACTCCCGGCCGGTACTGGCGCACGAGCACGACGCGCTCCGCGGCCGTGAGCGCGATGATGTTGACCCAGTCGGTCGCCTCGATCAGCGAAAACCTCTTCACGTTGCCCGTTCGCGGGTGCGGCGCATCGCGGAAGTGCGTCCTGAAGATCTTGTAGTCGGCGCCCTCGATGCGTGCGCCGAGCTTCCAGCGCAGATCGTCATCAGACATGCCCGTACGCTAGCAGGCTCGTCGTTTTACCGAGCCGATTCAGCGCACGGATCCTCGACCACTCGGCTCGCGATCGGCGTAGCTTCGATCCGTGGAGCGAACACCAAAGGCAGACGAGCTCGTGGTCGCGCTGTGGATCCGTGCGATCGCGATGGCGACGGCTCGACGAAGCATCAAGCAGGTCGAGGATCACGTCGTCGATCTGTTCAAGCTTGCCGAGCCGCCGTACCGCCCGCGAATCCAGGCCTGAGCTGCGGTACGGCTTCGCGAATCGCCTCGATGAGCCGCAGCGCTCGCATCGGCTTGGCGATATGCGCGTTGAACCCGGCCGCGCGCGCCTTCGCCTTGTCCGCTTCGCGGACGTGCGCGGAGAGCGCGATCGCGGGCGTCGCACCGCCGTTCTCGACGGGCAAGCGACGGATCTGCTGCATCAGCTCGTAGCCATCGCAGCCGGGCATCTCGAGGTCGCTGATGATCAGATCGGGCCGCGCGATGGCGACGTTGCGCAGTGCGCTCTGGGCGCTCGATGACGCGCTGACCTCCGCTCGCGCCTCGGTGAGAATGCGGCGCACGAGGTAGAGGACGTCGGCGTCGTCGTCGACGACGAGGATCTTGAGCCCTGCGAGGGCAGATCGATAGGTGCTCGACAGGGCCATGCTCAACGCCCGAGCAAGCAAGGTGCCATCGCCCCGGAGCAGCGGCGCGGCAGCAACTATCGGTGCGGAATGACAGGCCGAAGTCTCAACGTATCGCTCGCATGCTGGAGGCGCTTCGGTGAGATTGGAACCGTGTCGTTTCGTCTCGCACTCGGTCTGTTCGTGGCAATCGGGCTCTGCCCCACCGGCGCTCGGGCGGGCGGGTTTGGCATCCCGGAGATCGGCGTGCGTCGCACGAGCATGGGCGCGGTGATCGGACGCCCGGACGATCTGTCGAGCATCTATCACAACCCCGCGGGCCTCACGCTCTCGCCCGGTTGGAACGTCTACCTGTCGGGCGGCCTCGCGATGATCTCGACCGAGTTCGAGCTCGCGCCATGGGAGCGCAGCGACGAGTTCCTCATGCGCACGCCCGGGCCGGATGGCTACTACGACCCGATCAAGCCGAGCCGTGCGTACGGCGTGATCCCGATGATCGCCGTGGGCGGCGAGATCCTTCCGAACAAGCTCACGCTCGGCGCCGCGCTCTACGTCGGCAACGCGACGGGCGCCGCGTTCGGTGAGGACGAGGTCACGCGCTATCACCTGATCGACGGCTACGTCGTCGCGCCGCAGGCCGTGCTCGCCGGCGCGTATCGCATCAACGACGCGATCACCGTCGGTGCATCTGCCGGCGTGATCAACTTCCGCGTGCACGGCAAGCGCGAGGTCTATCCGATCATCAACGGCATGGACATCAGCGGGCTCGCAGGCACGCGCCCGCTGCTCGAGCTCGACGGCGAAGGCTGGGCGCCGTCGTGGATGATCGGCGCGTTCGGCAAGCCGCACCCGCGCGTGACCTGGGGCGCGACGATCACCGGCCGCGTCGATGCGGAGCTCGAGGGTCCCGTCGAGATCACGTACAGCGATGACGCGCCGAACCCGGGAGACAAGCTCGTCGGCGTCCAGACGACGCAGCAGCTGTTGCCGTGGACGTTCACCGCCGGCGCGAACGTCGACGTGCATCCGAACGTCGAGGTCGGCACCGAGTTTCGCTACTGGCTGTACCGCCAGTACGAGAAGCAGCACACCGACATCGTCGGCATCTTCCTGGTGCGCGAGCTCGAGACGCTCAAGAACTATCGCGACTCGTTCCAGATCAGCGGCGGCGTTCGCGTGCACGACCTCTCCGCGGTGCCGAAGCTCGACCTCATGCTCGGCACGCACTTCGATCGCACGCCCGCACCGTCGACGACGGTCACGCTCGATCAACCGACGTTCAATCACATCGGGCTGCACTCCGGCGTGCGCTACAGCGCCGGGCGCATGCGGTTCGGCCTCAGCTATCTCCGCTACTGGTACGACATCCCGACGGTCACGGAGTCGACGACGATGCCGCCGTCCAACTTCCGCGGCCACGGTGTGAACAACATCATCACGTTCTCTGTCGAGGCAAAGCTATGACCAGCATCCCCAAGCACGGCCGCGCCGCCGACGAGATCCTCGCCGAGCTCGCGAGCCGGCAGGCGAGCGACACGAAGTGGCGCGAGGGCCGCGTATTCTCGCTCGTGTACAAGACACCGGGCGCGTCCGGCAAGGCGCACGACGAGCTGATGCAGAAGGCGCACGCGCTGTACGCGGCGACGAACCTGCTCAACCCGATGGCGTTCGGCTCGCTCAAGCAGCTCGAGACCGAGATCATCGAGATGACCGGCCGCCTGTTCGGTTGTCCGGGCGCGGTCGGCACCGTGACGTCGGGCGGTACCGAGTCGATCCTGTGCGCGGTCGCCGCGTATCGCGATCGCGCGCGCCGCCGCCGGCCGTGGATCCTGCGGCCCGAGCTCGTCGTCCCGGCGACGGCCCACCCCGCGTTCGACAAGGCCGCGCACTACTTCGGCGTGAAGTTGAAGAAGGTGCCCGTCGGCCCCGACTTCCGCGCCGACGTGCCGGCGATGGCGAAGGCGATCGGGTTCTCCACGATCGGCATCGTCGGAAGCGCGCCGCAGTATCCGCACGGCGTCGTCGATCCGATCGTCGAGCTCTCCGACCTCGCGCTCGCGCACGGTCTGCCGCTGCACGTCGACGCGTGCGTCGGCGGCTTCATCCTGCCGTGGGTCGAGAAGCTCGGGCGCCGCGTACCGGTGTGGGACTTCCGTGCGCCGGGCGTCACGTCGATCAGCGCCGACCTGCACAAGTTCGGCTACGCGGCGAAGGGCGCATCGACGCTGACGTGGCGATCGATGGACGACATGAAGCACCAGATCTTCGTCGCGGCGGACTTCCCCGGCGGCATCTACGCGTCGCCGACGATGATCGGCACGCGCCCGGGCGGTCCGATCGCCGCGGCGTGGGCCGCGCTGACCTCGCTCGGCGAGCAGGGCTACCTCGATCTCGCGAAGCTCGCGCTCGACGCGAGCGATCAATTCCGTCGCGGCATCGAGTCGATCCCGGGCCTGTCGCTCGTCGGCAAGGGCGACGCGACGATCGTGACGTACTCGACGGTCGAGGCCGCCGAATCCGCGGCCGACGCGAGCCTGTGGTCGCGCGTGAAGCGCGTCGCGGGCGTGAGAAGCGGCGAGCCGGTCTACGCGATCGCGGATCGCATGGAGGCGCGGGGCTGGACGATCGATCGGCAGCAGGCGCCGGCGTCGATCCACATGACGGTGACCGCGAACCACGGCGCCATCGTGAAGGACTACCTCGACGACCTCGCGGAGTCGGCGAAGGAGGTGCGCGCGAACCCGCAGCTCGCGAAGAGCGGCAGCGCGCCGATGTACGGCATGGCCGCGAAGATGCCGATCCGCGGGCTCGTCGGCATGCAGGTGCGCAAGATGATCAGCGACCTCTACTCGCGAGGCGCGTCGTGAAGCGCATCGCATTCGCGCGCATCGCGCAGGAGTCCAACGCGCTGTCGCCGATCACGACGTCGCTCGAGGACTTCACCAGCGCGCACTACTTCGAGGGCGACGCGCTGCTGAAGATCGCCACCGACGGGCCGGAGGTGAAGGGCTTCTTCAAGCGTGCCGAGCTCGGCGGCTTCATCCAGGCCGTCCACGCGCGCAAGTCGGAGATCGAGCCGGTCCCGCTGCTCAGCGCGTGGGCGTCATCGGGTGGCCCGCTCACCAAGGAGTGCTTCGAGACGCTCGAGGGCCGCGTCGTCGAGATGCTGCGCGCCGCGGGCCGCATCGACGGCATGTACTTCTGCCTCCACGGAGCGATGGGTGTCGTCGGAGTGCAGGATCCCGAGGCGCGCCTGCTGCGTGCGGTGCGCGAGGTGATCGGCAATGTCCCGCTCGTCGCGTCGCATGATCTGCACGCGAACATGACGCACGAGCGCATGGCGATCGCCGACGCGATCGTCGCGTATCAAACGAATCCGCATCGCGACCACGCGAAGATCGGCAAGAAGGCCGGCGCGATCGCGATCGGCACCATGCTCGGCGAGATCAAGCCGACGATGGCGTGGCGCTCCCTGCCGTTGCTCCTCGGCGGCGGCAAGACGATCGACTTCCTCGCGCCGATGCGCCCGGTGTTCCGTCACATGAAGCGCGCCGAGAAGCGCGGCGATGCCCTCGCGGCGTCGACGCTCATGGTGCACCCGTGGATCGATCACCCGCACGTCGGCTGGTCGACCGTCGCGGTCACGAACAACGACACCGCCGCCGCCGAGCGCCTCGCCGACGAGCTCGCCGAGATGTGCTGGGAGCGCCGGCACGAGCAACCGCCCGCGTTCCCCTCGGCGTCCGAAGGCATCGCGCAAGCGCGCTCGATGCGCGTGCGGCGCAAGCTCGGCTGCATCACGATGGCCGACACCTCGGACGTCGTCACCGCGGGCGCGCCCGGCGACTCGACGCACCTGTTGCGCGCACTCCTCGACGAGGGCAAGGGCCTCCTGACCTACGCCGCCGTCCGCGATCCCGACGCGGTCGCGACGCTGTGGTCACGCGCCGAGGGCGAGACGGTCTCGCTGTCGATCGGCGCGACGCTCGATCCCTCGCGTTCGAAGCCGCTCGACGTCTCGGGGCGCATCCTCGGCAAGCACGAGCGCGAAGGCTTCGGCCGCACGGTCGTGCTCGAGGTGGAGCACCTGCGGATCGTGATCACGCACGGTCCGTGCATGGTGATGCGACCGTCGTTCTACGCCGAGGTCGGCCTGCCGATCATGAAGGCGGACATCGTGATGGTGAAGAACTTCTTCCCGTTCCTGATGTTCTTCCTCGCGTACTCGCGCAAGGCGATCTTCGTGAAGACGCACGGCACGACGGACCTCGACGCCGCGTTCCAGCTCCCGTTCGACGGCCCGATGTTCCCGCGCGATCCCGTCGACGAATGGCGCACGCGCGATCGCGAGCGGCGTGGCATCTCTCGCGAGATCGCGCCACTACCGGCCGCCGTGCCGGCCATCGTCGCGCACGCATGACCTACGCGTTCGTCGTCCTGATCGCGCTCGCCGCGTTCACCACCGAGGGTGCGATCGGGTTCGGTGCGACCGTCATCGTCGTCAGCCTCGGAGCGCAGCTCCTCCCGCTCGACGTGCTGCTGCCCGCGTGGGTGCCGCTCAACATGGCGATGTCGGCGTTCCTCGTCGCGCGCAACCACCGCCACATCGCGTGGCGCTTCTTGTTCGTCGACATCGTGCCGATCGTCGGCGTGGGGACCGGCGTCGGGCTCGCGCTGTTCCACCTCCCGAACAAGACGCTGTTCGCGGCCGTCCTCGGGGTGTTCGTCGTCGCGCTGTCGCTGCTCCAGCTATTGCGGCCCGCGACGCGTCCGCTGGCACGTGCGTGGCAGTACGGGTTCCTCGCGATCGGCGGCGTCGCGCACGGCCTCTTCGGCACGGGCGGGCCGATGATCGTGTACGTCGCGCGCCGCAGGCTCCCCGACGCCGCCGCGTTCCGCGCGACGCTGTGCGTGCTGTGGCTGGTGCTCAACCTCGGGCTCGTCGCGAACTACGTCGCGCTCGATCTGTTCTCGCGTACGACGAGCAGCTACTCGTTGGTCTTCGCCGCGCTCCTCGTGCCGGGCGTATTCGCCGGCAACAAGCTGCACTACGCGCTGCGCCCGCAGGCGTTCGAGCGCCTCGTCTGGATCGGCCTGCTCCTGGCGGGCCTCGCGCTCGCGGTGCGTTCGGCCCTCGCGCTGTGAATGTCAGCCTCGTGGTGGATGCTGTCACGATGCAGGAAGAGACCTCCGATCCGCGTCACTGGAAGAAGGACGGCTGGATCGCACGCATCATCAAGAATGAAGACGACGAAGGGTGGGCCGTCGAGTGTACGCGGCAGGGCGATGCGGAGCCCACGCTCGTCACGCACTGGACGATGGGGCGCGACAAGAAGAACCCCAAGCCCATGGATCACGCGTCGTTCGCGACGATCGTGAAGACGGCGAGCGAGATCATCAAGCGCCACGAGCAGTCGGCGCGCGCGAAGCTACACCGCACGATCTCGTACACGGACGCCGAGGGCCGCAGCATTCGCTTCGATCTCGACATCGTCCCGGACGACGACGATCCGCACGCGATCGCATCGGCCTACGACGAGCGCACGAACGAGCTGATCCGTCAGGGGCGCGTGAGCGCGGCGTTCAAGCCGAACGCGTCGACCGCCGCGCGCTTCGTGAAGTCAGGCGAGTGACGCTGGTCTATCGCGCGGCAACCATCGGCGACCATGTATCGGGTGTGAGCAGCCACACCCAGTCGCGCGCGCGTGTCACCGCGACATAGAGCGAACGTGCGAGCTCCGGAGCCTGCGGCCAGAACGCGGGCGTGAAGTCCGGGATCACGACGCAGTCGAACTCGAGGCCGGACACCGCGGCGGCAGTGGTGATGATGAGGCCCGGCTCGAACTGGAAGTCCCCATCGAGGACCAGCGTCGGATCGAGACCACGCGATAGCTCCGCGTGCAAGCGACGCGCGTGCTCGGGCGTGCGCGCGATGACCGTGATCTGGCGCCATGGATCGCGCGTGATGAGCGCGTCGAGGTGCCAGCACAGCGCGGCGGTCTGCCCGAGCTGCGACTCGCACGTGCTCGCCCACACGGCAGGATCGGGCGGTGGCTCCGGTGGGACCGACGCGGTGCCCGCGATGATCGCGCGGCCGAAGTCGCTGATCGCGGGCACGCTGCGATAGGTGATCTCGAGCGTGATCTCTTGCCACGTCGGTCGGCGCAGCTCCGCTTCGGCGGCGCTCCACGTCGTGAACCACGCGCTCTCGTCGGTGGCCTGGCGATGATCGCCCGCGAGCGTGACGGTTCCGTGCGTGGTCAACGCATCGCCGATCGCGGCGAGCTCGAGCGGCGAGCGCAGCTGTGCTTCGTCGACGACGATGTGGTCGTAGCGCGTCAGCTCCTCGGCCGGCGGTGGCAGGGCCTTGCGGCGCAGGAGCTCGAACAGCACCGGAACGTCCTCGGCGTCGAACGTCGTGGCGTTCTCCATGCGCGTGCCAGCGTCGATCGACTTGCCGTCGAGCGTGACGAGCCGGTCGGCATCGACACCGCGATTCTGCTTCTCCGTGGTCGCCTCGAACTGCATGCGCGTGTGCTTGATCACGTGCTCGATCGCGCGCGTCGGGAGCTCTCCCTTCGACGCCGCGAGCACGCGCTCGAGGCGCGGCTTGTCGCCGAACAGGTGGAGCAAGCGCTTGCGCGTCTTCGACGTGTTGTCCTCGGACTTCGGCGCTTTCCACCCGATGAAGTCGTCGAGCACCGCGCGCACCGCGGGGTGACGCTTGAGCGCGATCACCTGCGCGTGCGCGCCTTCGGTCAGCCGATCGGGCAGGCCCGTGAAGGCAGCGCGTGCACGCGCCACGAGCCAATCGTCGAGGACCGCGATCTCGAGCTTCTCGATGCCGAGGCGATCGGCGAGCAAGCGCACGAGCCGGCGTAGACCCTCCGTGGGCACCAGCACGAGTGCGCGAAAGCGGCGGCTCTTCTCGTGCGCGCGCCTCGCGAGCGCGGCGACGCGATACAGCGCGACGAGCGTCTTGCCGACACCGGCCTCACCGTCGAGCACGAGCGACGTGTCAGCCGGCAGATCGACGGCGCGCTGCTGATCGGCGTCGAGGATGATCGCGGCATCGCGATCGCGCGGCGCGATGGCCGGCGGGCTCGGACGAACACGAGAGACCTCGCCCTCTGCCGTGAGCCGGACGTCCTCGCCGACGAGGTCCCCGTTCGCGAACACCCAGCGCTCGGTGACGCGGCCCTCGGTGGTCTGCTGCTCGCCGATCTCGAGCTCGTACGACTCGCCCGCGCGATGGCGAAAGAACACTCCGGCGAGCGGCGCGGTGCGCCAGTCGAGCATCGGAGCTTCCCCGTCGAGCGCGGTCCGCGGACCGAGCACGTACGCGCGCTGGCCGCGCGGTGTGATCACGCCGAGATAGCCCTGGGCGGCAGGTGTCGACACGAGCAGAGCTGCGAGGTCGTCTCGGTTCACTGCCGGCCCATCTTGGCGATCGGCGCGTGAAGTACAAGTCTGTGAAGCACCGGTCGAGTGCGCTACGCTTACAGGGTGCGGTCGGGACTCGCGATCCTTGGCTTGCGCCGGCGCCGCCACTGACGTAGGAATCCGCGATGCCCGCCGGTGACGAAGCCAGGCGCCTGGAGCACAGGCTGTATCGCGACGTGAAGGACACGTGCGCGCGCTACGAGCTCCTGGCCTCGGGCGACCGCATCATGGTCGCGATGTCCGGCGGCAAGGACAGCTACACGCTGTTCTACCTGCTGACGCGCCTGATCCCGCGGCTCCCGTTCGGTGTCGAGCTCGTCGCGGTGCACCTCGATCAGGTGCAGCCCGGGTACGACGGCAGCGGCATTCGCGCGTTCCTCGAGGCCTCCGGTCAGCGCTTCGAGATCCTGCGCGAGGACACGTACTCGGTCGTCACGTCGCACCTGCCCGAGACCGCGACGTACTGCTCGCTGTGCTCGCGCCTGCGCCGCGGCATCCTCTACTCGGCGGCCGAGCGGCTCGGCTGCAACAAGATCGCGCTCGGCCACCACCGCGATGACTCGCTCGAGACGTTCCTGCTGAACCTGTTCTACAGCGGCAAGCTGCAGGCGATGCCCGCGAGCTATCGCACCGACGACGGCCGCTTCGAGGTGATCCGCCCGTTGATCGAGTGTGCGGAGTCGGACATCGCGGCGTTCGCGGCGCTGCAGGCGTTTCCGATCATCCCGTGCAACCTGTGCGGCTCGCAGGAGGGGCTCAAGCGCGACGCGATGACCCAGCTCCTCGCGCAGCTCGAGCAGACCAATCCGCACGTGCGGTCGATCATGGCGAACGCGCTCCGCAACGTGCGCCCGACGCACCTGCTCGATCGCGACGTCGCGCGCGCCTGGGCCGAGCGCGCCGACGACATTCGCCCGCAGACGCTGACCACGCCGCGCAAGGCGCACGCGCCGGCGCTCCCGATCGCGTCCGGCAAGCTCCGCCTGCCCGTTCTCGAGTAGGGAACGGGCAGAAAAATAGCAGGGACACATTCCGCGACGTGCGGTGTTACACCCCCGACCGCGCACCGTGCCCATCGATTCCCAGCGCCTATACGAGACGTATGGCCCCATGGTGCTCCGGCGTTGCCGGAAGCTTCTCGGTGATGACACCTCTGCGCGCGATGCCATGCACGACGTCTTCGTCCAGATCCTCAGCCGCACCGACTCGCTCGACGATCGAGCGCCGTCGTCGCTGCTGTTCCGCATCGCGACGAACGTCTGCCTCAACCGCATCCGTGGCCGGCGGCGGCGCCCCGAGGACGGCGATCCGGATCTCGTCGAGCAGATCGCGGCGCACACCGAGCCGGGCGACCGGAGCACGGCGCGCTCGATCCTCGACGCGCTGTTTCGCCACGAGCCGGACGACACCGCGGTGATGGCGGTGATGCACCTCCACGACAAGATGACGCTCGAGGAGGTCGCGGCCGAGGTCGGCATGTCCGTCTCCGGCGTGCGCAAGCGGCTCGCGAAGCTGCGAACGAAGCTCCACGATCTGGAGGTCTCATGAGCACCTCGCCACCTGACTGGCTCGTCGAACGAGCCGCCCTCGATGAAGTCGCGCCCCAGAGTCGCGCGCGCGTCGACGCCGCGGATCCCACCGAGCTCGCCGAACGCATCGCGGCGATCCGCGCCGACAACGCGACCGAGCTCGCGGCGTATCCCGCCGGGCCGGCGCTCGAACAGATCAACGCTCGCGTCGCGAGCGAAGCTGCGCGCCGACGTGCGCGCCGGAGGTTGACCATGGTCGGCATGGTTGGAGTTGCATCGGTTGCCGCTGTCGCTGCGGTCGTGCTCGTCGCCGGTCGTGTCGCGACGGGCGATCCCACGCAGGACGTCCCGGAGGTCACTCGCGTGAAGGGGGCGACGCGCTTGCTCGCGTTCCGTCACGTCGGCGATCACGCGGAGCCGCTCGCCGAGGACGATCTCGTGCGCGAGGGCGATCTGATCCAGCTGCGCTACAACGCGGGCGGCAGGAAGTTCGGCGTGATCGCGTCCGTCGATGGCGCGGGCGAGGTCACGCTGCACTACCCGGGCGCCGAGGACGCGCCGCCCGAGGACACCGCGCTGTCGACGAAGCCGACGCCGCTCGCGCACGCGTACGCGCTCGACAACGCGCCTCGCTTCGAGCGGTTCTTCTTCATCACCGCCGATGATCCGATCGAGCTCGCGCCGTGCCTCGGCGCGCTGCGGTCGCTCGCCGAGCGTGGCGATGCCGCATCCGCGTCGCTCGATCTCCCGTCGCACCTCCATCAATGGTCGCTTCGCCTTCGGAAACCCACTCCATGAGGAACGCCATGCATCGCCTCCTACTTGTCTGCATCGTGCTCGTCGTCGCGAGCACGCAGGTACACGCGAGCACGCCGCCTCCCGCGCTGCGGCGCTTCGCGCTGATCGTCGGCAGCAACAACGGCGGCGGCGAGGGCCGCGAGACGCTCCGCTACGCGGGGCACGACGCGGCGAACATCGCCGACGTCCTCCGTCAGATCGGCGGCGTCAACAAGGCGGACCTATCGATGCTGAGCGAGCCCGATACGGCCGGGCTCGATCGCGCGTTCGACGAGCTGTCGAGGCGCGTCCGCGACGGGCGCAAGAAGGGCCAGCGCATCGAGCTCGTCGTCTACTACTCGGGGCACGCCGACGAGACCGGCATCCTGCTCGGCGGTGCGCGCTACGACTACGGCCGGTTGCGCACGCGCATCCGCGCCGTTCCCGCCGACGTGCACATCGCGATCGTCGATAGCTGCGCGTCCGGAAGCTTCACGCGGATCAAGGGCGGCACGAAGATGCCGCCGTTCCTGCAGGACAGCTCGAATCAGGTCGCGGGCTTCGCGTTCCTGTCGTCGAGCTCCGCCGATGAAGACGCGCAGGAGTCCGATCGCATCGGCGCGTCGTTCTTCACGTACTTCTTCGTCGCCGGATTGCGCGGCGGCGCCGATCGCAATCGCGACGGCAAGATCACGCTGACCGAGGCATACCAGTACGCGTACGAGCACACGCTCGGTCGCACGCAGAACACCGTGCACGGTCCGCAGCACCCCGCGTACGACATGCACCTGTCCGGGACCGGCGACGTCGTGATCACGGATCTGCGCAGCACCGAGTCAGCGCTCGTGCTGCCCTCCGCCCTCAAGGGGCGCGTCACGATCCTCGACAAGGACGGTCGCGTGGTCCTCGAGGTCACGAAGCAAGCCGGCGAGCCGCTGAGCCTCGCGCTCCCCGACGATTCGTACACGGTGAACGTCGAGCGTGGCCGCGACAACTTCGTCGCGAAGATCCAGCTGAACGGCACCACCGAGCTCGACGAGGACGACCTCGAGCGCGCCGCGCCGGAGAAGACGATCGCGCGCGGCGTGTCCGTCGAGGAGCGCGACGACGATGACGATGACGACGATCGCGATCGCGACCGCGATCGCGGCCCCTGGTACAAGAGCGTCGGCGCGGGCTTCGGCGGCGGACTGCGCGTCGAGCGTCCATCGACGCGCACGGACTTCGACGCGCTCCTCTCCGTCGGCGGCACGAGTCGTCACATCCACGGCAACCCGGTCGTCGGGATGGCGGAGAACGCCGACCTGTCGATCGGCATGACCGTCGGCGACAACACGCACTTCATCTACGACATGGGCGTCGGCATCGGCCCGGGCGTGTTCCTCGGACCCAACCTGCAGATCGGCGCCACGATCGGCCTCGGGCTCGGCGGCATCACGGGCGGCGTCGCGGACTTCGCGTGGAAGTTTCCGACCGAGCTGTTCGCTGTCCTCACGATCACGGACGAGGTTCGCCCGGTCGCGTATCTCCGCCAGACCTATCTCTGGTCGTCGGACGCACGGCAGGACGGCGCGCCGTCGGCGCTGTGGGGCGACGAGGCGGAGGCCGGCGTCGGCCTCAAGTTCAGTGGTCGCCTCGATGGCTTCGTGTACGGCTCGGTCCGCGAGATGAAGGACGAGCGCTACTGGGGCATCGGCGTCGCGTTGTTCTAGAGCCGTCCGCTCGCGCCGACGGCGGGGATGAACGCTGCTTTCAGGATGTTGTCCTCGGGGTTCAGCATCATCTCCGCGCCGAGCTCGGCGAGCAGCGAGAACTTCTTCGACAGCCGCACCTCGAGCCCACCCGCGGCGCGCACGCCGACACGCGCGCCGCTCGAGAAGAACACCGGCACGCCCACCGCGACGAACGGGCGCGTGTCTCCCGTGAGGATCGCGAACGAGCCGCCTGCATACCCGCCGTAGTTCGGCCCGATGATCGCGGCGGCGTGCACCTCGATCCGCTCGATCGCGTCGAACGTCACGCCGACGAGACCCGCGCCTCCCCCGCGCGGGATGTCGAGGTGGGCGATCGCGATCAGCCCGATCGGCGAGCGCGGCCCGTCGACGATCGGCGGCGGAACCTCGGGTTCACCGATCACCTCGCCGCCGCTCGGAGGCAATACCGGCGCGACCTCCTCGGGGAGCGCGGTCATCGTGATGAGGATCGCCGCGCGATCGCCGCTGACGATCTGCGCGGACTTCGCCTCCGGGCCGTACTTTGCGTGGCGCGCGCGCACCGTGAACGACCCGGGCGAGACGCGCACGAGCTTCGACGCCGCGGCGGGACGCCACTCACCGTCGTTCACCTGTAGCTCTGCATCGGCGGGCGTCACCGTGATCTCGAGCCGGCCGACCGCCTTGTCGATGTCGGCGATCGCCGCGACCACGTCGGACCGCTTCTCCGGATCCGCGTCCGGCGAGTCGAGGTAGCGCTGATACGCGTTGGCAGCATCGGCCTTGCGATCGAGGAGGTTCAGCGTGGTGCCGATGTTGAGCAGGATCTTCGCGCTCGGGAAGCGCCGATACGCGTCCTTGAACACCGCGAGCGCACCGAGGTAGTCCTTCGCGTCGAGCAAGCGCACGCCGGACAGCATCAGCGACTTCGCGTCCACCTTGCCGTCATCGGGTGGCGGAGCCGGCTGCGCGAACGCGACGCTGGTCGTGAGGCCGATGGCGAAGATGGACGCAGCGACGCGCGCGATCACAGCTCCGTCTCGATCAAGGTGGGCTTCTTCTTCTCGGGCTTGGTGGGCTTGATGGGCCTGGTCGGCTTCTTCTCGGGCTTGGTGGGCTTGGTCGCCGGCTTCGTCGCGGGCTTCGTCGCCGGCTTCGTCGTCTCCGCGACGACGGGCTTGTCCTCGACGACCGGTGCGTCGTCGACGGCGGAACCAGATCCGGCCTCGGTCACGACCGGCGGCGTCTCGGGTGGTGGTGTCGGCGCCGGCGCGGCGATCGGCGCGGCGACGGGCGCGATCACGGGGACCGGCTCGGTCGCCGGCGTCGGCGACGAGCGCGCGCGGCCGGCGCCGCCGCCCGCTCCGAGCACGAGCGCGACGCCACCGACCGCGACGACCGCTGCCGCCGCGAGGCCCGCGAACAGGCCACGCCGCGAACGCTTCGGTACGTCGATGATCGAGCTCGTCGCAGCGCCGGACAGCGTCGTCGGCTGCTCGAGCGGCTCGACGTCGAGGTGATCCTCGACGCGCGATGCACGGGCAGCCACGGCCGGCGGTTGCGACGGCATCGTCGCGCCGACCGGGTCCGCGATGCTCGGCTCCGCCGGCGCCGTCTCGTCATCGTCGTCGTCGAAGCGCGCCTCGTCGTCGATGCTGGTCGGGGTCGGGACCGGCAGCGGCGTCAGCGAACGTGCGAGCGGGTTCGGCGTGTTCGTGCCGATGTCGTGCATGTGCGCGATCGCGAGCAACCGCGCGCCGAGCTCCTTCGCCGTCTGCGGGCGCTTCTCGGGCTTCTTCTCGAGCAGGGCCATGATCAGCGCGAGCGACTCGGGCGTGATCGTCGGCAAGAACTTCGACGGTGGTTGCGGCGGCACGTAGAGGTGCGCGCCGATCAGCTCGCCGGCGCCGAGGTTCGTGAACGGCGGCCGGCCCGCGATCATCTCGTAGAACATGCAGCCGATCGAATAGAGGTCCGCGCGGTGATCGACCTTGCCGGTGCCGCGACACTGCTCGGGGCTCATGTACGTCGGCGTTCCCATCACGGCGCCGGTCTTCGTCGCCGAGCCCGCCATGCCGATGTCGGTGAGCTTCGCGATGCCGAAGTCGAGGAGCTTCGGGCGCTCGCCGAGCGGCGAGTCCGCGTCCGGAACGAGGAAGATGTTGTCGGGCTTGAGATCGCGATGAACGATGTGGCGATCGTGCGCGGCCGCCAGCGCGCTACACACCCCGCGCAACAGCATCGCGGCTTCGCCCTCCGACATCCTGCCCGCCTTGATGCGCCTCGCGAGAGACATGCCCTCGAGGAACTCCATCACCAGGAAGGCGTGGCCCGAGTCCATGTAGCCGAAGTCGAAGACATCGACGATGCCCGGGTGCTTGATCGTCGTCGTCGCCTTCGCCTCGTTGAAGAAGCGATCGACGATCTCCTGGTTCGCGGACAGCTCGGGATGGAGCACCTTGACGGCCGCCGTCTTCCCGATGAGCGTGTGCTCAGCTCGGTACACCGTCCCCATGCCGCCGATGCTCAGCTTGGAGACGATCCGGTAGCTCCCGACGGTCGTCCCGATCACCGAACGATCATCCCGGTCGATCACCCACCTGTCAAACCGATCTCTGCCTTACAGGCCCGCAGGTACGATACCGACGTACTACTGACAGAACGCCTGCTGGATCGACTGCTGCTCGTTCTGCGTCGCCTGGTTCGGGCAGGTCTGGTTCGCGCCCGGATCCGTGTTGATCGCCGTTCCGAACGTGCACTGGTTCGTCGTCTGGTTGCAGGCGTTGTCCCAGCCGCACATGCAGTCGTTCGTGTTGTTCGTCGCGGTCATGCCGACGCCGAACCCGATGGCGCCGAGTGCGAAGTTGATCACGCGCTGGTTGGGCGTGACCGCATCCGCGACCCACGCCACGTCGCTCGCGACGGTGTTGCCGCAGTCGAGCTTCTGTACGGCACCGCCGTAGTTCGAGCCGACGTTGTTCGCGGTTCCACCGAACACGATCATCATGTACGGCCCCGTCGCCGGGCGCGTCGTCACGACGTTCACGTTCAGGCCGGCGAGGGCCGTCGTGATGCCGTTCGTGATCTGCGTGATGTCGGTCGCGCGCGTGCCGCTGCCGGCGCGGAATGCCGGCGCGGTGCCGTTCGCCTTGTTCATCCACGCGGCCTGGTTCTGCGTCGCATCGCTCGTCGTCGCGCGCGTGAGCGCCTGGCCCTCGAAGTTCAGATAGACCGAGCGCGCTTGCGTCGCGAGGCACACCGGCCCCGTGTCGACGGGCGCGGCGTCGGGCAACGCTTGCGATGCATCGATGTCCTGCTGCTGACCGCCGTCGACCTGGTTGTTGTTCGGGCCGTCATCGCCGCCATAGATCGTCGCCTGGCAGGCGCCGAGCGCGATCGTGATGGCAAACAGACGCAGCATGCAGGTCCTATGGTGACCAGTGTCCAACGTCGCGACAACTGGGATGATTCCCCCGACGAAGGGAGCGAACACCCCAGGTCCAAAGACCCCAGTCGCAGGGTCACGCCAGCCGCTCGCGCACCGCTCGATTGACGGCGGAGGCGTCGGCGTTGGGGCTCGCCTTCATGACCTGCCCGACGAAGAAGCCCAAGAGGCCAGTCTTTCCAGCCTTGTACTGCGCGGCCTTGTCGGGGTTCGCGGCGATCACGGCGTCGATCGCCGCGCCGAGATCGACGGCGGGGCCCGATGCCGTGCTCCGTAGCTCGCTGAACGGTTTGCCAGTACGCGCCATCTCCGCGAGGACCGTCTTGCCGGCCGTCGGCGACAGCTCGCTCTTCTCGACCGCGGCGAGCAGCTCGCCGAGCTGGTTCGCGAACCCTGCATCGAGCGACGCGATCTCGCGATCGCCGAGCGCTCGCGGGAGCTCGTTCACCATCCACTTCGCAGCCAGCGCCTTGTCCACGCTCGCGCTCGCCGTGGTGAACAGGTCCTTCGTCGCGACATCACCGCTGAGCAGGTCGGCGTACTCCTCGCCGATCTCCACCTTCCACGCGTCGAACGCCGCCTGCAGCGATGGATCGCGCACGCGCGCCTCGGCGCGGTACTCCGCCGGCGACTTCCCCTTCGGACGCGACTGCGCCTTCGGGTTCTTCTGCACCTTGGTCTCGCTCTTCGCGTCGGTCTTCTCGACCTTCGCGTCGCGCAGCGTGATCGTGCGATTGACGACGAGCGCGCCGGGCCTGGAGTCCTCGTCGACGGTGAAGTAGCCGACGCGCTCGAACTGCCAGCGCGATCCGACGGGCGCGTTCGCCAGGCTCGCTTCGACGCGCGCGCCCTTCACGATCTCGAGGGAACGCGGGTTGAGGTGCTGCAGGAAATCGACGCCGCCTTCCTCGGGCTTGGGCACCGCGAACAAGCGATCGTAGACACGCGCTTCGACCGGCACCGCGGTCGCGGCATCCACCCAGTGGATCACGCCGTCGGGCTTCTTGCCGTTGTCGAGCGGCTTGCCGCCCTTGGTCTCGAGGTGCACGGTCGCGCGCAACTTCGTCACGTTGCCGTCCGCATCACGCTCGACGACAGCTCCGGTCTCGGGGGCGGTGATGCAGTACGCGTGGCGCAGGCGCACCGTACGGCCGGGTGCGAGGCGCTGGTAGTCCTTCGGCGGATCGTCGCTCCAGTCCTCGCGATCGATCAGCACGCGCCCGCTGATCGGCAGCTCGCGCGAGCCCGACTTGCCGACGATGTCCTTGGGCCAGTACGGCGCGTCGATGGTCTC
>CAZUAR010000001.1:0-70 GCA_964617845.1 uncultured Kofleriaceae bacterium | reverse complement strand
GCTACCTCCGGTCTCGCTACCTCCGGTCTCGCTACCTCCGGTCTCGCTACCTCCGGTCTCGCTACCTCCG